>NZ_LJGU01000002.1 GCF_001751245.1 Streptomyces oceani
CCGCGGCGGCTGGTCAGCACCAGCTTCCGGGCACCCCGCTCCACCGCCCAACGCGCCACCCGCGCACCCAACGCACCCGTACCACCCGTCACCAACACCGCACCCGCCTCCGACCCCGGCACCCACGAACCACCCACACCCACCTCCGCCACACCAGCCCGCACCACCCGACGCACCCACACACCCGAACCCCGCACCGCCAC
>NZ_LJGU01000001.1 GCF_001751245.1 Streptomyces oceani
CCGCGCGACGCGGCCGTCCCGCGACGTCCCCGACCCACCCGGCGGGCAAGGTGCCGCTGCCGGCCGGCCAGCCCCGGGAGTGGTACGAGACGCACAATCGCCGCCTGAAGGCCATGCGGCTGGCCATAGCGCTGCTCGACTCCGGGGTGTACACCCCGGAGCGGGCCACCGACCGACGCATACACAGCGTCGCCGCACGGATCGGCG
>NZ_LJGU01000005.1 GCF_001751245.1 Streptomyces oceani
GGCGGAAGGCAAGGCGGAAGGTCAGGCTGAGGAGCGGGCGCGCCAGGTGCTTCGGGTGTTGGAGCACCGGGGGATCACGGTGTCGGCCGAGGTGCGGGAGCGGATCACGGGTTGTGGTGATCCGGAGGTGTTGGGGGTCTGGGTGGATCGGGCGTTCTCGGTGTCGGTGGCTGAGGACCTGTTCGCCGGGTTGGCGCAGGACTGACC
>NZ_LJGU01000003.1 GCF_001751245.1 Streptomyces oceani
CCACGACCGTGGCAGGTGGCCTCGGAGTCGTCGTCGCGGGTGGTCTCCGGCTGACTGTAGATGGCGACCTCACGGTGCCCGTCGTCGTCGACCGCACCGATGGTGACCTGAATCTGCAGTGCCGCTTCGTCAAGGATGAGTGGTGACTCCAGGACCAACTCCCCGACGATCGGGCAGCCGACCTCCTGGCCGGCGCTGAGCGCCATCTC
>NZ_LJGU01000008.1 GCF_001751245.1 Streptomyces oceani
AGCCTTGGACCAATCCACCTCCACACCCCGCGACCACACCTGACCCAACGACGCATACAACCGCCCCAAACCACCCTCACCACGCCGCAACGACCCCACCACCACCACATCCACACCACACACCTCAGCCGACTCCCCCACCGGCACCACCAACACCGGATGCGCACTCGGCTCCACAAACACCCCAAACCCCTCACCCAACAACCCCTC
>NZ_LJGU01000004.1 GCF_001751245.1 Streptomyces oceani
GCCTTGCGGTCGACCTTGCCGTTGGCGGTGAGGGGGAGGGTGGGCAGGGTGTGCAGATGGGAGGGAATCGCGTAGGAGGGCAAGCAGTCCGCGAGGAACCGAAACAGGTCGCTCTCGTCGATGACCAGTGTGGTGCCCTCGGAATCAACTTCGGAGACGAGGGCGGCAGTCAGTCGGCGTTGGTTGCGAGGCCCGGTCGCAGCCGCGACC
>NZ_LJGU01000006.1 GCF_001751245.1 Streptomyces oceani
TCGACCTCGACCTTTGGCGGCAGCGGAACACCCAGGATGCGGAACACGGGCGACAGCAGCTCAGGACGATCCTGGAAGATCCGATGCGCTGCCTCATGACGGGCTGTGACCATGGTCCGACAGTACGAACAACCACCTGCGCAGGACAGGAATCCGCCGCACGATCACCCGACCGAGTGAGCACCGGCCAGGAAGCCCCCGCCAGCCCGGCC
>NZ_LJGU01000011.1 GCF_001751245.1 Streptomyces oceani
GCCTCCTCCAACACCACATGCGCGTTCGTACCGCTCACCCCGAACGAGGACACACCCGCCCGCCGCGGACGATCACCGCGCTCCCACTCCCGCGCCTGCGCCAACAACTCCACCCCACCCAACGACCAGTCCACATGCGGCGACGGCTCCTCCGCGTGCAACGACCGCGGCAACAGATCATGCTGGAACGCCTGCACCATCTTCATCAGCCC
>NZ_LJGU01000009.1 GCF_001751245.1 Streptomyces oceani
GTCCGCCTTCGGTCCCGCCCGCCCGTTCAGGCGGCTCGGCGGCGGGCGGTGTACTCCGGTATCTCCCGCATCGGCGGACGCTCCTCGGTGTCCACCGGGTGCGTACGCGCCCGGAACCCGGCCCCGGAAGCCTCGCCGCCGAGACCGGGGCTCCCGGGGTCGTATCCGCCGGCGCCGAGTGGATCGCCCGCGCCCCGCTCGGCGCCGGCGATCC
>NZ_LJGU01000018.1 GCF_001751245.1 Streptomyces oceani
CGCGTTTCATTCGCCGTTGATGGAGCCGATGTTGGCGGAGTTTCGTCGGGTGGCCGAGGGGGTGGCGTATGAGCGTCCGTCGTTGTCGGTGGTGTCGAATGTCACGGGTGAGTTGGCGACCGTCGAGGAGTTGACGGACCCGGAGTATTGGGTGCGGCATGTGCGGGAGGCGGTGCGGTTCGCTGATGGTGTGGCGGCGCTGACCGCTCAGGGTG
>NZ_LJGU01000010.1 GCF_001751245.1 Streptomyces oceani
CAGCCGCTGCCGGTCGGCCTGGAGGACGTCGCGGTGGCGCGCGGCGATCGGCGGCAGGCCATCCACAGCGTGCGGACGGAGGACGGCGCCGGCTACCGGATGCTTACCCGCCCGCTGCCGGGCACGGACGTGGCGGTGTCGGTGGCCCGCCCCCTGGACGAGGTCGAGCGCTCCCTGGACACCCTCGCCCTGGTGCTGGGCGCGGTGGCGCTGGCC
>NZ_LJGU01000013.1 GCF_001751245.1 Streptomyces oceani
AGTACGTACCGACACTCATCAGCTTCCTCCAGGTGTCTCTCGCCGGGGTGTCGCCGAGAAGGGTTCCGCCACGGCCATACCCCAGAGCGGGACGGCGCCGGGACGCCTGCGCATGACGGCATCAGAGAAGCGTGACCGAACTCGCCGAGTACGGCACCGTCAGTGCGGCGAGTACGGTCACGCGGAGGGTCAGTCCTGCGCCAACCCGGCGAACAGG
>NZ_LJGU01000012.1 GCF_001751245.1 Streptomyces oceani
CATCGCGTACGCCGCTCCGGTGGCCGCCTGGACGTGGAGGACACCCTCACCGCGGACGAGGCGGAGGAGGCGTTCCGCGCGGGCATGGCCGTGGCGGACGAGGAGGCCGACGCCGGCGCGGACCTGGTGGTGCTCGGTGACCTGTCGGTCGGCGGCACCACCGCCGCCGCCACCCTGATCGGCGCACTGTGCGGAACCGACGCCTCCGTGGTCACCGGCCG
>NZ_LJGU01000014.1 GCF_001751245.1 Streptomyces oceani
CGATGACCACCGCCGAGGCGACCCCGGCGTCGTGGCTCAGCGAGACGTGCCAGGTGGTGACGCCGAGCGTCGTGGCCCGTTCCGCGACGGTGCCGCGCACCACCAGCCGTGGCCGGCCGGAGTCCTCGGACACCACCTCGGCATCCGTCCAGCGCAGCCCACGCGGCGCGCCCAGGGCCTTGGCCAGCGCCTCCTTCGCGGCGAACCGGGCGGCGAGGGACG
>NZ_LJGU01000015.1 GCF_001751245.1 Streptomyces oceani
ACACTCGCGTCATCCAACACACCCGCCGCATGGAACACCGCATCCACCGGATGCTGGTCGAGCAGTCGGGCGACCGCTTCGGGGTCGGTGACATCGCAGGCGAGTACGGAGGTCTCCGCCCCCAGCTCGGTGAGTTCCCGCTCGAGTTCGGCGGCTCCGGGGGCCTCGCTACCGCGGCGGCTGGTCAGCACCAGCTTCCGGGCACCCCGCTCCACCGCCCAACGCG
>NZ_LJGU01000020.1 GCF_001751245.1 Streptomyces oceani
AGGAGTTGTTGGTGGAGTGTGGGGTGGTGGGTGTGTCGGTGGCGGCGGTGAATGGGCCGGAGTCGACGGTGGTGTCGGGTTCGGTGGTGGGGTTGGTGGGGTTGGTGGAGGTGTGTGAGGGGCGTGGTGTGTGGGTGCGGTGGGTGGAGGTGGATTACGCCTCGCATTCGGTGCAGGTGGAGGAGATTGAGGAGGAGTTGCGGGAGGCGTTGGTGGGGTTGGAGCCGAAGGAGCCGGAGGTGCCGTT
>NZ_LJGU01000016.1 GCF_001751245.1 Streptomyces oceani
CCAGGTCGCTGAAGGCCCGTTCGGGCTGTACGGCATCCGGGCCCGGATAGCCGAGCACGGTCGCGACGTAGCTGCGTACGACCTCCAGGATGGCGTCGTGCCGCTCCGCCGCCGGCAGGCCCGCCAGGTGCCGGCGCAGCGCGGACAGGTCGCTGTCCCCGCTCTCGGCGGCGTCGGCGGACTCCAGGTGGCGTACGGCGTCCGGCAGTTCGCTGAGCAGCGCGCTGGGGCGGGGGGCGGTGAACGCGG
>NZ_LJGU01000017.1 GCF_001751245.1 Streptomyces oceani
CCAGCAGGCCGGCGGCCACCTCGCCGAGGTTCTCCGGGTCGGCCGCGGCCTCGTCCACCGCCACCGCCTCGGCCGGGGACGTCGGCGACTCGACGACCACCGCGTGGCGCAGGCCGTACCGGGCACGCAGCGCGTCGGAGCGGTCGGCGTCCAGTTCGGCGGGCACCCGGATCTCGATGCGTACGAGGTCCCGCTCCAGCGCCGTCTCCAGCACCCGGGCCACCTTGAACCGGCTGACGCCGAACTCGTCCGC
>NZ_LJGU01000019.1 GCF_001751245.1 Streptomyces oceani
CCGCCGCGTAGTTGCCCTGTCCGGGGCCGCCGAAGGTGCTGGCAGCGGAGGAGAAGAGGACGAAGGCGGACAGGTCGAGATCCCGGGTCAGCTCGTCCAGGTGGGTCGCCGCGTCCACCTTGGGCCGTAGCACGCTGGCGAGGCGGTCCGGGGTGAGCGCGGAGACCACCCCGTCGTCCAGGGTGCCGGCGGCGTGCAGCACCGCACCCAGCGGCCGGTCCGCGGGGACCTCGGCCAGCAGCGCGGCCAGCGCCGCA
>NZ_LJGU01000021.1 GCF_001751245.1 Streptomyces oceani
CCCAGCTCGACGAACCGGCCGCCGGCGGGCAGCAGTCGCAGCGAGGCGTCCACGAACTCCCCGGCCAGCGCGTCGAGCACGACGTCCACCCCGCGCCCTTCGGTGACCGTGTGGAACTCGTCCGCGAAGTCGGTGGTACGGGACGACGCGAGGCGGTCGGCGGGAACGCCCAGGGCGCGCACGGCGGGCCATTTGGCGGGGCTCGCGGTCGCGAGGACCTCCGCGCCCAGGTGTCCGGCGAGCCGCACCGCAGCCGAGCCCAC
>NZ_LJGU01000022.1 GCF_001751245.1 Streptomyces oceani
CTTCCCGGCCTGGCGCTCGGCTGGGGCATGTGGGCGGACGACGGCAGCGAGATGACCGCCGGGCTTTCCGACTCGGACCGGCTGCGGATGGCGCGTACCGGCATCGGCAGCCTGTCCACCGAGGACGCGCTGGAGCTGTTCGACCGGGCGCTGGACACGGAGCGTACGACCGTGCTGCCGATCCGGATGGACCGCGGTGTGCTGCGCGACCGCGCCGCCGAGGACGAACCGCCGCCGCTGCTGCGCAAGCTGGCGGGCGCGCCGGCCG
>NZ_LJGU01000023.1 GCF_001751245.1 Streptomyces oceani
GCCCGCGCCCGGCGACGTGCCGCTGCGCGGGCTGACCGTGCCCGGCCTGGCCAACGCCCACAGCCACGCCTTCCACCGGGCCCTGCGCGGCGTCGTACAGCAGGGCACGGGCACTTTCTGGACCTGGCGGGAGTCGATGTACGAGGTCGCGGAACGGCTCGACCCGGACCGCTACTTCGCCCTCGCCCGTGCCGTGTACGCCGAGATGGCGCTGGCCGGGATCACCACCGTCGGCGAGTTCCACTACGTCCACCACGCGCCCGGCGGCGTCCCGTACACCGAGC
>NZ_LJGU01000024.1 GCF_001751245.1 Streptomyces oceani
GCGGACACGTCGGTCACCGCGCTCACCAGCTGGTCGGCCGTGGCGGTACGTAGCGCCGCCCGCAACTCGCCGGTGAGTTGGTCGGCCGTCCACTCCGGGGCGAGGAGCAGCCACTCGTCGGGCCCGAGCCAGAGGGCCGTACGCTCCCGGGAGCGGCAGACGGTGTTCGGGGTCCGGGGCAGTCGGAGCGGGTCGGGGCCGCCGAGCGTGAAACGTCCCGGATCGGTGCGGCCGATGACCCGCAGCCGCAGGTTGACCTGGGTCAGGAAGGGCCGCTCGGCCAGGCGCAC
>NZ_LJGU01000026.1 GCF_001751245.1 Streptomyces oceani
CCGGCGTCTGGTCGACCGCGGACGCCTGCCGACTGGTCACGGCCCGGGGCCGATTGATGGACGCGCTGCCGGAGGGCGGCGCCATGGTCGCCGTACAGGCCGGCGAGGACGAGGTGCTGCCACTGCTCGCGGACCGCACGCACGAGGTGTGCCTCGCCGCGGTGAACGGGCCGCGCTCCGTGGTGCTCTCCGGCGACGAGGCGGCCGTGCTGGAGGTCGCCGCCGGGCTCGCGGAGGACGGGCGGCGTACGAGACGGCTCCAGGTCAGCCACGCCTTCCACTCGCCGCGCA
>NZ_LJGU01000025.1 GCF_001751245.1 Streptomyces oceani
ACACGAGGTGGGCTGCCTGGTGATGGCCGACGTCTCCTCGTACGACGAGGGGGTGCGCGCCGCGGAGCTGGGCGCCGACCTGGTCGGCACCACGCTCTCCGGTTACACCGCAGGGTCCGTGCAAGGCGAGGGCCCAGACCTGCGGTTGGTGGAGCGGTTGGCCCGGGCACTGCCTGAGCGCGTCATCGCGGAGGGCCGCATCCACACCCCCGCGCAGGCCGCGCAGGCGCGGGAGGCCGGCGCGCACGCGGTGGTGGTCGGGACGGCGATCACTCACCCGAGCACGCTCACCG
>NZ_LJGU01000028.1 GCF_001751245.1 Streptomyces oceani
CCAGTCCGGCCGGAGCCAGGCGCTCCAGCCGCCGGTAGACGGCGACCCGCAGATCCGCCAGCACCCGGAGGACGGCATCGTGCGAGACCAGCCGCTCGGCGTAGCGGAAGGCGGCCCGCCCAACGCCGAACGCGCGGGTGGCCGTGACGGCGACCATCAGGTAGAGCACTGGCGGCTGTTCGGCGGCTCGGGCGATCAGCCAACCGGAGGAGGCCAGCAGACCGACGGCGCTGGCCAGCGAGAGGGCCCCGAGGAGCAGCGCGAGTCCGAACCGGCCGGCCAGCGGCCGCGCGGTGC
>NZ_LJGU01000027.1 GCF_001751245.1 Streptomyces oceani
CGCGGCGGCACGGCCGCGGAGTCGCCGCCGGCCCGCTTCGCCGTGAGCAGCGCGCCGAGGGGGCGATCGGCGGCGCTCCACGAGCGGTTCTCCAGCCAGTGGCCGACCTCGTCCAGCACGTACGCTCCCTACACCCGCTCGCCGACGCGGCACACCGACGGCCCGCGCCACCCATCTCGCCGTTCGGACGCCACTGCTGGCGATCCCGGCCTTCGGTTACAGTCTTGAACAACGAGGCCGGCCACCGCATGTCGGGGTCGGCCCGCGGCGGGCACTCGACAGCCACGGACACGTCCC
>NZ_LJGU01000029.1 GCF_001751245.1 Streptomyces oceani
AGCAGGCGGCGCGCGCCGTGCGCGGTCACCAGGTGCCGCGCGACCAGGCTTCCCAGTACGCCGGTGGCGCCGGTGATCAGCACGGTGCCGTTCGGATCCGGTGCGGGCGGCAGGGCGAGGACGAACTTGCCCACGTTCCTGCCCTGGCTGAGGGTGCGCAGGGCCTCCGGCGCGCGGCGCAGGTCGCTTACGGTCGGGGGCGGCGGGTGCGCCGCATCGTCCCGCAGCAGGTCGACCACGGTGCGCAGGATCTCGCCGAGTCGCTGCGCGGGGACGTCGCCCAGGTCGAAGGCGGCGTAC
>NZ_LJGU01000032.1 GCF_001751245.1 Streptomyces oceani
ACACTCACATCAGACTCCCTCTCAGGAATCCTCCGGATGTTCCTTCGGCGTTTCCCCGACTCTATCAGATCCTTGGTGCGGTCCTGATTCCCGGTCGGCGGGATTCTGCGGGTTCTTCTCTTTCGCCTTTCGGCGTGTCCACCACAGTAGTTGATTCCCCCACCGACTCAAAATCGAGCCGATTCCCGAAGCATTCCGGCATGCCGAAACAGACCCCGGAAGGGTGTCCAACACAGAGATGGATGCCGTCACACGACGGCGAGAAACGCTCCCCCGGAACCAACCGGCCCCGTGGCAACC
>NZ_LJGU01000030.1 GCF_001751245.1 Streptomyces oceani
CTCGTCGGCGTGGCCGCCTCGGCGTCCGCCGCCCGCGGCTCGGACGGCTCCGGGCCCGGGGCGTACTCCGCCATCGCGTCCAGCAGCCAGTCCACGACGAAGTCCGCGAAGGAGGGCCGTACGAACAGCCGGAAGCCGCCGTCCCGTTCCCCCTCATCCGAATCCCCCGTCCCGTCCGGCTCACGGGCCATCAACAACACCTGCACGCCGGCCAGCGGCGTCTGCGCGCAGTTCCCCGGCCCGAACACCCGGGGGTGCAGGTCGAGCGGGCAGACCTTCGCCAGCACCTCCCGGGCCCGGCCG
>NZ_LJGU01000031.1 GCF_001751245.1 Streptomyces oceani
GCGAGGCGCTGATCGCCGCCGCCGCCGAGGCCGGCATCCGGATCACCCTGCTGGACACCTGCTATCTCGCCGCCGGCTTCGACCAGCCCCTGGAAGCCCACCAACTCCGGTTCAGCGACGGCACCGCACAGGCGTGGGCGGAACGGGCCGAGGCCCTGCGGCCGGACGGGAACACCCGGATCGGCGCGGCGGCGCACTCCGTACGGGCCGTCCCGGCACGCGAGTTGCCCACCGTCGTGGAATGGGCGCGGCACCGCCGGGCGCCGCTGCACGCGCACCTGTCCGAGCAGCCGGCGGAGAACGCC
>NZ_LJGU01000033.1 GCF_001751245.1 Streptomyces oceani
CGCTGTGTTCGGCCACCCGACCGCCCGCCAGCGGCACGACGCCGGCCTCGGCCGCGTCCGCGCCACGGTTCTCCTCGGCCATCGCGCACAGCGTGCCGTCCGGGCCCAGCTCCACCAGGTGCCCGGCCTCCTGCGCCCACAGCTCGCGCACGCCGTCCCCGAAGCGCACGGCGCCACGCACCTGCCGGACCCAGTAGTCGGCGGAGCACAGCTCGTCCTCGGTGGCCAGCCGTCCGGTCAGGTTGGAGACCACGGCCAGTCTGGGCGGGGCGTACGCCAACTCCTCGGCGACCGTACGGAAGTCCGCCA
>NZ_LJGU01000034.1 GCF_001751245.1 Streptomyces oceani
CGGCGGCCAGCCGCTTCCGTACGGCCGCCGGCTCCGTCAGCGCCGCGGCGATCGCCGCGTCGTCCGCGCCGTGCGGGCCCGCGTGCAGGGTCTCCAGGATCTCGCGCACCCGAGCGCTCAGCCGATGCCCGTACGGGCTGGCCGGAAAGCGCGCGATGCCCGCCTGCGGACCATCGGGCAGCAACGACACCTCAAGCCCCGCGAGCACGACCACGGAGTCACGTCCACCGTGGCCCAACATCTCCGCCGGGCTGACGACCACGGTCTCCCGCGGGTCATGGGCGGTGTCCCGCCAGCTCTCGTCGCTGATGATCAA
>NZ_LJGU01000035.1 GCF_001751245.1 Streptomyces oceani
CCGGTCTTCGTCTTTCCTGGTCAGGGGTCGCAGTGGGTGGGGATGGGGCGGGAGTTGTGGGAGTCGGAGCCGGTGTTCGCGGCCTGTATGGACGAGTGTGCGGGGGCGTTGGCTCCGCATGTCGACTGGTCGTTGTGGGAGGTGTTGGGGGACGAGGCGGCGTTGGCGCGGGTGGATGTGGTGCAGCCGGCGTTGTGGGCGGTGATGGTGTCGTTGGCGGAGTTGTGGCGGTCGTACGGCGTGCGGCCGGCCGCCGTGGTGGGGCACTCGCAGGGTGAGATCGCCGCCGCGCACGTCGCCGGGGCCCTCAGCCTGGA
>NZ_LJGU01000038.1 GCF_001751245.1 Streptomyces oceani
CCGGAGGACTGCATGGCGCTGTCCAGGGCACGGGCGATCCCGAAGTCGATCACCCGCGGCCCGTCGATCGTGATCAACACGTTCGACGGCTTCAGATCCCGATGCACCAACCCCGCCCCGTGAATCGCCTGAAGCGCCCGCACCAGACCCGTCGTCAGCGCCCGCACCGAGTTCTCCGGCAGCGGACCGAAGTCCCGGTCCACCACCTCCATCAACGAGGGCCCCGCGATATAGCCCGTGGCCACCCACGGCTCAGCCGCCTCCGGATCAGCGTCCAACACCGGAGCCGTCCACTCCGCGCCCACCCGCCGCGCCGCCG
>NZ_LJGU01000036.1 GCF_001751245.1 Streptomyces oceani
GCCAGGGCGGTCCACGAAGGCCGCCGTCCCCGCTCGCCGCCGGCGGCCCCGGTCCGCCACCGTACGGTCACGCCGTCACCTCCCGGCGCGGTGCCAGCCGGTACGCGGCCAGGTCGGCGGCCAGATTCACCGCGACGGTGACGCCGGCGAACAGGAGCGCGTACGCCTGCACCTGGGGAAGATCCCGGTTCTGCACCGCCTCTACGAAGCCGCTGCCCAGCCCGCGGAGGCCGAACACCGCCTCCACCAGTACGGCGCCGCCCAGCATGCCCTCCACGCACCGGGCGTACTGCTGCACCGCGGGTCCCAGGGCGCCCGGC
>NZ_LJGU01000037.1 GCF_001751245.1 Streptomyces oceani
GAACCCGCCGACTCCGTCGGCCCTGTCGGCTGCGGGCCCCGGGAAACGGCGCCCGGGTCCGCCTCGTAGGCCGCCACGTGGAAGGCCCCCGGCAGCTCGTCCCCGCCGAACCGGGCGGCCTCCAGCGGCCGTCCGGGCCGCAGCACCTCCCGACGCAGCACCAGCAGGCTGGAGGCGTCCACCAGCTCCGTACGTATGGCCATGACGAGCCAGCCTACGTCCGCCACGACGGGGTCCCACCACTGGGCTGGGCACGTCCACGCGAGACCGGGACCACGCGAGGCCGGGCACGGCCTTACGCCGGACGCAGCCGCCCGTCCCAGAC
>NZ_LJGU01000041.1 GCF_001751245.1 Streptomyces oceani
TTCGAGTCGGGTGTGTTGGCGCCGTTGTCGGTGGCGGCGTGGGATGTGCGGCAGGCTCCGGAGGCGTTCCGGTTCCTGTCTCAGGCGCGGCATGTGGGCAAGGTGGTGCTGACGGTGCCGGTGCCGTTGGATCCGGCGGGTGCGGTGTTGGTGACCGGTGGCACGGCGGGGTTGGGTGCGGTGGTGGCGCGGCATCTGGTGGTGGAGCGTGGGGTGCGGCATGTGGTGTTGGCCTCGCGGCGTGGTGTGGAGTCGCCGGGTGCGGAGGAGTTGGCGGCCGAGCTGCGGGAGCACGGTGCCTCGGTGTCGGTGGAAGCCTGCGACGC
>NZ_LJGU01000039.1 GCF_001751245.1 Streptomyces oceani
ATGTCGGCGCGGCTGCGCTCGTAGCGGTCGGTGGAGAGGCGGGACAGCTGCCCGGCGCCGCGGTGCACGCTGCCGTAGTACGGCGCGTAGGCGGCCAGTTCGTCCCACACCCGGCTCAGCACCGGTGCGCTGGCGGCCTGGTCCAGCGCGGCGTACGGGATGTCATCGCCGCCGGCGAGGGGGACGCGTACGTCCCGGCCGAGGACGGCGAGCGGTTCGCAGCTGTCATGTTCGGGGTGGCGGGCGGGGGCGGTGCGCGCAGGGGTGTCCACGGACACGACGACTCTCCTGGGTTGGCGGGCGGGCCGGCGTCGCCGCGTGCGGGCGTG
>NZ_LJGU01000042.1 GCF_001751245.1 Streptomyces oceani
AGGGCGCCCGGCAGTACATGGCGCAGTACGACCGTCCGCTCCCGCATCCCCAGCAGCCGCAGATGCGTGGCGACGGTTCCGTGCCGCCCGGCCGCCACGCCGACTCGGACCTGGCGCGTCAGGTCGCACAGATGCCGGGCGGTCAACACGCTGACCGGCAGCACCAGCACGGCCGGCTGTGCCAGTAGCGCGGCCGTGTCCATGCCCACGGCGGTGGCCGGCAGCAGCCCGGCCGCCAGCGACACGGCGGCGACCAGCAGCAGCCCGAGCACGAACTCCGGTACGGCGTGCAGGAGTACGGCCGCGGAGTTCAGCGCCCGGTCGAGGCGGCTGCCCTCCCGCA
>NZ_LJGU01000040.1 GCF_001751245.1 Streptomyces oceani
GTCGCGCGGGCGCGGAACCGCCCGCGCGAGCCGGCCGGGGAGCGGCGGCGGAGGACCTCACGGGAACGGGAAGGACTGGCGCTGGGGATGGCGTGGAAACGGACGGGATCATCGGTTGGACAGCGGTCATCAGCGACCTCCAGGGTGTGCTGAACCCTTGTGACTGCGTCCGGAACTTCCTCCAGAACTGCTTCCAGAATACCGCCCGGCACTGACAAAAAGCCCTGGTCGCAGCGGAGTTGACGGTTCCGTTCCGGAACGTGTGAGCACCGCGGTCAGGGCACCCCGCCGCACGCTTCACAGCCGCGTCGCCCCGTAGACACCAGCCCGTGCGTACCCGCTCC
>NZ_LJGU01000043.1 GCF_001751245.1 Streptomyces oceani
TCATCCCGCGAACCACCCACCACCACCGCACGATGCTCAAACCGCGAACGCCGCGCCAAGGCACGACCCGCCGCGGCCGGTGTCAGCTCGGGCCGGGAGCGTACGTACCGCTCCAGCCGCGCGGCCTGCGCCTGGAGCGCCTCCGGCCCACGGGCGCTCAGCAGCCACGGCACCAAGCCGCCGGAGACAGTGCCGGTCTCCGTGCCAGTGCCGGTGTCGCCAGCGGGAGCCGGGGCGGCGGGAGCCGGCTCCGGTTCAGCCACCAGCACATGGGCGTTGGTGCCGCTGAGACCGAACGAGGACACACCCGCCCGACGCACCCGCCCACCCTCGCCGTCCCCACCCA
>NZ_LJGU01000044.1 GCF_001751245.1 Streptomyces oceani
GCCAGCCGCGCGGCGGCTCGGGAGGCGTCCGCGATGTCCTGCGCGGAGCCGCCCCGGGTGGCCGCGGCGTATCCCACCAGGAACGTGGTCAGGGGCGCGGCCGGGCGCGCCACGCCATGCGCGGCGTCCCGCGCGAGGTCCAGCAGAGCGTCAACGTCCAGCTCGGGACTGATGCCCAGTTCTTCGGCTACCGCGGTCGTCCATTCATCGAGCACCGTGCCATGGTCCCTGATCCTGGCCCGGGCGGCGACGAGGTCCTCCCAGGTGTCGCAGTCCCCCGCGTCGGCCGCCGGGACGCGCCGCAGCCGCAGCTCGGGCAGCAGCAACCGCAGGGGCAGACCGGTGAGCGGGCCGTAC
>NZ_LJGU01000045.1 GCF_001751245.1 Streptomyces oceani
ACCTGTCGCCGCACCTCGCGCAACGCCTCCGCGTCCAGCTCGACCCGCGCGCCGTACGCCACCACCCGTAGCCGCTCCGGCGTGCCCGGGTGTTCCAGCGCGCCCCGGGCGGCGTTCCGCAACACCCGCACCATCCGGGCGTCGCCCTTGAGCCGCGCCACCTCGGGAGCGTCGTAGCCGTCCGCCTCGGCGCCCTCCACCAGGGAGCCCAGCGCCCGGATGGCGACCTGCCCCTCCTCGCCGAGGGAGGGCAGCACGCCCTCGGTGTACGACACCAGCAGCGGCGTCGGGCTGACGACGAGGATGCCGCCGGCGTAGCGCCGTCTGTCCTGGTAGAGCAGGTACGCCGCGCGGTGCAGC
>NZ_LJGU01000049.1 GCF_001751245.1 Streptomyces oceani
CCGAATACGCCTTACACCGACCATCCCGCGCCAACCCCCGCTGCCGACTAAACTCCACAAAGAGAAACGGACCAGACAGCACCGTCACACCACCCACCAACGCCATCGAGCACTCACCCGACCGCAACGCCCGCGACGCCATGTGCAACGCCACCAACGACGACGAACACGCCGTATCCACCGACACCGCCGGCCCCTCAAAACCAAAGCTGTACGCCACCCGCCCCGACACCACACTTGTCGATTTGCCCGTGAGCCGATAACCCTCCAACTCCGGCGCAGGCTCCCCGCCGTAGTCCGAGGTGATCACACCGCAGAACACGCCGGTATCCGTACCGCGCAACGAGGTCGGATCAATACCCG
>NZ_LJGU01000046.1 GCF_001751245.1 Streptomyces oceani
CACGAACCATCTCGACCTGGGCCACCAGCTGGACCTGCTGCGTACGGTACGGCGGCTCGGCGTGACCACCGTCGCCGCGCTGCACGACCTGGATCTGGCGGCGGCGTACTGTGACCGGCTCGTCGTCCTCGACGAGGGCCGGGTCGCCGCCAGCGGACCCGTCGAGGAGGTGCTCGACAGCGGGCTCGTGGCCCGGGTCTACGGCGTGACCGCCGAGGTGGAGCGGCACCGGAGCGCCGGCCGGGTCACGGTGGTGTGGCACCGGTGAACGTATCCGCGTACGCGCGAACCCGCCGCCGTCGTGCCGTGCCCGGGCTCCCGCGAGGCAGCCCCGCGCCCGGGCTCCCGCGAGGCAGCCCCGTGTGACCCAACCCGC
>NZ_LJGU01000048.1 GCF_001751245.1 Streptomyces oceani
CGGGTGTCGGCATCCCGCGCCGCCGCCCGGCGGCCTCCGAGAGCGCCCGCCACGGTGAGTTCGGCGGTACCGGTGAGCACGTCCAACGTACGGGTGGCCAGCGCGGCTTGGGCCGGCGCGAGCAGTCGTTCGGTCCGCCGGGAGAGACCGGCGGTGAGCGCGGGGACGCCGATCCCGGCCAGCGCGAGACCGAGGGCGAGCATGCCGGCGGCGACCGGGGACCACACGAGGGCGAAGACGATCGAGGCGACGCAGACCACGCCGGCGGTCCCGACCGGCAGCAGCCAGCGCAGGAAGTAGTCCTGCAGGGCGTCCACATCCGCGACGAGACGGGAGAGCAGGTCGGCCCGACGCGCACGCCCCAGTCCGGCCGGAGCCAGGCGCTC
>NZ_LJGU01000047.1 GCF_001751245.1 Streptomyces oceani
GTCCCTCACGGTCGGCGGTCGCCCACTGCTCGACCGAGTGCTCGCGGCCTGCCCCGGCGCGAGTACGACGATCGTGGTCGGCCCGCGCCGCCCGGTGCGCCGCCCGGTGCGCTGGGTACGCGAAGAGCCGCCGGGTGGCGGCCCCCTGGCCGCGCTGGACGCGGGACTCCGGTACGTGACACGGGAAACGGCGCTGGTGCTGTCCGCCGACCTGCCGTTCCTGCACCCGAGCACCGTTCGGAGCCTGCTGGACATGGGCGGTGAGGAAGCCGCGGTCGTCCATGACGGTCGCGACCAGCCACTCGTAGCCGCCTACCGCACCGAACCGCTGAGGCGTGAACTCGCCCTGCTCCGCACCGAGTACGGCCCGCTCACCGGTCTGCCCCTGCGGTTGCTGCTGCCC
>NZ_LJGU01000051.1 GCF_001751245.1 Streptomyces oceani
AAGGCGGTCAGCTGGTCGTACTACCTGTCGTTTCTGAAGGCGAAGTACGAGTGTCCGGCGCTGTTGTTGGTGGTCTGCCAGGATCGGGCGACGGCCGGCTGGGCGGCGGGTCCCTTCCGGCTCGGTCCGGCTGGTTGGACGGTTCTGTCGCTGCATCCGCTGGTGCTGGGTCCGGAGAACGTGCCGGTGATCACCGACCCCGAGGTCGCGGCGCGGGACCTGACGCTGGCGACGTTCTCGGCCCTGACACATGGCCGGGATCGGAACGCTCCGGCCATACTGGAGGCGTTGGCGTGCGCGTTGGGGACCGCCGACTCGGGTTCGGTCGCGTACTACTCGGAACTGTTGGAGATCGGCCTGGGCGACACCCCGGCGAGAGACACCTGGAGGAAGCTGATGAGTGTCGGTACGTACT
>NZ_LJGU01000050.1 GCF_001751245.1 Streptomyces oceani
AATACGCCGTCAGGAACACGATCGGCACCGACGCCGCCTGCGCGAACGACCAGCCCTCGGGAATCCGTACGACCGTACGGGCATCGGCCACCGCCAAGGGTCCGAAGGCGCCGGGGAACATGCCCAGTACCCGGTCACCGACCGCCAGATCGGTCACGTCCGAGCCGGCCTCGACGACCACGCCCGCGCCCTCCAGCCCGAAGTCGCTGGCGTCGCCCGGGTACATGCCCAGCGCGTTCAGCACGTCCCGGAAGTTCACGCCCGCCGCGCGCACCGCGATCCGCACCTCACCCGGCGCCAACTCCGCGTCCCCGCGCGCGCTGGGCGCCAGCGTCAGGCTGTCCAGGCTGCCCTTGCTCGGGATGTCCAGCAGCCAGGACGCGGCGTCGGCGGGCGGTTGCAGGGTGTCGGCCGGTGCGACCCGGGCGACCCGCGCGAGG
>NZ_LJGU01000055.1 GCF_001751245.1 Streptomyces oceani
GCGACGCCCTCGTGGTCCACCGCCACCTTCTCCGGCTCCCGGATGTCCGTCTTGCCCATCTCCAGGAACCGACCACCGCGCGGCAACAACCGCAACGACGCGTCCACGAACTCCCGCGCCAACGAGTCCAACACCACATCCATCCCACGACCCCCGGTCACCCCAAGGAACGCGTCCTCGAAATCCAGATCCCGAGACGAGGCGATGTGCTCCTCATCCAACCCAGCCGCCCGCAACGCGTCCCACTTGCCCACACTCGCCGTACCGAACACCTCCGCACCCAGATGCCGCCCCAACTGCACCGCCGCACTCCCCACACCACCCGCTGCCGCATGCACCAACACCCGCTCACCCGCACGCACCCCACCCAGATCCACCAACGCGTAATACGCCGTCAGGAACACGATCGGCACCGACGCCGCCTGCGCGAACGACCAGCC
>NZ_LJGU01000052.1 GCF_001751245.1 Streptomyces oceani
CCCCCTCGTCGTACGAGGAGACGTCGGCCATCACCAGGCAGCCCACCTCGTGTGCCGCCCTGACCGAGGTGGCGAGGTCACCGCCGTCCGGTCGCGGTCGCGCGGTGGCGTCGAGCGCGACGACGTCCACGCCGGTGCGGGCGACGGCGGTGACGTGGTGAGCGGTCGGCGTGATCCGGACCTCCGCCTCGCCGTCCTTCCACAGACCGATCAGCGGCACCGAGGTGGCCGCGCGGATCGCGTACAGGTCGTCCAGGCCCTGCGCGCGGATCGCCGCGGCTCCGCCGGCGAGTACCGCGAGCGCCATCCGCCGCATCGTGTCCGCGTCCCGCAGCGACTCCCCGGGATACGCCTGGCAGGAGACGATCAGCTGACCGCGCAGCGAGGCGATCAGGTCGTTCCCGGTCCGGGTCGTCCGGGCGGTCCGGGCCGGCTCCGCGCCCTCGGCGGGC
>NZ_LJGU01000054.1 GCF_001751245.1 Streptomyces oceani
CCATTCACCGCCGCCACCGACACACCCACCACCCCACACTCCACCAACAACTCCTCCACCCCCAACCGCGACAACCCCACCGACACCATCCCCCCACCACCCGCAAGCCGCCCACCAATCAACCCCGAACGCACCGCCACCACCCGCGCACCCTCCTCCAACGACAACGCACCCGACACCACCGCCGCCGCAATCTCCCCCTGCGAATGCCCCACCACCGCAGCCGGCACCACACCAAACCACTCCCACACCCGCGACAACGACACCATCACCGCCCACAACACCGGCTGCACCACATCCACCCGACCCAACATCTCCTCATCCCCCAACACCCCCACCAACGACCACCCAACAAACGGCTCCAACGCCCGCTCACACTCACCCATCGCCTCCGCAAACACCACCGACTCACCCAACAACTCCCGCGCCATCCCCACCCACTGCGACCCCTGCCCCGGAAACACAAACACCGGACC
>NZ_LJGU01000056.1 GCF_001751245.1 Streptomyces oceani
GCCTGCTCCACCTCATCCGCCGCCAACGACACCACAACCACCTCAGCACCAGCAGCCTCCACCCACGCACGAACCCGCTCCACCCACTGCCCACACTCACCCGAAGCCGGCACCACCAACAACCACCGACCCGACAACACACCACCCGCACCACTCACCGCTTCCGCCTGCCGCCACACCACCCGATAACGCCAACCCTCCACCACATTCCGCTGCTGCCGCTCCCGCCGCCACGACGACAACGCCGGAACCACCTCAGCAAGCGCCGAAGCATCCGCTATACCCAGCGTGTCCGCCAAACCCTCCACATCCTCACGCTCAACGGTCTCCCAAAACTCCGCATCCACCGGATCAACCACCCCCGAAAGCCGCCCACCCGAAGGCGCCTCCAGCCAGTAGCGCTGGCGTTGGAAGGCATACGTCGGCAGATCCACCAACACCTCGGGCTCACCCCCAGACCGCGGGAGAGCCTTGGACCAATCCACCTCCACACCCCGCGACCACA
>NZ_LJGU01000053.1 GCF_001751245.1 Streptomyces oceani
CCCACGCCCTCCGCGACTGCGCCAACGCGTCCACCGCACTGTTCGCCGCCGCGTAACCCCCCTGCCCCGCACCACCGAACACCCCAGCAGCCGACGAGAACAACACGAAATCCACCACCTCCTCCCGCCCACACGTCAACTCATGCAACCACCACGCCCCATCCACCTTCGGACCCAACACCCGCTCCACACGCCCCACATCCAACCCACCCACCACCCCGTCATCCACCACACCCGCCGCATGCACCACCACCGACAACACCTCAATCGACTCCACCACCCGCGCCAACGCCCCACGATCACCCACATCACACGCCACCACCCGCACCCGCGCACCCAACCCCACCAACTCCTCCTCCAACTCCCCCATCCCCGGCGCCCCACCACCCCGACGCGACACCAACACCACCTCCCGCACACCCCACCGCTCCACCACATGCCGCGCCACCACCCCACCCAAAACCCCCGACGCACCCGTCACCAACGCAGCACCCACCCGCCCACCCACCACC
>NZ_LJGU01000059.1 GCF_001751245.1 Streptomyces oceani
GCGACGGGGGGTCGGGGGTGGTCGAAGGGCAGGGCGAGTTGGTCGGGCAGCCCCCGCAATGCGGTGGTCCAGTACTCCAACTGCTGCGACGCCCGACTGCCCGGATCCTCCTCCGACCCCAGCAGCTCCCGCTGCCAGACCGCATAGTCCGCATACTGCACCGCCGGCGGCGCCCAACCCGGCTCCACACCCGCACACCGCGCCGCATACGCCTGCGCCAGATCCCGCATCAACGGACCCAGCGACCACCCGTCACCCGCGATGTGATGCAGCACCAGCAACAGCACATGCTCACCCTCCCCCACCGCGTACAACACCCCACGCAGCGGAAGATCCCGACGCAGATCGAACCCACGCCGCGCCTCCGCAACCAGAACCGACTCGAGCCCACAAGGCGTTACGGATACCCGATCGATCGTAGGCCGAACAGCATGACGGCCGAGGATGCACTGGTACGGCGCACCATCAACCTCGGGATACACCGTACGCAGCACCTCGTGACGCGCCACCACATCACC
>NZ_LJGU01000058.1 GCF_001751245.1 Streptomyces oceani
CGACCTCGGCCAAGATTGTGGTGGCGGGTGGCTTCGGCGTGGGCAAGACGACCTTCGTCGGTGCTGTCTCGGAGATCAATCCGCTGCGTACCGAGGCTGTGATGACCTCTGCTTCGGCGGGGATCGATGATTTGACGCATACGGCGGATAAGTCGACCACGACGGTGGCGATGGACTTCGGTCGGATCACCCTGGATCAGGATCTGATTCTGTATCTGTTCGGTACGCCGGGGCAGGACCGGTTCTGGTTCATGTGGGATGACCTGGTGCGGGGCGCGATCGGTGCGGTGGTGTTGGTCGATACGCGGCGGTTGGCGGACTGTTTCCCGGCGGTGGACTACTTCGAGAACTCGGGGTTGCCGTTCGTGATCGCGTTGAACGGGTTTGACGGGCATCAGCCGTATGCGCCGGAGGAGGTGCGGGAGGCGTTGCAGATCGGTCCGGACGCGCCGATCATCACGACGGACGCGCGGCATCGGGCGGACGCCAAGAGCGGGTTGATCACCCTGGTCGAGCACGC
>NZ_LJGU01000057.1 GCF_001751245.1 Streptomyces oceani
CCGAACGAGGACACACCCGCCCGACGCACCCGCCCACCCTCGCCGTCCCCACCCAAGACAGCCGGCCACTCCCGCGCCTCGGTCAACAACCGCACCCCACCAGCCGACCAATCCACCCGCGAGGACGCCTCACCCACATGCAACGTCGCCGGCAACACCCCATACCGCAACGCCAACACCATCTTGATAACCCCAGCCACACCCGCGGCCGCCTGCGTATGCCCCAGATTCGACTTCACCGACCCCAACCACAACGGCGACTCCACACCCCGACCCGCGCCATACGTCGCCAACAACGCCTGCGCCTCGATCGGATCACCCAGCGACGTCCCCGTCCCATGCGCCTCCACCACATCCACATCACCCGGCACAAGCCCACCCTGCGCCAACGCCTCCCGAATCACCCGCTGCTGCGACGGACCGTTCGGCGCCGTCAGACCATTCGACGCACCATCCTGGTTCACCGCCGAACCACTCACCACCGCCAACACCGGATGCCCGCCACGCCGCGCGTCCGACAACCGCTCGACC
>NZ_LJGU01000060.1 GCF_001751245.1 Streptomyces oceani
CGCCTCTCCACCGACCGCTACGAGCGCAGCCGCGCCGACATCGCCCGCTTCCTGGGCTGTCGGGAGGACGACGAGGTCGTCTTCACCCGCTCGACCACCGACTCCCTCAACCTGCTGGCGCACGCGCTGCCACCGGGCACCCGGGTCTTCGTCTTCGAGACGGAGCACCACGCCGCGCTGCTGCCCTGGCGTCGCCATGGCCGGGACACCACCCTGCTGCCCGCCCCGCGCAGCCCACGGGAAGCCGTCGCCGCGTTGGACCGAGCGCTGCGTACCGCCCCGGAAGGGCCCCGGCTGGTGTGCGTGACGGGCGCCTCGAACGTCACGGGCGAGCTGTGGCCGGTGGCCGAACTGACCCGGGTCGCACGTCGGCACGGCGCCCGTACGGTGCTCGACGCGGCACAACTCGTGCCGCACCACCCGGTGGACATGGCCGCGCTGGACGTCGACTGGGTGGCTTTCTCCGGGCACAAGCTCTACGCCCCGTTCGGCGCCGGCGTGCTGGCCGGCAGCCCGGAGTGGCTGCGGGACGCCGAACC
>NZ_LJGU01000062.1 GCF_001751245.1 Streptomyces oceani
TCGAAGAGGTCCAGGGCGTCGTCGGCCGGCATCGCGGCCACACCCATCCGCTCCAGCCGCGCGACCTCCTCCACACCCAACTCACCAGTCATCCCGGTCGCCTCCGCCCACAAACCCCAAGCCAACGACGTCCCCGACAACCCCTCAGCCCGACGCCTCGCCACCAACGCATCCAACGCCGCGTTCGCCGCCGCGTAATTCGCCTGCCCCGGACTACCCACCAACGCCGCCACCGACGAGAACACCACAAACGCCGACAGATCCATCCCCGCCGTCAGCTCATGCAGATACCACGCCCCATCCACCTTCGGACGCAACACCCGCTCCACCTGCTCCGCCGACAACATCTCCACCACGCCGTCATCCAACACACCCGCCGCATGCACCACCCCACCCAACGAACCCACCGACGCCACAACCTCAGCCACCTCAACCCGATCGGACACATCACACGCCACCACCCGAACCTCCGCACCCAACTCACCCAACTCCGCCACCAACGCACCCACACCCGGCGCCTCCCCACCACGCCGACTCACCAACACCAACTCCCGCACACCCCGCACCGCCAACCTCCGCGCCACCAACGCACCCACACCACCAGTCCCACCCGTCACCAACACCGGGCGCTCGGTGTCCA
>NZ_LJGU01000061.1 GCF_001751245.1 Streptomyces oceani
CCCCGGGGGGCCTGGGCGCCCGGACCGACACCCCGGCCGGGCCGTCCGCTGACGGGCCGCCTTCGGCCGAACCGCCCGGTGGCACCAGCGCGGAGACCCCGCGTCAGCCCGGTGAACGGCCTCCCGAGGAGCGTCCCGCGGAACCGGGACGCGTCCCCTTCCCCACCGTCGACGAGATCTCCCGGCACTGCCTAGCCGACGGCGAGCCGGAGACCGTACACATCGAGATCCACCTGCCCGGCTCGCTCCGACCCGAGCGGCTACGGGCGGCCGTACGCGCGGCGCTGCGCCAACACGCCCGTATCCTCGTCCGGCAGGCTCCGCACCGCTGGTGGCACCGGCACTACTGGTGGGAGCTGACGGACGGCCCGGACCGTGACCCGGTGTCCTACCCGGGCGGCACCCTGGAGGAGGCCCGTCGGCGTGCCGTCACCGACTGCCCGCCACTCGACTCCGCGCCGCCGATCCGGATCGAGGTGATCGAGCACGACACGGGCACGGTGCTGCTCGCGGTCATCAACCACACCGCGCTGGACGGCCCGGCCTGCCTCCGGGTGCTGGCCACCGCTGCCGAGCGGTACGGCCAGGCGGACAACGCGCCCACTCCCGCGCCCGTACGCGCCCCGCACGGCGGCCAGGGTGCCCCGGAACCAGCGCCGTCCACGTCCTCCTGGACCCGGCCCGC
>NZ_LJGU01000063.1 GCF_001751245.1 Streptomyces oceani
CCCGTGCCTCGCCGCCCACGGCGACCGCGCACGCCGCGCAGGGGCAGCCGGGTCGGGGCAGACCCGCCGGCGCACCGGTGCCCAGGAGAGTGAGTTCCACCCCCCGATCGTCTCGCGCCCTCTTGCGAGCCGCGCATCGGGCACGCGGGAGCGGGCGGGGACCCGTACGTTCGCCTACGTTCGCCCGCGTGGTGAGGATGGGCGACTAGTCTTCGGGGAGCAGCCCAACGATCTTGGAGGCGACATGGCGTGGACGTGGCGGTTCGAGAAGTCCGACGGCGGCGAGACGGAACCAGCCGTACAGCCCGAGGAGTTCACCACCCAGGGGGACGCCGAGTCCTGGATCGGGGAGGTCTGGCGGGACCTGCTGGACGGCGGGACGGACCAGGTGTCGCTCTTCGAGGACGACACGAAGGTGTACGGACCCATGAGCCTGCACTCCGCGGACGAATGACCCCGTGCCCCTCCCCCGGTGACCTGGACTCCGCCGCCCGGGAACGGGCGGGCGGAGTCCAGTAGGGTTCGCCGCATGCGTGACGGCAGCCTGAACCTGGACGAGTTCGAAGACCTCATCGAGCGCCCGCGGGGCGAGCTGCGTCGCGCGGCCGAGGAACGCCGGGCCCGTACGGGGCTGCCGCCGGCCGGGCTCGGACGGCTGGACGAACTCGGCGAGTGGCTCGCCGCCGTACAGGACGC
>NZ_LJGU01000066.1 GCF_001751245.1 Streptomyces oceani
CGCGTCGCGGAGTTGGAGTCGGATCGGGGTGCGGTGGTGGACACCGCCGCCGCTGACCTGCGACGCATCGAACGCGACCTACACGACGGCGCCCAAGCCCGCCTGGTCACCCTCGCCATGGACCTCGGCCTCGCCAAGGAGAAACTCCTCGAAGACCCCGAAGCGGCGGCCTCCATGGTCGACGAAGCACACGGCGAAGTGAAACTCGCCCTCCAAGAACTCCGCGACCTCGCCCGCGGCATCCACCCCGCCATCCTCACCGACCGCGGCCTTGGCCCCGCCCTCTCCGCCATCGCCGCCCGCTGCACCGTACCCGTACGCGTCACCACCGAACTCGACCAACGCCCCGCAGCCGCCATCGAAGGCATCACCTACTTCACCGTCTCCGAACTCCTCCAGAACATCAGCAAACACAGCCAAGCCCACCACGCCACCATCGACCTCTGGCGCTCCCACGACCGCCTCATGCTCCAAGTCACCGACGACGGCCAAGGCGGCGCCACCACCAGCACCACCAGCAACACCGGCGGCACCGGCGGCACCGGACTGGCCGGCCTCACCGAACGCCTCAACTCCGTCGACGGACTCCTGATCCTGGACTCCCCACCCGGCGGCCCCACCACCATCACCGCCGAACTCCCCTGGCGCAGGCGCGAGTCCGCCCCCGAGCCCTCCTGACATCCGGGCCCTCCACGCCGGCGGCCC
>NZ_LJGU01000064.1 GCF_001751245.1 Streptomyces oceani
GTCGCGGCGGCACACTGCCCCGGGGCGACGGCGCGCTCGGTGGTGGAGGCTGCGCTGTCGCTGGCGAAGGACGGCACCCGGGACGCCATCGAGGCGGTCTGCGCGGAGGCCGAGCGGCACGACGACTTCGAGAGCGCGCTGCGGCCGTTGCGGGAGGCGGTCGCGCCCTTCGACACGGTCGGTCCGGAGTACCGCGCCCCGTCCCTCGGCGCCCGGCGGCCGTCCCGGCTACACGCCATCGAGGAACTCCCGGTGGCGCTCGGGATGCTGCTGGTCGGTGACGAGGACTACCGGCACACCGTGCTCGGGTCGGTGAACTACGGCCGGGACTGCGATTCCATCGCCACCATGAGCGGCGCCCTCGTGGGCGCGCTGCGCGGAGCCGGTGCCGTACCGGCGGAATGGAGCGACGAGGTGGCCCGGGCCAGCAAGCTCGACCTGCACGCTCCCGCGGCGTCCCTGGCGGACGTCACCCGGGAGGTCTTCACCCTGGACCAGGGTCGCAGGGCGCGGCACGAGGCCGCCTTCTCGGCGATCGCGGGGCTGTGATCGCGATGACGCGGCGACCGGAGCAGACGGAACGACCGGATGGGGCGTCGTCCGCGGACGAGGACGCGGCGCCGCTGCGGCTGAGCTGGGTGCAGCCCGAAGACCTGGTGGGTCACGAGCTGCGGCAGGCGGACGAGGACGGCCGGGACGCCACCGCCGTACGACGCCGCTGGCAGGCGGCCGGTGGCGCCC
>NZ_LJGU01000065.1 GCF_001751245.1 Streptomyces oceani
ATCTTCCTGCTGGTGGGCTACTCCCTGCAGCTCCTCACACCCGAACCGTCCCTCGGAGCCGCGCTGCGCACCGCCGGCTGGGCCTTCGCCGTGCTGGCCGCCGCCACCGCGCTGGCCGGCATGACCGGGGTGCTCCTCGCCGCCGTACGCAACTCGGGCGCCGATCCGGCTTCCCCACCACTTGGCCCGGACCCCCGCGCGGAACTCCTCACGGCGGTCGGCGAGGCCCAGGACACCTGGCGGCAGGCCCTGTTGGAGCGCGGCGTCCTGCCCTTCCTACGAGAAGCGGTCACCGATCCGCGTGCGGCGCTGGACACCTTCGACGCCGGCCACCTCGTCCCGTACGAGCCGCAGCGCACGACACGGCTGGGCTACTCGCACCCCGACTACTCCAGCCCGGCCGACGGCACCGAGACGGCGGAGCCGGAACCGGCGGACCACATCAGGGCCAAGCCACGCTTCGCCAGCCCGAACTTCTCCAGTCCGGACTACGACGGCCCGAACTACGGCGGTCCCGAGCACCTACCGGACTGACCGCGGGGCGGACTGACCGTGGGCGGAGGAGCCCGGCGCCGTACCGGGCGCTTCGGCTGACAGTCCCGGCCGATCCAGCCGATCCAGCGGACCTGGCCGAACGGGACCGCGCCGGACGCCGGGACCGCGCCACCCCGGACACCCACGCCGGATGAGCGGCACGGGGCGACGGCCCGCTACGGACGACCGGACAGGGCGGCTCGGGCCGCCGCCCCGCTCCG
>NZ_LJGU01000068.1 GCF_001751245.1 Streptomyces oceani
CCCAACGCGCCCGTGCCGGCCGGCCGGTGGTCCCGGAGCGAAGCCCGCCGGACGCGCGTCCGCCTCAACCCGGGCTGCCGCCCGGCCGCACGCAGCAGTCGGCGAGATGGTCGTCGACCAGGCCACACGCCTGCATCAGAGCGTACGCCGTCGTGGGTCCCACGAATCGGAACCCGAGCTCCCGCAGCCCCTTCGCGAGGGCTCTCGACTCGGGCGTGATCGCCGGCACTTCGGCTGTCGTACGCGGCGCCGGCCGGCCCGTCGCGTCCGGGGCGAACGACCAGATCAACCGGTCCAACTCGCCCGTCGGGAGCTTGGCGGCGACGCGTGCGTTGGCCAGCGTCGCCACGATCTTGGCGCGGTTGCGGATGATGCCGCTGTCCGCCAGCAGCCGGGCCTCGTCCTCCCCCGTGAAGGCCGCCACCTCCGCGATACGAAAGCCGGCGAACGCGGCCCGGAAGCCTTCCCGGCGCCGCAGGATGGTGAGCCAGGACAGCCCGGACTGGAACGCCTCCAGGCTGATCCGCTCGAACAGCGCGTCGTCCCCGCGGACCGGGCGACCCCACTCGGTGTCGTGGTACGCCTCGTAATCCGCCGCGGTCACCCCCCAGGGGCAGCGCAACCGGCCGTCGCTCCCGGTCAGCGGCAGGCCGTCCTCAGGCACGCCGGCCTCCCGCCTCGTCCCGCCGACCGACGGAATCGGACGAGGTGTCCGCGTCAGCTCCGCCGGGCGCATTCGTCGCGTCAACGGTGCCGACGGCGTCCGCGCGGGCTCTCGCGCTGGCCCGGGCACCCGCCAGCGCGGACTCCAGCTCGGCGATACGGGC
>NZ_LJGU01000067.1 GCF_001751245.1 Streptomyces oceani
AGAGCGGCCTGGCACAGGTCGCGCGCCCGCTCCGGCGCTCCGCCGCGACGCAGCACCCGGGCGAGCGCCAGCCCCGTACGCGCTGTCATCCGCGCCCGACCCTCCTCCACGGCCCGCGCGCGTGCCTGCTCCAGGAGGCTCTGGGCGCGCTCCAGTTCGTCGAGTTCCGTCAACGCCCGACCCAGCTGGTAGTCCTGCAGCATGACGCCGTACGGATTCCGGTTGGCGCTGTGCATGTCCCGGCACTCCGCATGGTCCGCCGCCGCCTCCCGCCACTCGCCACGTGCCGCGTGCAGCCGTCCGCGAGCCTCTACGGCGGATGCCGCGACCTTGCGTTCCAGCGCGGAGTCGCCCAACAGGGGGATCGCCTGCCACGCCTGCCCCACCTCCGCCTCGGCTTCCGCGAACCGCCCGTCCTCCCACAGCACCCTGGCGAGCTGGCAACGCATCCGTACCAGTGCGGGAGCCTGGGAGAGCCGCCCAGCGGCCCAGACGCCGGTACGGAAGGCGGCGATGGCGTCCTGTGGATGTGGATGGTCCTGATAGTGGGTCCACAACGGTTCGCACAGCGCCACCGTCGCCCGGTCCAGGCTCGACGAGGCCGCGCGGCGCACGAGTTCGTACAGCACCTGCCGCTCCTCCTCCAGCCAGCGCATCGCCCGGGCACTGTCCGGGAACGGCAGGTCCGGCGTCCCCGGCAACTCCGGCACGTCTTCCGCGACCCGCAGCCGAGGCCCCGCCGCGACCAGGTCGGCGCGCTGCGCCTGGCGTGCGTACCAGTCGATGAGCCGACCGACCGCCGCCTCAGCGGCTTCCGGCCCCACCGCACCGACCCGCGCCG
>NZ_LJGU01000069.1 GCF_001751245.1 Streptomyces oceani
TCGTGGAGATCGGCCCGGACGGCACCCTCACCGCCATGGCACGCGGCTGCGTGGACGAGGAGGGCCTGGCCTTCGTGCCGTTGCTCCGCAAGGACCGGCCGGAGGGCGACGCCCTGGTAGGCGCCCTGGGCCGGCTGCACGTGCACGGGAAGTCCCCGGACTGGTCGGCGCTGTTGCCTGAGGCGCCCACCTCTCCCGACACGGACCGGATTGACCTGCCGACTTACCCCTTCCAGCGCGAACGCTACTGGCTCGACGCCCCCTTCGTCTCCCGCGCCTCGGACGGCCCGGACAGCGCCCTGTACGCGGTGGACTGGACCGAGGTGCCACTGCCCTCCGAGGACACGGAGAGCGCTCGCGCCGAGGTCGCCGTACTCGGCCGTACGCACCCGGACCTCGCCGCCCTGAGCGCGTCCGTCGCGCAGGGCGCCCCGGCGCCCGGAGTCGTCGTGTTGCCCTGGCCACAGGACTCGGACGGGCAGCCCACACAGCCCGCCACCCATGAGCCGGCCACCGTGCACGCCGCGCTCGCCGAGGTGCTGGCGGTCGTCCAACAGTGGCTCGCCGAGGAGCGGTTGTCCGGCAGCACGCTCGTCGTGCTCACCTCCGGCGCCGTCGCCGTGCCGTCCGACGAGGTGCTGTGCCCGGTCGCCGCGAGCGCCTGGGGGTTGCTGCGCTCCGCGCAGTCGGAGAACCCGGGCCGCTTCGTCCTCATCGACACCGACCGCCCGCGGGACCTCACCGAAGCCGGGGCCGAAGCAGCAACCGAGACCGCCAGCCCCGTCCTCCGTGCCGTCCGTGCCGGCGAACCCCAACTCGCCCTGCGCGCTGGTACGGCACACGCGCCCCGCCTCGTACGCCACACCCCCGGCGCGCCGCGCGAGGAC
>NZ_LJGU01000070.1 GCF_001751245.1 Streptomyces oceani
CGTTGGAGGCGCCGTCCTGGTTGACCGCCGAGCCGCGTACGACCGCCAGCACCGGATGGCCGTTCGCCCGCGCGTCGGACAGCCGCTCCACCAGCAGCATCCCGGCGCCCTCCGCGAAGCCGGCACCGTCCGCCTGCTCGGCGAACGCCTTGCTGCGGCCGTCCGAGGCCAGACCGCCCTGCCGGCTGAACTCCAGGAACAGCCCCGGGGTGGTCATGATGGTCGCGCCGCCGGCCAGCGCCAGGTCGCACTCGCCGGAGCGAAGCGCCTGCGCCGCCAGGTGCAGCGCGACCAGCGAGGCGGAGCACGCGGTGTCGACCGTCATCGCGGGCCCTTCGAGCCCGAAGGTGTAGGCGATCCGGCCGGAGGCCACGCTGGCGGCGTTGCCGGTGCCGAGGTAGCCCTCGAAGTCCTCCCCGGAGGCGACCAGTTGATGGGTGTAGTCCTGTCCGTTGGTGCCCGCGAAGACGCCCGTACTGCTGCCGCGCAGGCCCGTCGGGTCGATGCCGGCGCGCTCGAACGCCTCCCAGGAGATCTCCAGCAGCAGCCGCTGCTGCGGGTCCATCGCGACCGCCTCGCGGGGACTGATCCCGAAGAACGGCGCGTCGAACCGGTCGATGTCGGCCAGGAAGCCACCCTCCTGAGCCGAGACCGAACCGGGGGACGAGCCGTCCTCGGTGGCGGGCGTGTACATGCCCTCGACGTCCCAGCCACGGTCGGTGGGGAACGGCCCGACGGCGTCGCCGCCACCGCGCAGCAACTGCCAGAACGCCTCGGGGGTGTCGACCTGGCCGGGGAACCGGCAGCTCATCGCGACGATGGCGATCGGCTCCTCGGCCAGCCCGGCACCGCTCCCGGTGCCGCCGCTCTCCGCGCCGGCGGGCGCGCCCGC
>NZ_LJGU01000071.1 GCF_001751245.1 Streptomyces oceani
AAAGCCCTGCGTACGGAAGAGTGCGTACGGAAGAGAGGGGCGACGGTGGCAGCCCAGGACACAGCCGAGCCGGCCGAGCACGCCGAGCACGTCAGCGGCGCCGAGCGGGCCGGGCACGCGGAGCCCGCCGACAGCGACCCGACGGCGCTGGCCGACGACACCTCCAGGGAGCGGGAGACCCGTGCCGAGCAGGCGCACCTGGACGCGGTGTACCACCGGCTGGAGGAGAAGATCGACGAGGCGGAGTTCCTGATGAACGACGCCTCCCAGCGTTCCCAGGTCGGCACCCCCGGCGCGCTCGCCGAGCGGGACGCCCAGGTCTTCCGGGCGGGGGTGCATCTGAACCGGCTGAACAGCGAGTTCGAGGACTTCCTCTTCGGCCGGATCGACCTGCTCGCCGGTGCGGACGCCACCCGGGGCCAGGACGGCGCGTATCTCTCGGTGGAGCCCGCCCAGGACGCCGTACGGGACGACGGCACCGCCGACATCGCCGAGACCTTGCACATCGGCCGGATCGGCGTGCTGGACGCGGACTACTCCCCACTGGTGATCGACTGGCGCGCGCCCGCCGCCGCCCCCTTCTACCGTTCCACGCCGCTGGACCCGGGCCGGGTGGTGCGCCGCCGGGTGATCCGCAGCAAGGGCCGGCGGGTGCTCGGAGTGGAGGACGACCTGCTACGGCCCGAGGTCACCGCGCGGCTGGACGGGCAGGCGCTGGCGGTGATCGGCGACGGCGCGCTGATGGCCGCCCTGGGCCGGGCACGCGGGCACGCGATGCAGGACATCGTCGCCTCCATCCAGGCGGAACAGGACCTGGTGATCCGTGCCCCCGCCGCCTCCGTGACGATGGTGGAGGGCGGCCCCGGCACCGGCAAGACGGCGGTGGCGCTGCACCGCGCGGCGTACCTGCTCTACCAGGACAGACGGC
>NZ_LJGU01000073.1 GCF_001751245.1 Streptomyces oceani
CAGCGGCGGCGGTGTCCACCACCGCACCCCGATCCGACTCCAACTCCGCGACGCGGTGCGCCAGCTTCGACGGCCCGAGCAGCCCCACCAGCATCAGCCGGTCGACCTGCGTCAGGGCCCGTACCACCCAGGGGCACAGCAGCACCAAGAGCAGTCCCAGCGCGGAGGCGCCGGCGATCTCCGGTGCCGAGTCCAGATACCAGCCGTCGCCCGGCCTGCCACTCAGTTGGATGCCCGGCTGGTCCAGGTGGTCCGGGAAGGTCCAGAACCACAGGGGGTAGGTGAGCAGCGCCCAGCTCGTGGACCAGAAGGCCACGGTGACGGTGAACGCCGCCACCGACCAGGGGAAGTGCAGCACCGTGTACAGCAGGCTCCGCCAGGAGGTGCCGCTCCGGAACAGCGCCCCGACCCAGGCCAGCATGCCCTGCTTGCGTTGCAGGGTGCGTACGGGCTCCGGCGGGTCGACGTGGAAGTCCAGCAACACCCTGGCTCGTGTCCGTTCCATGCTGCCGAGCGCGCGGCAGCCGGCCAGCCCCGCCGCCAGCACTGGCACACCGAGGAAGGTGACGAGCAGGCCGGCGCCGGTGGCCAGCATGGTCACGGTGAAGCAGAAGGTCACGACGGCCACCGGCAGGCCGGTCAGGACGTGGAGCAGTTCCAGCCACGTGCGCGGGGACACGGGGGCGAGCAGCATCCGGGTGACGCGTGCGCGCCCGGCCGGCTCCGGGAGCGGCGGGTCGTAGGCGCTGGTGGTGAGTCCCATCCGGGTCATCCGTTCTGTTCCGGTCCGAGAGGTCTGGCCGTCCGGGAGGCTTCGCCGGTCCGACTGGTACCAGCTTCCGGTGTACGGGCCGGGGTGGCCATGACGCCGCTCGGTGTCTTGGCATGGGGGTTTTCCCCACCCCGTGAAGGGGGCCGCCGGCGTGGAGGGCCCGGATGTCAGGAGGGCTCGGGGGCGGACTCGCGC
>NZ_LJGU01000074.1 GCF_001751245.1 Streptomyces oceani
CGACCACGGCGACCGCGCCGATGAACTGGGCACCCTGCGCCGGGTGTTGCGGCTCGCGCCCCGGCACGCGGTGCTCGCGCTGACGGACGGCGCGGACCCGGCACTGGCGGCGGAGGCCGTACGCGTCGGCGCCCAGGACTACCTCTTCCGGGACGAACTGGATGGGCGGCTGCTGAGCCGCGCCGTCCGCTACGCGGTGGAGCGCAAACGTTCCGACCTGGCGCGGCGACAGCTCACCGAGTCCCGGCTGCGCGCCCAGGAGAACGCCCGGCTGGAGCGCGGGCTGCTGCCGACTCCGCTGCTGGAGGGCAGTGAGCTGCGTTTCGCCGCCCGCTACCGCCCGGGCCGGTCCCGCGCGCTGCTCGGCGGCGACTTCTACGACACCGTACGCACCGCCGACGGCACCGTGCACGTGATGATCGGCGACGTCAGCGGGCACGGCCCGGACGAGGCGGCGCTGGGTGTGGAGTTGCGCATCGCCTGGCGGGCGCTGACCTTCGCGGGGCTGTGCGGAGACGGGCTGTTGGAGACCCTGCAGCGGGTGCTGGAGCACGAGCGGCCCTCCGAGGAGGTGTTCGCCACGCTGTGCACGATGGACATCGCGCCGGACGGCCGGAGCGCCGAGGTGTATCTCGCGGGGCATCCGGCACCGCTGCTCGCCGGGGGCGAGGGCGCCGTGCCCCGGCCGTTGGCGTACGAGGAGAACGGTCCGGCGCTCGGACTGCTGCCCGGGACGGGCTGGCCACGAAACCGGGTGGAGCTGGGGGCGGCGTGGTCGCTGCTGTTGTACACCGACGGGTTGATCGAGGGGCGGATCGGCGCGGGCCGACAGCGGCTCGGCCAGGACGGCATCGCCGAGGTCGTCACCGGGCACCTGCGGCAGGGCCTGCGGGGTGAGGCGCTGTTGGACGCGACGATGGCGGAGGTACGCGGGCTGAACGGCGGCGAGCTGACGGACGACGTGGCGGCGCTGCTGCTGGACCGGGGCTGAGGCTCGGCCC
>NZ_LJGU01000075.1 GCF_001751245.1 Streptomyces oceani
CGGGCTCGCGGCGACGCTCGCCGCGCTGCCCGAGCACGAGCGCTACCCCACGATCCTGGGGCTGCTGCGCGCCGAGGTGGCCGCCGTGCTCGGGCACGCCTCCGGGCAGCGTGTCGACACCGAACGGGCCTTCACCGAGTTGGGCTTCGACTCCCTCACCGCGCTGGAACTCCGCAACGCGCTGACCCGCCGTACGGGCGTCCCGCTCGCCGCGACGCTGATCTTCGACCACCCCACACCGGCGGCGGTCGCCGAACATCTCCGGGACGAACTCCTCGGCGCCGACCGCGCCGGGGCTGGCCACGTGGCACCGGCCGCCGGGCGTACGGCCGACGAGCCGATCGCCGTCATCGGCATGAGCTGCCGCTTCCCGGGCGGCGTGACCACTCCCGAGGAGTTCTGGGAGTTCCTGGCGGCCGGCGGCGACGGCATCGTGGAGTTCCCGAACGACCGTGGCTGGGACGTCGAGGCGCTCTACGATCCGGACCCGGAGCGGGAGGGCACCACCTACACCCGGCACGGCGGCTTCCTCGCCGGGGTGGCGGACTTCGACGCGGGCTTCTTCGGGGTGTCGCCGCGCGAGGCGCTGGCTATGGACCCGCAGCAGCGGCTGCTGCTGGAGACCTCCTGGGAGGCCATCGAGCGCGCCGGCATCGACCCGCGCGGCCTGCGCGGCAGCCGCACCGGGGTGTACGCCGGCACCAACGGGCAGGACTACACGACCGTGTTGCGGGAGGCCGCCGAGGACAGCGACGGCTTCCTGGGCACCGGGAACGCCGCCAGCGTGGTCTCCGGCCGCATCTCGTACACCCTCGGGCTGGAGGGTCCGGCCGTCACCGTCGACACCGCCTGCTCCTCCTCGCTGGTCGCGCTGCACTCCGCCATCGGCGCGCTGCGTGCCGGCGAGTGCGATACGGCGCTGGCCGGCGGGGTCACGGTCATGACGACGCCGGCCGCCTTCCTGGAGTTCAGCCGGCAGCGCGGGCTGGCGCCGGACGGGCGCTGCCGGGCGTTCTCGGACGAGGCGGACGGCACGGGCTGGGGCGAGG
>NZ_LJGU01000076.1 GCF_001751245.1 Streptomyces oceani
CCGTACCGTACGCAGCAGGTCCAGCTGGTGGCCCAGGTCGAGATGGTTCGTGGGCTCGTCCAGCAGGAGCACGGACGGCTGCTGGGCGAGCGAGCGCGCGAGCTGGACTCGTTGGCGCTCGCCACCGGAGAGGGTGTTCCAGCCGCGCTCGGCCAGTTCCTGGACATGCGCCGCGGCCATCGCCTCGTCCACCACGGACGCCGCCGGATCGGCCGCTCCGGGCCAGCGGCCCCGGTACGGAATCCGGCCCAGCTCGACCACCTGACGCGCGGTGAGCGGCAGCGAGGTGGCGGCCTGCTGCTCCAACAGGGCCACCAGTCGGGCGCGTTCCCGGGCGGGGAGGGTGGCGACCTCGCGTTCGCCGAGCAGCACCCGGCCGTGGGCGGGCCGGTGCAGCCCGGCCAGCAACAGCAACAGACTCGTCTTCCCCGACCCGTTGGGCCCGATGAGGCCGGTGACCGCACCCTCGGGCATCTCGGCGGTGACGCTGTCGAGGACGGTCTGTCCACCGCGTATCCAGGTCACGTCCTGTGCGCCGACCCTCATGTCGACCTCCCCTCGCGGCGCAGCAGCCAGGCGAAGACCGGCGCGCCGACGACCGCCGTGAGGACGCCGATCGGGATCTCCTGCCCGTCCACCAGGGAACGGGCGAGGGTGTCGGCGACCACCAGCAAGAACGCGCCGGCGAGCGCGCTGAGGGGGAGCAGCCGCCGATGCGTCGGGCCGCACACCAGACGCACCAGGTGGGGCACGACGAGGCCGACGAACCCGATGGCGCCGGTGAACGACACCAGCCCGGCGGTGACCAGCGCGGTGACCAGTAGCAGGGTCCAGCGCGTCGCCCGTACGTTCACGCCGAGGGAACCGGCGGCGGACTCACCGAAGGCGAAGGCGTCCAGGGCCGAGGTGTACGCCATGATCAGCACGAAGGCCACGGCGACGATCGCCAGGAGCGTGACCGCGCCCGTCCAGCGCACCCCGGCGAGCGAGCCGAGGGTCCAGTTCAGGACGCGGCGGGCGGCGTCGTGGTCGCCGCTCATGATGACGATGAACGAGGTGTAGGCCGCGCAGATCTGTCCCACCGCGGCCCCGGCAAGCACGACCCGGGCGGGCGGCAGCGCGCCGGTGCGTCCGGCCGCCAGCCCCAACACGAGGACGAGCGCCCCCAACGCGCCGGCGAACG
>NZ_LJGU01000078.1 GCF_001751245.1 Streptomyces oceani
GGCGGTGGTCATCGCGGAGCGCTGACCAGCGGGACATACGGAACATGCGGGATGCGGGGTGTGCGGGCGGGTGCACTCAACGGGCGGGCGGGCAGGCGTCGTTCGCCGCCCACGGGACCGTGGAACCGGGATGACCGGGCCGCCTGCGGACCGTATCCTCCCGCCTAGGTTGGGAAACCCGCGGTGACCGGCCGCCGACACCCGCCGATCGAGCCGTACGAGACGGGCATGCTGGACGTCGGCGACGGCAATCTCGTGTACTGGGAAGCCTGCGGTAACCCGCAGGGCAAGCCGGCGGTGGTTGTGCACGGCGGTCCTGGCTCCGGCCGCGCGCCGGGCATCCGGCGCTGGTTCGACCCGGAACGGTACCGGCTGGTGCTGTTCGACCAGCGCGGCTGCGGGCGCAGCACGCCGCACGCCAGCGATCCGGCGACCGACCTGAGCGTCAACACCACCGAGCATCTGATCGCGGACATGGAGCTGCTGCGGGCCCGCCTCGGTATCGACCGCTGGTTGCTCTTCGGCGGCTCCTGGGGGTCCACGCTGATCCTCGCCTACGCCGAACGGCACCCGGAGCGTGCTTCCGAGATCGTCCTCAGCGGGGTCACCACCACGCGCCGTGCCGAGATCGACTGGCTCTACGGGGGCGTGGGACGGTTCTTCCCGGAGGCATGGGAGCGGTTCCGGGCCGGTGCCGGTCTCCACGAAGCCCGGGCCGGTGCCGGTCGAGGCGGACGGGCCTGTGGGGATGTCGACACCGGCGAGCTGGTCGGCGCGTACGCCCGGCTGGTGTCCGACCCGGACCCGGACGTGCGCGACCGGGCGACGGAGGACTGGTGTGCCTGGGAGGACGCCGTCCTGTCCATGGAGCCGAAGGGCGTGCCCGCGCCCTTCACCGGTCGTCCGTCGGCCGCTCGGCGGGCGTTGGTCCGGATCGCCACGCACTACTTCGCACACGGCGCCTGGCTGCCGGAGGGCGCGCTGCTGCGCGATGCCGGACGGCTGGCGGGAATCCCCGGGATGCTCTTCCACGGCCGTCTCGACCTGGGCAGCCCGGTGCACACGGCCTGGGAGTTGGCGCGTGCCTGGCCCGACGCGCGGCTCGTCGTGACGGACACCGGGGGACACCTGGGCAGCGCGGCGATGGACGAGCAGGAGCTGGCCACGCTGGATGCCCTCGCCCGCGGCTGACGGGGCGGGCGCACCC
>NZ_LJGU01000079.1 GCF_001751245.1 Streptomyces oceani
AGGCCCTCGTCCACGGCGGCCTCGCAGACCTCGTGCAGGAGCTCGGGACTGGCGATCGTCCCCGTGGGATCGTCGGCCACGGAGAGCAGCAGCACCCGGGGAGCGCCGCCGCCGGCACGGACCCGGCGCACGGTCTCCCGCAGTGCGACCGGATCGGGAATTCCGCCGCACTCGGCGGGCACCGAAACCGGGTGCGCCTGCCGGGAGAGCAGCCCGGCCTGCGCCGCGTGCCAGTCGGCGGTGGGGCAGGGCAGCAACACGTCGCCACGCGCGGGCACTCGGGGGTGGCGTGCGGCGAGACCGAGCGTGGCCGGAGCGTCCGCCGAGTCCGCCGGATCGGCCTGATCCCGGGTCCCGTCTCCTACCGCGGCCAGTAGCGCCAGCAGCAGCAACGCGGCACCGGGAGCGGCGACCACCTGCTCCGGCTCGGTGCTCAGACCCCGTCGACGCCAGTAGCCGCAAGCCGCCGTCACCGTGTCCGACTGCCGCATCCGTATCCGCCTCCCGCGAACCGTGCCCGACCGCCCGACCAGTCACTGCCCACGCCTGACCGACGTCGCGACGGAACCGCGTCGCGCGCGCTCGCACGGCGACCCGTGCGTCCACTCTCTGCCCCGGCACCTCGGCTGTCCAGCGGATGCGTATCCGAGTGGCACTCGGAACCCTGGAAGCCACTGGAGCCGCGCGACCCGCCGGCCACGGGATGCGTCAGGTCAGGGCACCGCGGTCAGTTCGGTGAAGGTGCCCGCGCGAGCGCGCGCGGCGAGTTCGTCCAGTGCCTGACGGGCCTGTCCCGCGGCCTCCGGATCCGTTTCGGGCAGACCGCTGGCCAGGAACTCGTCCTCGTCCAGCCGGAGCGCCGCGCTCCCGTCGGCCGGTACCCACAGGTCCAGCTCCAGGTCGACGCTGGTCAGTTCGCCGTCCCGGACGCACGCCGGCCGCGCCATGTCGCAGTACCAGCCCTTACGCCGTCCGTCGGCCGCCCGTACCTCCTTGACGGCGTACCAGCGGTCTCGCCAGTAGTGCTCGGTGAACACGTCGCCGTGCTCGAAACGCACGAAACCGAAGTCCCGGACGGGCGGGCCCGCCCACGGCGCCCGTACGGCCGCCCGTGTGCCGTCGTCGTCCAGCGCGGTCGCCGGATAGCGCACATCGGCCCGCCCGTGCTTGCGGAGGATCACCGTCACGGGCTCGCCGGCCGTCAGCATCGCGTCCATGCGACCAGCGTGCTGCACCGGACCTCGATCGGGCACCCGGTTTTCCGTCTCGTGACGGGGACCGTCCGGCACGCGCCGCCTGGAGCCTGAGTGACGGCGCCCGCCACCCGGCGTCAGGCACCGCGCGCCCGC
>NZ_LJGU01000081.1 GCF_001751245.1 Streptomyces oceani
CCAGGTCAGCACCCGCGAGGCCAGCGCGGGAGCACGTGCAAGAGTGCGCTCGGCGCCCGCTCCGCACAGCACCAGCGACGCCTGCGTAGTGGGGGCGTCGACCAGCAGGCGCAGGTAGTCCAGTTCAGGGGCGGCGATGCGCTGGACGTCATCGATGACCAGCACACCCGGATTCTTCAACGCGTCAATGAGCGCGCGGTCAGCGGCCTCCGTGCGGTTCACCAGCGACGGGGCAGACAGGCCGAAGGCCGTGAGCAGCGCGGCACGCAACTGAGGCAGAGCCGGCTTCACCGCGACCAGCGCCTGGTGGACCGGAAGGCGGCGCGGCAGCAGACCCAGTGCCTGGTGGACCGCGACTGTCTTTCCGTGCCCGGTATCCCCGTACACGCACAGCAGACCTCGCGCGGCGACTGTGTGCGCGAGGGCCTCGGTCACCTCGCCCACCTGCCGGGTGGAGACCACGTGCGCGCCCGGCGCGTACAGCCGCACGTCCCGGCCGAACAGCAGGCGTGTGTGAGCGGCGGCGGGCTCGGACTCAGCTGGCACCGCCGATGCCGCCGACGCGGCCGTTCCGACGGCCTGGTCCGCGGCCGGGACGGACAGGGCCTGACCGGCTTCATCGACCGTGCCCGGCAATGCCAGCTCGGCCAGAGCCCGGTCGTAGCGGTCCAGTCCGGCATAGCCCCGAGCCGGCCGTGCGACCTCAAGTCCCCGGCCGGCGCGCAGATCCCGGCGCACTGCACGCAGTACTGTCGCCAGCGAAGGCACCGGCACCGAAGCGGCACCCTGGTCGCCCGTCATCCACCGGTACAGCGCGGACACGTTCCCGCCCAGGTCAGCCAAGCGGGACCACAACGCGTCATCCAGGACGAACCCCCCACGCCGCGCAGCAGGTTCCACACGGCCCGAGGAACGAGCCTGGGCCAGCCACCGCCACACCGTGCGCTCCGAGACCCCCACCGACTCAGCGACGATCCGCACATGCACCGTCTCCAAGATCTTGGCCTCCCTCAACTCAAGGAGACGGCGTACCACCACCGGCCGCATCACAGCCCGGTCCAGGGAAAGCGAATCAAGCGGAACACCAGCAAGCGGCGCCTCCGGCACGACCGAAGACGAAGACGGCGAGGATTCGACAGCCATGGGCCCACCCCACTCCCCCGCCCGCACCACGAACACAGGAATGAGCAACCCCACGACAGCCAGCACCCAGATGTGCTAGCTCCCCTACCCGTCCCATAACAGCTACTTGGTCACCCCAAAGCAGCCAAGATCAACCACGGAACAGCCAGCTCAGCAAACCATCACCCAGACAAAACCGGCTGACGCCCAAACCGATGCCACCCCGCCACCCACTCACA
>NZ_LJGU01000080.1 GCF_001751245.1 Streptomyces oceani
AGCAGGCGATACCCGCCGATCGAGCGTGGATCACTGCTCTCCAGCCGGTCCAATGCGCCGTCCCTCCCCCGTTCGTCGACCAGGCTTCCTCACGCGCCAGCGGCGATCCGGTCGTCCTGCATGTTGGTGAGCCGGGACACGAAGACGACGGCCAGGATGTACGCCGGGATCGCGAAGAAGTGGGTGAAGATCTGCAGCGCGATGATCCCCTCGGCTTCATCGATGGTGGTCTCGTCGTACCAGGAGAAGAACTGCGAGAAGGACCAGATGAAGTAGATCACCCACATCGTCCACCACCCGGAGACCAGGCCGCGCCGGGGCGGATACCGCCTGCCCTGGTACCACTCCGGCGGGTCACCGCGGCTGACGCTCCACACGTCGTTGGCGATCTGCTTGGGCATGAAGAAGTTGCAGAACGGGATGAACCAGACGCCCAGCGCCATCCCCGGGTCGTATCGCACCCGCCCCGGCTCGAACGCCTCCGCGTTCAACCGCACCCGCCAGAACCACATCAGCCACAGGATTATCGTGACCAGGAAGGCCAGCCCCCCGAACACATCGATGATCTGACTGCGCTCCTTCAGCGCGGTGTATTCCGGGTGCGCGGTCACCAGCCAGCTCTCCGGGTGACTGGAGAGCGTGGCATCCAGCGAGATGGAGTGGATGAGGGCCGCCACGGTCCACACCAGGGTCAGCAGGATCAGCACCCAGGTCGGGGTGCCGATCGTACGGACCGGGCGGGCTGGTCTGGGCGTCCGACCGGGGTGTCCGTACGGCCCCGCCGGCCCGTAGGTGGTGTGCTGGCCGCCGCCCATCCACGGCTGCGGATAGCCGTACGGACCGCGGCCCGCCTGGTACGGCGAGACGTTCGGCCCACCAGCCAGCGCCGGGTGGTAGGCGGAGGGCGGCGTGGACGGCATGGAGGGCGGCTGAGTGGTCGCCGAGGCGGCATCCTGCCTCTCCGTCTGGCCCTCCGGGTCCTCGCTGTCGAGGAGTTGTACGGCGTGCCGGCCCAACTGCGCCAGCACCTGGCCGGGCAGCCAGGTCCCGGAGATCTCGCCCTCGGTGCGCGCGACGAGGGTGTCCACGTCCGGCCGGCGCTCCGGGTCCTTCTCCAGACAGGCCGCGATCAACTCGTACAACGGACCGGACAGGCCACGAAGATCCGCGTCCTCCTCGGCGATCCGGAACATCACCGCGTGCGCGCCGCTGTCCGCCGTACCGAAGGGCATGCGGCCGGTGGCGGCGTACGCCAGCACCGCGCCCAGGCAGAACACGTCACTGGCCGCGGTCACGACGCTCCCGCGCACCTGCTCCGGCGACATGAAGCCGGGCGAACCGATGACCGAACCCGTGCGGGTCATGCCGCCGGAGGACTGCATGGCGCTGTCCAGGGCACGGGCGATCCCGAAGTCGATCACCC
>NZ_LJGU01000082.1 GCF_001751245.1 Streptomyces oceani
ACCGTGTCGAAGACGATGTGGTCACGGGTCCAGGGCTGACTGTCCTGGGAGATACGACCCGTGAACACCCACTCATCACGATCACCAATCCGCACAGCCGCGGACAACACCCCATGCCCAACAGACCGCTGCCCCGCCGGAACACCACTACCAACCCCCGACTCCAACCAAAACCGCTGACGCTGAAACGCATACGTAGGCAACGAAACACGCCGAGCACCAGTCCCGGCATAAAAAGCCGACCAATCAACCCCCACTCCCGCCACATACGCCTCAGCCAACGACGTGACAAACCTCCCCCACCCACCATCATCACGACGCAACGAACCAACAACCCCCACCCCATCCACACCACACCCAGCCACCGTCTCCTCAACAGCCATACCCAACACCGGATGCGGCGACATCTCCAAAAAACACCCCACACCCTGCCCCACCAAATCCCGAACAGCAGACTCAAAACCAACACAACCACGCAAATTCCGATACCAATAACCAGCATCCAAACTAGCCGTATCCACAAACCCACCAACAACCGTCGAATAAAACGGCACCTCACCACCAACCGGCTCCACCTCAGCCAACACCCGCACCAACTCATCCTCAACAGACTCCACCTGAACCGAATGCGACGCATAATCCACATTCACCCGCCGCACCCACACACCATCCCGCTCACACAACCCAACAACCTCATCCAACGCCCCCGACTCACCCGCAACCACCACACTCCCAGGACCATTCACCGCCGCCACCGACACCCGATCCCCAAACGGCACCAACAACTCCTCAACCAACCCCACCGACAACCCCACCGAAACCATCCCACCCAACCCAGCCAACCGCTCAAGAACAATCCTGCTCCGCAACGCCACCACCCGCGCACCATCCACCAAAGACAACCCACCCGCCACACACGCCGCAGCAATCTCACCCTGCGAATGCCCCACCACCGCCGACGGCACCACACCACACGCACGCCACAACCCCGCCAACGACACCATCACCCCCCACAACGCAGGCTGCACCACATCCACCCGCTCCAACCCCGGAGCACCCTCCACCCCCCGCAACACATCCAACAACCTCCACCCCACAAACGGCTCCAACGCCGCCTCACACTCCCCCAACAACCCAGCAAACACCGACGACGACGCACACAACTCCACCGCCATCCCCGCCCACTGCGCACCCTGACCCGGAAACACCAACACAGGCCCACCAGCCACCACACGCCCCGACACCACACCCTCCAACGGCTCACCCGAAACCACCGCACCCAACCCCGACAACAACCCCTCCCGCTCACCAGCCACCACCACAGCCCGACACTCCAACTGCGCCCGCGAAACCACACTCGACAACCCCACATCAACCACCGACACATCCGAACACCCCGCCAAATACTCACCCAACCGCGCCGCCTGCGCCCGAAGCGCCACCTCACTACGCGCCGAAAGCACCACCGGCACCACAC
>NZ_LJGU01000083.1 GCF_001751245.1 Streptomyces oceani
CAGACGCCGCAGGTGTGGCTGGATCATCAGGTGATGGAGGTTGATGGTGGGGTGTGGTTGTCGTGGGATGCGGTGGAGGGGTTGTTTGCGCCGGGTGTTTTGGATGGGATGTTTGGTGCGTATGTGGGGTTGTTGGAGTGGTTGGTGGAGGGGGATTGGGGTGGTGGTGTGCCTGGTCTTGTTCCGGAGTCGCAGGTGGTGGTGCGTGAGCGGGTGAATGCGGTGGTGGGTGGTGTTCCTGAGGGTTTGTTGTATGAGGGGTTTTTGGCGTGTGCGGTTGAGGAGCCGGATGCTGTTGCTTTGTTGTGGGGTGAGAGTGGGTTTGTGTCGTATGGGGTGTTGGCTGATCGTGTGTTGCGGTTGGGGGCGTGGTTGGTGGCTGAGGGTGTGGGTGTGGGGGATGCGGTGGCGGTGTCGTTGCCTAAGGGTCCGGATCAGGTGGTGGCGGTGTTGGGTGTGTTGGTTGCGGGTGGGGTGTATGTGCCGGTGGGGGTGGATCAGCCGGTGGTGCGTCGGGAGGCGATTTGTGCGCGGGCTGGTGTGAGGTTGACGTTGGGTGAGTTGCCGGAGTTGTCGGGGGTTGTTCCTCTTTCTGAGCCGGTGCGGGTGTCTTCGGATGATGCGGCGTATGTGATTTTCACGTCGGGTTCGACGGGGGAGCCGAAGGGTGTGGAGGTGTCGCATCGTGCGGCGTTGAATACGGTGGTGGAGGTGAATTCGCGGTTTGGTGTGGGTCGTGGTGATCGGGTGTTGGGTGTTTCGGCGTTGGATTTTGATTTGTCGGTGTGGGATATCTTTGGTTTGTTGTCGGTTGGTGGTGGTGTGGTTTTGGTGGGTGAGGAGGAGCGGCGTGATGCGGATGTGTGGTTGTCGTTGGTGGTGCGGCATGGGGTGAGTGTGTGGAATTCGGCGCCGGTGTTGTGTGACATGTTGGTTACGGCTGCGGAGGTTTCTGGTGGTTTGCCGCAGTCGTTGCGGTTGGCGTTGGTGTCGGGTGATTGGGTGCCGTTGGATTTGGGGGAGCGGTTGGCGGGGTTGGTGTCGGGGTGTCGGTTGGTGGCTTTGGGTGGGGCGACGGAGGCGGCGATTTGGTCGAATGCGTTTGAGGTGTCGGTGGTGGAGTCGGGGTGGTCTTCGGTTCCGTATGGTTTTCCGTTGGCGAATCAGTCGTATCGGGTGGTGGATTCGCGGGGTGGGGATTGTCCGGATTGGGTTCCGGGGGAGTTGTGGATTGGTGGTGCGGGTGTGGCTCGTGGTTATCGTAATGATCCTGAGCGTACGGCTGCGTCGTTTGTGGAGTATCAGGGTCGGCGGTGGTATCGGACCGGTGATCTGGGTCGGTATTGGCCTGATGGGACGCTGGAGTTTTTGGGGCGGGCGGATCAGCAGGTGAAGGTGCGTGGGCATCGGGTTGAGTTGGGTGAGATCGAGTCTGCGTTGGTCGGGCATCCGCGGGTGCGGTACGCGGTCGCGGCTGCGACCGGGCCTCGCAACCAACGCCGACTGACTGCCGCCCTCGTC
>NZ_LJGU01000085.1 GCF_001751245.1 Streptomyces oceani
CCGACGACTGTCCAGGTGTCCCGGCCCGCCAGGAGCGTGCCGAGGTCGCCCTTGCCCTGCTGCTGCATAGCGTCCTCGAGCTGATCGGCCATCAGCTTCTCGTAGACCGGACGGCGTACGTCCCGCAGCACGCCGATCGGCGTACGGTGCAGGGTGTCCGGGTCGGCCAGTCGGGAGAGCGCGAAGGCCGTGCCGGGCGACTCGGCGTGCGCGTCGTGCACGAGGATGCCGTCCGTGCCGTGCTCGGCCACCTCGACGATCCGCAGTTCGCCGGTCGCCGGGTCGCGTATGACACCGCGCTCGCCCAGACCGTCCTGGGCGGGGAGCCCGAACCGGATGGGTTCGCCGTGCTCCAGCCGGATGACCGCCTCCTGCGCTTGCTGCTTGTCCTTGAGGACCTCGAAGGCGCCGTCGTTGAAGATGTTGCAGTTCTGGTAGATCTCCACCAGCGCCGTGCCGGGATGGTCGGCCGCGGCCCGCAGCACCGAGGTGAGGTGCTTGCGGTCCGAGTCGACCGTGCGGGCCACGAAGGACGCCTCCGCGCCCAGGGCCAGCGACACCGGGTTGAACGGCGAGTCCAGCGAGCCCATCGGGGTCGACTTGGTGATCTTCCCCGGCTCCGAGGTGGGGGAGTACTGGCCCTTGGTGAGGCCGTAGATCCGGTTGTTGAACAGCAGAATCTTCAGGTTGACGTTCCGTCGCAGGGTGTGGATCAGGTGGTTGCCGCCGATCGACAGGGCGTCCCCGTCCCCGGTGACCACCCACACCGACAGGTCCCGGCGGGCGGAGGCCAGCCCGGTCGCGATGGCCGGGGCCCGACCGTGGATGGAGTGCATCCCGTAGGTGTTCATGTAGTACGGGAAGCGGGACGAGCAGCCGATCCCGGAGACGAAGACGATGTTCTCCTTGGCCAGCCCCAGTTCCGGCATGAAGCCCTGCACCGCGGCCAGCACGGCGTAGTCACCGCAGCCGGGGCACCAGCGGACCTCCTGGTCCGACTTGAAGTCCTTCATCGACTGTGTGCCCTCGGCCTTCGGGACCAGGGACAGCGGTTGCTGGCTGTCGTCCTCGGCGAGGGGAAGGCTCCCTGTGAGGGTGCCGGACAGGTGCTCAGCCATTTGTGATGGCCTCCTTGAGAGCGTCCGCGAGCTGCTCCGCCTTGAACGGCAGGCCGCGGACCTGGGTGTAGGACTCGGCGTCGACGAGGTATGTGGCGCGTACGAGGGTGGCCAGTTGGCCGAGGTTCATCTCCGGCACGAGCACCTTGTCGTAGCCGCGCAGTACCTCGCCCAGGTTCGGCGGGAGGGGGTTGAGGTGCCGCAGGTGAGCCTGTGCCACCCGGTCGCCGGCCCGGCGCACCCGGCGTACGGCGGCGGTGATCGGTCCGTACGTCGAACCCCAGCCCAGCACCAGCAGCCGGGCCGGTCCCTCGTGCTCCGCGCCGGGGTCGTCGACCTCGATCGAGGGCACCTCGACGCCGTCCACCTTGGCTTGCCGGGTGCGGACCATGTGGTCGTGGTTGGCCGGGTCGTAGCTGATGTTCCCCGTGCCGTCCTGCTTCTCGATGCCGCCGATCCGGTGCTCCAGCCCCGGGGTACCGGGCACCGCCCACGGACGCGCGAGGGTCTGAGGGTCCCGCTTGTACGGCCAGAACACCTCGGTGCCGTCGTGCAGTTCGTGGTTCGGGCTCTGGGCGAACTGCACCCGCAGGTCGGGCAGCGAGTCCACCTCGGGCACCCGCCAGGGCTCGGAGCCGTTCGCCAGATAGCCGTCGGACAGCAGGAAGACCGGGGTGCGATAGGTCAAAGCGATACGGGCGGCGTCCAGCGCGGCCGTGAAGCAGTCGACCGGGGTGGCCGCCGCGACGATCGGCACCGGCGCCTCGCCGTTGCGGCCGTACATCGCCTGGAGCAGGTCGGCCTGCTCGGTCTTGGTGGGCATGCCGGTGGAAGGACCACCCCGCTGGATGTCGATGACCAGCAGCGGCAGCTCCAGCGACACGGCGAGGCCGATCGTCTCGGACTTCAGCGCGACACCCGGGCCGGAGGTGGTGGTCACGCCGAGCGCGCCGCCGAAGGAGGCGCCCAGCGCGGCCCCGATGGCGGAGATCTCGTCCTCGGCCTGGAA
>NZ_LJGU01000084.1 GCF_001751245.1 Streptomyces oceani
CACGCCAGCACCGCCGGACCGGCCGGTGCCGACTCCGCCGCCAGCTCCGGCCGACTCACCCGCTCCCACGTCGACGAGCGGGAGACCGCCCGCTCGGCCCGACAGTTGTCGGTGCGCAGCCCCGGTACGGGCGGCAACGCACGCGCCAGCCGCGGTCGTCTCGGGCTGGGCCTGGTCGCCGTACCGGACGTGCCGAAGCCCGACCCGAGCATCCGGACCCGCACGGCGGGGGTATGGACGGGTACATCGTGATGGAGTACGTCGGCGGCAGGTCGCTCGAGGAGCTCGCCAACGCCCGGCGTACGCCCGAGGGCCGACACGATCCGTTACCGGTCGAACAGGCCTGCGCGTACGGTCTGGAGGCGCTGGAGGCCCTCTCCCACCTGCACAACCGGAGCCTGGTCTACTGCGACTTCAAGGTGGACAACGCGATCCAGCAGGACGACCAGCTCAAACTCATCGACCTGGGTGCGGTACGCCGCCTGGACGACGAGGAGAGCGCCGTCTACGGCACGGTGGGCTACCAGGCCCCCGAAGTGCCCCTGAGTGGTCCCTCGGTGGCCTCCGACCTGTACACGGTGGCACGTACCGTCGCGGTGCTCACCTTCGACTTCCAGGGCTACACCGGCACCTACGCGGAAAGCCTGCCCCACCCGGACGACGTCGAGGTCTTCCGGCGGTTCGAGTCCTTCTACCGGTTCCTGGTCCGGGCCACCGAGCCGGACCCGCGGCGTCGCTTCACGTCCGCGGCCGAGATGGCCGAACAACTGAGCGGTGTGTTAGGGGAGGTGGTGGCGCTGCGCACCAGGCGCCCACGTTCGGCGGTCTCCTCGTTGTTCGGGCCGGAAGTCCGCGTGGTCGACACGAAGTTGCTGGCCGGCACGGACGGCGACACCTCGGTCCTGGGCCGCCGGGACGTACGCCCTTCCCTGATCAGCCGAATCCGCCGGGCGCTGGGGCCGTACAACCCGGCGGAGAGCCCTCCCGTGGGGCCGAGGGGCACCCTCCGGACAGGCGAGCCGCCGGCCATGGCAGCCGTGGGCGACGGCCGCGACACGGCGCCGACGCCCGCGCCAACCGCTCCGGACCTCGTCGCACTGGCTCTGCCGGTGCCCAAGGTGGACCCCAACGACCCCGCGGCCGGCCATCTCGCAGGTCTGCTGACCGCCACACCAGCGGAGCTGGTCAGCGCGCTGGCGGGCACCCTCGACAGCCCGGTCGAACGTCAACTCCGGTGGCTGCGTGCCCACCTGGAGCAGGGTCGCCCGGCCGACCTCGGGGAGGCCGCCGCGACGCTGGAGAAGCTGACGAGCGGGCACCCGAACGACTGGCGGGTGGTCTGGTATCGGGGGTTGTACCACATGGTCGCCGGAGAGCCGCGATCGGCGGCACGGGCGTTCGAGGCCGTCTACGCCGCGTTCCCCGGCGAGCCGGCCGCCAAGCTGACTCTGGCCTGCTGTGCGGAGGCCCTGGAGCAGCTGGACAACTCCGCGGACTACTACCGCCTCGTCTGGTCGACCGATCCGACCTACGTCGGCGCCGCGTTCGGCCTGGCCCGGGTGCGGCTGCGGCTGGGGGCGGTGGCGGTGCTGGAGTCCGTACCGGAAGCGTCGATCCACTTCCTGTCCGCCCGGGTCGCCACCGTACGGACCCGACTGCGGGGCCGTACACCGTCAGAACCGCTGCTCGACGAGCTGCACGCGGCGGCCGGCCAGGTCGAGCAGCTGCGGGCGGCGGGCCTTGACTCCCTGCGAGAGCAGGAGTTGGCCGTCGTGGTGTTGGGGGGCGCGCGGGACTGGCTGCTGGCGGGCGGCCACACCGGTCACACTCGGGGCGCCGGGGCCACCAGGTCCAAGAGGGCCAAGAGGGCCGCCGAAGACCCGAGCAACGCGGGTACCGTACCGCCGAACGACCCGTCAGGCGGTACGGTTACGCCCGTGGTCGTACCGCAAACCGCCGCTGAGCACGAGCGTGGCCCGGATGGGAGTTCCGCGCACCACCCTGGCAGAGTCGTGCACGGGCCCGCCCGTCCGTCGTTGCTCGGTAACCCGATGAACGAGTACGGGCTGCGACGGGACCTCGAACGTTCGTACCGGAGACTGACGAGACTCGCGCAGACCGGCACGGAGAGGACCGAACTGGTGGAACGGGCGAACCGATTCCGCCCCAGGACGTGGGTGTGACGAAGATGCCACAGCTCGACCGACTGTCCGGCTGCCCCAGCTGCGCGGAGCCGTTGGAGGAGGGGGACCTCTACTGCGGGGCGTGCGGCGCCGATCTGCGCGCCGCCGCACGTCTGCCGGCCGGCGGCGCGACGTGTGATCAGGGAGAGCAGCCAACCCTCCCGACGGACGGGGCACTTCACTCGCCAACGGCATCGCCCGCTGTGGACTCGCCCGCGGCGGCCGCGCCACCACCGCCGGCCGCCCCTCCCATGCCG
>NZ_LJGU01000086.1 GCF_001751245.1 Streptomyces oceani
TACCGGGCGGAATTGCGTTGGGTGCAACATCCGACGCAGTCCGTACAGGTAGCTGACCAGCAGCTCATGAAGGGGACCGGCCTCCGGCCGGTCCCCTTTGCTATGCCTGTGACCTGGGCGGCGTAACCGGTTCAACGATGTTGCGTTGAATGCATCGTGAGTCGAGCCGTTGATCTGCCGGGTGCCGCGCATCTGGTGCTTGCCGATGGGGTTGTACACCTCGACCCTGAACCGGCGGTTTTTCAGGCGATGTTGGACGGCTGGGCCCGCCAGCAGCGAACCCGCTTCCTGGACGAGGACGGGACGATCAAGCCGCGGATGTCGGTGGTACGACGCTTCGCGGAGTTCACCAACCAGTACCCCTGGCAGTGGGAGCCCGCCGAGGTCGAGGCGTTCATCGACTACCTGAGATCGCGGCGGAAGACGTTCGCGGTCTCGACCGGGCGGAACTACCAGAACGCGCTGCGCATGTTCTGCGAGTACATCACCGACGCACGCTACGGCTGGCCCGTGCGGTGCTTGGAGCGCTTCGGCCAGGCCCCGGTCCAGATCCTGCACGAGTGGAACACCGTCACCCACAGCAGCGAGTACGAAGGTGAAGCCGACCGGCGCCCGCTGACTTACGACGAGGTTCAGGACCTGTTTGATGCGGCGGAAGCGCGGGTCGAAGAGATCCGGGCCCGGCACCGCAAGGGCTCACTGGCCGCCTTGAGGGACGCGATCCTCCTCAAGACCGTCTACGCCTACGGACTGCGCCGCCAGGAAGCGTGCGGACTGGACCTGGCGGACCTGCGGCGGAACCCGAAGATGCCGCACTATGGCCGGTTCGGCGGCCTGTTCGTACGCTACGGAAAGTCCTCCAAGGGCGGGCCGCCCAAGCGCCGCACCGTCCTGACGGTTCCCGAACTGGACTGGAGCACTGATCTCCTCGATCAGTACCTGGAGGAGGTCCGGCCGGCCTTCTCCCCGGACAAGCACCCGGCGCTCTGGGTTACCGAACGCCGCGGCCGGATGTCGCTCCGACGCCTGGACGAGGCGTTCGAGACCGCCCGCAGGGCCGCTGACCTGCCGGAAGAGCTCGATTTGCATGGGCTTCGCCACAGCTACGTCACGCATCTCGTCGAGTTCGGCTACCCCGAGAAGTTCGTCCAGGACCAGGTTGGCCACGCCTACGCAAGCACCACCGCGATCTATACCGGGGTCTCCGACGAGTACCGCAACCGTCTGCTCCAGCAGGTGTTGAAGGAACAGCACGCCGAACTCTGGGAGGACGACGAGACGTGATCAAGAAGATGGGCTACCACTGGCACCTGCGGCAGATCATGGCCACGCGGCAGATGTTCCAGACCACCGACCTGGTCGGGCCGCTCGCCGAGCGCGGCATCACTCTCTCCCGCGAACAGGTCTTCCGTCTGGTCACCCAGCCCCCGCAGCGGCTGTCGATGGATACCCTCGCGGCGCTCTGCGACATCCTCGACTGCCAGCCCGGTGACCTCATCGAAGTCCGAGTCGTCAACGAAGAGATCCGCAAGACCGCAGATGAAGCACCGGTCCGGCCGCTGCCGACTGTTCGCCGGACCACGATCCGCCGCCCCGAGGGGCTATGACCCGCGCCCGCGACCGCCAACGAGCCGAACAAAGGCAGGCCGCCCTCGATCGCGTGATCATCGCCTTAACCGGCTCACTACCCGAGCTCGATCAGACGGAAGTTCTCCGAGCCGTCACCGAGGCTCGGGCCGACCGAGGTATCCCGCTCCGGGATCTCGACCAGCACCTCGCCGACCATCCCCAGGCCCTGGTCTCCGGCGATGCTCACTGCCCGGCCGTGATCGTCCGCCTCGCTCAAGTCCTCCATACAGCAGGACACACGGCCGTGATCCGCCCGGCCTGCACCGACTGCGGAAGATCCCACGTGGGCCTCCCACGCTTCGGACCCAATGGACGCCTCTGCATCAACTGCTCTGCCCGCAGCGGCAAGGGCACCTGTCGGCGGTGCGGCCGAACGGCCACCCGGCTCGCCGCCCGCCGGGCCGAGGGCCCCATCTGCTACTCCTGCTACCGCACCGATCCGGACGTCGTCGAAGAATGTGCCACCTGCGGCCAGCTCCGCATGCCCGTCACCCGGCGCCCAGATAACTCGCCGCTCTGCACGAGCTGTTGGTCCGGCCCGCAGCACACCTGCGTGATCTGCGGTGCCATCGGCCCGGCCAAGTCGCACGGCTCCGACGGGCCGCTTTGCGCCCCTTGCCATCACCAGCAGCGCAGGCCGGTCCGGGAGTGCGGACTCTGCGGACAAGAGCGACGCATCGCCCGCAGGGCCACCGGAGCACGGCCGGACATCTGCGAAGACTGCTACAACGGCCCCACCACGGTCTGCTCGGCCTGCCGGGAATCACGCTCCTGCCAGCGCGGGCCGGACGGCGCATGGACCTGCCGGAGCTGCCGCCCCGGGCTCAACCAGGAATGCTGCCGCTGCCGGCGGACCCGCCGCGTTCACACCCGCTGGCCGATCGGCCCGGTCTGCTCGACCTGCTACACCGTCGTGCTGGACGCACCTGCGATCTGCCCGGGCTGCGGTCGCCACCAGCCCCTGATCGGCATCGCTGAGGACGGCACCAGGATCTGTGGCGCCTGCGCGGGCACCGCCTTCGACTACACCTGCCGCACCTGCGGACTCGGCGGCCGGACCTACGCCGATTCCGAGTGCGCCCGCTGCGTGCTCATCGCCCGCCTCCAGCAACTGCTGGCCGGGCCCGACGGGCGCATCCCGGCACAGCTCCAGCCGCTGCGGGACGCTCTCGCGCTGGCTGAGCGTCCCCGCGGCATCCTGCTCTGGCTCAAGCGCAGTCCGAACGCTGCCCTGTTCGCCAGTCTGGCCGCCTCCGGAGAACCGATCACCCATCAGCGGCTCGACCAACTCCCGCCCAGCCGTCACCTGCACTATGTCCGCCATACCCTCGTGCATCTCGGCGTCCTCCCCGAGCGCGATGAGGAACTGGACCGCATCCCTGCCTGGCTGGACACCGTCCTTGCTGGCCGCCCTGCCGGACACGTCCAGATGGTTCGCCCCTACGCGCACTGGTACTTGCTGCGACGAGCACGACGACGCGCCGCCCAGCGTCGCCGCCCAGCCGAGCCGGGTTCGTTCCTCCGCACCCGCGTCCTGCTGGCTCTGGAGTTCCTCGCCTGGCTCGACGAGCACGGCATCGCGCTGGACGAACTCCGGCAAGAGGACCTCGACCGCTGGCTCGACGCGGGCAACACCCGCACCTACGCAATCCGCTACTTTCTGTCCTGGACCACCAGCCACGGCCTCACCAGCAGGCTCAAGGTTCCTTCCATCCCACGTCAGCAGCCCAGTCACTTGATGGATGAAGACGGCCGCTGGCAGCTGCTGAAACGGTGCCTGACCGACGAGAGCATGGCCCTGGACACCCGGGCCGCTGGCGCGCTGATCCTGCTCTTCGGCCTGCACGCCTCCCACGTCCGGCATCTGACCACGACCCAGCTCACCCGTCGCGACGGCAACAGCTACCTCACCCTCGACCAGCACCCGATCCTGCTACCGCCCCGGCTCGCCAAGCTCCTGCACCAGCTCGCCGAGGCACCGCACACCCGAGCCGGCCTCACCCGAACGAATCGCGGCGAGCCATGGCTCTTCCCCGGTCTCGTTCCCGGGCGCCCCACCTCGCAGACCGGACTCAGCTCGAAGCTCCTGCCCCACGGCATCGACACTCGACCCGCCCGCAATGCCGCCTTGGTCGCCCTCGCCGGCGACCTGCCCGCACCGGTCCTCGCGAGCATCCTCGGGCTCCACACCAACACCGCTGTCCGCTGGGCCGGGTTCGCCAAGACTTCCTGGGCCGACTACGTCGCAGCTCGGGCCGCGGACCTCCAGCGAGAGAGGAATACGACGCCTCAGAAATAAGTGGTCTGCGCCAGTA
>NZ_LJGU01000087.1 GCF_001751245.1 Streptomyces oceani
ACGCGCGGCATCGGGCGGACGCCAAGAGCGGGTTGATCACCCTGGTCGAGCACGCACTGCTGGCCCGGCTGAAGTAGCGACCACGGGATGTATCACTGACTGCCGGGAGGTGCTCGCCCGGCTTCAGTGTGTTCTTCGCCATGCCACGCAATGCCCTGTCGCGGAAGCCGTAACAGTTCGGTCGCTTTCGCCTATTGCTATGTACCGCCTGCGAGCGGAACACTTCCCTCTGTAGATACCCCTGTGCTTGTTTGTCGGATTCCAGGGCAAGTGCGCGACTTGTCGCTTTCTCCTGTCCGGCGCCTGGGAAGCGCCAAGTGTTTGGAAATGCGCGCCTCTACGTGCTGAAATTCCCTAAACTCAGCAGTAGCCACGACTCGATTCACGTCGAGCCGAGCGCCGAGAGGTGAGTAGTCGAGTGCGGCGTAGCAACGAGGGCTCCGCCCCCCGGAGTGAGGGGGAGCCACGGGGGAACTTCACCCCGCCTCGCGAGTCCGCGGGGCACGCTGACAGTCCCGGATCGCCCGAGGGTGGCGGCAGCAGATTCGCGATCCGGAACTGGCGCGTGCCGACCCGGCTGAACGCCATCCTGCTCATACCCGTCCTGGTAGGCCTCGTCCTCGGTGGCCTGCGGGTTCAGGAGTCCGTCCGGACCTGGAACGAGGCCGAGGACGCCCGCCACGTCGCGGAGTTGGTCGAGGCGGCGGCGAACTACGGGCACGCCTTGATGGACGAACGGGACGGCACCGTGCGCCCGCTGCTTGCCGGTGAGCGTGACGCCGCGAAGGTCCAGAAGCTGCGCTCGGTGACGGACGAGGCCAAGACGAAGTTCGACGAGAAGGCCAAGGAGCTCCCGGAGACACCGGCCCTCCAGCGTCGTATGGACGCTTTCCGAAAGGTCGAGCCCAAGCTGGCCGAACTCCGGCAGAACGCCTTCAGCGAGGACACGAAGGGCGTGCAGACCGAGGAGGCCTATGTTGACGTTCAGCACCCCCTGATGGAGTTCGCCAACGAACTAGGTCTGGGCACGGGCAACGTCACCTCGTACGGACGCGCGGTCTACGCCATCTCGCTCACCAAGTCCGCCGAGTCGCTTCAGCGGGCGATCGGTATGCGCCTGATGGTGGAGCCCGGCCCTTCCGCGAAGGACGAGGAGAAGCAGCTCACGGCCTTTTCCTCGTACGCCTATCTGGAGAAGGTCGCACTACATGAGTACGTCTCCGGGGCACGACCGGAGGACGTGAAACTCCTGAAGGCGTCGATGCGCGAGGTCGAGGAGCGGGCCAAGGAGCAAGCCGCCGGCGCCAAGGCGGACGCCCAGGCCAACGACGAGCCGTATGTCGCCGCGCCGACACCCGACAAGATGGTCACCGCGATCGGCAGCGGAGCCGACGAGGAGGCGCTGGCGGCCAAGGGCATCACGCCCGACTCCTGGTTCGCTGCTGCAACCGGGAAGTTCGACGCCTACCGCACGGTGGAGTCGCAACTCACCAACGAGGCGGTGCAGGAGGCCGAGCGCATCGCGTCGGACGCCAAGCGCGACACCTTCCTCAACGCCGCCATCGTGCTCGCCGCCCTGCTCGTGGCCTTCCTGCTGGCCGGGATGATGGCGCGCAGCATGGGTCGCGCCATGCGGAGCCTGCGTACGGCCGCCCTGGACGTGGCCGAACAGCGACTGCCCATGCTGGTCGACCAGTTGTCGCGTACGGAACCCGGTCGCGTGAACACCCGGGTTGAGCCCATTCCCCTGGACAGCCGGGATGAGCTGGGAGAGGTCGCAAGGGCCTTCGACCAGGTGCACCGGGAAGCCGTACGACTGGCCTCCGAGCAGGCGCTGCTGCGCGGGAACGTCAACGCCATCTTCACGAACCTTTCCAGCCGCAACCAGGGTCTGATCGAGCGGCAACTCGCGCTGATCACCGACCTGGAGAACAACGAGGCCGATCCGGACCAGCTGGAGAACCTGTTCCGGATGGACCACCTCGCCACGCGCATGCGGCGTAACGGCGAGAATCTGCTCGTCCTCGCCGGTGAGGAGGTCGGTCGCCGGTGGAGCGAGCCGGTCCCGCTCGTCGACATCCTGCGGGCGGCGTCGTCCGAGGTCGAGCACTACGAGCGGATCTCGTTGACGGGAGTCCCCGAAACCGAGATCCATGGTGCGGCGGTCAACGACCTGGTGCACCTGCTCGCCGAGTTGCTGGAGAACGCCACGTCGTTCTCCTCGCCCCAGAGCAACGTGACCGTCGCGGCCACCCGCCTGCCGGACGGCCGCATCATGATCGAGATTCACGACAAGGGCATCGGGCTGACGGCCGAGGACTTCGCGGACCTGAACCACAAGCTCGCCAATCCGCCCACGGTCGACGCCACCATCTCCCGACGGATGGGCCTGTTCGTGGTGGGCCGCCTGGCCAACCGACACGGTATCCGGGTACAACTGCGCCCCTCGGGCGAGCAGGCCGGCACGACCTCGCTGGTCATGCTGCCGGAAGTGATCACGCACGGCGGGAACGCGGAGGAGATCACGGAGGAGGACTTCACGGTCTCCCGTATCGTCCAGGACCAAACCCCCGCGCCACAGCCGGTGTTCGACAACCATTGGCCCTCCGCCGCGGACCTGGGCTTCGACGACTTCCGATACGAGAGCCCGGGAGCTCCGGGAGCGGAGTCCCAGCACGACGGTCATGACTCCGTGGAGCGGTCGTTGTGGCTGGACGAACGTCGCGCCGCGCTCGAGGCCCAGCAGTACGGTGAGGCCTTCCCGCAGTCGCGTCCCGCGCCGGAGTCGACGTACGCACAGGGATATCCGCAGGGTTATCCGGCGGAGCCCGGGACGCACCAGGGCCACGATGCCGCGTCGTCGCCGGGCGGCGGCCCGAGGGGCGATGGCAACGATCCGATGTCCGTCCCAGGTCAGCCGCATTACGATTCCGGCGCAGGGCGGGAGCACCAGCACCCGGATCGGGCCGATCCCTCGTCCACCGTCGGCTTCGGCGGCGAACAGACACCGGGCACCCTCGCGGGATCGGGGCCGTCTCCGAGCGGTTACCACTCCACGACGGACGCGGGGCTGCCGCGTCGCAGTACGGGAGGATCGTTCCCGGAGGCGAGCGGCACCGTTCCCGAACCGTACCCGGAGCAGACCCACAGTCTCCCGGACGTATCCCAGGCCGCCCAGGAGCAGCCTCAGCAGGCTTCTGACCAGCGCGTCGACGAACCCTATGGCGTGCCGGAACCGGAACCGGGGAACTCCTCGTGGGGCTCGGTCAACGACGAACGTTGGGATCGGGCCGGCCGGTTGCGCAACCCCGAGGCTGACGGCGTGACCGGTTCGGGTCTGCCCAGGAGGGTGCCCCGGGCCAACCTGGTGGACGGAAGCGCCGAGCAGGCGCCTGAGGGCGGGCCGCAGTTGTCCCGGGCCCCGGAGGACGTCCGTGGGCGACTGAGTAACCTGCACCGCGGTGTTCGCCGAGGTCGTAGCACCGGCGGAAGCGGCACCGAGAATGACAGTCCGGGCTTCGGGCCCGGAAGCACCTATGATCAGGAGCGTTAGTGTGAGCCCGATGAGCCAGGCGGCGCGGAACCTGAACTGGTTGATCACCAGCTTCGTGGAGAACACCCCCGGTGTGTCACACGCGGTGGTGGTCTCGGCTGATGGTCTGCTGCTGTCGTTGTCCGAGGGGTTCCCCCGTGATCGTGCCGACCAGTTGGCCGCGGTCGCGTCCGGGCTGACCTCCCTCACGGCGGGATCGTCCCGCATCTTCGAGGGCGGTGCGGTGAACCAGACGGTGGTGGAGATGGAGCGTGGGTTCCTCTTCATCATGTCCATTTCGGACGGTTCGGCCCTGGCTGTCCTCGCGCACCCGGAGGCCGACATCGGTTTGGTGGGGTACGAGATGGCGCTACTCGTCGATCGTGCGGGTACAGTCCTGACCCCCGACCTACGGGCGGAATTGCAAGGGAGCCTGCTCAACTAGCCCCGGTGATGCGAGAACAGACCGTGCGCAGTGAGCCGCTGCCCCATTAAGGTGCTGGGGGAAGCGGTGTCTGCTCGGAAGCCGAGGCAGCAACTGGCAAATGTGGCCCGCTAGTCCGTGAGCCGGAGGAGGAAACGTGACAACGCCCCAAGGCGGTTCGTCGTACGGTAATGGCCGTGATCAGCAGCAGCCGCAGGCTCCTCGCCTGAAGCGCTACAACTTCCCCTCCGCGCCCAGCGAGCAGCCGCAGGTCCAGCAGCCGTCGCAGGTCCCCCCGCCGGGGGCGCAGCCACCGATGGGGACTGAGCTGCCGCACGTGGAGTCCCCGCACACCGAGCCCGCGCACGCCCAGCCGCCCCAGGGCGTACAGTCTCCGCGGCACTCTCCGCCCCAGCAGGAGGAGCCGCCCCCACGCATCCAGCCGATGCCCTCGCCTCGCCCAGGAGGGGAGTCGGAGGAACCGGCTGGGCGTGGCGAGCCGCAGCAGTTGGTGCGTCCCTACGCCATGACGGGTGGCCGGACCCGTCCCCGCTACCAGCTCGCCATCGAGGCGCTGGTGCACACCACGGCCGATTTCGCCAAGCTCCAGGGCCAGTTGCCCGAGCACCAGCGGATCTGTCGACTGTGCTACGAGATCAAGTCGGTCGCCGAGATCTCGGCACTGCTTTCCATACCGCTCGGCGTCGCCCGGATTCTCGTCGCCGACCTGGCCGAAGCCGGACTCGTCGCGATCCATCAGCCTGGTGGCGACGACTCGACCGGCGATGGTCAGCCAGATGTGACTTTGCTCGAAAGGGTGCTCAGTGGACTTCGCAAGCTCTAGTGGCGGCACGGTTGCCCGCTCCACGACCTCGGCCAAGATTGTGGTGGCGGGTGGCTTCGGCGTGGGCAAGACGACCTT
>NZ_LJGU01000088.1 GCF_001751245.1 Streptomyces oceani
GGCCGCGTAGTTCTTCCGTCATTTCTGTTCTCTCCCCTGAGGCGATCACCGACTCATAAGGCGGTCAACGCTCTTCGTAGCGGGTGGGCGGGTAGTCCGGGCGGTCTTGGGGTGGGACGTCGGCCGAGGTGGCGGCGCACCCGCCCTCCGGCGTCCGCCCGTCATGACGACCTCCTCTCCTCGGCTCTCCTAAGCGGCTTTCGCACGGCTCCTGCGGGGTGCGCGACGCGGGCGGGCGGGATATGCGGGGGTTACAAGCCTGCGGCAGCCGCCTGGGCGACGCTCTGGTCCTGGTCTCCTGACCCTCCGCTCACCCCGACGCCGCCCACCACCTGTTCGTTGCGGTGGAGCGGCAGGCCGCCAGCGAAGATCATCACTCGGCCCTGGTTGGAGCCGCTGATGCCGTAGAACTGCTGCCCGGGAGCGGCGTTCTCGGCGAGGTCGGCGGTGCTGATGTCGAAGGCGCGGGCGGTGAATGCCTTGTTGATGGAGATGTCGACGCTGCCGATCCATGCGTCGTCCATGGGGGCGTGGGCGACGAGGTTGCCGCCGGCGTCGACCACGGCGATGTTGCTTGGCTGCCCGAGCTCCTGCGCTCGTTTCTCTCCCGCGTCGATGACCCGCCGAGCGTCCTGAAGGGAGACGGTCTCGATGCTGGTCATGGTGGGAGCTCCTTCCTGAAGTGGCTTCCGGGGGTATGGGCCGGGGCGATGGGTCAGCCGCCGTCGGGGTGGAGCAGGACCTTGGTCCAGCCGTCGTCGCGGTTGTCGAAGTGCTGGTAGCCCTCGGGGGCCTGATCCAGTGGCAGTTCGTGGGAGACGATCCAGGACGGCTTGGCCTTCCCCTGCTCGATGAGCCCGCTGAGCTGCCGGTTGTATGCCTTCACGTTGGCCTGTCCGGTGCCCATGGTCTGGCCCTTGAACCAGAACTTGCCGTAGTCGAAGACGACTTCACCCTCGCGGTAGAGCTGGTCGGGACTGCCGGGGTCCTGCGGGATGAAAACGCCGACCACACCGATGGTGCCGGTGGCCTTCACCGTGTCCACCAGGTTGTTCAGGGTGAGGGCCGGGTGCTCGGTGCCCTGGGGGTCGTGGGCCTGGTAGCCGACGCACTCGCAGCCGCTGTCCGCGCCCGCGCCGTTGGTGAGTTGGTTGACCTGGTCGATGGGCGAGCCCTTGGAGTCGTCGATGGGGATGGCTCCGATCTGTTCGGCGAGGGCGAGCCGGTCGGGGTGGCGGTCGACGACCATGACCTGGGAGGCGCTCTTCAGGTTGGCCGAGAGGGCGGCCATCAGTCCGACCGGTCCGGCGCCGTAGATGACGACGGAGTCGCCGGGCTGGACGCAGGCGAGCTGGGTGCAGTGCCAGCCGGTGGGGAAGATGTCGGAGAGCATCGTGTAGTCGGCCTGCCGTTCGCGGGCGTCCTCGGGCAGGACCAGGCAGTTGTGGTCGCCGTAGGGGACGCGCAGGTACTCGGCCTGGCCGCCGCTGTAGGGCCCCATGCCGGCGAAGCCGTAGGCGGCTCCGGCCATGGTGGGATCGGTGGGGGTGGTGAGGCAGAAGGCGGTCAGCCCGTGCTCGCAGTTGCGGCAGAAGCCGCAGGAGATGTTGAACGGCAGACTGACCATGTCCCCGACCCGGACCTTGTCGACACCGGGGCCGACCTCGACAACCTCGCCCATGTTCTCGTGGCCGAGGACGCGGCCGGTCTCCATGTCGGTACGGCCTTCATACATGTGCAGGTCCGAGCCGCAGATGTTGGTCGTGGTGATCTTCACCAGGACGTCGGTGGGACGCTCGATACGCGCATCCGGTACGTCCTTCACCTGCACCTCACGGGGCCCGTCGTATACGAGAGCCTTCATCGGTCTCCCTCGCTCTCGGTAGATGCTGGGCATGCTTCGGCAGTGAGCTGTAGGTGGGCGCGATGCGGCCACCGGGCATCCCACCGGACAGCCCACACATCCAGGCTCCCACGCCCGCGAAACATGTCAAAAGGGGCGATAATGAGGTATCGATGCGGCTGTACGGGAGACCCGGTCCACGCCAACCGATCACTGCAGTGCCCGGCAGCTTCCGGGCGGCCCAGCATCGGAAGGGAGCCCACTCATGGCCGACATCAACGTCGCGCTGCACGTACAGGTCAAGGCCCTGCCCGGCAAGGAGGAAGAGGTCGCCGCCTTTCTCCGCGAGGGCCTTGCCCTCGTGCAGGAGGAGCCCGGCACCGTCGCCTGGTTCGCCGTGCGCCTGAGCCCGTCCACCTTCGCCATCTTCGACGCCTTCCCCGACGACGACGCACGCCAGGCCCACCTCGCTGGCCGCCTGGGCAGCGCCCTGACGGAACGAGCCGGAGAACTGTTCGCCCAACCGCCTTCCGTCGAGCAACTCGACGTCCTTGCCCACAAACTCCCCTGAAGACCAGGCGGACTTGTCCACGCCCGGCCCGTCGGACTGAACCCCGGACCCGGGTTTGTAGCAGGTCTTGTGTCTGAACACGAAAAGGGACTTCAAGGTTGAGCGGTGCGGAGGTGTCCGCGGGCTCGTCGGGTGGTGACGCAGCGTGTGCGTAGCCGTTGGTTCTCGGCGTTGTGGAAGCCGAACGCGGCACGGGCGACGAGCTTGATCACGCGGTTGGTGCCCTCGCTCTTGGCGTTGTGGTGGCCGGTGTCGATGAATGCTTCGATCTCGGGCCTACGGCGCCTGTGGTGGTGTCGAAGAGGCAGTGCCCGTCAACGGAGACCACCATGATGACGTCGCGACCAGTGTCGGGAGCGACGGCGAAGCCAATGCCGAGAAGGCCGCCTATGGGGGCCGCCGGTCCAGGGCTGTGCACCAGGAGGTCAGTGGCGGAGTCTCGGGGACCGACATAATTTTCTCACGCAACTGCTGCTGTGCTCCGATATCATTGATTCTCTCTGGTCTCGTTATCGCGGTTGGCTCGTTCCTTTTTCCGTAGCCGGTAGAGCCGGTTTCGACAGGCTGACGAGCATGTCACTCGAATCTTGTTGGCAGGGCCCTTCTCCATGGGGCTTGAGCAGACGGGGCAAGTTGCCGCTTGCCGCCCGCGAGCCGAGTCGGGTGCACGCGCTGGCCAGGGGGTCTCACCTCTGTCGATCCGGCGGCGCGTGTAAGCCCAGTTGATGCAGCGCCGCGAGCACCAGCGTCGTCGGCTGCCACGCCCGAGCGGTGCTTCGCAGGCATCGCAGGTTGGTTCCGGGATGGTCAGTGCTTCTGCCAAAGCAGCGGCCTGTTCATGTTGCCGTTGTTGGTGGCCTTTTTGGCGGCAGGCCTGCGAACACCAGCGCCGTAATTTGTCACCGCGAGAGGTGAGGACTAGTATCTCCCCGCAGTTTTGGCATTCCGTAGTCTGCTGCTTTCGCGGCCTTGGTTTCCGTCGGCGATGGGCTTTCTGGCGACATGCCGGCGAACAGATCTGCCTGAATCTGTTCGTTTTCTGGAAAAACTCGATCTTTCCGCAGCCTATGCATTGCGTGCGGTCAATGATTTCTCGGAGGTTGGCGGATTCGCGGCCGCTCACGGCAGCCAAGCGATCCCAACTCAGGGGCCCCCGATGAAGCGGCTCGCAGAGGTAGGACCAGAGAAGGCTGGCCTTGAGATGGTTGGCGGTTGCGAGGCGTTCGACGTAGGACTTCGCGCGCTCACCGGCGACGGGCCGGACCTGCATGGGCAGTTGGGCTGGTGGGCGGTGGTCAAGTGTGGGCATCGGAGGTGATGGGGTTCAGCAGGCTGGTGAAGTGGGTGCGCGATAGCTGGTCCGCTGGTTGCGGACGTAGGCGTTCAGTGTGGAGAAGGAGATCGAGATGCCGTGGTCGTCCATGAGCGTCTTCCAGATGTCCTTCGCGCTCACGTTCCGCGAGATCATCGGGATGACGATGTGCCGAACCGAGGCGATGACCGGGGTCTTTCCGTAGCGGCTCGGGCGTTCACGGGCAGGCGGCATCACGGCGGTCAAAGCCGCGCGGACGGTGCGCTGGCTGACGCCGTGCCGTTCCGCGAGATGCCGCAGCGAGAGACCGGCTTCCGCGTCCTTGCGAATCGCTCGATAGAGCAGGTAGGTGCCCCGGGGCAGTCGCTGGTACTGGCCTGAGACGGTGGTGCGTCGGCGGGGAACGACGGCATCCGTCAGGGCCAGGTTGAGGTGGTCAGCTGGATGGCCGGTGAGGACGGTGAGACGGTCGAGGCGGGGCTTTCCGGTCCAGTTGGGCGGACCGCAGGCGATCGCGTGCAGGGCGCTGGGCCGAAGGTGGTTGGCCTTGGCCAGGCGCCTGATGTTAGTTCTCGGTGCTCTCGCCCAGGTGCGGGCGGACTCGCATGGGAAGCGGAGCTGCGGGACGTTCGTCGGCGGTGCCGGACGGCATGGTGGGGGCGGTGCCTTTCTGCGCGGCGGTCAGCTGGATTCCGAACTGTGGTCAAGAGGAATCGCGTTGAGACCCGACTTCGTGATCTTTTCGCTGCCGGTGAGGATCGCGTCCAGGGCGGCGCCTCTGATCAGGTGGGACAGCGAGCCGATCATGCCGTCGGTGCGGTCGTGCAGATAGCGGTCCAGAGCGGTGAGGCTGCCCGCTTTGTGGTCGTGCAGCCTCAGCGAGTCTTCCAAGGTGGCCACCAGCCCCTGCCACTCCGTGTTGTAGGGCAAAGGTGCGGTGGGAACGAGGGTAAAACGTCCGGCGATCTGCTCACCGCGGGTGCCGTCGAACAACCCGGCCCGCTCGACGTTGATACCTGCGTAGACGAACGTGGCGGGAATGCGCTCGGAGAAATACTTCAAGGTGTCGGAGACCTCGGCTCCGGACCTGGTCGTCAGCGAGATGTTGTGCAGCTCGTCAACGAGGACCTGGCCCACGCGGGCGTCGGTGAGGACCCCGCAGACGGTCTCCAGGATGTCGGTGATGTTCGAGCGGACGCGAACCGGCAGGCCGAGGAAGCGCGCGAACTCCACCGCCACCATCCGCGCTGTCGCGGCGGGCGGCACGGTGATGTAGACGACCGGGATTCGGTCGCTCACCCCCGGATGCCGGGCCCTGTCGATGAGTTCATGGGCCCGGCCGAGCTGAGTGATCGCGGTGGTCTTCCCCGTGCCGGCCGGACCGGAGACGATCAGCCCCCGCCGGGCACTGACCGCGTGCCGGTTCAGCAGTGCCAGACGGCGGCCGCAGGTGACGGTGTGCTGGACCGTTGATGTCGCCACTACCAGCAGCCAGGTGTGATGGTCCAGGCGGCCCTCGTCGTAGCGGATCAGCTCGGCAGGGCTGAGTGCGGCCCGCTCGGCGGCACTCAGCATCACAGGTATGACGGGCTGATCGTCGACGAAGGACCGCCAGCCGGACAGGCTCGTCAGATGCCGCTCAGGCTCCCGAGGACCATCGGCGAAGGGGGCGAGCGGGTCGTGCGGTGCGGTCATGAACGCTTCCAGGGGTCGGCAAGAGGATCGAACAGGCCCAGCGGAATCACTTTGGCCAGCGGCGCCTCTTCCTCCGCCACGGCTTCAGGAGCTGGGTTGGGCTCGGTGACAGGCGCAGGCGTGGGAATCGGCGGGGTGGCCTTGGTGCGGGCGGCCACCTGCCTCTCCCGCCGCGTACGTTTCTTCGGCTTGCCCGCCCCGGCTTGTGCCGGACCCGCATGGGCCCGCGTCAGCAGAGCCGCAGCCGCCTCCGCGATCTCCGCCTCGGTGCCCTTGGGCAAGCCCTGGGCAGCGTGGTCCCAGGCCAGCTCCCCGAAGGGAACCGGGGTGTGACACAGGTGCTTCCAGGCCGCCTCGATCCACTCACCTTCGCCGTGGTGATTGCGTACCCAGATCCGGGAAATGTCGTGGGGGTCGTGATGGACCTCCCACAGCCCCTTCTTCTCCACAACACCGGAATGCTGACGGCGGATCAGGCCCGGAGCATCATAGGTGCGACGCTTGATCCTGATGCCGTAGTCGTTCACCGCCCGCCAGGTGGACGGCAGCAACTCGATGTAGTCCTCGGCGCTCAGCGCGACCGGAACGTAGCCACAGGCCTCGATGAGGGCGGCGTACTTCTCGTTCGGCGTGAACGAGCGGCCGGGGTGCAACGGGTCACGCAGCCCGTCGTGTTCGCGATTTTGCCACGTCGCGACAAGCCACTCGTCGAGAAGCTCCTGCAACTCCGGCAGGGACCAAAGCGGCTGCTTCTCCAGGTTGCGGCCGCGGTGGTCGGTGCTGCGACCGGTGTAGCCGGCGACGAACTGTGCGAAGAGCGTGCCGACGGAGTCCAGCATCTTCTCCACGTGCCCCTTCTGGAAGGGGGACGCCTTGTGCGTGGGCTGGAAGTCGATCTCCAGGAAGCGGCAGGACGCCTTGAAGTTCCGGGAGATGAACACTTTCCCGTGATCACAGACGATCATCTCCGGCACGATCACCGGCTTCGCAGCCGCGTACTCCAGCCGCTCGTTGATGTCCAGCAGCCGGCGATAGGGCAGCACCGACCTCGACATCCGCAGGGCGTCCACCCAGCCCGGCCGCATCACCTCGGGGGTGAGTGTGCGGGCCAGCAGCACGCTTGCGTCGACCGACTTCGTGGTGGGCCGCAGCACCGCTGCGGGCACTGTCCTGGTCGCGACATCGATCATGCCGGTGAGCTCGATCTTGCCCACCACCCCGTCGTCCAGGCGGACCAGCACGTCCAGCGGGGTGGAGTCGATCTGCACCACCTCGCCCGGCGCGAACACCGTCCACTGCCCGAACGGCGTCTTCGCCCCGTGGGCGCGTGAGCGGCGGTTGCGGGCTGTCGCCGAGACGGGTTTGCCATAGGTCAGCTTGGCCAGCAGCCGGTAGAGCGTTGACTGCGACGGCAGTCCCACCGTCTCGCTGTTCTCCCGCAGGATCTCGCCGGTCCGCCAGATGATGTAGGTCCCGGTGCGGGTGGAGTCGTCGATCCCCTCCTTGATCGCTTGCCGCATGGCCTCGACCACCGAGTCGTCGACAGTCCCGAACTGCGGCTTCTTGCGCACCGGCCGACGGTCGGCCAGCCCCAGCAGCCCTTCGGCCTGATAACGGCGGCGGAAGTTGCCGATCCTCACGCTGACCTGGTAGCCCGCGGCCGTCAGCTCGGCCGCCTTCGCCCGCTCGCGGGCGGTCAGCGAATGGCGGGCCGGATCGTACTCAGGGCGCGGTCCCGCATCTTCGCCCGCATTCGGATCGACGCCGTGCAGGACCTCCAGGATGTGGCCCTCCCACCACAGAGCCTTCTCCCGCGCGTGCTCCGGAAGCGCCTCCAGCAGCGACACCGGCGGCAGCGGCATCCGCACCGGGCTGCTGAGCACCTCGAAGCTCTCATCGCCCAGCAGCACCGCCAGCGGAACCTCCCGCGGCGAATCTTCCTCCTCTGCCAGCGTCACCGCCCGGGCGGACACGGCGAGCACCGCCCGCACTTGTCCGGCGGACCGGACCCGATCGCCCACTCGGATCGCCGCCGGCCTCGACAATCTGCGCATCTGGCTCCCTTCGCCGCGCGTGCCCGGCCGCGGACGCAGCAGCAAGCCACGGCTCCGACTCTCGAACTGAGACCCGATGGCAGTTCCATCCGACGTGTGCACCACCGTGCCACCGGTCAGCAAGGCCCCGCCGAGGTCAGCGCGTAGTTCCCCGGTCCACATCAGGTGGAACAGCGCCGGCAGGACACGCAGGACGTCCCCGGCCTCCTTTGCTCCCGCCCGCAGCCCATGAGGCCGCCGGAAGACCTCCACCAGACGCTCGACGATGTCGGTCTCACGGCCGCACCGCCTGTGCCGGTAACGGGCCAGCCACCGCAGATTCGCCATGTACACCGGATCCGGGGCACCGACGTGCGCAAACTCCCAGCCCACCGCCGAACAGGCCCGCTCGGTCGCGGCGAACGCTTCCGCGGTCCGCTCGTCGACATCGTCCTCGGCACGGACATCGACCACGCGGGCGCGTCCGTCGGCCAGCCGTACGAAGTAGTCAGGCGCGTGCCGCCGCTTCTCTGCCTCCTCGCGCCAGTGCAGCCAGAACGGCTGTGAGGCGATCCCCACCACGTCCGGTGCGAAGTCCAGTAGGATCAGCCGCTCCCGCTCCAGCCACGACTCGTAGCCCACATGGTCGCCGGTAGTCACCGCGTAGTACCAGCCCGCGAAGCTGCGGTCACCCTTGTTCCACCGGAACCCGCGTACGGGCGCTACGTCCTCGAACCGGACACCCCACCCGGAGCCCAACGCAGTGCGACGACGCCGGCCGCTGTCGAAGAAGTCCAGGTCAAAGGCGCCCAGCACGGGATCGCCGTACGCGCGTAACGGTTCCCCCACCGTCTCCCCAGACAGTCAGCCTTAAATGATCACTCAACCTTCAGTGAGAAAACCTAGCGGTCACCATCGAGTTCCGCGTCATCGTCTGAGCACGACCCCCGGTAGAATTGTCTCGACATCGAGATAATTATGGAGGCCATGATGAGGCTGCACCACATTCAGATCTCGATGCCGTGCGGCCAGGAGGCCGAGGCGCGTCGCTTCTACGCAGAGGCGCTCGGGCTGCAAGAGGTGGAGAAGCCACCCTCGCTGAGCGGTCGAGGCGGTTGCTGGTTTCGTGCGTACGACGGTGACGTGATCACGGCCGAGATACACCTCGGAGTCGAGGATCCGTTCGCTGCTGCCAAGAAGGCGCATCCCGGCCTCGTGTGCGGGACGACCGAAGAGCTGGTGAGTGTGGCCTGGCGAATTGAGCGCAATGGATACGACGTCTCGTGGGTGGAGCGTGACACCTTCGAGGGGTACGCCCGGTTCCATGCGCGCGACGGGTTCGGAAACCGGGTCGAGGTCATGACGCCGAGGACGGAAACTGCTGAGGAACTCTCGCGCTGACCTCGCTGCATCACACGGGCTCCCGTGGCCGGCGAGCGGCGCGCTCATCGCGGGCATGCGAGCCCTGCGTTAATGCCGCGTCTCGTGATGCGGAAGCTCCGCCACCTGGATACCGCGACAACCGCTGGATTCCTTGGGCGTTCCGCCGACGACGCACCTTGCTCCGCGCCCGCCAGCCCGGTGGGAGCGCAGGCCGGCGGGCGGGGCGACTCACGCGGGGGCGCCGAGCGGCGGG
>NZ_LJGU01000089.1:0-35162 GCF_001751245.1 Streptomyces oceani
AGGCGATCCGCAACACGCTGTCCACCCGCCGCTCCAACGGCCGGATCTCCGTGGCATCCGCCGAGAGCACGTCGACCTCGACCTTTGGCGGCAGCGGAACACCCAGGATGCGGAACACGGGCGACAGCAGCTCAGGACGATCCTGGAAGATCCGATGCGCTGCCTCATGACGGGCTGTGACCATGGTCCGACAGTACGAACAACCACCTGCGCAGGACAGGAATCCGCCGCACGATCACCCGACCGAGTGAGCACCGGCCAGGAAGCCCCCGCCAGCCCGGCCGCTCGCCGGCCCTCCTGTTCCAGTGACCTCCCGTCCCGTGCGCTCCTGAGTAATCGTTCGCGTACGCCCCGTCCGGGCCCTACGCTGCGCGCCATGTCAAAGGCACCCGTTCTCACGCCCCGGGCGGACGACTTCCCGCGCTGGTACCAGGACCTGGTCAGCAAGGCCGAGCTGGCCGACAACGGGCCGGTGCGCGGCACCATGGTCATCCGACCGTACGGGTACGGCCTGTGGGAGCGGATGCAGCGGGAGTTGGACGACCGGATCAAGGACGCGGGTGCCGCCAACGCCTACTTCCCGCTCCTCATCCCGGAGTCGTATCTGGCGAGGGAGGCCGAACACGTCGAGGGCTTCGCCCCGGAGCTGGCCGTCGTCACGCATGGGGGCGGCAGCGAGCTGGAGGAGCCCGTCGTCGTCCGCCCGACCTCCGAGACGATCGTCAATGCCTCCTTCGCCAAGTGGGTGCAGAGCTACCGCGAGCTACCGCTGCTGATCAACCAGTGGGCGAACGTGGTCCGCTGGGAGCTGCGCCCCCGCGTGTTCCTCCGTACGACCGAGTTCCTGTGGCAGGAGGGCCACACCGCGCACGCCACATACGAGGAGGCCCGGGACTACGCCGCGCACATCCACCGGAACGTGTACGCGGACTTCATGGAGCGCGTCCTCGCCCTCGACGTCCTACTGGGCTGCAAGACGCCACGGGAACGCTTCGCCGGCGCGGTCAACACGCTGACCCTGGAGGGCATGACGGGAGACGGCAAGGCCCTCCAGCTGGGCACGAGCCATGAGCTCGGGCAGGGCTTCGCGAAGTCCTTCGGCATCCGGTATCTCTCCAGGGAGGGCCGGCGCGAACACGTCTGGCAGACCTCCTGGGGCTCCACCACCCGCATGCTCGGCGCCCTGGTGATGACCCACGGGGATGACGCCGGCCTCCGAGTCCCGCCCCGGCTGGCCCCGACGCAGGCGGTGGTCGTCGCCGTCAGGGAGGACGACGCGGTGCTGGCCAAGGCCCGGGAGATCGGCCGGCGGTTGACGGAGGCGGGCGTACGGGCGCGGGTCGACGACCGCGTCGACACCCCGTTCGGCAGGCGCGCGGTCGACTGGGAGCTGAAGGGCGTGCCCGTACGGATCGAGATCGGGCCCCGGGACCTGGAGAGCGACACCGCCATGCTGGTACGCCGCGTACCGGACGACCGTGCCCCGGTCCCGATCGAGGCCCTGCCCGCGACCGTGCCCCGCGTGCTCACGGAGGATCAGGCGCTGCTGCTCGCGCAGTCCCGGGAGCGTCGGGCGGAGCGTACCGCCGAGGTACGAACGGTGGCGGAGGCCGTCGAGGCGGCACGCACCGGCTGGGCGCGCCTGCCCTGGGACACGCTGGGGCCGGAGGGCGAGGCGCGCCTCGCCGAGCGGGGCGTGTCCGTGCGGTGCCTGGTCGCCGCCGACGGCTCCGTGCCGGAGCGTGTCGACCAGCCGGGCAACATCGCCGTGGTGGCGCGCGCCTACTGAGCCCGCGCCCGCTGACGGGATCGCCGTACGCCCGTGGCTCGTACGCGCGTCGCACGCCGTTCGTACGTCCGAGGCGCCATGGCCGGACACCTCGGGCCGGCCCGGAGAACCCCGCGCCGGAGCGTGGTTTGGGATGTCGACCCGGGGACCACCCGGATCGTATGGACGCCAGCAATCCGGACCCCGACCCGGACCGTACGCCCGGCCTGGACAGCGGTGGTCAGGTGCCGCAGGGAGACACCCCGCCGGCGGAGGGCAGCATGTCCGGGGCCGGCCCACGGGAGACGCACAATCCCACGAGAGGCTGGAGCAGGACACCGATGATCGTGCTCGGGGTGCTCGTGGCGGTCTTCATGATCTACTTCCTCGCCTGGGCCGTGCTGCTCTGACCTGGGGCACCAGCCCTGGGGCGTCAGGGCACCGCGAGGCTCGCGAGCAGCTCGGCGGCGGGCTTCGGGTGGACGAGCCAGCGCAGGTGACCGCTGTCGAGTGTCCGGACCTCGAAGGGGTTGTCGGGGGTGAGCGTGTCGGCTTCCCGGATCATGCGGTCCTGCACGGCGGGCGGAACGCTGGCGTCGGCGGCCAGGCGCACGTAGGTCCTGGGGACGCGGCCCCAGGTGACGGCCTGTGCCCGATCGGCGGACGTGCCGGCGTCGAGGTTCTCGTCGGGCTGGAAGGTGTTCAGGAAGGTCCGGAACTCGTCGTCGGTGAGGTCGGCGGCGAGCGCTCGCTTGAACGCGGCGAGCGCCATGGGATCAGCGGTGCGGAAGTTGGTCCGGAGCAAGCCGAGTTCGGCCGGGTTTCCGACGAGCGTGGCAGCGAGCTCGCCGGGGTCGACGTCCGCCATCTCCGGCTGGGCGTAGTAGTCGTTCACGTCCAAGTCGACGGGGCACCAGGCGGAGACGTAGACGATCCGGTCGACCAGCTCCGGCCGGGCGTTGGCGACGGCGGTGGTCGTGATGCCGCCCCTGCTGTGGGCGACGAGGATGGTGGGGCCGTGCCGCTTGGCACGTTCCAGTACCTCGATCACGCGGGCGGCGTTGTCGGCGAGGGTGACTCCCTTGGTGCTTCCCGGTTCCGCGGCGAGCGCGTCGAGGTCCTGGGGTGTCTGGTACGCCTCGGGGAAGGTCGCCTCGAAGCCGTGTCCCGGAAGATCGACGGCGACCGAGCGCTGCCCGAGCAGGGCGAGTTCGGCCTGCAACGGCGCGAAGGAGAAGGAGTTCGCGAAGGCTCCGTGAACAAGCACGTACGTCGGCGTATTCGGCATGCCTCAGCTTCCAACGGAACGGTCCTCGGGACAAGGTCGGGGTTTTCGGAGGGGCTTGGAGCTTGGAACCCCCTTGGGCGGGACTGGCCTTCGCGGGCCGGAGCGATCCACGCCACTTCTGCAAGCGGTCGCTTGCACAAGTTAGCGCCAGCCGGCACGGTGGGGCCCATAGCATCCCTCCATGTCAGCAACCTCGGCGAGTTCCCGCGGGACCAGCGGCGCGGCGCGCAGCTGTCCCTCAAGGAGGTCATGGGTGGCGGTCGCGGTGGCGGTCGCCAGCGTGGCGCAGCAGCAGCGCTGGGGCCGAGCCTCAGCCCCGGTCCAGCAGCAGCGCCGCCACGTCGTCCGTCAGCTCGCCGCCGTTCAGCCCGCGTACCTCCGCCATCGTCGCGTCCAACAGCGCCTCACCCCGCAGGCCCTGCCGCAGGTGCCCGGTGACGACCTCGGCGATGCCGCCAGGCGCCCGGCAGCAGCCCGCGCTCCAGCCGGGCGTTCTCCTGGGCGCGCAGCCGGGACTCGGTGAGCTGTCGCCGCGCCAGGTCGGAACGTTTGCGCTCCACCGCGTAGCGGACGGCGCGGCTCAGCAGCCGCCCATCCAGTTCGTCCCGGAAGAGGTAGTCCTGGGCGCCGACGCGTACGGCCTCCGCCGCCAGTGCCGGGTCCGCGCCGTCCGTCAGCGCGAGCACCGCGTGCCGGGGCGCGAGCCGCAACACCCGGCGCAGGGTGCCCAGTTCATCGGCGCGGTCGCCGTGGTCGTCGGTGGAACCGGCCCCGGCGGCAACATCCCCCGCGGAGGGGGTTGGGGCGGACGCGCTGTCGGCGGGGAGGGCGAGGTCGAGAAGGATGCAGTGCACGTCGTCGGTGAGGAGGCGTTCCGCCTCGGTGAGGTTACGCGCGGTCCGGGTACGGATCGGTTCGGTGGGGATGCCGGGCAGCGCGGACACGCTGACCGCGCCGTTCGGGTCGTCCTCGACGACCAGCAGGGTGAGCGCCGCCGGGCCGTCCGGGCCACTCGTACCGCCCCGGGGGTCGGTACCCGGGTCGCCCGAGCCGGAGGTTGTCCACTGCGGTTCACCCTGGTGCGGGACGGTGGACAGCGGCCGTGCCGCCGTACGGTCCCGGTGCTTGGGTACCGGCATGACTGCGTTTCCTCGGTTCCTCGGTTCCTCGTTCCGCTTCGCTCCCCTCAAGGGCACGGGCGCCCCGTGCGTGGGCGCGCCGCGAGGACCATAGCCTCCGGCCGTGTCCGGATGGAATGGCCACAGCGAACATGCGTAGGGCATATGCCAAACGACACACGCGCCCGGCGCCCGTACGGAACCATTCCGTCNGCCGTGGTCGCCGGTGGAACCGGCCCCGCCGTCCCAGAGGACAACCCGACTGGCACGTTGAACGGTCCGGAGCCGCGCGCGACCATCACCACCGTCCGGTCCGCCATGAGGCGCTCGGTACCTCGTGGCCGGCGGCCTCGTTCGCCGGGTCCAGTGCGGAGGTCACTTCGTCCAACCGTGCCGCGGTTGCTGCCGCCTTCGTACGGCGAAGCTGGTCCGCTTCCACCATGCGGCACACCGATTGGCCGCAGGCCGGATCCCGCCCACGTCGCGGCGGAATCCGGCTACTTCGGCCAGTCCCACCTCCACCGGAACGTCCAGGCGTTCACCGACGTCACAGCGGCCACGGTGGCAGGCGAACTCTTTCCGGCGGTGGACGACATCGCGTGACCCGGTCAGGGCCCGCCCGTCACAACAACTCGAAGCAGCGAGCACTCGTTCGCGCGGAGAACGTGAGCCCTCGTCATCGCGTGCGGGGGAAGTGCCGCGCGAGCCGACGTACCTGTCACGCGGGCATCCTGCCCGAAGCGCAGACGGCACGGATTCGCAGGCTGTGCGGCTGTCCCTCCAGCAACGGCTCGGCGCACTGCTGTCAGCCGACGGCCAGAGACAGTCAACAGTTACGCGAAGCCGAAGTGACCTCGCACAGGCACGGCACGGGGTCGAGGACGGGCTCTCGATGACGGAGAGGGCGGCATGCCATAGGAATCCCCTATAGCGTCAGCTGACATTTCGTCTTTGCCTCTCGTTCTTTTCCGTACGTACCGTGAAACAGCTCGACAAGGTGCTCACCGCGAATTATCCGAAGATTCTCGCTCTGCGCACGTCGACCCCTATTCCGTCGAGCGGACAATTACGCGATCGAGAGGACCAGTGGCATGACCACAACCGAGAACGGATCGGGAACGCAAGAACTCGCGGGAAGGCGGGCCCTGGTAACGGGTGGTTCTCGCGGTATCGGAGCGGCCGTCGTGCGCCAACTCCTGGACGCGGGCGCCGAGGTGCTCACGACCGCCAGGTCGGCGACGAGCACGGTGCCGGAAGGGGCCACCTTCGTGCAGGCCGACGTGCGGACCCGGGCTGGAGCGGAGACGCTCGCCACCGCCGCGCAGGATATGCTCGGCGGGGTGGACCTCCTGGTCCACAACGCAGGTGGGGCGGGGCCGTACAAGGGCGCTTTGGCCATCCCCGACGAGGAGTGGCAGGACGCGTTGGACTTGAACTTTCTGGCGTCGGTGCGGCTGGACTCGCTGCTGGCACCGGGGATGCGGGAACGGCGTTCGGGGGCGATCGTGCACGTCTCCTCGGCCGCGGTTCCCACCGTGGCACCACCTTTCCTGCACTACGTGACGGCCAAGGCGGCGCTGGATGCCTACAGCCGGGGGCTGGCCTCGGAGTTGGCACCGTTCGGAATCCGGGTCAACACCGTGTCTCCCGGCAGAACCGCCACCCCCGGCGGCGAAGCGACGCGGGAGCAGTGGGCACGCGTGAACGCGGGACCGGGGCAGGACAACACCGCTCCCCCGCTGGGGCGCGATGGTCAGCCCGACGACATCGCCCACGCGATGATGTTCCTCCTGTCCGACCGGGCGAGCTGGCTGACCGGGAGCTATCTCGTCGTGGACGGCGGCGAATTCCCCAGGGGTTAACCCGACGGCATTCCGGAACGGCAGTTTTGAAACAAAAGGAATTCACCGGCACCCGCCTCCTTCTCGACCATCAGGACACCGGTGCGAAGAAGGCGGAGTCCGGCCAGGACTCCTGACGCAGAAGTTCGAGCAAGGCCGTCTCCGCCGGGCCCGCGCCGTGCCGGACCACGGCGATGACGGGCTGGGATACGACCGGCAACACCGGGCGAACGAGGTGCTCGTGACCGTTGGGCACCGCGGAGGCCGGGACGAGCGTCACCCCCAGCCCGTGGGCGGCCCAGCGCACGGCCGTCGCCGTCTGGGTCACGCGGGCGGCCGTGGTCGGGGTCAGATCATTGTCCCGCAGCACGTTCAGCAGTACGCCGTCGAGCGCGCTGTCCCGGTCGAACCTCACCCAGGGCTCCCCCTCCAGTTCGCGCAGCTCGACCCGGTCCGCAGCGAGCTGCCGGTGCCCGGCGCCCAGCACCACGACGAACTCCTCGTCGCCGAGGTGGTGGGCGTCGGCGGGGCTCTGCTCGCACGCCGCCATCAGGGCGAGGTCCAGCGCTCCCCGGCGCCCCAGCTGCTCCAGTTCGGCGGAGCTCGGCTCCTCGAAGACGGTGACCTCCAGTCGCGGGAACCGGCGACGCAGCGCGCTCAGCGCGCCCGGCAACTGCCGCGTGCCAAAGCCCATCTGCACCGCGACCACCAGCTCGCCCACCAGCTCCTCGGCACCGGCCCGCGCCGTCGCCCTCGCCCGCCGCGACGCGCGCACCGCGACCTCCGCTTCCCGCAGGAACGCGTGGCCGACCACGGTGGGCACCAGCCCGGCCGGCGTGCGGGCGAACAGTTGTACGCCAAGTTCCCGCTCCAGGCCGCGGATCTGCTGGGACATCGACGGTTGAGCGACGTGCAGCAGCTCGGCCGCCGCCGTCACCGAGCCCTCCTCGGCAACGGCCAGAGCGTACTCGTACTGACGAAGACTCATCGGCTCCCGTCCCTCCCTTTCGTTGTCCTAGCGAGCAACTCGGTTCCGCTGGCGAGGATTCCCGTGGACACGGCCAGAGCCGAGCTGCGCTTGGTAGCAGGCGGCCACGACGCGATGGCTCGGAGAGCGATGGCCTGACTCAGCACCCGGGTCGTCGGTCAGGGTCCGGAGTGTGAGAACAAGCTCTCAGCTCAACCACCCCGAGACCTCGCGAACAGAGTCCTTCACGTCGGCGTCAACTGGGCGTGATCAAGTGTCCTCCGCCTCGGGAGTCGCAGCGATCCGATGCAGCAGCAGTGCGCCACTTTTGCAAGCGGTCGCTTGCAAAAGTTAGCGCCAGCCGGCACGGTGGGGCCATGGCATCCCTCCATGTCGGCAACCTCGGCGAGTTCCTGCGGGAGCAGCGGCGCGGCGCGCAGCTGTCCCTGCGGCAGCTCGCGGACGCCGCGGGGGTGTCCAATCCGTACTTGAGCCAGATCGAGCGCGGTCTGCGGAAGCCGAGCGCCGAGATCCTGCAGCAGCTCGCGAGGGCGTTGCGGATCTCCGCGGAGACCCTGTACGTCCAGGCCGGGATACTCGACGAGCCCGAGCGGGACCGGGACGACCTGTCCGTGGCCGCCGCGCTGCTCGCCGATCCGTCGCTCACCGACCCGCAGAAGCAGGCGCTGCTACAGATCTACGAGTCCTTCCGCAAGGAGAACGGGCACGTGTCCCAGCAGCCGGCACCCACGCAGCCGGCGCCGCGGCCCGCGGAACCGCCCGCGGGGAGAGCGGCCGGCGAGGCCGCCGAGCAGGCCCCGTAGCCGACACGCCAGACACGTCCGCGCAGCGGCGCGAACGAGCCCGGAGCGCGAACACTGTCCTACGCACAAAGCTGGATCAATCCGCACATCACCCTAGAAAGGAACCAGCCTGTCATGGCGCTCACCAACGACATCCGCAACACCCTCGCCAATCCGACCCCGCTCTACTTCGCCGCGGGAGTCGTCGACAAGCTGCGCGCGGAGGCCCCGGAGCGGATCGCCGCCGTACGCTCCGCCGACCCGAAGGACCTGCAGGCGAAGGTCACAGCCCAGGCCAAGGAGACCCAGACCAGGGTCAGCGAGACGTTGAGCAGCATCGACGGGGACGTGAAGCGGCTGCGGGAGCAGGCCCAGAGCCTCGCCCTGCAGGGCGTGGGCGTCGCCGCGGAGTACGCGATCAAGGCCCGGGAGACCTACGACGAGTTGGCGGAACGCGGCCGGGGCGCGGTACGCGACTGGCGGGGCGAGTCGGACGAGGAGCCCGAGGTGCGGGTGAAGCGTGCTCCCGTACGGGTCGCGGAGCCGCCGGTCGCGGAGGAGCCGACGAGCGGCGGATCGGCGAAGCCGGCCGGAGCGGAGGCCACCGGCACCCGGGCGAACGGCACCAAGACGAACGGCACCAAGACGAACGGCGCGAAGACGGACGGCAGCAAGACCAACGGCGCGAAGGCGAACGGCACCGGGCAGCGGGCCAAGACGGAGCCGACCACCAAGTCGACGGCCGCGAAGAAGACCACGGCGGCCAAGAAGGCCAGCACGGCGAAGAGCACCGCCGCCGGAGGCAGCCGCAAGAGCGGCTCCAACGGCGCGGGTGGTGCGAACGGCACGAACGGCGCCGGAGCCGCCCGTAAGCCCTCGGCCGGATCGGGCAGCTGATCGGCCGGACGGACCGGGCACAGAACGCGTGCCCGGTCCGTTGTACGGGTAGCGTGACCGGGACGAGCCCGGGGGCGCCCAGGCACGACAGCGGCGACAGCGGATACCGCGGATAAGGGTGTGAGCGGCATGCTCTTGGAGGGATTCTCCTCAGTAATCGGGCTGATCATGCTCGTCGTTCTGGCCATGGCGGTGTTCGCCCTGGTCGACGCGGCGATGCGGCGCCAGGACGCCTACCCGGCGGCGAACAAGCAGAACAAGCAGTTCTGGATGATCATCCTGGGTGTCACGGTGCTGGTGAACCTGCTGCTTCCGATGCTGTTCCTGCAGATCATCGGCCTGATCGCGACCATCGTGTACATAGTCGACGTCCGCCCCGCGCTCAAGGAGGTCATGGGCGGCGGTGGCGGTCGCCAGCGTGGCGGCAGCAGCAGCGACGGGCCGTACGGACCGTACAACGGCGGTCGCTGAGAGCCGCCCGCCGCACGGTTGGCGGATCGTTCACCCAGCGCTGTCCAGCCGGCTCAGCTGCGCGCCCCGGGGCTGCCGTATGGCCTGGTGTGACGGGAGCGGCTGACCAGACCGGACCGGTCCGAGCCGGCAGCGACGTCGCCGGCGGTCTCGGGCCGAGCCTCAGCCCCGGTCCAGCAGCAGCGCCGCCACGTCGTCCGTCAGCTCGCCGCCGTTCAGCCCGCGTACCTCCGCCATCGTCGCGTCCAACAGCGCCTCACCCCGCAGGCCCTGCCGCAGGTGCCCGGTGACGACCTCGGCGATGCCGTCCTGGCCGAGCCGCTGTCGGCCCGCGCCGATCCGCCCCTCGATCAACCCGTCGGTGTACAACAGCAGCGACCACGCCGCCCCCAGCTCCACCCGGTTTCGTGGCCAGCCCGTCCCGGGCAGCAGTCCGAGCGCCGGACCGTTCTCCTCGTACGCCAACGGCCGGGGCACGGCGCCCTCGCCCCCGGCGAGCAGCGGTGCCGGATGCCCCGCGAGATACACCTCGGCGCTCCGGCCGTCCGGCGCGATGTCCATCGTGCACAGCGTGGCGAACACCTCCTCGGAGGGCCGCTCGTGCTCCAGCACCCGCTGCAGGGTCTCCAACAGCCCGTCTCCGCACAGCCCCGCGAAGGTCAGCGCCCGCCAGGCGATGCGCAACTCCACACCCAGCGCCGCCTCGTCCGGGCCGTGCCCGCTGACGTCGCCGATCATCACGTGCACGGTGCCGTCGGCGGTGCGTACGGTGTCGTAGAAGTCGCCGCCGAGCAGCGCGCGGGACCGGCCCGGGCGGTAGCGGGCGGCGAAACGCAGCTCACTGCCCTCCAGCAGCGGAGTCGGCAGCAGCCCGCGCTCCAGCCGGGCGTTCTCCTGGGCGCGCAGCCGGGACTCGGTGAGCTGTCGCCGCGCCAGGTCGGAACGTTTGCGCTCCACCGCGTAGCGGACGGCGCGGCTCAGCAGCCGCCCATCCAGTTCGTCCCGGAAGAGGTAGTCCTGGGCGCCGACGCGTACGGCCTCCGCCGCCAGTGCCGGGTCCGCGCCGTCCGTCAGCGCGAGCACCGCGTGCCGGGGCGCGAGCCGCAACACCCGGCGCAGGGTGCCCAGTTCATCGGCGCGGTCGCCGTGGTCGTCGGTGGAACCGGCCCCGGCGGCAACATCCCCCGCGGAGGGGGTTGGGGCGGACGCGCTGTCGGCGGGGAGGGCGAGGTCGAGAAGGATGCAGTGCACGTCGTCGGTGAGGAGGCGTTCCGCCTCGGTGAGGTTACGCGCGGTCCGGGTACGGATCGGTTCGGTGGGGATGCCGGGCAGCGCGGACACGCTGACCGCGCCGTTCGGGTCGTCCTCGACGACCAGCAGGGTGAGCGCCGCCGGGCCGTCCGGGCCACTCGTACCGCCCCGGGGGTCGGTACCCGGGTCGCCCGAGCCGGAGGTTGTCCACTGCGGTTCACCCTGGTGCGGGACGGTGGACAGCGGCCGTGCCGCCGTACGGTCCCGGTGCTTGGGTACCGGCATGACTGCGTTTCCTCGGTTCCTCGGTTCCTCGTTCCGCTTCGCTCCCCTCAAGGGCACGGGCGCCCCGTGCGTGGGCGCGCCGCGAGGACCATAGCCTCCGGCCGTGTCCGGATGGAATGGCCACAGCGAACATGCGTAGGGCATATGCCAAACGACACACGCGCCCGGCGCCCGTACGGAACCATTCCGTCCCGCTCTCGAGGACACGGACGCTGCGTTCGGACACGCGAGGCAGCGGCCTCCCCGGCGTCGACCGACCAGCGGAGGCTGACGCTCTCCAGGACCGCCCGCCGGGGCCGATCGGCATCCTCCGGCACCCCCACACCCTCCGGCGGCGCCCACGCCGACGTACGCCGGAAACCCAGACGCTCAGGCGTCGGGCCGTACGACCCCCAGTATCGGCATCGAGCCCGCGCCGGCGACGGTGATCTGTCGTCCGGTCCGGGGCGCGTGCACGATCTTGCCGTCCCCGACGTAGATCCCGACATGGCTGGCGTTCTGCCGGTAGATGATCAGGTCGCCCGGCCGCATCCGCTCCGCCGGCACCCTGGTGAGCTGCTTCCACTGCTGCTGTGAGGTGCGCGGCAGCGACTCACCGGCGGTCTGCCAGGCCCGCATCGTCAGCCCGGAGCAGTCGAAGGTGCCCGGGCCCTCGGCACCCCACTCGTAGTCCTTGCCCAGTTGCTTGGTGGCGTACGCGAGGGCGCGCTCGCCCGCCTTGGACGCCTTGTCCCCGACCTCGTCCAGTATCCCGGTGCTGGTCCACTCCGCCTGCCGGTCCCGGGCCGCGCGCTCCTCCAGTGCCGCCAGTCGCCGACGCTCGTCCGCCGCCAGTCGGGAACGCAGCTTCTCCGCCTTGTTCAGTTGTCGCTCGATGCTCTGCTTCGCCCGCGCCTTCCGCTTCCGGTTACCTTCGAGCTTCTCCCACTCCGAGGCGGCGTCCGCGCGGTGCTCGCTCAGCTTCCGGTCGGTGCGTCGGAGCTTGTCGAGGAACGCCCTGGTCGCCTGCTGGCCGTTCCGCGCGAGGTCGGCCCGGCGCAGGTACTCCGCCGGGCTCTGGGCCAGTACGACCCGCGCCGCGTCCGGCATCCCGCCACCCCGGTACTGCGCGCGGGCCAGGGCGCCGGCTCGCTTCCGCAGGCTGTTCAGCTTCTTCTCGTTGGCGTCGATCGCCCGGTTCAGGGCCCCGACGCTCTTTTTCTGCTTGCTGGCCTTCGCCTCGGCGGCGTTGTACTTGTCGGTCGCCGCCGCGGCCCTGGCGTGCAGCCGCTCGATCCGCTTCCGGATCTGCTCCAGGCTCTGGCCCCCACCGGCGTCCGTACCGCCGCCCACGCCGTCTGTGCCGCCCGCACCGGGGCTCGCGCTCGGGGACGTGTCCGGCCCGGGCGGCGCGGCGTACGCGCTGCCGGCCAGCGCCGGTCCGGTCAGCAGCACCAGCGCGCAGGCGAAGGTCAGCGGCAGCCGCGCCCCGACTGACGGGCCGCCGGCGTACGAGCACCCGGCGTACGCTCCCTCACCGCTCGGCACGGCGGACACGGTGCTCCGTGCCAGCTCCCTCGGCTGCCGGGCCACCGGCCGCACCCCCTCGTCTCCGGGTCAACGCTCGTCAACTGTGGCGGATCGTGCCACGCACGCCCGGAAACCGACAGAGTACGGCGCGTCCCCGCCGTATCGCCCGCCAACCGAGCGGGCCGAGCCCCACCCGCAGCGGCACCATCCCGTACGAACTCCGTTGGATCATGCGTGATTCGGGCGTGTTCCCGTCGTTGATCTTCCTGGCAGTACGGTTCGGTGAGGAAGGTGGGACGGAATGTCATGGGAGCCGCGCCGCCGGCGCCGGTGCGTCCGGGAGTTACCGGCGACAGCCTTCGCAGCTGAGACTTCCGACGACTCCCCTGCTGGCCGGGCCTGGCCGACGTCCCGCTCGGCACAACCGCCCCTCCCACCCCGATCTCCCCACAGGACCGGGCCCGCGAGCCCGCGTCACACCTCCCCCGACGGAATCCGCACGGGCGGACCCGCCCGCCGGCGCCCGCCCCGGGTCTCGGGCAGGTCACGGGGCTACCGCACTGACCGACGAGGTTCACCTCGCGTTCACCCTCGGCCATGGGCCACTTCACCTGTCCTGCCTAATTTCAGCCTTGCAGCGCACACACCGCGCCATCCTCGCGACCGAAGTGAACGGTGGAACCGCGCGCCAGCGGTCACGAGGAGCCGGACGCACCGCAGACAGCAGCACCGACCGACCAGCAACACCGCATCACCGACCGCAACGCACCATCCGACCAGTCAGATCTCACCGCGCGCCGTCCCCTCCGGCGGGCCCAGGAAGGAACGACAGTGAAGCTTCAGCGCACGAATCGGCTTCGCGCCCTCGCCGCCGGCGCTCTCGCGGTCTCAGGCGCCCTCGTGCTCACCGCTTGTGGTTCGGACGACAACACCGGCAACGGCGGTGCGGCGGAGAAGGCGGTGAACAACATCAAGTGCGACGGCCAGGGGAACCTCCTCGCCTCCGGGTCCAGCGCCCAGAAGAACGCCATGGACGTCTGGGTCCGGAACTACCAGGCCGCCTGCGAGCAGACGCAGATCAACTACAAGCCGACCGGCTCGGGCGCCGGCGTACAGGAGTTCCTGCAGGGCAAGACGGCCTTCGCCGGCACCGACTCGGCACTGGAGCCCGGCGAGGTCAAGCAGTCCAAGAAGGTGTGCAAGAAGGGCCAGGGCATCGACCTGCCGATGGTCGGCGGCCCCATCGCCGTCGGCTACAACCTGCCCGGCGTGGAGGACCTCGCGCTGGACGCCGAGACCCTGGCCAAGATCTTCGACTCGAAGATCAAGACCTGGGACGACCCGGCGATCAAGAAGCTGAACCCGGACGCCGACCTGCCGTCCACCAAGATCCAGGCGTTCCACCGCTCGGACGACTCCGGCACCACCGACAACTTCACCAAGTACCTCAACTCCGCGGCCCCCGACGCCTGGAAGTACGAGCCCGCCAAGAAGTGGGCGGCCAAGGGCGGCCAGTCCGCGTCCGGCTCCTCCGGAGTCGCGACCAACGTGAAGCAGAACGAGGGCGCCATCGGCTACTTCGAGCTGTCGTACGCCTCCGGCAACAACATCCCGGCCGTGGCGCTGGACACCGGCGCGGGCGAGCCCGTGGAGGCCACCACGGCGAACGCGTCCAAGGCCATCGCCGAAGCCGAGATCGTCGGCAAGGGCAAGGACCTCACCCTGGAGCTGAACTACCAGACCAAGGCCGAGGGCGCCTACCCGATGGTCCTGGTGACCTACGAGGTCGTCTGCGACACCGGCAACGCCAAGGAGACCCTGCCGGCCACCAAGTCCTTCCTGAAGTACGCCGCCAGCGAGGACGGCCAGAAGGCCCTCGCCGAGATCGACTACGCGCCGATGCCCGACGAGATCATCAGCAAGGTCCGCAAGACCATCGACGGCCTCGCCTGACGTCACCGCACCCGCGGTGACTCCGTACCAACCGGGCTCGGCTCCCCGCCGGACCCCCCGACCCAGCCGTACGGTCCCGCGGTCGCCCGCCACCCACGCGGGCGCCCGCGGGGCCCACGCCACACCTTCCGGTGCACCGCCGCCCGGGAGCCCGCCGCCGCCGGCGGACCTCCCCACCAGACCGGAGAGACCATGACCCTTGACTCCCCGCCCGCCACGGCTCCGCCACCCGACGCGGACACCGACGGCGGCAAAGCGCGGACCCGCCCCGGCGACCGGATCTTCTCCGGGCTCGCCCGCGGCTCCGGAATCACCCTGCTGGTCATCATGGCCGCCATCGCGGTCTTCCTCACCTGGCAGGCGAGCATCGCCCTGGCCGAGAACCAGGGCAACTTCCTGACCACCTTCGAGTGGAACGTCAACGCCGATCCGCCGGTCTTCGGGATCGCGGTGCTGGCGTTCGGCACCATCGTCAGCTCGATCATCGCGATGGTCCTCGCCGTGCCGGTCTCGATCGGCATCGCGCTCTACATCTCGCACTACGCCCCCCGCAAGCTGGCCGCACCGCTGGCGTACGTCGTGGACCTGCTCGCCGCCGTCCCGTCCATCGTGTACGGGCTGTGGGGCGCGCTGTTCCTCGTGCCGCACCTCACCGGGCTGTACCTGTGGATGGACGACTACCTCGGCTGGACGGGCGTCTTCGCCTACGAGGGCGGCGCCGCCCGCTCGCTGTTCACCGCCGGCATCCTGCTGGCGATCATGATCCTGCCGGTGGTCAGCAACGTCTCCCGGGAGGTCTTCCGGCAGGCGCCGAAGATGCACGAGGAGGCGGCCCTGGCGCTGGGCGCCACCCGCTGGGAGGTCATCCGGATGTCGGTGCTGCCCTTCGGCCGCTCCGGCGTCATCAGCGCGTCCATGCTCGGTCTGGGCCGCGCGCTGGGCGAGACGATGGCGGTCGCCACCGTGCTGTCGCCCAGCTTCCTCATCGACCCCAGCCTGCTCGACCCGGGCGGCGGCACCTTCGCGCAGAACATCGCGGCCTCCTTCAAGGAGGTCTCCCCGGCCGGCGTCGGACGGGAGGCGCTGATCGCCTCCGGCCTCGTCCTCTTCGTCATCACCCTGCTGGTGAACGGGCTCGCCCGACTGATCATCGCCCGCCGCAAGGACTACTCGGGGGCCAACGCATGAGCAACCTCACCCTGGACAAGGCACCCACCGTGGACACCCCGTCGGCGGGCGCGCCGCTGCGGCAGCCCCGGCTGCCGCGCTGGACACCGCTCGGACTGGCCGCGCTGTCCGCCGCGCTCGGCACCGGTGTCGGCCTGCTGGCCGGCCTGGAGAGCCGCATCCAGTGGGGTCTGATCGCCGCGCTGCTCTTCGTCGCCCTCAACTTCGTGCTGACCAAGGCCGTGGAGGGCACCCGACAGGCCAAGGACCGGCTGGCCACCAGCCTCGTATGGGTGTGCTTCCTGCTGGCCGTGGTACCGCTGCTGTCCCTGCTGTGGGAGACCGTCAACCGCGGGGTGACGGTGCTGGACGGCAGCTTCCTCACCCACTCGATGAACGGCGTGATCACCATCCAGCCGGGCGGCGGCGCGTACCACGCGCTGATCGGCACCCTGCAGCAGATCGGTCTCGCCACCGCCATCGCCGCGCCGATCGGCCTGCTCACCGCGATCTACCTGGTGGAGTACGGCACCGGCCGGCTGGCCAAGGCCATCACCTTCTTCGTCGACGTGATGACCGGCATCCCGTCCATCGTCGCCGGGCTGTTCGTGCTGGCGTTCTGGATCATCTACCTCGACATGGGCTACTCCGGCTTCGCGGGCGCGATGTCGCTCGCGATCCTGATGATGCCGATCGTCGTACGCTCCACCGAGGAGATGCTGAAGCTCGTGCCGAACGAGCTGCGGGAGGCGTCCCTCGCGCTCGGCATCCCCAAGTGGCGGACCATCCTCAAGGTCGTGCTGCCCACCTCCATCGGCGGCATCACCACCGGCGTCATGCTCGCCGTCGCCCGGATCGCCGGCGAGACCGCGCCCATCATGCTGCTGGTGTTCGGCGCCGCCTCGATCAACAACAACCCCTTCAACGGCGCCCAGTCCTCCCTGCCCTACTACGTCTACGAGCAGTGGAAGCTCGGCAACGAGGCGTCGTACGACCGCGCCTGGGCCGCCGCGCTGCTGCTGATCGCCTTCATCATGGTGCTCAACCTGCTGGCACGCGGTATCGCCGCCTGGAAGGCACCCAAGTCCGGCCGCTGACGGCCCCGTCCCCGACCCGCTGGGGCCGTCCCCAGACCCTCGAAGGAGTGCACCGACCATGGCAAAACGCATCGACATCAGCGGCCTCTCCGCCTACTACGGTTCGCACCGCGCCATCGACGACATCTCGATGAGCGTCGAACCCCGCTCCGTGACCGCCTTCATCGGCCCGTCCGGCTGCGGCAAGTCCACCTTCCTGCGCACCCTCAACCGGATGCACGAGGTCACCCCGGGCGGCCGGGTCGAGGGCAAGGTGATGCTGGACAACGAGGACCTGTACGGCTCCGACGTGGACCCGGTCTCCGTACGCCGCACCATCGGCATGGTGTTCCAGCGCCCCAACCCCTTCCCGACGATGTCCGTCTACGAGAACGTCGCCGCCGGCCTCAAGCTGAACGGCACGTACAAGAAGGCCGAGCTGGACGACGTCGTCGAGAAGTCGCTGCGCGGCGCGAACCTCTGGAACGAGGTCAAGGACCGGATGAACAAGCCCGGTTCCGGCCTCTCCGGCGGTCAGCAGCAGCGCCTGTGCATCGCGCGGGCCATCGCCGTCGAGCCGCAGGTGCTGCTCATGGACGAGCCCTGCTCGGCGCTGGACCCGATCTCCACGCTGGCGATCGAGGACCTGGTCGGCCAGCTGAAGTCGGACTACACCATCGTCATCGTCACGCACAACATGCAGCAGGCCGCCCGGGTGTCCGACCGCACCGCGTTCTTCAACCTGGCCGCGGTCGGCCAACCAGGCAAGCTCGTCGAGGTCGACGAGACCGAGCGGATCTTCTCCAACCCCTCGGTGCAGGCCACCGAGGACTACATCTCCGGACGCTTCGGCTGAGCTGAGCCGAGTGGCCGACCGCGGCCGGTCGCTTCGGCTCAGCGTGCCGTGCCGCCGTGCGCGTCGGCCCGCGGTCCCGCGCCCGGAGCCGGAGGCCCGGACGGGATGCCGGGAGCCGGGAAGCCGTACGGCCACGGCGCACAGACGCCCGCGGTGCTGCATGGCGGTGCCACCGCGGGACGGCGGGCCCGCTCCCGGCCTCCCCCGGGAGCGGGCCCCGAAGCGTTTCCGGGGACCGTACGAGCGCGGGCGGGGCGCGCGTACGGGCGAGAGGGCGCGGGCGCGCGTACGGGCACCCGTCTACAGCCACGGCCCGGGAACCGGCGCGCGTACGCCCTCCGCCGCTCAGCTCACCAGCGTGACCGCGCCGTAACACACCGCCGCCACGGCCGCGGCGGCCGGCATGGTGATGAACCAGCCGGCCACGATGTTCTTCGCCACGCCCCACCGCACGGCCGAGAGCCGCTTGGTCGCGCCCACGCCCATGATCGCCGAGGTGATCACATGGGTGGTCGAGATGGGGGCGTGGAAGAGGTAGGAGGCCGCGTACATCACGGAGGCGGCGGTCGTCTCGGCGGCGAAGCCCTGCGGCGGGTCCAGCTCGATGATGCGGCGGCCGAGCGTGCGCATGATGCGCCAGCCACCCGCGTACGTCCCCAGGGACAGCATCACCGCACAGCTGATCTTGACCCAGACGGGGATGTTGTCGTGCTCCTGCACATCCGCGATGGTCAGCGCCATCACGACGACGCCCATGGTCTTCTGGGCGTCCTGTAGGCCGTGTCCGAGCGCCATGGCGGCGGCGGACACCGTCTGGGCGATGCGGAAGCCACGCTTGGCCTTGTGCGGGTTGGCCCTGCGGAACATCCACATGATGCCGAGCATCACCAGGTAGCCGAGCAGCATCCCCACTATCGGGGAGAGGAACATCGGCAGCACGATCTTCTCGAGCACCCCGGTCCAGTAGACCGCGATCCCGCCGGCGAGCGCGGCCCCCACCATGCCGCCGAACAGCGCGTGACTGGACGAGGACGGCAGCCCGAAGTACCAGGTGATCAGGTTCCAGACGATCGCCCCCACCAACGCGGCGAAGAGGATCGCCATCCCGCCGGAGCCGTGCGGGGTCTCGATCAGCCCCTCGCTCACCGTCTCCGCGACCCCGCTGCCGAGGAAGGCGCCGGCGAGGTTCATCACGGCGGCCATCAGCAGCGCGACGCGCGGCGTCAGGGCGCGGGTGGAGACGGAGGTGGCGATCGCGTTCGCCGAGTCGTGGAAGCCGTTGGTGTACGTGAAGAAGAACGCGACCCCGATGGTCACGATCAGCGCGAACGTGTCCACGGGTGGTCAGGACTCCTTGACCGCGATGGTCTCGACGGTGTTCGCCACGTGCTCGAAGGCGTCCGCGGCCTCTTCCAGGGAGTCGACGACCTGCTTGAGCTTCATGACTTCTATGGCGTCGTACCTGCCGTTGAACAGGTGCGCGAGCAGCCGCCGGTGGATCTGGTCGGCCTGGTTCTCCAGGCGGTTGACCTCGATCCAGTACTCCGTGAGATTCTCCATCGTGCGCAGGTGAGGCATCGCCTCGGCGGTCAGCTCGGCGGCACGCGCCAGCACCTCGATCTGCTGTTCGACGCCTTTGGGAAGTTCCTCGATCTGGTAGAGGACCACCAGATCGACGGCTTCCTCCATGAAATCCATGATGTCATCGAGTGACGAGGCCAGTTTGTAGATGTCCTCGCGGTCGAAGGGCGTGATGAAGGAGGAGTTCAGCTGATGGAAGATCGCGTGCGTCGCGTCGTCCCCGGCGTGTTCGGCGGCCCGCATCCGCTCGGAGATCTCGGTACGCGCGGACGGTTCCGCTCCGAGCAGTTCCATGAGGAGCTTGGAGCCCGTCACGATGTTGTCCGCGGACGCCGCGAACATGTCGTAGAAACTCGTCTCCCGTGGGGTCAGACGAAAGCGCACTGGAGGTCCTCGATGTGCATCGGTTTTCGGTCTCGTTGCGGTCACCGTCCCGTCGGGTCGGTGCCTCGGTGGCTGCTGACTCGGCCCACCGAACAGACCCTAAGCGCATCCTCCGGCCACGGCTAACCCAGCCTTCCCAGTGTCGCGTACGAGCCCACGCGCTCCACACCGGCTCCGCGAATTCGGTATGGTATACCGACAGGGGGTATAGAGGCCCTCTCTGTCGCTCGGATCTCTCGCCCGCACCCGCCCTGGAGGCCACGCCAAAATGGCCGAGAATGACTCCCTCACCAAGGCCCCGGACACTCCCGGAACCCTCACCGCCGACTGTTGCTCCGCTCACGCGGAAACCGGCCAGCACGGGTACAGCAAGGACAAGGACGCGCACCTCAAGCGCCTGCGGCGGATCGAGGGGCAGATCCGCGGGCTGCAGCGGATGGTCGACGAGGACGTCTACTGCATCGACATACTCACCCAGGTCTCCGCATCGACCAAGGCGCTCCAGTCCTTCGCCCTCCAGCTCCTCGAGGAGCACCTGCGACACTGCGTGGCCCACGCCGCGCTGGAGGGTGGCGCCGAGATGGACGAGCGGGTCGAGGAGGCCACGGCCGCGATCGCCCGGCTCCTGCGCACCTGACGCCCGGGGCGCGCGGCACGGTCCAGGCGCGGCACGGTCCAGGCGCCCGCGGCTGCCCATACGAGCGCGCCGCCAGGCGTACGGAGCTGGCGTCCGCCGACCTTCCCCTGCTCGGGGGCGGCGGCACTAGGATGACGGGCGTGGGACCCGCGGACACTCCCGGGCCGAATCCCCGCCGGCCCCTCGAACAGGACGGGGACCCCGACCTGTACGAGCCCGAGGCGCTCGATCTCCCGGCGGACGGGAAGGTGGAGACCGCCCTCCGCGCCGCACAGCAGTACTACCTCCAGCGTTCCACCATGGGCGCCATCGCCAGGGATCTCGGGACCTCCCGTTCCACCGTCTCCCGGCTCCTCAGCTACGCCCGGGACGCCGGCCTGGTCGAGATCCACATACACCGCCCCCAGTCCCGGGTGAGCGTGGCCGAGCGGCACCTACGGGCACACTTCGACGTACGAGCCCACGTGGCTCGGGTCCCGGAGTCCGCCACCAACGTCGAGCGGCTGGAGCTGACCGCCATCCAGGCCGCCCGGGTGATCAACTCCGTCTTCGACTCCGACATGGTCATCGGTCTCTCCTGGGGAACCATGGTGAACGCCATCAGCCGCTGTCTGTTCCCCAAGCCGCTCCACAACTGCCAGTTCGTGCAGCTGAACGGGGCGGGCAACTCCCGGGCCACCGGCACCCACTACTCCCACCAGATGTTCTCGGCGTTCGGTGCCGCCTTCGACGCGGTCGTCCAGCAGCTGCCCGCGCCCCTGTTCTTCGACTCGGCGGCGACCAAGCGCGCGCTGTTCGAGGAACGCGTCGTGCGCAGGGCCACCGAGTTGCAGCAGGCCGCCGACGCTGCCCTGTTCAGCGTGGGGACGGTCACGGACGGGACGCCGAGCAGCCCCTATCTGGCCGGCTACTTCCTGGACGAGTCCGACTTCGTCTCCCTCGCCGAGGACGGGGCGGTGGGCGACATCGCCACCGTCTTCCTCCGCTCCGACGGGAGCCACCACGGGGTACGCCTCAACGAACGCACCAGCGGCCCGGATCTCGACCGTTTCCGCGAAGTGGGCCACCGCATCTGCGCCGTCTCCGGCGACCACAAGATCGAAGCCCTGCGCGCCGCCCTGGCCGGGGGGTACATCACCCACCTGGTGATCGACGAACGCACCGCCGGCCTCCTGCTGGACAGCCTCGCCCAGCCCCCGGCTGACCGGTAAGGCTCCCGCACCGCCGCCGCCCGCCGGCTGCCTCCAGCCGGTACGCACTGGTCAGACGCACGATCGAGTCAGCGTGCACAGGTGTGCGTGGCCCTGGTGAAACGTGCGCACGACAGGGCATGGTGACGAGCATCCTCGGGCCCGCGAGCCGCCGAACGGGAGCGGGACCCCCTCATCCACCCCCTTCCGGAGGTCTGTCCGCCATGCCCAGTCATGCCTACACCCGCCAGCTGCCGGTGGCCGAGCCCACCGACGTCCTCGTCGTGGGGAGTGGCCCCTCGGGGCTGGGCGCGGCGCTGTCCGCCGCCCGCAACGGGGCCTCGGTCCGACTCGTGGAACGGTTCGGTTTTCTCGGCGGCAACCTCACCGCCGGACTGGTCGGCCCCTGCATGACGTCCTTCTCACTGGACGGTACGACGCAGCTCGTACGCGGCGTCTTCGACGAGTTCGTCCAGCGCATGGTCAAGATGGACGGCGCGGTGCACCCCTCCGAGACCCGTTCCGGCAGCCCCTACTCGGGCTTCATGGTGTACGGGCACGAGGCGGTGACCCCCTTCGATCCGGAGGCCGCCAAGTTGGTCGCACTGGACATGTGCCAGGAGGCCGGGGTCCGGTTGCTGCTGCACACCTTCACGGTGGACGCCCTCACGGACGGGCGTCGGGTGACCGGTGTGGTGGTGGGCAACAAGAGTGGCCTCGGAGTGCTCCCCGCCACCACCGTCATCGACTGCACCGGGGACGGCGATGTCGCCGCCCGCGCGGGTGCCGGCTTCGACGTGGGCCGGGACGGGGACGGCCAGACGCAGCCGATGACGCTCTTCTTCCGGGTGGAGGGTGTCGACGACGCGGCCGTGCGGGCTTACCAGGACGCGCATCCCGACGAGCGGTTCCCCTTCCAGGGGCTGGTCGAGCAGGCGACCGAGGACGGCTCGTTCACCCTTCCCCGCCGGGGCATCCAACTGTTCAAGACTTTGCAGCCGGGCGTGTGGCGCATCAACACCACGCGGGTGCTGGGGCTGGACGGCACCGACGCCGACGATCTCACCAGCGGCGAGATCACGGCCCGCCACCAGGTCGTCGAGCTGCTGCGGTTCTTCCGCGAGCGGCTGCCTGGGATGCGGGACTGCGGGCTGCTGGACACGGCCGCCACCATCGGCGTACGCGAGACCCGGCGGGTACGGGGCGAGCATCTCCTCACCCTGGACGAACTGACCCGGAGCCACGCCTTCGAGGACACCATCGCGGTGGCCGGGTACCCCGTCGACATCCACAGCCCCACCGGCCCGAACGGCCCCTTCGACGACGACATCCCGCCCACCGCCAACATCTACGAGATCCCGTACCGCAGCCTGGTCCCCCTGGATCTGGACAACCTGCTGCTCTCCGGCCGCTCCGTCTCGGCGACCCACGAGGCGCTCGCCGCGATCCGCGTCATGCCCCCGTCCTTCGCGATGGGCGAGGCCGCCGGGGCCGCCGCGGCCCTCGCCCAGCGGGACGGAGTGCCGCCCCGCGCCGTCGACGTGCCCGCTCTCCAGCGCCGGCTGCTCGACCAGGGCGCCTACCTGGGACCCCGTTTCGAGTCCGGTCTCGCCGACTGACCGCACGGCACCGGCCCGCACCGGCGACCGCACCCACACCCACCCGTACCGGACACAGCGCACCCCCGAACGAATGGACATGCCATGATCCGTCGCGTCGTCAGCGCCAGCACCGTGGGCACCGCCCTGGAGTGGTACGACTTCATGCTCTTCGGGACCGCCGCCGCGCTGGTCTTCGACAAGGTCTTCTTTCCCAGCCACGATCCGATGGTCGGGACCCTGGCCGCCCTCGCCACGTTCGCGGTGGGCTTCTTCGCCCGTCCCCTCGGCGGCCTCCTCTTCGGGCACTACGGTGACCGGATCGGCCGGAAGAAGGTGCTGGTGGTGACGCTCTGCCTGATGGCGGTGGCGTCCACCCTCATGGGTCTGATCCCCGACTACGACAGCATCGGTCTCGCCGCCCCGGCGCTGCTGGTGTTTCTCCGCGTCCTGCAGGGTCTCGGCGCCGGAGCGGAGTACGCGGGTGGGGCGCTGATGGCCGCTGAGCACGCCCCACCCCGCAAGCGGGGCCTGTACGCGGCCATTCCACCCACCGGCAACGGAATCGGCGTCATCCTGGCCGCCGCCGTGTTCACGCCCTTCACCATGCTCCCGGAGGACCAGTTCACCTCCTGGGGCTGGCGAATCCCCTTCCTGATCAGCATCCTCATCCTGCCGGTGGGCCTGTACATCCGTATGCGGGTGGCCGAGACGCCCGCGTTCGACCAGACGAGGGAGCAGGGCGCCCGCACGTCCTTCCCGGCCCTGGACCTCGTACGCAGCGAGCCGCGGGCGCTGCTGCGGTGCCTGCTCACCAACATCGGTCCGAACGTCGCCACCTACGTACCCAGCGTCTACGCCCTCACCTACATCGAGGAGGACCTCGGCATGGCCGCCAGCGTGGGCACCGTCGGCCTGCTGATCGCCAACTCCGTCAAGATGGTCACCCTTCCGTTGTCCGGGGCGCTCTCGGACCGGTGGGGCCGGAAGCCGGTCTTCGCCTCTGGAGCCGTGCTGTGTGCGCTCCTCGCGTTCCCCTTCTTCTGGCTGCTCGACACCGGCCATTCCTGGGTGGTGTGGATCGCGATGACCCTGCTGCTCACCGTCGCCAACGACCTGATGCTCGGCTCCCAGGCGGCGATGCTCCCCGAGCAGTTCGACACCCGTTTCCGGTACACCGGTGTGGCGGTGAGTCGGGAGTTCGCCGCCGCGCTGGCGGGGGGCACACTGCCCTTCGTCGCCGCGGCCCTGACCTCGCTCACCGGGGACACGTGGGCGCTGTCCACCCTGATGATCCTCCTGTGCGGGCTCTCGCTGATCGGGATGTCCGGTCTCCGAGACGGCCGGCACCTGTCCTTCGTAGAGGACGCCTCCCGGCCCGGCAAGGAGGCCGCCGCCGCGTCCTGAGCCCGTCCGTGCCGGCCGGTGGACGCCACCGAATCCCAGGGCGGTCCGGGCGCCCGCCCTGGGATTCGGTGGCGAGGGAGTTCGGCTCGGTACCCGCCGTGACGCGAACTCCCTTTCCGAAAGGCCGTTTCTCACCTACGTGGCCGGTCCCCCTGTCCCTTTCAGGCACGCGCGCAGGACAGCGCGTCCGTGTCCTGCCACCCGGGCGGCGCCACGCGCAGCACCTCGTCGATACGCGCCACGCTGAGCCGTTCGTCACCAGCCAGGTCCGCGGCAGCGGCCTCGATCATCAGCTCGCCGCAGAGTTCTATCTCGGCGAGAGCCACCGGGTCTTGCACCACGCTCGGTCCGGACACCGCTTCACCTCCTCGTACGGGAAGCGCGGGAATGCTCCGCCCCCAGGGTAGGGAGCACCGGCCCCGCCGCGTATGGCACTTCCGAACCATTTCCCGGGGTTCGCGAGCGCTCGCCACGCCGCCACCGCCGACCGGCGCTCCGGCCCACGCCACCGGCCCCCGTGGGCCGTCTCCCCCCTCCGGGTCTCGGGCAGTACGGTGAGCAGGTGCGCCCCGAGAACAGAGCCCGCGGCACGGCCGGAAGCACGGCAGTCGATCCCGGTCCCCTCAGCGAACCCGTCTCGGGCGACGGCCCCCCTGCGGGTCACGCGCCGCCGGACGCCGCGGACTCCGCGGACGCGCTCGAACCAGCCGAACCAGCCGCCACGCACTCCACGAGCACCGTGGAACGCGGGGCCTTCTCACACGCCCGCTGCGACTGTGGTTGGCGCGGGCCAGCCCGCCGCTCCCGCGACCTGTCCCGTACGGACGGAGCCACGCACTCGGCGGGCTAGAGGCCCCGTGAGGCAGCCGCCGGGCCGGCCGTCAGACCGTCAGGCGGCCAGGTCGCGGTCGTGCCTGCCCCGCCCGCTACGCCGGGAACCAGGCGCACGTCCCGAGCGGTTCTCCCGGCCCCCGCTCGCCGAGGCCCCGGCGCCGGACGCCGTACCGCTCGCGTCACCCGGGTCACCCGCGCCCTCCGCACCGCCCCCGCCGGCCGGCGGCCCGGCCCAGACGAGCCGGCCGGTCCGCTCCGAGCCGGCCATCGTCCGCACCAGCGGGGTGAGCAGCCAGAGCGCCACCGGGGCCAGCAGCAGCGCCACGGCCGTGCCGAGCGCCAGGCCGCCGATCACGTCCGTCGGATAGTGCACGCCCATGTAGACCCGGCAGAAGCCGGCGACCACCGCGACGGCGATACCGATCAGCCCGAACCGACGGTTCACGACGAACAGCCCGACGGCCAGCGCCATCGCCATCGCGGCGTGGTCGCTCACGAAGGAGAAGTCCTCCTTGCCGTGCACCAGCACTTCCAGCCCGTCGTGGTCGAGGAACGGCCGGGGTCGCTCCACCAGGTGCCGGATGGGGATGTTCACCAGCAGGGTGACCCCGGCGGCCAGTGGCGTCCAGATCAGCGCGGCGCCGCCGCTCACCGCGGCCTCCCGGGTGGGCAGTCGCCGTACGGACCACCAGGCCCAGAGCCCGAGAACCATCAGGGCGACGATGGTGCCGTACTCCCCGACGTACTCCATGACGAGGTCGGACCAGCCGGGGGCGTCCTTGGCCAGACCGTTGATGTCGTAGAGCAGATCGACATCGGGGTTGTCCCATCCAGTCATCGGTACGACCCCTTCTTCATCCGCTGTGTCGAACTGCGACTACCGATTCCCTACCCCCGTGATCCGCGCACCGTCCCACGACGGAATGCCCGTTCCGCTCAAGAGAACGCCCTTCGGCCCGTCGGCCGTTCCCCTTTCCACCGAAAGATCACCGGGACGTTATCGAAGGGTGATCGCTCGCGCGACTCGGTGGCACGCCCCGTGGACGGCTCCCGACGCACGCGGCTTCCGCCTCACGGCTGTCCCGACAACCCTTACCCGGCGGTGGGCCGGGTGGCTCCGAAGTAGTCCGGGGAGTCGATCGGATCGAAGCGAATCTTCGACCCGGTGTAGGGCGCGTCAATCATATATCCGCCTCCGACGTAGATGCCGACATGGTGAATGGAGTTGGGGTCCTCCAGATCGTGCGCGAAGAAGACCAGGTCGCCCGGCAGCAGTTCGTCCCGCTTCGGGTGCGGTCCGGTGTTCCACTGGCGGTTCGCCACGCGCGGCAACTCGATCCCGACCGAGTCGTACGCGGCCTTCGACAGCCCGGAGCAGTCGAACCGGCCCTCGTCCTCCGCTGTCCCGTCTCCGCCCCAGAGGTACGGCGTGCCGAGCTTGTCCTGCGCGTACGCGATGGCCTCCGCCGCCTTCTTGGACGGGTCGAGCCGGCCCTGGTGCTTGGCGAAGCTCTTCTCCAGCTTGGTGATGACGTCCACGTAGTTCTGCGTCTCGGTGTACGGCGGCACGCCCTGGTACTGGATCACCCGGTAGGCCCCCGCGTTGTAGGCCGCCAGCATGTTCTTGGTCGGGTCCCCGGGCACGTCCTCGACGTACTGGGCGAGCTTGCAGTCGTACGCGGCGGCGGACGGGATGGCGTCCCTCGGGTCCCAGACGTCCTTGTCACCGTCGCCGTCACCGTCCACCCCGTGCGTCGCCCAGGTGCCCGGGATGAACTGCGCGATCCCCTGGGCCTCGGCCGGGCTCTCCGCGTCCGGCCGCCACCCGCTCTCCTGGTACAACTGCGCGGCCAGCAGCGCCGGGCTGATCGCCGGGCACGTCTGCCCCGCCTCCCGCACCAACTCGCGGTACTCCGCCGGCACGGAACCCTCCGCCAGGCCGGTCGTACGCGGCTCCGCCGCGGCGCCGCCCCGCATGGCCATCGCGGCGGCGTACGTGCCGAGGACGAGCATCGCCATCAGCCCGGAGAGCACGCCCATGCTGATCCCGGCACCCAGAAGAGCTTTCCGCACGACTCAACCCTCCCCCAGATACGGCGAGATGTCACAGGACAACGGTAGAGTCGTAGCAGCGCGGGTGGTCCGCGCCTGACTTCGGGTCACGCCAAGATTCCGATCGGGGCGGTGAGTTACACATGTTCCTGGCAGCCGAAAAGGGTGACATCACCACCATTATTGGTGGGATCGCCCCCGACTGGGGGCCGTTCGGGTCACTCGGCCAAGAGGCGCGGGTGATGATCGAGGTGGTGATGGCGGTCGCCATCCTCCTCTGTCTGGGCATCGCCATCTGGGGGGCGGCCAAGCAGCGCATCGGCGCGACCGCGTTGCGCGACACCTTCAGCGCCGAGCAGGGGAAGGGGCTGATCGTCGCGGGGCTGACGGGCGTCTTCATCATCGGTTCGCTCGGCACGCTGTTCACGATCGTCTACGGCATGGCGGTCTAGCCGGGTGGAGCTCCGGCAGACAGGGAACAAGCCGGGCGGAGTCCCGGCCGGCTCGGGCGTCGTGTCGAGGCCGCGGTTGCGGGAGGGCGTCGGACCCCGCCGGGTGGCGCCGTGTCGTCCCGGCATGCCGGCCTGCCTGACCGCGTCCCCAGGCGCTTCCGTCAGCCGCTCAACGGCAGCGGTCGGGCGAGCAGTTCCCACCGGGTCTCGAACCACTGCTTGACCTGGTCGAACCACGCCTCCTCCAGCGGGGGCCCGCCGTCCGGCCCGTGACCGGACGGAGCCGGGGAGCCAGGCCCGCGCGTGGCGGGGAAGAGACTGCCGTCGCTGTACAGCTCCAGGATGTCCAACGAGGCGCCGTCCGGGTTGTTGTACATGTTGCTGCGGCGTATTCCGTAGAAGCCGGTGAGGATCTCGGCGTCGTTGATGATGTAGCGCTTCTCACCCGGGATCGTCGGCAGCCCCCGGATCTCCACCCGTACGTCCGGCACCAGTTGCTCCTCCGCCAGCGCGGTGAGCGAGTGCTCCAGCGCGCCGGCGTACGTACGGATGACGTGCCGCAGTCGCAGCAGCGGCCGGAGGTCGTCCGGGTCGGTGACGTTGCGTGGGTACGGATGGTGGGTGTCCAGGTCGGGCAACAGCACCCGCACGGCGATGGACTCCGGCCGGTGCTGTCCCTCGCGGATGTCCATGGCCTGGTTCTGCACGGCCTTGCTGAGCTGCTCGGCGGTCAGCGCCCACACGTCCAGCGAGACCCGACGCGCCGAGAAGGCCCGCGCGATGTGGTGCCCCAGCGGCTGGAGGGTGCTGGTCGGCCGTGCCACCCGGGCGGCTCTCCCCGACACACCCTCCTCTATCAGGCCCTCGTCCCGCAGCAGTTGCAACGCGCTCTGCACTGTGCCCCGGCCCACGCCGTAACGGCGCTGGAGCTGGCTCTGCTTGGGCAGGACCTGCTCCGCGGCCATACGGCCGTCCAGGATCATCGCGCGTAGCTCATGGGCGAGTTGGCGATACCGGGGCGCCTCGCGGCCCCCTTCGCGGTCGGCCTCGTCCGCCGAACCAGGCGTCCTCGCAGTCACCCGGTGAGGCTACAACTGGCGGTCAGCCAGGGACAGATGGCTGCGTCCACCGGTCATCTCCCGGAACGCCGACGAGTTGCCTGGCATATGCCATCACATGGCCGCCAACGCGCGGCCAGGCTGGTTCGCCTGTCCGCAGATGGTTGCCATTGGCGGGGGAAGTAATACATCCAGCGAACTACGCGGAAGATGGCGGCGACTCATTGAGGAGTTCCTGCCATTAGGGGTACCGACCGAAGGTATTCCGGCTTCGAAGGAGAGTGATCAACAGGAGGTGCGATCCATGGGAGCGCTTCTGCGCACCGAACTGCTTCTGGAACTACTGTCCCGGATCACCGTCGAACTGGTGATGGTCGCCGGCTGGCACGGCGCCGCCATCTGCGTGCTGGTAACGGTGCTGACCCGGGGGGTGCGCCAGGAGCCGATACGAGAGAACCACGTCTGCGTGGCCACCGTGCTGCTCGTCCTGCTGCTCGCCGACCCCGGCTGATCGGCCCGTACGACACCGGCACGCACGACAACACCGACGAGCGGCACAGCACGACCGGACCAGACCAGCACGACCAGCACACCCCACGGTCGGACGGCCCGCCTCACGTACTCATGGGGCGGGCGATGGTGTCCCAGAGCGAGTCGAACCACAACTGCGTCTGCCGCACATACGCCTCCGTGACCTGGTCCCCGGGCACCGCCCGGTGCCGGAAGAGCATGCCGTCCAGCCCCAGGACGTCGTACACCTCCATCGGGTCCCGCGCCAGCTCCACCCAGCGCGAGAGCACCTGGTAGTGGCCGACCAGCACCTCCTCGCCGTTCAGCAGGAACACCCGTTGCGTCGGGGTGATCGGCACCCGTCGCGCCTCCACCACGACCTCCGGCACCAGTCCGCGCACCTCCAGCATCCGCAGGCTGTGCCGGAGTGAGCCCCAGATGTTCTCGCTGACCTCGCGCAACCGCTCCCGGGGCCGTGGGTCCTCGGGATCGCCGATGACCTGGGGCAGCGACAGCGTCCGTTCCGGGTCGGGCAGCAGGACCCGCACGCGTACGGACGCCGGGCGCGGCTGACCGGCGGTCAGTGCCACCAGCGGTGCCGCGAGCGCCGAGGCCAGGGTCTCGCCGGTCGAGCAGTACGCGTCGATCCGCACCCGGGGGGCCTGGAAGGCGCGCTCGACCCGCTCGGTCAGCTCCACGCCGGCTCCGCGGGGGAGTCGCTGACGGCTGAGGGGGCCGGCGGAGAGATGGTCGGCACGCTCCGGCTGGCGCTGGACGACCTCCGCCGGTCGACCCTGTCCGAACCGCCGGATCAGGCCCTCGCGCTCCAACTCGCCCAGTGCCCGGCGGACCGCGCCACGCGGGGCGGCGAACTCGACGCAGAGGTCGGCCTGGGTGGGCAACTGCCAGCCCACGCGCAGCTCACCATCGGTGATGCGCTGTCGGAGGACGTCCGCGACCCGGTCGTGCGGGCTGCGTCTGCCGCCCGCCCCGCTGCCGCCACCGCTGTCCTCGGACACGACCAACAGCCTACAACAACCTGCCATTGGGCAGCAGTTGTCCGCACTGGCTGGATTTCGGGGGACCATTCGGCCGCCGACGGCGCCGAAACGCGCGTGCCGCACGACCCACAACTCCGTATCCTCCGGTCATGCCTCCCTCTCTCCAGCACGAGCGCTACTGCGCCGAGATCGTCGAGCAGACCCGACTGTTGCGGCACGCCCTCGCCGGAAACGATCTGACCGTGACCGTGCCCAGTTGCCCGGACTGGACGCTCGGTCACCTCGCCGTGCACGTCGGCGGCGCGCACCGCTGGTCGGCCGAGATCGTTCGCAGCCGCGCGGAGGAGGACGTGCCGGACGCGGCGGTCCCGTTGCTGACCGGTCCCGGACCGGACGGCTTCCGCATGCTCCGTACGGACTCGGCCCGGGACTCGGCCCCGGAAGCGGACCCGGCCACATCACAGAGGCCAGCGGAGGCGGCGGAGGAGGAGCTGGTCGACGCCGCCGCGTTGGACCCGGCCGCGCTGGACGCCTGGTTGGCCGAGGGCGCCGAGCGGCTGGCGGACGCGCTGCGCGAGGCCGGCCCGGAAACCCGGGTGTGGACCTGGGCACCCGAGCAGCGGGCCGGCTTCTGGGCGCGCCGGATGACCCACGAGACGGTGATCCACCGCGCGGACGCCTGCCTCGCCACCGCCACCGCGTACGCGGTGGCGCCGGAGGTGGCCGCGGACTGCGTCGACGAATGGCTGGACCTGGTCTGCTCGGCCGAAGCCCAGGAGGACGACCCCGAGTTGCGGGAGTTGCGGGAGCGTGCCGGAGACAGCCTCCATCTGCACGCCACCGACGCCGACGAGGCGGTACGCGCCGAGTGGCTGATCGAGCTGGAACCGACCGGCCCGCGCTGGCACCGCACGCACGGCACCGCGACGGTGGCGCTGCGGGGGCCGCTGACCGAGGTGTTGCGGGTGTTCTACCGGCGGTTGCCGGCCGACAGCGAGCGCGTGGAGGTGCTCGGGGACGCCGGGCTGCTGGACTTCTGGCTCGCGCGCACCAGCTTCGGCGGCTGATTGCGCGCCCCGGCCGCACGCCCGTGCCGTACGAAGCCCCCGTGCCGTACGAGGCCGGCGTGCCGTACGAGGCCGTACCCGTACGAGCCGTCGGCCGCGCGCCCGTGGCCCGCTCGGACCCGCCACGTGTCGTGACCGGCTGGGACGCGGACCCGCCAACCCCAGCCTCAAGGCCCCGGACCGCGCCACGGACCGTCCGGCACCAGGGCGGCGAGGACGGACACCAGTGCCGGCGGCTCGATCCGCTCCGCCGAGGTGTTCAGGTCGGACCACGCGAACCAGGCGTGACCGAGGAGGTTGACCCGTTCGTCGGGAAGGAGGCCGGCCCGGCTCAACGCCGGCCGCTCCTCGGCGAACCGGGCCACGAAGAACTCCTCCGGCCCCACATGCCGTGTGCCGTTCCACCAGACGTCACGTTCCACCGGCACGGACCGGTCACCGACCGCCGCGGGGTCCAGGCCCGTCTCCTCGGCCAGCTCGCGCCGGGCCGCGACCAGCGGGGTCTCGCCCAACTCGACGCCGCCGCCGGGCGGCTCCCAGAGCAACGCACCGTCGAGAGGATCACGCCAGCGAAGAAGGAGCGGGCGCTGGGCAGCGTCCAGGCAGATCACCCGCACAGCGGGCCGATGTGTCCTCTCCATGGTCTCGACGCTACTCGGGCACGCCTCGACCATGCCGGCGAACGCCTGCCGTCCGGAGGCTCTAAGCTGCGTCCCATGAGCGAGCCGAAGGACCTCAGCGGCCTGAACTGGATTCGGGCCACCGACGACCCGGACCCGGACGCCGAGTGCATCGAGATCGCCGCCGGCGAGGGCGACCTGGTCCACCTACGGCAGAGTGGGGACCCGGACAACGTCGTGACCACCACCCAGGCGAAGTGGGACGCCTTCGTGCTGGGCGTACAGAACGACGAGTTCGACCACTTCGTGGCGGATGTCGACACGGGGCCGGACGGCATGAGGTGAGGAAGGGGCGCCAGCGCCACGCGCGCGGGTGACGCCGTGATGTCGTTTCCCTCGACCGCGACGTCGCGTGAGCCGGTGTACTCCGAGGTCTCCTCGTCGGAGATCATCGGGTACCGGGCTCCGCTCCTTGCTTCTACGGGTCCTCAGGGGTGATCGCGACTCCGTGCTTCCCGGCGACGTTCGCCGCGTCGGGCAGCGGACCGTCGTGGTCACGCGCCCTCAGCTGTCCCCATTCGGCGTGGAGTTCCGACTGTATGGGTGAGGTGTGACACACCCCCTGGCGGGGTTTACCGCCCTCTGGACCACCAACCTCGCCGTCCAGACTTCCGTCCCACGGGGTGCCCGTGGCCAAACGTGGTCTCAACATCGAACGCGCGGCGGGCACTTGGTGACAAAGCGGGAGCGGTGATCGCGGCCCGGCACCCCGCGAGCGGAGCCCGCGGCCACGGCCCGGGGTGACGGCCTGTCACCCAAGGAGGCTCGCTGGACAGTTCGACGGCTGACCCCAACGTGCGACATTCCGTGAGGGTTTCTATCCTGGCCACTCCAGAAGGCGATCTTCCGGTTATTCTACCCTCGCATGGGGCGCGGAGTGTCCGGTATTCCCCGATTTTCTGGTCACCCCGCGTACGTACGTGTTCGCCGCCCAGTGCCTGGCGTGCGCGCGGTACGGCGGCCGTGGAACAGCACCCTCGGCAACGCCGTCCGCGCCCACCTCGACGGGCCTGCGCGGGAACACCCGCTCGACAGGGAGCATCGATGCCGCAGTGCTCGATAGGCGCCGCACACCCCGCCCTGGGCGCGCCGGCGGCGGTGAGCCGATCCGACCCGGCCGGACGGAGCGCCTGATCCTCGTCCAGCACCCCCGCCCCACCGGCCGTACCGTCGACCCCGACCCGCGTGCCGCGGGGCCGAGTTGGTGGCCGGCACCCCTGTCCGGCCCCCGTGGCACGGCGGCCCACCGGTCCCGTGTGCGCCGGCTCGCCCGCGCACGCGTCCCATGGCCCCGGAAGCCCGCGACGTACCCACCGGCTTCCGCGCACCGCCGCCGCTCCGCCCCCATCGGCGCGGCGGTGACCCGACGAACGATGAGGACCCATGAGCACGAACCTCCCCCCGGATTCCGGCTCCGCACCCAGGCGGCGACGCCTGCTGACCGTACGGGTGCGGCTGGTGCTGGTCGCCGCCGTGTCCATCCTCGGTCTGCTGGGCTTCGTCCTGTTCGACGCGCAGGACGACTGGGAGCAGCAGACCAACCTCCGCAACGACAGCGCGACGGGGGAACTGGGGGGTGAGGCCTCGCTGCCGCTGTTCACCTCGGCGCAGACCGAACGCACCCTGACGGGGGCCTACCTGGCCGACCCGAACCGGAAGGCCAAGGCGCGGCTGGACGAGCAGCGCGCGAGGACGGACCAGGGCATCGCCTCGTTCAAGCGGCTCTCCGGCACCGAGTTGGAGACCGACCAGCGGCACAAGTGGCAGTACGTCGAGCGGGTCTACGACGCCCTGGACCAGCTCAAGGAGAACCGCCGGGCCGTCGACGAGCGCAGTACCGGCATCGACCAGGCCACCGGCTACTACACCGGGCTGCTGGCCGACATGGTCGAGTTCTACCAGGCGCTCAGTGCCATGGACGATCCGGAACTCACCGTCGAGTCCCGCGCGTTGGTAGGCCTGTTCTGGGCGAGTGAGGGCCTGAGCCAGGAGAACGCGCTGATCGCCCAGGCGGGCGCCGCCGGCCGGATGTCCGCCGAGCACCGCCGCCAGTTCGCCGAGGCGTACGGCAGCCAGCGGGTGATGTACGAGCGCTGGATCGCGCCGTACCTGCCGGAGAAGGACAAGGCGCTCTACCAGCGGATCGTGCGCGGGGACGCCTGGCGCACCGTGCAGCGGGTCGAGCGGGCGGTGCTGAACGCCCCGACCGTGGAGCAGGACGGCTCCATCGAGCAGCTGCCCGGGGAACTGAAGCTGTGGCAGGACGCCTACGTCAAGGTGGCGAAGCAGTTCGGGCAGCTCAACCTGAGCCGCACCCAGGGCCTGTTGGCGAACGGCTACGCCCGCGCGGACGAGGTACGGGAGGCGGTCTATTGGAAGGTCGGCCTGAGCATCGCGGCGGTCATCGGGCTCGCCGTGCTGATCATCGGCATCCTGCGCTCGGTCACCAACCGGCTGCGGATGCTGCGGAGCAGCGCCGAGGAGGCCGGCGAGCGGCTGCCCGCCGTGGTGCATCGGCTGCGGTCCGGCGAACGGATCGACACGGACACGGAGTTCCCCACCCCGACGGAACGTGGTGACGAGTTCACCGGCCTGGCGCTCGCGCTGAACAACGCGCAGCGCACGGCCGTACGGATGGCGACGGCACAGGCGGAGGACCGGAACGGCTTCGCCCGGTTCGTGGCCACCACCAGCTCCCGCACGCTGAACCTGATCGAGGTGCAGCTTGGCCGACTCACCGAGCTGGAGCGGAAGTACGGCGAGGACTCCCGGAACGCCGGCGTGCTGCGGGACCTGATCACCGTGGACCATCCCGGAGTGGCCGCCCGTCGGCACCTGGACAACCTGCAGACTCTCGCGGGTGGTCACGAGGAGCCGTACACCGAGCCGAAGTCGCTGGCCGACCTGATTCACGACGCGCGTTCCGAGACGGACGAGCCGGAGCGGGTGGACAACAAGATCAAGGCGAACGTCTGGGTGCGGCCGGAGGCGGTCAACGCCGTCATGCACGTGGTGGCCGCGCTGCTGGACAACGCCCTGTCCTTCTCGCACGGCAGCCAGGTCGCCGTCACCAGCGTCTCCCCGGTGCACGGTGTCGCCGTGGAGATCGAGGACATGGGCACCGGCATGACCGAGGAGGAGTACGCCGAGGCCAACGAGGCGCTGTCGGAGCCGCCCACCTTCGAGGCGATGGCGAAGAACCAGGACGGCCGGCTCGGCCTGTTCGTGGTCGGCCACCTCGCTCGGCTGTACGACCTGCGGGTGCGGCTGCGGATGTCCGACTACGGCGGCACGAAGGCGATCGTCATGCTGCCGCACGGGGTGCAGTGCCCGGAGCCGGAGCCGCGGCACGGCGTCGGCGCACGGGTCCGGCCCACCGGTCCGACCGGCGCCGTACCTTCGGGCGCCGACGCGGTGCGAGCCGAGGAGCCACACGCGGGGCCACACGCCGATGGACCCCT
>NZ_LJGU01000089.1:35780-42517 GCF_001751245.1 Streptomyces oceani
AGCACGCCGCGGGCGGCGGGCAGTCCGAGCACCGCACGCCGCGTCCGGACGACGGCCCGCACCCCGGGCAGCCGGTCACGCCGGCACAGCCCGCCGTACCAGCACAGCACCAGCCCGGCCAGCAGCACGGCCAGCAACAACCGGGGCCACAGCAGCCCGGTCAACAGGAGTCCGTGCCCTCGCCGCGCGTCCCGGCCGCTGACCCGCTGCCCAAACGCAACCCGCACGCCGAGCGTGCGCACCCGGGGAACACCGGGTCGTTGGGCTCGGCCACCACCGAGGAGCAGGCCTCCGAGCGGCCCGCCGACTCCCGTACGACCGACGCCCCGGCCCCCGGTACCACGAGCGGCCCCCGGGCCAACGAGCCCCGCCCAGCGGCCCCGCCCGGCGGGCACACAGGTGGCGGGACGCTGCCCGGGGAGCCGGAGCAGACCGACGCCGCCGCCCCGCCGCTGCCCAAACGCCAACCCCAGACCCACATCGCCCCCCAGCTCACCGACGCCTCCCCCGCCGTCCCCGCGTACGACCAGGACCGCGACCTGCCCGCCACGACTGTCGGCCTCAACTGGGGCGCCTGGCAGTCCGGGACCCGTGCCGCAGAACAGGAAGAAGACGAAGCCCCATGAGCAACCACCTCAGCCGGAACCACAAGGCCAGGAACCCGGAAGTCCAGCAGATCCTGGACGAGAAGATCGACAACATCGCGGGCGTGCGCGGCGCGGTCGTCCTCTCCGACGAGGGCGTCCACATGTACTGGAGCATCCTGGACGACAGCACCGCCGAGCGCCGCGCCCCGATGGCCTCGGTGTTGGGCAACCTCGCCGACCGGTACGCCGCCGAGGAGCGCGGCGGCGCGGTGCGCCGGGTGATCCTGGAGATGGAGGACGGCTTCGTCGTCGTCGGCCGCATCGGCCACCACTCGTACCTCGCCCTCAGCGTCGAGCAGGACGCCAACCTCGGCACCATCGCGTACGAGAGCACGCTGCTCACCAAGCGGCTGGCGCACGTCCTGGACGCCGAGCTACGCACCCCGGCCCAGGGAGGTGCCAACACGTGACGGGGCGTCCGCCGCCGTCCGGTCGCCGCTCCCGCCCCTGGTCCCCCACGGGCGGGAAGGTGCACGACCTCGACGGTGACAGCGGAATCCACTTGGACACCCAGGTGACCGCGGTGCCGGACAGTGGCGTGACGGGGCCGCCCTCCGGCTCCCAGCACGCACGGATCATCTCCCTCTGCCGTACGGGCCGCGCCGTCGCGGAACTCGCCGCGCACCTGGGCCTGCCGGTCGGCGTCGCCGGGGTGATGGTGGCGGAACTGCGTGCGGCCGGACAGGTCACCACCCGCGCGCCGCTGGACATGACGGCGGACAGCGTGGTCACCGACGCCCTGCTACGACGAGTGAGAGACGGACTCCTGAATGTCAGTTAACGCTCCCGGCGCGCCCAGCGCGCCCGATTCCGAGGTGCCCGTGCCCGACTCGACGAAGATCCTCATCGCCGGGGGCTTCGGCGTGGGCAAGACGACGTTCGTCGGCGCGGTCAGCGAGATCGAGCCGCTGTCCACCGAGGCGCAGCTCACCACCGCCAGCGAACCGGTCGACGACGTGTCCGGGGTCAGCGACAAGACCTCCACCACGGTCGCCCTGGACTTCGGCCGCCGCACCCTCGACGGCATAGTGCTGTACCTGTTCGGCACTCCAGGCCAGAACAGGTTCTGGTTCATGTGGGACGACTTGGTGCGCGGGGCGATCGGCGCGATCGTGCTCGCCGACACCCGGCGGATGACGGACAGTTTCGCCGCCGTCGACTTCTTCGAGAAGCGGGGCGTGCCGTTCCTGGTCGGCGTCAACCGCTTCCCGGACGCGTACGCCTACTCCAGCCAGGACATCCGGGACTCGCTGGACCTGCGCCCGGAGGTCCCGGTGGTGCACCTGGACGCCCGTAACCCCACGTCGACCCGGGACACCCTGGTGTCCCTCATCGACTACCGGCTCAGCCGCTCCGTGACCTCGGCGTAACGGTCAACTTCCCGCCCCGCGCCGGCACTCCCCAGGCCGCGCGGCACCGAGTCGTACCCACCACCCCACCCGCGCAACTCCCCATCCGCGCGGTTCCCTCGTCCGCACAGTTCCCGAGTCTCCGAGTCGCACGATCCGAGCCACACGTTCCGAGCCGCATCTCCGAAAGGCTGGCCCGTCTTGCCCTCCTCCGAGTCCGCGCCCTCCGACATATCGCCCTCCGACATACCCGCCTCCGGTGCCGTGCCCGTCTCCGACACCGACCTGTTCAGCGACGCCACGCTCAGCGAGCCGTACGCCCCCTACGCCGCGCTCCGCGAAGCCGGCCCGGCCGTCTGGCTCAGCCGCCACCAGGCCTGGGCTGTCACCGGATACGCCGAGGTGAAGCAGGTGCTGGAGGACACCGAGACGTTCTCCAGCGTCGACGGGGTCGCCCTCACCGACCTGGCCAACCAGCAGTTCCTCGCCGGCACCGTCCTCGCCTCCGACGGCGCGAACCACGCCCGGCTCCGGCGCCCGCTGTCCCGGCAGCTCAATCCGCGCGCCATGAGGTCCCTGGCCGAACGCATCCGTCGGCAGGCTGACGACCTGGTCGTGGAGTACGTCAACCGCGGCCGGTTCGACGCCGTCGAGCTGGCCACCCGGATGGTGGCGGACGTGGTGATGGAGCTGATGGGGCTGCCCGACTCCACTCGCGGGAAGGTGCTGGAGGGCGCCGCGGCCACCTTCGACCTGTTCGGACCGGACAACGAGCGCTACCAGCGGTCCGCGCCGATCGCCGGCGCCATGCTGGCCTTCCTCCACGAGGAGGTGTCCCGCGACACCGTACGGCCCGGCTCCTGGATGTCCGCCATCTACCAGGCGGTGGACGACGGGCGGTTGGAGGAGGCGGACTGCGTGCCGCTGATGTCCGCCTACACCACCGCCGGTATGGACACCACGATCCACGGGCTGTCCACCGCCATCCACCTGCTGGCCACTCACCCCGCGCAGTGGGCGGCTCTACGCGCGTCAGACGCCTCCAGCGAGAACGCCTTCCACGAGACCATCCGCTACGACGCGCCCGTGCAGGGCTTCGGCCGCCGCGCCACCCGGGACACCCATATCGGCGGTACGGCGATCGCGGCGAACGACCAACTCTGGGTCTCCCACGGCGCGTCCGGCCGCGACCCGCGCAAGTGGGGCGCGGACGCGGACAGTTTCCGGGTGGACCGCGCCGACGCCGCCGAGCACCTGGCGCTCGGCAGCGGGCCGCACTCCTGCGCCGGCAACCACCTCGCCGCTCTGGAGGCCGGATCGCTGCTGTCCTCGCTCGTCGACCGCTGTGTCGAACTGGAGTTGGACGGCGAGCCCGTGCGCGCGCTGAACAACGTGCTGCGCGGTTGGCACAGCCTCCCCGTCCGGGTCGCGCCGGCGGGTTGAGCAGGGCCGGGACCCGATCCGACGCGCAGCCCGCGCGAACCACCGGATCGGGTCCCGGTCGCGTCCGGGGCTCAGGAAGGTCTCACAGGTCGAGCTGGTACTCGACGCTGCGGTGCGTCGGCTGGTAGCCCAGTGCGTCGTTGATCCGCCGCATGTACGGGTTACTGTCCGCCGTGTCCGTCAACAGTCCGCCCAGCCCCGGGTGTTCCCCCCGCACCCAGCGCACCGACTCGGCCTTGATCCAGCGGCCGAGGCCGCGGCCCCGGTGCTCGGGCAGCACGCCGGTGCCGTAGTGCTGGCCGTCGCCCCGGCCGTTGCCCGGCACCACGACCTCGGTGAAGGCGGCTATCGAGTCGTCCGAGGTGTCGACGGCCACCACCGTGTACAACAGGTCGCCGCGCTTCGCCACGGCCTCGGCCGCGGCCCGTACGCGTGCGATGTCCCAGGCCACGGTGCCGTAGTCGGTGTCGTCCATGGGCATGTCGTCCATCGCGCGGCGGGACGCTGCGAAGGTCTCGGCCAGTTCGTCGGGCACCATGCCGGACCAGCTCACCAGCCGGTATCCGGGGTGCGGCCGGCGGGCCAGCTCCGCGAGCGCCGCCCGATCGAGGCGGCACGCGGGCGCGGCCTCGTCCGTACGGTCGCCCTCACCGCCGTCCGTACGGTCCGCCGGCGGGCCGCCGTCGAGCGGCAACCGGGCGTAGGTGAGCGCCAGCACCGGGCGGAACCCGCGTGCGGCCAGGAAGCGTTCGCCGGGCGAACCGGCTCCCGCCTGCGCCAGCACGCTGCGCCGGCCGTCCGCGCGCGCGGCGGCCACGGCCGCCTCCAGCAGCCGACTGCCGGTGCCCTGTCGGCGCTCGGCGGGATGCACGCTCAGGTGCAGTTCGGCGAGGTGCGACTGGCCGGCGTGCGTGAAGCGGCGGAGGAAGGCGGAGCCAGTGGGTATGCCGTCCAGGTCGGACGCGAGCCACACCAGGCGCTCGCTGGCGACGGCTGGTTCGGGATCGGTCAGCGCGGTGATGCGAAGGGGCTTGTGGGCAGCGCGGGGGGCCGGCTGCTCGGAGTGTTGCGACACGGCGTCTCCGTGGTCTGAAGGTTCGGGGTGACAGTACGCGGGCGCGACCACGGCAGGTTCGTACGCATAACCGCACACCTCCTTCTCTACGGACGGCCGGTATGGCGTGGCTGACCGGGAACACCCGGCCAACCCCAGGACAACACGTGCCTGCTGGCAGCCCCAAGGTAGTCGTACCCGGGCTGGCGGGCAATGTGTCCTCCGCAACTCTGGCACGGGAACGCCGAGGTCATCGGCGTGGGTTGCCGGCGCCGGGGCACGCGGGCCGCCGCGCCGGGGCACGCGGGCCGCCACGTCAGCCGGGCTCGTGCACCTGCTCGCAGTCCTGCGCCCGCTGGATGTAGCGGTCGATCGCCTCGGGCAGCAGAGTGCGCTCCACGACCATCGCGGCGGCGCCCCGGGTGCTCGCGTCGTCTCCCAGCCGGGACCGCTCGATCCGCAGGTTGCGAGTGGCGGCGTGCACGGCGTAGCGGTACACGCTCTCGTGCACGCCGGCGAAGAGGTGGTCCCCGGCGTCGGCCAAGTAGCCCCAGATGCTGATGACTTGCGGATTGAGCAGGTTGATCACCCCGGCGAGCACCTCGCCGATCTCCCGGCCCGCCTCCCGTACCGCCTGACGTGCCTCGAGCACGCCCCCGTTCGCCGCCTCGGCCACCTCGCGGGCGGTCCCGATGGCGTGCCCGCCGTCGTTCAGCGTACGGGCGAGGGCGCCGCCGGAGGCGATGGCGCTGAGGCAGCCGACGTTGCCGCAGGCGCACTCCGCGGACGCGCCGGGCACGTGTGTGTGACCGATCTCCCCGGCCAGGCCGGCGGCCCCGCGTGCCACCCGGTCGCCGATCACGATGCCGGACTCGATCACCGTACCGACCTTGAGCAGCACGAAGACCGGGGCGTCGGGCCAGGCCCCGCGGTGTTCCCCGAGCGCCAGCAGGTTGATGTCCGGCTCGACGAAGACCGGGCCCGGGTACAGGTTGGCGAGCCGTTCCGCGATCGGGTAGTCGATCCAGGGCCGGGTGGGGCCGCTGGGCGGCGGCTGGGTCGTGCCCAGCTCCACCGTGCCCGGCACCCCCACGCTGATGCCGTGCACGCGCGCGGGTGAGGCGCCGAGCGCGGTCAGACCCCGGGTGAACTCGCGCTCCACCCGGGCCAGTACGACGTCCGGGCCGTAGCCGATGTCCAGGTCGACGAACCGGCTCCAGAGAATCCGACCGTGCAGGTCGGTGACGGCCGCCCGGATGGCGCTCATGCCCAGCTGCGCGGTGAGGACGAGGCCCGCGCCGGGGTTGAAGGTGAGCACGGAGGGCGGCCTGCCCCGGCGTGCGGTGCCGCTCGCGGCGCTGTCCCTGCTGCCACCCGAGCCGCTGTCCCTGCTGTCACCCGAGCCACCGCCCGCACCGACGTCCGGGCCCTGCTCCAGGAGGCCGTGCGCCCGAAGCAGCTCGACGCGCTCCGCGACGGTGGACCGGGCCAGTCCCATCTGCTGTGCGATCTGCGAGGTCGTGCTGGCCCGTCCGCGCCGTACCAGATCCAACACTTCACCCGCTCGGGCCGTGCGTGCGGCCCGGGCGGTCGTCCGCTCCGACGCGGTCTCGGACCGTCCGATGTCCGGCCCCGGATCAGCCTCCGCTGCGTTCAGGATGTCCCCCTCATGCGCCTGACACATACCGGTTAGTACCATGATATATCGATGTGCTCGGTGCAATCCGAGATACTTCTCGCTGAGAGCGTCCGGCGGTGGGTGAGTGGGAGAAGGAGGGCGTCGAGGCCCAAGTCCGGCAAGGCGGAGGAGGGAGGCAGCCGGAGGCGCTGTCGACCAACGACAACGCAGCCGGGCGCCGGGCATCGGCGACCGACGCCGCTCACCCACCGCCGGACGCTCTCAGGTCGGTCGCCTTGTGCCGGTGATCGTCGGAAGGCGGGTCAGATGCCCCACTCTGCACACTTCCCTGACACGCCCGCCGAGACGCCTGCGCCGCGTACGGCCTCGGCCTCGGCCGGGACAGCCGCGAGCGAGGAGACGCACGTGCCCGTAGTGGTCCTGATCGGGACGCTGGACACCAAGCACGCCGAGTACGCCCACCTGCGTACGCGGCTCACCGACCACGGGTGTTCCGTACTGCTGATCGACGCTGGCGTGCTCGGCGCCCCGGGCATCACGCCGGACATCGGCCGGGACGCGGTGGCGTCGGCCGGCGGTCGCCCGCCGGCCGCGACCGTCGGGCA
>NZ_LJGU01000089.1:43286-61845 GCF_001751245.1 Streptomyces oceani
CCGGGTCCGATGCCGCCACCGCCGGTGCCGTACGGTCTGACCGGCCCGTACGTCCCGTCGTCGGCGCCTCCATGATCGGCCTGACGACACCCGGGGTGGACGCCTTCCGGGACCGCATGACCACCCTCGGATACGACGTCCTCGTCTTCCACGCCAACGGCACCGGCGGACGCGCGCTGGAGGCGCTGGCCCGGGACGGCGCGCTGGCGGCCGTCGCTGACCTCACCCCGACCGAGCTGGCGGACGACCTCGCGGGCGGCATCTGCTCGGCCGGGCCCGACCGGCTCACCGCCGCCGGCGCGCGCGGCCTCCCGCAGGTCATCGCGCTGGGCGGGCTGGACATGGTGATGTTCGGCCCGCTGCCGGACGTACCGGTCCGCTACCAGGACCGGCGGCTGCACCAGCACAACGCCGCCATCACACTGATGCGCACCACCCCGGCGGAATGCGCCGAGCTCGGCCGGCGGCTCGCCCGGAGGCTGACCGCCGCGCGCGGCCCGGTGACGCTGCTCCTCCCGGCCGGCGACTGGTCCGGCATGTCCCTGCTGTCGGCGCCGGGCGAGCCCTTCCACCACCCGGCCGCCGACCGGGCCCTGCTGGACGCGCTGCTCGACGGCCTGCGCGCGGACGAGTGGGCCGACCAGCGCGGCCCGGTGACCGTACGACACAGCGCGTACCGGCCGGACGAGCCCGCCCTGGGCATCGCCGCGGCGGACGAGCTGCACGCCCTGTGCCGTACGGCCCACCAGCACCCGGAGCCCGAGCCGCACCCCGAGCCGGAGCCGCGCCCGCGACGAGAGCGCGCCTGAGCACGAACGACCGCCCGCCCGGCCGCGCCCGGGGTGGGATCAGGTGTGGAAGACCCGGTTCCGGCCGTTGGTGGGATGCGCACCACCAGCCCACTCCTCCAGCTCGAAGACGTACTCCGCGTCCTCGCGAATCGACAGGTTCTTGGTGCAGGACCGACCGCCCCCACCCCGGTCGCTGATCTTGAACATCTTCTTCCCGGGACCGGCGCTGGTCGGATAGATGACCGCGACCGCCTTGTAGTGCTTATTGCGCTTGCCCGGGATCTTGACGCAGAGCCGGTCGGTCTTGTCATGCCACCAGCCCTCGACCTTGCCGTCGTGCATGCCGTTGAACCGGAGATGGACGCTGTTGGCCGAGGCGGCCGGAGCGAAGGTCACCATGCCGGTCACGAGCACCGCCAAGGCGCCCGTACTGGCCATCACGCGCTTCATGAGTCCCCCGTCGTGTCGTGGGTTCTTTCCCGAACCCACTGACACGCCGCCCGATTCGCCGTGGTTCCGCGCATCCGCCGGGGTTCCGCCGGCGCCCGTGCGAGGGTCGGCCGCACGACCGCCGTACGACGGCCGTAGGACAGTTGCATGACAACGAGAGGAGTACGACGACATGACGTCCTCCGCAGGGCTCGCCGTCGCCGTCGTGGGACTCCGCTTCGGCGAGGAGTTCCTCCCGATCTACCACCGTCACCCGGACGTCACCCGGGTCGGCGTCTGCGACACCGACCCCGAGCGACTGGCGCGGGTCGCCGACCGGCACGGCGTCCGGGACCGCTTCGACTCCCTGGACGAGGTGCTGGCCGACGAACGGTACGCCGCCGTGCACCTGGTCAGCCCCGTCCCGCGGCACGCCCGGCAGACGCTCCAGGTGCTGCGGTCCGGGCGGCACTGCGCCTGCGCGGTGCCGATGGCCACCACCCTGGCGGACCTCGAGGAGATCATCGAAGCCCAACGGGTCGCCGGCACCTCGTACATGATGATGGAGACCACCCTCTACGGCCGCGAGTACCTCTACGCCCGCGCGCTGCGCGACAGCGGCACGCTGGGGCGACTCAGCTTCCTGCGCGGCTATCACACGCAGGACCTGGAGGGTTATCCGACGTACTGGTGGGGCTTCCCGCCCATGCACTACGCCACCCACGCCCTCGCCCCGCTGCTCGCCCTCGCCGACGCGCGCGCCACGAGCGTCCGCTGCCTGGGCTCCGGCCGGCTGCCCGAGCGCCTGATCCGGGACTACGACAACGTCTTCCCGGTGGAGACCGCGCAGTTCCGGCTGGACCGGGACGAGTTGGCGGCCGAGGTCACCATGTCCTTCTTCCGGACCGGCCGCGCCTACCAGGAGGGCTTCTCCGTCTACGGCGAGCACGCCTCCTTCGAGTGGGAACAGCTCCGGGACGAGGGTCCGGCCCGGTTCACCGTGCTGGAGCGCCCGCCCGGCCGGCGCGGCCGGCCCATCGACCAGCAGCGGGTCGAACTCCCCGACCACGCGGACCTGTTGCCACCCGAGATCCGGCGGTTCACCCGGCCGGGCTGCTACGACCCCGGCACCGGGCAGCCGTACGCCGTGCGCGGAGCACACGGCGGCTCGCATCCGCATCTGGTGCACGAGTTCGTACGGAGCGCGCTGGAGGGCCGCCGGTCGGCCATCGACACCGTACGAGCCGCGCGCTGGACGGCGCCCGGGATCTGCGCGCACGCCTCCGCGATGCGGGAGGGCGAGGCACAGGCCGTGCCGCACTACTGACCAGACCGGCCCAGGACGGGTCAGACCGAGCTCGCCGAGCTAATGGGCCATCCGGACGTGCGGCTCGGCGTGATGTGACGAGAACCGTGCGTGATGCTGCTGCGTCTCGTCACTAGGATCACTCGCCAACTCGCCCAGGAGAAACGGACTCCATGCCGCCTGTCAGACGCGCACGCACCCGGGTGCCCGCCACCACCGCGGTCGCCCTCGCCACCGGACTGCTCATATCGAGCTGTTCCACCAGCGAGGACAGCCCCAGCTCCGGCCCAAGCTCCGGCCCGGGCGGCGACAGCACGCCGGCGCCGTCGGCCACCCCCACCGGGCCGGACTTCACACCCGAGCGGAGCCGAGTCCCCCGTACGCCAGCGCAGGCACGCGAACTGGTACGCGAGGTCACCGCCACGCCCCGCCGTTGGGGGCCTGGTTACGTCAAGCAGCGTCCCTACGAGAGTGATCCGAGCACCCTCGGCGTGCTCGACGAGGAGTGCCGCTGGCAGCGCGAGGAGCTGCCGTCGTCCGTGCTCGCGACCCTGTCCCGGTCCAGCGAGCTGCCCGCCGCGGACGGCAAGGGTCCGGTACGCGTCGCCGCCACCGTCACCGTCCACCGTGCGGAGACCGACGCCGACTGGGCGATGGCCCGGATCGTCGAGGACGCGCTGCGCTGCCCCGAACAGCGACTGAGCGCGACGGAGACGGTCACCGGACTGCTGACCGTGCCCCTGACGCACGGCGCGTTCAACAAGAACGCGGAGGACTCGGTGGTCGAGCAGGGCCAGTTCGTCAGTGACGAACTCGGCGGCCCGCACTACTACACCTGGATGCGCTCCCGTCTCGGCCGGATCAACGTCACCGTCGTCGGAAAGGGTTCCGAGGGCCGGAAGCCCGAGGCGGTCGACAAGGCCACCAACGAGGGAATGGCCGCCATGCTCGTCGACCTCGAAACCGAACTGGAGGCGTCGTGACCGAGCCGCTGCGTCCCTCCGACCCCGCCCGGCTCGGCGAGTACCGGCTGTTGGGCCGGCTCGGCGCCGGCGGTATGGGCGTCGTGTACCTCGGCCGTACGACCGAGGGGGCACTGGCCGCCCTGAAGGTGATCCACGCCGAGCACACGGACGACCCCGACTTCCGCGCCCGGTTCCGTCGTGAGGTGGACCTGGCCCGCCGGGTGTCGAGCCCCTGGGCCGTGCCGGTCACCGCCGCGGCACCGGACGCCGCCGAGCCCTGGCTGGCGACCGCTTTCGTGCCCGGCCCCTCGCTGGCCGACGCGGTCGGACGGCACGGCCCGCTGCCCGTACACAGCGTGCGCGCCCTGGCCGGGATGCTGGCCGGGGCGCTTGAGGCGGTGCACGCCGCCGGGTTGGCGCACCGGGACGTCAAGCCGGCGAACGTCCTGCTCGCTCTCGACGGCCCTCGGCTGATCGACTTCGGTATCGCGCGGGCGACCGACGAGACGGCGCTCACCGCTCCGGAGAGAGTCATCGGCACGCCCGGTTATCTCTCCCCCGAGCAGGCCCTGGCGCGCGGGGGCCAGGTGGGAGCGGCGAGCGACGTCTTCTCGCTCGGCTGCCTGTTGGCGTACGCGCTGCTCGGCCGGCCGCCGTTCGGCACCGGCACGTCACCCGTGCTGCTCTTCCGCACGGTGCACGAGGAGCCGGACCTGGACGGCCTGCCGGACGACAGCGCGGACCTGCGCCGCCTCCTGCTGTCCTGCCTGGCGAAGGACCCGGCGGACCGCCCGGCGGCCGAGCGGATCAGGGCGGAGCTGGTCGGCGCCTCGGACGGCGACACCGCCCTTGATGGCGACACCACTCCTGAGGGCGACACCGCCGCGGAGGTCGGCGCCGCCCCGGAGGGTGACGCCCCGGAGGGTGACGCGGCCGACTGGCTGCCGGAGGCGATCGTACGGAGCATCGCCGACCACGCCGACGAACTGCTGGCCCTGCCCGACATCGAGCCGACCGCCGCCGGACACAGCGCGCGGGCCCGGGAGTTGGCGAACGAGGAGACCGCCGCGCCGCCCCCGACCGGGGACGGCGACCAGGCGTCCGCCGGGGACGACCAGGCTCCCACCGAACACGGCACCGGCCCCGCGCGCCCCACCCGCCGTCGGCTCCTCGCCCTGTCCGGCGGCGCGCTGCTGGCGGCCGGGGCCGGCGCGGGCGCCTGGACCGTGCTGCGGGACGGCTCTGGTACGGGCGGGGAACCGCGCTGGGCCATCGGCGTCCAGGCCGACCTCTCAGGCGAGGGGAAGGCCGTCGGCCGGGCACAGGAGCGGGGCGCCCGGCTGGCCGTGGAGCAGTACAACGCCGGCGAGGACCGGCCGTTCGAGCTGGCGCTGCGCACCGCTGACGACGGCGGCGACCCGGAGCGCGCCCCGGGCGCCGCCCGCCGGCTCACCGAGGACACCGGGGTGCTCGCCGCGCTCGGCCCGAGCAGCGAGGCGACGGCCTTGGCGGTCGCCGACACGTACGACGAGGCGTGGCTGGCCATGCTTCCCGTCTCGGCCGGGGGGATCGCGCTGGGGGCGAAGGGCTCCCGGTCGGTGGTGCTCTGCCGTCCCGACAACGCCACGCTGTCCGCCCCGCTCGCCGCGCACCTCATCAACCAGGCCGCCCGGAACGGCGAGAAGGGCCTGCCGGGCCTGCTCCAGGACCGTACGGCGGAGACGTACGCCTGGGAGTGCGCCACCATCACGTCCCAGAACCTGCGGAGCGCCCGGATGCCGGCCTATCCGCGGGTGGTCCCGGCGGACCTGAAGGACCTGGAACCGGTGGTCACCGACATGCTCGGGGCCGGCATCGACTCGCTCGTCTACGCCGGCGAGGCAGCGGGCGCGGTGAGGGTGGCCCGGGCGCTCGCGGCGGCCGGGTTCGAGGGCCCGCGCTTGGGTCCGCCGGCGTTGACCGAACCGCGGTTCCGCGAGCGGGCGGGCGAGGCGGCCGAGGGCTGGCTGGTCACCGCGTCGTTCGTGGATGTGGCGGAGACGCCGAAGGCGGCCGACTTCCGTACAGCCTTCCGGGAGCGGTTCGGTGTCGCGGCGCCACCCTACGCCGCGGAGGCGTACGACGCGGCCAAGCTCGTCCTCCGAGAGATCAAGAACGCGGCGAAGCCGGGCGGGGCGAAGGACGGATCCCCGCGCGAGACCCCGTCCGAGGAAAGCCAGGATGGGCAACCACGCCCTCCGAAACGCGGTGAGTTGGTGAAGCGGCTGCGGAAGAGCACGTATGAGGGCGTCACCAAGAAGTACGTCTTCGATCCGGAGACCGGTTCCTTCCAGGGGACGGGTGGCGTGTTCCTCTACGAGGTGACGGAGGGCTCGCTCCGCTTCCGCGGCGACGCTCCCACCGTGGGCTGACGGGCGCCCGGCATGCGACCGCTCAGACGTGGCGATCCCGACAGCATCGGGGGATACCGGCTGCTCCGCCGGCTCGGCGCGGGCGGCATGGGCGTGGTGTACCTGGCACGTTCACCCGGTGGCGCGCCGGTCGCGCTGAAGGTGATCCACGCCGAGCACGCCGCCGACCCCGGCTTCCGGACCCGCTTCCGACGGGAGGTGGCGGCGGCGAGCCGGCTGAGCGGGCGCTGGCTGGTGCCGATCGTCGCCGCCGCGCCGGAGGAGCGCGAACCGTGGCTGGCCACGGACTTCGTCCCGGGGCCCGCCCTGGCGGAGGCCGTCGGCTCGTGGCCGCTGCCGGTCGCGACCGTACGTCTGCTGGGCGCCCGGCTCGCCGAGGCGCTCGCCGAGGTCCACGCGGCGGGCCTCGTGCACCGCGACGTGAAGCCGGGGAACGTCCTGCTCGCGCTGGACGGCCCCCGGCTGATCGACTTCGGCATCGCCCGGCTCAGCGGCGCCACCGCCCTGACGGAGAGCGGGGCCATGATCGGTACGCCCGGCTACCTCCCGCCCGAGCAGATGCCGACCCGGGGCGGCGAACTCGGCCCGAGGAGCGACGTGTTCGCGCTGGGCGCGGTCCTGGCGTACGCGGTGACGGGCCGCCACCCGTTCGGCTCGGGCCTCGCGGCGGCCGTCCTCTACCGCACGGTGCACGAGGAGCCGGACCTCGACGGCGTACCGACCGACCTGCTGTCGCTCCTCGTCGCCTGCCTGGCCAAGGACCCGGCCGATCGGCCGGAGGCGCGGGAGGTGCACGAGGCGCTGCGACCACGGGCCCGGGACGGACGGGCGCGGCCAGACCCTCGCGTAGCCGTCCCGGACACGGAGGCGAACTGGCTGCCCGGGGCGCTGACGCGGCTGGTGGCGGAGCGCTCCGCCGCCGTGCTGACCCTGCCGGACCCTCCGACCGCCGAACCGGACCGGGCGACGGGCCGGCAGCGGGAGCAGCGTCACGAAGCGAGCGACGACGCACGGGAGTTGAACGGTCCGGACAGACCGAACACCACGGCGCCGCCCGCGCCGCCGGCAGACCGGGCACCCGCCCCTTCGACTGACGCGAAGCCACCCGCCCGCCGGCGGCTGCTGAGGCTCGCCTCGGCGGTCGGGGCCTGCGTGGTCGGCGGCGGAGTCGTCGCGTGGGCGGCTCCCCGGCTGACCGAACGTGGCGCGGGTCCCGGCAGCGGGCTGCCGCGCCACCTCATCGGGCTGCACGCCGACCTGACCGGCCCCGAACGGGACGCCGGACGCGCCCAGGAGCGTGGGATACGGCTGGCACTCGCGGACCACAACGCCCGCGCCGACCGCCCGTTCGACCTGGCCCTGAGGGTGCGGGACGATCGCGGCGAGGAGCGGCGTGCCGAGCGGGTCGCGGACGACCACGCCGCCGACCCCGAGGTCCTGGCGGTCATCGGCCCGACCGGCCGTACCGGGACCAAGGCGGTGATCGCCCGCTACCAGAAGTCCCTGCTGCCCCTCGTGTCGGTCTCCTGCGACGCCTCGTTCAGCGCGCGCCAGGAAGAGGTCTTCGTCCAGCTCAGACAGGACGAGACCGGTCTGGAGGTGCCGTTGCTGCACTACCTCAACAACGTCAGCCGCGCCCGCCGAACGGCCGTCTTGGACGACCAGGCCACCGGCCGGGTCAGCGACCGGGCGGCCGAGACGCTGACCCGCCTGCTGCACGGCACGCCCACCGCCCACTCCGTGGCCGCCGACAGCGCGGACTTCGGCCCGATCGCCGCCGCCGTACGCGCCGCCGCGAGCGACGCCGTCGTGTATTGCGGCGACTCGCCCAGCCGCGCCGCACGTTGCGCCCGTGCGCTCTCCGAGGCCGGATTCCGAGGCACCCGGCTGGCGCGCCAGCCGGTCCTCCAACGGGAGTTCCTCGCCGAGGCCGGGGAGGCGAGCGAGGGCTGGCTGATCTCCACCACCTACGCCGATCCGGCCGAACTGCCCAAGGCGGCGGAGTTCGTCGCCGCCTACCGCGCACGCTTCGAGCGGCGCGACATCCCCCCGTACGCGGTGGAGGGCTACGACGCCGTGCGGTACGTCGCGCGCACGATGCGCGACCTCGCGGCCAGGGGCGTGGAACGGGGCGCACTGGTGGGACAACTCCGCGACGTCACGTACGAGGGACTGTCCAGGACCATCGAGTTCCAGAGCACGACGAACGAGCTGGTCCCCACCAACGGGCTCTTCCTACACCGAGTCGAGGACGGTGCCGCACGCTTCCTCGGCCGCTACGACGAGGTCAGGGAGGCTTGAGCGGTCAGCCCGCGCACGAGCCGTACGGGCCGTACGCCGGGAGTCCGTCCGTGCTCAGCGCCAGGCTCAACGGCTCGGGCAGCGGCACCGGTTCGCCGTACGCGCCGACGGTCTTCCGCCAGTACGCACGACCGACCGGGGCGGCGTACAACGCCCAACGACCGCCGGGTGGTGCCGGACTGGAGCGCCGGTCAGGGGCGGCGGCAGGAGCTCGCGGGCGCGGGTCGACCACCAGCAGCAGAGGGACGCGGGCCGCCGCGTACCGGGCGACGGCCTCGGCCACGCGCGCGTCCGAGGCGTCCGGCGTGACGACCTCGACCACGATATCCACAGCCTGTGGATGGAGGCTTCGGCGCTCCGAGTCGAGGAAGTCCGCCGAGCAAACCACCATATCCGGCGTGAATCGCGATGCTCCTTCCGCTGTGGACTCTGCCCGTACGTCGTCCAACGCCCCGCCGTCGAGCAGCACACCCTCCAGCACCACCCGCCCCTGGACACCCGACCGGCAGCGCAATTGGGCGCCGAGCCGCCGCACCACCGCGAGCTGCTTCCCGCACCGGCCAGCAGCGGCGTGCGGCAGCGGACACGAGGGCGGCGGCAGCTCCAGGCGCAGCCCGGTGAACCGGCGTAACACGTCGACCGACGCCTGGAGTTGCCGCTCGTCCAGCCGCACCACGCGGTCGCGCCAGCTCACGGCGCGCCCGCCGTGCGCTCCAGCTGGAACCAGAACGACTTGCCCGGCCCCGGACCGTCCGCACAGGTGCCGTACCGGCTGGCCAGACTGGCGATGAGGTAGAGACCGCGACCGTGCTCCTCGTCATCGGACACGCCGTGTCGCACACTCGGCAGGCCAGGAGCCGCGTCGCGGACGTGAATCCGGAACGGGCCGCCCTCGGCGAGCCATTCGCCGTACAGGGTGATCGGGTACGGGCAGCCCGCCGCCGCGCTGGCGGTGATGGCGTTCGTGGCCGCCTCGGAGGCGAGCAGGGCGGCGAGTTCGGCGAACTCCCGGCGGTCGGAGTCCGGTTTCTCCACCGCCGAGCAGCTGGAGGTGCGTACCGTCTCCCGGCACGTACGGACCCAGGCCGGGTCCGGCGGGAAGGTGAGCGAGAAGTCGGGCGAAGGCGGCACGAACGGGTGCGCTGGGGAGGGGATCTGTGGACACATGGGCGGCACGGCTCCTGGCGTACGGGGGCGCCCGGCATGGACAGCACGGGGGGCATCGGCAACCCCGGAGCCGCAGCGGTGGCGTTGCCGCGCCCAACTGGCCGTGGGGGGCGGGGCACTTCCGACTTACACGAGCGAGGGGGTATGCGATTGAAGGTAACCCACGACGGGTTGCAGCATGCACCCAAATCAACACTGTTCCCCCTATTGAGTGACGCCGGCGCTAGCTGACCGAACGGCCACGGAGTGGCTGCTAGGACGAATACATGGGACTACGCAGCAATCCAACTCACCGACAACGTAGATTGGGCTCCGAACTGCGCAAACTACGTGTCAGCCACGGCCTTTCAGCAGTCGAGGCCGGTGCGCACGTGGGACTCGGCGGGCCTCACCTGAGCCACATCGAAGCCGGCCGCACCGCCATCTCTGAGGAGAAGCTACGTACCCTCACCGAGCTATACGGATGCAAGTCTGAAACCTTTATCAGTGCACTCGCCGAGATGACTCGTGCCAGTCGGCATGCCTGGTGGCGAGCCTTCGCGCGCGATGTCGATGACCGGGCGCGGGACTTGGCTGAACTCGAAGCGACCTCCCGAGCGTTCGGCGGCTTCGAGACCGTACACATCCCCGGACTACTACAGACTCCTGAGTACGCCGAAGAGCTACTGCGTGCCTGTCACCATGACGAACACCGGGTCCGCCGTTTCCTTGAGTACCGCCTCAAACGGCAGGAACTGTTGTCCAGCGCATCTGCGCCCCACTACCACGCGGTAGTACACGAAGCGGCGCTACGCATGCAGTTCGTTGATCCCGAAGTACTGCGACGGCAATTGGCACACTTGCTGGAAGTCGCGGAGCTTCCACACGTGACCATCCAGGTCGTACCCTTCACCTCACAGCTTCTCCCGGCTGTAGGCGGGCCGTTCATCCTCTTCCGTGGCGTTGAGGCAGAACTCGACACCGTTTACATGGAGCATGATCTCGGTGCCCAGTTTCTTGACGAGCAGACGCACGTATCTCGATACAGCGGCATCCTGCATCGACTGTCCGAGCTGGCGCTGCCTCCCCTCGCTCCTGCAGAGGCCCCCAGGAAAGTCACCCAGCGGGACTCGCTTGGCCTCATCCAACACCTGCTGTACATCCAGTGAGAGGAAGAAATGTCCGCGTTGCACTGGCAGAAGTCGACCTACAGCAGCGGCGACGGCAACACGAACTGCCTCGAACTGGCCACCGCGCCAGCCGGCTCGCTGCACCTGCGCGAGAGTGATGAGCCCGCCACCATCCTCAATCTGTCCCGACAAACGTTGAGCACCTTCCTCAGCGGCATCAAGACAGGAGAGCACCGTGACTGAGCTGAACTGGCAGAAGTCGACCTACAGCAGCGGCGATCCGAACACGAACTGCCTAGAACTGGCCGCTACCCCCGCTGGCACACTGCGGCTACGTGAGAGCGAGGAGCCCGACAACATCATCGCTCCCTCCCGCCGAGCCCTACTCACGCTGCTCAACGGCATCAAGTCGGAGAACCACTATGTCTGATGTGACCTGGCAGAAGTCGACCTACAGCGGCAGCGGGCAGAACGACTGCCTCGAACTGGCCACCGCGCCCGCCGGCACACTGCACCTGCGCGAGAGCGACGACCCCAGCACCATCCTCAACACCAGCCACACCGCCGTCGCCGGCCTGCTCGCCACCGTCAAGCGCGGGGGTCCGGCAACGCAGTAGCCTTCGTCGCGACCGCGACACCCCTACGTACAGAGGCGCCACATGGGCACGGGCATGGACTCCTTCGTGACGGAGTTCGTCAGGAAGGCCTGGGACGACCTGGGGCTTGAGGGTTACACCGGCCCTCCGCCAGACCGGCTCGACCGGGTCGACGACCTCGTCGTGGTCGGTGGCAGAGTCTCCTGGGTCACGCCCGAGAACGACGCCGACGGCGGATTCTGCCACCGCCCCCCGGACGGTACGTATCCGGTGTACGCGGCCGGCCACCTCGACGGTGAACCGGAACGGTACTGCGTGGACACCCTCTTCATACCCCTCGCGTCTCCCGATCGGTTGACGACGGCGCGCTGGGACGACGGCTACGACCAATCCAGTCAGTACCTGAAGAACTACGCCTGCCTGTGGAGCGAGCAAGCCGATCGCGCGTCGCTTCCGCACTGGGGAGACGAGCAGCACGAGGCGATCCTCCGAGCGAAGGAGAAGCTGCTGGCCGAGGAATCCCGCACCAGCCGGGACAACTGGACCAACGAAGTCGTCGACCCGGAGACCGGCGCCAACATCCTGTCGTTCCCGACCTACGATTACGGCGTCTTCATCGACGGCCTTGAGGCGCTGGGCGAGGACGGGGAACTCCTCGCCATACTCCTCTTCACCATCTGACGAAGCCGGTCACCGCATCAGCGCGCCCCGTATCGTCAGGCCGTGCCGGGTCCGCAGCCGGCGCAGCTCCCACAGCGACACCGCACCGACCGATATCAGCGGGCCCAGCAGGAGTGCCAGCCGCACCAGGCCGGGCGCTCCCTCGTAGGCGCCGGATATCAGGTCGACCACGGTCATCTCGACCACCAGCAGGGTCGCGAGCAGTGGTGGCACGGTCTCGTGGATGTCGGCCGTACGGAACACGTGCACCACGGAGTACAGCAACCCCCGGAAAGTGAACGGCAGCAGCCAACAGGCCAGGAAGAACGTGAGGACCACGCTCAGCAGCATCCCGAGGCCGCTCGTGTACCCCTGGCCGGCCAGCACGCCGCCCAGTACGGAACCGGTCAGCACCGCCGTGCTCCCGATGATCGCCAGCATCGCCCCCAACGGTTTCACCGAGCGACGTAACAGAACCCGCCGAGCCTGGGGCCGCGCGGCGGCGAGGAACAGCCCGAAGAACACCGGGAAGGTCACCACCAGCACCACCACGCTGGTCACCAGCTGGGTGAACCGCTCGTCCACGATCTCGGTCACATCGCCCACGAGTTGGTACGTCAGAGCCGCCCAGACGAGGGCGACCAACCCGACGACGCTCCGGAGCACCTGGATACGAGCCACCGTCGGATCGATCACCCGGTCCTGGCGCGAGGGGTGGTAGACCCGCCGCGCCACCTTCACCGGACCGAATCGGAACCGGAAGCTCCGTCGCCGCCCCGGCCTCGGACCGGGATGACCCCCGGGACCGGGGCGGTTGGGCCCCCACTGGCCCGGATACGGCTGCGGGGGCACGCCCCACGGCGGCGCCCCCTGGCCCGTACGCGGCCCGGGATGACCACCCGAACGCCTCCAGTCATTCATCCCCGAATCCCCCTCACGTGCGGTTTCCTCACGACCTGAGTCAGCGTATAAGCAGCGTGTGACAATGCACGGCGGTTTCTCGCGCAAGGCCGCCCCGAGCGGCGGGCGGCTCGTACGGACCACCTGTCGTCCCGTCAACATCACGCCGCTCGACAGTGTGGGCCGTGGTGTCGAGATGCGTGCACAACGCGCCACTATTGCGAAGAGTTGGCCTGCTCCCTTCGCTCATGGCACCCACACGGGCCATGCCGCGGCTAACGTCGTGTGAGGGGACAATGCAGTGACGGCGGTTGACGACCAGACGGCAACTCGAGGCTGAGAGGGGCACGTCCGACATGAGCATCGGCGGCGACGAGTACGAGCGCGAGCGCACGGGCGAGATGAACCCGTCCATGGGGCGCGGCGGCTCGACCCGCCGGGGTACGCGTACCAGGCTGCCCGGCGAGGACGGGGACGGCGGCGGCCGACGGCCGCCGAACCGGCCCGGGCGGAACCTGGTGACGGTGCTGGGCGTGGTTGTGCTGTTGATCGCGGCGATCGCCTTCGCCAACAGAGGCGGCGGCGGCTCCGATTCGGGCGGTGACAGCGAGCAGGCCGGCGACAAGAAGGGGCAGGAGGCCCAACCGACCGCGCCGACCGGCGAGAAGCCGGTGGACGGCGAGGACGCCACCACGGGCATCCCGTCCGGCTTCGCCCAGTCCGAACAGGGCGCGGAAAGCGCCGCGGCGAACTACACCGTCGTCCTCGGCGGAACCGGCATGTACTCCAACGACGTGCGGGCGTCCATTGTGGATGCCGTCTACACGTCCGATGCCGCAGCCGACCGTGAGGACGATCTGGCTCAGGTCTACGGCGACGAGAAGTTCCTGAAGCGTATCGGCCTTGAGGAGGACGGGACCGCGCCCGAAGGCATGTCCTTCGTGTCTCGGATGATTCCCGTTGGTACGAAGACGCTGGACTACAGCAGCTCCGGCGCGACGGTGTCCGTCTGGTACTCGTCGCTGTTCGGGCTTACCGGTGAAGAGTCCAAGAACCCGGTCACGGAGAGCTGGTACACCAACACCTTCACCCTGGAGTGGGATGACGGCGACTGGAAGGTAGCCGACTTCGAGCAGAAGGAAGGCCCTGCCCCGGTCGGACGGGATCAACGAGCCGCCCCAGGGAAGAAGATGAAGGAAGCCGTAGAGGGCTTTGGAGGGTTCACCTATGCCCGTTAGTAAGAGGCGTGCCCTTTCACTCACTTCAGTTGTCGCCCTTGTGCAGGCTGTTGTTCTGACGCGCACTCCGAGTGCTTCAGCCGAGCCGAGTGACGACCCCTGTGAGCATGTCCGTGGCCCCGCCAAGGAGTACTGCTCCGACGACGACGGCGGCGGCTCCGGCGGCGCCTCCGGTGGGGGCGGCGAGGCGCCGGAGCCCGAATACCTCGTCGACCCGCTCTCCTCCCTCGCCAAGGGCTTCGCCGAGGCCGCCTCCTGGACCATCGGCAAGCTGTCCGACCTCGTCAACAGCACCTCCCAGGTCGACTTCACCAACGAGGCATTCCTCCGCCAGTACGCCGTCGTCTTCGCCGCCTCCACCATCCTCACGCTCGTCCTCTGGCTGCTCGCGGTGGCCAAACGGGCCGTGCGCGGGGTGCCGTTCGTGCAGGCGTTCACCGAGGCGATCGGCTTCCTGTGGCTGGTCGTGCTGGCCTCCGCCTTCACCCCGCTGATCCTCTACACGCTGGTCTCGGCGACCGACTCCGTCACCGACGCCGTGTCCAGCGGCACCCAGAGCGACACGGACGCCTTCTTCGGCACCTTCGCCAAGGCGTTGGAGAACGGCGAGGACATCGGCGGCGGTCCGATCATGCTGATCCTGGTCTCGCTGATCTCCGTGCTGGCCGCCGGCGTGCTGTATCTGGAGCTGGTGATCCGGGCGGCGCTGCTGTACGTCGGGGCGCTGCTCGGTACGGCCGTCTACGCGGGCTTGGTGGACAAGAACCTGTGGGGCCACGTACGGCGTTGGGCCGGCATCATGATCGCGGTGATCCTGGTGAAGCCGGTCATCATGATCGTGCTGGGCCTCGCCGGTGCGCTGACCGCCGACGACGGGCCGACCGGCTTCTCCGCCATCGTCTCCGGGTTGTGCATCATCCTGCTGGCCATCTTCGCCTCCGCGATGATCTACCGCTTCGTACCCGGCTTCGGGGACGACATCGTCAGCTACCGCAACGCCAGCCAGGACGCGGCCTCGCGTTCGGCCGCCTCCGTCGCCGCGTCCCCGGTGACCATGCTGAAGCAGGGCATCAACACGCACAGCGCACGCGGCGGCGCCTCCGGCGGCGGTGCCTCAGGTGGCGGCGGTGGCAACGCCCGCTCCGGTGACCAGGTTTCCGGCGGGGTGGCGGCGCACGCCTCCCGCCAGGGTTCCGGGGACAGCGGGGGCAGCCCTCCCGCGCCCCGGGCGCCGGCGGACCGGTCCGCGACCCGGACCCCGCACACCAGCCGGGGCACCGGCGGCCGTACCGGCCCGAGCAACCGAGGAGGGGAACGTCGGTGACGACTTCTTCGCACACCGCCGCACCACGCCGTACGTACATGATCGGCCGCTCCCGGCCGAGCGCCTCGATCGGCAAGAACCGGGAGACCGGCGAGATCGCCCTGATCGTGGCCGGAGCGTTCGTCGGCATGATGTCCGGGCTGCTGATCCCGATGCTGACGGTACGCATCCCGGCGCTGATCGGATTTCCGATGCTGGCACTGGCGGCGGTGTACGTGCCGTACCGGGGGCGGACGATGTACAAGTGGTTCGAGATCGACCGCAGTTTCCGCCGGATGCGGCGAAGCGGCACCACGTACCGCAGTGACGCCATGGAGGCCGGCACCCGGCAGGAGGACGGCCGGGAGGTGGAGGTCGGTCCGCCGCCGGGCGTCGGGCGGATCAACTGGCTGACGGCGCCGTTCGGTCCGGACGAGCTGGCCGTGCTGCTGCACGCGGACCGGCGTACGGTCACCGCCGCGCTGGAGATCGAGGGCCCCGGGGTGGGGCTGCGGGACAGTGAGGACCAGGAGGCGCTGGTCGACCGGTTCGGGACGCTGCTCAAGCACGTGGCGAACGGCGACGGTTACGTCAGCCGGCTACAGATCCTGGCCCGTACGCTGCCCGCCGACCCGGACGCGCACGCGAAGGACATCGCGCAGCGCGGCGACGACGCGGCGGAGCCCTGGCTGCGCGAGTCCTACGACCAGTTGCAGTCGATGGTGTCCACCTCCAGCGAGCAGCATCGCGCCTATCTGGTGGCGTGCATGCACTACGGGCGGGAGTTGGCCGCCGAGGGCGTGTCGGTCGCGCAGCAGGCCCGCGCGGCCGGACGCGGCGGTCGCGGCAAGGGACCGAAGATGTCCAAGGACGAGGGCCTGGCGATCGTCATGGCCCGGGAACTGACCGATATCTGCGCCCGGTTGGCCGAGGCCGACATCCGGGTGCGGCAGCCGCTCGGACAGGCCCGCCTGGGCTCACTGATCCACTCCATGTACGACCCGGACCACCCCATCGACCACATCCAGGCCATGTCCCGGCGGAACGCCTGGCCAGCCGAGCTGGACGCGCTGGAGCCGACGTACCTGCAGGCCAAGACGCGGGAGTCGGACACCCGGGAGCCGTGGTGCCACGCCACCGCCTGGGTGAAGGAGTGGCCGATGACGCCGGTCGGCGTCAACTTCCTGGCGCCGCTGCTGGTGCACACGCCGGACGTGATCCGTACGGTCGCGGTCGTGATGGACCTGGAGCCGACGGAGCTGGCCATCGAGCGGATGCTGACGGAGAAGACGAACGACGAGGCGGAGGCCAGCCGGCAGGCGAAGATGAACCGTACGGTCGACCCCCGGGACATCGCCGCGCACGGCCGGGTGGACCAGCGCGGCGACGACCTGGCGAGCGGGGCGGCGGGGGTGAACCTGGTCGGGTTCATCACGGTGTCCTCGCGTAACCCGGAGGCGCTGTCCCGGGACAAGCGGACGATCCGGGCCTCGGCCGGCAAGTCGTACCTCAAGCTGGAGTGGTGCGACCGCGAGCACCATCGGGCGTTCGTCAACACGCTGCCGTTCGCGACCGGCATCCGGCGCTGAGGGCCGGCGCTGAGGAAGGAGCACCGTGTCGCAGGGGCATGAGCCGTACCCGCGGGACCGCGAGCGGGCGCGCGGGGTCGCGCGCTTCGGGGGCAGAGCCGCGCGGTTGGGGAGCGTGCGCGCGGCACGCCCCCGAACCGCCGCCGTGCGCCCGGGAAGCGCGGGGTATGCCGGGGGCACCGGTCGCGTACGGTGCGGCCGGGACGGGCGCGGGAGAGCCCGCCGGGCGAGCGGCACGGTCCGTACGACAAGCGCAGCGCGAGGGAAGGTAGTGGGATGTCCGCACGCGATCCGCTGACCGCAGTCACCGAAGCCTTCACCAGCTTCGTCCTCGGCAAGATCGAGACGACCCGACTGCCGGTGCGCACCTCCACCGGGCAGGCCCAGGCGGTGTACCTGCCCACGGCCGCCCCGGGCCTGGGCGACTCGGGCGTGATCATCGGCCGGGAGGTGTACAGCGGCAAGGGCTACATCTACGACCCCTTCCAGCTCTACGGCCAGCAACTCCCCGCCCCGCACTGGCTGGTGCTCGGCGAGTCCGGGAACGGCAAGTCGGCGCTGGAGAAGACGTACGTGCTGCGGCAACTGCGCTTCCGGGACCGACAGGTGGTGGTGCTGGACGCGCAGGGCGAGGACGGCGTCGGCGAATGGAACCTCATCGCCGAGGAGATGGGCATCACCCCCATCCGGCTGGACCCGACCGCCGCGCTCGACCAGGGCATCCGGCTGAACCCGCTGGACCCCTCCATCACTACCACCGGCCAGCTGGCGCTGCTGCGCACCATCATCGAGGTGGCGATGGGGCACGGGCTGGACGAGCGGTCCGGGTTCGCGCTCAAGGTGGCGCACTCGCACGTGAACGCGACCACCGCGGGGCGGCAGCCCGTACTCACCGACATAGTGGAGCGGCTCCGGCACCCGGAACCGGAGTCCGCGCAGGCGATGAACGTCGCGCTGGAGGACGTACGCGCCTGGGGGCTGGACGTCGCGCTGGTGCTGGACCGGCTGGTGGACGGCGACCTGCGCGGCATGTTCGACGGGCCGACGACGGTCGGTATCGACCTGGACGCGCCGCTGATCGTCTTCGACCTGTCGCACATCGACCGCAACTCCATTGCCATGCCGATCCTGATGGCCATCGTCGGCGTCTGGCTTGAGCACACCTGGATCCGCCCGGACCGCAGGAAGCGGATCTTCCTGGTGGAGGAGGCGTGGCACATCATCAACAGCCCCTTCGTCGCGCAGCTCTTCCAGCGGCTGCTGAAGTTCGGGCGGCGATTGGGCCTGTCGTTCGTGGCGGTGGTGCACCACCTGTCGGACGTGGTGGACGGCGCGGCGGCGCGGGAGGCCGCGGCCATCCTGAAGATGGCCTCGACCCGGACGGTCTACGCCCAGAAGGCCGACGAGGCCAGAGCCACCGGCCAGGTGCTGGGGCTGCCCCGCTGGGCCGTGGAGATCATCCCGACGCTGTCGCCGGGCATCGCGGTGTGGGACGTGAACGGCAACGTGCAGGTCGTCAAGCACCTGATCACCGAGGCGGAACGGCCGCTGGTCTTCACCGACCGGGCCATGACGGAGGGTTCGCGGGTCGCGGGCGGGACGGGCCCCGGCGCGGGCGCCGGCTCGGGCTCGGGCTCGGGCGAGATGGGCGGTGCCGCCGAACCGAGCCTGGCGGAGGCGCTGGAGGCGGAGACGGAGGCTCGCGCGATGGCGATGGAGCGGCGCGGATACGACGGGGCGGACGGGCCGTCCGAGTCCACGGTCGCCCGGGGCGCGTGACGTGCCACGGGACGC
>NZ_LJGU01000089.1:62237-67835 GCF_001751245.1 Streptomyces oceani
GGACGGGCTGCTGGTGGGCGGGCTGGCGCTCGTACTGGGCATGGCGGCACTCGTGTGGACCGCCACCGGCCTCGCCGGGCTCTTCGCGCACGGCGCTTGGCCGGACGGCGTCAGCTTCACGAACACGCCCACGGCGATACGCGAACTCATCGGCGAGCCACACGACATGGCGGGTGCCTGGCCGGAGACTCCGCGCGGGCAGCTGACCGGGTACGGGCTGTTCTGGGGACTGTTCATCGGGCAGGTGCTGGTGCTGGTCGTGCTGACGGTGTTCGTGCTGGGCACGGCCTCCCGTTGGCGCGCCGTACGGCAGGCCCGACGGCTCGACCGGGACCGGGACCGGGCGCACGAGCGCCGTGACCGCCGCGAGCGGGACCGCGCCACCGAGCGGGCGGACTGGGCCGACCCGGACGCTGGGGAGCCTGGGGGCACCCGGGGCGTTGAGGAACCGGAGGACACCGAGAACACCAGGCGCGAGGCCGGCGGCGCCGAAGCTCACGAGTCGTCGCCGTGGCCGGTCTCGTTGGCGAAGCAGCCGACAGCGACACCCCCTGCCGCGGACCCGCACACGGGCTCCAGCCCCAACTCCGGCTCCGGCTTGCCCGACCGCCCGTACGACACCCCGGACGTGCTGCCCGGCCCGACCCTCGGCGTACCAGGCGCCGATCCCGGCCCCGCCAGCGGCCGGTACGGCCTGCGGATCGCGCCGGATCCGACCGCCGCCGCGGAGACCGTACGAGAGGCGGAGGGCGCCGTGCTGGCGGTCACCGCGGACATCGAGCTGTACGCCGAGACGGTGGGGGCACGCGCCAAGCTGGGGCCCGTACACGTCTACGACCCCGGTCAACGCACCGACGCCCCCAGCCGGTTGCGCTGGGAACCGCACGCCGGCTGCGCGGACCTGCCGACCGCCCAGGGGCGCGCGAGCGCGCTGCTCGCGCCGCTGTGCGCTTCAACCAGCGGCGATCCGGCCGTACACGACGCCGCCCGCACCCTGCTGCGCTGCTTCCTGCACGCGGCGGCGATCGCCGGGGAACCCTTCCGGCAGGTGCACCGGTGGACAGCCAGCGGCTCCTCCAAGAACGCGGTACGCATCCTTCGTACGCACCGCGAGGCCGGCGCCGGAACCGCCGGCGAGCTGGAGGCGACGCTCACCGCGTACCCGGAACGCCGCGAGGCCGCCCTCGAGTTGGTGCGCCGGTCGTTGCAGTGCCTCAGCCAGTTGCACGTACGCGACGCCTGTACCGCCGGGCGGGCCGACCGGGTCGCCTGGGACTCGTTCATCCCGGAGGGCGGCACGCTCTTCGTGGTCGGCGAACGCCTTGAGGCGCCCCGGCGGGAGGGCCCGGGCGCGATGGGGCTGGTCACCGCCGTCACCGCGGCCACGATCGAGCACGGTCGCCGGCTGGCCGCACAGGCGCACGCCGGCCGGCTCGATCCGCCGCTGACCGTGCTGCTCGACCAGGCCGCGACGGTCGCGCCGCTGCCGCGGCTGCCGGAACTGCTCGCGGACGGGCCGGACGCCGGACTGCGTACGATCGCGCTACTGCGGTCGACCGAGCAGGCCCGCGCGTGGTGGCCGGAGCTGGCCCGGTGACGCCGCTGGCGCCACTGGCAGCCGGACGGGGCTGACAGCGCCCCAGTCAGCGCGTTGTCACGCCGCCGGTCGACTCACCGCCGTGTGGGGCACGGTCGTCGGTGAAGGCCCTCGCGAGAAGAAACAGCGCGCTCACGTACGTCGTCATCACCAGCACCGGGCGGCCGGCGAAGTCCAGTCCGGCGGCGCCCAGTCCGATCAGCAGGTCGGACAGGACGAACACCGCCCCACCGTAAGCCGCCACCCGGCCCTTCGCGTGTGCCGTGAGCGCCATCACGACCAGCGCCAGGCCGTACCCGGCGATCGGCACCGCCAGCCCCGGGCCGAGCAGTGGGGCCAGGGCTCCGACGGCCACGCCCCAGGCGACCACGTACGACCCGCACAACGCCCGGCGTCGCCGTAGCAGCGGCAGCGCGCCGGCGCGTACGAAGGCAGTGATCCAGCAGAGCTGCGCCCCCAGGAAGAAGCCCATGCCGGTGAGGAACGCCGGCGTCCCCGGCACCAAAAGGGCCACGTCGCCCCCGGTGGCGAAGCCGAAGCCGAGCAGCACGGGCGGTTGCCGGGTACCGGACGAGCGCCACACCCGCGCGGCCAGCACGGGAGCCAGCAGCGGCTTGGTGGCCCACTCCAGGGGCAGCCAACCGGCGGCGACACTGGCCAGGTTCACCACGGCCAGCAGGACGAAGACCCGGATCAGCGGCGGCCCACCCCAGCTCGTACGCGCGCCCGCCGCGGGGACGGAACGGTCCGGGGGTGTCGTGGTCATGGCGCGTGTTCGGCTTTCGTCGGGGGTGGGCGTCGGGCCTCGGGGTGGTCGTCCAGGGTCACCGGTTGGTCCGCCTCGTACGGGCCACACGGCGGGCGGTAGCGTACTGGCGGCGGGCGCCACGCGGGAGGGTACGGACATCCGTTGTGCCGCGAAACCCGTCAATGCCACGCCAGGCGGCGTCCGTTCCGAGGGACAACACGGGGGATCATGCGTACCAAGCTCCTCGCGTGGGCACGGCGCCGACGCGTCCTGCCCCTGGGGGCCTTCGCGCTGGCCGGGATGCTGACTACCGGGCCGAGACGCTGTCCGCGCAGGACATCGCGGTGAACGAATCCAAGGCGGAGGCCTCGGGATTCTGCGACATGTTGGTCTCCCGGGAGGAGAACGGGGAGTTCCGGCCCTCGTTCAACGTCACCGTCTCCGTACGCCAACTCCACCACGGCTACGACGACGGAGCTGTACGAGGACGGAGGCGGTGAGGGCACCGAACTGTTCGCGCGGCTCGCCCGGCGGCTGACCGAGCTTGGCCTGCCGATCGACGCTCGCCGCCCCGGCGAGTTGGAGGATCGGGAGTGCCAGGTCGACCCGAACGAACTCTGGAGCAGACCGCTCGACTTGCCGCGTGGACCCTGGTGGGGCTGACCCGGACCGGCCGGCCACCGGATGACGTCGTCAGCCGCGCCCGAGAATGGCGGGCTCGTCCCACCAGTTGGCCGGACGAGCCCGCGCGTGCGCCGCAGAGCACCGGTACGCCGGTACACACCGGAGGCCCTGACAGCTACGCCTTGCGAAGGCGCTCGATCATGCCGTCGAGATCCTGCTTGAACATCTCGTGCCGGAAGACGTGCCCGCCAGGCTCCTCACGCGCCTCGTACGCGATGCCGGCGTTGTCGAGCAGACCACGGAACTCCCGCTGGCCCGCCAGCACTTCGCCCTCGGTGATGCGTTCGAACCAGTTGACCGGATCAGGGCTGGTGCCGGCGACCATGAAGATGCGCTTGCCCCGGTAACTGTCAATCCGCTCGACGGGGTTGTCGGCGCTCACCCTGGCCTCGTCCCACAGCGGCATGCCGTAGATGGAGCCACCAGCCAGATCCGCCGCCGCGGACGAGACGTTGGCCCAGTGGGCGACCGCCCCCAGGTCGCGGCGCAGACTCGCCGGGCCGGAGTGCGCGCTGACCGAGGCGAAGTGGCCGTAGTACTTCGCCGTGTACTTCCACGCGCCGAAACCGCCCATGGAGAAGCCGGACACGGCGCGGCCGTCGTACTCCGCGTACGTACGGAAGTTCGCGTCGATCCACGGCAACAGCTGCTTCATGTGGAACGTTTCCCAGTTGCGCGGCCCGACGTTGGAACTGACCGGGTTCGAGTACCAGCCGGCGTGACCGCCGTCGGGCATCACCACGATGATCGGCCTGCCACCGACCAGGCCCCGGATGCCGGCCTTGTCGAACGACATGAAGTCCTGGTCGAGACCGCCTCCGTGCAGCAGATAGAGCACGGGGTAGGTGCGTCCGCTGCTGTGGTAGTCCTCGGGCAGCAGGACGTTGACGGCAGGGTCCCAACCGGTCTGGTCGGTCGAGAACCGGTACCACCACATACGCGGGTCACTCTCGCCGCGTTCCGTGACGCGTAGTCCGAAACCGTCCCCGGCCGCGCTGGCTGGGGCGGCGCCCGCGAGGACACCCGCGCCCCCGAGTGCCGCGGCGGCGGACAGGCCGCCGGCGGCCTTCAGTACGCGTCTGCGGGTGGGAGTCTGGTCCTTCAAGATGACCTCCTGGTGGGGGACTTCTGCCGGAGCTGGGCGTGCCACTGCCGCACGGTGGGGCCGCGCCCTCGTGCCGTACGCGGCGGCCCGTAAGGTCCTCCGCCTCCTATCCAAGGCATGCGCACGACAACAACAGAGTGAATGTACCACTCAGAATATTCGGTTAGATATAACTGCGTCATGGCTTCCTCTCCCGGCTCTCCCGGCTCCGACCCCGATACGGAGACGCGGCGCCGCCGCTACACCCCCCGCCAGCCCCGCGAAGTGCGCAGCGCACAGATCATCGAGGCCGCGATCCGGTTGTTGGCCAGGCACGGTTGGAGAGGGATGACGATGGAGCGGGTGGCCGCCGAGGCCGGAGTCGCCAAGTCGGTCAGTTACGCGATCTTCGACTCACAGGCGGGGCTCCAGCACGCGGTGACGCTGCGGGCTCAGGAGGTGACCCGCGCCCGCGTCACCAAGGCACTCGCAGCGGCCCGAGAGGCGGAGGGACTCGTCGCCGCGGCAAGGGCGGGTCTTATGGTCTACCTCGAACACGTCGTCCGCGAACCGGACATCTCCAGGCTCGTGCTCCTACCCATCGAGGGTGCTCCGGAGAGCGTGCGCGAGACCATTCGGGACGGACGCGAGCAAGTACTCCAGCAACTCCAAGCCGTCATCGAAGCACGGATCGGGCACCAGGAAGCAGCGGCTCTCGACACCGAGTTGCTCGCCCAACTCATCCGGGGAAACGCCGAACTCCTCGCACGCCTCCTGCTCGAACAACCCGACACCTTCACCCCCGAACGGCTCGCGCACGCCACCGCGACCTACGAGCGTTTCCTCCCATACGCCTGACGGACCAGCCCGCTCGCCGACGACACGGCGGAGGCCGTACGGACTCCGGTACGGGCGGGGAAGCGAACGACACGAGCTGCCAACCGTGGCCGCACCCGGCACGCTGGACTCGGACAGGACGATTGTTCCCCTGTGTCGGAAGGAACCCTCAGCATGGCTGTCTCCCGAGTACTGGCGGTGGCCCCGGTGCACGACATCGAGACCGCGGTCAGCTGGTACGAACGACTGTTGGGCCGGCCCCCGGACAGCAGACCGATGCCTGGACTGGCTGACTGGCACATCACCGACAGCGCCTGGGTGCAGGTCTTCGAGTCGCCCGAGTACGCGGGGTCGACTCTGCTCAATCTGGCCGTCGAGGACCTGGAGCGAACGCTCCGGGAACTGGCCGCGCATGGGCTTACAGCCGGCGCCATCCAACCAGGGACCCAACAGGTTCGCTTCGCCGTGCTGCGAGATCCGGACGGCAACCGCCTCACGCTCATCGAGAATCCGGCGGAATAGTGCGAGCTCGAATAAGCCGATAACGCAAAAAAGGGTGTGTCCCTGTTGGTCGTAACCAACAGGGACACACCCATAAGAATTGTTCGGCGGTGTCCTACTCTCCCACACACTCCCGCATGCAGTACC
>NZ_LJGU01000161.1 GCF_001751245.1 Streptomyces oceani
GGTACTGCATGCGGGAGTGTGTGGGAGAGTAGGACACCGCCGAACAATTCTTATGAGTGTGGCGCTGCTGGGACCAACCAGCAGCGCCACACTTGTGTTTGCTCTCGCCCCGAGTTCCAGGGCCAGATCAGGGAGGGGTAAGGTCCGTGGTGACGGTTGCGTGTTGACTCTGAGGAGGCGAGGGTGGAGGTTCAGGAGCCGCTGGTCCGACGAGACCGGATCTTCACCATCCCGAACATCCTCAGCATGGCCCGCCTCGTCGGTGTGCCGGTCTTTCTGTGGCTGATCCTGTGGCCGGAGTTCGGCGGACCGAACAGCGATGGCTGGGCGCTGCTCATCCTGGCCCTGAGCGGAGTCAGCGACTACCTCGACGGCAAGCTGGCGAGGCGCTGGAACCAAGTCAGTGACTTGGGGCGGATTCTCGATCCCGCCGCCGACCGGCTGTATATCCTGTCCACCCTGATCGGGCTTACCTGGCGCGATATCCTGCCCTTGTGGATCACGTGCGTGTTGTTGGCCCGTGAGGCCGTGCTTCTGGTGATGGTGTGGATTCTCGACCGCCACGGTTACGCACCGCCGCAGGTGAACTTCCTTGGAAAAGCAGCGACCTTCAACCTGATGTATGCCTTCCCGCTGCTCTTGCTCAGTGACGGTTCCGGCTGGGTGGCATCCGTCGCCGCCGTTCTCGGTTGGGCTTTCGCGGGGTGGGGTACGGCGCTGTACTGGTGGGCAGGAATCCTCTACGTGGTGCAGGTCCGCCGTCTCGTCACGGCGGACGCCACGTCCGACTGAGCCCCCGCCTGGTTGCGGAGCGGTAGGGCGCGGTACCCGTAACGTGTGCCCGTGTGCTCCGGCACGGGTTCAGCCGGTGTTCCCGTCAGCTGTGCGAGGAGGAAGGTCCGACATGAAGGCCGTCGTTATGGCAGGTGGCGAAGGTACCCGGCTTCGTCCCATGACCGCCAGCATGCCCAAACCCCTGCTGCCCGTGGCCAATCGCCCGATTATGGAGCATGTGCTGCGGCTACTGAAACGACACGGTCTGACCGAAACCGTGGTGACCGTACAGTTCCTCGCCTCCCTCGTGCGCAATTACTTCGGCGACGGCGAAGAGCTGGGCATGGAACTGACCTACGCGAACGAGGAGAAACCGCTGGGCACCGCCGGAAGCGTCAAGAACGCGGAGGAGGCGCTACGGGACGACTCGTTCCTCGTTATCTCTGGTGATGCCCTCACCGACTTCGACCTCAGCGACCTCGTACGTTTTCACCGTTCGCACGACGGTCTGGTGACCGTATGTCTCACCCGTGTCCCCGACCCACTGGAATTCGGCATCACCATCGTTGACGAGCGGGGGCGGGTCGAGCGGTTCCTGGAGAAGCCCACCTGGGGGCAGGTGTTCTCGGACACCGTGAACACCGGAATCTATGTGATGGACCCCGGGGTCTTCGACTACGTCGAGGCGGACGTCTCCGTGGACTGGTCCGGGGACGTCTTCCCGCAGCTTATGAAGGAGGGCAAGCCGATCTACGGCTATGTCGCCGAAGGCTACTGGGAAGACGTCGGCACCCATGAAAGCTATGTGAAGGCGCAGGCCGACGTGCTCGAGGGACGTGTCGACGTCGAGATCGACGGCTTCGAGATCTCACCGGGAGTGTGGGTCGCGGAGGGAGCCGAGGTGCATCCGGAGGCGAATCTGCGAGGACCCCTCTACATCGGTGACTACGCCAAGGTGGAGTCGGACTCCGAGGTGCGTGAGCATACGGTCATCGGGTCCAACGTGGTGGTGAAGAGCGGTGCGTTCCTGCATCGTGCGGTTGTCCACGACAACGTCTATATCGGAGACCAGTGCAATCTGCGGGGATGTGTCATCGGTCGGAACACCGACATGATGCGGGCCGCTCGTATCGAGGACGGCGCGGTGATCGGTGATGAGTGCCTCGTCGGTGAAGAGTCGATCGTGCAGGGCAATGTCCGCGTCTATCCGTTCAAAACGGTGGAGGCCGGCGCTTTCGTCAACACCTCCGTGATCTGGGAGTCTCGGGGCCAGGCGCACCTCTTTGGCGCCCGAGGCGTGTCCGGGATTCTGAACGTCGAGATCACCCCGGAACTCGCGGTGCGGTTGGCGGGCGCCTACGCCACAACCCTGAAGAAGGGAGCCTCGGTCACCACCGCACGGGATCACTCCAGGGGCGCGCGTGCCCTGAAGCGCGCGATGATCTCGGCCTTGCAGGCGAGCGCCATCGAGGTTCGCGACCTGGAGAACGTGCCGCTGCCCGTCGCGCGGCAGCAGACGGCGCGGGGCAGCGCGGGCGGCATCATGATCCGCACCACTCCGGGTCTCCCGGAGTCCGTGGACATCATGTTCTTCGACGCGCGTGGAGCGGATCTGTCCCAGGCCAGTCAGCGTAAGCTCGACCGCGTGTACGCGCGCCAGGAGTATCGGCGGGCGTTCCCGGGCGAGATCGGTGACCTACGTTTCCCCGCCAGCGTCTTCGACTCGTACACGGGCTCGTTGCTGCGGGAGGTGGACACTTCCGGAACCGTCGACTCCGGTCTGAAGGTCGTGGTTGACGCCTCGAACGGCAGTGCCGGGCTGGTTCTCCCAAGTCTGCTCGGTCGGTTGGGAGTCGAGTCGCTCACGATCAACCCGGGGCTCGATGAGTCCCGTCCCACGGAGACCCCCGACACCCGGCGCGCGGGACTCGTACGGCTCGGTGAGATGGTCGCCTCCGCTCGTGCGGCCTTCGGAATTCGGCTGGACCCCGTGGGCGAACGGCTGTCTCTGGTGGACGAGCGCGGCGTGATCATCGAGGACGACCGGGCGTTGCTGGTGATGCTCGACCTCATCGCGGCCGAACGTGGGAGCGGCCGGGTCGCCCTGCCCGTGACCACGACCCGTATCGCGGAACAGGTCGCCGCCTACCACGGCACCCAGGTCGCGTGGACCACGACGTCTCCGGAGGACCTGACCCGGGTGGGGCGGGAAGAGGGCACCATTTTCGGAGGTGATGGCCAAGGTGGGTTTATCGTCCCCGAGTTCAGCCCGGTCTTCGATGGTCCGGCGGCCTTCGCGCGCCTGCTGGGGCTGGTGGCCCGTTCTCAGCTGACGCTCAGTCGCATCGACGCTCGCATTCCCCGCGCGCACGTACTGCGCCGGGACCTCACGACGCCGTGGGCCGTGAAGGGGCTCGTGATGCGGCATGTCGTCGAAGCGGCAGGGGATCGATACGTCGACACCACGGACGGCGTGCGCGTCGTGGAGTCGGATGGCAGCTGGGTGATGGTGCTGCCTGACCGGGCCGAGGCCGTCACACACCTCTGGGCAGAGGGGCCCGACGACGCGTCCGCACAGGAACTGCTGGACGACTGGGCCACCGTGGTGGACAGCGCGGGACGCTGAGCGACGCCACTCTGCCACCGGCTCCACGAGGCCGTGGCCGTGAGGCACCGCGCGGGGTTCCCGTCCGTGCGCTCCCGGCGGCGGGGTCCGTTCGGCTCCGTGGCTGCGCACGTGCGACGATGGCTCGCATGCCGCAGCAGCCCCCCGGACGAAGTAGCACGGTGGGCGAGGCACGTCCTGATGCCTCCATGTCTCTGTTGACGAACGTGATGGAGCACAGCCTCGATGACGGCTATGCCGAGGCAGCCGACAGGGCGGAGAGGGAAGGCAGCAGTGGGCTTCCCCGGAGCTTGCGTGCCAAGCTGTGGTTGGCAGTGGGACTGGCACTGACGGCCGTTGTGGTCACGGTCAGTGCCGTCCAGGCTCGTGTGGACGCCCCCGTGGTCGCCAAGGAGCGTGCGGAACTCGTTGACCGCGTCGAGGAAGGCACCCGCGAGGCCGACGAGTTGGAGAAGCGCAACGAGTCACTGCGTACGAAGGTCAGTAAGATGCAGCACGACGCCTTGCGGAGGCACGGTGGTGAGAAGGGCACTCTGGTGGCTTTGTTGGCCGGTGCCACGCGAGTGGAAGGGCCGGGCATCAAGCTGACCGTCGACGACGCGGCGGACAGCACGTCCGGTGGGACCGAGGGTCCTCGGGACGACGGCTTCGCGGACCAGGGCCGAATCCGCGACCGGGACATGCAACGGATCGTCAACGGGCTGTGGGCCGCGGGAGCGGAAGCCGTGGCCATCAACGGACATCGATTGACCGCGCTGTCCGCGATTCGCGCGGCAGGGGACGCCATACTGGTGAACAACAAGCCTCTCGGCCCTCCCTACACCGTGCTCGCGGTGGGAGACGGCGCGAAGCTCGACGACGAGTTCCGCAAGAGTGCCGGCGGCAAGTACCTGCAGGTACTCAAGAACGAATACGGCGTGCGGTACGGCGTCACCGCACAGGACGAGCTGCGACTGCCCGCGTCGTCGGGTTTGTCCGTACGCACCGCGGAGCCCGTGAGGGCCGGAAAGGGCAGCACATCGTGATCGCCGTAATCGGGCTCGTGCTGGGGGTTCTGGCGGGACTGGTCGTCCAACCGGTCCTGCCGTCGCTGATGGAGCCCTATCTCCCCATCGCCGTGGTGGCCGCCCTGGACGCGGTCTTCGGTGGGTTGCGTGCGATGCTCGACGGCATCTTCAACGACAAGGTCTTCGTGGTGTCGTTCCTGTCGAACGTGGTGGTGGCCGCGCTCATCGTGTTCCTGGGCGACAAGCTGGGCGTGGGCTCGCAGCTCTCCACCGGGGTCGTGGTGGTGCTCGGAATTCGGATCTTCTCCAACGCTGCCGCGATCCGGCGGCACGTGTTCCGGGCGTGAGGCGTATGAGCGAGGAGAGTACGCCTGCTGGCCAGCCGGACGGGGAGGAGCCACGCGGACAGAGAGACCGGTACGGAGACGCGGGTCGACCCGCGCCGAGTGCCCGGCACGAGCAGGGGGCCGTACGTCCGGAGTCCGGTGCGGGTCGGAGAGCGGACGCGGACGGGCCGGCGGCGGGCGATCCGTCGTCTGAGGAGGGGGAGTTCGCACCAGCCGCCCCACCAGCGGGGGAACGGTCCGGGCGGCAGCGGCTGGTGGCCGCGATGTGGCCGCCGAGGTTCTCCAGAGCGCAGGTCATCGTCGCCGTGTTGTTGTTCGTGCTGGGGCTGGGCCTGGCCATTCAGGTGCGGTCCACCAGCGAGGGTGGTCCGCTTCGGGGCGCGCGGCAGGAGGATCTGGTGCGTATTCTGGATGAGCTGGACGACCGCACCGCTCGCCTGCAGGACGAGAAGCAGCGCCTGGAGGGGCAGCGCAGGGAGCTGGAGAACAGCTCCGACCAGGCCGAGGAGGCTCGCAGGCAGACCAAGCAGAAGGAACGTGAACTGGGCGTGCTGGCGGGTACGGTGGGGGCTGAGGGGCCGGGAATCCGAATCACCATCCAGGACCCCTCGCGAGCCGTCGACGCGGACATGCTGCTGGACGCGATCCAGGAACTCCGGGCCGCCGGCGCGGAGGCCATTGAGATCAACGACGTGCGGATCGTCGCGAGTACGTACCTGGAGGGCTCCAGGAAGGTGCGTATCGACGGACATCCGGTCTCAGCGCCGTACCGCTTCTCGGTGATCGGAGAAGCGAAGGACCTGGAGCCGGCACTGAACATCCCTGGCGGAGTCGTGCAGACGCTTGAGCGTGAGCAGGCCACGGTACGGGTCACTCCATCGGAGAAGATCACCGTGGATGCCTTGCGTTCAGCGAAGCAACCTGACTACGCTCAGTCATCAGAATGAGTTGGGTAATGAGTCTACTGGGGGGTCGGCAGCGCTGGCCGCGCCGCCGTGGGGGAAACTATTCGGCGATCAGTAACGTTCTCCGGACGTTCACTGGAGCCAATGTGAAGATCGAGGGTCTGTCCTGCCCCGCGGGCGGGTCTACGTCGTGTGAGGGGAATCGCCCGTGAGTTTCTTTTCGAGGTTGTTCGGCAAGGGCCGCCGTCGCCAGGAGGGCGAGGGCGCGTCGCGAAGCCACCGTGCGGATCGGCGGAGTCCGGCCACGCATGGTGAGGACGGGAATGCTGGGCGTCCGCTCTTCCGGGACGAGCCCGGGGTGTCCGGAGGTTCGTACCCTGGCGGCCAGGGGCCCGCATCCGTTGACCCCGAAGCGACCGGCCGCATAGGTTTCGTGGACCCAGCAGCCCCAGCCCCGGGTGGAGGGTCAGCCATGCCGGTATGTTCGAGGTGCGGCACGAGGGTGGCGGAGTCGAGCCGCTTCTGTTCCAACTGCGGTGCGCCACTTCGTGGGGGTGTACCGGCCGGCGAGGGTCCGTCGGAGACCACGTCCACGATTTCCATCTCGGGTATCGAGTCCTACGACCCGGAGACCACGGGGCAGCACGTGGTGCCACTACCACCGGAGGCACAGGCCGCCGTGGAGGCGTTGCCCATGGGCTCCGCGCTGCTGGTGGTACGCCGCGGCCCCAACTCCGGCAGCCGTTTCCTGTTGGACAAGGAGCTGACGACCGCGGGTCGCCACCCGGAGGGCGACATCTTTCTCGACGATGTGACTGTCTCCCGCCGTCACGTGGAGTTCCGGCGTGGTGGAGACGGCGGTTTCTCCGTCTCGGACGTCGGCAGCCTGAACGGTACGTACGTCAACCGTGAGCGGATCGAGACCGGCGTCCCGCTCGCCAACGGCGACGAGGTGCAGATCGGGAAGTTCCGGGTGGTCTTCTTCGCCAGCCCGCGCGGCGTGTGACGCGGGCTGGGGAAGGAGAGGACGCTGTGGCCGGTCCCGTACACAACGGGGCCGTGCTCAGGAGCGGAGCCCCCGGTGCGGCGCCTGCCGATCCGGAAGGTCGCAAGTTCGTCGGGCTTCGGTGCCAGCCGGATCGGAGGGGAGCGTGGCCCGGCCGCATGGCGTTCTGTGGGGTTTTGGTACTCGAATGCTCGCACCGAATGGCTGCCCGACTACCCAAACAGGCCGGGCAGGTCCTAGGGTTGCTGTGTGAACGAGCTTGACGTCGTGGGTGTCCGGGTGGAAATGCCCTCCAACCAACCGATCGTTCTCCTACGCGAGGTGGGGGGCGACCGGTACCTCCCCATTTGGATCGGACCTGGCGAGGCGACCGCCATCGCCTTCGCCCAGCAGGGCATGACGCCTGCGCGCCCGCTGACCCATGACCTGTTCAAGGACGTGCTCTCCGCGGTGGGACAGGAGCTGACCGCTGTCCGGATCACCGACCTGCGGGAGGGCGTGTTCTACGCGGAGCTCGCGTTTGCCAGCGGGGTCGAGGTCAGCGCTCGCCCGTCCGACGCCATAGCCCTGGCACTACGCACCGGGACGCCGATCTTCGGCAGCGACGGTGTGCTCGACGACGCCGGGATCTCGATTCCGGACGAGCAGGAGGACGAGGTGGAGAAGTTCCGCGAGTTTCTGGACCAGATCTCGCCCGAGGACTTCGGATCGAGCAGCCAGTGAGGCTGCCTGGCCCTGTCGGCGAAGCGGCAGCTATACCCGCTCGCTGAGTATGCGAAACCACCCTTGGGGTGATCATCACTCGGCGTGCCGAGCGCGGCGATCGTTGACGCACCCCCCGGGACTGCCTACCTTCAGTTGGGCAGATTCGGGGCTGCCCCGATGCGGAGGGACGGGAGGTCGGCGTGAGAAGCACCGGCGGTGAGGGATCAGCGGCGGAAGGCACGCAACCATTGCCCGGCTCACCACCGCAGCCGTCCCCTCAGACGCCCGCCGTGGCTTCCGAGGAGACTCCCGGTGAACTCCTGGGCTACCGTGGGCCCACCGCGTGCTCGGCTTCCGGAATCACCTACCGCCAGCTCGACTACTGGGCGCGCACGGGCCTGGTCGAGCCGACGATCCGCTCCGCCTACGGTTCCGGCACCCTGCGGCTCTACAGTTTCCGCGACATCGTGGTGCTGAAGATCGTCAAGCGCTTGCTGGACACCGGAGTCTCCCTGCAGAACATCCGCACCGCGGTCGAGCACCTCCGTTCCCGCGCGCGCTCCGACCTGGCACGGATGACGCTGATGAGCGACGGCGCCACGATCTACGAATGCACCTCCCCGGACGACGTGGTGGAGCTGCTCCAGGGTGGTCAGGGTGTGTTCGGCATCGCCGTCGGCGTGGTGTGGCGAGACGTCCAGGCCGCGTTGTCCCAGCTGCACGGGGAGCGGGTGGACACCGGAGAAACGATCGTCGGCGATCATCCCGGCGACGAACTGGCCCGGCGCCGCAACAATCGTGTGGGATGAGATTGTCAGAGCCGTGCGGCACTATCGGCAGATGTGAGACCCGCACCCACGATCCTGCATCTCGACATGGACGCGTTCTTCGCCGCCGTGGAACAGGCGGCGAAGCCCAGTCTGCGGGGGAAGCCGGTGGTGGTCGGAGGGCTCGGACCGCGGGGTGTGGTGTCCACCGCCTCGTACGAGGCCCGACGCTTCGGCGTGCACTCTGCCATGCCCATGGCACAAGCGCGGCGGCGCTGTCCGCACGCGGCCTACCTCGTGCCACGGTTCGGTCTCTACCGGCAGGTGAGCGAGTCGGTAATGAGGTTGCTGGGCGAACTGTCGCCGCTGATGGAGCCGCTGAGCCTGGACGAGGCGTTCGTCGATCTGGAGGCAGGTGGCACCCCGGCCCGTACGGAAGCCGTACGCGGCGTGGCTGAGCGGCTGCGTGTCGACATCAGGGCGGTGACGGGACTCAGCGGTTCAGTGGGTCTGGCGCCCTCCAAGCTTCTCGCCAAGATCGCCTCGGAGGACGCCAAGCCGGACGGTCTCGTGATCGTTCCCGCCGGCACGGAGCGGGAGTTGCTGGCCCCCATGCCCGTACGGACGCTGCCCGGCGTCGGACCCGCCGCGGAGGAGACGCTGCGCCGGGCAGGGATCAGCACGGTCGGCGAGATCGCGGCCACCGATGAGGCGGAACTGCTCCGGCTGCTCGGCAGAGCCCACGGATCCGCCGTGCACGGAATGGCTGCCGGCGTCGATGACCGGCCTGTGGTGGCCGAGCGGGACGCGAAGTCCGTCTCCGTGGAGGACACGTTCGACGTGGACCTGACTGACCGGGTCCGTGTGCGGAACGAACTGGACCGGCTGGCGGACCGCTGCGCACGGCGTCTGCGGGCCGCGGGCCGATCCGGCCGGACGGTGGTGATCAAGGTGCGCAGCTACGACTTCTCGACGCTCACCCGATCCGAGACCCAGCGTGGTCCCACTGACGATCCCGCGGTGGTGCGGGAGGCCGCTGCCCGGCTGCTGGAGGGGGTGGACACCACCGCGGGAGTGCGACTCCTGGGTGTGGGGGTCAGTGGCCTTGCCGACTTCACGCAGGAAGACCTGTTCGCCCAGGCCGCGGAAGAGGAAGCGGCCCTGGCCGGGGGCGCCGAGCAGGACGAGGAGAACGGCTTGACCGCCGAGGACGGGGCATCCACTGCCGAGGGGCCCGGGTCGGAGGCCGAAGGGGAGGGAAGTCCACTCGACGGTCACTCGCCCGCGGCCGACTCGTCGGTCGAACCCTCGGGGCGGAAGGGCCCGCGGCGGTGGCTACCGGGCCAGGACGTCAACCACCGTGCGTACGGCGCCGGCTGGGTGCAAGGCAGTGGCGTGGGCCGGGTCACGGTGCGCTTCGAACTGCCGGACTCGCCGCCCGGGCGGGTTCGCACCTTCTCCTGTGACGATCCGGATCTCGTGGCTGCGAGCCCGCCGCCGCTCGCCGTGCCTGACCCGGACTGACGAGCCTCGCCGCCTTCGTCACTCCCCGCGCGGGGTGGGTTTCTCCGGTGCCCTGGCGCGCTCGGTGGGCGCGCTGGGCAGGGCCAGGGCGTAGTGATGGTAGAGCTGGAGTTCCTGCGCGGGGGAGAGATGACGGCCCACACCGAAGTCGGGCGCGTTCCTGATCAGCGTCCGGTCGTACGGCACCCGAAGGTTCTCCCCGTCCAACTCACTCGGCCTCAACGGCACGAAGGCGTCTCGGCCGAACAGCCCCGTCCGCACAGCGGCCCATTCCGGTACGCCGGTCGCGTCGTTGAGGTAGACCTCGTCCACGGTGCCGATCCGTGCGCCGTTCCGGTCGAAGGCTTTGCGGCCGATCAGGCTCGGCGGATCGATCTCGGTCTGCACGCTGTGCCTCCAACTGATCGGCTCGATTCAGGAAACCCCATAGGAGAATTGTCTCAAATAAGCCAAGGGGGACATTCTTCTCTCTCGGGCACATGACAGCGCCGGGCCCCTACCAGCTGCGGCCTGCGCTGGTACGCTCGGAAACGGCTGCCGACCCCGTACGGGAGAGTCCTCCGGTGAGATGCACCGGAGGCGCCGAAGGAGCAACTCCTCCCCGGAATCTCTCAGGCTCACGTACCGTACGGACGAGGTCACTCTGGAAAGCAGGACGGGCTGAGTGCGGTGCCGACGCCCTTCCTCACCGACGGTGAAAGCCGGCGTGTCCCGGGTGTGGGTATGACCGGCGAAGCTCTCAGGTTGATGACAGAGGGGGAGGCCCTCGGGCGCCGACCGTGGCGTCCACCGCAGGTCGCAGAGACCAGGAGGCCCCCGCACATGACCGCCGACCGTAACTCGCTCTCCGCGCTGGAGCACGACGTGCCGTTCGAGCGCCGGCACATCGGGCCGGATGCCGGAGCCCAGGCCAAGATGCTCGCCCACATCGGATACGGCTCCCTCGACGAACTGACCGCCGCCGCGGTGCCCGACGTGATCAAGAGCACCGAGGCACTCAACCTGCCGGAGGCCCGTGGGGAGGCCGAGGTACTCGCCGAACTGCGTGATCTCGCGGGACGCAACCAGGTCCTGCACTCCATGATCGGCCTCGGGTACTACGGCACGTACACCCCGGGCGTCATCCTGCGCAACGTGCTGGAGAACCCGGCCTGGTACACGGCCTACACGCCGTACCAACCGGAGATATCGCAGGGCCGGTTGGAGGCGCTGCTCAACTTCCAGACGGTGATCGCCGATCTGACCGGGCTGCCCACGTCCGGTTCCTCGCTTCTGGACGAGGGCACCGCCGCCGCGGAGGCCGTGGCGCTGTCCCGCCGAGTCGGCAAGGTCAAGCACGGGGTGTACCTCATCGACGCCGACTGCCTACCCCAGACGGTCGCGGTCATCCGTACGCGCGCCGAGCCGGCGGGAGTCGAACTCGTGGTCGCGGACCTGAGCGACGGCATTCCGGACGAGGTCGTCGAACGCGGCGTGTTCGGGATGCTGTTGCAGTATCCGGGCGCCTCGGGTGCCGTACGTGACCACCGTGCGGTCATCCGTCAGGCGCGTGAGCTGGGCGCGGTCGTCACCGTCGCGGCGGACCTGTTGTCGCTGACGCTGCTGACCTCGCCGGGTGAACTCGGCGCCGACATCGCGGTCGGCTCCAGCCAGCGCTTCGGCGTACCCATGGGCTTCGGCGGGCCGCACGCCGGCTACATGGCGGTTCGTGAGGCGTACGCCCGCAACCTCCCCGGACGGCTGGTGGGTGTCTCCAAGGACGCCGACGGTCAGCAGGCGTACCGGCTGGCGTTGCAGACCCGGGAACAGCACATCCGACGGGAGAAGGCCACCAGCAACATCTGCACGGCACAGGTGCTGCTGGCCGTGATGGCCGGGATGTACGCGGTCTACCACGGCCCGGACGGCCTGGCGGGCATCGCGCGGCGCACGCACCGCTACGCCACCCTGCTCGCCGAGGGGCTGCGTGCCGGAGGCGTGGAGATCGCGCACGACGCCTTCTTCGACACGGTCAGCGCGCGCGTACCGGGGCGCGCCGACCGGGTGGTCGCGGCGGCTCGCGAGTCCGGGGTCAACCTGCGGGCCGTCGACGCCGACCACGTCGGGATCGCCTGTGACGAGACGACCGGGCGGGACCAGTTGGCCGCGGTGTGGCGGGCGTTCGGGGTGGCCGCGGACATCGAGGCCTTGGACGCGGCTGCCCCGTCGGCGCTCCCGGAGCAACTCAGGCGGACCGACGACTATCTCACCCATCCGGTGTTTCATCAGTACCGCTCCGAGACCGCCATGCTGCGCTACCTGCGGAGGCTGGCGGACCGGGACTACGCCCTGGACCGCGGCATGATCCCGCTGGGCTCGTGCACGATGAAGCTGAACGCCACGACCGAGATGGAGCCGGTCACCTGGCCGGAGTTCGGGGCGCTGCACCCCTTCGCTCCGGAGGACCAGGTGGGGGGATACCGCATCCTCATCCAGCAGTTGGAGGAGCGGCTGGCCGAGGTCACCGGCTACGACCGGGTGTCCGTCCAGCCCAACGCCGGCTCCCAGGGCGAGCTGTCCGGCCTGCTGGCAGTACGGGCGTACCACCGCGCGAACGGCGACCAGCAGCGGGACATCTGCCTGATCCCGTCGTCCGCGCACGGTACGAACGCCGCGAGCGCGGTGCTGGCCGGTATGCGGGTCGTGATCGTGAAGACCGGTGAGGACGGCGACGTGGACGCCGCCGACCTGCGCGCGAAGATCGAGAAGCACGGCTCCCAACTCGCCGTGCTCATGATTACCTATCCGTCCACGCACGGCGTGTTCGAGGAGCACGTCACGGACATCTGCGCCGCGGTGCACGACGCCGGTGGTCAGGTCTACGTGGACGGTGCGAACCTCAACGCGCTGCTCGGGCTCGCGCGACCCGGTCGCTTCGGCGCGGACGTGTCCCATCTCAACCTGCACAAGACCTTCTGCATCCCGCACGGCGGAGGCGGCCCGGGGGTGGGCCCGGTGGGCGTACGTGCGCACCTCTCGCCGTACCTGCCGAACCATCCCCTCCAGCCCTCCGCCGGCCCGGAGACCGGCATCGGGCCGGTGTCAGCCGCGCCCTGGGGCTCGGCCGGGATCCTGCCGATCTCCTGGGCGTACATGCGGCTGATGGGCGCGGCGGGCCTGCGCAGGGCCACGCAGGTGGCGGTGCTGGGGGCGAACTACATCGCCAAGCGTCTGGAGCCCTACTACCCGGTGCTCTACACCGGGCCGGAGGGACTGGTGGCACACGAGTGCATCGTGGACGTACGCCCGTTGACGAAGAGCACCGGCGTCACCATCGACGACGTGGCCAAGCGGCTCATCGACTACGGCTTCCACGCGCCGACCATGTCCTTCCCGGTGGCCGGCACGTTGATGATCGAACCCACCGAGAGCGAGGATCTGGCGGAACTTGACCGCTTCTGCGAGGCGATGATCGCGATCCGTTCGGAGATCGACAAGGTGGCTTCGGGGGAATGGGCGGCGGACGACAACCCGTTGCGCAACGCCCCGCACACCGCTGGCCAGCTCGGCGCCGAGTGGGACTTCCCGTACGGTCGGCAGGAGGCGGCGTTCCCCACGGGGGTGCAGGCATCGGACAAGTACTGGCCGCCGGTGCGGCGGATCGACGGAGCCTACGGCGACCGCAATCTCGTGTGCTCCTGTCCGCCGATGGAGGAGTACGAAGCCTGACCTGCGGCAGCCGTCCGGGTCGGCGCGGTGGAAGCCGGGCCGACCCGCTCCGGCCCGGGTGCCGGTCTCGTGGTCCGTACGCCGACTCAGGCGGCGGTGATGACGTGCTGGGCGCCGTACGAACGGTGCGGTGCGATGATCTTGCCGTCCGGCAGGAGCTCGCCGGTGTCCTCGAAGAGGACCACGCCGTTGCACAGGAGGCTCCAGCCCTGTTCGGGATGGTGCGCCAGGGCGTGCGCGGCCTCCCGGTCCGCGGAGTCGGCGGACGGGCACAGCGGTTGGTGCTGGCACATGAGGGGTGCCCTCCCCGGTGCGGTGGTGTGCGTTGCGTGGCTGGGTGCGGTGGTGTCCAAGGCCGGCCCCCGTCTCGATCGCGTGTCTTCCCAAGTGTCGCCTCACGGCCGGGATTCCGCAGGCGTTTCGTCGCGGCGTTCCCCACCCGGTGGGACGTACCGCACACGTGAGCGGTTGCCTCGCCATGGCCATAGCCGTCGTGCTCCGCCCGGTCGGGGTCAGACGACCGCGGTGTCGCCCAGCAGCGGGGAGGCCGTCAGCCGATGGGTGAGCCGTGGCAGCAGGGCGTCGACGCGCTGCGTCTGGTGAGCGGCTATACCCGGGGGAGCGGGCGCGAGGGGGACCAGCAGGTCGGACGCGGCCGGGACGCCCGTCTCCGGTTCCGCGTCGGCGTCGCCGTGCAGCCAGAGCGTCAGCATGTACAGCTCCGGTATGGACAGCAGTCGGGGTTGGTACGGCAGCGGCAGAGCGGTGGCCTGTTCCAGCGCGTGCGCGGTGGAGGAGACGTACGGGCCCGAGTGGAGGCGGGCGAACGACCAGCCGGAGGGTGTGCGTACCGCTTCGGCGGCCCCGACCACCGTGCGTGGCCGTCCCCCGCCGCCGTCGTGCAGCAGGAAACGCCACCCGGTGAGCTGGGTGCTGGGCGGGCCGCTGCGTTGCCCGATGCGCGATATCTCGTGAATGGGGAGGGGCGTATCGGGGCGTGGGTCGCCCGGGATCTCCTCGGTGACTGCGGAACCGAGGGCGGCGAGAACACTCCGCAGGGCGGAAGCTGGCGCGGGGCTCATACGTAGGGGCATGGGTGTCGCCTCTCAGTCTCAGAACACGCAGGGCGGACAGGTGCTGATCGCGCGGCCGAGGGCACGGGAACACAGCTCGAGGGGAAGGCCCGGGACATCGACCACGAGTCGAATGTCGGATCGCTGCCTTTCCAGAGTTTATACGAACTGTGTTCCCGGGAGGTTTCGTCCAGTATCCGGGGGTGCTTTCACAAGAGGGATTTCGGACATTCTAATACGGTTGGTATCCGCGCATTTGTCGTGAAATCCGCGTCGCTGTCCGTGGGTTGCTCCGCCGCATGGTCGGCCGAAACGCACGGGCGTCTTTCCGGCATGACCCGACAGGGCCGCCGGCAGTTCCCGAGCGGCGTGCCGAGTCACTTTCGTTATGCCGATGGAATGTGCCGGAGTACCTCTGTGTACAGCCTAAGGGTTGTCCCGTGATTCCCGCTGGATCAGCGAGCGGCGTTCAGTGCCGGGGCTCCCCAGGCCGGTGGGCCGAGGGGACAGATCGCGAGGCGGAGGGTCGTCCGCATGCCGGGCGTACGTGGGCGATTCGGCGACGCGGCGAGGTGCCGTGCTGGGTGCCGCGAGCCCGCCGGGGATCGCGGGGCGGTCCGTAGCGTCAGGTGTCGGTCACTTGGGGCGTTACCGGTCATACGAACGGGCAGTAATCCACCGTCATACGTGTGACGTCGCTGCACGACAGGGGCAACTCGACCCAGGAGGACGCCGGATGGGAGAGAAGGTCGCAGCCGGGAGGTTCGACCTGGCCGATCGACAGCGATACCGGCAGAAGTTGCGGGAGTGCCTGGACGCGCTCCAACGTCAGCTGCGGGAGCATCGGTTCGAGGGGCCACGGCATCTCATGGGACTCGAGATCGAGTTGAACCTCGCCGATGCCGGCGGGCTTCCCCGGATGATGAACGCGGAAGTACTCGAACGGATTGCCAGTGGCGATTTCCAGATGGAACTCGGCCAGTTCAACCTGGAAGTGAACATCGTGCCGCACCGGTTGGGCGGTCGTGTGCTGGACCAACTGGCCGAGGAACTCCGCACCGGACTCGCGTACGCGGACCGGCAGGCCCACCAGGTCGACGCGCGGGTCGTCATGATCGGCATCCTGCCGACTCTCACGGACCGGGACCTGGTGCTGACGAACCTGTCCGCGGCCGACCGCTACGCGCTGCTCAACAACCAGATCATGGCGTCCCGCGGGGAGGAGATCGCCCTGGAGATCGAAGGGGTCGAACGCCTCACCCGGACCTCTTCCTCGATCGCCCCGGAATCCGCCTGCACGTCCGTGCAACTGCACCTCCAGGTGACCCCGGAGCGCTTCCCCCAAATATGGAACGCGGCCCAGGCCATCGCGGGAGCGCAGATCGCGATGGGGGCCAACTCGCCCTTCCTGTTCGGCCGAGAGCTGTGGCGCGAGACCCGCCCGCCGCTCTTCCAGCAGGCCACGGACGTCCGGCCGCCGGAATGGGCGGCGCAGGGCGTACGTCCGCGCACGTGGTTCGGGCAGCGGTGGGTGTCCTCCGCGGGTGACCTCTTCGAGGAGAACCTTCGCTACTTTCCCTCGCTGCTGCCGATCTGCGCGGACGAGGACCCACTGACGGAGCTCGCCCGGGGCCGTACTCCCAGCCTGTCCGAACTGGTGCTGCACAACGGCACGGTGTACCGGTGGAACCGGCCGGTGTACGGGGTCGCGGACGGCGTGCCCCACCTGCGGGTGGAGAACAGGGTCCTGCCCGCCGGCCCCACGGTCACGGACGTGCTCGCCAACGCGGCCTTCTACTACGGTCTCGTACGCGCACTCGCGGACGAGCCGCGTCCGGTGTGGCAGCGCATGCCCTTCGCGGTCGCCCAGGCGAACTTCGAGAGTGCCTGCCGCTACGGTCTGGAGGCGCGGTTGCGTTGGCCGCGTCCGGGACGTGGTGGGCTGGTGACGCTGCCCGCCGTACGGCTGGTGCAGGAGGAGCTGTTGCCGCTGGCGGCTTCGGGCCTGGACGCCTGGGGCGTGGAACCCGCGGACCGGGACCGGTACCTCTCAGTGCTGGAGGAACGCTGCCGACAGCGGGTCAACGGTGCTTCCTGGCAGGCCGCCGCGTATCACCAGGGACGGGACGCCGGTCTCGCGCGGGACAAGGCCCTCGCCGCCATGACCCGGCGCTACTGCGAGCTGGCCGACACCCAGGAGCCCGTGCACACCTGGCCGGTCGGGGCGTAGCGGCGTCCTCGCGTACCCTGCTTCGACAGTGGTCCGTGGTGGCGTCCGGAGTCGGGACGGCGAGCCCGCGCCCGTCGCCGTCGACACCGCGCCTCTCCTGTGCCCGCCGCGTGACGTACGGCGCAGGCGTGAGCGCGGACAGGTGGTGTCCGGAGGGTCCGGACGCGGCGACCCGGGCGGGCGACGGCTGGTCCGAGGACGCGTAACGGGAGGCAACGGTGCAGTGGAAGGCGCGCGCGACGGCCTCCCCGGGTCCTGATCCGGACCCGGGGCCCGCCCCGGAGCTGACTGGTCGGACCCTTCGGCACGAGCTGCTGCTGGTGCTGGCCCTCTCGCTGGGGGCCAGCGCGGTCTCCTCGCTGATCAGCTTCACCGGCGCGCTCACCGAACCGGGCGGTCTCGCGGAGCAGTCGGCGCAGCTCAACGGCTCCAGCGCGCCGGACCGGCCCTGGCTGGACCTGGCGTGGCAGCTCTTCGGTATCGCCACAGCCCTGGTGCCGGTGGTGCTCGTCGCGCACCTGCTGGTCAGGGAGGGGGCGGGCGGCCTACGTACGGTGGGCCTGGACGCCCGGAAGCCGGGCTCCGACCTGGCCCGGGGGACCGTACTGGCGGCGGTCATCGGGGGGAGCGGGCTGCTGCTGTACCTCGGAGCGCGCGCGGCCGGGTTCAGCCTCACGGTGGTGCCGGAGAACCTGCCGGACGTGTGGTGGCAGATCCCGGTGCTGGTCGCCTCCGCCGTACAGAACTCGGTCCTCGAGGAGGTCATCGTCGTCGGCTACCTGCTGCGTCGCCTCGACCAGGCGGGTTGCACGATGTGGACGACACTGACGGTGAGCTCCCTGCTGCGCGGCACGTACCACCTCTACCAGGGCATCGGCGGATTCTTCGGGAACGCGGTGATGGGTGCGATCTTCGTGCTGCTGTACCGGCGTTGGGGGCGGGTCGGTCCGCTGGTCGCGGCACACGCGCTGATCGACATCGTGGCGTTCGTCGGATACGCGCTGCTGGCCGGCAAGGTGGGTTGGCTGCCCACGGACTGACCGCCCGAACCAACCCGTGCGATGAGGACGCCGTCTCAGAACGTCGTCCGTAGCTCCGCGTCGAGGACCGTGACGGCGCTGCCGGTGAGTTCCGTACGCGCGCCGCGCAGCCGGGTGTGGACGGTGCCGGGACGTGCCGAGAGTTGGCGGCCGGTGAGCGCGTGTCGACCGGTCCGACCGGACCACAGGGGTGCCAGGGCGGTGTGCGCGCTCCCGGTTACCGGGTCCTCGGGAATGCCGACGGCGGGGGCGAAGAAGCGCGAGACGTAGTCGTACCCGGCGTCGGAGGTGGCTGCACCGGCGGTGACGATCACCCCTCGGTGGGGGAGTCGGCCCAGCGCGGTGAGGTCGGGGGAGAGCGTGCGTACTGCGGTTTCGTCGGCCAGTTCGACGAGCAGGTCGCCGACGTCCGGACCGGTGTCGTACGCCGCCTGTGCCTGGGCGCCGAGTGCGGCGGACACGCCCTCGGGAACCTCCCGTGCGGTCAACGGTGCGGTGGGGAAGTCGAGTGTGATCCCGTCGCCGGACACGGTGGCACGCAGCACGCCGCCGCGGGTGTGGAACCGTAGTTCGCCAGTGACGCTGTCGCCGTTCCGCAGCACGTGGGCGGTGGCCAGGGTCGCGTGGCCGCAGAGGTTGACCTCGGTCCTCGGAGTGAACCAGCGCAACTCCCAGTCCACGGGATCGGCCTGCGCCAGCGGTCGTGCGTACGCCGTCTCGGACAGGTTGAGCTCGCCGGCGAGTCGCTGCAGCCGGTCGTCCTCCGGGAAGGGGGCGCCCGCGGGCAGGAGTACGACGGCCGCTGGATTGCCCGAGAAGGGACGGTCGGTGAAGACGTCGACGGTTCGGATACGCATGGCTCGAGCGTACGTGCGCGCTGGCGCGAGCAGGAAGCTCGACCTCCGAGCCAGCGGCGGTCGGTCAGCCTAGGCGGTTTCGGGGAGTTGGGACGGCGGGAGGCGCCCAGGGGCGGGCGCGGTTCCCTCACACTGTGTCAGGAGTGTTCGGGGTGACACTCCTGACGAACGTTGGCATGATGGCCCGATGCGCGGTTCCTCGTCCCTCCCGGCCGGCCACGGACCGAAACTCGGCCTGGCCGTCGCCCTGCTGTCCGCGTTCGCCTTCGGCGGCTCAGGCCCCGCGGCCAAGCCACTGATCGAGGCGGGACTGGAGCCCTTGCAGGTCACCTGGCTCCGGGTCGCCGGCGCGTCGCTCGTGACGCTGCCGTTGCTGTGGCGACATCGCGGCCTGCTCCTCCAGCGGCCCGCACTGATCGCTGGCTTCGGCGCGCTGGCCGTGGCGGGCGTACAGGCCTGCTACTTCGCCGCGATCGCCCGTATCCCCGTCGGCGTGGCGTTGCTCATCGAGTACCTGGCGCCCGCGCTGGTGCTGGCGTGGGTACGTTTCGTACAACGGCGCCCGGTGACCCGGGCCGCCGCGGTCGGCGTGGTGCTCGCCGTCAGCGGACTGGCGTGTGTCGTGGAGGTGTGGGCCGGCCTGGCCTTCGACGCGCTGGGGCTGCTGCTCGCGCTCGGCGCGGCGTGCTGTCAGGTCGGCTATTTCGTCCTCTCGGACCACGGCAGTGGTGGCGAGGACGGCCGGGCGGCGCCGGACCCGGTCGGGGTGATCGCCTACGGTCTGCTGGTCGGCACCCTCCTGCTCACGCTGGTCGCCCGCCCGTGGACCATGGACTGGTCCACGCTCGGGCAACGGGCCGAACTGAGTGGCGCGCCGGTGCCGTTGCTCGCGCTGGTGGCCTGGATGGTGCTGGTGGCCACGGTGGTCGCGTACCTCACCGGGGTCATCTCCGTACGCCGGCTCTCGCCCCAGGTGGCCGTCGTCGTGGCCTGCTTGGAGGCGGTCATCGCCACCGTGCTGGCCTGGGTACTGCTGGGTGAGCATCTCTCTGCCGCGCAGCTCGGGGGTGGCGTGCTCGTCCTGCTGGGCGCGTTGATCGCGCAGCGCCAGACGCCCCAGCAGGCTCGTCCGGAACCAGTCGCCGGCGGTGGCCGGGACGGAGACGGCGCGATCGCCGCGCCGCCAGCCGGCTCGCCGAGTGCCGCCACTCTGACTGACACGGAGTGCGAGCTGCCGGGGCGGGCGTCGGGGCCGTAGGGCGCGCGGACCGGACGTCTCAGGACGTACCAGGGCGGTAGCAGGGCACTCCCGGAAGCGCCTACTGGGCCGCTCCCGGGAGCGTCAGCTGCCGGCCGTCAGATAGGCCGGCGCGGTGGCCCGTGACTCCGGAAGGTCCTCGGCGGGAAGGGGGGTGCCGCGCGTGGTGTGTATCGGCAGCACTCCGGACCAGTACGGCAGGGCCACGTCCGCCGGGTCGTCATTGGGGCCGCCGACTCGTGTCTTGACGGACACCTCCACCAACTCGATGGCGAGGACCGCCGTGGCGGCCAGTTCCTTGGCGTTCGCCGGCCGGCAGTCCGCGGCGCGCCCGGGAACGGCGTTGTCGACCAGCGCGTCCAGCGCGGTGATCCGCTCCTCCTCGTCCAGGACGGGCGAGGCGGTTCCGTGGATCACCACCGAGCGGTAGTTGACCGAGTGATGGAAGGCGGACCGGGCCAGCACCAGTCCGTCGACGTGCGTGACGGTGAGGCACACGGGCATCCCGGGCTCCGGAGTCCGACCCATGTCGCGCAACGGCCGGGAGCCGGTGGAACCGTGCACGTAGACCCGCTCCCCGAGGCGTGCGTACAGCGTCGGCAGGACGATCGGCGCACCGTCGCGCACGAGGCCGAGATGACAGACATACCCCTCGTCGAGCACCGCGTGGACCAACTCCCGGTCGTACGAGACGCGGGTGGCGTTGCGGGTGGGCGTGGTGCGTTCGGTCGCAGGGTAGTCAGTGGTGTCGGCGGGGCTGACGGAACGGGCGGTGTCGGCGGGGCTGGCGGATTCGGTCGGCACGGGCGCTCCTTGCGGGAGAGATCGTACTAGTGCAAACTTGAGTTTGTGCTAGAAGAGTATCGGATCGCCGGTCGGCGCGCAGCCGAGATCGCCGCGAGCGTGGAGCACGGCGTGGGCGTCGGCGCGCTGGAGCCCGGCCGTGCCCTGCCGCCGGTGCGGGAACTCGCGACCACCCTCGGCGTCAACCCGAACACCGTCGCCGCCGCCTACCGCACCCTGCGCGAACGCGGCGTGATCGAGACCGCCGGACGTCGGGGCAGCCGGGTGCGTCCACGGCCCGCGTCCGCCCCGCGAGAGGAGATCCGGGTCGAGGCGCCGGAAGGCGTGCGCGACATCTCACAGGGGAACCCCGATCCGGAGTTGCTCCCGCCGTTGCACGAGGCGCTGGCCGAGGCTGCCGCCCACGCCGGTCACTCGCCGACGCTGTACGGAGCCCCCTCCGTCCTGCCGGAGCTGTCCCGGGCGGCTCGTCGGACGCTGCTGGAGGACGGTGTGCCGGTGGGGGAACTGGCCGTCACGTCGGGCGCGTTGGACGCGATGGAACGCACGCTCACCGCACATCTGCGCGCCGGTGACGCGGTGGCGGTCGAGGACCCCGGCTGGGGCGCCCTCCTCGACCTGGTCCCGGCCCTGGGCCTGCGCACGGTGTCGGTGACGATGGACGACGAGGGTCCGCTCCCGGACTCGGCGGAGCGTGCGCTGGCCCAGGGTGCCTCCGCCCTCGTCGTCACCTCCCGGGCGCAGAACCCCACCGGCGCCGCGGTGTCCGAACAGCGTGCGGCGGATCTCCGCAAGGTGCTGGTCAGACACCCGGACACGCTGCTCATCGAGGACGACCACGGCCACGGCATCACCGAGCGCCCGCTCCACCCGCTGTCGGGCGTGACCTCGCGTTGGGCACACGTGCGTTCCACGGCCAAGGCGTACGGCCCGGACCTGCGGCTGGCGGTGCTCGCCGGCGACCGGCTCAGCATCGACCGGGTGCGGGGGCGGCAGCGACTGGGTCCCGGATGGGTGAGCCACCTCCTGCAGCGCGCCGTCGCCTGGCTGTGGGCCTCCGGGGCGGTGGAGATCCCGGTGGTCGCACGGTCGTACGACGCTCGTCGGGAGGCGCTGCTGCGTGAGTTGCGCGCTCGGAGCGTCCCGGCCCGGGGCCGGAGCGGCATGAACGTGTGGGTGCCGGTGCCGGAGGAGACCGGGGCCGTGGCCCGGCTGCTGCACTCCGGCTGGGCGGTCGCCCCGGGGGCACGCTTCCGGCTCGACTCGCCGCCCGGGGTGCGGCTGACGGTGCCGCGGTTGTCCGCCGCTGGTACGGCGGAACTGGCCGCCGGCGTCCACGCGGCCCTGCGCCCGAGCCGAGCGGGGCCAACCCCCGGCCGGCTGGACTGATCGGCCTGGACTGACGGGCCGTCTCCGCCCGCGCCGCGTCGTACGCCAGGTCGGGCGGTCGCCGGTGTCGTGGGCCTCACCGTCCTGGGCGACCGTTGACAGCGGGTGCACGGGCTTCTAGCGTCGCGCGTGCATATCTACTAAGCGGTTGCTCACCAATGACAGGGCGAGGAGAACCAGGATGTCCAGCAGCGAGCAGCGCGTCGCGATCGTCACCGGTGCGGCGCGAGGCATCGGCGCGGCCACCGCGATCCGACTGGCGACCGAGGGCCGGGCGGTCGCCGTACTCGATCTCGACGAGGAAGCGTGCCGGGAGACCGTCGAGCAGATCACCGAGGCGGGCGGAAAGGCTGTCGCCGTCGGGTGCGACGTCTCGGACGCCGAGCAGGTCGAAGCGGCCGTCGCGCGGGTCGTAGGGGAACTCGGCGCGCCGACCGTGCTCGTCAACAACGCCGGTGTACTGCGGGACAACCTGCTGTTCAAGATGAGCGACGCGGACTGGGACGCGGTGCTGAACGTGCACCTGCGTGGCGCCTTCCTCATGTCGCGCGCCTGTCAGTCGCACATGGTGGAGGCCGGCTTCGGCCGTATCGTCAGCCTCTCGTCCAGCTCCGCGCTCGGCAACCGAGGGCAGATCAACTACGCCGCCGCGAAGGCCGGCATGCAGGGGCTGACCAAGACCCTCGCCAAGGAACTGGGCAAGTTCGGCGTCACCGCGAACTCCGTGGCTCCCGGGTTCATCGTCACCGACATGACCGCCGCCACCGCCGAGCGCGTCGGCATGGGCTTCGAGGACTTCCAGACGGCCGCCGCCTCGCAGATCCCGGTGCAGCGCGTCGGGCGTCCGGAGGACGTGGCGAACGCCATCGCGTTCTTCGCCTCAGACGCCGCGGGCTTCGTCTCCGGCCAGGTCATGTACGTGGCCGGCGGCCCGCTCAACTGACCCGGACGGAGCGTACACAGATGGCAGAGCAGCAGGGGAGCGGCGAGGTGGCCCTGGTCACCGGCAGCAGCCGCGGGATCGGTTACGGCATCGCTCAGGCCCTGGTGGCCCGGGGCGACCGCGTCTGCCTCACCGGACGGAACGAGGACGCCCTCCGGGACGCCGTGCGCCAGCTCGGCACCGAGCGTGCGATGTACGTGGCGGGCAAGGCGCACGACGAGGGGCACCAACAGGCGGCGGTCGAGCGGGTCATGGAGTCCTACGGGCGCCTTGACCACCTGGTCAACAACGCCGGTACGAACCCCGTCTTCGGGCCCATGGCGGAGATGGACCTGGACGTCGCGCGGAAGGTGTTCGAGACCAACGTCCTCTCCGCACTCGGTTTCGCACAGCGCGCCTGGGCCGCCTGGCAGCGGGAGAACGGCGGCACGGTCGTCAACATCGCCTCCATCGCGGGCCTTTCCGCCTCGCCGTTCCTGGGCGCGTACGGCATGAGCAAGGCGGCGATGGTCAACCTCACCGAGCAGTTGGCGCACGAGTTCGCCCCCACGGTCCGGGTGAACGCGCTCGCGCCGGCGGTGGTGAAGACGAAGTTCGCGGTCTCCCTCTACGAGGGGCGGGAGGAAGAGGCCGCCGCGCGCTACCCGATGGGCAGGCTCGGTGTGCCGGAGGACCTCGGCGGCGCGGTGGCGTTCCTCAGCTCGCCGGGCGCCGGCTGGATCACCGGGCAGACGCTGGTCGTCGACGGCGGACTGTTCCTCAACGCGGGAGCGTGACCCGCGGTACGACACACACCGGGCTGCGTGTGCCGGTGGCGGGCCCCGACGCGTGGACGGTCGCTGGGTCCGCCTGCGGCGCGCCCAGCCGTGCCCGGGATGCTCCGCGCCTCGGAGCCGACGCCGCGGCAGCCGACACCCGACAGCGCCGGCGTTGTCCGAGGCGACCGGTAGGTTCTCCCACACCGCGTCGACAGCGCGGACGGTGACAGGAGCATGGGAGGTGCCGGCATGGACGACGTGCTGCCCGCGTCTTGGCAGGACGTACTCGGTGCGGAGGTGGCGAAGCCGTACTTCGAGGAGTTGACCGGGTTCGTCGCGCGGGAGCGGGATCGTGGGCCGGTGTATCCGCCGCGCGGCGAGGTGTTCGCCGCCTTGGAGGCCACTCCGTTCGACCGGGTGCGGGTGCTGGTGCTCGGACAGGACCCCTACCACGGCGAGGGGCAGGGCCACGGCCTGTCCTTCTCGGTGCGCCCCGGGGTGCGGACGCCGCCGTCCCTGCGCAACATCTACCGAGAACTCCACGACGAGTACGGCCATCCGGTGCCGGACAACGGATATCTGCTGCCCTGGGCCCAGCAGGGCGTGTTGTTGCTCAACGCGGTGCTGACCGTGCGCGCGGGGGAGGCCAACTCGCACAAGGGCAAGGGCTGGGAGACCTTCACCGACGCCGTCATCCGTGCGGTGTCCGAGCGCGCGGAGCCCGCCGTGTTCGTGCTGTGGGGAGCGTACGCACGCAAGAAGCTCCCGCTCATCGACCAGCGGCGGCACGCCGTGGTGCAGGGCGCGCATCCCTCGCCGTTGTCCGCGAAGAAGTTCTTCGGCACCCGCCCGTTCACGCAGATCGACGACGCGTTGGCCGAGATGGGGCACCCGGCCGTCGACTGGCGCGTCCCGAGCCACACTGCGTGACGCTTCGGCGGACGCTCAACCGCCGTAGTGCTTCCGGCACATCTGCGCCGCCCGCTCTCGCGACTCGAGCGCGCCGTGCCGTTCGCCGAGTTCGCACAGCTCGCGCACCCGGCGGGGGGAAGCCTCCGGGGAGGCCGGGGCCGGTGGCGGCGCGGGACGCTGCCCCAGACTGTCGGAGCGTTCCCGTCCCGGCGCACCGTCGGGCCCGGGCGCGGTCCGTTCCCCGGCCGCGGAACCAGACGAGGCTCGTGGCTCGCCCGACGCGTCCGGTGTGTCCCGCGTGCCGGTGGCCGTGGGCGAGCCGGGGTCGGCGGTGCGCGGCTCGGGACGGGAAAGCCCTTCGCGTACGGAAGGGAGCGGCCCGGCCGTCGGGTCCCCGGGTGCCGCCGACCGACTCTGGGCCGTCGAAGGCGCGGGCGATGCTTTTCCGGAGTCTTCCCCCACGGTCATACACCCCGCCAGCACCACGGCGGCGATCCCGGTCAGCAGCGCGATTCTCGTCGTACGCACCAGGGGAACTCTGCCCGTCGGCGGGGTTTCTGACCATTCCCCGAAGGAGTGAGTCAGCTTGACGGCGCCGAACTCCCGGCGCGCCGGAGCCGGGCGGCAGGGTACCGGCCCATCGCCTCGCGTCGGTTGGGACGTTGTGGCGCCGTGACCGAACGGCCGACGGGCAGCCGCTCGGTCGCCGGGAGGCACCAGGAGACGCCAGACGACCCCGAACGTCCCGTACGCCGCCCGGCTGGGCCGACCCGGCTGATCCCGCCGATCCGTGCCGGTCAGCGGCATCTTCTACCCGCGCTGCCACGACACGTATGCTGCCGGCACAACGGCCCGTCAACCCTTCCCAGGAGTGCTCGCGTGCGGATCGGCGTGATCGGACTCGGCGACATCGCCGAGAAGGCCTACCTGCCCGTACTCATGGCCCAACCGGGGCTGGAGCCGCATCTTGTCACCCGTGATCCGGCCGCTCTGGAACGGCTTGGTGCGCGCTACCGGGTGCCCAGCACGGACCGCCACGCCCACCTTGAGAGCCTGCTTGAGAGGCGACCGGACGCGGCCTTCGTCCATGCCGCCACCTCCGCGCACCCCGAGTTGGTGACGCGGTTGCTGGAAGCAGGCGTTCCGACGTACACCGACAAGCCGCTCGCGTACGAACTCGCGGACGCGGAGCGGATGGTGCGGCTCGCTGAGGACCGAGGCATCTCGCTGATGGTCGGCTTCAACCGCCGTCACGCGCCGGGTTACGTCCAGTGTCTCGAGCACCCGCGCGACCTCGTGCTGCTGCAGAAGCACCGGGTCGGCCTCCCCGAGGACCCGCGCCGGATGATCTACGACGACTTCATCCACGTCGTCGACACGCTCCGGTTCCTGCTGCCCGGCACGGCAGACCACGTCGACGTCCGGGCTCGGCTGCGGGACGGGCTGCTGCACCATGTCGTGCTCCAGCTCGCGGGTGACGGCTGCACCGCCCTCGGGGTCATGAACCGGCTCTCCGGATCAGCGGAGGAGATCCTGGAGGTGTCCGGGCAGGATGCCAAACGGGAGGTGCGGGACCTCGCGGCGATCGTTGACCACAGGGGTCAGCCGACGGTGCGCAGGCGCGGCGACTGGGTGCCAGTGGCACGTCAGCGCGGCATCGAGCAAGTGGTGGGAACCTTCCTCGACGCGGTACGGGCCGGTGAGGTCCTCAGCGCGCGGGACGCGCTGCGCACCCACGAACTCTGCGAGCGGATCGTGTGTGAGGTGTCCGCGATGGTGGGCGCGGCTGATTGACCCCGGGTGTCACCGACTCACGGGCGGGAGCGGCCTCGACGGTAGGGCAGCGCTTCCGAGCCGGTGCCTCCGCGTGACCCGTCGAGGCGTCCGCGGGCGGGCACCTTCCTTCTCGCCTCCGGCCGGGTCTCCGTGCCGGGGGAGGAGCGCTCCTCCTCCCCCGGGGAGCGTGCGCCCGCCTCGGCCGGCCTGGGGATCAGTGTCTTCGCGGAGGCCGTTCTTCGGGTGGCGTCCCGGGTGAGGATGCCGAGCCCGTGCACCGTGACGAGGGCTCCGACCAGGGCGGTCACCATGCCGGGAGTGCCGTAACGGAACCCCTCCTGCAGCAGCACGATGCCGACCGCCGCGGCGACCACCGGATTCACGACGGTGGCGGTGGCCAGCGGAGCGGCGAGCCCCCCGCCACGGTACGACGCCTGTGAGGCGGCCAGGCCGGTGACCGCGAAGAGGGCGATGAAGGCGAACACCGGTACGGCGGTACCGAGGGACGTGAGGGCCCAGCCCTCGGCCACGGTCTTCACACACACCGAGGCGGTGCCGTACGAGACGCCGGAGGCGGTGGCCAGCAACGCGCTGCGTACGCCAGGCCGACGGGAGCCTCGGGCCGCGAGTGCCACGACGACCAGCACCAGGACCGCGACCGTGGCAGCGGCGACGCCGACCACGGCGTACTGCTCGGTGCTCCGCAGCCGCCGCGACTGATGGGCTCCGGTCACCAACAGGACCGCCACCAGCCCGACCGAGACCAGCGCCACGCCCCGCCAGCCCGCCGCGCTGACCGGCCGGCGTACGAACAGGGCCGCCAGCGGCGTGACGAACACGATGGTCAGCACACCGAGCGGTTGCACGACGGCCAGCGGGCCGAGGCCCAGGGCGAAGACGTGCAGGAGGGCACCGAGGCCGTTGAGCAACACCGCCGCCCACCAGCGTCCGTTACGCAACAGGGCGTACCTGCTGGGCGCGGTGGTCGCGGCGATCCGTTCCTGCACGATGGCGGCCGAGGCGTAGCACACGGCGGAGACCACCGCGAGCAGGATGGCCGCCAGCACGTCGGTCATGACGAGTCCGGTGCGGCGAGCTTCCTGGGCATGCCTCCCATCATTCTCTCGCCGGAGGCCGCTGTCGTCATCTTCGAGTGGAGATCGGCGTACCGCTTTCGGAGTACCCGGGCGGCCGGGTTGAGTCTGGGAGCCGACGGGCTGTTCTCTTCCGGCCCTTCAGGTGTGCAGTTGTTGCGCCATCCGTCCTAGCGCACGGCATTGCGCGAGCGAAATACGAGACGTTCGTACGTTTATAGGGCTTATCTGCTCATCCCACAGAGGAGCGCACAGGTGAGCCCTACGTACAGATACCTACGGTCCGGTGCCCTGCTGGCGGCGGCCGCGCTGCTGGGGACCGTCGCCGGCTGCGGTGCCGGAGCGGCCGAGACCGCCGACACTCCCGGTTCGCGGAAGGGCGAGGCGTCCGCCGCCCCGGAAACCGGTCAGGGCACGGAGCGCGGAGCGTTCACGCTGCTGGCGACCGGCGACATCCTCGCGCACGACTCGATCATCCGACAGGCCAAGGCGGACTCCGCCGGCTCCGGCTACGACTTCCGTCCGATGCTCGCCGGGGCGAAGTCACTGGCCAGCGAGGCGGATCTGGCGATCTGCCACATGGAGACGGTGTACGGCCCAGACGGTGGCCCGTTCAGCGGGTACCCGATGTTCCGGACCCCGCCCCAGGTGGCCGAGGCCATCAAGGACACCGGTTACGACAGCTGCTCCACCGCCTCCAACCACACCCTCGACGCCGGCCGGGCGGGCGTCGGACGGACCCTCGAAGCGATGGACGAGGCCGGCCTGGAACACGTCGGATCGGCCCGTTCCCGCGCGGAGCGGCAGAAGCCGGCACGGCTGCGGGCGGGTGGGGCACGGGTGGCGCAGCTGGCGTACACCTACGCCACCAACGGCATCCCGGTGCCCGAGGACTCTCCCTGGCTGGTGAACAAGATCGACCCAGAACGGATCATCAAGGACGCGCGGGCGGCGCGGGAGGCTGGCGCGGACGTGGTCGTCGTCAGCATGCACTGGGGGAACGAGTGGCAGGAGAAGCCCAACGAACAGCAACTCCGGCTGGCCGAGGAGCTGACCCGCTCGCGCAGTGACGGGCGCCGTGACATCGACCTGATCCTCGGGACGCACAACCACGTGCCGCAGGCGTACGAGAAGGTCAACGGCACGTGGGTGGTGTACGGCCTCGGTGATCAGGTCGCCGGGGTGATGAACGATCCACGGGGCCAGATGGGCTCCGCCGCCCGGTTCCGGTTCGAGCCGCCGCGGGAGCGGGGGGAGAGCTGGCGGGTGCGGAAGGCCGAGTTCGTGCCGTTCCTGATGGAGACCGAGCCGGACCACCGAGTGGTGAACCTGCAGTCCGCCGAGAGCCGGAAATCCGACGACCCGGCGCGCGAGAAGGCACGCGAACGCATTCGCGACGCCGTGCAGAGCAGGGGAGCGGCCTCCCAGGGGCTGACCATGGGCCGCTAGCGGATCGTGCGCTGGCCGACTGACCGGAGCCGGTCAGCCGGCCAGCCGGTCAGCCAGGGTGCCGCCCGTGCGATCACGAACCCGCGATCCCGAGCGGTGGGTCAGCCCCAGGTCTCCGGACCACCACCGCGCCACTCGATCAGGTTCGGGTCACGCAGGTCGATCTCCTCGGGGGTCAGACCGGCACGGCGCAGGAACTCGGTCACATCGGCCTCGCTGTGGGCCAGGCCCAGCTCCCGCGCGTGTGCCGTGACCCGTCTCTCGCCCGTGTCGCCGGGCGGATGCACCACGATCGGAGGGGTCATGCCCCCAGGATGCGCCCGCCTGCCAAGACTCGCATCCGGGCTCCTCGAAGCTCCTCGGCCGGTTCGGGACGGCTCCTACTCGGAGCCGCCCACCGTCTCGGCGTCGTGCGGACTCAGTACGCCGGCGCCGATCAGGGCGAAGATCAGGAGGCCGAGGAGCACCCGGTAGATCACGAACGGCATGAAGCTGCGGGTGCTGATGAAGCGCATGAACCACGCGATGACCACGTAGGCCACCGCGAACGCCAACACGGTGGCGAGCACGGTCGGACCCCAGGAGACGTGTCCCTCACCGATCTCCGTGAGCTCCAGCGCTCCCGAGGCGAGTACGGCGGGAATCGCCAGCAGGAAGGAGTACCGCGCCGCGGCTTCCCGGGTGTACCCCATGAACAGTCCGGCGCTGATGGTGGCCCCGGAGCGGGACACCCCGGGCACCAGTGCCATGGCCTGCGCCAGCCCGTACAGCAGGCCGTCCCGCACCGTCAGTTGCTCGATCCCCTTGCCCTCACGGGCGACGCGGCCCCGCCCGCTCTCCGCCCGGCGTACGGCGAACCAATCGGCCAGGCCCAGCACGATGCCCAGCCCGATGAGGGTGGTCGCGATCAGCCGCAGATCACGGAACGGTCCCTCGATCTGCTCCTTGAAGGTGAGGCCCAGCACGCCGATGGGGATGGAGCCGATGATGACCAGCCAGCCCAACTGGGCGTCGTGGTCGTGACGCGTGGCCTTCCGGATCAGGGAGCGGAACCAGGCGCTGACGATCCGTGCGATGTCCTTCCGGAAGTAGATCAACACCGCGGTCTCGGTTCCGATCTGGGTGACGGCGGTGAACGCGGCGCCCGGGTCCTCCCACCCGGCGAACGCGGCGGTGAGGCGAAGATGGGCGCTGGAGGAGATCGGAAGAAACTCGGTCAGTCCCTGGACGAGTCCGAGGACGAATGATTCGAACCACGACATGAATGCTGCGCCATTCCAGAAGATTCGGCCCTGGCCGACCAGAGGACACCCGGCGTGGAGCCGGAGTGTGGCTGCCAGGTGGACGTTCGGCGTACGACGTGTGGGCGGATGTGGTGCGTACGGCTGCTGGCCGCAGTGGTGAACCCCCCGCTCGTGGCTGGCCCGGGGCCGACGCCGGGCGCGCGTGGCCGCGGTGCGAACAGACAGTGATCGTGCCCTCTCGGGGGGCAGCGTAACGTTCCCCGGTGGTCACCACGACGGACCCGCGGCCTGTCCGGGTCCGCGTCGCGGCAGCTCATCGCGGGGGAACCGCCGACGGCGAGTGCCTAGCCGAGGCCGGAGCAGAGGTCACGAGGGCGCCCGCGGGGAGGTCCGTGCGCGCCTACGCGGGGTCTCGCGGACGCTGGGACGGTGCCGTGCCGGACGGGCCGTCGGTCAGTCCTGGGGGCTTGTCGCCGGCTGTGGAGCCCCGCCCCGCTCCCGTAGCCGGGCGCGTTTGCGCCAGGCCGTCACCGCCGCGGCGAGTCCGGAGAGCGCGATGAACCCGACGGAGACGAGGAACGCGGGCGACGTCGGCGAGGTCGCCTCGCTGCCGGCCACCGCGTACGCGGCGGTGTTGGGTACCGAGCCGAGAGCCGTCGCGCTCAGGAAGGGGAACCACCGCATCTGGGAGAAGGAAGCGGCGTAGTTCGACACCGCGAACGGGATGCCGGGAAAGAGCCGCATCGCCAGAACGGACCGGAATCCGTGCTGGCTCAGCTGTCGATCCGCCACGGTCAGGATCCTGGCCCGGAGCAGGGGGCGCACGGCCCCCTGACCCAGCAGCCGACCGAGGCCGAACTGCATGGCCGCGCCCAGCACGGTGCCCGCGAGCGCCATCGCCAGGCCGCCCTGGGTGCCGAAGAGCGCACCGGCGGCCAGGTTGAGGAACGGTCGGGGTACGAACGTGGTCGTGCACGCGCAGTACGCCGCCAGGAACAGCATGATCGCCACCGGCCCGGAGAGCTGCTCGAGCCAGCCGCTGGTCAGGTAGCGCTGTGGCTCGTACACCAGCATGCCCGAGGCCGCGAGGGCCAGCAGCAGGACCAGGAAGCCGAAGCGGCACCAGGGGGCCAGCAGCGTACGTACGAATCGGGCCTGGAGGCCCTCGGTCGTCACAACGGGGACGGACATTACTCGGAGGCTAACCGACCGGGCGCGGGGTCCGCTCCGCCGAGTGCCCGTGAGCAATCTAACCCTCGGCCGGGAAACCGCGGGCCGAACCCGGTCGGAGGCCGGTCAGTCGTTGGGGCGCAGAGTCCACACGATCGTCATCTCGCCCGTCACGCCGCCGTCCGCGCGGGTCAGCGAGACCCGTACGGGAAACTCCGGGCGCTCCCCCTGGTCCAGCTCCGCGACCACCTCGGAGGCGGGGCGGTCGAGTGTGGCGGTGGCGGTGATGTGGCCCTTGGCCAGCTTCTGGTAGCTGATCTCGGCGCGTACGGCCAGCGGCACGGCCCGGGAGAGTTGTTCCTCGAAGGCCGCGAGGACGATGGCGCCGCTCGCCGATTCGGCGAGGGTGAACATGGCGCCGGCGTGCGGCCCTCCCAAATGATTGTGGTACGCCTCCTGGTCGGGCAGTTCGACGACGGCGCGGGTGGGGCTCGTTTCGACGAACTCGAGGTCGAGCGTCCGGGTCATGGGGACCATGGACAGCATCAGCGCACCGATCGCCGGTGTGGGTTCTGTGGTCATGGCCAAATGTTACCAGTGAGTAATGCTCGGTCCTCGTGGGACTCTCGCGGTCAGGTACCGGCTGGGTACCGAAATGCGGCCCGGCATGGCCTCGGTCTTGAGGCGCCCATAGGGTTGTCGGCCATGTGGCCAGGAGACCAGCAGTCTGGTGAGAACCAGAATCCGCAGCAGCCGAACCCGTACCAGCAACCCGGATACCAGCAGCCGAACCCGTACCAACAGCCGCCGCAGCCCGGGCAGTCTGGGCAACCCCCGCAGGCCGGGCAGCCCCAGCAACCGGGATACGGCTACCCGCAACAACCCGGGCAGCCCCAGCAACCGGGATACGGCTACCCGCAACAGCCGGCGCCCGAGCAGTCGTACGCCCCGCCGGGAGCGCAGCAGTGGGGTGCGAGCACGATGCCCGGCGCTCCCCAGCCGCAGCAGGGGGGCGGCCGGAACAAGACCGCGGCCATCGCCATCGTGACGGCCGTCGCGGTGGTCGCCGCCGCGGTCATCACGGGTGTGTTCCTCATGCAGGGTGACGACGAGGAGACACCCGACAAGGCCGGGGGCGGTAACTCCTCCGCAGCGGAGGAGAAGCCCTCGGGCAAGCCGGAGCCCAGCCCGACGAAGTCCAAGGACCCCAGCGACCCCGTCATCCCCGGCTGGCAGTCCGTGGTCAACCCGAAGCACTACACGGCTTTCGACGTGCCGAAGACGGACGACTGGGAGGTCGCCGGCGACAGCTACCTCACCGGTTTCACCAAGGGGGACACGAGCGAGCCCCTGGTGACCATGTCCGCTCCCGCCTTCTTCAAGAAGGACTGGTGCGACTCCGGTGACCCGGACGAGACCAGTGAGCGGGCCCTGGTCGGCAGCAAGGGCGCCCAGGGGGCGAAGAGTTCGAAGGAAGCGGCCAAGATCGCGGCCGGTAACTGGGTGATCGCCGGCTACGACCAGAAGCAGAAGGGGAAGCTGAAGGTCTCCGAGCCCAAGAAGTTCAGCAACGAGCACGGCGTCAAGGGGCACGTGGCGACGGCGACCGTCACCGGGGCGCCCAAGAAGGACAAGTGTGACGTGGGCTCCGCCAAGTCCGTCGCCGTGTCCTGGATCAACTCCAACGACGATCTCGTCATCTGGGTTCTGCTCTCCGACAAGGGCGTCAAGGACGAGGTGCCGAACTCGGACGTCAAGAAGATGATGCAGAGCCTGCGCTCTTCCGGCGAACCCGAGGTGGGTGTCGACCCGCGGGGCTGACCAGCCCCCCGGTCGGCGTGACTCCGGGGCGCTGACGGTCAGTCGATGCTGAAGGACCCCTCGGGCGGCTCCGGGGACGGTACCGCCCGCGCGTCGCTCACCGGCGAGCCGCCCTCCAGGAACCGCCGCAGCATCGGCCCGAACTCGACCCGGGCGGGGAAGGGGTCGGCGGCCGCACGCCGGGCGAGCGCGGTGACGGGCAGGGGGCTGGCCGAGGCGAGCAGGACGATGTTGCCGAACCGTCGTCCGCGCAGGACGGCCGGCTCGGCCAGCAGTGCGACGTGCGCGAAGGCCGCCGCGAACGTGGCGACCTGGGAGGAGAGGAAGCGAAACGGCGTGGTGTCCGCGAGGTTCATGGCGTGGATGCCGTGCGGACGCAGCACCCCGGCCGCGGCGCGCGCGTACGGAAGTGTGGTGACGTGACCGGGAATCCGGGGGCCGCCGAACACGTCGGCGATCACCAGGTCGGCGCTCCCGGACGGACCGCGCTCCACCGCGAGCCGCGCGTCCGTGGCTTCCAGCGCGATCGCCGCGTCGGCCGGCGGCGGGAGCCGGCTGGTGACGAAGTCGAGCAGCGCGCGATCCGATTCGACCACCCGCTGTCGGGAGCCCGGGCGTTGGACCGCGGCGTACCGGGGAAGGGTGAGACCACCGCCGCCGAGGTGCAGCACGTCCAGTGGCTCGCCCGCCGGCTCGGCCAACTCCAGCACGTGCGCCAGCATGCGGGTGTACTCGAACTCCAGCCGCAGCGGGTCGTCGAGGTCCACGTACGACTGTGGGGCGTCGTCCACCGTGAGCAGCCATGCCCGTGGCCGGTCGACATCCGGCAGCAGCTTGGCGACGCCGCCCGCCACCGTCCGGCTCACCGGCTTCGGCGCGTTCACCGCGCCGCGCCCGCTGGCCGAGCGCGGACGCCGGGGGCCGTGGTGCTCATGCGCTTCCTCCGTCGTGCTGCCGTCCCGGTCGCCGTGCCGGCATGGTCGGACCTTCTCGCCCACGGGATCGCGGGACTTCGTACGCGTACCGGCTCCAGGACCGTTCGGACGCGCCCGCGTGGGGTGCGGCGGCGAGCGGGCTCGATCAGCCCCGAGGCCGGGCCAGTCCCGCTTCGCGATGCTGTTGTGCCAGCGCGCGGTACACCGCCGCGTTCGCCTTGACGCCCTCGCGCTCCTCAGCGGTCAACTCGCGCCTCACCGTGGCGGGGACTCCGGCCACCAGCGTACTGGCTGGTACCTCCATGCCCTGGGGCACCAGCGCCTGCGCGGCGATCAGCGAACCAGCGCCGATCCGGGCGCCGTTGAGCACCGTCGCGCCCATACCGACCAGTACGTCATCCTCGACGGTGCAACCGTGGAGCACGGCGTTGTGCCCCACCGACACCCGTTCGCCGATCCGGGCCGGGAAGCCGGGATCGGCGTGCACCGTCGAATTGTCCTGGACGTTGCTGTCCCCGCCAAGGGTGATCGTGTCACAGTCGCCGCGCAGCACCGCGCCGTACCAGACGCTGGATCCGGCGGCCAGGCGTACGTCCCCCACCACGACGGACGTCACCGCGGTGAACGCCTCCGGGTGCGTCTCGGGGCGCCCGCCGCCCACTTCCGCGATCACCGCGTCCAGCCCTGTCATAGCCACTGCCCACTTCCCTCCGCAGGATCGAGCACGTGCCGGCCGCGTGCCGGCCGCCGTCCTCGCACCGTCCAACCTACGCCTGCCGGGTCGGCTCGCGCGCGGCCGGTGGGCGGCAGATCACACGCTCGTCGGCTGCCATTCCGCGCCGGGGCGACTACCGTGAGCGGATGCCCTCGTTCAAGAACGCGTGTGCCGCCCTGGCCTCCCGCGCGGTGCACGGCGTGTGGCGGGGGACACGGCGGTTGGGCGCGGTGACCCCGCGGCGGCCGGGACCGTACGACTTCGCGGCCCTCGGTGCCGGCAGCCGGCTCGCCTTCCCGCAGGGCACGATCTTCGGTGCGCCGTGGATCGAGATCGGCGAGCACTGTGTGATCGGTCAGGACGTCACCCTCACCGCCGGGCTCATGCCGGACCTGGACCTCGGCCCGGACACCCTGTTGTGCCTGGGCGACGGCGTGGTGCTGGGGCGGGGCAGTCACGTGATCGCCGACACCACGGTACGGGTGGGGAACGACGTCTTCTGTGGCCCGTACGTCTACATCACCTCCACCAACCACTCGTACGACGATCCGCACCAGCCCGTTGGAAAACAGTGGCCCCGCACCGCGCCCGTGGAGATCGGGGCCGGCAGTTGGCTCGGTGCCGGAGCCGTGATCCTGCCGGGCGCGCGGCTCGGCCGTAACGTCGTCGTGGCCGCCGGCGCGGTGGTGCGCGGCGAGGTCCCGGACCACGCGGTGGCGGCGGGCGCGCCGGCCCGCGTCGTACGTCGCTGGGACCCGGAGCTGGGTTGGCAGCCGCCGCTGCGTACGCCGGCGCCGGTGCCGGTCCCGGAAGGGGTGACGCCACGCCAGCTCGCCGGCCTGGCCCGCTCGTTCGAGCCGGCCGAGTCCCCGGAGGGGGGCACAAATTCGGGATCCGACCGGAGCACCGGCTCGGGCGTACCGGGCGAAGTATGGTGAGCCGCCGACCGGTTACCCGGACCGTGCCGCGGTCTTCAGTGGCCGCCTCGCCGCGGAGCACACGGGCGCTGGCCAGGGTCAGCCCGCCGTGCCCAGCAGGATGCTGCCGGCCAACGCGACCCCGGCACCGACGGCCTGGACGCCGCGCAGTCGCTCCTGGAGGAAGCCGCGCGCGGCGAGCGCCGTGACCAGCGGATAGAGCGAGGCCAGGACCGCGGCCACCATCACCGGCCCGGTTTGCGCGGCCACCATGTAGGTGCCGTTGGCCGCGACGTCGGCGAGTCCCACGAAGGCCAGCGCGGGCAGCGCCGCCAGCAGCGCCGGTCGACCCTCCTGGGGCAGTGTCGGGGTGTCCCGGCGGGCCTGCGCGAGCAGCGCCGCGCCGCCTATCGCGACGTTGCAGACGCGTTGGACGAAAAGCGCGAGGAACAGGCCGGCGAGGTTGGTCGACGCGTGCTCGATCAGCGCCAGCACGGCGCCGAAGCCGAACGCCGCGACCAGGGTCAGAGCCAGGGTCCGCCGCTGCACCGGCTCCCCACGCAGTTCCGGCCCGCCGGCCAGCACCACGCCGGTGAGCGCGATCAGCAGACCGGCACCCTGGAGCCAGCCCGGTCGCGCGCCCAGGGCGAGTCCCGCGCCCACCGGGACCAGCACAGCCAGCGAAGCCAACGGCGAGACGACCCCCATCGGTCCCTGCGCGAGCGCACGGTAGAAGGCCAGCATCGCCACCGGGCCGACAACGCCCGCCGCCACGGCGAACCACAACTGCGGCCCCCATTCGCTCCAGCTCCCGGTGGCGAGGACGAGCGCGCCCAGCACCACGGTGGCGAGCGTCTGGGAGGCCACCACCACGGTCAGGGCCGACATGCGTCGCGTCAGTAGCCCACCGCCGAAGTCGGCCAGTCCCCACATGAGGCTGGTGGTCAGTGCCAGGACGGCGGTCATCGGCGACACCTCGCAGTACGCTGTGCTGAACGGGGGAGTGCAGTAGAGACTAGTGCAACATAATGTACTTCCAAATTCATCACACTGGATGAGGTATTCGTGACGGACCTCGACCACCTCACGCAGTCCCTGGCGCGGAACCTCAAGCGCTGGCGGCAGGAGCGTGGCTTCACCCTCGACGCCCTCGCCGCTCGGGCCGGTGTCAGCCGCGGCATGCTGATCCAGATCGAGCAGGCACGTACGAACCCCAGCGTCGGCACAGTCGTCAAGGTGGGCGACGCGTTGGGAGTCAGCATCACCACGTTGCTGGACTTCGATCAGGTCCCTCGGGTGCGGCTGGTCCCTCCGGAACAGGCGGTACGGCTCTGGGCGAGCGATGCGGGCAGCCACAGCACGCTGTTGGCCGGGGCGGAGGCCCCCGGGCCCCTGGAACTGTGGTCCTGGCGGCTGATGCCGGGGGACCACAGCCTCTCGGACCCGCACCCGGCGGGCACGACCGAATTGGTCCACGTGAGCGCCGGTGAACTCACGTTGGTCGCGGACGGTCTCGAATACTCCGTGCCGTGCGGCACCTCCGCCTCCTTCGAGTCGGACGTGCCGCACGGCTATCGCAACGACGGTGCGGAACCGGTCGAGATGACCATGGCGGTCGCGGTGCCACCGCCCCGCTGAGGCCGCTCCCGTGGGACGGACGGGAAAACGTCCGGCACCGGACGGTGGCTCGACGGCCCGCTCAGCCGCGAGCGTGCTCCAGCCGCGGGATCTCGATCCGCGGGCAGCGGTCCATGACCACCTCCAGGCCCGCCGCGCGCGTGCGTTCCATGGCCGCCTCGTCGATCACACCCAGCTGGAACCAGACGGCCCGGGCGCCCGCCCGTACCGCCTGGTCGGCCACCTCGCCGGCGAGCGTGGAGTTGACGAAGACATCGACGACGTCGACCGGGAAGGGGACGTCCGCGAGCGACGCGTACCCTCGCTCTCCGAGGACCGTCTCGGCCCTGGGGTGCACGGGCACCACGCGTTTGCCGAACTCGCGCAGGGTGGCGGCCACGCCGTAGGCGTCCCGCCGCTGGTTGCCGGACAGCCCGACCACGGCCCAGGTGTCACCGAGGTCCGTGAGGACGCGCCGTACAGATTCCGTGTCCGCGTACATGTCCCGGGAACTCCCGCGCCAGCGCGCGCATTCCCCGGCGCGTGTGCGGGTGCGCGCCGGCGCGTCCGCTCGTACGCCCGCGCCCGGAGGCCCTTACGCGTCCGCGACGAGGCGCGTACGGGCGGCGGCATAGGCTTGTCGGATGCAGCAGGACCAGTACGTGACCGTGGCCTCCGAGGGCGTGCACGAGACGGAAGTCAACCGTTCGCGCTTCCGCTGCGCGCTGGCGCCGGTGGCCGACGAGGAACAGGCGCAGGCGTTCCTCGCCCGCGTCCGCCGGCAGCATCCGACCGCGAGCCACCACTGCTGGGCGTACGTCCTCGGCACGGATGCCGCGATCCAGCGCTCCGGCGACGACGGAGAGCCCGGCGGGACCGCCGGCGCCCCCATGCTGCAGATGCTGACGCGCCGTGAGATCCGGTACGCGGCCGCCGTCGTCTCCCGCTGGTTCGGCGGCACGAAACTCGGCGCCGGTGGCCTCATCCGCGCCTACTCGGGCGCCGTGGGGGAGGCCCTGGACACGCTCGGCACCGTCACCCGACGCCGGCACCGGCTGGTCACCGTCACCGTGGACCACCAGCGCGCCGGCCGTCTGGAGAACGACCTGCGGGCGGCCGGCCGAACCGTCCGCGAGGTTCGGTACGACGCGCTGGTGGCCATCGACCTGGGTGTTCCCGAAACCGAGTTGGACGCCTTCCGGAGCTGGCTGGCCGACGCCAGCGCGGGCACGGCCTCCGTGACGCTGGGCGGTGAGGCGTACGAGTCCGGTGGCACGCACCACCGGGCATGAGGCTACAGGCCCCGAAGCCGGGTGCCCGGCAACACCGGAGCACCGGCCCGGACACCGTCGATCTCCGCGTTGTCACACCCGGCCCGTAGGGTCGTTGACCATGCGTCTGCTGCACACCTCCGACTGGCATCTGGGCCGGAGCTTTCACCGAGTGAGTCTCCTGGACGCCCAGCGGGACTTCCTGGACCACCTGGTGGCGACGGCACAGCGGCACGAGGTCGACGCCGTCCTCGTCGCCGGGGATGTCTACGACCGTGCCGTGCCGCCGCTGGCCGCCGTGGAGCTCTTCGACGACGTACTGCACCGGCTGGCCGCGCTCGGCGTGCCCACCGTCATGATCTCGGGCAACCACGACTCCGCCCGGCGGCTCGGTGTCGGTGCCGGACTGATCGGGCGGGCCGGCATCCATCTGCGCACCGACCCGGCGCACTGCGACAGCCCCGTCGTGCTGTCCGACCGACACGGCGACGTCGCGTGCTACGGCCTGCCGTACCTCGAACCAGCCCTGGTGCGCGAGGAGCTCGGGGCAACCGGGCGCGGCCACACCGCGGTGCTGGAAGCCGCCATGACGCGGGTGCGCGCCGACCTGGCGCGCCGCCCCGGGCACACCCGGTCCGTCGTCCTGGCACACGCCTTCGTCACCGGCGGTGAAGTCTCGGACAGCGAGCGGGACATCAGCGTGGGCGGTGTCGGTTCCGTGCCCGCCTCGGTGTTCGACGGCGTGGACTACGCCGCGCTGGGACATCTGCACGGCTGCCAGGTCCTCACCGACCGGGTGCGCTACTCCGGCTCCCCGTTGGCGTACTCCTTCTCGGAGGCGCGGCACACCAAGTCCCTGTGGCTCGTGGACCTCGAGGCCGACGGCGTCCCGCGGGCCGAGCGTCTGTCCTGCCCGGTGCCGCGGCCGCTCGCCCGGCTTCGCGGCACCCTCGAGGAGCTGTTGGAGAAGCCGGAGTACGCGCCGCACGAGGACTCCTGGGTGGAGGCCACTCTCACCGACCCGTCCCGCCCCCGCGAGCCGATGGCCAGACTCGGCGCCCGCTTCCCGCACGTCCTCCAACTGGTCTTCGACCCGGCGGACGACGGCGCGCAGGACGGCGCCAGTTACACCGACCGCCTGCGCGGGCGCAACGACCAGCAGATTACCGAGGACTTCGTGCGGCACGTGCGGCAGGGTCGGGCGGCCGACGCCGAGGAGCGTCGCCTGCTGACCGAGGCACTGGACGCGGCGCGCCTGAGGGACACCGAGAGCGAGACCGTGCGATGAGGCCGCACCGACTCACCCTGACGGCGTTCGGCCCCTTCCGGGGGACACAGCACGTCGACTTCGACGCCCTCTGCGCCGAGGGTCTCTTCCTGCTGCACGGTGCGACCGGCGCCGGGAAGACCTCGCTGCTGGACGCGGTCTGCTTCGCGCTGTACGGCGGGGTGCCCGGCAGCCGACAGCAGCCGGGCGGCACCCTGCGCAGTGACCACGCCGCGCCGGACACGCTCACCGAGGTGGTGTTGGATGTCACCGTGGCCGGCCGGCGCCTGGAGATCACTCGTCGGCCCGAGCAGTGGCGACCCAAGAAGACCGGCACGGGCACCACCAGGGAGCGTGCCCACGCGGCACTGCGTGAGTACGCCGGGTCGGGGGAATGGCGTCCGTTGAGCCGTTCCCACCAGGAGATCGGTGCCGAGATCGGTCACCTGCTGGGGATGAGCAGGGACCAGTTCTGCCAGGTCGCGCTCCTGCCGCAGGGAGACTTCGCCCGCTTCCTGCGCGCGGGCGCGGAGGAGCGGGCCAAGCTGCTCGGCCGCTTGTTCCACACCGGGCGGTTCGCCGTCATCGAGGACGAACTCACCGGCATGCGCAAGGAGACGCAGGCCCGGGTGCGACACGCGGACGAGGAACTGCTGGCCCTCGCCCAGCGGATGCGGCAGGCCGCGGGACCGGGGCACGGTCTGGACGCGTTCGCCGGCGCCCCGAAGGCCCCGGACGGTGGCTCTGCCGCCGGGCGGCGGCGTGGCCGGGACGGGGTGCCGGACCAGCGTACGGCCGGGCAGGGGCCGGACGACGACACAGGTACCCCGCAGCTCTGGAGCGCGGTGCTGATCGGAGCCGCCCTCGCGCGGGCAGACGCACGGGAGTGGCTCGAGTGCGCGACCCTGGCCGCCCGCGCGGCCGAGGAGCGGCACACCGCGGCCGTGGGACGGCTGGAGGAAAGCCGGGAGCTAGCCCGACGTCAGCAGCGCCACGCCGCGGCGGTGCGGCGTCTCGAACAGCTCCGCGCCAGCGAGCCGGAGCGGAAGCGTGAGGGGGAACGGCTGGCCCGCGCCCGAGCGGCCGACGCGGTGACCCCGCTCCTGTCGTCGCGTGCCACCGCCACCGCGGAGGACACCGCCGCCCGAGCGGCGGAGCGGGAGCATCGGGCCGGACTGCCGACCGACCAGGCCCGCGCCGACGCCGTCCGGCTCGACGAGCTGGCGGGTGCGGCACGGCAAGAGCTGGGCGGTCTGGAGGCCGCCCGGCACGCGGAGCGGCGGATCAGGGCCATCGACATCGAAGTCGCGGAACTGGAGGAGGAGTCCCAGCGAGCGGAGGAGGCTCTGCGGGAGGCCCAAGAGTGGCTGGACGACTGGGAGACGACCCGACAGGCACACCAGCGCCGGGTCGAGCGGGCGCTGGACGCGGCGACCCGCGCGGAACACCTCGCGGGCCAGCTCGAACCGGCGGGCCGCCGGTTGTCCGCCGCTCGCCGGCGGGACGTTCTCCAGGGTGAAGTCCAGGCTGCCGAGGAGGCGTTGCTCGAGGCACGGGAGCGGGCAACCAGCGCGTACGAACGCTGGCTCGGGCTCAAGGACACGCGACTGCGCGGCATCGCGACGGAACTCGCCAGAAAGCTGCGGCCGGGCGAGCCGTGCGCCGTCTGTGGCAGCGCCGAACATCCCGCGCCCGCCTGGCCGGACCAGGGAGAGCCGGGCCAGTCCGCGGAGTCCGCGGAGAATACGGCTCTCGCTGACCACCGGCGTGCCGAGCGGGCACGGGAGGACGCCAGCCAGCGACTGCGCACGGTGGAGGAACAGCTCGCCGCGGTCCGTGCCGAATGCGGCGACGACAGCGTCTCCGCGGCGGCGGACGAGATGGAGCGACTCACCGCACACCACCGGGCTGCCCACGCGGAGGCCGCCGACGCGCACGCGGCGCGGGAGTGCCTGGAGCGGGCCGAGGGAGAACACCAGCGGCGCACCGCCCGGCAGCACGCCGCCGAGCAGCGGGCCGCCGCCCGCACCTCCCGCCGGGAGGCACTGTCACACGAGCGAGCGGCCCTGGCCGAGCAGTTGGGGCGAACCGGGGCGGACACCGGCGACATCGCCGAGCGCGCTGCCGCGCTGGAGCATCACGCGGAACTGCTCTGCGCGGCGGCGCAGGCCGCTCGTGCGGCCCGGGCCTCGGCCGAGCGGCTGGCCGAGGCCGAGCGGCGGCTGGCGGAAGCGGCTGAGCGGGCCGGGTTCGACGGTGGGGAGGACGCCGCAGACGCGGTGCTGGACGAGCCCACCCGGCGTCACACACAACAGCGGCTCGAGACCTGGCAGGCGGCTGAACAGGCCGTCACCGCCGAACTGGCCGACGAGCAGCTGACCGAGGCGGGGGCGAGCGACCCAGCGGACCCGGAGGCGGAGCAGTCCCGCGTCACCGCCGCCACCGCCGACCTGCGGGAGGCGTCCGCCACCGAGGACGCCGCGCTCCATCGACGTACGGAACTCGAACGGCTCAGTGCCCGGGCCACCGCCCAGGTGAGCCGGCATGCCACGCTGCGTGCGGCGCACGAGCGGATCACCGCCCTGTCCCAGTTGGCCACCGGCACCTCCACGGAGAACGAACGCCGGATGCGGTTGGAGACCTACGTCCTCACCGCCCGTCTGGAGCAGGTCGCCGCGGCCGCCAGCGTGCGCCTGGCCAGGATGTCCGCGGGCCGCTACACCCTCGTGCACTCGGCGCGGCGCACCCACGGCCGAGGCCGCTCCGGGCTGGGACTGCACGTCGTCGACGCCTGGACGGGGAAGGAGCGGGACACCGCTACCCTCTCCGGCGGGGAGACCTTCTTCGCCTCTCTGGCGCTGGCCCTCGGTCTCGCGGACGTGGTCACCGAGGAGGCGGGCGGCACGCCACTGGACACCCTCTTCATCGACGAGGGCTTCGGCAGCCTCGATCAGGAGACCCTGGAAGAGGTCCTGGACGTGCTGGACTCGCTGCGGGAGCAGGACCGCAGCGTGGGCATCGTCAGCCATGTCGCCGAGCTCCGCTCCCGCGTTCCCGCCCAGCTCCAGGTGCACAAGACCCGCGAGGGCTCGTCCGTACGCCGACGTACGGCACCGAGCGGCGGGTGAGCCCAAGCGGGCACCCCGCCCCCGACGGCTGCCCGCTCGCTCGCCCCGTGCGTGCCGTTTCACGAGCCGTGGTGTGCCCCCGGGGATCACGATCACGACCCCGGGGGCCACAGGGCTCCCTGGCGGGTAACGGCCGCGGCACGCCGCTCACAGCGCGGACAGTTCTGCCTCCAGGTCGTCCAGCCCCAGCGAGCCCTGGGACAGTGCCGCCATGTGCCATGCCTTCGCGTCGAACGCGTCGCCGTGCGCCCGCCGCGCGGCGTCCCGACCCGCCAACCAGGCGCGTTCGCCCAGCTTGTAGCCGATCGCCTGCCCCGGCATGCCGAGATAGCGCACCAGCTCACTCTCGACGAAGTCGGACGGCCGGCCCGAGTGCGCGTCGAAGAACTCCTGAGCCAACTGCGGAGTCCACCGCTCGCCCGGGTGGAAGGGGGAGTGCTCCGGGATCTCCAACTCCAGGTGCATGCCGATGTCCACGATCACCCGCAGGGAACGCATCATCTGGGCGTCCAGGTAGCCCAGCCGTCGCTCGGCGTCGGTGAGGAAGCCCAGTTCGTCCATGAGCCGCTCGGCGTACAGCGCCCAGCCCTCCGCGTTGGCGCTGACCATGCCCACCGTCGTCTGGTAGCGGGACAGTTGGTCGGCGACGTGCACCCACTGCGCCAGCTGCAGATGGTGCCCCGGCACGCCCTCGTGATACCAGGTGGTGACCAGGTCGTAGACGGGGAAACGGGTCTCGCCCATGGTCGGCAGCCAGGTACGACCGGGGCGGGAGAAGTCCAGTGAGGGCTGGGTGTAGTACGGCGCCGCGGCGCTGCCCGGCGGCGCGATGCGGGACTCGACCCGGCGCACCGGCTCCGCCAGGTCGAAATGCGTACCGTCCAGCTTCTCGATCGCCTCGTCCATCAGGGACTGCAGCCAGTCGGCGACCTCGTCGACACCGTCCACCGCCTGCCCGTGCGTGTCCAGGTGCCGCAGCGCCTCCCACGGGCTGGCGGCACCCGGAAGCACCTTCTCCGCCTCGGTACGCATCTGCTCCAGCAGCCGGTGAAACTCCTCCCAGCCGTAGCGGTACGCCTCCTCCAGGTCGAGGTCCGTGCCGTTCCAGTACCGGGACCAGCGGGCGTACCGCTCCCGGCCCACCGTCTCAGGGGCGCCCTCCACACCGGGTGCGTACACGTCCCGGAGCCAGTCGCGCAGCTCCCGTACGGCCCTGGTGGCGGCCTCCGCCGCCCGGTCCAGCTCGGTGCGCGCGGAATCCGGGCCGCGCGCGGCGAACTCGCCGAACCACTCCGTGCCCTCCTGGCCGGCACCCTCCCCGACCCACTCGTCGAGCTGCCCGATCACGGTCGCCACCTGCCGGGGTCCGGCGGGCAGTTCCTTGGTCAGCCCGGCCGCCAACGAGGCGCGGTAACCCACCAGTGCGGCCGGCACGGCGTGCAGCCGTTGGATGACGGCCGACCAGTCCTCGTCCGTCTCCTGCGGCATCACCGTGAAGATCTCCCGCACGGAGTGTACGGGCGAGTGCAGGTTACTGACGCCGCGCAGGCCCTCGTCGGCCTCGTGCACGGCCAACTCGGCCGTCAGCCGCTCACGCAACAGGCGGGCGCAGCGCCGCTCCACATCGCTCTCGGCACCCGGGCGCTCCTCGGCCTCGGAGAGCTGCTCCAGGGTGTCGCGGATGAGTTCGGCCGCCGCCTCCTGCCCCTCGGGGGAGAAGTCCGGCAGCCTGCTGTGGCTGTGCGGCACGCCCAGGAACGTGCCGGTGATCGGGTCGAGTTCGACCAGGGCGTCGACATATCGGTCGGCCACCTCGCGGGGCAGCGGTGTGGTGTTCTTGGCATCGGACATACACCCCATCCTCGTATGCCGAACGCGTCGCGTCACCAGCCCTTCCCCGGTGTCGATCGGGTTTTCCGCCCGGAGTGCCCGTGTCGGGGCGGTCGCGCGCGCCTTCAGCCCGGCGGCAGCAGCGGACCGCAGGTCCAGTGCTGGAAGATCAACCGGGTCTCCACCCGCGCCACTTCACTTCGCGAGGTGAACTCGTCGATGACCAACCGCTGCAGATCGGCGGTGCCCGTCACGGCGACATGCACCAGATAGTCCTCCGGCCCGGTGAGATGGAACAGCGCCCGGGACTCCGGGAGCCCGCGAATCCGCTCCACGAAGGGGCCGATCAGCTCCCGCCGGTGCGGCCGAACCTGTACCGACAGCAGCGCCTCCAACGACCTGCCCAAGCGTGCCGGGTCCAGGCGCAGTTCGTGACCGAGGATCACTCCCACCCGGCGTAGCCGCGTCACCCTGTCCAGACAGGTGGACGGAGCCACTCCGACACTCTGGGCGAGCTCCTTGTACGTCATCCGGGCGTCGTTCTGTAGCAAGCGCAGAATGTCCAGATCGACCGCATCGAGCGCGATGGATTCAGGCATTCGCCGAACGTAGCACGGCCCGGTACCCGCATACTCCGTTCCTCGTTCAGGGTGCTCTACATGGAGACCACCGAGAACACGCCCGGGTCGCCCACCGGCGGCGACCGAAGCGGCGGCCGTACGCTCGCCACCGAGGCCGTGCACGCCGGTCGGGAGGACCTGGCCGCGCTCGGCCTGCACGCCACCCCACTGGACCTGTCCACGACCTACCCCTCCCACGACAGCCGCGCGGAGGCCGCCAGGTTGGACGCCTTCGCCGCCACGGGCGCTCAACTGGACGGCCCGCCGGTGTACGCACGCCTGGACAACCCCACCGTGGCCCGGTTCGAGCAGGCACTCGCCCGCCTCGAGGGCACCGAGTCCGCGGTCGCCTTCGCCAGCGGCATGGCGGCCCTCACGGCGACGCTGCTGGTCCGGGTCTCGGCCGGGCTGCGGCACGTGGTGGCCGTACGGCCGCTGTACGGGTGCAGCGACCATCTGCTGTCCGCCGGGCTGCTGGGCACCGAGGTCACCTGGGTCGAGCCGGCGGACGTCGCCGGGGCCATCCGCCCCGAGACCGGTCTGGTCATGGTGGAGAGCCCCGCCAATCCGACACTGGCCGAGGTGGACCAGCGGGCTCTCGCACGGGACTGCGGCCCGGTGCCGCTGCTGGTCGACAACACCTTCGCCACGCCCGTGTTGCAGCGCCCGGCGGACAGTGGCGCTCGTGTGGTGCTGCACAGCGCGACCAAGTATCTCGGCGGTCACGGCGATGTGTTGGGCGGTGTCGTCGCCTGCGACGAGGAGTACGCGCGCCAGTTGCGCCAGGTGCGCTTCGCCACCGGCGGCGTACTGCATCCGTTGGCCGGGTATCTGCTGCTGCGGGGCCTGTCCACGCTCCCCACCCGGGTACGTGCCCAGTCCGCGACCGCCGCGGAACTGGTCCGCCGGCTGCGCGCCGATCCGCGGGTGAGCCGTGTGCACTATCCCGAACTGGGCGGCGCGATGATCGCCTTCGAGGTGATCGGCGATCCGCACGAGGTGATCGCCGGCGTACGGCTGATCACCCCGGCGGTCAGCCTGGGCAGCGTCGACTCCCTGATCCAGCATCCCGGGTCGATCAGCCATCGGGTGCTACCCGAGGAGAACCGGCACGCCGGTGGCATCAGCCCACGGCTGCTGCGGATGTCCGTCGGCCTGGAGGACGCCAACGACCTGTGGAACGACCTCGACTCGGCGCTCAGTGGCCAAGCGTCGGCCCGCACGCCAGCCGAGCCGGTCGCGCGCTCGGAAGCGGCGTGAGCCGTGCCTCGATGACCAGCCCGCCCTGCTGTACGTGCCGCGTCACGGGCGTCCTGAGACCGTGCATGAGCGCCGCCACGGCGGAGTTCGACGAGGGCGCCAGTGCGTAAACGCACTCGTGCCCCTCTCGACGGGCCAGTTCGCACAGGCCACGAAGCAGCCGCGTCCCGACGCCACGGCCTTGCCAGCGGTCGGCCACGAGCAGGGCCACCTCCGCGTCCGCGCCGTCCCACAGGAGATGGCCCAGACCCACCATCTGTCCGCCAGCGGAGTACGCCGCCAGCGAACGGCCGAAGCGTGGGGACAGCAGGTGCTCGAGGTAGCGGTCCGCGTCGGGCGGGCTGCCGTGGTAGCGCTGCGTCAGAGTCCGCCGGGAGCAGCGGTCGTGCAGCGCGTGGGCGGCCTCCCGGTCCCGGGTGTCGACTTCCCGCAGGGACACTCCCGAGTCAGCGGCCCCCGGGCTGTCGTGCGTTCGGGGCCGCACGCGCCCAGCCGGCGCCGAGGCCCCGGCCTGCCCGCCCGGACGCGCGGGCGGGCAGGCGGAGTGCTGCTGCTCGGGCCGGGCACAGTGACGGAACCGATTCGGGTGATGAGGTGTCATTCCTCCAGTCTGGAGCCGGGCTGTTTCCAGTTCTCGAACGTGTCGTGACAGCTGCGTCACAGCTCGCTCGGTCCCGTACGTCGGCGCGACACGCTCCCGATTCCGCTACCGACGCGGCACACGGTGCCGGGCGGGTTCGTTCCCGACACACCCGTCCCGGGCGTGCTCGGCTCCGGCACACCCGTCCCGGGCGCGCGCCCGGGACGGCGTACGATCCGGCGCAGCGTCACGCCGCACCACCACGCGTACGCCCGTTGCAGCACCGGCAGCAGCGGACCGGCCGCCCGCGCCCACCAGGCCAGCGGCCAGCTGAACGCCAACACCGTCAGCCACACGACACCCTCGGGGTCCCGCGTCACCACGAAGGCCTCCTCGCCGCGCACCGGATGCCCGGCCAGGGTGCCGTAGCCCCAGCCCGCCCGGCTCGGACCGTCCGCTGTCCAGACCACCCGGCAGGGCGCCCACACCCTCAGTCGGCCCACACCCAGGCCGACCGTCACGCTCGCCCCAGGCCGCGCCCGGGGACTGTCGGTCACCAGGCGGACACCCATCCCGTGGTGCATGTGCCAGCTCAGTACGGCCTCCACGGCCGCCCGGAAATCCGCCTCCCCGCGGCCGATCCGGGCCCGATGCGCCAGGGTGCGAGACCCGAGGGGCGGACCGCCGCGCTCGGTCGCTCCCACCCCGGGATAGTCGGGGTCCGGCCGCGCGGGCGACTTCCCGTACGAACCGTGCCGGTCGTGTCCGCCGCCCCGGTCGTGCCCGGTGGTCACTGCCCCACGCGTCCGGGCCGCAGCACCTTACGGAACAGCACCGCGCCGCCCTCCTCCCGCAACCGCACCGTCAACTCGCCACTGTCCGCGTCGATGTCGACCTGCCCGTAGAACTGCCCTCCCGCGGAGGGGGGCACGTTGGCGGTCTCCGGCGCCCGTACGAACGCGGTCCGCGGGCCGAAGGTCCCGTCCAGCTCCAACCGCGGAAACCCGCCCGCGTTGAGCGGCCCCGACACGAACTCCCAGAAGGGCGCGAAGTCCCGGAAAGCGGCGTGGGACGGCTCGTAGTGCTGCGCCGAGGTGTAGTGGACGTCCGAGGTCAGCCACAGGGTGCCGGTGATTCCCCGGTGCTTGACGTGTCGCAGCAGTTCGGCGATCTGCAGCTCGCGACCGAGCGGCGCTCCCGGATCGCCCTGGGCGACCGCCTCGAAGTCGGTGTCACCGTCCGGGACGGTCAGCCCCAGCGGCATGTCCGCGGCGATGACCTTCCACAGCGCGCGGGAGCGGGAGAGTTCCCGCTTGAGCCAGCGCAACTGCTCGGCACCGAGGATGCCCTGCCTCTCGTCGGGCTGCCGACCCGCCGAGTTGGCGTTCCGGTAGGTGCGCATGTCCAGCACGAACACGTCCAGCAGCGGACCGTGCCGCACCGCCCGGTAGACCCGCCCGTCGCGGTCGCCGGGCGGCAGCGTACGAATCGGGAAGTACTCGCTGAAGGCCCGTCGCGCACGTCCCGCCAAGACGTCGACGTCCGTCTCGGTGTACCGGTCGTCGTCCAGGGTCTCGCCCGGGTACCAGTTGTTGTGCACCTCGTGGTCGTCCCACTGCGTCACCGAGGGAACGCGTGCGTTGAAGTTCCGCAGCTTGTCGTCCAGCAGGTTGTAGCGGAAGTTGCCGCGGAACTCCGCCAGCGTCTCGGCGACCTTCGACTTCTCCTCCGTGGTGATGTTGCGCCACACGCCACCGTCCGGCAGCTCGACGCGCTCCGGGATCTCCGAGTCGGCGTAGATGGTGTCGCCGCTGTTCAGGAAGAAGTCCGGGGACAGCCGCGCCATCTCGGCGAAGATCGGATAGCCGCCACGGTCCGGGTTGATCCCCCAACCCTGGCCCGCCAGATCCCCCGACCACAGGAAGCGGAGGTCCGTCCGCTGGTCCGCGGGGGCGGTACGGAAGCTGCCGTGCACAGGTTCGGAGCTGCGCCGCGGATCGTCCGGATCGGCCAACAGCACCCGGTAGTGCACCTCTTGTCCCGGGGGCAGGCCGTTCAGCGGGGTCGTACCGGTGAAGTCCGTGCCCGGACCCACCACCGGCCCGGGCCAGCGCCGCACCCTGCGGAAGGATTCGGTGGCGGCGGTCTCCACCACCATCCGGGCCCGCCGGTCCGCACGCACCCACACCAGCCCGGAGGAGGCCGTGACATCGCCGACCTGTACGCCCCAGTCGCCTCGCGGGCGCCCCGACCGCGCCTGCGCCGGCGCGCCACCCGCCAGCGCGGTCAGCGGCAACGTGACCGTCGACACCGCGCCGAGGGAACCGCGAAGCACCGTGCGCCGGTTCGGCGGCGCGGTGGCGGCGGGTTCGTCGCTCCGTGACATGGCAAGCCTCCCGAGATCAGCCGGCCTGGGATCGTACGCCCTGAGCGTGACGTGTGGGAGAAGGGAAACCGTACTCGCGGTGTCGCACAGCGACCCGCCTCCGGCCCGGGGCGCCGCACCGCCGGACTCGCGACGAGCGGGAGGTGGAGGGATCATGGGCGCATGAGTGCTGCCCAGGGAGCCACCGGCGACGCGGTGAGCGAGGAGCCTGAGGAGTTCGAGGGGTACCGTTCGCGGCTGCTGGGCGTGGCCTACCGCATGCTGGGCACGGTCGACGACGCGGAGGATGTCGTACAGGAGGCGTGGCTGCGCTGGTCCGCCGCCGACCGTACGGACGTACGGGAGCCGGCGGCGTATCTGACCCGGGTCACCACGCGACTCGCCCTGGACCGGCTGCGTCAGGTGCGGGCCCGCCGGGAGAGCTACGTGGGACCGTGGCTGCCGGAGCCGTTGCCCACCGAGCGGGGACCGCGTGCGGAACCGGACGGGGCGCGGTGGGTCGAGGTCGCCGAGTCGGTGTCGTTCGCTCTTCTGGTGGTGCTCGAGTCGCTGTCGCCGGCGGAGCGCGCGGTGTTCGTGCTGCGGGAGGCCTTCGGGTACCCGTTCGCCGAGATCGCCGACACCCTCGACCGCTCCGAACCGGCGGTACGTCAGATGGCCGGCCGGGCACGGCGTCACGTACGGCAGCGCCAGCCGCGGTTCGAGGTCGACCCCGCGCAGCAACGGCGGCTCACCGAGCGGTTCCTGACCGCCGCGGTGTCCGGCGACCTGGCGGGGCTGCTGGACGTACTGGCCCCGGACGTCCGGCTGATCGGGGACAGCGGTGGAAAGGCGAAGGCGCCGTTGCGGGTCATGGAGTCGGCGGACAAGGTCGGGCGCTTCCTGGCGGCCGTGGGCCAGACGGAGCTGCCGGCGCCCGAGTTCACCTTCCCCGAGTTCAACGGGGCGGTCGGCCTGCTGGTGTGCAGCGAGTCCCGGGCACACAGCGCGGTGCTGTTGGAGGTGGTGGGGGAGCGGGTCCAGACCATCTATCTGCTGACCAACCCGGACAAGCTGACCCGCCTCAGTCCGACGTCGGACTGAGCGCCCGCTCCGTGGTCCACCGCCGCTCCCGTATGGCGGCGGACACGGGCTCACGTACGGCGGCTCGCGCGGCGGTCGCGTATGGCCGTTCCGTACGGCGGATCACAGGCCACCGGCGACGCGGAGCACGGCACCGGTGGTGAACGACGCCTCCGCGGACAGCAGCCACGCGACGGCGTGCGCGATCTCCGCCGGCTCGCCCGAGCGACGCAGCGGGGTGATCTCCGCCTTCTTCCAGGGGCGTTCGGGGTCTCCCATCGCCGCGTGCATCTCGGTGAACACCGAACCAGGCTGTACCGAGTTGACGCGTACGCCTTCCGGCCCGAGTTCCTTGGCCAGCCCGACGGCCATGCTGTCCACGGCGGCCTTGCTGGCCGCGTAGTGGACGTACTCGTGCGGGCTGCCCAGAGTGGCCGCCGCGGAGGAGACGGTCACGATCGCGCCACCCGCGCCGCCGTGCCGGGTGGACATCGCCAACGCGCCCCGGCGCGCGCACAGGAGCGTCCCCAGCACGTTCACGTCGACGACGCGGCGCAGCACGGCCGTGGAGACCTCGCTGAACGACCCCAGCGGGCCGCTGACGCCGGCGTTGCACACCAGCCCGGTGACCTGGCCGAAACTCTCCGTCACCGTGTCGAACAGCGCGTCGACCTGCTCCTCGTCCGTGATGTCCAGGCGGTGGGTGACCGCCTCGCCGCCGGCCGCGCGTACGGCCTCGGCGGTCCGTCGCGCGCTCTCGTCGTCGCGCTCGTAGCCGATGCCGACCCGGTGTCCCCGCTGCCCCAACAGCCGGGCGATCGCCGCCCCGATCCCGCGTCCGCCACCCGAGACGACGGTCACCGGTGCCATGGAGGACGCGTCGGTCCGAGTCGTCGGGGCCGGTGGTGCGTCGTGGTGCTGATTCGACATGGCGGACTCCTCGGTGATCGCGCGTCTGCGGCAGACGTTACGTGCTCCCGCGCGGAGTTGGGCCCCGCGCCGGTGTTCTCCCTCGGCATTGGTCTTGACCAAGCGAGTGGGTCGTCCTAGGGTCACAGGCATACGCAACAACCTTTAATAAAGAATCCAGGTGAAAGACCGGCCGGTGAGGGCGTTCGGCCGCGTCTCGCTGACACGGCACGGCGGCACGGCGATCGCGGAGGCAAGGGTGGGGACCACGCAACTCGAGACGGCTCCGGAGCCGAAGTACTGGCATCTGAAGACCCGGCTGACCGAAGCGCTCGACTCGGAGTTCTCGGTCGGGGAGATCCTCCCCAACGAGCGCGAACTCGCCGCCCGGTTCGGGGTCGCCCGGGCGACGCTCCGCCAGGCGCTGGAGCAGCTTGAGCTGGAGGGGCGGCTGCAGCGCCGCCGTGGCGTCGGTACCACCGTCGCCCCGCCGCGAGTCGGCCTGGAGGTGGGGCCCGCAGAGCCGGACCTCAGCGATGACGACTGGCACGTCGACGGCTACGCGCAGACGGCGCCCCCTGCGGCGGTGGCCCGGCTGCTCGCGCTGGCGCCCGGCG
>NZ_LJGU01000072.1 GCF_001751245.1 Streptomyces oceani
AGCACGTCCCGCGCTTGGACACCTCTCAAGTCCCGGGTGCGCTGCGCCTGTTCCATCCGTTGTGGGACCCCGTCGCTGACGAGGACGTGGCTCATGCCGATGAGATATGTGGCCGGGGGAACTTCCGTACCTGGGCGAAGATCACCTCGCATGTGTATGCGGCCTGTGAGCGCCGCTCCGAGGCCATGGTGGATCGCGCGCTGCTGGCGTGGGCCTGCTCGCGTCTCGGCCCCACTCCCTGAACCTCGCAGTACTACCCACCCGTCCGCCCCTTCTTCGGGTAAGGAGAACCCCGTTGAACGCGACGACCCCGCATCCCAGCACCGAGCCCGCACCAGCGCCCGAAGCCGTGCCCGCCCTGGACGCCGTTTCGGTGACCGTGCTGCGGGCCCCGGCCGTGCGTCGTCTGCTCGCGCTGCGCGCCGAGCACCGGCTCACCCGCGCTCACGTGCACACCACCGCCCAGTGCCTGAACGTCTCGGACCGCACCGTGTGGCGGTGGCTGGCCGAGGCCACCGTCTCGCCCGAAACCGCCAGGCGCCCCGGCGCCCGCCGTGTGGACCGGTTCGAGGTCACACCTGAGATCCGGGTGCTTTTGGCGTACTGGCACGGGAACGCCTCCGCGGTCCACCGTGAACTCGTTGCCCGCGCCAAAGCGGCCGCCGAGCAGGCAGACGCTAACGCCACTGCGGCGGAACCGGACTCGCCGTCCACCGCTCCCCTTCCTGGCGGTGCCCCCGCGGCCGCTGTCCCGCTGCTGGAGGCGGTCCCGTCACTGTCGACGTTCCTGCGCGCCGTGCGCCGGGATCTGACGGCGGGGGAGCGGGTCGGCTACCGCGACGGCCCTCAGGCGGCCCGCGCGCGGGATGTGTTCGGCAAGCGTCCGCGTACCTGGCGCAACCACGTCTGGGAGGCCGATCACGTCCAGGCCCCGCTGCGTGTGGACGCGGACGGCGAACTCGTGGCTCCCTACGTCACGTGGTTCATCGACTGTGCGACCAAGGCCGTCACCGGCCTCGCCGTCACCCCCGGCCCGCCCACCCGCGCCTCAATCCTGGCTGCTCTGCGTTCCGCAGTCCTGCGCGGTGAGCCCTACGGGCCCATCGGCGGGCTGCCCGAGCAGGTGCGGTTCGATCGGGGAGCGGACTTCCTTTCCCGGACCGTGTCCGCCGCGCTGACGGCCCTGGATGCGGGCCTCACCGTTCTGCCGCCCTACAGTCCCCACCTGAAGGGCACGGTGGAGAACCTCAATCTCAATGCCTCCCGGATGCTCTTCGCTGCCCTGCCCGGCTACACCCCAAGCAGAAGCAGAAGAAGCCGACCCGCCGCCCTGACCGGACCCCGGCCGGGCCGCCGATGTCGTTCCAGGCGTTCACCGAGGAACTGCTGGCCTGGGCGCACTGGTGGAACACCGAGCACCGTCCCGCCGAACTGGACGGCGCCACTCCCCTGGAAGCGTGGCAGTCCGACCCGACGCCCCTCAACGACGTCCCCGCCCAGGACGTGTGGTCCTTCACGCTCGAAGACGACGGCCGTAGGCGCACCATCACCAGCCACGGCGTACGCTTCCGAAACCGGGACTACCTCGCCGACTGGATGACCGGACAAGCCGGCCGCACGGTCACGGTGCGCTTCATGCCCCACCACGACCACGAGATCGAGATCTGCGACGCCCACAGCCGCCACCTGGGCACCGCATACCTGGCCGACGCCGCCACCCCAGAACAGCTGTCCGCGCTGCGCCAGGCACGCTCCCGAAGAGCCCACCGCCTGCGGGCGGAAGCCAAGGCCGCTGAGAAGCTACGCGTGCGGTTCGCCCCCGCCACCGTCTCCCAAAAAACTCGCCGACTCGACGCGCTCACCAGCTCGCAGGCCGAGGCCGAACTCGCCAGGGACGCGACCAGGGAGCTGTCCGATCTGGCGCTGCCGGACGTCATCCCGCCCGCCGCGCCCCCGGCCGACTGGCGCACCCCGCCCTCCCTCGCCACCCGGACCACGCCCGGCCGGCCTTCTCCCGTCCTGTCCGAACCTGCCGCCGACGGCCCACCCGCACCCACTGCACAGACCGCTGAAGACGGAGACGCCTCGTGACCGCCACCACTTACCAGTACGTCGACCTGCCCGATGCGTCCGTGGTCACCACTCGCGCCCTGCTGAGAGCCCGGGAGAACATCACCGACACCGTCGAGGCGCGCGCCATGATGTGCATCCACGGCGGCGCCGGTTTCGGCAAGACCCTCGCCGTCAACGCCTGCCTGCAGCAGCTCGAACCTGGCGAGGACGTCCGCCGCGTCACCTTCCGCGCCCGGCCCACCGCCCGCGCGGTGCGCCATGAACTGTTCGCCGCGCTCGGCCTGCCCGGTGCGCCGCCCAGGCATCCCAGTGAGTTCGACCGGCTGCTGAAGATTGCCCTGGCTGAGCGTCCTCGTACCTTTCTGGTGGATGAGGCCCAGTGGCTCAATGGGGAGGCGTTCGAGTACTTCCGCTACCTGTGGGACGATCCCGCCACCCGGCTCGCGGTCATCTTCGTCGGCGGCGAAGGCGCCCATGCCGTACTGCGGCGTGAACCGATGCTCTCTTCCCGTATCTTTATCTGGCAGCACTTCACGCGCCTGACTCCGGCTGAAGTCCTGGAGGTCATACCGCTGTTCCACCCGATCTGGGCTGAAGCCGACCCCGAGGACATCGCTTTCGCCGACAGCCGTGCCGCGCACGGCAACTTCCGCGCCTGGGCCCGTATCACCACCCACATCCGCACAGGCCTGGCCCGTACCGGCCGTGCCCGTGTCGACCAGGAACTGCTGCGGTGGGCGTTTGGCCGGCTGTCAGGGGCGGTGTGAGCGTGACGCCCGTCCGGCTGCGGCGCTCTGGTGTAGTCGTTTACCTGGGGCGGTGAGAACTGTGGGACTCCTGAACCCGATCAACCCGCTCGGCGAGATGGGTGTCGACATGCTGGTGTGCGGCACGCCCTGTTCCCGGCGCCCGGATCCTGGCGCGCTGCGTACCGAGGGCCGCCCGCCGGTCACCGTGATCGTGGACCGTGATGACGACGTGCGGTTCACCCGCACGGCCCTCGCCGCGCATGCTCCGGCGGCCGGGCGCGTCGTGGTCCATCTCACCGTCGCCGCTGGCGACCGGCTGCTGTGGCACGACATCCTCCAGGCTCTCGATGACGGCCGGCGCAGACGGCCGAGGTCTAGCCGTGCGACCCGCGAGGAGCAGGAGCGCGTGCGCACCGCACTGCGGCGGGCCGTCGGCTCCTTACAGGTCACGGTCAGGCGCGCCCACCGGATCGGCCCGGCCCTGTGGGCGGACCTGATCCACCTTCACCGCACTACCACCGTGGACGTGGTTCTGGTCCACCATGCCGAACTTCCGGACGCTCTCGTGCATCTGCTGAGCCACAGCGATCACCATGTCATCGACACCTTCGCCGGGGCGGCGGCGCTGCATCCGCCCGCAGCGGCGCCGGCGGACTCCTGACCGGGAGAGCCCCCTGCCCCCGCTGCCGGCTGTGCGGCGCGATGACCGTGCACGGCGCCGCAAGTGCCGCGGTGACAGCTCCCCATCCTCTGAAACGAGACAATGAAACAACATATTGTTGTTTCATTGTCTCGCCGGGTAGGGTTGCGGTATGACCGATGGCTCGCGGGAGAAGAATCGTGAACGGCTGGCTGCGCTTGCGGGCGGTCCCGCCGCCCACGAGAGCCCGGCGCATCGCCTGGAGCGGGACGCCGCACTGCTGGGGCGGCTGCTGACGGCTGCCGACAGTCATCAGCACAGCGACGGACAGGTACCGGATGTGACTGCGGACGATGTCGGCGCGGCACTCACCCTGTTCGAGGACATGCGCGTGGCGCTGGATCACCTGGAGACCCAGATGGTCATCGAGGCCCGGCGCCGCGGCATGGACTGGCGACAGATCGCCCACTGTCAGGGCCTGAACTCCTCCCAGGCCGCCTCGCAGCGCTATCAGCGCCTGATGACCCGGCTCGAAGAGATCCGCCAGGGCGTCAGGTAGAAAGCAGAAAGGGGAGCACAGATGACGGACCAGGGCGATGAGCTGTTCGCCGCCGTAGACTCACTGCTCGCCGCCGTCGACGGCGGCACCGTGCTGCCCACCCTGGCCGAGCGGGTCCGGCTGCGTGAAGCGGCCGGGCTGACCCAGGCCGCCATTGCCCAGGCCATCGGCGCGCGTGTGCCGAGTATCCAGGCATGGGAGGCAGGCCGCGCCGAACCCAGAGGGGAGCGCTTGGAGGCATACCGCAGGCTGCTCGAAGGCCTCGCCCAGCGCTATCCCGCGCCCGCCACGCACCCCCAAGCGCCTACGGCCCAGCCAGAACCTCCCGCCGCGCAGCCGGTACCGGCAGCGGGCGGTGCGTCGGCGGCCGTGAGCCCCTGGCCAGCAAACGCAGCCAGGAGCACGGTACGCACGCCAAAACCGGCGCCGCGGCGCCCGGCGAAGGCGACGAAGCCCGCGACCGACCCGCGGTTCCCGCACGGCCCGCTCGGTGTGCTGGACGGCGACGGCACCGTGCACTGCCCCGGCGGGGTGATGCTGGACTGCCCGGCCACCACCCTCCCGTCCCTGGTGGAGTGGACCCTGGCGGAGTCCGGGATCGGCGCCGAGCGGCTGCACCGGCACGGGCGGGACGCTGACCCGCTGCTCGTGCTGACCGCAGCGGCCACCGAACGGCTCGGGCTGCCTGACCGCCTGCCCGACCGTAAGGGCCTGCGCCTGGACGAGGACCATCCGGCCGTCAAGGAGATCACCGCTGCCGGATGGCAGCTGACCCGGCGCGGGTTCGGCCCGTGGGCCCGCATCTACCGCCCGGCCGAGGGCGCCCGGCGGCAGTGCGTGCAGCTGGCCGTCCTGCCCTGGGACGCTCTCGATACCCGCGCGTGGGGCGAGGTGGCCACGTGGCCGGCTGCCGAGGTCGCCCGGGTACTCGGCACCTACGCCACCCGCGTTCTCACCCCGCGCGGCTCCACGGCGGTGACCGGGCTGGAGCTGATGACCGCGCTGCGGCCGCCGACTCGCCCGGCCCGGAACGAGGCCACCGGCGGCTGGACGTCGGGCCCGGTGGCTGGATCGCTCCTGAACGCAGTGGACCCTGCCCCGCCGGAGGCCCCNCGGCAGTGCGTGCAGCTGGCCGTCCTGCCCTGGGACGCTCTCGATACCCGCGCGTGGGGCGAGGTGGCCACGTGGCCGGCTGCCGAGGTCGCCCGGGTACTCGGCACCTACGCCACCCGCGTTCTCACCCCGCGCGGCTCCACGGCGGTGACCGGGCTGGAGCTGATGACCGCGCTGCGGCCGCCGACTCGCCCGGCCCGGAACGAGGCCACCGGCGGCTGGACGTCGGGCCCGGTGGCTGGATCGCTCCTGAACGCAGTGGACCCTGCCCCGCCGGAGGCCCCGCCCGAGCACCCCGTCGCGGCCGGCCGTGACGAGGACCAGGTCCTCGATGAGGAAGCCTACGAGTGGACCCGTGATGCCGAACTGCTCACCGACGCCGAGTGCACGCTGCCGTACGTGATCGGCCTGGACGTCAACATGGCGTTCGCCGCAGCTGCCAACAGACTGCCCGTCGGGCTGGGCGAGCCGGTGCACACCGACGGCCCCCGCTTCGACAAGAAGATCCCCGGCTGCTGGTACACCGACCTCTCCCACATCGAGCTCGACGCACGTCTCCCCAGCCCGTTCACCCCGCACGGCGGCCGACCGGCGGGCCCGGCCTGGTACGCCACCCCCACCCTCGCCTATGCCGATGAACTCGGCTACGAGATCCGCCCGCTGGAAGCGTGGCTGCGGCCTCAGGCCGGCCCCTACCTGGACCCCTGGTACGAGCGGCTGCGCGACGCCTACCTGGCGACGATGACCGACCTCGGCGTCACCAAAGACCTGATCGGACCGGAGTTCCTGACCGCGATGGAGACGGCCAAGGCCACCGACCCGGGCACGGCCGCCGTGCTGTCGGCGATCAAGGCCACGGTCAAGGGCGGCGTTGGGAAGCTGCGGGAACGCCCGCAAGGCTCCGGATACCGGCCCGGCGAGCGCTGGCCTGCACTCGAGCGGCCAACCTGGCGGCCGGACATCCGCGCGGCGGTCATCGCCCAGGCCCGCACCAACATGCACCGCAAGATGCGCACCCTGGCCGCAGCAGGGCTGTTCCCCCTCGCCGTGCTCTCGGACTGCGTGGTCTACCCGGCCGCCGGCCCCTCCCCGCTCGATGTTCTCCCGCAAGACACGGCCACCGGGAAACCGCTGCCCGGCACCTTCCGGCTCGGCGTCAACCCGGGGATGGTCAAGCACGAAGGGACCATGCAGCTATGGCGCTGCGTGGAGTACATCGAGACCGGGGCGAACCCCGCCCGCCACATCAAGGACGACGCGGAGGCCCAGCATGGGTGAGATCAGCGACGGCATCGAAACCGCGCTGCAGGCCACCCAGACCCGCCCGATCCCCCTCAGCCCGCAAGCGCGGATGCGGGCACTGGTGAAAGCAGAAAAAGGCTCCACCAAGGCCGCCGCCGCCCGGCTCGGCTGCTCCCAGCGCCAGGTCGAGCGCTACCTGGCAGGACAGGTCAAGCGGCCCACCCCGCGCCTGGCAGCCGCCCTAGAGCAACAGCTGCGCCGCGTCTGGCAACCACGCCTGCGAGCCCGCGCGATCAAGAAGGCATCCGCCACCGGCATCGTGGTGGAGACCCGAGCCCGGTTCGGGTTCACCTCCGCCGCAGGCTCCACCGACGACCCGCGGATGCGCCGCATCACCGAACAGCTCCCCCCGAACACCGCCGCCCAGCTGCTCGCCGCTCACCAGGCGGGTGCCGGCGAGCAGCAGTTGGCACAGATCCTCGCCGGTGGCCTTGGCTTCTCCTACTTCCGCGACCGCGGCCGCCGCGCGGACGGCCTGGACGTGGAGCTGTCCGACATCGACTACTGCGAACTGGACCTCCTCTGACTCGCCCCTGCGGGTTCCGGACCCGAAATCCATGGACAGGCCCCGGAGTCGGCCCAGGCCGATCTACCGTGACTCCCGTCCCGGGCCACGATGCCCTGGTCGGCCTCCGGACCGAGCTGCAGCACCGCACCGCCCGCATTTGACCGGCATGGCGACTGCGACGACCTGCTGCGCCCAACAGTGCCGCTAGGGCCGCCCACCACACCCAGCGGTAGCTGACCCGCTGCTTCTGGAAACGGAAGGCTCGTTGTCGGACCCGCTCCGTACCCTTGACTGAGGTACCTGAGGCAGGAGGGCAACGTGGCCCGCAACGGCATCAACAAGCGTGAGATCGACAAGTGGGCCAGGAATCTGGTCAAGGAGACCAACAAGAGCCTGGAACGGGCTCAACGACGGAACCCTCCTCGCGTCTCTGCACAGATCGAAGCCACCTCCAGCGCGGTGCCCGGCGAGGTGACCGGCTACCTGGCCCGGCTGCTGCTGTGGCTGGACGACCGAGAGAAGCAGAACCCGGGCGGGTACATCGACATCACCGCCTTCCCCGAAGAACTCCGGCTGGAGGACGAGGACCCGGCCATCCTGGCTCTCCAACTCGACCAGCACGGCCTGGTGCAGATTCTCCGTGCCATGGGGCCCAGGACCCATGTCCGCCTCACCGACGCCGGCCGCGTCGCCGTGCGCGAGCAGAAGGACGTCCAGAAGGACCGCGCCGCCCGGCTCCGCCACACGATGGATGCCCTGCTGCGGTGGCTGTTCGACACCGCCAATGACCAGACACCCGTCAACCCGGCCCTGTTCCTCGCGACACCCGGCTCCTACTTCGCTGGAACCGAGATCAGCGGGACCGATCTGCACCAGGCGCTCGCTTACCTGGCAGAGCACAAGCTGATCGAACACATCGACACCGACCCCGCCACGGTCACCATCACACCCCAGGGCGTCAGCTGCGCCCTGACTGGAGGAAGCGTGCAGGACCACGTCAACCAGCCTCGCCCCGGCGCCACGTACAACACCTATCTGCCGAACGCCAAGGGCGTCCTCATCGGCGAGCAGCAGCACTTCACGCAGAACAACACCGACGGCGTCGACCCCACGCTGTTCGTCCAGCTCGCCGGGTACGTCGGTCAGGTCAGCCCCATCCTGGGCCTGTCCGATGAGGACCGCGTGGAACTGGAGCGCGTCGCCCAGGAGCTCCACGACGAGGCGACCTCCGGCAACCCTGAGCCGGGCCGCCTGCGTCAGTTCGCCACCCAGCTCAAGGACCAGCTCCTGGCGGGCGCCACCACCATGGCGGCAACGCAGGGCATCCAGATGACTGAGCAGGCCCTCGCCGGGCTGGTGCAGTAGCCGCTTCGCGCACCACCACGGGCGTCGGGAGCCAGCCGTTAATGTCCCCGGGGCGGAAGTCCGTGGCCGTCGGGGCCTGTTCCGTCGCCGTAGCTGACCCAGGGAGGCCAGCAGATGTTTCGCTACGCCCGGCCGCGTCGAGGGTCCCGATAATTTGGTCGGGGCCCTCGGGGTTGCGGTGTTGGGGGTGCTTTCAGTGGATGCCGAGTTCGTTGAGCGCAGCGGCCCGCTCCGGGGTCAGCGTGCCGCGGCGGTTCTTGACGTTGCTGATCCACACACCAAGTTTCACCGGGACCAGCTCCTGCTCTTGGCCCTCACCGCCTGTCTCACCGGCGGTGGCTGGGTCGGCGGGTACGTGTTCGATGTGGGAACGGGACACGGTCAAGTGCCCTTCCCGGTCCAGGAACCGCCTGGCGGCCTCCAGACCGCGCTGGAAGGCCAGCTCCCGGGCGTTGCCCCGTCGGGCCTTGGAGCGCCCGCCTGCGGGCCGTGCAGGCGGCTTTACACCGAGGGCTTGCAGCCGTCGCCGCTGCTCGTCGTTGAGGTCCTGCCAGATCTCGGGTTCGGTCTGCCGGGCTAGCCACTTGCCGAGGTCTTCCCCGCTCACGGTGACGCCGGGGAGCAGGTCGCTGATTTCGGCGCCGCCGTCCAGGCAGGTCTGGGTCTTGATGTAGAGGCGCTGCCAGTCCACTGACCAGCCAAGCGTGTTCGGGTTCCACTCCTCATCGATCGCCGCTAGGTCCGCCGCCTTCTCCGCGGCTCTCTCTGGGTTCTTGCCCAGTCCACCCGGTCGTCGGCAGTTGGCCAGGAACTGCCCCACGGCCCGGCCGAGGGCGGCGGCGGTCTGCGGAGCGGCCAGCGTGCCGTTCTCGGCGTAGTAGGCGCGGCAGGCGGTCAGGTTCTCCTCCCACGCCAGGTCCGGCGCGGACCACACCATCGAGAGCTCGTCGAGCCACCCGACGCGCTTGTCGTCCAGGCGGCCGGCGGCGTACTCGGCGCGCTGCTCGGCGACCCACCGCCCCAGTGGGGCCTGGGAGCCGGGCTCGCGGTAGGACAGCGGCACCCGCAGGTCTCCGTGCTCGGCGTGGTAGCGCACGGCGGCCGCGTACCCCCGGGACCAGGAGGCGCGCTCGGGCTCGATGACCTGCATCCTCACGAACCGCCGGATGGTGTTGGGGTCGCGCTTGGTGGAGAACCGCAGCAGCAACCTGCCGTCGTCCTCCTCCTCTTCGTCCTCGGGCGGCGGGCCGATCGGCACCGACGGCTCCAGAGGTCCAGTGTGCTCTTGTGGAATAGCGAGCATTTCCACCATGCGGGAATCATGCGCCCGAAGGGCGTTCAGGACATTCACCAGCGGCTTATACGACCCGGACGCGTACATGTCTTCCGGCTTCTCCTCCTTGGAGAGAAATACCGGCACCAACAACGTAGCGAGCTTGCCTTCCTTGGGATTTTGTCGCAACGCGCGTCCGATAGCCTGGACAATCTCCACTACCGAGCTTTTCGGGTCCACAATGGCCACGCTGTCCACGGCCCTAATATCGACGCCTTCCCCGAGGACCTTGCAATTCGCGAGTACCGCGCGGTGGACCGGGCGGCCTTTGTGGTCGATGCCTTCGCCGAACTGCCTAAAGACCTGACGCCGGTAGTCGGCCTCGTGCTCGCCGCACAGCCACTGCGACCAGATCCGGTCCTTGGCCGGATGCTGGCCGGGCTGCTCCGTGTGGAGCTTGTCGGCCACCCCCGGCAAGCCCGCGGCCCATGCCTCGGCCTCTATCGTCCGCGCGTGGAAGGTGATCAGCGTCTTCAGATCGTGCTCAGCCATGGCCTGCAGTACGGCGGTCTGCACCGCCGCCATCCGCTTCCCCCGCACCTCCTCGCTGTTCTTGTCCTCCCCACGCAGCTGCGCCTCTTCCAGCTCGGCATCCCGGATCTCCAGCACCACAACCTGAAAACGCGCCAGCAATTCCCGGCGGATCGCTTCCGCCAAAGGGAGTTCGTAGGCGATAGGCCCGAAGATTTTCCGGTCATCCATGGACGCGGCCATTTCCTCCGGAAGCCGGTTCACCGCCCCCTCCCGCCCTGGCAGCGGCCGCTCCTTCCAGATCCGCGGAGTCGCCGTCAGATGCAGCCGCCGCCACGCCGGGATGACGTCCTGGTCATGGATCGCCGTCCACGCCTTCCCCAGCGAACCACTGGTCCGGTGCGCCTCATCCACACACACCAGGTCCCAGGCCGCCAGAGCCGTCAGCCCGTACCCCGGGCCCGCGTGCGCCTCCTCCAGCACCCCCAGACTCGAGTAGGTGGCGAACACGGTCAGCCGCTGCTCCCCGGCCGCCCACAGCGCCAGCTGCTGCGCGCTGGTGGTGGCACGGACCTCCGCGGACCACAGCGCCGGATCCCCCTCCAGCGAACACACCGCGACGGCCTTGCCCTGCCGGCCCTCGGCCCGCCACTCCCGCACGGTCTGCGCCAGCAGGTCGAGGGTGGGGACCAGGACCAGGACCCGGCCGTACATCGCGAGCCGCGAAGCGGCGTGGATGCCGATCAGGGTCTTGCCCGTGCCGCATGCGGACACCACGGTCGCTCGCAGTCCCGCCCGCGGGATCCGTTTGCCCGGCGGCGGCTCCAGTGCCCGTACCGCCGCCTCCACCGCCTCCACCTGATGCGGCAGCAGTGGCCGCGGCCCCGACCACAGCGCCGCCGGCACCTCAAGCATCTCCTCGGCCATCAGCCAACCCCCAGAACATCTGAGTTGAGTCCATGAAGAATTCGTTTCCGGCAGCTACACCCACGGCAACGGTGCCCAGCCGCTCCTCCCCGGAGAATTCTCCGGGGAGGGCGCTGCATCAGTAACAGTACATGACTCTGCTGAATGATGCACCGAGGTTCGGCAACTTCTCTTCTATGGGCGGTGCCTGGTAGGCTGTCAGCATGTCCACCCCGGTTCTCTCCCCTCCTCCCCTCGGGTTTCCTGGTGCTGGCGGGTGTGTGGTGCGGGCGGGTTGGCCCGGTGGGGCCGGCGTCTGTGCCGGCTCCTCCTGGCGGTGGGGCTGCTCGGGGGCCGGCCTCGCGTGGTCCCCGGTATCAGCGGGGTGAGGTGGTTTCCGTAACGGAACATGGCGCACGTAAAGATGCATCACCTCCCCTGTATCCAGCTGCTTTTTCGGCGGAGCGAAGCGGAGCCGAAAGAATCCCGCGAAGCGGGATTCCAACCGTTT
>NZ_LJGU01000163.1 GCF_001751245.1 Streptomyces oceani
CGCGCTGGCCCGGGCACCCGCCAGCGCGGACTCCAGCTCGGCGATACGGGCGTCCCGCTCGGCCAGCTCGGCGCCGAGCCGGTCCAGCACGTCATCGACCTCCCGCATCTCGTATCCCCGCAGCCCTATCGGCAGCCGCAGCTGGTCCACGTCCGCGCGGCCGAGAGGGCGGCGCGTGGGCAGCGGCTCCTCCAACCGGTCGGGTGGCGCGTCCTCGAGACCGCCGCTGACGCCTCGCCGCGTGTCCTGCCCGTCTCCGCTGCCCAGCACGGCGAGCGCGACCGCGGCGACCACCACGACCAGTGCGATCAGCAGGAACCAGAACGCCGTCACTACGGTCATCTCCCCATGCAGGCTTGCGAAGTCTCCGGCAGCCCTCCTCCGGGGCAACCCGTCGCCCACGATCGTGTCACGTCGGTACGACAACGCCGGCGGCGCGCGTACCGTACGCCCGCCCGTGCTGCCGCGCCGCCGGTGCCGCTCGGGTCTCCGGGACGCGCACGCCGCCTGCCCGGAGTCACGCCCACCCGGGGCTCCCGAGCAGGCCGTAGGCTCGAACCCGTCCAGCCTGCGGAACCGTCCGGCGACAGACCGCACACGGTGTGCGACACGAGCGAGATCGAAGAGGAACAGAATGCTGCGCCTGGGAACACACGAGTTCGAGACGAACGAGCCACTGATCATGGCGATCGTGAACCGGACTCCGGATTCCTTCTACGACCGCGGCGCCACCTTCCGCGACGAACCGGCCCTCGACCGGGTGGAGCAAGCGGTCTCGGACGGCGCGGCCATCGTGGACATCGGCGGTGTGAAGGCCGGTCCGGGCGACGAGGTGACCGTCCGGGAGGAGATCGACCGCACCGTCGGCTTCGTGGCCGAGGTACGCCGGCGCTTCCCCAAGCTGGTGATCAGCGTCGACACCTGGCGGCACGAGGTCGGGGAGGCCGTCTGTGCGGAGGGGGCCGACCTGCTCAACGACGCCTGGGGCGGCGTGGACCCGGCGCTGGCCGAGGTGGCCGCGCGGCATAGCGCCGGCCTGGTGTGTACGCACGTGGGCCGCGCCCAGCCACGCACCCGGCCGCACCGCGTGGGCTACGCGGACGGGGCCGTGATGAGCGACATCCTGCGCGGCACGCTCGGGCTGGCGGGCCGGGCCGTCGAGGTCGGGGTACGCCCGGACGGCATCCTGATCGATCCAGGGCACGACTTCGGCAAGTCCACCCGGCACTCGCTGGAGGCGACCCGGCGGCTGGACGAGATGGTCGAGACGGGTTGGCCGGTGCTCGTCTCGCTGTCCAACAAGGACTTCGTGGGCGAGACGCTGGACCGGCCGGTGACGGAACGCCTCATCGGCACGCTCGCCACCACCGCGGTCTCCGCCTGGCTGGGCGCCCGGGTGTACCGGGTGCACGAAGTGGCCGAGACCCGCCAGGTACTGGAGATGGTGGCGGCCATCGCGGGACGTCGTGAGCCCGCGGTGGCCCGGCGCGGCCTCGCCTGAGCCGGCGTCCGGCCGAACGGCACGCGGGACCACCCGCCGCCGTGCCGGACAACCGCCGTGCCGGACAACCGCACTGGTGGCCGTGCCGGTCATCGGCCGTACCGACAGCCCGGGCGATCGGCCCGACACCCGCCCCGGCCTCGGTCAGCCGGCTTCCTTGGTCACCAGGGTCACGGCCTCCGCCAGGTCGTCGGTGAGCTGGAACAGCTCCAGGTCCCGGCTGGACGCCTTGCCGGTGGCGACGACCGAGTCCCGCAACCAGTCGATCAGGCCCTGCCAGTACGCCGTGCCCACCAGCACGATCGGGAAGCGCGTCACCTTCCTCGTCTGCACCAGCGTCAGCGCCTCGAACAGCTCGTCCAGCGTGCCCATCCCACCGGGAAGCACGACGAATCCCCGGGCGTACTTCACGAACATGGTCTTCCGCACGAAGAAGTAACGGAAGTTGATCCCGATGTCGACGTACCGGTTGAGGCCCTGCTCGAAGGGCAGCTCGATGCCCAGCCCGACGGAGGTGCCGCCGGCCTCCAGGGCACCCTTGTTGGCGGCTTCCATCGCGCCTGGCCCGCCGCCGGTGATGACCGCGAAACCGGCCTCCACCAGGCCGCGGCCCAGCCGCTCCCCCGCCTCGTACTCCGGCGAGTCGGGGGACGTACGAGCCGAGCCGAAGACGCTCACCGCCGGGCCCAGCTCGGCGAGCGCCCCGAAGCCCTCCACGAACTCCGCCTGGATGCGCATCACCCGCCACGGGTCCTGGTGCACCCAGTCCGAGGGCCCCGTCGTGTCCAGCAGCCGCTGATCAGTGGTACTGGTCTGGCGCTGGCCCCGGCGGCGCACCACCGGCCCGAGACGCTGCTCCCACGGCTCTTCCCGTTCGGAACTGACCATGCTCTGCTCCCTCCGACTGCGATCTTCCGCCCCAGAGTACGCAGACCGGTCGGCCCCCAGGACCAGACCGCCGCGCCCTCCGGCGCTCGAGCGTGCCGCACGTCCCGTGCCGCACGTCCTGTGTCGTACGTCCTGTGTCGTACGAACCGCGCGCCCGTACGAACCGCGCGGGTCGGTGACGCTGGCGGCTGGCGGCTCAGCCCAGCAGCCAGGCCCGCAGCGCCGCCTCGCAGTGCAGCACCCGCTCCGTCTCGACCCGCTCGTCCCGCTTGTGCGCCAGGTTCGGGTCCCCCGGGCCGTAGTTCACCGCGGGCACCCCGAGGGCGCTGAACCGGGAGACGTCCGTCCAGCCGTACTTGGGCCGTGGCTCGCCGCCCACCGCCGCGATGAACGCCGCGGCGGCCGGATGGGACAGCCCCGGGAGCGCGCCACCGCTGCTGTCGTCGACGGTCAGCTCCGCCACCGGGCAGTCCGCGAAGACCTCCCGTACGTGCGCCAGTGCCTCGTCCTCCCCGATATCGGGCGCGTAGCGGTAGTTGACGGTGACGGTGCAGGCGTCCGGAATGACGTTCCCCGCCACGCCGCCCTCGATCCGCACGGCGTTCAGCCCCTCCCGGTACTCCAGGCCGTCGATCACCTTCCGGCGGGGCTGGTAGTCGGCGAGCCGACGCAGGACGGGCTGGGCGGCGTGGATGGCGTTCTCCCCCAACCAGCCGCGCGCGGAGTGGGCACGCTGGCCGGCCATCCGCAACAGCACCCGCAGCGTGCCCTGGCAGCCGCCCTCCACCTGCCCGTCGGAGGGCTCGAGCAGCACGGCGAACTGCCCGGCCAGCCAGTCCGGGTGCGCCTTCGCCAGCCGGCCCAGGCCGTTGAGATGGGCCTCGACCTCCTCGTTGTCGTAGAAGACGAACGTGAGGTCACGGTTCGGCTCGGGAACGGTCGCGGCGACACGCAGCTGCACCGCCACGCCGGCCTTCATGTCGCTGGTGCCGCAGCCCCACAGCACGCCGTCCTCGTCCAGCCGGGACGGCAGGTTGTCCGCGGCCGGCACGGTGTCCAGATGGCCCGCCAGGATGACGCGTTCGGAGCGCCCCAGCTCGGTGCGCGCGACGACGTTGTTGCCGTACCGCAGCACGGTGAGGTGGGGCAGTTCGCGCAGGGCCGCCTCGACGGCGTCGGCGAGTGACTTCTCGTCCCCGCTCTCGGACGGCAGGTCGACGAGCTGTGCGGTGAGCAGTGCTGCGTCCTGCTCCAGGTCAAGTCCGTTCTGCGGCATGTGCACAGCCTACGTCCCCCGCTCTGGCGGGATGGGCGCCGACGGGGCGGCGCGCACTGGGGTGCGGGAGGCCCGCGCCGACCGGTTACCTTGGTGCGCGTGTCAGCGTCCTCGTCCTCCCCCGGTGGCTCCTCGCGTGGCAGAAGCGGCAGACGTCTGCGCTTCCTCGCCGCTTGCGTCGCACTGCTCGGCGTCGCCGGCTACCTCCTCACGCAGTACGTCACCGGCGGCGTCGGGCCACCGCGGTGCACCGTACGGGTCGCCGAGAAGGGCACGCCCAACGAGCCGGGCGAGTACGCGGTGGACCCGGAACAGGCCGCCAACGCCGCGACCATCGAAGCGGTCGCGTCCGCCCGCGAGTTGTCCCACCGGACGGTGACCATAGCCCTGGCCACCGCGATGCAGGAGTCCTCGCTGCGCAACATCGACTACGGGGACCGCGACTCGCTCGGCCTCTTCCAGCAACGCCCCTCCCAGGGCTGGGGCGACCCCAAGGAGATCCTCGACCCGGTCTACGCCTCGGGGAAGTTCTACGACAAGCTGCTCGAGGTGCCGGACCACGCGGAGCTGCCGCTCACCGTCGCCGCGCAGAAGGTACAGCGCAGCGCCCACCCGCGGGCGTACGCCAAGCACGAGGCGGACGCCGACCTGTTGGCCCGGGCGCTCATGGGACGTTCCGGCGCGGTGCTCAACTGCACCACCAATCCGGGGGACATGGCGGACGCCGGGGACCCCGAAGCCGTACGGGCGACCCTGGCGCGGGAGTTCGGCCCGGCGGTGCTGTCCGGGCCGTCGGCGGACCGCGCTGCTCGTACGGACGGCGCGGACGGCGCGGACCGTGCGGCTCGTACGGAGGGCGCCGGCCGCGCCGGGAACGCCGACCCCGGGACGATCGAACTCCCGGTGCGGTCGGACGCGCGCGGGCGGGAACTGGCCCACTGGGCCGTCGCGCACGCGTCCCAGCTACACATCACGCGGATAACGAACGGCGACCGTGTCTGGTCCGCCGAACGCTCCACGGAGGGCTGGCGCGAGGTGGAGAGCGCCGAGCGGGACGGTTCGACCGTCGTGCTGCGGCTTGCCAGCGGCACTTAGGGGCTGCCGGGCGGAGTCGAGCGGGACCTCGGACGGCCCCGGCTGGCCTGCGCCCAGGAGACCGACGAGCCACGCCGTTACCAATCCTTTACCGGATGTGCCCGAAACCTTCCGGCCGTCCCGCCCGATAGGCAGGGCGTTCCGGTCGACGTGCTGAGGCCCGACCGTGATCCCTTCCAGAAAGCAGCCATCTCTCCGTCAAAGGAGCACCATGTCCCTCCCCCTCACGCGCCGGATCGCCAAGGCCGCGCTGCTCACCGCGGCGAGCGCCGCGTCCGTCGTCGGCGTCGCCGGCGCGGCCAGCGCCGCCGACCAGCAGCCCGGCAACCTGGGTGGCCTGACCAACGTGGACGGCGCGGACGTCAACGGCGCCCTCAAGGACACCACCTCCCACGCCGGCTCGCTGGCCTCGGCCGCGGGCGACGGCGCCGTACGGTCCGGCGTGCCGGCCGCGACCGGAGCCACGACGGGCGCTGTGGACGAGACCGTCCGGGGCGCGACCCGGGAGGGCCTGCCGGACACCGGCCTGCGCACGGACCAGCTGCCCACGGACGGTCCGCCGCTCAGCTGAGCGTTCGCTCCACGGAGCGACACGGGGCCCGGGCAGGACGTCGAAGTCGGTTCCGGGCCCTCCGGCCGCCGGTCGTTCCCGTCAGGTGAGCCGTGCCGCCGCACCAGCCGTCCGGCCACCAAGCCATCGCCGGCCGGCCCCGCTACTCAGGCCCCCGCTCAGCCGCGGAGCCGTGCCACCGCCGCCTCGACCCGCTCGTCGGTCGCCGTCAGACCGATCCGTACGAACCGCTCCCCCGCCGGCCCGTAGAACTCGCCGGGTGCGGCGAGTACACCCCGCTCGGCCAGCTCGCCGATGGTGTTCCAGCACGGCTCGTCCCGGGTGGCCCAGAGATAGAGCGCCGCCTCACTGTGCTCGATCCGGAAGCCGTTGGCGAGGAGCGCGTCGCGCAGCGCCACCCGGCGTGCGGCGTACCGCTTCCGCTGCTCGGCGACGTGCGCCTCGTCACCCAGTGCGGTCACCATGGCCGCCTGTACGGGCGCCGGGGTCATCATGCCGCCGTGCTTGCGGACCTGCAGCAGCTCGTGCAGCACCCGGGGGTCCCCGACCGCGAACGCGGCCCGGTAACCAGCCATGTTGGAGCGCTTGGAGAGCGAGTGGAGCGCGATGAGGCCCTCGTACGAACCGCCGCACACCTCGGGGTGCAGCACGGAGACCGGATCGGCCTCCCAGCCCAGCTCGAGGTAACACTCGTCACTGACGACCAGCACCCCGTGCCGCCGCGCCCAGTCCACCGCCGCGCGGAGCGTGTCCGGTGTCAGCACCCGGCCGGTGGGATTGGACGGCGAGTTGAGCCACAGCAGTCGCAGGCCGCTCGGCTCCAACCGCTCGACCTCCTCGTACGGCACCGCCTCGGCACCGGCGAGCCGCGCGCCGACCTCGTACGTCGGGTAGGCCAGTCGCGGATGCGCCACCCGGTCACCGGGGACCAGCCCCAACTGCGTCGGCAGCCAGGCCACCAGCTCCTTGGAGCCCACGACCGGCAGCACGTGCTCCGGCGTCAGGCCGTCGGCGCCCAACCGGCGGGCGCACCAACCGAGGATGGCCTCCCGCAGCGCGGGGGTCCCCCAGACGCCCGGGTAGCCCGGACTGTCGGCGGCGTCCGCGAGGCTGCGCCGTACGCACTCCGGCACCGGGTCGACGGGCGTGCCCACCGAGAGGTCCACTATGCCCGCGGGGTGTGCCGCGGCGGTGGCCTTGTAGGGCTCGAGCCGGTCCCAGGGGAAGACGGGCAGGCGATCGGACACGGGTGGCACGGCTGGTCACTCTCTCTCGAAATGCCGCAGGGGTGTCCCTGACCACGGTGGGTCCGACCGCGCGGGCCGGACGACACCGTCGGGGACACCCCTGACGACGCGTCTCACTCGGAGCCCGTTCAGGCCCCGAGTCGTACGCCGCCGGTGGTCACTCGTCGTGACTCTGCGGCGGAAGTGCGGCGATGACCGGATGGTCCCGCTCGATCAGGCCGAGCTTCGAGGCACCGCCGGGCGAACCGAGTTCGTCGAAGAACTCGACGTTCGCCTTGTAGTAGTCCTGCCACTCCTCCGGGGTGTCATCCTCGTAGAAGATGGCCTCGACCGGGCACACCGGTTCGCAGGCCCCGCAGTCGACGCATTCGTCCGGGTGGATGTACAAGGACCGCTGGCCCTCGTAAATGCAGTCGACGGGGCACTCCTCGATGCAGGCCTTGTCCTTAAGGTCGACACAAGGCTCCGCGATGACGTAGGTCACGCTGTCGTTCCTCCTCTATAGGGGCGGCGGACGCTAACGGACCGCCGCAGGGCGCGCGGGAGCGCGGCGTCGTCGATGCCCGCGTCTAGTATCGCCGTTCCCGGCCATGAGACGAACAGGAGGGGTGGGTAGAGCGATGAAATTCGCCACAGGCGGACATCTCGCGGTTCGGATTACCCCGGACGACGTGGGGAAACGCGTGTCCGTGCGGACTTTGACCGGTTCCTGCGACCGAGCTGGACGGTTCACCGACACCGTCGGGGTCCTGACCGCCTGGAGCGAGGGCACGCTCCGTCTCACCCGGCGGGACGGGTCGGCGGTCACGCTGGACGAGTCCGCGCTCGTCGCCGGCAAGACGGTGCCGTCCGCCCCGGCACGGCGGCGGGGGCTGCCGGCGGCAAGCACCCGGGAGCTCCAGTGGGTGGCGGCCCGGAGCTGGCCGGCGGTGGAGACCGAGCACCTCGGCGGGTGGACGCTGCGCGCCAGCGTGGACGGGGCCGCGGCCGACGGTCGTACGGGCCCACGGGAGGGTTTCACCGCGCGCGCCAACTCGGTGCTGGCGCTGGGCGACCCCGGCCTCGAAGCGAAACACCGTCCGGGACCGGACCGGCCGGAACTGGGCCGGCCCCTGGACGGACCGGCGCTGGACGCCGCCCTCCACCAGGTTGAACGCTGGTACGCCGCCCGGGCGCTCCCCGCCCGCATCCAACTCAGTACCGGCGCCGCGGACAGCCAGGAGTTGCTGGCCGCCGAGCTGGACCGGCGCGGCTGGGTCGCCGAGCGGCACGCGCTGATGTGTACGGCCGCCCTCGCGCCGCTCGCCGACCGGCCGCCGGACCCCCGGGTGCGGGTGCACCGGCGGTTGGACGCGCACT
>NZ_LJGU01000165.1:0-2883 GCF_001751245.1 Streptomyces oceani
ATGTCCTGCCAGTCGCCGCCCGCGCGCCAGGCGGTCTCCAGCGCCGCGGCGTCCTGCAGGGCCTTCACGCTGCCGCCGCCGATGTGCGGTCGGGCCACCGTGGCCGCGTCGCCGGAGAGCAGCAGCCGCCCGCTGGCGTACCGCGGTATCGACAGGTCGTAGATGGGCTGGATGAACGTCCGCTCCTCCGGACTGCTCAGCACGCAGTCCCGCCAGTACGGCGGGAAGTGCTCCGCCACGAGGTCACGGAGGTACGTCGTCAGCTCCGTCGCGACCCGGCCGGGCGGCAGCGAGGTCGGGGTGCGCAGCTCCGTGTCGAGGCCGGAGTCGGCGGGTGGGTGCGTGTAGAGCACCCAGTTCATGCGGTGCCCTTCCTTGCCGTCCGGTATCAGGTACATCATGCAGTGGCCGCCGGGGAAGACGACGAGCCGCGCCTCCTCCTCCCCGCCCGGGGGCATGTTCGCGGGCGTCGCGGACGTACCGCGCCAGCCCAGGTAGCCGGCGTAGGCGGGCGCGAGTTCGGGGAGCATGGCCTGCCGGACCACGGAGCGGTAGCCGTCGGCGCCGATCACCAGGTCGAAGTGCTCCTGACTGCCGTCCGCGAGCCGCACGATGGCCCCGTCCGCGTCGGTCTCCACGCGGGTGACGTGGGTTTCCGAGCGGAAGTCGGTGCCGTCGGGCACCCGCCGCCGCAGCTCGCTCCACAGCGAACCCCAGTTGTACGCGCGGAAGGGGAAGGGCTGAGTGGCGATAGTCCGGCCGAGGTCCGACTCGCCGTCCCGTACGGTCCACAGCCGCCGGTGCAGCGGCCCCCAGGGCATGGCGTCGGACATGTAACCGGCGGCCTCGAGTTCGGCGTACCGGTCGTTGTGCACCCCGATCCCCACGCCGCGGTCGCGCAGCTCGGCGCCCGCGCGCTCGAACACCGTGATCCGCTCCGCGCCGCCCCGTGCCGCGGCCAGCGCCATGGCGCAACCAGCGATACTGCCGCCGACTATGGCGACCTTGCCTCCACCCATGGACCTGCTCCCTCACGACGTACCGGTCTCCTGCGAGACTCGCACACGCCCGTTGCCAAGGCACTGGCGGGTGCGGCTCGCCCTACGCCACTGACTGGCCGTCACGCCGCCGCAGCCGCTGGCAGGGACACCCGGCGCGCGGCATCGGCGACCGCTCTCCCGACCACGAGGTTGGGCCCGATCCCGGTCCCTGCGGAGGGCAGTCGACCCAGCTGGTCCAAGGCGTCCGCACGTCCGTTGAACACGCGACTGTCCGGAGCGGGCAGGTTGTTCACCCGTGCCACGGAACCGTCCTCAACCGCGGCCGACAGTCCGCCTTTCGGCAGTACGACAGTGTGTTGCGCGATCCGGTTTCGATCTCCGGAGATGACCGTGCCGGAATTGTCACCGGTGGCCACCCGCACGCTCGTCCGAGGACACCGGACCACCCCGGATGGGGGGAGGGTGCGGGAGGGTCATTCATTCTCGCATCGCGCTTCCCTCGGCGACGGGATTCGGCAACAAAGCACCACCGACCAGCTGCCTCACGCTACGAAGCAAGGTCGCCCCGACTCGGCTCACACCCCCGCGGCGCCCGCCCGGCGGCTCAGTCGCCGTGCCGCCCGCGTCCGTGCTGCCCGCCGGCGTAGTACGTACGCAGCTCCTCCGCCGGCGGCGTGATCCGTACCGGGCCGCCGCCCGAGCGCAGGGAGCGGGTGGCCGCGTCGCCCGCGGCGACGGCCTCGCGGGCGGCGACCGGCGAGGTCTCGGTGTCGCCGCCGTCCGCGACGAACCGCAGGAACTCCGCGACGAGTTCCGCGTCCGCGCCGCCGTGCGCGGAGTCGCCGGCCGGCGGGATGGTGACGACCTGGTCCGCGTCGGCGCGGTAGCCCNCCGCCGTCCGCGACGAACCGCAGGAACTCCGCGACGAGTTCCGCGTCCGCGCCGCCGTGCGCGGAGTCGCCGGCCGGCGGGATGGTGACGACCTGGTCCGCGTCGGCGCGGTAGCCCGAGCGGCGGGCGTTCCAGACCCGGATCTCGGCGCCTTCCAGGTCGCCGAAGTTCTCCAGCCGGCCATGATCGCCGATGACGGTGTAGTTGCGCCAGTAGTCCGGGGTGAAGTGGCACTGCTGGTAGCTGACCAGCACGCCGTTGTCGAGCCGCCCGGTCAGCATGCTGACGTCCTCCACGTCGACCACCGGGTTCAACCCGGTCAGCGCGGTCGGCGGCCAGTTCGCCGCCGGGTCGTGCCAGTCGCCCATCCGCTCGTCGGCGCGGTCCCGACGGTCGTCGATGTCGCCGTAGACGGCCAGTTCGCCCAGCGCCGTGACCTCGCGGGTGAAGCCGCCGGCCAGCCAGTGCAGCACGTCCAGGTCGTGCGCGCCCTTCTGCAGCAGCAGGCCGTTGGTGTTGCCCCGGTCCGCGTGCCAGTCCTTGAAGTAGAAGTCACCGCCGTGCCCGACGAAGTGCCGGCACCACACGGCCCGTACGCGGCCGATGGCGCCCTCCCGTACGAGCCGCCGCATCCGCCGGATCACCGGCGCGTGCCGCAGGTTGTGCCCGACGTAGAGCCGGCTGCCGGTCTCCATGCCGGCGCGCAGGATCACGTCGCAGTCCCATCCGGTCAGGGCGAGCGGCTTCTCCACGAAGACGGCGACGCCGGCCCGTAGGGCGTCCAGCACGGGTTGCACGTGCTGGTGGTCCGGGGTCAGCACCATGAGGGCGTCCAGCCCGTTCGGGCGCTCGGCGGCGAGGAGCGCCTCGTGGTCCGGGTGGACGGCCACCGTGTGGCCGAACAGTTCCCGCGCCGCCCGCTGTCCGCGCGGATGCGGGTCCGCGCAGGCCACCACCCGGGCGCCGGCGCCGGGCCGGTGCGCGTGCTGCT
>NZ_LJGU01000165.1:2914-18607 GCF_001751245.1 Streptomyces oceani
GGCGCCGGGCCGGTGCGCGTGCGCGGCGAGCGCGCCGCGCTGGCCCATGCCCACCACCGCGACGCGCAGATCGCCGGTCTGATCCGTCGGGCGCCCCTGCCTCCGCCGCTGCTCTTCGCTCCGCATCGCGTCAACCTTCCTCGTCCGCCGTGACGTTTGGACGCCGTACGGGACCACGCGGCCGCAGACGGCCGGCGCCGCGCCGCTCGGTGCCCTGTGCGCCTGTGCGCCTGTGCCCTGTGCCCTGACCGAATACCGGCTAGTCGGTTACTCAGTAGTCCTGAATAATTCCTTCGCTCACAGGGTTCACGGGGCCACGGACTTATGCAAGAGTCCTCAATCAACCGATCAACGAACCGAAACGAGAACGAACCGAGGCGAGCCGACGGGCCCCGGGAGGTGCACGACGATGGACGGCGTACGCGGCCACAACCTGGCCGCCCTGCGGCGGATGAACACCCTCGCCGTGCTCCGCGCGTTGCGCCCGCACCCCCAGACGTTCAGCCAACTCACCAGCTCCACCGGGCTCTCCCGACCCACTGTCGAGCTGCTCGTCGAGGACCTGACGGGCCAGGGCCTGGTCGAGGAGACCGACAACGCCTCCGGGCCGGGCCACTCGGGGCGGCCAGCCAAGCGCTTCCGCTTCCGAGCCGAGTCCGGCTTCGTCGTCGGCGTCGACATCGGGCTGCACAAGATCGTGCTGCTGCTGTCGGACCTCGCCGGCGAGGTCAGCGCCGCCGAGCAGGAGGACGTCGACCCGGCCATGACCGGCGCTGAACGGCTGGCCTTCCTGCACACCCGGCTCGAACAGTTCCTGCTGGACCACCGGGTGCGGTACGAGGCGCTGTGGGCGATCTGCGTGGGCGTGCCGGGCGTCGTGGACGAGACCGGGCGCATCCTGTCCATCGTCGTACCGGAGTGGACCGACCTCGATCTCTCCCGCAAGCTGGCCGGCTCCTTCCCCTGCCGGATCATCGCGGAGAACGACGTCAACCTCGCCACGCTGGCCGAGCACTGGCGCGGCGCCGCCCAACTCGCCGACGACGTGGGCTGCGTGCTGGCCGGGCACCGGGCGTCCTGCGGCATCATGATCAACGGTCGGCTGCACCGCGGCCGGCACGGCGCCGCCGGCGAGCTGGGCTACCTGGACCAGCTCGGCCTGACCCGCGGCCAGGACGTGCTGATCTGGGAGGGCGATCGGCGCGAAGACGAGTCCGAGGTGGAGGCCCTCGCCCGTGCGGCCGGCCAGGGCGACCCGGCCGCCCTGGACATCCTCGACCGGTACGCCGCGCTGATGGCACCCGGCGTCGCGGCGCTCGTCCTGGCCGTGGACCCCGAACTGATCGTCGTGTCCGGCGGGATGACCCCCGCCGGGGAGACGCTGACCGCGCTGCTCACGAAGCATCTGCGGGAGATCACGCTGCACGTGCCGCGACTCGCGGTGAGCACCCTCGGCGAGCGTGGCGTCGCGCTGGGCGCCGTGCGCAAGGCGCTGGACAGCGTCGACGCGGCGCTGGCCGACACCGTCGGCCCGTTGCCACCGGGCCCGCGCTGAGCGCGGTCCACCCCCGCGCCACACCGTCCGTACGTCCCCACGACCGTCCCCGGTGAACGTCCGGGGGCCCGAGTCCGCGTGTCCCCGAACCACCGACGGCCCCGTGTCCCTGCCGGCCCCGCATCCCCGACTGCCCGCATTCCCGACGAACCCGCATCCCCGTATCCCGAAGGTCCCCGTCCCCACTCCCCTGACCTCCCGGAGTCGCTCATGCGCAGGAGAAGCCTGCTCACCGGAGCCCTGGCGGCACCCGTCCTGGCCGCCGGCTGCGCCCGCGACGGCAGTTCAGCCGACTCGGCCGGCGGCCGTACGAGAATCACCTACGCCATCTGGGATCCGCTCCAGGTCGACGGCATGCGGAAGATCATCCGCGCCTTCGAGGCCGAGCACCCCGATATCTCGGTGAAGCTCCAGGTCACGCCGTTCGAGTCTTACTGGACCACCATGAAGACCGCGATGCGCGGCGGCACGGCCCCCGACGTGTTCTGGATGAACGCCGTCAACAGCCAGCTGTACGCCTCCAACGGCGTGCTGGAGCCGCTCGACCCGTTCATCGAGCGGGACGGCGTGGACATGAGCGAGCATCCGCCGGAGCTGGTGCGGATGTACACCTACGACCGCACGCACTACGCCATGCCGAAGGACTTCGACCTGATCGGCCTCTGGTACAACAAGAAGCTCTTCGACCGGGCCCGCGTCCCCTACCCGGACGACACCTGGACCTGGGACACCTTCCGGGACGCCGCCGCCGAGCTGACCGACCCGAAGCGGGGCGTGCACGGCGTCGCCGCCGAGATGGCCAAGCAGTACACGTACTACAACACCATCGCGCAGGCCGGCGGTTACGTCATCCGGGACGGCGAGTCCGGCTTCGACGACCCGCGCTCCATCGAGGGTCTACGGCTGTGGACCGACCTGATCGACCGCGGCTGGTCGCCCTCACAGAGCGCCATGACCGACACCATCGGGCGGCAGCTCTACCTCTCCGAGAAGGTCGCCATGAACTGGGACCTCTCCGCGATGGCCTCCCAGATGTACGCCTCCCCGGCGATCAAGGACCACGGCGACGTCGCCGTCCTCCCGAAGGGTCGCCAACGCGCCACCACCATCCACGGCCTGGCCAACGTCATCTCCGGCAAGAGCGAGAAGACCGAGGCCGCCTGGGAGTTCGTGAAGTTCGTCAGCTCCCGGCCAGCCGCCGAGATCCAGTCCCGCGAGGGCGTCACCATCTCCTCGCTGGCCGGCACCCAGCGGCCCTGGGTGGAGTCCATGCCGGAGTTCCAGCTCCAGAACTTCATCGACATGCTCGACTACGCCGTCCCCTACCCGTCCTCGAAGCACACGGCGGTCTGGGAGAACCTCCAACCGAGGCTGCTCGGCGGCCCCTTCACCGGCCGGGGCGACATCGCCGAGGCCGCCCGGACCCTGGCGCGCCAGATGGACCTCGCGCTCGAACAGGAGAAGTGACGCCCATGGCTGTCTTCCCCTCCACCGCGGCGGCGCAGGCCCGCGGAAAGTACCGCCGGGGCCAAGGCGCCCGGCAGGCCCCCGACTCGGGGCCCGCGCCGACGAGGAACCGCGGTCCGCGCCGTACGCAGCGCTCCGCGTATCTCTTCCTCACGCCCATCGCGATCGGCTTCCTGGTCTTCTACGTCTGGCCGCTGCTGCAGACTCTCGGCTTCAGCTTCACCTCCTTCGGCGTCTTCGGCGGCAACACCTGGGTGGGGGGCGAGAACTACGAGAGGGTGGTGCAGGACGTCACGGTGGGACGCGCGCTGCGCAACACCCTGATCTACACGGCGCTGGGACTGTGCACCCTGCCCGTGGCCATCGTCATCGCCAACCTGCTGAACCGTCGGGGACTGCGCGGCGTCGCGATCTACCGGGCGCTGTACTTCATCCCGTTCATCACCCTGCCCAGCGCCGTCGGGCTGGTCTGGAACTGGCTGTACAACGGCGACTTCGGGATGGTCAACCAGGCCCTCTCGGTCATCGGCGTGGACGGCCGCTACTGGGTGTCCGACCCGACCACCGCCGTGTACGCCATCGGGCTGGTGATGATCTGGTCCCAGATCGGCTACTACCTGATCATCTTCATCGCCGGCATCAAGGCGATCCCGCAGGACTACTACGAGGCGGCGGAGTTGGACGGTGCCGGACCGCTCCGGCGGTTCTTCTCCATCACGCTGCCGCTGCTCAGCCCGAGCATCTTCTTCGCCTCGGTGATCTGCGTGATCAACTCGCTGCAGCAGTTCGACCTGATCTACGTCATGACGAGCGCGAACAACCCCGCGCTCGGCTCCACCGAGTCCGTCCTGACGCTCTTCTACCAGTGGGCGTTCGAGGAGAACTCGCAGGGCGCGGCCGCCGCTCTCGCGTTCCTGCTGATGCTGCTGATCGCCCTGCTGACGTACGTACAGTTCCGCCTGCAGAAGAGGTGGGTCCACTATGCCTGAGTCCGCCACGCCTGAGTCCGCCATGCCCGCTCCCGCGACCGCCGGCGCGTACGGCGGCACGGCCGGGCCGCGTCGGCGCCGCTTCGACAAGGGCTCCGTCGCCACCCACGCCGTGCTGTGCCTGGGCGCCGTGATCATGGTCTTCCCGTTCGTCTGGCAGGTGTTGACGGCGTACAAGACCATGCCAGAGTCGGTGCAGGTCCCGCCGTCGTTCCTGCCGGAGAGCTGGCGGGGTGACGCGTTCCGCGAGGTCTTCAGCGCGCTGCCGTTCCTGGAGATGCTCGGCAACAGCCTGCTGAACACCCTGGGTCGTACGCTCGGCCAGCTCGTCTTCTGCTCGCTGGCGGCGTACGCCTTCGCCCGCATGCAGTTCCGGGGAAAGAACGTGCTCTTCGCGATCTTCCTGTCCGTGCTGATGGTGCCGGCGCAGCTGCTGATCCTCCCGCAGCACCAGATCATCCAGGAGATGGGGTTGCTGAACAGCGTGCCGGCGCTCTTCCTGCCCGGCATGTTCAGCGCGTTCGGGGTCTTCCTGCTACGGCAGTTCTTCATGTCGCTGCCCAAAGAGCTGGAGGAGGCCGCCCGGATCGACGGCGCGGGCTCGCTGCGGATCTTCTGGAGCGTCATGCTGCCACTCGTACGGCCTGCGCTGGCGGCCCTGGCGGTCATCACCTCCATGTGGTCCTGGAACGACCTGCTGTGGCCGCTGGTGGTCAACACCGATCCGGAGGCCATGCCCATCAGCGCCGGACTGACCTCGCTGGAGGGGCAGTTCCTGACGAACTACCCGGTGCTGATGGCGGGCTCGGCCGTCGCCAGTCTCCCGATGCTGATCCTGTACCTCCTGCTGCAACGGCACTTCGTGCAGGGCATCGCGCTCAGTGGCTCCAAGGCGTGACCTGCCGAGTTCCGTACTGGTACGGCCCGTACGGGCAGGCACGTAGGGCCACAGCGCGTACGGGCGGGGTCACGGCGCGTGCGGGCGGGGGCGCCGGTAGGCGCACCGGTTGGCCCCACCTGGGCACCTCGTCCCCGCAAGCCAACACATGCACACACACGCACTCCTGAGAGGCGGTCACATGTCAGGTCTCCACGTAGGGCTGATCGGCGCGGGCGGCATCGCCCGGGCCCATCTGCCCGCCTGGATCGAACTGGGAGCCCGGGTCACCCTGTTCTCCACCGACGGCCAGGCCGAGAAACTCGCGGCCCGGCACTCCGCGCGGGGCGTCGAGGCGGTGCGCACGCTCGACGAGTTGCTGGAGCGCAGCCGGGCCGTCGACGTCTGTACCCCCACTCACACGCACCGGGAGCTGGTCCACACCGCCGTCCGGGCGGGCAAGCACGTCGTCTGCGAGAAGCCGCTCGCGCTCAGCGTCGAGGACACCGAGGAGATGGTGAAGGCCGCCGAGCGGGCGGGGGTGCTGCTCTTCCCCGCACACGTGGTGCGGTACTTCCCCGAGTACGCCGCCATGGAGCGGGCCGTACGCGGAGGCGCCGTCGGGCCGCCGGCCGTGCTCCGCTTCAGCCGTACGGGGACATACCCGGTGTGGTCACCCTGGTTCGCCGACCCGGAACTGTCCGGCGGCATCCTGCTGGACCAGATGATCCACGACTTCGACTTCGCGCGGTGGCTGGCCGGCGAGGTGGTGCGGGTGTACGCGCAGAGCCGCGGCCACCAACAGGCGCCCGTGGAGGCCGGCGCCGTGGCCGCGTCCACCGCGGTACTGACGCATGCCTCGGGCGCGCTCAGCCACGTCCACGGCGTGTGGGGGCTCCCCGACTCCGAGTTCCGCACGACCTTCCGGATCGCCGGCCGGGACGGGGTGCTGCACCACGACTCCGCCCAGACGAAGGCGTTTCGGGTCGTCGCCAGCGGGGAGCGCGCGGCGGGCGAGGGCATACCCGCGACGAACCTGACCGAGAGCCCGTTCGTGGGCGAACTGCGGGAGTTCGCGGCCGCCCTGGACGGTGGGCCGACGCCACGGGTGACGGCCCGGGACGGACTGGCGGCCGTACGGATCGCCGTCGCGGCGGCCGAGTCAGCCCGTACGGGAGAGACCGTACGGATCGAGGACGCGACCGGCTCGAACGGAAGCCGCGAAACCCAGGAGGTGCAGGCACGATGAAGGTCGGTGTGCTGTCGTTCGCCCATGTCCACGCGGCCGGATACGTCTCCGTGCTGCGCGGCATGCCGGGTGTCGAGGTGCGTACGAGCGACCCGGAGACGGACCTGGCGGGCGCGGGCGAGGTGCGCGGCCGGGAGTTCGCCGAGCAGTTGGGGGCCGCGTATGTCGACACGTACGAGGAACTGTTCGCCTGGGGCCCGGACGCCGTCGTGGTGGCCTCCGAGAACGCGCGGCACCGGCCGCTGGTGGAACTCGCCGCCAAGCACGGCGTCGACGTGCTGTGCGAGAAGCCGCTGGCCACGACGCTGGCGGACGGCGAGGCGATGGTGGCCGCCTGCCGGGAGGCGGGGGTGCGGCTCGGCGTGGCGTATCCGGTGCGGTTCAGTCCCGCGTACGCCGCGCTGCGGGCGGCGGTGCGCGGTGGCGGCGTCGGGCCGGTGCTGACGGTGGCGGGGGCGAACAACGGCTGGCTGCCGGACGGCCAGCGCGCCTGGTTCACCGACCCCGGACTCGCCGGCGGCGGCGCGCTGATGGACCACACGGTGCATATCGCGGACCTGCTCGACGAGCTGTTCGAGGACGCGCGGGCGGTGGAAGTCTACGGCCAGACCAACAACCTCATGTACGCCGACAGGGCCGCCGTGGAGACCGCGGGTCTGGTCACCGTCCGCTACGACAACGGCGCGGTCGCCACCATCGACTGCAGCTGGAGCCAGCCCGTGCACCACCCGACCTGGGGCGGGCTGGAGCTGCAACTCGTCGGGGAGCGGGCGACGGTGGAGATGGACGCCTTCGGCCAGCAGGTCTCCGGCTTCGACGAGCGGCGCCGCGCGGGCGTGCTGCTGCCCTGGGGGGTCAACCTGGACGAGGCGCTGCTCCGGTCCTTCCTGTACGGGGACGACGGGCGCGGTTCCGAACCAGGCGATGGAGAGCCCGTACGGGTCGCGGACGGCGCGTCGGGACTCCGCTCGCTGCGGATCGCGCTGGCGGGGTACGAGTCGGCCCGCTCCGGCCACCCAGTGGCCTTGGACTGAGCCCGGACCCCGCTCGGAACGAGCCGACGGTGCCGTACGGGCCGAGGCGAGCCCCCACGGGCCGCACGAGCTGTGCGGTCCACGGGAGCCAGGCGGGGCAGCGAGTGCGCTGCCCCGCCTGGCTCCGGCGCTCCCGTAAGCATCGCAGCCCGGCCGGGCGGCCTCCCCATCCGGCACGGAGCGGCCGTAAGCTGACCGGGTCGGCGCGTACCTCGTCCCGCACGGGGACGCGACCCTCCACGACTCTCGGAGTGACACCGTGCAGCGCACCATGTTCAAGTCCAAGATCCACCGTGCCACCGTGACCCAGGCCGACCTGCACTACGTCGGCTCGGTGACCATCGACGCCGAGCTGATGTCGGCGGCGGACCTGCTGCCGGGCGAGCTGGTCCACATCGTCGACATCACCAACGGTGCGCGGCTGGAGACGTACGTCATCGAGGGCGCGCCGGGCAGCGGCGTCATCGGCATCAACGGCGCGGCCGCCCATCTGGTTCACCCCGGCGACCTGGTGATCCTGATCAGCTACGCGCAGGTGGACGACGCCGAGGCCCGTGCCCTACGGCCACGCGTGGTGCACGTGGACGCGGACAACCGGATCGTGGACCTCGGCTCCGACACGGGAGAACCGGTGCCCGGCTCCACCACCGAACGCGCTCCTGGGGCCGTGCCCGAGGAGCGGGGGGCGCGCGTGTGACACGTGAACGCCTGGTCCGTGCCCAGGGCTTGCGCGGCGCCGCAGGCCGGGCGGCCCGTGATGCCCCACCGGCATTCCACCGAGCGTGTTCCCGAAGTGGTGCGGATGGTTTTTGGGTCTCCCCAGGACACAGGCACAGGCACAGGCACAGGGGCATAGCGTGCTGCGCCGACGATCGGCAAGGCAGCGGTTGTGCGTGCCACACGCCCCGGAACAGACAGGACTTACCTCCCGACGCCGGTCAGCGGGGACATACGCCAGGTAGGCGCTTGGCAGCCAGCAGCCGCTCGGTTCACGGCCACGAACACGCCGACCTTCATCCTTCCTCGCGCGCACCCCCCACCTCGACCAGTTGCGCGTCTACCCAGCTCCGCAACTTCGCCACGTCGGCGAAGAAGTTGGGGCCGTGGCTACCGCAGGACTTCCCGGCAGTCTCCATGCCGAAGCTGAACACTCCGGCCACCTCTCGTCTGCCCTCCCGTTCCACCACCAGCGGACCACCGCTGTCCCCGGTGCAGGCCGCAGCGCTCGGGCTCTGCGCGCACAGCACGGAACCCCTGTCCACGGGCGGCGGGACCTGCTTCGCGCATTCTGCGGTGGCACGCGTCTGGTACGCGCCGCTGCGCAGGACGTCTCCGCGTATCGACTCCGGGTCATCAGGGTTGGGCGGCCCGGTCAGACCATGGCCATAGAGGGTGGCGTCGTTCCCCTCGGCCAGTTCGCTGCGAGCCAGCGGCAACGTCGGCACGTTTCGCACCGCCCGGTCCAGTGTCACCACGGCGATGTCGTACCGCGCGCCGGACGCCGCCGGATTGTCCGGGTCCTCCGGTGAGGGCACCAGCTCATATCGGGGGTGCAGTCGGGTCTCTGCGATACCGGCGACCTGACCCCGATCACTGTTCTGGTCTCGGGCACCGATGTGGTATTCGGCGATCTTCGGCATATCACCACTGGCCAGACAGTGTGCTGCGGTGAGCACCTTGGTGGGGGCGATCAGCACACCGCCGCAGGACGCGCGCTTCGGCAGCGGCTCGTCCCCTTTCAGGGCGAGGGTCGCCATCCAGGGAGCCTCCCGGTCGCTGGCGACCTTCTCACCACCCGCCACCGCTCGCGCTGAACTGCCACCGAACGGCACGGTGAGAACCGCCATCGCTCCGGCGGCGACCACACCACCCACAGCCATGAGGAGCAGTCGTCGGACTCCGCCATGTCGCTGCCGTCTGTGCCCACGGCGACCGTGCTGAGTGGTGGTGGATGGTTCGCCTGGACGGTTTGCGGCACGAGGAGAGTCGGTTCGGTGGAACATGGCACCAGCCTGCCGCCGGAGTTGCTCCACCACCATCCGGGTTCACCCGGACTGATCCCTGAGATGTTCCGGGGACCGCCTGTGCCACCGTGGCTCCGGCCGACCCTGTGCCCTGCGGCCTTGTGTGGTGCACGTGGACACGGACAGCCGGACCGTGGACCTCGGCTCCGACCCCGGCGAACCGGTGCCCGGCTCCACCACCGAACGCGCTCCGGGGGGCCGTGCCTTAGGCCGCGATATCCCAGCGATCGGGGTCGGTGGGCTGGGTGAGTTCGCACCAGACGTATTTGCCGCGCAGGCCGCTGCGTTCGTCGCCGAGGGGGAACCAGCCCCAGGTGTCCGCGCATACGCGGACGAGCAGCAGGCCGCGTCCGTGGGGTTGTTCGGTCTCGAGTGGTCCGGTGGGCACGGGCGGGTGGGGGTCGGTGTCCCAGACGCCGAGTCGGAGTGTGCGCTCGGCCCAGCGCAGGCGGAGTGAGGCGGGACCCGCCGAGTGCAGGTAGGCGTTGGTCAGCAGCTCGGAGGCCAGCAGGACGGCGGTGTCCAGGAGTTGGGGCAGGCCGTTGCGGAGGAGCACGGCGTGCAGGGTGGAGCGGGCGATGCCCACGGCACGGGCGTCGTGGGGCACGTGCAGGGTGTAGGCCCAGTGTGGGGCGGGGGTGTTGGGGTCCGTTTCGGTGTGCATGCGGGTCTCCCGTAGTCGCGGTGATGGGTCCGCCCTCGCGACTGCGGCGCCTCGCGGTGGCCATGCCGTCGGTCCCCTGCCCGGGGGTGTGGGCAAGGCGGTACGGTGCACTTCCGGCTTACGGGCACTCGTAGAGTGAGCGGAACACCACCGACCGTAGGACACTGGATTGCCGTGGCGCAACCTAGCGCCTCGACGAGATAGCCAGTAGACGTGGCGAGGCCGAGAGCACGGCTCACAACGGACGCTGACAAGGAGGAGCATGCCGCCCAGGCCTCAACCCACCGCGCGCCAGGAGCGACTTGGGGCGGAATTGCGCAAGATGCGTGAGGCCGCCGGCATCACGGCCCGCGAGGCCGCCGCACTGCTGGGCACGAACCCGATGCAGATGAGCCACATGGAGACCGGCCGCGCGGGAATCAGCGGGAGGCGGCTGCGATCACTCGCTTCTCAGTGCGCCTGCTCGGACACCGACTACGTGGATGCTCTTGTTGGGATTGCAACCGACAGAACCCAGGGTTGGTGGGAGGACTACCGAGGCGTCCTGCCTTCGAGCTTCCTGGATCTCGCCGAGTTGGAGCATCACGCGAGGTTCCTGCGCTCGCTTGATGTGGTGCATATCCCCGGCTTGATGCAGGTCGAGGAGTACGCCGAGGCGCTCTTCACCTATACGGTCCCGGACTTGCCGGCGAGTGACCTTGAATCCTGGGTTGACCATCGCATGCGAAGGCGAACCGTACTTGAACGCGAGGACACTCCACCATACGAGGCCGTGATCCACGAGGCGGCCTTGCGCATGAAGGTGTGTGATCGACGTACGAACCAGAAGCAGCTTTCGCAGATCCTGGAGCTGTCTGACTCCGGACGCATCATCGTGCGGGTCATTCCGTTCTCGGCGGACCACTTCGCCGGAGCCGGGTGCTCCATGCTGCACGCCGGAGGCCCGGTTCCGAAGCTCGACACCGTGCAGCGGGACACCCCACACGGCAGCGGACACGTGGATGCCGAGCCCCAACTCGACCGCCTTCGCCTCCTCTACCAGAAGGCGCGCAGGGCCTCATTGACTCCCCATCGTTCGCGAGACCTCATCCGGCACGTCACCCACGAGATATGAGAAGTTCCATGGAAAACTCTTGGCAGAAATCGTCCTACTCAGGCGGCGGCGAGGGAAACTCGTGCGTGGAACTCATGGCCACGGAGTACACAATCCTCCTACGTGAGAGCACGAACCCCGATCAGCTCATAGAGATGCAACAAGAAACCCTCAAACGATTGGTGCATTATCTCGGGTAGAACGCCACCCTATACCGTGGCGCACCATGCACACTCAATGTTAATGGGGGGCTAGTCAAAGTATTCCTCGTTCGAGACCAATACGGATGTGAAGTACAGAGGGAGTCCATCTACCGGATCGAGTGGAACATCCTGCCCTGTTTCACGCGTAAAGGCTAGAGTAACCCCAGGGATCACCGGGCTCTCGGGATCGGATACATCGACCCTGTAGCCCTCTTCCTTCTTCTTGTCGAGAAACTCGCGAGCAGGGGTTCGAAAGATATCCAGCCCTCCGCATGTCACTTTGATGTCTTGCTCACATCCTTCGAACCGCCAGAGTTCAATGGCGGTGACTCGTTCTCCATCTTCAAGCAGGGCCATGACGTCCAAAGTCTTGTACGACGCAGAAACTTTCACAGTGGGAGAGTGAGAGAACGGCCCTGAAACCCGCAGCTCACCGAATTCCGCTGCGGCATCAACAGTATCAGCGTAGGACATTCCGATATACAGCGGCGGAACACCATATGGAGGATTTACTGAAATTTCCATGACAATCTTCCCTTACTTCAGTAGGTCGTAATTGATTGTCCAGCCGTTGGCGGACAGCATACTTTGCAACCCTCCATTACTCTTAAGGCTATCCACCATTTGCTGAATTCCGACATCGTACTTTCCACCGTACCGACTTCTTATGTCATCGATATCCATCTTCATGGCTTCGTCAAATTTTCCTTGATCTATGAGTGCACGCTGCTCTGCTTGCCAGGATTTCGCTTCGCGGCTACTTCCCGTGCTGGTTACATCTCGATGATCTTGGTACTCCATTCTGACGGCTGGCCCCATATGTTCAGTCAGTCGTGGATCTGACAAATGCTTGTACGCTGACTTTGCCGGTATGTGATTGATTTCGTTGCCAGGTCCTGCTGGCTGCATTTGGCCATACCATCCACCCTTATCTTGGCATCCCGGTGCCAGCCCCAGTGGATCTGTCCAGGTGTGGGGGTTTCCCACGTAGGCGTAGTGATTCGGGCTGGGGGCCAGGCCGAGGGGATCGGGAGTCGTGTAGCGGGCGGTGGTGGCGTCGTAGTAGCGGTGCAGGTTGTAGTGCAGGCCGGTTTCGGGGTCGTGGTACTGGCCTGGGAAGCGTAGGGGCGTGTACGCGGTGGCGTCCTGGTTCCAGGTAGTGGTGCCCCACAGGGTGGTACGGGTGTGCCAGGCGATGCGGCCGGATTCGTCGACGAGGTGGGTGGGCGTACCGACGAGGTCGGTGACGATCGCGAAGAACCGGGCGTCTATCTCACGCTGGTCCGTGGAACTGGCCAGGCGGCGTTCGGTCTGGGCCAGGGGCGTGTGGCCTCGGTGGTTCCAGGTGAGGGTGACCGGGTGGGGAAGCCCGGCACCCTCACTGGTCTGTTCGATGAGAGTGGGGCCGTCCCAGGTGAAACGCACCTCCTCGGCGATCTCGCCGGAAGCCCCGAGGCGTTGCTTGGTGGTACGGCGACCGAGGGCGTCGTAGGTGTAGCGCCAGTGGGTGCCGTCCGGGGTGACCGCGTCGGTGAGCTGGTCCTCGGCGTTGTACGTGTAGTCCCAGGTGGCCGCCTTGCGTGAGGGGCGGGGCGTACGTACTCGGGTGAGGCGCCCGGCGTCGTCGTGGTGGTGGGTGGTACGGCCGGCGGTGGTCAGGCGGGTGCCGGTGTAGGTGCGGTCACCGCGTGCGGCCTGATCGGGTTGCTGGTCGGGCCAGTTGGCGTGGCTCTGGTTGCCGGCCTGGTCGTACGCGTACGTCTCGGTCCAGCCGGGGGCGCGAACGCGGGTGGGTCGCCCGGCGGGGTCGAGGTCGAAGAGCTGCGGCCCGCTGAGACTGTCCTCCACGGCCGCGAGGTGGCCGTCGGGTCGGTAGGTGTAGTCCCGCCGGTGCAGGGTGACGTCACCAGTCGCGTCGGGACCGGTGAGGGTGTGCGCGGTGAGCTGGCCGGCGGGGTCCCAGGTGTGGGTGTGGGTGAGTCCGTGCGGGCCGATGTGGCGGGTGGTCTCCCGGCCGGCGGGGTCGTAGGCGAAGTCGAGGGCGTGCCCGTGGGCGTCGAGTGTGTCGAGGTGGCCGGCGGCGTCGTACGTGTACCCGGTTGTGTGGCCGGTGGGGGTGGTGCGGCTAGTGGGGCGGCCGAGGGCGTCCCAGGTGTGGTTCAGCGGTTGTCCGTCGGCGAGTTCGGTCTTGACCCGGCCGAGCTTGTCGCGGTGCCACAGCAGTTCCGCCTGGGGGCTGATGGCCTCGGTCAGCCGCCCGGCGCCGTCGTAGGCGAAGCTGGTGTGCTGCCCGTCGGCGTCCTTGCCGATGATCTGGCCGAGGGCGTCGCGGGTGTAGGTGACGGTCTGCCCGAGTGGGTTGGTGCGGGAGGAAAGCCGTCCGGCCTGGTCGTGGGTGTAGGTGAGGGTGCGGCCGTCGAAGTCGCTCTCGGATATCAGGTGTCCGGCCGGGTCGTACGCGTAGTCCCAGCTGAGGCCGTACGGGTTCGTCACCCGGGTCAGCCGCAGCGCGGTGTCGTGGCTGAACTCGTAACGGGCGCCGTCCGGCCCGGTGTGGGCGGCCAGCAGGTCGAAGTGCGTGTACTCGTAGTGGGTGGTGCCGCCGACCGCGTCGGTGTGGCTGGTGCGGTTGCCCTCGCCGTCCCACGTCCAGTGCTCAGCCGCGCCGTTCGGGTCCGTACGGCGCACCAGGCGCCCCTCGGGGGTCCACTCCAGCTCGGTGCTGGCGCCCAGTGGGTCGGTGATGCGCACGGGCCGGCCGAAGGCGTCCCGGGCGTAGCGGGTGGTGGCGCCGAGCGGGTCGGTGACCTCCACCGGCAGCCCCACCGGGTCGCACCGCACCCGGGTGGTGTCCCCCAAGGCGTTGGTGACCGAGGTGAGGTGACCGGCCTCCGCATAGGAGTAGTGGGTCTCGTGCCCCAGCGGGTCGGTGACCCGGACGCGGTTCCCCGCCGTGTCGTACGCGTAGTGCCAGCGGGCGCCGTCCGGCCCGACCAGCTCCACCAGCTGGCCCCGCTGGTCGTACGAGGCCCGCGCCGTACCGCCGTCCGGACGGGTCACCGCGGTGATGTGCCCGTCGGCGTCTCGGGTGTAGCTGGTGGTGTGGCCCAGCGGGTCGGTGTGGGTCAGCAGCCGGTTGAACGCGTCGTGGGTGTAGTGGGTGGTGGCGCCGTTCGGGTCGGTCTCCGCGACGATCTGGCAGCGCCGGTTGATCACGAACCGGGACTGGTGGCCCTCCGGCGTGGTGACGGTGGTGGTACGCGTCCCGGTCTCCGCGTCCCAGGTGCCGTAGTCGAACCGCAGTTGCACATGCCCGTCGGTGCCGCCCTCGGCGATACACCGGTCCTGGTTGTCATAGACGTAGTCGTACCGCCGATGGTTCGAGTCGATCCAGGCGGTCACCCGCGCCGCGTCGTCGTACTCGAAGCACAACGCGGCGCCGGCGGAGTCCGCCACCGAGGTCAGCTGCCCCTCGGTGTAGCCATAGCTCCGCACCCGCTGCCCGCCCAGCCACAGGCCGGTGATCCGGCCGTCCTGGCTGGTCAGCTCCAGCCGGTAGCCGCCGCTGTGCGCCAACGCGGCCGGCGCGCCCGAAGCGGGGTCGTACTCGAAGGTGATCCGATTGCCGTGCCGGTCGGTGATCTCCTCCAGCCACGCCTCGCCGTCGACGCCGTCCTCGGGCGGGCCGAAGTGCCGCACCAACTCGCCGCCGGGATCGGTCAGCGTGTAGCCACCCGCGCGGGTACGCTCCAGCGCCATACGCGCCGCGCCCGCCTCCGGCAAGGTCGGTACGCCCACCGCCGGATGCGGATACGTCAACAACCGCCCGTCCTCGGCGACGAACACCACACCCTCGGCGTCCACCTCCAACCGCTGGTCGATGGTGGAGGACCAGGACGGCCCGAACCACCGCCCCGCCCGATAACCCGACTCCACCCGCCGGGTGAAGACCAGCGGCAGCGTGCCGGGCAACTCCACGTCCCGTTGCGGCAGATACATCCGACCGGTCGCCATGTCCACCGGGTCGCTGGGGCCGTTCGCGGTCTCTCTCGGCGTACGGCTGCTGCCATGCGCGCCCTCCGGCCGCGACTCCACCGCGTCCCGCCCCATCCGCCCGGCCCGCGCGCCCATCCGGCCACCACCCCGCACCACGCCTGTGCCCTTGCCCGCCAACAGCTCCGGGACCAACTGACCCGTCATATCCGCCGGGTCGTTCTGAAAACCCTTCACCATGGACTGAGCGGTCGCCCGCGGATTCCGCGCCGCCGCATACACCCCCGCCACCGTGGAGTTCAGATTCGAGATGTACTCGCCCGGATGCGTCAGGTTGTACGGATCGAGTGCGTTGACCGACCGTACGAACGACACGACGTTCGACACACCCCGCGTCACCCCACCCGCCAGGTGCGTGGCCTGCATCTCCAACTGATCGCCCTCCGAGGCGATCTGCTCCACCGCCGAGGGCTTCGCCGGCGCCGCGTCCCGAGCTCCCCGCACCCTGCCCGCCGCCCGCCGCGCCGACCGGTCCCGCTGGCCCC
>NZ_LJGU01000007.1 GCF_001751245.1 Streptomyces oceani
CCGGCGCCGGCGCGTCTGGACACAGCGCGACGGCCCGGCCGCCTTGCCCGTACGCGCCCGCTCGTACGGCGCTCTCGGCCTACCGCCGGCGGAAACGCAGGTCGTGCACCCGGTGGCCCTTGCGCAGGCCCTGGCCCTCGAAACGGGTGGGTGCGCGCGAGCCCTGGCCCGGGGCGTAGCCGCCGTCCGGGGCGGTGTTCACGTAGTCCGGGTGGGCGTCCAGCACCTCCAGCATGTGCTCGGCGTACGGTTCCCAGTCGGTGGCCAGCTCGAACAGCGCCCCGGACACCAGCGGGCCGGCGGCCAGGTCGAGGAACTCCGGTTGCACGATGCGGCGCTTGTGGTGCCGCTTCTTCGGCCAGGGGTCCGGGAAGTAGAGGCGGAGACCGTCGAGGGAGTCCGGCTCAAGCATCTCGCGCAGCAGGACGAGGGCGTCGCCGTTGGCGATCCTGAGGTTGGTGGAGCCGTTCCGCTCCGCGAGCCGCAGCAGGTGACCGTGCCCTGGGGTGTGCACGTCCACGGCGAGGATGCCCGTGGCCGGATCGTCGGCGGCCATCCGCGCGGTGGCCTCGCCCATGCCGAACCCGATCTCCAGGACGATCGGGGCGTCGGGCGGCAGCGTGTCGAAGAGCGCTCGCAGATCGAGTCGGGAGCCGTCCACCTCGAGGCCCCAGGTGGTCCACAGCCGCTCCAGTGCCCGGCGCTGCGCGTCGGTGACCCGACCACGGCGGGGTGTGAAGGTGCGGCCGCCGTGGAGGGGACGGGCCGGCGCGGGGTTCGCGGCCGGGCCGGGGCGGGGCGACTGGGCTGGTGAGCCGGAGGGTTCGGGCATCTCGCGGGGGATGGCGGCGTCGGGCGGGGCGGTGCTGGGTGTTTCGTTCTCGGACACAGTGCCTTCGATTCTACGTGCGGCCGGCGCGGTGGAGATGTGCGGGATTCGGGTGTGAACCGTGCGTCCACCGTCCGTCGCCCGCCCGTGATCGGGTCACCGCATGGCCCGTACGACCCGTCCCGCGATCTCCCGACCGATCGGCAGGGAGGCCGTCGCGGCGGGCGAGGGGGCGTTGAGGACATGGACCGTGTGCGGGGACTCCTGGATGAGGAAGTCGTCCGCCAGGGTGCCGTCCCGCAGCACCGCCTGGGCTCGTACGCCAGCCCGAGCCGGCCGTAGGTCCCCGGCCGTCACCTCCGGCAGCAGCCGTCGCACCGTGGCGGTGAACGCGCTCCGCGACAGTGAGCGCCGCAACTCCCCCGCGCCGTACCGCCAGTGGCGGCGCGCGATGCGCCAGCTGCCCGGATAGCCGAGCACCCCGGCCAGGTCGTACGGTCGCAGGGTGCGCCAGTCGTAGCCCTCCCGGGCGAGTGCCGCCACCGCGTTCGGCCCGACGTGCACGCCGCCGTCGACGCCACGGGTCAGATGCACGCCGAGGAAGGGGAAAGCCGGGTCGGGCACGGGATACACCAGCCCGCGTACCAGCTCGGCCCGTGCTGGTACGAGGTCGTGGTACTCGCCCCGGAAGGGGACGATCCGCATCCCCGGGTCGTCGCCGGCCAGCCGGGCGATCCGATCGCAGTGCAGGCCGGCGCAGTTGACGAGCGCGCGGGCANATCCGATCGCAGTGCAGGCCGGCGCAGTTGACGAGCGCGCGGGCACGCGACAGCGTGCCGTCCGCGGTCCGTACGGCCACCCCGCGTCCCGCGCGTCGGTCGATCGCCGTCACCTCGGCACCGCACCGGACCGAGGCG
>NZ_LJGU01000141.1:0-40579 GCF_001751245.1 Streptomyces oceani
GCTGGGCTGGCGGTCCGCTCCGGGGCAGCGGTTCCGCGTCCGTGGATGGGCGGGTGCGGGATCACGGATGCGGCGGGCGGGAAGTCCGTAGGGGCCACCCGCCCGTCCGCTCGCTGCCTGACCGCCCGCCTGTCCGCCGTCGCGCGCCCGCCGTCGCGCGCCCGCCGTCTCGCGCGTGCCCCTGTGCGCTCGTGTCTACGGTCCCGTACGGCTCAGGGCTCGACCTTCGGCAGGGTCGCCGCGAGCGCCTCGAACGCCGGGGTGTTGGGCGTCAGCGGCGCGAAGTGCCCGCAGGGCTGCAGATGCAGCCGGGCGCCCCAGTCGCTGGCGTACCGGCGGGAAAGTTCCACCGGAACGTCCTCGTCCCCCGTGCCGTGCAGGATCTCCACCGGAACCCGGGGCATCAGTTTCATCGGATCGGCCGCCCGCAGCCGCTCCGTGAAGTCCTCACCCTCGCCCGCGCCGTCCGCGCTCCCCAGGAACTCCTGCACCGCCCCGCCGCTCAGCCGCAGTTCGTGCGCCCGCGCCAGGTCCGCTACCGGTGCCACCGCGAGGACGCGGGCGCTGGCCGCCCGTTCCCGCGTCGCCGCCGCCCACAGGGCGAGTTGGCCGCCCGCCGAATGACCGAGCAGCACCTGTGGTGGTGCGCCCAGCCGGTCGAGCGCCGCGTCGACGTCCTGTGCGGTACGCGGCCAGCCGCCGCCACCGCCGACCCGTCGGTACTCCACCAGCTCCACCTGGTATCCGCGCGCGGCCAGCGCCGCGGCGAACGGCGCGAGGTGCCGGCGGTCGTACGCCTCGCGCCAGAAACCGCCGTGCAGCACGCTGACCCGCACGCCCGACTGGCCCGCCGCCCCGGACTGGCCCGTGGCCCCCGACTGGCCCGCCGCCCCGGACTGACCAGGCCGGCGCACCGGCTCGTACACGTCGATCACCTGCGCCGGGTGTTCGCCGTACGCCATGGTGCGGGCCGGCGGGACGTACGCCGCGGCGGTCCGCCCGAACAGCGCCGCCGCCTCCGTCTCGCTACTCACGCCACCACCTCCCCCAGCACGCGAGCCGCGTGCGCCACGTCCGCGAACGAGGTGTAGAGCGGGGTGAGGCCGAAACGCAGCGCGTCCGGCTGCCGGAAGTCACCGACCACCTCCCGCGCGATCAGCGCCTCCATCACCTCGCCCGCGCCGGCGCACCGCAGCGTGACCTGACTGCCGCGCTCCCCGTGCGCGCCGGGCGTCAGGCTTTCCACCCGCCCCGCGGGGACGTACGCGGCCACGCAGCGCAGGAAGAAGTCGCTCAGCGCCAGGCTCTTGGCGCGCACCTCGGCCAGCTCGACACCGTCCCAGACCGTCAGCGCCTCCTCGAGCGCGAGCAGCGAGAGGATGTCCGGGGTGCCCACCCGACCGCGCGCCGCGCCGTCCGCCGGGACGTAGTCCGCCGCCATCGCGAACGGCTCGGCATGTGAGTTCCAACCGGGCAGCGGGGAGTCGAAGCGGGACCGCAGCTCCTCGCGCACGTACAGGAAAGCGGGCGCGCCGGGGCCGCCGTTGAGGTACTTGTAGGTGCAGCCGACGGCGAAGTCGACCTCGTGCGCGTCCAGTTCCACGGGCAGCGCGCCGGCGCTGTGGCACAGGTCCCAGACGACCCGGGCGCCCCGTTGATGTGCCGTGGCGGTCGTACCCGGCAGGTCGTGCAGCCGGCCGGTGCGGTAGTCGACGTGGTTCACCAGCACGACGGCGGTGCGCGGACCGATCGCCTCGCGCAACTCGGGGGCGGGGACGGGGCGTAGCGTGCAGCCGGTGAGTCGGGCGGCGGAGGCCGCGATGTAGCCGTCAGTGGGGAAGGTAGCCGCGTCGACCAGCAGCTCGTCCCGGCCCGGAGCGTCCTGCTGGGCGATCCGGACGGCGGCGACGACCGCCTTGAAGACGTTCACGCTGGTCGAGTCGCCGACCACGACACGGCCCGGACCGGCGCCGACGAGCGGGGCGATCCGATCGCCCACCCGCTCCGGCGCGGTCCACCAGCCCGACTCGCTCCAGGACCGGATGCGCAGCCGCCCCCACTCGCGGGTCACGACCTCGTGCAGCCGGCCCGGGACCGTACGGGGCAGCGCCCCGAGCGAGTTGCCGTCGAGGTAGACAGGGCGGGGCGTACGAGGCGGGGCTACCGCGTGCGCTTCGGGAGGGGCGAGCGGGGGCGCGCCGTCCAGCACGAACTCCGCGCGCTTCGCGGCGAGTACGTCGTCCGCGTCCAGCCGGGCGGCCTCCGAGAGCGGCTCCTCGGCCCGCGGGGCGGCGCCGAACTGGGCGGGCTCGGTGGGTTCGGCGGGCTCGGTGGGTTCGGGTCGCCCGTGGTGACCGGGGCCACGGGACTCCGTACGCTCAGACATGGCTGCGCGCCGTCCACAGCTCGGGGAAGACCTGCTTCGTCGCCCGCTTCTCCAGCCAGGCGACCCCGGCCGAACCGCCGGTGCCGGTCTTGCTGCCCATCGCGCGTCGGGTGGCGGCGAGGTGGTCGTTCCGCCAGCGCCACACCAGTTCCGCGACCTCGGTCAGCGCCTCTCCGAGCCGCACGACTTCGGCGTCTCCGGCGCCGGTGGCGCCCGCGGTTCCGTACGCCGCCGACTCCGTGCCGTACGCCCGCACCCATACGGCCTCCACCGCGGCCGAGGGCTCGTACCGCCGCGTCAGGTCCCGCTCCAGGGCCTCGGCCGGGATGTCCTCGCCGCGTCGGGCCAGGAAGCGCAGCACCTCGTCGTACAGGCTCGGCTGGTGCAGGGCTTTCTCCAACTCGGCGTGCACACGTGGCGCGCCCCGGTGCGGCACGAGCATGGACGCCGACTTCTCCCCGAGCAGGAACTCCAGCCGCCGGTACATGGCCGACTGGAAACCGGAACCCTCGCCGAGAGCGGAGCGGTAGGAGTTGAACTGCGCCGGGGTGAGGTGCGCGAGCGGCTGCCAGGAGGCGTTCAACGACTCCAGTTCGTACGTCGACCGCTTCAACGCGGCCAGTGCCGCCGGCAGGTCGTCCCTGCGCAGCGACTCGGCGGCGGTCTCCCACTCGTGCACGATCACGGTGAACCACAGCTCCATCACCTGGGTGGTGACGAGGAAGACCATCTCTCCCGGATCGTCGGAGAGCGGGTGCTGCAGATGTGTGAGGACATCCGCCTGTACGTAGTCCTCGTACGGAGTGGTGCCGGCGAAGTCGAGGTTCGGGGTTTCCGAATCCGTGCCTTCGGGCTGTGCCATGGTGACTCCCTCATTGCTCCGCCCGGGATCGCCGGGCCCTGTCCTGTGATGGTCTTGGTCAGGGCCCGGCGAGGCAAGGGGACCAGGTGCCGGCCGCATCAGCGGGTCTCGGTCAGGCCGGTCGACGCAGCCCGGTTCAAGCGGGGCCGGCGCGCTCAGGCCGTTCAGGGTGCCCGGGGCGTCCAGGTCGCTGAGGACCCCCGGGGCGCCCAGCCCGGCTCAGGAGCGGGTGGCTCAGGACAGCGTTGCGGCGGCGGTGGGCGAACTCTCCTTCAGGAAGGTGCTGCAACGCTCGTGCTCCTCCCGCTCGCCAATCGAGTCGGCCGCGCGCGCGAGTGCGTGCAGCGCCCGCAGGAAGCCTCGATTCGGCTCGTGCTCGAACGGCACCGGGCCGTGCCCCTTCCAGCCGCTACGGCGCAGCGCGTCCAGGCCACGGTGGTATCCGGTGCGCGCGTAGGCGTACGACTCCACGACGCGTCCGCCCTCGAAGGCGTCATCAGCCAGCTGCGCCCAGGCGAGCGAGGAGGTCGGGTAGCGCGCGGCCACCTCGGAGGGAGCGGTGCCGGAGGCGAGCAGCTCGCGCGGCTCCGGGTCGTCGGGGAGGTGAGTCGGGGGCGGACCCTCGAGCAGGTTCTCGTGAATTGCCATGTCTTCCAGTTTGCCTCGTTCGCGCGGCGGGAGGACGGGCAGCCCGGGCGACGGCCGTGCCGGACGGGCGCGGAGGGCGGCGGGTGCGGCAGGCGAACCGGCCGCGGCACGCGAAACCGACCGTGGCCCCGTACGGCCACTGGGGCTGGTACAGGGCCACGGGTTGGCGGTCAGGGCAGCCGGGTGCCGGTGGAGCGCAGGTTCGCGCATGCCTGCTGCACCCGCTCGGCCATGCCCTTCTCGGCAGCCTTGCCCCAGCTGCGCGGGTCGTAGACCTTCTTGTTCCCGACCTCGTCGTCGACCTTGAGCACGCCGTCGTAGTTCCGGAACATGTGGTCCGCGACGGGCCGGGTGAAGGCGTACTGCGTGTCCGTGTCCAGGTTCATCTTCACCACGCCGTTCTCCAGCGCGGTGGCGATCTCCTGCTCGGTGGAGCCGGAGCCGCCGTGGAAGACGAAGTCGAACGGCGCCTGCTTGCCGTACTTCGCCGCCACGCCCTCCTGCAGGTCCTTCAGCAGCTCCGGACGCAGGACGACGTTGCCCGGCTTGTAGACACCGTGCACGTTGCCGAAGGACGCGGCCAGCAGGTAGCGGCCACGCTCGCCCAGGCCCAGCGCCTCGGCCGTACGCAGCGCGTCGTCGACGGTGGTGTACAGCTCGTCGTTGATCTCGTGGGTGACACCGTCCTCCTCGCCGCCGGTCGGGGTGATCTCCACCTCGAGCACGATCTTCGCGGCGGCGGCGTCGGCCAGCAGCCGCTCGCCGATCTCCAGGTTGTCCTTGAGTGTCTCGGCCGAGCCATCCCACATGTGGGACTGGAACAGCGGGTCCCGTCCGGCGCTGACCCGCTCCCGGGAGACCTCGAGCAGCGGACGTACGTAGCCGTCCAGCTTGTCCTTCGGGCAGTGGTCGGTGTGCAGGGCGATGTTGACCGGGTACTTCCGGGCGACGATGTGGGCGAACTCGGCCAGCGCGACCGCGCCGCTCACCATGTCCTTGCTGTACTGGCCGCCCAGGAACTCCGCGCCACCGGTGGAGATCTGGATGATGCCGTCGCTCTCCGCATCGGCGAATCCGCGCAGGGCGGCGTGCAGCGTCTGCGTCGAGGTGACGTTGATGGCCGGATAGGCGAACTTGCCTGCTTTCGCCCGGTCGAGCATCTCGTTGTAGACCTCGGGGGTTGCGATGGGCATCTGTTCGCTCCTTGTGAAGTGACGGTCAGCTGGGCCTGGCTCGAGGTCGTCCAGCACGTCCCGCCCAGTGGCGTGGACCGCGTGAGGTCCAGACGGAATCCGGACAGTCCCTCGGGTGCGACGTCATCGTCCTCACCATCTTCCCAGACGGGCGCGAATGCTCCAGACGGGCGTAGTTTCACGTGAAACCGCATACACGCAGCGTGTCCGTTGAGGGTGTCACCACGCCACGCGGACCGCTCGCCCAACGCCGTCGCCGCGCCGGGTAGTTGCTCCGCGTGGCGAGACGGTACGGAGCGCCGCCCCGCCGGCCGCGTGCCCCGTACGCTCAGTCGAGTCCGATGTCGGCCAGGTCGTACGGATAGACGTACGGCAGGCCGGCCGCACGGATGGCCTCGGTGGCTGACCGCTCCACGATCGTGGCCACCGCGACCACCTCCGCACCCGCCTCCCGGGCCGCCTCGACAGCGGTCAGGGGCGAGTTGCCGGTGGTGGTGGTGTCCTCCACGATGAGCACCCGACGTCCCGCGATGTCCGGTCCCTCGATGCGTTGTTGCAGGCCGTGTGCCTTGCCGGCCTTCCGCACGACGAACGCGTCCAGCCGTTGCCCGCGCGCCGCGGCGGCGTGCAGCATGGCGCTGGCCACCGGGTCCGCGCCGAGAGTCAGGCCGCCCACCGCCGCGTAGTCCAGGTCCGCCGTGGCGTCCAGCATGACCTGGCCGACCAGTGGCGCCGACGCCCCGTCCAGGGTGACGCGGCGCAGGTCGATGTAGAAGTCCGCCTCGGCGCCCGAGGACAGCGTCACCCGGCCGTGGACCACGGCCTTGTCCTTGATCTGCCGCAGGAGTTCCGCCCGTGCCGGGCTCGGATCGACGCCGCCCTGGTCGCCGCCGGTGGTGCTCGTGTCGCCCGCGCCGTTCGTGTCGTCCGGGTAGTTCGTACTGCTCATGTCGCCTGTGCCCGCTGTGCCGCTCATGTCGCCGAGCCTATGCCAGCGACCGGTGCCGCGCCGGTGCGGCCTCGCCTGGCCGGTCAGTGGACCGCCGCCACGAGCATCGCCCGCGCGCATCCGCCGCAGGTCCGTTGACCGTCAACCGGCGTGCTGCCAGGTCCAGGTGGTCGAGACCTCCAGCGGCTCGATCGGGGTGACGAAACGGGGCAGCGTGTTGAGACCGTTGGGCGGCCCGGACTGCGGCTCGACGCACACGGCCTCCGGCTGCTGGTCGTAGATCACCGCCCACTCGGCGCGGCTCGCGATGTGCAGCCGCAGCTCGTCGGGCCAGTCCAGCGTGACATCGACGCCGTCCGGCATGCCGAAGCAGTCGTCCCACGGGCCGGGCCGCGGGTCGATGCGGTTGCCCGTGGGCAACTGGTCCGCTCCGCGCTCCTCCTGCCACTCCGGTGCGAAATCGATACGGACGTCCTGCCCGCCGTTGTCCAGATTCCGCCGGAACCACGGGTGCCAACCCGCCTGTGCCGGAAACGAGTCGCCACGCGTCTCCACCCCGAGCGTCAGCGTCAGCCCGCCGCCGTCCTCCGCCAGCTCGACGAGCTGGGTCACCCGGCCGTCCCAGGGCCACGGGTCCGTGAGGTCGAAGGTGAACGCCGCACTGCGGTCGTCGACCTGGTTGGTCCGCCAGCCGCCGTTGCGGGCCGTGCCGTGCAGGGCGTGTTCCCGGTTGGTGACGGGTAGCTGGAAGACCTCACCGCCGTTGCGGAACCGCCCGTGGTCCGTACGCCCGCACCACGGCGCCATGACGAAGGAGCCGTACTGCTCGCCCTGCCGCAGCAGTTCCGTACCCCTGGTCAGCAGCGAGGTGAGTCGGCACCCGTCCTGGGGGGCGATGGTCAGCTCGGCGTCGGCGGCGCGCAGCGTGACGCTCTCGGTGGGGGAGTGACGATTCATACGGCGACCTTAGACGAGTCGGTACAGCGGACGAACGCCCGGTCGGGCGAGGGCGCGTGGACGCTGGCAGAAGGTGGCTGGCGGGTTGCCGGAGGTGTCCGCCGGTCGTCGGGCGCCGACCGATACGGCCGGTCAGCGGCGCCGGCGCAGCGCCCGGCCGAGGACGATCGCGCCGGCCACCGCGAGTGCCGCGGCCGGCGCCGCCCAACGCAGCGTGGCGCTGCCGGCGACGGTCTCCGGCAGCGGCTCCGGAGCGTACCGACCGCGCGGCGGGGCGTGGTCCACCTCCTCGGCGCTGCGGCCGATCATGGTGCGCCGAGCGTGCGCGGCCTCGGCCGTCGAGCGCGCGATGTCCTCCTCGTCGAGTGCCTCGCTGTCGGCGTACGGATCGAGGGAGGGCGGCGGCACATCGGTGTCGAAGATCCCGTCGCCGGCGGGGCTGTCCGGTGCCTCAGTGGCTGAGGGCTCCGGGTCGGCCGACTCGGCGGCGGGCTGGTCCTCGGGCGCGGGGCCGTGCGTACGGTCCGGGTCCGGCTCCTCGTGAGGGGTGCCGGTCGCTTCCGGCGCGCCGGCCGCGTCGTCCGGGTCGGCCCTGTCATCCGGGTTACCCGGGTTGTCCAAGTCATCCGACGCCGGTTCGTGCGGTGTTGAGCCGGCCGTGGCGTCCGAGCCCGCGATGCCGGGAAGGTCGTCGTCCTCCGGTTCGTCGCCGCTCGCCACCCGTCGGGCGTTGATCTCCGCGTCCGCGGTGCCGTCCGCCGGGCTGCGGCTGTCCGAGGGCGCCGAGTCGGCCGCCGACCCGGATGCCGATTCCGTACGCAGGCTCTCCGCCAGTGCGCTGGCAAAACGATCCAGCATCCGACGGCCGGCGGCCAGGGCCACCTTCGGCTCGATGTCCGCGATGCGCCCCTCTCCGGTGACCGTGCCGGAGCAGGTCAGCCGGGTGCCGGTGCCGTCCGCGGCGAGTCGTGGCACCACCTCCAGATCGAGCCGCACCGACCCCTGGCCACGCGCCTCGGCGCCGCTGCCGCGCACCCGGAAGCCGTCGCCGAGCGCGTTGATCTCCAGACTGCCGCGGTACGTGATCGTGGAACCGCCCACCCGCACCCGCAGCCGTCCCTCGACGGCCCCGGAGTCGGCCGGCGCGTCGGCGGCCTGCCGCAGTCCCGGGACGCATCGCGTCACACGTGGTCGCTCGGTCAGCGCCGCGCGTACGGACCCGACGGGATGCGGAACGTACACCTCATGCTCCATGCGTCGGAGCCTACCCACCACATCCGGCACATGCGCCCGATCGGCGCATCGGCCGCGTCACGTAGTGCGTGGTGCGCACACCCGGCACGGGGCGCAGCTGCCTCCTCGCCGCAACGCGAACCTGCCAAGCAGCTCGAACTCCGAAACAGATCCTGCTCAGTGCGAAGGGACGGTGAGCAGAGCGGCCTCCGCCGGGGAAACGTCAGGGCGCAGGACCCGGGCACCACCCGCACGGAACAGCGCGATCTCGCCCGGCCTCAGCGAGGACGTGACGCGGACGGCCTGCTCGCCAGCGACCGGGCCCACCGTCTCCGCGAAGTCAGTACCCAGCGTCAGCAGGGCGTCCAGCGTGCGCCAGAAACTCCCGTGCCGCGGTGCTTCCCGGCGTACATGCACCACGGTGCACCAGGAACCGCCACCCGCGGAGACCGGTGGTGGTCGCCGTACGTCCGAGACAAGGCCCTGCGGCCCTTGGCCCACCCCGGGCGGTCGCGGCGGGTGGGGAGGCCAAGAACCCTCCTCGGTGCCCAGCACCAGGCGGCTACCGGCCGCTTCACTCAACGCCCTCCACAGCACTGGCCCCCGGGTCGCGGCAGTCACCTGTATCCCCACCGCGATCATCCGGCAGGCCAGCACCCGGCCGAAAAGCGACTCTCCCAGGACACCGATCCGCATGCCGCTGGAACCGCCGACCGGCAGCACGACCGGCAGCCCCTCACGGTCCTCGCCCAGACGGACCCCAGTCTGCGCGTCACGTAGCGCGAACCCGGCCCCGTCCGTATCGCCCTCGCGCCATCGGGTGGCAGGCAGCGCGGCGAGGCTCGGAGGCCGTTGTCGAGTTGGGCGCGGGTGGTCCGGAGGAGTCGCACCGGCGTCCGGCCGCCCGGTAGGGGCAGCGGCATCGGTTACGAGGCGCCGGCCGGATTGTCCATCGGTCTGACTCATACTTCTCCCACTCCGGTGGCGAACCCGGTGGCTGCCACGAGTGACCGGGACGGGTAGCTCACCGGCAGTGTGGCCAGCAGACCCGCTTCCTGAGAACCGGTCATTGGACGAGCGGAACCCTCACCGCTGATGTGGTCGCGTGCCACGGCGGCGCGCTGACCGAGAGAGCTCACCAGCCGTACGGCACACCGCATCTCCAGCTCCCCGTCTTCCCTGCTGAAGGTTGCCCCCATGACCAGACGGTCCACCCCGCAGGAGGCGGCCCGACCCATCAGCCCTCGCCAGTCTTCCGTGCTGCCGATGTCCGCGGTCAGCAGACAGTGTGTCGCTGTATCCTCCGCCCAGCTGTCCGCCAGTGCCCGTCCCGTCCCGTTCGGGCTGCCGAGCTGCTTCAGCAGCGTGCGTACCCGGTCGCCCCCCAGCGGCTGACTGGTGACCCCGAGCGACCGCAGCCGAGCCTGTAGGCGCGCGGTGGCGGCGACCACCGCGGCCCGCGCCCCTGCCGCCCCGCCCCCGCGGGAGGCCGCCGCCTCGGGAGCTTCCCAGGGCTCGTAGCGCACCACCAGCCAGGTACGGACGGCCAGCGGTGGGGCGTACGTCGACAGCTGACGGTAGGCCAAGGTGGGCTCGAACCGCTGGTGGAAATCCCATGACGGCAGGCCATGCTGTTCCACCAACAGCTGTGCGGTGGCAGGGCGGGCGGGATCCTCGGCCAGCCAGCGACCGAGCACCTCGGCGGGGAGATCCGGGTAGAAGCCGGAGGGAAGTTCCAGCACCGCGGCGAATCCCCGGCCGTCGCCCAACACCCCGACAGCGGGGCCGTTACGGTTCGTCACCTCGGTGACCTCCAGCTCCGGCAGCAGCGCTCCGGCCAAACCGAAGTCGTCCACCGCGGCGTCAGCGGCACCCGTCGGGACGGCGGCGAACGCTTGGCCGCGCAGCCACCGCACCAGGTGGCCGCTCGCGGTGCGCCCACCCCACCGCAGGAGAGTGAGCGCGCCGATGGCGGCACCCGCTGCTGCCAACAGGTAGCCGCCGGCGCCGGCGTACGCCACACCGGCGGCCACGCAGCCGACAGCCGTCTCCAGCGCGATGACGCGACCTCTGCTGAACGGATGCTTCCGGGCCGCCGAAGCTCTGGAACTCGGGTCTGCCGTGGTCACTGCTCCTCCCCCTGGTCGCCCTCACCCGACTTGTCGCCTTCCTCCGAGTCCCCGCCCGTATCCGTGCCCTCGGCTTCCAGCTCGTCCGTACCGCCTCGGTACTCCTTCGCGGCGGACTGCGGGTCGAGGACCGGCCCGCTCGGCAGCAGCGCCACGAACCCTTTTGGTACGGAGAGCGCGTCGTCAGGCTCGTACCGCAGTCGCTCCACAGCTTTTCCAGAGGAGAACGGATACGCCATGCCGCTGTCGGTCACCAGGGTGTAGGTGCCGCCCGAACCAGCCGACGCCGCGGCCCGCACCACCGCACCCTGGCCGGACGGCACGTACAACTTGTCGAGCGGGCCGGGGGTTGTTCCCTCCACTGACGCGACCGGGGTGACGTCCGTGGGGTCCGGCATCCGCTCAGGCAGATGCACCGTGGCCTCCCAGGGGGTGTCACCGGGCGTGCTTCCGGGCGGTGTGGTGACACACACCGGCTGCTCACGACCGGGTTCGACGGCTTCGGGAAGCTGTTGCGGCCAGGCGGGGTCGCCCGGCGCGCTCCGCTGCGAGCGGGGGGCGCCCGCCGCCTGTGCGGGCGTCAGTTCATGTTCGGTCGCGCCGGCGGCCTGCAACAGCGTGTACACCAACTCCGAGACCGGGACGAGGCCGTCCTGACGGATCTGGTAGTACTGCGGGTTCACCCCGTCCAGATCGCTGTGCGCCAGGTCGCCTGTCCCGGCCTCGACGGGGAGGCCGCTGACGGGCTGACTCTTCTCAGCTGTCTCCGGAACTCGAATGGCCGGGCCCTCCGGCACGGTGGCCAGCACATCCCCGCTCAGCGGCACCTCCTGGGACCGTCGCAGCCCCAGAGCGTCCCGCACCTGCTCGGAGATCCGGTAGCGCCGCTTGTCCGCGAGAAGCCACAGTTCATCATCGGGCGAGCGTGCGAGGACGGTGACTGATGACGGCTCCTTCTCACGCGTTCCTGTGCCGGGTGCGGGCCCGGCCTGGTCGAGCGCGACGTAGAGGTGGGTACGGGCCCTGCCGCCCTCCTCTCCCTCGGGAATCGCGCACACGGTCCAGTCCTCGGAGCTGAGGTCATCCTTGCCGGGCAGTGAGTCGGGAGCCGCGGGTATACCGACCGGCAGTCCCCGCCGTACGCCATCCAGCACGTCGGAACGGACCTCGGTCCGTTTCCCGCCTCCCACCAGGAGGGCTGAGGACAGGTTCAGCGCCGGGTGGAGCACACCGTCGGAGACGACGTAGCGATCGCCGCTGCCGCTGACCACCACGGCACCTTCGCCCGGCAGTTCGGGACCGCTGCCGCCACCGAGCCAACCCGCGATACCGAATCCGGCCATCACGAGGACGCCGATGGCGACTCCGCCGCCCAGTGCCCGGTTCAGCCGCCGCCGCGGATCGTGCAGCGCCTCGTCCGTACCCCGGATGAGACTTGTGGCCTGCCGCCGGCTGTCGTAGCCGTGGGACTCCGCCTGCTCTCGTGTGGTCGCCATCAGGGAGTTCCGTTCCGTCGGGCGTTGGTGGCGCGGCGCCTGGTGCGATCCGCTGCCGCTGGCCGCGGCGGCCCGGTCAGCCTTTCCAGCACAGCGGGTGGCGACTGCGGCAGTGTGGGTGCGGTTCCGCCGCCGGGTGGGGGCCGCTTGCCGGATGCCGCACCCGGCCGCCAGCGGCGGCCCACCGCACGGCGGAAGGCCGGTGCCGCCAACAGGGTGAGAAGTACGGCGAGCAGGATGCCCCCGCCCCAGGCCACGGCCGTGGTGGCCCTCGGGGACAGCAGTGGCTGCTCCTGAGGAATGGCCTGGACGGGGACGCTGCCCGCCTTGGCGGCAGGCTCAGCGTCCTCCCCATCGTCCACGAGTTGCGTCAGCGCTCCGAACGGGTCGACGAGTCCCGCGCCGGTACGGGTGTCCCTGCCGCCGCCGAGGGGGGCGGCGGAGGCCGCCAGCCGCTCAGCCACCTCCTCGGCGGACAGGTCGGGGAAGCGGGAGCGGAGCAGTGCCGCCGTGCCCGAGACCTGGGGCGCGGCGAAGCTGGTTCCGTCTACTTGCTGGTAGCCCGAGCCGCCGGCGGACAGCGCGATCTCGCCGTCCCCGTACGCGGCCAGATCCACCCAACCGCCCTGGTTCGACTTGTCCATCGGCCGGCCGTCCGTACCGACGGCCGCCACCGCGATCACACCGTCATAGGAGGCGGGATAGAAGCGCTTGCTCTTCGTGCCTTTGTTTCCCGCGGCCGCGACCACGACGACGTCCTCTTCCACCGCCTGCCGCACCGCCTCGCGGACGGGCTCACGGTCGACGGGCAACGCGAAAGAGAGGTTGAGCACCTGCGCTCCGCTCCGGACCGCACGGTCGATGGCGGCGGCGAGCGTGTTCGCTGACGCGCTCTCCACACCGCCGACCACCCGCACCGGATAGACGCGCGCCTCGGGCGCCACGCCGGTGATACGGGCCTCGCCGCCGCGGCGGGCGGCGATCAGCCCCGCGACTGCGGTGCCGTGGCCCACGCAGTCCAGTGAGGGCGCTTTCGTCTTCTGTACTTCGTACTCGTCCTTGTCGCGGACCGGCACCACTTCCCTGCCGGTGTCGACCGCTCCGGAGAGTTCGGGGTGACGGTCGTCCACACCCGAGTCCACGACGGCGACGGTGACGCCTCTCCCCTCCGTCAGGTCCCAGCTCTGGGCGAGACCCAGCCGTTTCGCCAGCGGAGTGGACGAGAGGCTGTCGGGAAGTTCCGCGCCCTTCCGCGGAGGCTCACGGCAACTGGTGTCCTCGCGCTCCGCGGCCATCGCGTGTCCGTTGAGTGAGAGCGGCAGCAGCGCGGTGGCCAACGCCACCACGCACCACCGGCACGCCGAGCCCCTCCTCATGCCTTCAGCTCCAGCAGGGCCGTGTAGACGTCCCATACGGCGAGCACGAGCGGGATCAGCGCCAGCAGCAGCATGGTCTCGACGGTGTCCAGCACCCGCGCCAGCCGTGGATTCTGTGTCCGCCGGCCGCTGAGGAGTCCCACCGCGCAGGCCGTCAGCGCGACCACCGAACAGATCGGCAGTGCGGCACCCAACAAGGGCATCGTCTCGCCCGTGAAGCGGACGACGACCAGTACCGCCCCACCGAGAAGCACGGCGAGGCCCGCGGCCAGCGCCGTACCGACCTGCACCGCGTCACGGAAGAGGCGGGCACGCAACAGGGCAAGGAGCCCCAGGACACCGGCCAGTACCGAGGCCCACGGTTCTCCGGAGGCCAGCAGCACCAGTGCGCCGCCCAGCATCACGACCAGGGACCCGGCGAGCATCCCCGTCAGAAGCCAGCGCGCCCGGTCGACCCGTACCCGCAGCGTCTCGTGCTCGACGGGCTCCGGCAGCTGGTCCAGTTCCTCAGCCGTGGAGGCGAGTTGCGGCCCCGGTAGGTGCGCAACCCGCAGCGCGAGAGCGGGCCACAACGTCGTGACGGCGAGAGCGAACGGAGCCATGACCGAAGCCGCCTGGGCCGCTCCGATGTCCCCGATGGTGGCGATGAACGCGCCGCACGCGCTCAGGGCTCCGCTGACCACCAGCACCGCGAAACTACCGTCGCCGCCCCCGACGACCACCGGCCCGGAAGCACCGACGACGGCCAGTACGGCACCGGCCAGAAGGAGATGAGCCGCGCCGAAACCCGCGTCGTCGCCGGGCCCGGCACCAAGCAGCCGGGCCGCTCCCACGGCGGCGAGCGGCGAAGCCAGTATCGCGGCGCACGTCCCGCCCGCCACGTCCGAGAAGGCCCGAGACAGCAACGCGGCCAGCCCCAGCCCCAACAGGCAGGCCACCAGGCCCAGATAGCCGGGCAGGGTGCCGGGGGCGACAGCGAGCGCCCCCGCGGCCCCCGTGACGGCGACCGCGGCGAAAGCGGCGGCGGTGCGGCGCACCGCCGTGGACGACCAGGGACTGCGTACGCCTTCGACACTCAGCGCCTCCACCACGTCGTCGTACAGCGGCGGTACGGGGTCGTCGCTGCCGTGGCCCAGGAAGAGGATGTCCCCCTCGCGGATCTCCTGCGCCCCGAGACTGCGGGAAGCCTCCAACCGGGCGCCGCCGCCCGTACGCAGCACCCAGCCGTCGTGCAGCGCTCCGCCGTCGGGTCCGGTCTCCACGCCCGCGTGCTGGACGAGGGCGGGCATGAGTCGGATCAATGGCACGCTCAGCGGGAGGGCGAGGTCGGCGCGGCTGTGCGGGCCCGCGACGACGACCCGGCAGAAGTCACTGCCGGAGCTCCTCTCCCGCTGCGAGCCGCTGGGCGGATTCCCGGGCGGGGTTCCGAGGGCGCCGTCCGTGCCCTCGGCTGTGGGGAATCCGGTCTGGGTGGTGCCGCTCATCTGGTCAGTCCAAACTCACGGAGTCGGTTGGATGTCATACGTCGGGGCGCGTGCGGGTCACTGTGACTGGCCGGGTGCGGGGCGATCGTTGGTGTCACGAGTCGTCGGCCAGCCGTGGGGCGTCGCACCGCACGGTGTGCACGGGTGTCGTCCCGAGCTTCCGGTGCAGCATCAGGGCACGGCCGCGTCCGCGCCGGGCGGAGCGGTGACCCCAGACGGCTGGTTCCTCCTTCGGCATGCTCATCAGTACGCCGGGGAAGTTGAGCTCCCGCATCCGGTTGAGGAGGGGATCGCCGCTGGCGCGGGAGGCACCGCCGGCCTGTCGGGTGAGGTAGACGTGCAGCCCGACGGCACGGGCCTGGGGCAGGAACTCGACGAGCGGCTTGAGCGGGTTACCGGCGGAGGTGGCGACCATGTCGTAGTCGTCCACCAGCAGGTAGATGTCCGGCCCCTGCCACCACGACCGGTCACGCAACTGTTCCGGCGTCACGTCCGGCCCGGGAAGACGTTCCTTGAGCCCGGCGACGAGGCCGGACACGACGTCCGCGGACGTCTCGTGGTTGGTGGCGTAGCCCAGCAGGCTCTCCCCGCCGAACTCCCGCAGCATGGTCATCCGGTAGTCGAGGACGATCAGCTTGGCCTGTCGCGGCTCCCAGGTACTCACCACCTGCCGGGCCACGGCACGCAACAGCGAGGTCTTGCCGCACTCGCTTTCCCCCAGGGCGACGAGGCCGTGTTCCTCGCCGGGCCGGAACACCAGCGGCTCCAGCCGGCTGCCCTCCACGCCGACGACCACGCCTGCCGGGCCGGTCCGCTCCGGCACCCGCTCCAGGGGATAGTCGGTGGGCAGCAGCCGTACGCGGGGCGCGGGATCCCCGGTCCACGCCTGAGCGATCCCGTCCACCAGGCCGGCGATCCCGTCCGCCATGTCACTGTCCCGACGCTGTCCGTCCAGCCGGGGTACCGCACCGAGGAAGTGGAGCTTCTCCGGCGTGACTCCGCGGCCCGGCCGGTCGGCGGGGATGACCCGCTGCACCTTGCGGTCGACCTCTGAGTCCAGCGCGTCACCCAGTTTCAGCTCCACCTTGGTGCCGATCAGGTCCCGCAGCCCCATCCGCATGTCCAGCCAGCGGTTACCCGAGACGACGAGGTGGATGCCGTACGTGAGCATCCGGCCGGCGACCGCCATCAGAGTGTCCTCGATCTCCGGATAGCTCTGCCGCAGCACCTGCCATCCGTCCACGACGAGGAAGACATCCCCGAAGGGGTCCACTCCCACGCGGTCCCGGGACCGCAGGGAACGGTAACCGGCCATGGAGTCCACACCCAGTTCGCGGAAGCGCAGCTCCCGCTGCTCCAGCACTTCCAGTACCTCGGCGACCGTACGGTTCACCACCTCGGTATCCAGTCGGCCCGCCACACCGCCGACATGCGGCAGCTCGGAGAGCGCGAACAGCGTGCCGCTGAAATCCAGGCAGAAGAACTGCACCTCACGGGGGGTGTGCCGCAGGGCGAGCGAGGCGATGAGGCTGCGCAGCACCGTGGACTTGCCGCTGTGCGGCCCGCCGACGACGGCGGCATGTCCGCCGGCGCCGGACAGGTCCAGGGTCATGGCATCGCGACGCTGGTGGAAAGGCCGGTCGACGGTGCCGATGACCGCTTCCAGCGGAGGCCGTCCGGGATGCACGCTCAGGCCACGGCCCTCGCGCACGGTCAGATCGCCGTAGAGCCCGTCGAGCGTGTCGGGCTCGTCCAACGGCGGCTGCCAGACCTGGTGAGCCTGCGGTCCGTACCGGATCAGCTGCCCCACCATGACACTCAGCACGGTGTTGCTCATGTCCTCGTCGGCGCCGAACTCGTCCTCGTCGAGTACGGGTTCCGGTTCCGGGGCACGAAGCTGAGCGGGCACGGGGACGTATCCGGCGGTGAACGGGCGTACGTCCGCGGGGCCGCTCAGCGCGGTACGACCGGACTCCTCGCCCGTGCGGTGGGCGCCGGAGACGTAGGCGGCACGGAACCGCCGGAGCGTGGTGGTGTCGGTGCGCAGGTAGCCGTGGCCGGGGGCGCTCGGCAGGTGATGCGCGTCCGGAACCCCGATGGCGGTGCGGCTTTCCTGCTCGGAGAAGGTGCGCAACCCGATCCGGTAGGACAGGTGCGCCTCCAGCCCGCGGAGGCGGCCCTCGTCCAGCCGTTGTGAGGCGAGGAGCAGGTGCAGACCCAGGGAGCGGCCGAGGCGCCCGATCTGCACGAACAGGTCCGCGAAGTCTGGTTTCTGGGCGAGCAGTTCGGAGAACTCGTCGACGACGATGAAGAGGCTGGGCAACGGCGGCAGGTCGGCGCCGCGTTGCCGGGCACGCTCGTAGTCACGTACGGACACCAGATTGCCCGCGTCCCGCAGCACCTCCTGTCGCCGGTTCATCTCGCCGGTCAGTGCCTCCTGCATGCGGTCGACCAGAGTCAGGTCGTCCTCCAGGTTGGTGATGACCGCGGCGACATGGGGCAGTTCGGCCATGCCGGCGAAGGTGGCACCTCCCTTGAAGTCCACCAGCACGAGATTGAGTTGCTCGGAGGAATGGGTGGCGGCCATCGACAGCACCAGAGTGCGCAGTAGCTCCGACTTGCCGGATCCGGTGGCGCCGACCAGTAGCCCGTGCGGGCCCATACCGTTCTGGGCGGACTCCTTGATGTCCACCTCCAGCACGCCGCCTTCGGCCGACAGTCCGATGGGCACCTTGAGCCGGTCCCGCATGGGGCGGGGCCGCCACAAGGCGTCCACGTCCAGCCGTCCCGCGTCCTGCACCCCGAGCAGGCCGGGAAGAGAGGTGTCGGCGGTGGACAGGTCCTCGCTCTGCCGGGTCGTCTGGTCCATCCGGACCCCGGCGAGCTGCTGCGCCAGGGCCTCCGACTCGGCGACGGACAGTGAGTCGGCGGTGCCCAGTTCATCGGTGACATCGGCCGCCACCACCTTCAGCAGGCCGTCCTCGGCCGCGAGACGGATGCCGTGCGCTTCGGTGAGCGCCTCCGTACGTCCGTCCGCGTCAAGGACGGTGACCTCCTGCAGTCCGTGCGGGTCGAGCACGGTCTCCGAGCCCGTCACCAGACCGTCGTCCAGGACGATCAGCAGATGGGGCACATCCGGATCAGGTTCGGCGTCCCGGCTGAAGCGCGTACGGCGGCTGAGTTCGGCGCCGAGTATCTCCTCCAGTTCCGCGAGCCGACTGTGCACCATACGGACCGGCCCCGCGTGATCCACCTCCTCCGGATGCTGGGCGTGCGGCAGCCACTTCAGCCAACCCCAGGCGGGGCCGTCCGGGTCTGCCGTACAGACCAGAACCCGCAGATCACGGGGTGAGTGGAACACCACCGACTGCGCCAGCAGCGCCCGCAGCAGGGGGCGTATCTCCTCCCGCTCCCCCTCGAAGGCCAGCGCGGCGAACCTGCGCAGGGCCAACTGCACCGGGAGGGCGGGGACCACGGAATGGGCGTTGACGAAGCGTTTGAAGGCGGTCGCGCTCAGCGGATCCAGCTCCTCCACGGGAGCGGACTCGCCGGGGATGATCGGGGTCGCCAGGTAACGGGGGCCGCAGCCGATACGTACGACGCCGAAGTCCGGGTCGGCCGCCCGGCGTTCCCACAAGCGGTTGCTCCCCGCGACACTCCACAGGGAGGTGGGGACGGGCGCGTCCCAGAGCAGGGCGGTGCGTTGGGCGCTGGCGGTTTCACGTACCTCAGCGCGGGTGCGTTCCAGATAGCGCAGGTAGTCGCGCCGCTGGGTGCGGGCCTGCGCCTTGGCGTTGCCACGCTGGCGCACCACCGAACCGACCACCATGGCCAGGGAGGACACCAGGAACATCGCCCCGACCACGTAACCGATGGGGCCACGACCCATGGTCAGCATGTACATCACCGAACCGAGGCCGCTCAGCGCGGGCAGCGCGGTCATCCAGACGTTGTTGTCCTCAGGCTGCGGCAGCTCCGGCGGCGCCTGCAGCGCCAGATCGCCCTCCGGCACGGAGGGGCGCGCGGCCCGGGCGGGACGGCGGAAGAGGACGGTGGGGGAGGTCACTCGTCGTCCTCATCTTCGTCATTTTTCCCTGGGTTTCCAGCTTTATCCTGCACATCTGTTACAGGCACATCGGCATCTACACCGTTAAAGGCCAGCCAGTTGCCATACGAATTGTCATAATCGGAGGAATAGTTGAATTTATCATGCATGTCATCCGTGACATCAACAAGACTGCCACCTTCACCCGTTACAGAGCTGTAGTTGCTGCCCAGGGTAGGAAGTTCAAATTCTCGCCCAGGGCTCTGGTATTTTCCGTCAAATGATTCTTCTGGATCATTTTCGACCTGCAAAGCGGCACTCGCGATCGCGTGCCGCATACTTGCGTTATCAGCCAGAGCATCTTCCATTTGTTCGCGACTATCCACGATCGGAGCATCTGGCATGCTATTTACCAGCGAGCCGCCCACAAGGGATACGGCTCCACCGGTGGTAAATATGGGTCCTGCTGCCGGGGCTAGACCACCCATGGTGGCGCCAGCGATGATGCTCGACTTCATTATGTCAGTTCTAAGCTTCTCCTGCTTATCCTCGCGCCCTTCATAATGGTGGATCGCGGCCCGCTCGCCCCAGTCCGTAAGTCCTTGTAGATCTCCGATTTTCCTAAAAGAACCGCTTGACGGTGCGTTACCCGTGAATACGTCGTGGGCGGTATTTCGCTGGTACTCGTAGACGCCCGCCTGGAATAGACGGTTTGCCTCGTGGTCTAGTGCACCCATTAGCTGGAAAGTTCCCGCGCGTTCCGCTGAAGAATAATGGTGGTTTGTAGTGTTGGATAGAATATCCAAACGATTCAATGCTGCAGTGGCAACTGACTCTTGCAGATCACTGCTGTCCATCGGGTGTATGTTTTTATACATTTGCTCATGGGCCGCGCTCCAGTCTTCTACAAGCAGCTGTGGACTGTTCGCAAAGTGCTTCACCACGTGGTCCGCTGCGAGCATCTGATTTTTGCTCAACTCCCCATCTTCACCAGGGTCAATAGCACTTTTCACAATTTCGGATATTCCCTTGCTGTCCGCCCAGTGTGCATTTAGCAGATCCTCGCGTGTATTCTTCTCGTTGAGCAACGACACCGAAACGTCAGAATTATGCGCTACAGCGTTCAGGAACCCACTACTGCCGGTATTGGACAAAGGCTTGGGAAGTTGTTCATCTTCCCCATTGGCAGCGTTTGCATTATTTAGATTCAGGGTTTCCACTGACTGCTGGGAATCGATCGCAACTTGCGCCATTTGTTTACTGAAGGCATCTCCTGCGGCTACTGTGGAATTCCCCATAAGACTGCCAAGCGCATTGAACTCTTGAAGGTCTTCCTTGTTCTTTATATGATGACTAATCAATCCTGATATTGAATCCGGAATCACACGGTGGGCATCGCGCGAACTGTAGTCAATTCCACCGACTTCCGGGTTCATCGCTGCGTTGATTCCGTTTGCCACCGCCTGTTTGGCTCCGAGAATCGAGTCCCTGGGGCTGCTCGGGCTGGTGTCCATATTCCCCAGTGTGGCCAGTGATTCGGCGCTCAGTGGTTTCAGGATATTGTTGACGTACTCATCCAGATTGCTTTTGTTTTCCTTGAAATCCGGATCGCCGTTCTTGTCATACATGTCTTCGATCGCCGAACCAAGGCCCACGGTGTACTGATCGAGAGCGTCCGCGTCCGGGTTCTTCTTGCTGAGTTCCTGCTCCAGCATTTTTCCATTGTACGCGGCCATTTCATCGGTGTGCCACAGCTTCAGCGGGCCGTCGGACGTATCATAGCCCGCCTCTTCCAGCTCAAGGCCGAGTTCTGACAGATTTTTCCGGTATTGCTGGATGATATCTTTTATTTCGCCGTGAGTATTCTTGGCCGCCTTGACGGCCTCGCCCAGGTAGTGTTGTTTGATGGCGGTTGCGAGTCCGCCGGGCGGCGCCCAGCCGCCCCGACCATCGGATACCGCCGTGTATTCGACTTCCTTGTAGATGTACGTGGGGGGCGGCTGCTCGGCCTGTTCCAGTATAGAAAAACCTCTGTCCGGCAGGCCGCTGCCGGAAGGGCGAAAATTGCTCAGGGCGTATTTGGCCGCGTCGTAGTCCGCCTCGGCGGAGTCGCTGAGGTCCTTGATCCTCTGCTCAAGCCCTTTTCCCTGGCCTTTTCCGCCCTCGATTTCGGCGGTGGTCTCCTCGCTGGCGTCCGTGGCCAGGCCGATGGCCTTGTAGACGTTCTTCACCACGGCGTCCATCGAGTCGCCGCTGTTGCCCAGTGCCTTGTCGGTAAGGTTGTCGCGTTCCTCCGCGTCCAGCAGTGGCGTCCCGTCCTGCGACCCCGAATCCTCGCTGTGATCGGTTGCGAGTTTCCCCAGCTGCATGGCCGATTCCGCCTCGCCACTCGCCTTGACGAACGACGTGGCATGGTCCGCCATCTCCTCGGGCTTGATCTCCTTCACGAAGTCGTCCCGCTTGTCCCACGGATTCGGCTTGGTTTTGTCTTTCACCTCGGATACGGAGATCGAAACATCAGCCATGACAGAACTCCCGCCCCTGTCGCTCACATACCGTCGGTGATGCCCTGCGCGATGGCGCTGTGCCCCGCTGGGTCGCTGAGGCGCTGCGCCGCGGCCGCCGCCGCGTCCGTTTCCTCTCCGAGGTCGGCCGCCTGATGATCCGCGTCACTCATGGTGTTCCGGTCCTGCGCCGCCAGGCCCGCGTCCTCGGCTTGCCGAGTGGCGTTCGCGTTGAGCGCGTCCGTGTACGAGCTGGCGCCGCCGAAGCTTCCCGGTACGGCGTTGACTCCGCGCAGGTACTTCTGCGCTCCTTCCGCCGCGTCCGCCGACTTGACGCTGCCACGTCCGCCCTCGCGGTAGCCCTCGGGCAGGTACTCCAGTCCTTCGCTCCCGGTCATGCTGCCTCCGCTCCGTTCATCGCCTACTCGCCGAGCACGCCACGGCCCGGGCCACGGCGACGGGTTTCCGTACCGGGGTCCCGGTCGTCCGGCTGCCCACGTCCTTCCTGGTTCCGGTCGCGGTCCCGATCCCGGTTGTTCCGGCGGCGCTCTCCGCCCGTTCGGCCGCCTCCAGCCGCTGGTGCCGGCCCGGGAACGGGACGGGCGGTGCCGGCTGCGGGCCGGGCCGGGGCGGGCGATTCCGCGAGACGGTGCCGGGCGCTCGCGTCCGCCGCCCGGGCGCGCCAGGTGCTGGGTTGCTCCCGTAGGTACCGGGAGCCGCCGCCCGTACCGGACCGCCGGGTACCGGCGCCCGCTCCAGCAGCGCCCGCTCCCGCGGCGGGCGGCGGCATGTAGGGGCGGCCACCCTGAGCGGCCTCCCGCGTCGCGAACCGGTTGGCGACATCAGCCTTGTGGGACATGTTCTGGAACGCCTGTTGACCCAGCCGCGCCTGTGACGCGCCGCCGTTCGCGATGCTCGGCGGTACGGCGCCGCCGTACATCCCGCCCAGGTGTGCGCTGCCACTCGCGGCGGTGCCGCCCAGCGCGGCGAGACTCACGCCGCTCGGACCAGCGAGGGCGCCGGGACCGCCACCGAGTCCGGCGAGTTGAGTGGCGTACTCGGTGACCGCGCCGAACGGTTTGCCGGTGAGCGGGTCGATCCAACGGCCGGTCGCCGGGTCGAACTCGCGGCCGGTCGCCGGGTCCACCAGGTAGCCCGTGTTGGGACTCTCGACCCAGCCGGCGAAGTCGCCCCCACTCGGGCCGACGACCGAGGAGTACGGGTATGAACCGCCCCCCACGGTCGCTCCGTTGGCCGCCAGCACGGTCGGGCCGCTGCCGCCTGCCACGGGCCCCTCCGCGCCACCGGCGCGGTGGGTGGCCGCCGCCCCCGGTGAACCGGCGCCCGACGCGGCCCCGACCTCGGGCGCGGACGGTGCGGTCCCGCCCAGCACCGTGCCGAAGACAGCGTCCAGACCGGCCAGTTCACCGGCCGCTTCCTTGGCGAGCTGGGCCTTCCGGCCGCCGTGCATGGCGATCGCCTTGTCAGCCTGGACAGGGGCGACGCTCCCACCGGAGGCGGCGTCGTCCCCCTTCTCCGCGCTTGCCGCCTCTTCCGCCTCGTACTCCGCCAGCAGGCTGTGGGCACGCTCCGCGGCCTTGGATGAGGCATCGCCGGCTTTCCGAAGCTGGCTACTGATGGTCATCGCCAGTGACGCGGCCCCGGTGCCCCAGCCGCCGACCTGATCCAGTCGGTCAGCGAGCTCCGGCAGCCCCACGCCTGGTTCCGCCGCGGTGCTTTCCGCGACGCCGCGGAGTTCGTCACCGCTGCGGGTGGCCGATCCCGCCAGCGCCGCCCAGGCGCCGGCCGCGGCCTTCATGGCGTAGCCGTTGGCGCTGAGAATCGCGTCGACACTCTTGTGGAAATCCCCGGACACAACAACTCACTCCAGAAGCATCTGCGCACCGCCGCCGGGACGTTCAGCCGCTGCCAACCGCGCCTGCATGGCGGCCTCCTCGTCCGTCATGTCAGCGATATCTGCGACCGTCCCGGCGTTGGCCACGATGTTCTCCACGGACACTCCGGCCCGTTCGGCCTCCGCCAGCATGTCCTCGGCGGCACGCTCCAAGGCTTCCTCGGCTCCGGCGCCGTTGGGCACCTTGCCGAAGAGGCCCCGTGGCGAGGCGATCCGCAGGAACTCGTCGCGCATCGCGTCGAGCCCGCCCGTATCAGCAGTCTGGTGTCGCGTGTCGTTCGCGGCCCCGGCGTTGAGGTGCTCGGCGCCCTGATTCGCTTCCATGGTTACCCCCCGGTATGGCGCGGAACGCTCACAGACGTACGGCGTTCCGCATCATCTGGCCACCCTCCGCGGCGATCTGACGGGTGTTACCCACCGCGACGTTCTGCAGGTCCATGTCATCCGTGAACTGCTGGACCTGCTTCTGGTACTGCTCATTGCGCTCGCTCAGCACGGCGGCGAGGCCAGCGTCGATCTGGCCGTCCGGGAACAGCGCGGAGATCCTGGACATCACATCGCCCCAGATCTCGTTGCACACCGCGACCTGCTGTTGACCGACGCTCTGGATGTCGCCCAGTCCCGCGTCGCTGAACTTGTAGTGCCCGTCCGCTCCCATGGTGCTCTCCTTATGCCGACAGGCCGCCCGGAGAGGTGCGGCCAGCTGTACGAGATGCTGCGCGCTAGCAGTCGTGCTCAGGCGCGCATGCCCTGATAGACACCCTGGCCCGTCGCGCCGCGCATCTGCTGCTGAGCCTGCTGGTCCGTCTCGTGGCCGTGCTCGGAGGTGATGTTGAGGTCCGCCTTGAGCCCCTCGAGCGCGTTGCTCAGCGCGGTGCCGGCACCCGCCAGGTTCTCGTAGTTCTCCTGGCCGGCCGCGGAGCCGGAGCCGACATACGAGAGGGCCAGCTGGCCACCCTGGTTGCGGATGGTGGTGGCCGCAGTCTCCATCCGATCGTAGGCGTCGGCGACGATCCCCTCGATGGCCTTGAGCGCCTCGGTACTGACATTGACGTCGTACTCGCCTGACACGTCGTCCTCCTCGTCTCGCCCCGTGCTGGCGCGGAAACACCGATGACGGTGACGTCGCGTCAGCGACTTCTGAACATGGCGTAATTCAGCCTAGAAGGTCGTCGTATCAGACACGTATCCACTGTGTAACGGTGCCTGTTGCAGCGTCAACCAGCAAAGTCCGTACACGACATCGGGTCACACCAGAGCGCGTGCCTCCCGAGGCTGGAGGACCAGCCTCGTACGGGTGGCCACCAGCCGACCCTCCTGCGGGTACGAGTGCCAGGTGCGCCAGGCCACCTCCTCGTCCTGCCGCTGGACCAGCAGTGCCGTGAAGGCGGTCGGATCGCCGGGAAAGGTGCCCGCCAGGCCGTTGGGGTGGTCGGCGACCAGGGCGAGGAGTTCCTGCGCGCGTCCCGCGAAGGAGCCGGGGGACAGCGTCTCGACCCGAGCGGCGAACTCGTAGTCGCAGTCGCCGATCCGCTTGGACACCCCGAGCGGCAGTGGCGAGTTGCTTCCCGGCATGCAGGCGACAGTCTCCGAGCAGGAGTCCGGGCCGTCCCGCAGCAGCACCTGGTGGGAGGCGCCCAGTAACCGCAACTGCACGCGGGCGCCGGAGAGTTCCAGGTCGAGCGTGGCCAGCGCCGGCAGTGGTCCGCGTCCCAGCGCCCAGGCCAGGTCCGCCGCGCGGGTGTCGCTGTAGGCGATCTTGAGTGAAGTGAGCATGGGTCGACTCCGCGGGAAGCAACGGAAAGTGGACTCACCGAATCACGGAAAGAGCCGAGGCACAGCGCTTTTGCCCGAGTTCATCGGGGTATTTACCTCGTCGGAGTTCTTTCTGCTCGGTTGTTCAACCAAGCCGCCCATGGCCGGATAACACACGGGCCGCGACCGGTTAGTGATGGCTTGTCAGTGTCGGTGCGGGTGGCCGTCCAGGCCGCCGTGGAGGAACGCCACACGGATCGGCGTCACCCGGCGGCCTACGAACTCCTGGGCGGTCATGGCGTCCCCCTTCGTCTGACCGGACCCCGCGTCGTGAACGTGCGAGCGCGACGGCGTCGTTCGCCGTGCGGTGGCACCTCGGCGAGGCTGCACCTCATCGCCGCGGCGCCGCGAACACACGCGGCTACAACGGAACGTTCCCGACGGAACCCGCTTCAATCCCCCCGTGGCACCGCCGAAGCGCGCTGACTCGTGTATGCCGGCCCTCGCTCGGCACGGGCCGCCAACCGCCCCTGCGGGAGGGCGCGCACGCTCCACTCCGTACGTCCGTCACGCGCTCCGGACCAGCCGGTCCACCGCGTCCCGTACGGACTCCCCACGCTTGCAGAAGGAGAAGCGCACCAGCCACCCCGGCGCCTCCGCCCCCTGGTAGAACGCCGCGGTGGGAATCGCCACCACCCCCGCCCGCTCCGGCAGTTCACGGCAGAACCGCACCCCGTCCGCGTGCCCCCAGGGCCGTACGTCCGCCTGCACGAAGTATCCCGCGTCCGCCCGGTACGGCCGCAGCCCCGCCGAGCGCAGCCCCTCCGTCAACAGGTCGCGGCTGCGTACGAGTTCGCTCCGCAGCCGCTCGGCCCACTCCGACACCGAGTCCAGTGAGCTGGCCAGCGCCGCCTGGTACGGCGCCCCGGAGACGTACGTCAGGAACTGCTTCGCGGACGCCGCCGCGCCCACCAGTTCCGTCGGGCCGCACAGCCAACCCACCTTCCAGCCCGTGACGTTGAAGGTCTTGCCCGCCGAGGAGATCACCAGAGTGCGCTCCCGCATGCCGGGCAGCGCGGCGATGGTGTGGTGCCGCGCGCCGTCGTAGACCAGGTGCTCGTACACCTCGTCGGTGACGACGGTCAGCCCGTGCCGCTGGCACACCTCGGCGATGACGGCCAGCTCGTCCGGGCGGAACACCTTGCCGGTGGGATTGTGCGGGGTGTTCAGCAGCAGGACACGGCTGCGCGGCGTGACCGCCGCGCGCAGCGCGTCCGGGTCCAGCTCGAAGCCCTCGCTCCCGGCCGCGAGGGGCACGGCCACCAGTTGGGCGCCGGCGAGGCGCGCGTCGGCGGCGTACGCGTCGTAGCACGGGTCGAAGGCGATGATCTCGTCACCCGGGTCGCAGAGCCCCAGCACGGCCGCCGCCAGCGCCTCGGTCGCTCCGGTGGTGACCAGCACCTCCCGCTCAGGGTCGTAGGTCAGGCCGTACTGCCGCAGCTGGTGCTCGGCGACGGCCTCCCGCAGGGCCGGTACGCCCCGCGCAGGCGGGTACTGGTTCTCGCCGGCCAGCACCGCCCGCGACACCCCCTCCAGCAGCGCGGGCGGGCTGGCCAGCTCCGGCACGCCCTGGCCGAGGTTGACCGCGCCGGTACGGCGGGCCAGGTCGGTCATCTCGGTGAAGATCGAGGTGGCCATGCCGCGCACCCGCGCCGCCGGTCGCCAGTCCCGCGGGGTGTTCGCGCGCTGGGTGTCCGCGCCCATGTCTGTCGCCGCCTTCCCGAGCGATCGTCCGTGTCCGAGCCCTCCAACCATAGGTGTCGCGGGCCGCCGGGAACCCCCGCCCGTACGGCCCCCGGTTCGCGGTACGACCCCCGGGCTCTCGCCCGTACGGCCGCCGCGCACAGCGGCGCCCCCTCCCACGCGCCGCCCGTACGGGACGGAAGCGGAAGGGGGCGCCGCCGACTGCGAACCGGGGCATCCGCCCTCGGGGGCGGATGGCTCAGCTGTCGTCCGAGCCGGAACCGGAGTCGCCGTCCGAGTCCTCGCCGGACTCGGCGTCCTTCTCCAGGCCCAGCTGGTCGACCAGCCACTTGTCGAACTCGATCGAGGCCCGCACCCAGCTGACCGTGCTGGACACGAAGTGCTCCAGCGCGACGCCGACGCCGACCATCATCTGGGCCTCGCCGATCAGCCGGACGGTGCCGTCGTCGTGCGTGTGGCTGTACACCTTCGGCCACAGAGTGCGGCGGTTCCAGTCGTCGATCGACTCGAGCAGTTTGCCCTTGTCATCGATCGGATGCGGCCGGTCGTAGAACGTGCGGACGGAGAAGACCTGCTGGTCGCCCTCGCCACGGAACATGAAGTACGTGCGGAAGTCCTCCCACGGCGCTGCGAGGTCACCCTCGTCATCGACGACGTACTTCAGCTCCATCTGGTCGAGGAGCTGCTTGACCAGGTCCTGGTCTGGGACGACGGGGCCGGCCGGGCCCTCGTCCTTTGGGTCGGGCTGCTGGCCCCCGAAGTTCGGAATCGAGGACGGGTCGATGCTCACCGTGGTGGTCCCTTCAGTACGGAATTCGGCCATCCTCTCGCATCCCCGACCGGTCCACGCAAGCGCGCGCGGGCACATGTCCGAAGCCGCCGCCGCGCGGGCGCGTACGCCCTGGTGAGACGCCTGATCCGGGCGAGAGAACGTACGAGCGCCGCCGGCTCCGGACGCTCACCCATCGGTGTCGTCGCCCTGGCCGGTGCCGTCGGAATCCGAGTCCGTCGCCCGGTCCACGTCTGATCACGAGCGGCCCGGGACGGCGGAACGGTCCCTGGCCGCTCGGCCGGGAAACCGGCCCGGGCCGCTCGGTCGGGAAGCGCCCCGGGACGCCGCTCAGCCCCGCTCGGCCGGGCCGACACTCAGGCCGTCCCAGCCCTCCACCCGGTCGACCCGCACGGTGTCCCCGTCCCGCACCTCGCCGGACAGGATCTCCCGCGCCAACTGGTCCCCGATCGCCGTCTGCACCAGCCGCCGCAACGGCCGTGCGCCGTACGCCGGATCCATGCCCTCCCGGGCCAGCCAGTCCAGCGCGGCCGGGGTGACGTCCAGCTCCAGCCGGCGCTCGGACAGCCGCCGCTGGAGACCGTCCAGCTGTAGCGCCGCGATCCGACTCAGTTCCTCCTGACTGAGCGCCGAGAAGACCACCACGTCGTCCAGCCGGTTCAGGAACTCCGGCCGGAAGGCGGCCCGTACGGCGTCCAGCACCTTCTCCTGCTGCTCCTCCTCCTTGACCAGCGGGTTCGTCAGATGCTGGCTGCCGAGGTTGGAGGTGAGGATGAGGATGGTGTTGCGGAAGTCGACCGTACGCCCCTGCCCGTCCGTGAGCCGCCCGTCGTCCAGCACCTGCAGCAGGATGTCGAAGACCTCGTGGTGCGCCTTCTCCACCTCGTCCAACAGCACCACGCTGTACGGCCGCCGGCGCACCGCCTCGGTCAGCTGACCGCCCTCCTCGTACCCGACGTAACCAGGCGGGGCCCCGACGAGGCGGGCCACCGAGTGCTTCTCGCCGTACTCGCTCATGTCGATGCGGACCATCGCCCGCTCGTCGTCGAAGAGGAAGTCCGCCAGCGCCTTGGCCAGCTCCGTCTTGCCGACGCCCGTGGGCCCGAGGAAGAGGAACGAGCCGGTGGGACGGTCCGGGTCCGCGATGCCGGCCCGGGTGCGGCGTACCGCGTCCGAGACGGAACGCACCGCCGGGGCCTGCCCGATCAGCCGGCGGCCCAGCTCCTCCTCCATCCGCAACAGCTTCCGCGTCTCGCCCTCGAGCAGCCGACCGGCGGGAATGCCGGTCCAGGAGGCGACCACCTCGGCGATGTCGTCCTGGCCGACCTCCTCCTTGACCATGGTTGGCTTCTCGCCCGCCGAGCCCCGGGCGCCCCCGCTGGCCGCTTGCTCCTGCTCGGCGGCGGTCGCCCCAGAGTCCTGCTCAGCGGCTGTAGCCGCAGATGCCTTCTCAGCGGCTGTAGCCGCAGATGCCTGCTCAGCGGCTGTAGCCGCAGATGCCTGCTCAGCGGCGGTAGCCGCAGATGCCTGCTCAGCGGCGGTAGCCGCGGATGCTTTCTCAGCGGCTGTAGCCGCTTCGAGGCGGCGCTCCAGATCCGGGATCTCCCCGTACAACAGCTGCGAGGCACCCTCGAAATCGCCGTCCCGCTGGGCCCGTTCGGCCTGGCCACGGGCCTCGTCCAGGCGCTCCTTCAGCTCACCCAGCTGGTTGAGGCTCTGCTTCTCCTTCTCCCAGCGGGCGGTGAGGCCGCGCAGCTCCTCCTCCCGATCGGCCAGCTCGCGGCGCAGCCGGGCCAGCCGCTCCACCGAGCCCGGGTCGGTCTCATTGGCCAGCGCCAGCTCCTCCATCCTCAGCCGGTCGACGGCCCGCTGGAGCTCGTCGATCTCGACCGGCGAGGAGTCGATCTCCATCCGAAGCCGGGACGCCGCCTCGTCCACCAGGTCGATGGCCTTGTCGGGGAGGAACCGGGAGGTGATGTAGCGATCGGACAGGGCGGCGGCGGCCACCAGCGCGCCGTCCGCGATCTGCACCTTGTGGTGCGCCTCGTACCGCCCCTTCAGGCCGCGCAGGATCGCGATGGAGTCGCCCACGGTCGGCTCGGCCACCAGCACCTGCTGGAAGCGACGCTCCAGCGCCGGGTCCTTCTCGATCCGTTCGCGGTACTCGTCCAGCGTGGTGGCGCCCACCATCCGCAGCTCGCCGCGGGCCAGCATCGGCTTGAGCATGTTCCCCGCGTCCATCGCGGAGTCGCCGCCCGCGCCCGCGCCGACGACGGTGTGCAGCTCGTCGATGAAGGTGATGACCCGCCCGTCACTCGACTTGATCTCGGCGAGCACGGTCTTCAACCGCTCCTCGAACTCGCCCCGGTACTTCGCGCCGGCCACCATCGCGCCGATGTCCAGCCCGACCAGACGCTTGTCCTTCAGCGACTCCGGCACGTCGCCCTTCACGATCCGCTGTGCCAGGCCCTCCACCACCGCGGTCTTCCCGACCCCCGGCTCGCCGATGAGCACCGGGTTGTTCTTCGTACGCCGCGACAGCACCTGCACGACCCGACGGATCTCCTGGTCCCGGCCGATGACCGGGTCGAGCTTGCCGTCCCGGGCGGCGGCGGTGAAGTCCGTGCCGAACTTCTCCAGCGCCTTGTACGTCCCCTCCGGGTCGGCGTTGGTCACGCGCTGGCTGCCACGGGCGGCGGCGAAGGCGTCCAGCAGCTTACGGTCCGCCGCGCCCTGCTCCTTGAGCAGCGTGCCGGTGGCCTCGCCCTTCGTGGCCAGGCCGATCAGCAGGTGCTCCGTGGAGACGTAGTCGTCGCCCAGCTCCTTGGCGCGGTCCGTCGCGTCGGCGATGACGGCCAGCAGCGCCCGGTTCGGCTGCGGTCGGGCGACGGTCGACCCCTGGACGCTGGGCAGCGCGGCGAGCTGGCGCTCGGCGCCGGCGCGCAGGGCCGCCTGGTCCGCCTCGGCGGCGGCGAGCAGGTCCTGGATGTTCTCGTTGTCCTCGCCCTCGAGCAGGGCCAGGAGCAGGTGTGCCGGGGTGATGTCGGGGTGGCCGTCCCGGACGGCACGGTCGTTGGCCGTGCTGATGGCGTCCCGGCTCTTGTTGGTCAGCTCGGCGTCCACGGTGCTGCGTTCCTCCTCGTCGTCGCTGCGGTCAACGCGGCTCAGTAAGTATTGATAAGTCAAGCCTATAACAACTTGAGTCTATAACGCTCAACCCGTCGGCGCTGTTCGGTGCGGTCCCCTTCCCGTGCGCTGACTCTTCGTGGTTGTAACGTCCCGCCTCGTGCGAGGCGGGTCGGTCCCGGCCGACCGATTCCGCCGTGGTGGGGAACCGGTCGGCCGCGTCTGACATCGAGTCGAGTGTGGGGTGTGCGGGCGGGGCGGACACGCGCCCGGCACGGACAGCCCACAGAGCACCGGGTTACGCTGCGACGTACGTACAGCGACGTACGTACGGCAGGGCCACGGCAGTTGAGAACGGCAGTTGAAACAGATGGCCCGACAGCGAACGCAGTCCGGATCGCCTGACCGTACCGTGGCGGACCCGGGTGGTGTTGGGCCCAACTGAGGGGCGGGGGAAAGCGTTGAGCGCCATGTCGCCGCTGGAGGAGAAGGACCCGCGGTCGATCGGCTCGTACCGGCTACTGGGCAGACTCGGCTTCGGCGGCATGGGCCGGGTCTACCTGGCCCGTTCCGCGGGCGGCCGTACCGTCGCGGTGAAGGTGGTGCACCCGCACATCGCCGTGGACCCGGAGTTCCGGGAGCGGTTCCGACGTGAGGTGGACGCCGCGCGGAGCGTGGGCAGCGAGTGGACGGCTCCGGTGCTGGACGCCGACCCGGACGCCGAACTGCCCTGGGTGGCCACCGGATACGTGGCGGGCCCCTCGCTGCAGGCCGCGGTCTACGAGCACGGCTCGTTGCCCGAGCCCTCGATACGGGCGTTGGGCGCGGGCCTGGGCCAGGCGTTGAAGCACGTACACGACCTGGGGCTGGTGCACCGGGATGTGAAGCCGTCCAACGTGCTGCTCACGCCGACCGGGCCGGTGCTGATCGACTTCGGGATCGCCCGCGCGGGCGACGGCACCACGGGGCTGACCTCTTCCGGTGTCTCGCTCGGCTCACCGGGCTACATGTCGCCCGAGCAGGCTCTGGGCGAGCGGGTGGGGCCGGCCGCCGACCTGTTCTCGACGGGTGCGGTGCTGGCGTACGCCGCCACCGGATTGCGGCCGTTCGTGGGTGGGAACTCCGCGGTGCTGCTGTACCAGGTCGTCCATGAGGCGCCGGATGTGGAGGGCCTGGAGGAACTGGACGAGGCCGTGGGCGAGTTGATCATGCGCTGTCTCGCCAAGGAGCCGGAGGCTCGGCCCTCCTCGCAGGACCTCGTGAACGAACTGGCGGGCCACGCCGGCGGCGCGGCGGCGCTGGTACGGGACGGCTGGCTGCCGGGCGCGATCCTGCAACAGATGAGCCGGCAGGCGGTCGAACTGCTCGATCTGGAGCCGGAGCCCATACCGGAGCCCATACCGGAACCGGAACCGGAGCCGGAACCGGAAGCCAGATCGGAGCGACAGCCCGGGCGCGAGCCACAGCCCGGGCACGAGCCAGACGTCGAGCGGAGTACCGGAAGCGGGCCGGCGGCCGACGCCACGTTCGCCCTCGGATCCAAGAGCGGGCCAGCGCGGGCCGAGGGTCCCGCGGGCCCCGTGGGGGCCGTGGGCCCGGTCGACGGGGTCGGGGCCACCGGCTCTGCCGCCGAGCCGCCCTCCGGAGGCACGGTCCCGGAGGCTTCCCGTACGCGGCCGTCCCCCCGGCGTCGCGGGCTCTACGTCACCCTCGCCGCGGTCGCCACGGTGGCCGTGCTGCTGGGCGGGATGATCGTCGTACGGAGCGACGGGGACGACTCGGTGAAGGACTCGGGGGCCTCCCCGGTGTCCACGCCGACCAGGGGCAAACCAGTGACCAGCCCGAAACCGTCGCCCTCCACAAGCACGAAGGACCCCGGGAACGACCCGACACGGTCCCCCACGCAGTCCAGTGACAGCCCGGAGGACGACGCTCCGCCACCCTCGCCTCGCCCTTCCGACGGCGAGGGTGGCCCGGCACCGAACCCGGCGGGGCCCATCGCCCCGAAGTACATCGGTCAGTGGGAGGGGCCGTTCCTGAAGCGCGAGTACCAGGCGGAGGGTTCGGTCAGGATGACCCTCGCCCAGGGCCGGAAGGGCGAGCGAGTCGGACAGGGGGCGTTCCGGTTCAGCACGCACGAGTGCCCGCTCGACTGGCAGCTCCTCAGCGCCGGTCCGGAGGGCGAGGCGGTCACGGTGCAGGCCGTGACACGGGAGGCGGGCCCGTCGGCGGAACGCTGCGCGTCGTACGCCGGAGCCTACGAACTGCGCGCGCCCGGGTCCGGAAACGAGGCCGGCGAACTGCGCATGCGCCGCGCGGACAAGGGAGAGACACAGGACCTCGCGAGGCTCACCCCCGGCATACAGTGACGTGCCGTGCTTCCGTACGGGCAGGGGCAGGGGCAGGGGCAGGGGCAGGGGCAGGGGCACGGACACGGGCTCGGCCGGTCAGGGGCGCGCTGGCGCGCGGGGGTACGCGGGGGTGCGCCCTCGCGGGCCGGAGCGGGCTCCGCGTACTAGATTCGGTGTCGTGCCGAATCCTGCCGCTGGCTCCGACGCAGCTGACCCCCCCGACCCCGCCGTGTCCGACCCCGAGGAGGCCCTGTTGGCCTTCTGGCGGGAGCGGCACTACGCCACCCTGACCACCGCCCGGCCGGACGGCACCCCGCATGTCGTGCCGGTGAGCGTGACGTACGACCCGGACGCCGCGCTCGCCCGTGTCGTCGCGAGTGCCGGCAGTCGGAAGGTGCGGAACATCCGTGCCGCCGGCCCGTCCGGCATGCCGGTGGCGCTGTGCCAGGTGGCCGGGCGGCGCTGGTCGACGTTGGAGGGGCGGGCGCACGTACGCACCGAGGCGCCGCTGATCGCGGAGGCCGAGCGGCGTTACGCGGAGCGGTACGGTCGGGAGCCCCGGCCGAATCCGGAGCGGGTGCTGATCGAGGTGGCCGTACGCTGCCGGATGGGGCGCGGCTGAGGGCTCCAGCCGAGCGGCCCGTACGCATGTGGGCCGTCCGTACGCCGTCCGCTCACGCCCTCGGCCGTACGCTGAGCCCTCGGCCGCGCACGCGAAGGGCCGCGCACGCGAAGGGCCTGCCGTCCAACGGTGGGACGACAGGCACCTGATCACCGGAGCGAGCACCGGACCGATGGTGGGGGTCACCGGTCCGGCGGGGCAGGTTCCGCGGAGAGCGGGCTCAGGCGGGGAGGCCGAGCGCGTCCCAGATGACGAACGGGTCCATGTCCTCGCACGGGCCGATGGCGGCTTCGCCGTGGTTGCCCTTCGAGGCCCGATAGTGCACGTGGGGATGGTTCAGGCCGTCCGCCTCGGTGCCGACCTTGGCCCAGACGTCGCCCTTCTCGAAGGTGCTGCCGACCTTCAGCTGGGAGCCGTCCAGCAGGTGACCGAGCGTCATCGACATGTCGATGGACGGGAAGTAGACCTGGATCCACCGGTGGTAGCCACCGTCGTCGTAGCCGGTGCCGACCACCTTGCCGGAGCCCCAGGCGTGGATCGTGGTCCCGGTCGGGGCGCCGATGTCAAGGCCCTTGTGACGCTGGTCCCCGTTGCAGCCGAACTTGTAGCCGGGGTTGTACTCGTTGTACGGCGTGGTCGTCTTGCCGTCCCGGACGCCCCACCAGCTGTCGTCCGGCAGTTCGGCCTGGGCGCTGACGGTGGTGCTCTGCCGTACGGAGTCGGCCGGTGTGGTCGCGACGGCCCCGGTGACTCCGGTGGTCAGCAACGCGACCGCGGCCACCGCGACCGCTCCCGTACGGAAAGTGCCGGCCCTGCGGCGTCTGTTGGTCATGGAACGCTCCCTGTGGGGGGTGGATACCTTCCACGGGACATCCGAACGCACTGACGCGTCATTGGTCCATGGCATCGGGCAACTGTTATTGGGCGAACCAATGAGGTGACCTGCTCGGGCCTGGTCAGGAGAGGGAGTTTTTGCCTGAGAGGCAATTCGTTTGCCTGGTGGGCATGACTGTGTGTCCAATCGACCCATGGGCCAAGACACCGGCGAGCCTGGCATGGCTCTGCCCAGCATCGCGCCACAGCTTCGTGACCTGCGCAGGCAGCGGGGTCTCACCCTGGAGGCGGCCGCTCGGCGCCTCGACCTGTCGCCCGCCTACCTCTCCCGGCTGGAGACCGGGCAGCGGCAGCCCTCGCTGCCCATGCTACTGACGCTCGCGCGCACGTACGGCAGCACGGTGTCGGACCTGCTCGGCGAGGCGCCCCCGGAGCACGACCCCGTGATCCGGGCCAGCGAGGTCGAGTCACTGCAAGCCGGTGGCTGGACGTACTGGCAGGCCAGCGGGCCACAGCGAGCCATGCAGGCGCTGCGCGTGCACGTGCCGCCGAACGCGCAGGACGACCTCGTACGCACCCACACCGGCGAGGAGTGGCTGCACGTCCTGAGTGGCCGGCTGGGCCTCGCGCTGGGAGAGGACCAACACGTGCTCCAGCCCGGCGACTCCGCCCACTACGACAGCCTCACCCCGCACCGGATCACCGCGGTGTCGCCGGAGGGCGTCGACCTGCTCTTCGTCCACACCCTGTTGCAGAGCCCCACCAGCGACCTGTGCCTGGGCGGCGTGCGGCGTTCGGCCTGGCAAGCCGCAAAACAGCGCAAGGCTCCCTCGGAGGGTAGGGCCCATGGCGGGTAAGGAGCACGGCGTCGAGCGCGGAGACGGACGGTTTCCCCGCGGCTTCGCTTTCCGACTGTTCGTGTACCTCGTCGCGGGTCACTTTTTCGCGGGCTTTCTCTACCTCCTCTTCGAAGTGGGCGGGAGCTAGCTGGAACTAGGCGCACCAAGCCGCCTGTGCCACCGTTCCGAGTGCGCGGGACCCGAGGCCGCCCCCGGGAAGCCGCCCGCGGCGCGTCGGCGTCAGTCGCCGTCCGAGGTGGGGCGGTGGTGCACGTACTCGACCACCGTGCCGTCCGGGTGACGGACGTTGAACGCGGCTCCGGTCGGCACCTCCTGGAACGGCACCACGATTTCCGCCCCGTCCGCGACCAGCCGCTCGTAGTACGGCCGCACGTCATCGACGAGCAGCGTGCCGGTCGTGGAGCGGTAGGGACGCAGGTCCTCCTCGGCGCCCTCGATGAGGAGGAAAGCACCCACCATGGCGAGCCGTAGAGTCCCGTACGTGAACCGGCCGTCCGCCTCGACGCCCTGCAGTCGCTCGTAGAAGGCGAGCCTCGATTCGAGGTCGCCGGGGTCGAGGAAGACGCGGATCAGGACCCGGGGTGTGGTCAGCCGGGAGGAGTCGTTCCGTCGGCGCCACATCTGTGGCGCGTGCTGTTCTGCTGGCATACGGCAAGCCTGCGGCCCCCCGGCGGGCGTAGCCAGGTGGGCGTTTCTGGGGTGACCGGCGCTCATAGGATCGCGGTATGGACGAGTCGTTGCGCCGGGAACTCGGTGAGCATCTGCGTGCGGCGCGGGCGGACATCACCCCTCCGGAGGTCGGACTCGCCGGCGGGGGCAGGCGTCGCGCTCCCGGGCTGCGCCGCGAGGAGGTCGCCACCCTGGCCGGCGTCAGCCTCGCTTGGTACACCTGGCTGGAACAGGGCCGGGTGACGACCTCGCGGCAGGTCATCGACGCGGTGTGCCAAGCCCTGAGGATGGACACCGGCGCCCACCGGCACGCGTTGGCACTGGCCGGGTACCTCCCCGGAGTCGCGCTTGCCGGCGAGGACCGGGCGACGATCAGTCCGGGGACACGGATGCTCATCGACGGCTGGCCGACCACGCCAACGCTGGCTCTGGACGAACGTCTCGACATCCTCACCAGCAACCCGGCCTACCGCCGGCTGTGGGGTGACCCCGAGGATCTGCCCAGGCAGCGCCGCAACGTGCTGCTTCAATGGGCGAGCCTGCCCTCCGGGGGAGCCAGGATCACCGGCGACGAGTCGCTGTTGCGCGCCCTGTACGAGCACTTCCGCACCGCTGTCGGCCACGTACCGGAGGACCCCCGAGCAGCGGAGATCGTACGGCTGTTGCACGGCGAACGGCCGCACGCCGCGCACTGGTGGCGGTGCCGGGCGGTCGCGGACTTCCCGCCAACCACGGTCGAAATGACGTTCGTCGAGCCGGAGACGGAGCCGTGGCGGCTGACGTACGCGCTCCTGCGGCCGGTGGCTGATGCCGGTGTGCTGCTGTTCACCCAGACCCCGGCCGACACCGCGACGGGGCGGCGGCTCGGCGGCTGAGCTGACCGTGCTGGCCTACGGGTTGGCGCGGACGTACGGAAACGGCCCCCGAAGAGTCGTCTTCAGGGGCCGCTCACACTGCTCAGAGGGCGTGGCTGGGGCCGGGGTCGAACCGGCGACCTTCCGCTTTTCAGGCGGACGCTCGTACCAACTGAGCTACCCAGCCACAGCGGTCCTGACGGGATTTGAACCCGCGGCCTCCACCTTGACAGGGTGGCGAGCACTCCAAACTGCTCCACAGGACCAAGCGTGACGCATGCGAGAACAGTCTCGCACAGGTGGTGCGTGCCCCCAACGGGATTCGAACCCGTGCTACCGCCTTGAAAGGGCGGCGTCCTGGGCCACTAGACGATGAGGGCTGATGGCCCACCTGGGCGCCCTCGGGCGCCTCGGGGACGCGAGAAGCATATGGGATAGCTACACGGATCGCCAAAACGGTTCCCGGGCCGGGCCGCCCGTGCCCTCCCGGAAGCTGAGCGGGCTGACGGGCGCGGCGCCTGCCCTCGCGCGGAGCCCATGCCGCCCCTCTGCCCTGTGCGGGCGGAACCATGATGGTTCTGAGGACGAACAGTCGATTGGGCGCTGTGAACCGCTTGGCACGATATGCGGCGTATCACCTCGTACGGCGTCGGCTTACGGCGACCGCGAGCGCGAGGCTCGTACGCGCCTGCCCATGCGCCCCGGGCGCCCGGTGGACGACAATGGCCGGGTGCTGCAGATGACACGCGAGGACTTCGAGGAACTGGTGTCCCAGGCGCTCGATCGCATCCCGCCGGAGCTGACACGACTGATGGACAACGTCGCGGTCTTCGTCGAGGAGGAGCCTCCGCCCGAGGATCCGGAACTGCTGGGGCTCTACGAGGGCACGCCCCTCACCGACCGCGGGGAGTGGTACGCCGGGGTGCTGCCGGACCGGATCACGATCTACCGGGGGCCGACCATGCGGATGGTCGACGCGGAGGGCGGCGATCGAGAACTGGTCGTGCGGGAGGTCGAGGTGACCGTGGTGCACGAGGTCGCGCACCACTTCGGTATGGACGACGCCCGGCTGCACTCCCTCGGGTACGGGTGAGCGGGGGCGACGACGAGCGGAGCGGTGCCGGCGAACCGTACGTCTCGAGGCGGGCGGAACCGTACGGGAGCCGGGGGGCGAACCCGTACGGTGACCCGGCGGCCGGCCCGGGCCCGGCGGCCGGCCCGGACCCGGACATGGGACCGGTGCCGGACCCTGACATCGATCCGGGTGTTGACCCGGACGTGGACCTGCACGTGCCGACGCGGCGCGCGGAGCTGGCCGGCGGCCGCGCCTGGCCGGTGTTCGCCCTCCTCGCCTGCGGTGGCGCGCTCGGCGCGGCCGGTCGCTACGGACTGGCGCTGCTGCTACCCGCCCGGGCCGCGTCGTTCCCCTGGGCGACCTTCCTGACCAACGCGCTCGGCTGCGCGCTCATCGGCGTCCTCCTGGTGCTGCTGACCGAGGGCGGCCGACGTGGCCATCCGCTCCTGCGGCCGTTCCTTGGCACCGGCGTGCTGGGTGGTTTCACGACCTTCTCCACGTACGCGGTCGACGTGGTCGGGCTGCTCGACGAGGGTGCCGCCGGCCTGGCACTGGGCTACCTCGCCGGTACGCTGCTCGTCGCGCTCGGCGCGGTGTGGCTTGGCGTGACGGTCACCCGCCGGCTGGTACGGCGTGCGGCGCGGAGCCGGAGGGCCACGGCGTGACCTGGTTGCTGGTGATCGTCGGGGCGGCGGTGGGTGCGCCGTTGCGGTACGCGACGGACCGCGCGGTGCAGGTCCGGCACCTTACGGTCTTCCCCTGGGGGACGTGCGCGGTGAACGTCCTGGGCTGTCTCGTGCTGGGCGCCCTCGTCGGTGCCGCGGATGCCGGGGCGGTCAGTCCGGCCGTACGGTCGCTGCTGGGCACGGGCCTGTGCGGGGCGTTCACGACGTACTCCACCTTCTCGTACGAGACACTGCGGCTGTGTGAGCGCGGGCGGAACGGGCTCGCGCTGGCGAACGTCCTGGTCTCGGTGCTGGCCGGGCTGGGCGCGGCGGCACTGGGGCTCATCTCGGTACGGTGGCTGGCGGGTTGACGGCGACGGGCGGCGGGTGGCGGGTGGAGCCCGGCAGGCGAACGTTCCGGCAGGTGGGGGCGGGCGCGGTTTGCGCTACCCACCCTGGGGTGCGTATGGTGGTAGATCGTTTGATCCCACTTGCCCGGCGCCCGGTTTGAGCGCGCCGTGTGGCGCGTTCCTTTCCAGCCGTGGCTTGATCGCAGTTGAGGCGATCGTGTGTGCAACACGGAGTTGTGGGCGCGTGCCGATGACTCCGGAAGGTTCACGTTTCGCATGTCCGTTTCTGCCCCTGACGCCGCCATCCTCGCCACCGAGGACGACGCGCCGACCGTCACGTTCGCCGATCTCGGGCTCGCCGAGCAGCTCGTAGCCAAGCTCGCGCAGAACGGCGTCACCACGCCGTTCCCCATCCAGGCCGCCACCATCCCGGACGCGCTCGCGGGGAAGGACATCCTCGGCCGTGGGCGTACCGGCTCCGGCAAGACCCTCTCGTTCGGGCTGCCGCTGCTGACCCGGCTGGTCGGCGGCAGCACCGCCAAGCGCCGGCCGCGAGGGCTGATCCTCACGCCGACCCGGGAGTTGGCGATGCAGGTGTCCGACGCGCTGCAGCCGTACGGCGACACGCTGGGGCTGAAGTTCAAGGTCGTCTGCGGCGGCACCTCGATGAGCAACCAGATCTACGCCCTGGACAAGGGCGTCGACGTCCTCGTCGCCACGCCGGGCCGGTTGCGTGACCTGATCAACCGCGGCTCCTGCGCGCTGGACGACGTCGAGGTCGCCGTGCTCGACGAGGCCGACCAGATGTCCGACCTGGGCTTCCTGCCGGAGGTCACGGAGCTGCTCGACCTGGTGCCCGAGGGCGGCCAGCGGATGCTCTTCTCCGCGACCATGGAGAAGGAGATCGGCAGCCTGGTCGAGCGTTATCTCGTCGACCCGGTCAGTCACGAGGTGGATGCCGCGCAGGGCGCCGTGAGCACCATGACGCACCACGTGCTCGTGGTGAAGCCGCGGGACAAGACGCCGGTCACGGCGGCCATCGCGGCGCGCAAGGGACGTACGATCATCTTCGTCCGCACCCAGCTGGGCGCCGACCGGGTCGCGGAGCAGCTGCGCGAGTCCGGGGTGAAGGCGGACGCGCTGCACGGCGGCATGACCCAGGGCGCGCGTACGCGGACCCTCGCGGACTTCAAGGAGGGTCAGGTCAGCGCCCTCGTCGCCACGGACGTCGCGGCCCGCGGTATCCACGTGGACAACATCGACCTCGTGCTGAACGTCGACCCGGCCGGCGACCACAAGGACTACCTGCACCGCAGCGGGCGTACGGCCCGTGCCGGCGAGTCCGGCACGGTCGTCTCGCTGGCGCTGCCGCACCAGCGGAGGCAGATCTTCCGGCTGATGGAGGACGCGGGCGTGGACGCCTCGCGGCACATCATCGGGCGGGGCGACATCTTCGACGACGATGTCGCGCGGATCACCGGCGCCCGGTCCCTCACCGAGGTGCAGGCAGAGTCGACCGCGAACACCGCGCGACAAGCCGAGCGGGAGGCGAAGAACCTCGCCCGTCAGCAGGCCCGTGCCGAGCAGCACGCCGCCGAACTCCGCGCGGAGGCCGACCGGTTGACCGCACGGGCGGCGCGCGAGCGGGGCGACGACCCGGACGAGGCGCTGGCCCGGGCGGCCCTGC
>NZ_LJGU01000141.1:41164-62368 GCF_001751245.1 Streptomyces oceani
GAGGTGGCCGCCGAGGCGGAGGCGGAGGCCAAGGCCGAGGCGGAAGCCGAGCGCCGGCGCGCCGAGCGGCGCGAGCGGCGGCAGGACGAGCAGCGTCGGGACGACCGCGGCGGCGAGCGGGGTGGCGACCGGCGGGAGGACCGGCAGCCGTACGGGCAGCGGCGTAGTGGTCCCCGTAAGGACGACCGGGGCGGCCCCCGTAGGGACGACCGGGGTGGGGACGACCGCGACCGTCGTACGCACGGCCGGGACCGTCGCGAGGGCGGCGAGCGCGGCTTTCGGCGGGACAACGACCGGGACCGCCGACCGTACGGGCGGGACCGTCGTGAGGGCAACGACCGCCGCCCGCAGGGCCGTCGGGACGACCACCGAGGTGCCGGCTCGTACAACCGAGGCAACGGCGGCCGGTCCTTCGATCGGCGTGCCGACAAGCCGCGCTGGAAGCGCAACGGCTGACCGTCACTGAACCCGCGTCAGAAGCGCACACGCCCTTACGCGAATGCCTTCGAGACGCTTCCCGCGGGCGGGCTATGCTGCGGGGGCGGGCCGTTAGCTCAATTGGCAGAGCAGCGGACTTTTAATCCGTTGGTTGTGGGTTCGAGTCCCACACGGCCTACCGGTCCGAGGGTTGTTCGCAACGCTCTGACCTGCGTGTTCGGCGGTCTGACTGGGGTTTCCCGGTCGGGCCGCCGCCTTTTTCGACGTCTGGCGAGCTGCTGGCGTGCCCGGAGCGCGAACCGGTACGCGCGTTGGCGGGGTGCGCGAGGTACGAGACCGGCCAACGGTGCGGAGGTCAGTGAAGCCCGCGAGTTCGCGGAAACTGAATGCTCTCCAGCATGAACCCGCGGGCGCTTTGCCCCGATTGTCAGGACTGGTCCCGTGGTTCGCGTTCAACCCGCAGGGTCGACCTCGGTGTGATCCGCGGCGCGCAGGGCCCGTGCCAGCCACTCCAGTTCCTCGGTCGCGTCGGGCGAGGAATCCTGCCCGCGCACGCGGGCGACAAGCCTGCGGTAGCGCTCCGCCTCCGCCTCGATTCCTGCCTTCAGGCTGCCCAGCACGGCGGCCCGATCGGCGCCGTCGAACAGCTCGGACAGCATTTCGGCCGCCTCCGGTCCCTCGGGGGTGACCCCGCGTTCTCTTACCTCCGCGACGGTCTGCACGACGTGCCTGGCCCACCAGATGGACGCCCCGGGAGGACGGCCCTGCCCCGGTGCGGGCGTGTTGAGCTCCATCCATGTGCGCAATCGGGCGCGAAAGCCGGGATCCCGCACCAGTTCGGCCAGTTCGATCCAGGCGTCGACCTGCTCAGGGGTCGGGTCGTCGGGCAATTCGATGCTGAAGGTGTGTAGGCGGTCGCGCAGATCCGCGTCGACGTCGAGGCCGTCGAACACCTCCTTCTTGAACTCGTCGATGATCTGCTTGCGTTCGGCGGCGGAAAGCCGCGCCAACCGATTCATCAGTGCTGTCTCCTCAGCGGTGGAACCGCGTGTCGCCACGGTGGACAGGACGGCCCGGCTCACCTTGAGCGAGCGGATCCGCGCGTCGAGCGCGGCCACGTGCGCATTGGCGACCTCGGCGACCGTGGTCCGGCCGCTCAGCACCTGGCACACGTCGTCGAGCCCGAGGCCCAGCTCCCGCAGGGTGCGGACCAGCTCGACGCGGGCCACGGACTCGGCGTCGTACAGCCGGTAGCCGCTCGCGGAGCGGGCCACGGGCGGCACCGCTCCCTCGTCCGACCAGAAGCGCAGGGTACGCACCGGAAGTCCGGTGCGGTGCGCGAGCTGGCCGATCGTGAGCACGTCGGGGCGTTCATCCTTCATGGGCGAGATCCTGGACTCTCCAGCCGCTGGAGACTCAAGCGGCTCAGTGCGACGTCCGGTGAGTCTTCCAGAGCTCTGCTGAGTTCCCTCAACAGCGCGAGCGCCGACAGCGTGCGCCTCCCCGCCTTCGATCAGGTCGCCAGGTGATCAGATCGGACGAGGAGGAGTCGCCAGGCGGACAGGACGCAGTCGGCGCGGCGACTGATGGTGGTGTTTCAGGGGCCGGGGCGCGGCCTGCCTGAGTTCCGTGCCCTTGGGAAGCCGGGGCTACAAGCCCATCCACGCCAGGAGACCGCCAAGAGCGGTCAAGCCCGCCCCGACAGCCATCGCGTAGAAGCCGAAGATCCTCACCGGGCTCGACTCACTTCCGGTCTCGTAACCGTTCTCGCGGCTGATCTTGTCCACCAGCCGCTTCACCTCCCGCTCGTCAGCGGTGCTCAGGCCCAGAGGGGTGAGAGACCGCGTCAGGTCGGTGATCCGGTCGACTTCGGACGGGTCGAACTCGCCTGAGGGCGGCTCCTCCGAAGCGGCAGGCCCTCCCCAGTAGGGGGAGCACCACAGCTGCTCTCCGCTCTCGCGGCTGATCACGACGGACTCCGCATCCCGGGAGTCCTCGGAGCAGGGGGCGCCGCTCGCGGAGAACTCCACTCGGTAGGGCGACGGGGGAGGCTCAAGCACCTTGTTACCGATCACGGCGGCCACCAAGCCACCGAGGAGAAGTAGGACCCCCAAGCAGAGGGCACCCAGCCCCCATTCCCACATCCCAGCCACGAACCTTCTCCATACGTCGCGCACCCACCTCACGCCTTCCCAAAGCGGATCTGACGGCCCCTCCCACAGCGGCGGGCCGATACGCACGCCTCAAGTCCAGCGCCCAGCGGGTTGTTCACCAAGTGTCCCGGGGTCGGTGAACAACCCCCTTTCGTTCCTTGGTGGTCCCCACGCCGCGGCCCATGGCGGGGTCCCGGCGGGAGAGTCGCGCGTGCACGGATGCGGTGGGCCGCCCGTCAGTTGGATGACGCGCCCTCGCGGGAGGTTCGAGGCGCTCGTACGGGTTCCGAGGGGAGCGCGGAGGGAGCAGGAGCGACTTTTCGCGGGTGTTTCGGGCGTTCGCTCAGAAGAGGGACGTGGAAGCGTGGCATCGGCATCAATCATTGACGTGAACCTGCCTTGGCGGCATCGTGCGATGGGCCTTTACTAGGAGGACCCCCCATGCGCAGACGTTCAATCAAGATCACCATCGGTCTCGCGGCAGCCGCGTCGACCGCCGTCGCCGGCACCACCATGGCCCAGGCGAGCACCGACGACACGGCCGGTGCGGCGGTGAACACCAGCCAGGCTGACGGCTGTTTCACCTGGGACAAGGAGCTGGCCGAGGGAGCCAAGGGCGACGCGGTGACCGAGCTGCAGATCCGGCTCGGCGGCTACCCGGCTTCCGGCGAAGTGCTCGCCCCGGACGGCAGTTTCGGTCCGCTCACCACCGCGGCGGTGAAGCGCTTCCAGAAGGCGTACGGACTCTCGGAGACCGGCAAGGCCGACGAGGCGACGTACAACAAGATCTACGAACTGCAGGATGACGACTGCAGCCCGGCGAACTTCGACTTCGCCGAACTGAACAAGTGCAACTCCGACTGGAGCGGCGGCATGGTTTCCGCGGCGACGGCCAAGGAGAGCGCCAAGCGCACCATGTGGAAGCTGCAGGCGCTGCGCCACGCGATGGGCGACGAGTCCATCCGCATCACGAGCGGCTTCCGGTCCAAGTCGTGCAACGCGGACGTGGGCGGCTCGCCCAACAGCCGTCACATGTACGGCTACGCGGCGGACATGGGCAAGACCCCGCACAGCCTGTGCGACATCGCGAAGGCCGCCCGCAACCACGGGTTCAACACCATCCTCGGCCCCGGGTACCCGGACCACGATGACCACATCCACGTGGACCACAAGGACAGCAAGACCTGGGAAGCGCCGGACTGCGGCATCTGACGCGCGCGAGTGCCGCCGGGGCCGCGCCCCGGCGGCACTCCGCCGACTCCTCCATCCGTACGGACCGGCCCGCGAGCGCGGGGAGTCGTGGACGGTGTGCCTCAGCCCGCCGTGCCCCTCAGCTCCGCCGTGCCCCTCAGCCCTGTCGTGCCCTGGCCAGCAGTGGCGAGGTGTCCAGCAGCACGATGCCGGCCACGAGCACCGCCGTACCCGCCACGGTCAGCGGCCCGGCGACCCAGCCGCCGCGGACCGTCTCCCCGAAGAGCAGTACCCCGACCGTGATGGCGACCGCCGGCTCGACCGCGTCGAAGACCGGCATGCTGGCGGCGAGCGGTCCCGCCTGGAAGGCGCTCTGGATCAGCAGTAGCCCGCCGATGCTCACCGCCACCATCAGGTACGTCTGCCACGCGGTCAGGAACTGTACGGCCGACTCGCCCAGTTGCTCGATCGCCGCGTCCAGCAGCACCGACTGTAGGCCCATCACCAGGCCGCCGGCGACCGCGATGAGCGAGGCCCGCGGCGCCCCGGAGAACCGGCGGCTGCCGAGCAACACCGCTCCGGCCAGGGCGGCGACCGAGCCCAGGGTGAGCAGCCACTGGGTGACGCTCGCCACCGGGCTGCCCGGGTCCGGGCTCGCCGCCCCCAGCGCGGTCGCAAGTCCGCCGGTGACCGCGACGATCCCGAGCCATTCCCTACCGCGCAGTCTGGTCCGGTAGAGCCGGGCGGACAGCGGGATCGCGAAGATCAGCTCGCTGACGATCAGCGGCTGTACGAGCGTCAGCGGCCCGTGTGCCAGCGCCAGCGCCTGGCAGACGTACGCCAGTAGGGCGAGCGCGATACCGGCGAGCCACACCGGCTGGGTGCACAGGTGGAGCAGCAGCCGGAGGGAGAGCGACTCATACTCAGGCCGGGCCGAGGCCGCGCGTTGCTGCAGCACGCCGGCCAACGCGAAGCAGGCGCCGGCGGCGAGCGCGGCGACGACGGCGATCAGCACCTGGTCACTCGCCGTCTGCCGGGTGCCGCCGGGCGCCGGAGGGCTGGGTCGCCGGCACGGTCCAGCGCGGCAGTACGTCCTCCGTCAGCACCCGTGTCCAGTCGCGCAACCCGTGTCGCGCGCCCAGCCTGGCCTGTTCGGACATCCGTGCGCGCAACCGCGGCCGGTCCACCAGCCGTTCCAGGGCCGCCGTCCACCCGCCCACGGTGCCGTCGGTCACCAGCAGGCCGTCCGGCGGTACGTGCCCCAGTCCGTACGGCGGCCCGCGCCCCGGCCCGTCCGACGCCACGTCTGCCGGCTCGGGCTCCGACCGGTCACTGACCGGCCGGCTCAGCCACCGGCCCGTACGGGCACCCGCCGGCAGTACCACCGGTAGGCCGCTGGCGAGGGCCTCTCCGACGACGTTCCCGATGGTCTCGCTGCGGGACGGGAAGGCGAGCAGGTCGCAGGCCGCGTAGGAACGCGCCAACTCGTGCTGCGGGAGTACCCCCAGCAGGACGGAGCCGTCCGGCAGCAGTTCCCGCACGTGTGGCGTGTCCGGCCCGTCGCCGGCGACCACCAGCCGCACGGCCCGACCCCGCGCACGCAGCCGTCGTACCGCCTCGGCGACGAGCAGCGGCCGCTTCGAGGCGTCGGCGCGCCCGGCGAACAGCACCAGGGTTTCCCCCTCCGGAATGCCGTGCCGGCGCAGGAACTCCGGGCGGGCGGTCGGGTCGGGATGGAACCGCTCCGGACTGACCCCTCTGCCCAGCAACGACAGCCGCTCCGGGCCGACGACGCTGGCGAGTTCGGCACGCTGTTCGGGCTCCGCGACCAGGGTGTGGTCGCACAGCCGCAGGAAGCGGTCCCGTCGCCGGCTCAGCAGCGTACGGGTCAGCCGCGCCGCACGCGGGTCCGTACCGTGCAGCAGGGCGGCGGCCAGCGCCGGCACGTCGGTGTGCACGGAGGCGACCATCCGCGGCCGGTACCGCATCCGGGCGGCGGTCGCGGTGAAGGCGAAGAGGTGCGTCAGGTGCCACACGGTGTGCCCGCGCAGCAGCCTGGCCAGGTCGACCCGGTACGGCGCGAGGTCCGTGACGTCCACCCCGGCGGCTATCGGGAGTCGTCCGGTGGCCAGCAGCGGCGGCAGCGCGACGAAGCGTACGGCGGGGGAGAGCGGCTGTACGGTGTAGCGGGCGCCGAGCACGTAGACGGTCAGGTCCACGCCCAACTCGCCCGGATCCAGCCCGGCGGCGGCCTCGGCCAACCGCTCCCAGCACTTGACCTGACCACCGGCCCGCGGAGTACGCAGCAGCTCCATGAGCACCGCGACCGAGGGACGACGCTCCGGCTCCGGGGTCCGCGGCCCGGTCACGGTCTGTCTCCCACACCTCCGAGCAGGGCGTGCGGCCGGCTCTGCCGGGCCACGAGCCGGTGCAGCAGAGTCGGGCTACAGGCCGCGATGGCGTCTACCAGGCGGTAGTGCCGGGGCACGCAGGTCTGCAGACGGGGGCGGTCCAGCAGCCCCACGACGGTACGGGCGACCAACTCGGGCTGGATCATGCGGCGTTCCGTCCGGACGCGCAGCCTCGGCAGGTCCCCGCGCTCGAAGAACGGGGTGTCCACGAGGCCGGGATGGACGACGCTGAACCGCACCCCGCTGTGCGAGTACTCGGTGGCCAGGGACTCCGTGAAGGTGCTGAGCGCCGCCTTCGCCGCGGCGTAGCCGGTGTGGCCCCAGGGGCCCATCTTGCTGGACATGGAGCAGATGTTGATGACGTGACCGCGTCCCCGGGCCCGCATACTCGGGAGCACGGCGCGGATCGCGGCGACGGGGCCGAAGTAGTGCACCCGCATCAGCGTGTGCAGCTCGTCGGCGGCGGTGTCCAGGAAGGAGCCGTACATGCCGTGTCCAGCGCAGTTCACCAGCACGTCGGCGGGGCCGGTGCGTGCGGTGGCCTCGGCGAGGACGGAGTCGACCGTGTCCTCGCCGTGCGAGAGGTCCAGCGGCAGCGGCACGCTCGGCGCGTACGGGGCGAGTTCCCGGGCGAGCGCCTCCAGCCGGTCCCGCTGGCGGGCGACCAGCACGGTGGCCAACCCGCGTCGTGCCAGCGCCCGCGCCGTCTCCTGACCGATTCCGCTCGAACTGCCGGTGACGATCGCCACCCCTCGCGTTGCTGCCATCGGGTCAGGACAGCACGGGGTGGGACGGCACCCGGAACATTCGTCCGAACCGGGGCGCGTTCGCCGTACGGAGGTGTTGGTACGGGGAGCACGGCACCGGGCGGCCGGGTGCCGGCCGAGGAGGTGGGGCGGCGGCCGTACGGTCAACTGGTCGCCGGGCGGGTGTCTCCGGGGGCCTCGTCCACCAGCGTGCGCAGCCGGCCCAGGACGAACTCGAGGTGTTCGCGGAGCGCGCTGGCCCGCCCCTCCGGCGCCCCGTCGAACAGCTGGTGGGCGAGGTCGGCGCGCATCTGCCGCAGGCGCCGGGTGAACGCCTCCCCGCTAGTGGTGAGGACGACGAGGGTGGAGCGCCGGTCCCGTGGGTTGGCCTCCCGCCGGACGTGTCCCGAGGCGGCGAGCCCGTCGACGAGCCCGGTGACCGTACGCGCGGTGACGTCGAGTCGGTGCGCCAGGGCGTTCGGCGGCAGCGCCCCGTCGGCGGCGGACAGTTCCCACAGCAGGTGCAGTCGCGCGGGTGTCATGCCCTCCCGGGTGGCGAACTCCGCGGTGTCCTCGGTGATGAGCGTGCTGACGGCGAGTAGCAGGTCGAGCACCTGGGCGGGCGCGTCGTCGCTGGGAGGGGTGTTGGGAGCCGTGGGAGCCATGGAGTAGAGCCTACTTTACTGAGGCAGCCTCATAATGTGTTAACTTCAGTATTGGCTCGGGGCGCAGCGAGCGGCCCGGGCGGTGACAACGTCAGCGAGTAGGCCCGGAGGTGGCCGGCAGTGCCAACCACAGAACTTTCCGCCGTCGACAACGTGCGGCTGATGCGTACGACCTTTGACGCCTTCAACGCGGGCGACCTGGCGGCCTGTACGTCGCGCATGGCCTCGGAGTTCGTCATCAACCTCGCGGGCGCGCCGACCCGCTACGGACAGGACGTCTGGCAGCAGGGCGTGGACATCATGCGGCAGGGCTTCCCCGACATGCAGGCGCACATCGAGGACGTGTTCGGGTCCGGTGACCGCGTCGCCATGCGGCTCACCTTCCGTGGCACGCATACGGGCGAGTTCCAGGGGATCCCCGCGACGGGCAGGGAAGTGAGCTACACCAGCAACGAGATCTACCGCGTCGAGGACGGGGTGATCGCCGAGGAGTGGATCTGCTCCGACATGGCCGGACTCATGGCTCAGTTGCGCTGACCGCCGGGGCAGCCAGGGCCGCCGGGGCAGCCAGGGTCGCCGTCCGGCCCGGGTCCGGGTCCGCGTCCGGCACGGGGGTACGCGACGCGGGCCGGGCGGCGTCGTGGCCGCTCGGGGCGGCGCCGCTGACCTCATGCGGATCGACCCGCTGGACTGGCGCAAGCGGCTGGTGGGCTGACGCCGGCCGCCGGCGGTACGACGGGACCCGAGGGGGTGGGGCCATGGCGGTCGTCGGCATGAGCGGGTGCTCGGCTCCCGGGACAGCTGCGCTGTGCCGCTGCGACGCCGTGTCGTAACGGCGCGTCAGACGCCCATGAACCAGGTCCGCCAGACCGCTTCGGAGTCCTTGACCCACTCCCGGGCGGCCTCGCGCGGCGGGGTGCCGCCGGCGATCTCACCGGCCACCTGGTTCTGGTCCTCCTCGCTCCAGTTCATGTTCTTCAGGAGCTGGGCGGGCTTCTCCCGTTCCTCGGCGAAGTCGGCGTTGAAGTACTTGCGCAGCTCCGACTCGGGATAGCCGCAGGACGCGTTGTGCTCGTTGCTGGCGCAGCCCGAGGAGTACATCGGCAGGTTGACCTGCACCAGCTTGATCTCGGTGCTGATCCAGTGCGGTCGCCACCAGTACGTCAGGAAGGGCTCACGCTTCTTCGCCCGCTTCCGCATCTCCTCGATCTGTGCCTTCTCGCTGCCCGCGTAGACCGTTTCGTAGTTGAGGTCGAGGCTCCTGATGATGTCGTCGTCCCGGGTCACGAACTTCGGTGACCCCTCCAACAGGCGCCCCTTCTTCCCGGTCTCCGCCGTACGGAAGAGGTGCGCGTAGCGATTCAGATTCTTCCAGTTGATGATGTCCGGGTGTTTGTTCGCGAGGTATTCCGGGACGTACCAGCCGATGTGACCCTCGAATCCCATGTCCCCGGCCGACACCACGGTCTTCTTCTCGTTGACGTACTTCTTCTCCAGGTCCGGGTGGCCCCAGTCCTCGAGAATCGCGTCCGCCTTTCCCTTGTGCAGGGCTTTCCAGGCGTCCTCGGAGTCCAGCTTGACCACCTTGACGTCGTAGTCGAGTTCCTTCTCCAGGATCTCGGCGGCGACGGCTACGTTCGCCTGGCCGTTGCTCCAGGTCGGGTTCACCAGGGTGATCGGGGAGCGATCGTCCTGTTGCTGCGCCTCGCCGCAGGCGGTGAGGGCGAGCAGCGGGAGTACGGCCAGCAGCGATCTGGTCCTACCGGTGCGGGGCATCAGTTTCGTCTCCCGATTGGTACGGTTCTTCGTCCGGTGGCCGAGCGTGTGGCGAGGGACCGAGAGAGCGCTTTCCATTCCGGCGCGTCGGCTCGGTAATGCGACGGGCCATCAGAAAACCCGGGCGAAACGGTGTGGTTTTCCGCGGTTTGGTCCATTTGATTACCATGCTCCTTCGCGCTGTCCGGAGTTCGCGCCCGGGCCCAGGGCTTTCCCATTTCGAGGAACCCTAGGGTCACCCCCGCTAGTGAATCCTCTACACGTGCGGGCGAAATTCCGCGTATGCCGGGCGCCCTGTGCTCGCCCCGCCCACACGCCTGACGCTGATGCCTTCGGGCAAGCCCGCGGTGCGCACGGGACGATCCCGCGGTGCGTACGGGATGAGGCATGCGCCTCGTGCATACGTACGACGCTGCTCGGGAACAGCGTCCACCATTGGCACGAACGGGTAAGACCCGGGCCTCCAGCGGGTGACCGGGACGACCGCCCCCGCGTGCCGACCCGTACAGCCGCCGGGACATGGATACAACCGGATACGCATACCACCGTCCGTACCGATCATCCACGCCGACCGTTCCGCACCGACCCGTCCCCCCGCCGCTCGCTGACGCACAGCCAGACCTCGTCCGCGCGCCGGTGCGCAGGAGTGATGTGTGCTCGTACTGATCGCCGCCCACGCCGTGCTGTCCGCCGTACTGCCCTCGGTCGGGCGCCGGTACGGCCGTGCCGCGTGGTGGGTGGCCACCTGCGTGCCGCTGGCGACACTGGTCTGGTCACTGACGCAGATCCCGGGCGTGCTCGGCGGCGACACCCCGGACCAGCACTTCTCCTGGGCCCCCGTCCTGCACCTGGAGGTGCGCTTCCGACTGGACGGCCTGGCGCTGCTGATGACCTCGATCGTCAGCCTCGTCGGCACGCTCGTGCTGGTCTACAGCCACCGTTACAGCAGCGGCGGGCACGGCCGGGAGTCCGCTCTGCTGGTCGCCTTCGCCGGCGCCATGATCGGGCTGGTCACCGCGGACAACCTGCTTCTGCTGTACGTCTTCTGGGAGCTGACCACCATCGTCTCCTTCCTGCTCATCGCGGGAGTGGGACGTACCACCGCGCACCGCCGCGCCGCCGAACAGGCGCTGGTCACCACCGCGGCCGGCGGGCTGGCCATGCTGCTCGGCTTCGTCATGCTGGGCGAGAGCGCCGGGACGTACCGGGTGTCGGCACTGGTCGCCGACCCACCGCGCGGCGGCGAGGTGACGGCCGCGGTGGTGCTGGTGCTGATCGGCGCGTTCGCGAAGTCGGCGCAGATGCCGCTGCACGCCTGGCTGCCCGCGGCCATGGTGGCGCCCACCCCGGTCAGCGCCTTCCTGCACGCGGCGGCGATGGTCAAGGCCGGGGTGTATCTCGTCGGACGGTTCGCACCCGGCTTCGCCGGACTGCCCACCTGGCAGACGCTCGTGCTCAGCGTCGGCCTCCTCTCGCTGGTCGCGGGCGCCTGGCAGGCGCTGCGCGAACACGACCTGAAGCGGGTCCTGGCGTACGGCACCATCAGCGAACTCGGTCTGCTCATCATGCTGTTCGGGCACGGCGGGCACACCTCGGCGCTGGCCGGCGAGACGATGCTGCTGGCGCACGCCCTGTTCAAGTCCGGGCTGTTCCTCACCACCGGCGCCGTGGACCGGATCACCGGCACCCGCGACATGCGCAAGCTGAACGGCCTCGGGAAGCGTCAACCCTGGCTGATGTGGATGGCGGTGCTGGCCGCCGCCTCCATGGCGGGCGCGCCCCCGCTGATCGGCTTCCTCGGCCACGAGGCGGCGTTCGAGGCGTTCCTGCACCCCGAGCCGATCGTCGGTGACCCGGACGCGCCCGCCGCCGGCTACCAGGGCTGGGTGCTCGCCGGGCTGTTCGTCGGCGCGGTGCTGACGGTGGCGTACAGCGCCCGCTACCTCTGGGGCGCCTTCGCCGACCGACCCGGCGTGCCGCCCGTACACATCCGCCGGCGGGAGCCCCGGCTGCTGGCCCCGGTCTCCGTGCTGGCGGTGCTGGGCGTGCTCCTCGGCGTGGCGTATCCGGTCATCGACGAACTGGCGGGACCGTACGCGGACCGGTTGCCCAGCGGCCCGAAGCCGTACCATGTCGCGCTGTGGCACGGCTTCACTCCGGTCCTCGGCCTGTCCGTGCTGGCGCTGCTGCTCGGGCTGGCCTTCTTCCGAGCGAACCGGGTGATACGCCGTCAGCGTCGCCGGCTGCCGCTGCTGCCGGGGGCGTACGAGGCGTACTGGAGCGTGCTCGACGGCCTGAACGCCTTCGCCGTGCAGCTGACCCGACGCACCCAGGTCGGCTCCCTGCCGGTGTATCTGACGGTGATACTGAGCACGGTGCTGCTGCTGCCCGGCAGCGCGCTGCTGTTCGGCGCCGTGTCCGGGGACGTGCCGATGCGCCGGCCGGCGCTGTGGGAGTCGCCGATCCAGGCGACGCTCGGCGTCGTGGTGCTCGCCGCCGCAGGCGCGCTGGTGGCGGCCCGACACCGGCTGACCGGGGTGCTGTTGGCCGGCGCCGTCGGATACGGCGTGGCCGGGCTCTTCCTCCTGCACGGGGCGCCGGACCTGGCGCTGGCGCAGTTCCTCGTGGAGTCGCTGACGCTGATCATCATCGTGCTCGTCCTGCGTGGCCTGCCCGCCGACCTCGGGACCAGACACACCCTCCCGCGAACCCGGCTGCTGCGGGCCACCCTGGCGCTGGCGCTCGGGACCTTCTTCGGGTTGTTCGCCCTGGTGGTGAGCAGTGCCCGTACGGACCCGACGATCGCTCGGGCGATGATCGAGCGGGTGACGGAGACCGGCTCGTACAACGTCGTGAACGCCATCCTCGTCGACTACCGCGCCATGGACACCTTCGGCGAGATCGCCGTGCTGCTGGTGGCCGCGCTCGGCTCGGCGACGCTGCTCGGGCAGCACCGGCTGGCGGACAGCGACCAGCCGTGGCGCCCGCCGATCGAACTGCCTGAGCATCGCAAGTCCCTGCTGTTGGACGCGGTGGTGCGGCTGCTCTTCCCGTGCGTCCTGGTGCTGTCGGTGTACCTGCTGTTCTCCGGGCACTGGCGGCCGGGCGGCGGCTTCGCCGGCGGCCTGGTCGCCGCGCTGGCGTTCGCGCTGCGCTACCTCACCGGCGGTTGGGGCGACCCGCGCTTCTCCGGCCCGCTGGACCCACGAATCGTGGCCGGTGGCGGCCTCGCCCTGGCGGGCGCGGCCGGACTCGGCCCGGTGGTGGACGGCTCCGAGCCACTGACGTCCACGCTGGTGCAGTTCGACGTGGCGGTACTCGGCAAGGTCAAGCTCGCCACCAGCCTGTTCTTCGACATCGGCGTCTATCTCGTGGTCGCCGGCGTCGGCATGCTGCTCATCTCCGCCGCCGGGCCGGCCCGCGAGCCGGTGGGCGTACAGGAACCGGAGGGGGCGAGCGGACCGACCGGCACCGGGCAGCTGGTCGGCAGCGAGGAGCCGCACGCGTCCGCGGAGCCGCGCGAGTCCCCGGGACCGCACGCGTCCGCGGAGGCGTACGGGCACGAACCGGGCAGGTCGTACGGGAACGGTTCCGAGCACCGACCCGAGCGGGGACGGGAGCAGGCACACGAGCGGGGACAGGAGCCACCGCCGGCGGAGCCCGGCCCATCCACGGGAGGAGCGGACCAGTGAACCCACCCGACGTGGCAGCGGCCGTCGTGGTCGGCGGCCTGTTCGCGGCCGGCTGCTACCTCCTGCTCCAACGCACCCTGATGCGGCTGCTGTTCGGCTTCCTGCTGCTGGGACACGCGACGAACCTGCTGCTGCTCATCGCCGCCGGCTCGCCCGGCGCGCCGCCGATCATCGGCGCCGCCCGGATCGGTGACGAACCGTCCGCCGACCCGCTGCCGCAGGCCATGGCCCTCACCGCGATCGTGATCACCTTCGCGCTCACCATCTTCCTGTTGTCCCTCGTCTACCGCAGCCGCCAACTGCACGGCAACGACGAGGTGCGAGACGACGCCGAGGACCGCCGGCTGGCCGAGAACCAACAGCGGGAAGCCTCCGCCGCGGCGGCCGACCCGCACCGTACGAACGGTTCCGGCCAGGCCCGTACGGCGGCGGACGAGGGAGGGAACACCCTGTGAAGGCGCTCCTGTTGTTCGCGCCGGTGGCGCTTCCGTTGATCGCCGCCGGGCTGTCCGTGGCGTTCTGGCGGCGCTCCGCGGTGCAGCGCGTGGTCGGCTTCACGGTGCTGACGCTCGTACTCGCCGACGCCTTCGCGCTGCTCTACCTCGCCGACCGGGACGGGCCGGTCGCCGTCGGCATGGGCGGCTGGTCCGCGCCGGTCGGCGTCGCCCTGGTCGCGGACCGTACGGCGGCGCTGCTGCTCGGAATGGCGCTGACGGTCTGCCTGGGCATCCTGGTGTTCTCGGTCGGCCAGGGCAGCGCCGAGTCGCAGGAGGCCAAGCCCGCCTTCCACCCGACCTACCTGGTGCTCGTCGGCGGGGTCGCGCTGGCGTTCCTGACCGGCGACCTGTTCAACCTGTTCGTCGCCTTCGAGGTGATGCTCGCCGCCTCGTACGTGCTGATCAGCCTCGGCACCGACGCTTCCAGGGTGCACGCCGGCATGACGTACACCCTGGCCAGTCTGCTCTCCTCGCTGCTGTTCCTCACCACCCTCGCGCTGGTCTACGGCGCCACGGGCACCGTCAACCTGGCGCATCTGAGCGTACGGATCCAGGAGCTGCCGGACGGCGTACGCAGCGGGCTGGATCTGCTGCTGCTGATCGTCTTCGGCATCAAGGCCGCCATGGTCCCGCTGCACTTCTGGCTGCCGGACAGCTATCCGACCGCGCCCGCGCCGATCACCGCCGTACTCGCCGCGCTCCTCACCAAGGTCGGGCTGTACGCCATGGTGCGCACCCAGACCCTGGTCTTCGCCCGGGACGACACCTGGGTCCCGCTGATGTGCCTGGCCACCGCGACCATGCTGCTGGGGCTGCTCGGCGCCATCGTGCAGAAGGACCTGAACCGGATGCTGTCCTTCATCCTCGTCGGGCACATCGGCTACATGCTGTTCGGGCTCGCGCTGTTCACGGCGGACGGGATCGGCGGCACGCTGTTGTACGCCGTGCACCACATCGCCGTACAGGCCGCGCTGTTCCTGATCGCCGGACTGGTCGCCGGCTGGAGCGGGACGGCCGCGCTACAGCGGCTGACCACCGCGCCGCCGCCGCCCACCCTGCTCGCGGTGCTGTTCCTGGTCACCGCGATGAGCCTGGCGGGACTGCCGCCGTTCTCCGGCTTCATCGGCAAGGTCGCGCTGATCGAGGCCGGGGTCGCGGGCGGCGGCGCGCTGGCGCTGGGCGTACTGGGAGCGCTGCTGGTCTCCAGCCTGCTCACCGTGTACGCCATGGCCCGGGTCTGGCGGGCCGTCTTCGCCCAGGGCCCGGAACGGCCGCCCCGGGTGGCCCGGCGGGACCGCCGCAACCGCGCCATGCTGGCCGCGACGGCGGGCATCGTGCTGGTCGGGGTCGGCCTGGCGGTGGCGGCGGGGCCGCTGAGCAGGGTGACCGAACGGGCCGGCGCGGAGCTGAAGGAACGGACGGCCTACCAACGGGCGGTTCTGCCCCCGGAGTTCCGGCCCGCGACGACCGCCGGTGCCGGGGAGGCCCGACAGACGGGGACGGGCTGGCGGACGGGGACGGACCGGGCCGAGGGGGCGGCGGCTGACCCGCCAGTGCAAGGGAATCGGGCTGACAGAGGGACTGACCGAGGGACTGACCGAGGGGGTGGCCGATGACGGACACGTCTCCGGGACCAGCACGCGACTGGATCGTGCTGATCTGCGGACTCTGGGCGCTGTGGGTCCTCTTGTGGGGCTCGCTGAGCCCGGTGGTGCTGGTCAGCGGGGTGCTGGTGGCGGCCGTGACCACCCTGGTGTGCCCGGTGCCCTCGGCCCGGCTGGTGACGCTCCGGGTCGGCTGGGCCCTGGCGCTCGTCGTCCGTACGGTCATCCAACTGCTACGGGCGAGCGCCTCGGTGTCCTGGGCCGCGCTGCGGTACGGCTCGTACACCCACTCCGCGGTCGTCGCCGTGCCACTGCGGCACGACGCCGACCGACTGGTGCGCGGCGCGGTGCAGCTCACCGGGCTCTCACCGGGGTCCATGGTGCTGGAGATCGACCGCGAGCACAGCACGCTCTACGTCCACTCGCTGCCCGTCCGGGACAAGGCCGAGCTGGAACAGCACCGGAGGCAGATCCTGGCCTCCGAGGACAGCATCCTGCGCGCCTTCGGCGGGACGGAGTACGTCGCGACGGGCCGGCGGGTACCGGGCGACGGCCCCGCGGGCGGCCGTACGAGAGGGGGCGCTCGTACGGACGCTCGTACGGACGCGGGCGCTCGTACGGACAGCGAGGCCGGGGACGGCGGCGACACGGGAGACGGTACCGACACCGGAGGGACTGACCGCCGATGAACATCGTCGTGATGATCGCGCTGGCGCTGCTCTGCGTCGCCGCGCTGCTGCTCGTCGTCCGGCTGGTGCGCGGACCCCGGGTGCTCGACCGCATCATCGCGGTGGACGGTCTGGTGACCCAGATCGTGGCGGGCGCCACGGCGGCCGTCGCGATCTACGGTTACACCTCCGTGCTCCCCGTGCTGCTCGTCCTGGCGCTGCTCGGCTTCAGCGGGTCGGTCGCCGCCGGACGGCTGGTGGAGGAACGGGAGGACATGCGTTGAGCCTGGTGGTGGACGTCGTCACGGCGGTGTTGGTGTTGTCCGGATCGCTGTTCTGCCTCTCGGCGGCGATCGGCGTGCTGCGGTTCTCCGACGCCCTCTCCCGGCTACAGGCCCTGGCGAAGGCGCAGGCGGTGGGGCTGGTGCTGGTGCTGATCGGGGCGGCCGTACGGGTGCCCGCCCCGTACGCCGGACTGCTGGTGCTGATCGCGCTCTTCCAGCTGCTCACCGCGCCCGTGACCGGGCAGATCCTGGGCCGTATCGGCTACCGCACCGGCGCCGTGGACCACGAGCGGCTCTACTGCGATGAACTCGCAGCTCACCTGGAGGGCGCGCACGGCGGCGAGCGTATCGAGGACTCGCCGGAGCCGGAGCCGGAGCCGGAGTCGGAGGCGGAACCGCCGGAGGCCCAGGGGCCGCGGGAGCCGGCGGACCAGGACGGCCCGGGCGACCCCGGCTCCGGCTCCGGCCGTGGGTGGGACGGCCCGGCCAAGGCGCCCTGAGACCCGGTCCGCCGCACGGAGGGCTCCGTACGGCGGACCGCACCAGCCGACCTTCGGGCCGGCTGGTGCTCGGGTCAGTGACCGAGCATCCCGTGCATCTCCTTGATCTCGCTCTCCTGCGCGTCGATGATCTGCTTCGCGAGCTTCTTGGCCTTGCCGCTCGCGCCCTCCTCACGCTCGGTCTCGGCCATCGACACGGCGCCCTCGTGGTGCTCGATCATCATCGTCATGAACTTCTTGTCGAAGTCCTTGCCGGAGGAGTTCCGCAACTCCCTCAGCTGCTTCTCGGTCAGCATGCCGGGCATGCCGGACTCGCCGCCCTCGTCACCGCCACCGTGACCGCCGTGGCCGCCACCGTCACCGCCGTCGCCGCCGTGGTCCATACCGGCGCCCTTCGGCGGGACCTTCTCGCCCCAGCCCTTCAGCCAGTCCGACATCTTGTTGATCTCCGGACCCTGGGCCTTCTTGATCTTCTTCGCCAGATCCTTGACCTCCTGCGAACCGGCCTTGTCCGGAGCCATCTCGGACATCTCCACGGCCTGCCGGTGGTGCTTGATCATCTCGCTGGCGAAGGTCACGTCGGCCTTGTTGTGCTTCTCCGCGGACTCCGCACTCCTGGCGGACTTGTCGTCCTCGGGGTCGCCAGCCTTGTCCTCGTCGGAGCCGCAACCGGCGAGCACCAGCGTGCCGGTGAGGGCCACCGCGCCGAGGGTGAGCCCGTTGACCGTACGCCGGCGGCGCGTTGGACGGACCGACCGACGCCCGTCCGTGGTGTTGCCGTCCTGGGTGCGCTTGACGTGCTTGATGTGCTTGAGCATGACGAATGAACTCCTGTTGCCGCGATGAGTCGGAACATCTCGGGCACCCGGCAGTCGCGCCGTATCCGGCACGGCGGGCGGGCGCCGCTATATCCGCAGCAGTTGGAGTTCCGGGAGGGTGGGTGGTGCCCGCTCGCCGATCGGGGCCGTGGTCGGGCCCACACCGGAGGGGGACTCGTCGTCGGCCGCGTCGACGGAGCACACGGACGGGGCCAGCGCCGGCAGCACCGGCGGGCCCGGCACCGCCGAGGCCGAGCACATCTCGGCCGCCAGCCCGCCGTGCGGTGCAGAGGGTTCCGGGGAAGCGGGGTGACAGCCGAGCTGCCCGGGCGCCCCGGACAAAGAACCCTGGCCGTGCCCGGCCACCGTCTCCGTGGTGTCCGGCAGCCCAACCGGGCCCGGCGCGTGGTGTGCGTCGTGCTGTTCCGGCACGACGCCCGGCGCGCTGGCCGCATGCGGCGTGGTGGAGACCATGCCCGCGGAGTGCGGGGCGGTGTCCGCCGCGCCGGCCGTACGCGGCGCGGCGGAGGTCGAGCCGGGCGGGCTGGCGGACACCTGCCCGTGCATCGCCACCAGGCCGGTCAGCAGAGTGAGCACCAGCACGCCCAGGGTCCCCAGCGGCATCTGCCGTGGGGGGTCGAGGCGGGCCGTCCGACGCATGGTGGCCATCGTAACGAACGCTCGCGCGCGCTCCTCTCGCATGCTTCGAGCCACGGCGGTGCGACAAGGACAGGGACGTCACCACTTCGATGCGTCGGCCATTCGTTCGAGTGAGAAGTCCCGGCTGGTGATCTATTCGGCGCCATGTGCCCGTATGTTCAGCGTGTGGTCACTTCATCGCACGAGGTGATGCATCGGATCTTTCAGGAGGATCCCGGTGTATTCACGCGCACTTTCCGGACTCTCGGCCTCACCTTCGACGAGCCCCACGACGTATCCCTGCTGCCCACCGACCTGACCGAGATCCGTCCGCTGGAGCGTCGCGTCGACACACTGCTCCGGTTCGACGGGGAGCAGGGCGGCAGTTTCCTCCTGGCGGTCGAGGCACAGGGCCGTAAGGACTCGGAGAAGTCCGCGAGCTGGGCCTACTACGCGGCCCATCTCTACGCCAAGTACCGTCTGCCGCCCGTCCTGCTCGTCGTGTGCCAGGACGAACGCACCGCGAGTTGGGCGCGAGCGCCGATCCACATCGGGCCGCCGCAGTGGACCTCGCTCACCCTGCGCCCGCTTGTCCTGGGTCCTGACAACGTGCCCGTCGTCACCGATCCGGCCATGGCGGCGGAGGATGTGCCACTCGCCACCTTCTCGGCGATCACGCACGGCAAGGGTCCGTATGCCGCTGCCATACTGGAGGCACTGGCCTCCGCTCTGAAGACGCTCGACGAGGACACCGCGAGCGTCTTCACCGAACTCACCGAACTCGGCCTGGGCGACGCCCCGGCAGCAGATGTCTGGAGGGACCTGATGGCGATTCCCCTTTCCTTCTTCCGGTCGGAGACGTCGCGGCGCCTGCGTGCGGAAGGGCGTGCGGAAGGGCGTGCGGAGGGCGAGGCGCGGTTGATCCTGCGTCTGCTGGAGCAGCGTGGCGTGGTGGTCACGGACGAGGCGCGGGAGCGTATCTCGGGTTGTGCTGACCTGGAGGTCCTGGAGAGGTGGTTCTCGCGTGCGGTGACGGCTGATTCGGTCGAGGAGCTGTTCGTGGCGGATTGAGCCTCCGGCCGCCGCGTGTCGTTTCGTACGGGGACGTGCGGACGTGTGTCCCGCCGCGCTGGTCAGTGCTTGAGCCGGGAACGGGGGTGCACGGGATACCTGACGGCACCTGTCACATTTGCGTCCGAGGCTGCTGAACACGAGAAACGGCAGAGCGGACGGAGCACGACATGAGCGGCAACCCCCAGACGACCGGCGGTACCACACCGGAGGGAGCGGATCGTCCGGATGACACCGGCGATCCGCACGCGCTGGCCCGGTGGGTGCGCGGGCCGGTCCACACGGCCGACGCTCCGGGAGAGGCCGCCGGGGCATCGGAGGAGCCCCGGGTGAGCCCGTACGCCGCGGAGTTGGCCGGCTATCAGCTCGGTCTGACACTCCGTCCGGACGTCGTCGTCGGCGCGCTGGACGCGGCGGACGTACGGGCGGCGGTGCGGTACGCGGCGGCGCGCTCGCTGCCCGTACGGGTGCAGGCGACCGGACACGGCACCCCCGGGCCGTGCGGCGGCGGGGTGCTGGTGAGCACCCGGCGGATGAACGACGTACACGTCGATCCGGAGGCGCGCACCGCCCGAGTGGGCGCCGGCGCGCGCTGGGAGCAGCTCATCGAGGCGGCCACCCCGCACGGCCTGGCCCCGCTGAACGGCAGCGCCCCGCACAGCGGCGTCATCGGCTACACCCTGGGTGGCGGCGTCGGACTGTTGGCCCGGACCTTCGGCTACACGGCCGATCACGTGCGCTCCCTCGACGTGGTTACCGCCGATGGTGAGTCGCGACACGTCACCGCGGCGGACGAGCCGGACCTGTTCTGGGCCCTGCGGGGCGGCCGGGACGGCCTCGGGGTGGTGACCGGGATGGAGATCGACCTGGTGCCGGTGGCCCGGATCTACGGCGGTTCGCTGATGTTCGACGCGGGGCGCGCGAAGGAGGTGTTGACGGTGTACCGCGACTGGACCGCCGGGCTCACCGAGCGGTTGACCTCGTCCGTGATGGCGATCGTCCTCCCGGACGTGCCCGCGCTGCCGGAGCCGCTGCGTGGGCGGCACGTGCTGGGCGTGCGGATCGCCTTCACCGGCTCGGCGGCGGAGGGCGAGCGGCTCGTCGCGCCGCTGCGGGAGTTGGGCCCGCTGACGGACCAGCTCGCGGACATGCCGTACGAGCGGAGCCCCGCCATCCACAGCGACCCGACCGAACCGCACGCGTACACCGGGAGCAACGTGCTGCTGCGGGAGCTGGACGTGCCGTCCGTGCTGGAGTACGTCGAGCGGGGCGGGCCGGCGGCGGAGTTCTTCACCGTCGTCCAATTGCAACACCTCGGCGGCGCCCTGGCCCGGCCGCCGCGCGGCGGGAACGCCGTGGGGCATCGCGACGCGGCGTACGCGCTGAGCGTGCTGTCCGTGGCGGAGGAGGAGCGGGAGGGCGAGGCCCGTGCCTTCCACCGGGAGTTGGAGGGGCCCCTGGCGCGCTGGACGGTGGGGCGGTTCGTCAACTTCCAGTTCGGTGTCACGGAGGAGAGTGAGCGGCGTGACCGGCATGAGCCGGCAATCCGGCGGCGGCTGGCGGACGTCCGCGCGGCGTACGACCCGGACGGTCGCTTTCCGAGCTGAGGTGTCGCCCGCGCGGGTCACACCCGGGTCGGGGCCAGGAAAGGTCCGGACCCGGGTCCGGGCCACGTCCGAACGGGCACGTCCTGGGGCCCCGTCGGCGGTTCGCATCCGACTGGGCCGCCTGGGTGACCCGCGGGCGGACTCGCTCGTTAGTCAGTCCATGGCAGTAACGTTGAAGCACTGGGCGACCGTTGGGGCGCCGGCAGAAACGGTTCCGCGTCCCGCCGCGGACTCTCCTCGCACACCCATCTACGAGGCGCTGCTGCGCGAGTGGTCGCGCGACGGGCGTACGGTTCCGGGCGAGGAGAGCGGCCCCTCGCCCTCGCCGTGGCCCGCATTGCGCGAACGGTACGACACCGCGTTCCCGTACGCCGCGCGTACGGTGCGAGGCGCGGGCGGTCCGCCGGGCGCCGGCGCCAGCACCGCGTCGGCCGCCCCGGCGTC
>NZ_LJGU01000141.1:63037-80602 GCF_001751245.1 Streptomyces oceani
CCCCGCCGGCCGCCGCGCAGTCCCCGGCCGCCGCGCAGTCCCCGAGCACGCCGCAGTCGGACCTCCGGCCGACCGCCGACTCTGCCACGGACTGACCCGCCCCGGCCGCGTGCCCGTACGGGCGGACCCTCGGGCACGCGGCCGGAGCAGCGTGGGCCGTACTCGGGTCGCCGCTTCGGCCCGGAGCAGTCAGATTGGGAGGGTGCGGGATCATCCGGGCAGCGAGTCCGCTGCCGCAGCTGACGCTGTGCCGGCACGGGCCATCGCCGACCCGGTCGCCGGCGCCGCCGCCCGTGGCAGCCTCCGGACGCGCCGCTACACGCGCTGGCTTCCGGCCGGCCTCATCGCGACGGGCACGCTCGTCGACCTCCTGGTGCCGCCGGACTACGTCCCCGGTGCCCTCTTCGCCGCCGCGCCGCTGGCGGCGGCGCCACTGATGTCCCTCTGGGTGACGGTGGGTTACGGCGTCCTGTCCACCGTCGTCCTCACCCTGCTCCTCCTGCTCAACGGGCCCGCGTTCGGAGGCGAAACGGCGCTGCTCGTGCTGGACATGTGCGCCATCGTGCTGCTCTCCCTGGGGCTCAGCGTGTTCGTGCGCCGCACGGGCCGGCGGCTGGCCTCGGTTCGGGACGTCGCCGAGGCCGCGCAGCTGGCCGTGCTGCCGATGCCGCCGGCCCGGATTCGTGGGTTCGAGATCGCCGCGCGGTACGCGGCGGCGGAGTCCGACGCCCGGATCGGCGGCGATCTCTACGCGGTGCAGGACACTCCGCACGGCGTCCGGTTGATCATCGGTGACGTCCGGGGCAAGGGCCTGGACTCGGTGGCCTCGGTGGCGGTCGTCATCGGCGCCTTCCGGGAGTCGGCCGAGGAGGAAAGCACGCTGGAGGGCGTCTGCGCACGACTGGACCGGGCGCTCCAGCGGGAGGGCGAGCGGCGACTCGGGGCGGAGGGACTCGAGGAGTTCACCACCGCGGTCGTCGCTGAGGTGCCGGTGAGTGACCCGAACCTCGTACGGGTCGTCAACCGTGGTCATCCGGCGCCGTTGGTACTGGTCGACGGTGAGGTGCGGGAGGTCGATCCGCCGGACGCCGCCCTCCCGTTGGGTATCCGAGGGGTGGGCCACTGGCCGGACCGTGCCGCCCTGGCACGGCTGCCGCCCGGGGCGCAACTGCTCTTCTACACGGACGGGCTGTCCGAGTCCCGTGACTCGGAGGGGAGGTTCTACGACCCGGTGGAGCGACTGGCCGGAAAGCACTTCCGTGGCTCGCAGGAGGCGTTGGACGCCGTCGTCGCGGATGTCGCCGCGTACACCGGCGGTCGTACGGCGGACGACATGGCGCTGCTGGCGCTCGGAGCGCCCGACAGCGGGCGAGCGGCAGCCTGTGCGGGGCGTGCGCCGATGCCCGGCGGTGTGCCCTGAGTTGGCGGGGAGCAGGATACATAGCACCGATCGGGGTGGTGACGCGACCAAGCCGAGTGTCCCAATTGCCCCCAGCTGAAACCAAAGTCTGGGCCAAAGCATCCGCAAAATCGTCTGGACGACTTGGAATACGGCGGGTGGGTCTATTAACGTTCCATAACGCAGCGCGGTCGTCACTGCCGTCACGAGAGGCGGCTCCGTGCGCTATCGCCTAATCCCGTACGTGCAGCATCGTGCGTGGCACAACTCGATACCACTGCACCGAGGGAGCCGGGGAACCACTACTTGGGGTGAATCGGACTCGTCCCGCCCATGGACGCGCCCGTAGGAGACCTTCCTGCTCCGAACCCGTCAGCTAACCCGGTAGGCGAGAAGGAAGGAAGGAGTGCGCCCACTGTGGCGTCCAACAGCTACGCCCCCGAGGCGACGTCGTACGATCCCCACGGCTCGTCCGACGAGGATGACCCTGGTTCGCGGTTCTCGGACTTTCCGTACGCCGACCAGTTCGCGCCGGCTCACGTCGACGGTCCCGGAGTGACCGACACGCACACGTTCCCGGCGGCCTTCGACCCGCAGGCGAACGGCGAGGCGGGGTACGGCCACCCGAGCCAGGAGCCAAGCCCGTTCGGGGCGGGGTCCTTCGGCGCGGAGCCGTACCAGGCGTACGACCAGGTCACCTACGACCAGGGCGAGTTCCACGAGGACGCGTTCGGTGAGGGTGTGCGCGAACCAGCGGGCTCCGGTCAGTTCGGGCACGACCAGGTGGCGTTCGACGAGGGCGCGGCGTACGGCCAGACGGCGCGGGCCGAGGGCGCGTACGACCAGTTCGGTTACGGTCCGCCGACCGACGACTCCGTCGGCGAGTGGAACCCCACGGCGGACTCCATCCGCCAGGTCCGCGGCAAACACCGCGTCGCCAAGCAGCGTAGTGGTGGCATGGCACGCAGTGGAGCCGTGCTCGGCGTCGGTGTGATCGCCGCGGTGGGCGCCGGCGGCATGGCCACGGCGAAGGACAAGTCGCCCGCTCCCGTCTCGATGCCTGACCTCGGCTCGATGGCGGAGCAACTGGGCGTCAGCGGTTCCGACGAGCAGACCACCGCCGCCAGTCAGGCGCCTCTCACCCAGGTCGCCGTCAGCACCGCGGACTCGGAATCCGGTCAGAGCGACGCCGGCGAGGCGCTGCGTGCCCGGATCATGCAACAAGCCAACCAGCAGCAGACCGAGGCGAACCAGACGGTCCGCGCGGACGCCGCGGCCGCGGCCGCCAAGGAAGCGTCCGAGTCCGCCTCCGACAAGGCGGACGCCGAGGCCAAGCGCAAGGCCGAGGCCAAGCGCAAGGCCGAGGCGGAGGCCAAGCGCAAGGCCGAGGCGGAGCGGCGGGCCAAGCTGGCCGCCCAGTTCACGCTGCCCACCTCCAACTTCCAGCTCACCTCCGGCTTCGGCCAGGCCGGCGGGATGTGGGCGAACGACCACACGGGTCAGGACTTCGCGGCCCCCACCGGTACCCCGGTGAAGGCGGTGCACTCCGGCACCGTGAAGGAAGCCGGCTGGGCCGGGTCGTACGGCTACCGCATCGTGCTGGAGCTGGATGACGGCACGGAGGTCTCGTACTCCCACCTCTCCTCGATGCAGGTGTCCGCGGGCCAGCAGGTCAGCACGAAGGACGTCATCGGGAACGTCGGCTCGACCGGCAACTCCACCGGCCCGCACCTGCACTTGGAGGTCGAGGTCGGCGGCGACACCATCGATCCGCTGGCGTGGCTGCGTGGCAAGGGCCTCAACATCTGACACCCGGTGTGCTGCGGACGGACGCGTGACAGTGGCCCGCTGGGGCGCGTGCTGGCCCGGCGGGCTGGTGGCCGCCGCACTGGTGGTCAGCCAGCGCACCGGGCCGGTGTGCCGCTCTGCCGGTGCCCCGGCCGTCTCCGTGCCGTCCGACCCGCCCGCGCCCGGCCTCGTACACCAGTCCGCGCCCGTGCTCGTACGCGCGCCGGTATCGCCAGCTGTGAGTGACCAGTTGTCGTGCCGGCGACAGGGCGAGCCGGGTCACCGAACCCCCACATCCCGCACAGGGACCGCACCGCCGCCTCGAATCGCCGAGGGCTGTGACATAGCCCCCCACCGCAGATCTCGGCACAGCAGGAGGGGGCGAGGCGGCGGATCGCGGGGGAAAGGCGTGGGGCAGCGTCGGTTGCCCGAACGGCCAAGGGGCCGGCGAGGCGGGAAGGAACGAGCACGGACGAGCAGGGAACGGCGGGCGAACAGCACAGAGCGAACGGCACAGAGCGCGAACAGAACAGCGGACCGGTGCGGCGGAGCCACCCCCGCACCCGGTACCCGTGGCGGCCGTGCCGCGCACGCCGTGCCACAAGCCCCGGCGGTCCTGGTGCTACCCCCGACATCAGGGCCGCCGGCCTCTTCCATCGGGGTGACGGTTCACGACCCGGCCCCGCCGCGAAACGCTGCTCAGCGGGCCACGGTGCCGGACCATCTCGCCCGCGCTGGTCTGTAGCCGCCCGTCCGTCCCGTCTGACACGGTCCCGCCGGCAGGTGGACCGACCGTGGACGGACACCGCCCTCGCCAGCGAGACGTCCCTGACCGCGCGGGCGCGTGGGTCCCGGTCAGCGACCCCGCCACCGTCCTGCCTCAACTCCCGCACCGCGCGGCGGTGTCGGTCCCCCGACAATCCCGGGCACAGATCATCGGACCTCGCCCCGTCCACGTTCCCCAGGCTGGGATATGCCAGAAAGGAACAGAGATGGAGCTGTGGAATCGCGCGATGGACGCCATCGAGGAACACCTCGACCACGAGGTCCCCGTTCGGGAGGTGGCCTCGACCGCCCTCACCTCGGAGTACCAACTCCGACGGGTGTTCTCGATGCTGGCCGGAATGCCGCTTTCGGAGTACGTACGCCGACGGCGCATGACCGTCGCAGCGAATGCGGTACGCGACGGCCACGAAGCCGTGCAGGACATCGCCGTCCGGTTCGGCTACGCCTCGGCCGACGCCTTCTCCCGCGCGTTCCGCAGCGTGCACGGGATAGGACCCGAGCAGGCGCGTCGCCCGGGCGCCGTCCTGAGGTCCCAGCCCCGTCTGTCCTTTCACCTCACCGTTGAAGGGAGAACGGACATGCGGTACCGCATCGTCGAGAAGCCGGCATTCCGGGTGGTGGGTCGGAGGATCCGCTCCACCATCGCGTACGAGGGCGTCAACTCCGATGCCGACCGTCTCGTCCGGTCGCTCTCGGACACCGACTGGCAGACATTCGAGGACCTGTCGGACCAGGAGCCGCGCGGCGACATCTCGGTCTGGGACGACGCTGACGGAACGGGTGGGGCCGAAGGCACCGAGGCCGACTACTACGTTGGTTCGGCCACCAACCGGCCTGCGCCCAGCGGGTACGACGCCCTCAGCGTGCCAGCAAACTCCTGGGCGGTGTTCACCGCCTCCGGACCGTTCCCGCGGTCGCTGGAGTCCCTCTGGCGGGCCGTCGGAGGCGAGTGGCTGCCCGCCAACCCGTACGAGTTGGTTCCCGCGCCGTCGCTCGTTCGCGCGACCTACCACGACGAGCACGGCGAGCACGCCGACATCGAACTCTGGCTCGCCGTACGACCCACGACCTGACCGGGCCGAGAGCAGTGCCTGCCCGGGAGTCCTCACGGCTGGCGGGGCAGGCATCTCTTACGTCCGAGCGCCAAGCATCGGGTGACGCCGGAAACGGCAAGCTCCAGCCGGGGCCGGAAACGGCATGCGTCAACCGGGAGGCGACACACGACCAGAGCTTCGCCGTGTCTGGAGAAGCGTGGTGAGTTCTCGGTCGAACCGCCGCCTTCGTCTGCCGATGTCTCGCGGTAGTTCACCCTCATCGGTGGCCGAACAAACGCGCTGGCACGATGCCTCAGCTGGGGCCAGCGTATGGCCGAGGTCCACGCCGGTTCGCTCGTACCTGAGCGCGATAGCTCGACGGGTTCAGTTCTGGAGGAGAACATCCGCACCTGGATCAAAGGCCCGTAAGCTTTCGTCTGGACCAGGCCAGCGGCAGGGATCAGCGGATGCTTCGCCGATGTCTGAACCGATATGCCCGACCCGGGGTATTGGGAACCCCGGGCGGGACCCAGTCGGACCAACAGCGGAACAACCACGGTGAGCCGGGCGTTCGTCGACTGATGTCCACTCACCCAGTGCCCACGCGCACCCTTGGAAGCCTGTCCGTATCCCCACTCGCGCTCGGCGGTAACGTCTTCGGCTGGACCGCCGACCAAGCCGCTTCGTACGACGTGCTCGACGCCTACACGGCCGCCGGCGGCAACCACATCGACACCGCAGATGTCTACTCCGCCTGGGTCGAGGGAAACCAGGGCGGCGAGTCCGAAACCGTCATCGGCGACTGGCTGGCCGCCCGCCGCAACCGGGATCAGGTCGTCATCGCCACCAAGGTCGGAAGCCACCCGCGGTACCGCGGACTGGCTCCGGAGACCCTGAAGGCCGCTGTCGACGCCTCCCTGCGCCGGTTGCGTACGGACCATATCGACCTCCTCTACACGCACTTCGACGACGAGTCCGTCGAGGTCAGCGAGATCATCGGGGCGCTCGACGAACTCGTCACGGCCGGCAAGGCCCGCGAGATCGCCGCCTCCAACATCTCGCCGGCTCGGCTCGAAGCATCACTCGCGGCCAGCGAGCGGGGCGGCCTGGCGCGGTACGTCGCACTCCAGCCGCACTACAACCTGGTCTCCCGGGACACCTACGAGGGCGAACTGGCCGAGATCGCCCAGCGGCACGATCTCGGCGTACTGCCGTACTACGCCCTGGCCGCAGGCTTCCTCACCGGCAAGTACCGTCCGGGCGACGCCATGCCGGACAGCGCGCGAGCGGGTGGCGCCGCCGCACACCTGGACACCGAGCGCGGGCAGCGGGTGCTCACCGTCCTGGACCAGATCGCTGACGCACACGACGCGTCACCGGCCACCGTCGCGCTGGCCTGGCTCGCCGCCCAGCCGACGGTCGTCGCGCCGATCGCCAGCGCCCGCAGCGTGGAACAACTGCCGGCACTGCTCGAGGTGTCCCGGATCAGTCTGTCCGAGGAGGAGGTCCGCCAGCTCACGGACGCCTCGGCCTGACGGCCTCCGCGTCCGGGTATCCCGTCCGCGAGTCGCCGAGCCCGCCCGGTCGCCCGTCAGGTGCCGGTCCCCGACCCGTCACCCCACCACGGGTCGGGCGGGTTGGGTCGAGGTGAGACGTCTCGCAATGGCTGGCGGGCCCAGGGACTCCAGTACGCAGCGGCCCGGCGCACCCGCGGTGCGGTATCGGCGGTGCGGTGTCAGCGGTGTGGGCTGTGACGTGGCGCCTCGTCAGTCGCGCCCCGGTTGCCCGTATGCCCGCTCCACCCGCAGCCGCACGACCTGTCTCCGGTCGGTGACCATCGCCGCGCGGTAGTCGTCCCAGTCCGGATGTTCCTCACCACGGATCGCGCGATAGACCTCGACCAACTCGTCGACCGTGCTGTCGTACGGATTCGACGCCACCGGAGTCAGCTCGGCCGTGCCGTCCGCGACCGTCCATGCCCAGCCGTCCTGGCTGGTGACATGGAAGCTGGCACGCGGATCCCGCGTGAGATTACGGGCCTTCGCCCGGTCCGCCGTGACCGAGATCCGGATCAACCGGGTGGCGGGATCGTAGGTGTGGTTCACGTTGGACAGCTGGGGCCGACCGTCGCGTCGCAGCGTGACCAGGACGCCCAGGTTGTGCCGGGTGAACAGCCTCAGCAGCGCGTCCTGTCGAGCCTGCTGATCCTGTTGCTGAGGAGACTGCGAGTCGGCCATGGCGATGAGCGTCCTCTCCTTGAGTGCTCGGGCGGTCATGTCATGCTAACGCTCCGTGCTCAGTGCGAGTTCCCCGAGCACGCTGTGTTCTTTTCGCCCGGACAGTGCCCCGACGGTTCCCCGCCCGCCGATGCCGGGGAGAATGGCGAACTCCAACCACGAAGCCATGCGTACGGGAAACGGGCCGATGACGCGGAACCACTTCACCCCGGACCTGATGACCACCGTCGACGAGGTGGACCGGGCCGAGACCGCGAAGCGTCGGCGTGCCGTGTGGCTGCCGGCCGTCTTCGCGCTGCTGCTGTTCGTCGCGGGTGGCGCGATGTTCAAGAGCACCTATCTCGACCTGCAGCAGGTCGCCGACCACGGGCGCCCTGGCGTCTTCACGTTGAACCACTGCGAGGAGGTCGGTGGTTCCGACTCCGGACCGACGACCTACTGTTACGGCGACTTCCGCTCCACGGACGGAAAGATCACCGAGCTGGACGTGCGGCTGCCGGAGGACACGGACGCCGAGGGGCTACGGCCCGGCGACAGCTTCAAGGCCCGCATGGTCCTGCGCGACTCGGGTCCCGACGACATCGTGCGTGCCGACGCCAAGGGCGACAACGACCGGGTCATGCGTGCCGCCGGCTCGGTCGGAGTCATGCTGTTCGCCCTGATGCTGGGCGGCTTCGCGGTACGCAACCCCATGCCGCACGGGCCGGCACGCAGCCGCCTCAGCGGTCTGCTGAAGGCCGGGATGCTGGTGTCGATCCTCGTCTGGTTCATCGGGCTCGGCACGGCCGGTGGTATCTGGAGCTGACGGCCGTCAGACCTCCGGCGTGCCCCACTCGTCCACCGTCAGCTCGTCCCCCACGGACAGCTTGCCCGGCCGCAGCACCGAGAGCTTCACCCCGAAGGCCACGCCCGTGCCGCCGGTCGCCGTCGCCCGACGGTAGCCGGCGAGGGTACGCAGCGGTTCCGGACCCGACTTGGTGCCGGAGGACTGGTCCACCGTCGTCACCACGCAGCGGATCGCCAACTTCGCGTACGCCAACTCCGCGTCGCCCGCCCGTACGAGCCGCAACGCGTCCTCCCGGTGTGGCCGCTCCCAACCGTCCACCGTGCCGTCCACCACGATGTTCGGCCGGAACCGCGTCATCGGCAGCGGCTCGTCGCCGCCCGCCAGCAGGCGTTCGTTGAGCCCGTCCAGGCTGCGTACGGACAGCAGGTGTACGGGGTTGCTGTCGGCGTACGCGCTGGTGCCCGGTGTCATGCCGTCCGCGATCCGCCGGTGCTCCGGCGGCACCCGCACGAGGCGGCTCGGCTCGCCCAAGGCCTCGGACAACCACTCGGCGACCCCGGCGCCCTGGTCGATGCCCTGGTACGGGGCGCCGAACAGGGTGACGTCCCGACGCGGCGCCGTCAGGTCGACGGGCACCCGAAGCCGTTCCATGCCCGCTGCGTCCAGGGTCAGTTGCTCGGCGGCGTCGCCCCCTGGGTCATCGGCGGGGCTCGTGATCCCCGGGCGGATCAACGCCAGCTTCGGACTGCGGCGCTGACTGCGGAACGTACCGTCCGGCGTGATGACCAGGAAACTCCGGTCATGCGTCAGTCCCGCCTCGGTCATCCTCGCGTCGTGTGTCGACACCCCGGCACAGCCCTTGACCGGGTAGGTGACCAGTTCGGATATGCACGCCATGTGACACACCCTACGGGCGGGACGATCGCGGCGTCATACGCATTACCCCCGGACTCGGCCCGCCTCCCGGAGTTGGGTGAGGAAGGTGTGCCAGGTGGGGTGGTGGAAGGTGAGGGTGGGTCCGGTGGGTCGCTTGCTGTCGCGTACGAGGAGGGCGTGGGCGGGTGTGGCCACCTCCACGCAGTCGCCGCCGCTGCCGTTGCTGTAGCTGCTCTTGCGCCACGATGTCCGCACCAGGTCATGGCCTTTGCTCATTCCGGAAGTCCTCTGCCGCTGTTTCGATCATGTCCAGGGACGTCTTCGGCGAGAGCGCCGCTGCCCTCAGCAGATCGTAGGACTTCCGATACTGCAGGACGAGCGTTGGCTCATCGATGAGTTGACCGCTGTGGAGAGCCTCGGTGTACGAGACGGGTGGCGCGTCCGGAAAGGTCAGGACCTTCAAAGTGCCCACCATGAAGGGGTGCGCCCCCGCATTCAGCGGCAGGATCTGCACAATGATCCGGCCTTGCTGTGCCAGCGCCGCGATGTGGGCGAACTGCTCAGCCATGTCAGCCGATTCCGCGATCGGATGACGCAGCAAGTACTCGTGGAGAATTGCCCAGAACTCCGGGACACGAGGCCGTTGGAAGATGCCGGCCCGCTCTAACCGTGCCGTCACCTTGGCGTCGACATCCGCCGGCTCACCGAGCGGATGTGTCGCGCGGATCACCGCCCGGGCGTACGCGTCCGTCTGCAACAGCCCAGGAACGAGCGAGGGCGCCCACTCCTCGATCGTCTGCGCCCGCTGCTCCATCTCCACCACATCGGCGAAGTACTCCGCGTGTCCGCCGCGTCTGGCCTTGCGCGCGTCCTCGCAGCGACGCTCGAAGAACCCGTCGGTGGCCAGGCGGTGGTCCGCGTGCTGGGCGAGGTCCAGCGGCATACGGCGGTCGCCCATCTCGATCTGGCTGAGATAGGCGACGCTGTAGAAGCAGCCCTCCGCCAACTGTTGCAGCGTGAGCCCCGCCGACTCGCGCTTCCAGCGCAACTCGGCGCCGTAGAACGCCGGCACGCTCGCCGCCGCGTCCAGATCCTTCCGTGGTGGCATGTCCCGCCCTCCGCCTCGGTACCTCTGTCCCGCCTCCCGCCGGCTCAACGCACCGCGCTGCTGAACCCGATCTCCTTTCACCGTATGCCGATTCGCAGCACTCTGTGAGCGTCCCATCACAGAACGCACGACGCAGAGGAAAGGTGCCCGCATGAGGACGCCGAGCACGCCGAGCCCACCCAGCTCGCCCAGCCTGCCGCCACCCTCCGGAACGCACGTGCCGCCGCCCGCGCTGACGCTCCCGCTGCTGGCCCTGCCATGCGCGGTGGCCGAGCTACGGCACCAGGTCGGGGCGGAGTTGGACCGCCGGGGTCTGCCCGGTCTGGTCGACACGGCCGAGCTGTGCGTCAGCGAGCTGGTGACGAACGTGATCCGGCATGTCGGTGAGGGCGTGCCGATCAGCCTGCGTCTCGTACGGCACGTCGTACGGCACGAGGACCGGTTGCGGATCGAGCTGACCGATCCGTGTCCCCGTGTGCTGCCCATGCTGCTCAGCGCGAGCGCGGAACAGGAGTACGGGCGAGGGCTGGCCCTGGTGGACGCGCTGGCCGCGTGCTGGGGCGTGATCCCACATAAGGACAGCAAGACCACGTGGTGCGAGTTGGCGGCCACTCCGGCATGGCGGCCGTAGGGCGCCCGGCCGTCACGCACCCGGCGGCGATGCTCCGTACGCGCCGTGCTGCCCGTATCCGCCGTGTCCGTACGTGCTGTGGCCGCCGTGTACGTACGCCCCGGGCTGGCCGTGCCCGTACCAGCCGTGCCCGTACCCGCCGGCCGGAGCACCCGGCGGGCCGCCCCCGCCGGGCGGCGGTCCCCAGCGCTGCGGTGGTGGCGCGGCACGGTGCGCCAGGGCCATCGCGGAACGCTCCGTCGGTGGCGCGGCCAACGCGCGGCGCGTCCACAGGTGGTGCAAGAGCTCCTGTTCGCGGGCGTGGAAGTCGGCTTCCCCGCCGCCGCGTTCCGCGCGGGCGCGCAGGAGCGCGAGCGTGGTGGCGAAGTGCTGGTACTGCCGCACGGTGTCGGCACCGCTCGGCCCGTGCGCCCGTCGGGCCAGGTTGCGGGCGATGGCGCGGGCCCGCATGGAGGCCAGCGCCCATGACTCGCCCGGGCTGAGCCAGCCGGCGACGGCGTACGCGGGGAGCGTACGGCGGACCGTACGCAACGCGCGCTGCCGGGCGGCGATGCCCAGCCAGACCAGTCCGGCGAGGGCGGGCAGGATGGCGAGGGCGTAGACGAGAAGGAAGGTGCTGGAGGCGTCGGTGGCCGCGGCGTTCCACACGGCGTGCAGCCCGATCGCCGTCAACAGGCCGACCAACGGCAGCAGTACGCGCGCTGCCCGCCGCCGGTGGGGGAGCGCGGCGGCGAGGCCGAAGGCCGCTCCGGCCAGGCCGGTGAACAGCGGATGGGCGAACGGCGAGAACACGATGCGGGTGACGAAGGTGGCGGCGGTCAGCGACTGGTCCAGTTCGATGCCGCCGCTGTCGGTGAAGGCCGTGTCCTGTCCGTAGGCGTGGCCGAGGTAGAGGACGTTCTCGGTGAAGGCGAAACCGGTGGCGGTCATGCCCGCTATGACGATCCCGGTGGCGACTCCGGTGAAGTGGTTCGGGCGGAAGAGGTAGAGGAGCAGGATGGCGGCGGCCTTGGCCGCCTCCTCGACCACCGGCGCGACGACGGTCGTACCGAGCGACTCGGCGCTGGTCGGCGACTCGGTGACGACGGAGGTGGCGAGCCATTTCGTGGTGAGGCTGTTGGCCAGCAGCGATATCAGGGTGGCGGCACAGGCGCCCCAGGCGAGCGCGAAGCCGAGGTTGCGCCATGGCGTGGGCTCCACGGCGTCCAGCCACCGCAACGCGAGAACGAGCAGCGGCACCGGCAGCACCGACAGCGCCAGCCCGACCAACAGCCCCTGGGTGCCGGTCTGTCGCTGCACCAGGGTGAGGATCATCAGCCCGCAGAGGGCCAGCACTCCGGCGAGGGCCAGTACCCGCAGCGTACGGCGGTGCCGGTGCCACCAGGAGGGGGTACGCGGCGGGTGGTAGCGCCAGTCCTCCGGCGAGGCGGGCATGCCGGTGAACCGCGGCTGCCGCTCGTACGCGGGCACCGCGGGCGCGCCGGTCGGCTGGTATGCCTGGTCCACGTCTCGACACTAGCCGCCAGGTCCGGGTCGGGTCCTCTCGGCGGTGCTCCCGGTGGCCCCCGGACTCGGGGCGTGCTGGTGTCGGAGCCAGCGGCGGGTCAGCCGTCGATGGCCTCGCTTGCCGTCCGACGGCGGCGCGCCCGGGCGTAGCTGTACAGGTCGAGGGCCCCCAGGGCGGCCAGCACGATACCGAGCGGCTGGCCTTCGAACCAGAGGAACTCCGTGTCCGGGAAGACGAGAAGCAGCACCGCGGAAGCGGCGAGCATGATCACGCCAATGGTGAGGTTCCAAGTCTCTTTCCACATGCCGACATTCTCCCGACGAACCCGGTCGGTTTCCTCAGACGGGTGGAGGAGATGGGCGCGGGCGCGCGTACATCGTTCGAGGGCGGCGGAGTACACGTTCGGAGGGTGCGCGGCCCGACGGCGCACGCGCCGGCGCGTGCGCCGTACAGCGAGGGGCTGACGGCAGGGTCGTGTCCGCTCGGACATACGGTGAAACTCCGTGGAGCGTACGAGCGTATGGGAGACAGCAACGTGAACATGTCCGTCCTCATGAATCCCCTGCGGGATCACCGGGCGGTGCCCGAGCCCCCGCGTACCCCCCTCGCGTTGCATCACGGCGTGCCCGGGTTCCAGCCGACCGCCCTGCGTCCGGCCCCGGAACTGGCGGCGCGCTGGGGCGTGGGTGAGGTGTGGCTGAAGGACGAGACGGCACGCCTCGGACTCCCCTCGTTCAAGATCGTGGGTGCCCTGTGGGCCGTGCACCGACTACTGTGCACGCGGCTCCGCGTCAGCCCCGAGCGCACCTCGTACGCCGAACTGCGGCAGCGCCTGGCCGGCAGTGACCTCGGGTTGCTCACCGCGAGCGCCGGGAACTGGGGGCGCGCGGTGGCCAGTGCCGCCCGCTGGCTGGGGCTGCGCGCGACCATCCTGGTGCCGGAGGCGACGGCCGAGCCGCGCATCCACGCCGTGCGCGCGGAGGGTGCCGAAGTGCGGGTGGTATCCGGAAACTTCGACGTGTCCGTGGCGCGCGCCGCTGAGCTGGCGGGCGAGCGTGACCTGTTGGTCGCGGACGCCTCGGAGCATCCGGACGACCCGTTCCCCGGCTGGGTGTCCGAGGGGTACGAGACGCTGTTCGCGGAGATCGACGAGAAGTTCGCGGCCAGCGCCGAGGGCGGTGGCGACGCCGAGCCGGACCTGGTGGTCGTCCCCGTCGGCGCGGGCGCGCTCGCCGCCGCCGCGGCCCGACACTACGGCCGTACGGACTCCGGCACGCTGCTCGGCGTCGAGCCGCACGAGGCGGCGGGCGCGATGGCCTCCGTACGCGCCGGGCACATCGTGACGGTGCCGGCGCTCACGCCCACCCCGATGGCCGGCCTGAACTGCGGCACGCCCTCGGCGACGGCCTGGCCGGCGCTGCGCGACGGCTTCGACGCTTTCTGCGCCATCGGGGACGCGCGGGCGGAGCACGGGATGCGGCTGCTGGACCGTGCCGGGGTGGCGGCGGGAGCATGCGCGGGGAGCGTGGCGGGTGCCGTGGACGGCCTGCTGCGGCCGGACGCGTGTGCCGGAGAGGCCGCCAGCGCGGAGGCCGAACGGCTGGGCCTGCACGGCGGCAGCTCGGTGGTGCTGCTGCTGACCGAGGGGGTCACGGACCCGGAGCACCACGCCAAGGCGATGGCCGGCGGGCGGTTGGTCGGTGAGGAGCTGGCCGGGGAGGAGCTGGCGGGCGGCTGAGCGGTCGCGGATGAGCTGTGCGGTCGGGGCTACGCGCCCGGGGCGCGCGCCTGCCCGTCGTACGCCCACCGTGGCCGTACGCGCGCCGGCGCCGGCGCGTCTGGACACAGCGCGACGGCCCGGCCGCCTTGCCCGTACGCGCCCGCTCGTACGGCGCTCTCGGCCTACCGCCGGCGGAAACGCAGGTCGTGCACCCGGTGGCCCTTGCGCAGGCCCTGGCCCTCGAAACGGGTGGGTGCGCGCGAGCCCTGGCCCGGGGCGTAGCCGCCGTCCGGGGCGGTGTTCACGTAGTCCGGGTGGGCGTCCAGCACCTCCAGCATGTGCTCGGCGTACGGTTCCCAGTCGGTGGCCAGCTCGAACAGCGCCCCGGACACCAGCGGGCCGGCGGCCAGGTCGAGGAACTCCGGTTGCACGATGCGGCGCTTGTGGTGCCGCTTCTTCGGCCAGGGGTCCGGGAAGTAGAGGCGGAGACCGTCGAGGGAGTCCGGCTCAAGCATCTCGCGCAGCAGGACGAGGGCGTCGCCGTTGGCGATCCTGAGGTTGGTGGAGCCGTTCCGCTCCGCGAGCCGCAGCAGGTGACCGTGCCCTGGGGTGTGCACGTCCACGGCGAGGATGCCCGTGGCCGGATCGTCGGCGGCCATCCGCGCGGTGGCCTCGCCCATGCCGAACCCGATCTCCAGGACGATCGGGGCGTCGGGCGGCAGCGTGTCGAAGAGCGCTCGCAGATCGAGTCGGGAGCCGTCCACCTCGAGGCCCCAGGTGGTCCACAGCCGCTCCAGTGCCCGGCGCTGCGCGTCGGTGACCCGACCACGGCGGGGTGTGAAGGTGCGGCCGCCGTGGAGGGGACGGGCCGGCGCGGGGTTCGCGGCCGGGCCGGGGCGGGGCGACTGGGCTGGTGAGCCGGAGGGTTCGGGCATCTCGCGGGGGATGGCGGCGTCGGGCGGGGCGGTGCTGGGTGTTTCGTTCTCGGACACAGTGCCTTCGATTCTACGTGCGGCCGGCGCGGTGGAGATGTGCGGGATTCGGGTGTGAACCGTGCGTCCACCGTCCGTCGCCCGCCCGTGATCGGGTCACCGCATGGCCCGTACGACCCGTCCCGCGATCTCCCGACCGATCGGCAGGGAGGCCGTCGCGGCGGGCGAGGGGGCGTTGAGGACATGGACCGTGTGCGGGGACTCCTGGATGAGGAAGTCGTCCGCCAGGGTGCCGTCCCGCAGCACCGCCTGGGCTCGTACGCCAGCCCGAGCCGGCCGTAGGTCCCCGGCCGTCACCTCCGGCAGCAGCCGTCGCACCGTGGCGGTGAACGCGCTCCGCGACAGTGAGCGCCGCAACTCCCCCGCGCCGTACCGCCAGTGGCGGCGCGCGATGCGCCAGCTGCCCGGATAGCCGAGCACCCCGGCCAGGTCGTACGGTCGCAGGGTGCGCCAGTCGTAGCCCTCCCGGGCGAGTGCCGCCACCGCGTTCGGCCCGACGTGCACGCCGCCGTCGACGCCACGGGTCAGATGCACGCCGAGGAAGGGGAAAGCCGGGTCGGGCACGGGATACACCAGCCCGCGTACCAGCTCGGCCCGTGCTGGTACGAGGTCGTGGTACTCGCCCCGGAAGGGGACGATCCGCATCCCCGGGTCGTCGCCGGCCAGCCGGGCGATCCGATCGCAGTGCAGGCCGGCGCAGTTGACGAGCGCGCGGGCACGCGACAGCGTGCCGTCCGCGGTCCGTACGGCCACCCCGCGTCCCGCGCGTCGGTCGATCGCCGTCACCTCGGCACCGCACCGGACCGAGGCGCCCGCGGCCTCCGCCAGCCCGGCCAGCGCACCGGCCACCGCGCGGAAGTCGCAGATCCCGGTGGTGTCGATCCGGAGCGCGGCCAGCCCGGCCACGGACGGCTCGTACTCGGCGATCTGGGCCGGACCCAACTCCCGTAGCGGAATGCCGTGCTCGCGTCCCCGCTGGGCGAGCGCGTGCAGCCGGGGCAGCTCGGACCGGTCGGTCGCGACGATCAACTTGCCGGTCCGCTCGTACGGGACCTCGTGCGCCGCGCAGAACCGGATCAGCTCGGCGGCGCCCTCGGCGGCGAACCGTGCCTTGAGCGAGCCCTGGCGGTAGTAGATGCCGCTGTGGATCACGCCGCTGTTCCGGCCCGTCTGGTGTCGCGCCGTCCGCGCTTCCTTCTCCAGCACGACAACGCGGGTGCCGGGGGCGGCCTGGGTCAGCGCGTATGCCGTCGACAGGCCGACGATGCCGCCGCCGATCACCAACACGTCGCAGTCGTGGGCCGCGCTCAATCCTGTCTCTCCCTCGCTCCGGTGCGGATGGTCGGTCCCGTGCTGATCGTCACGTCTCCCATGATGGACGTCGCCACTGACGAGCGGCTCCGACGATACGGCGCGGCTTCCGGACGGCGACGAACGTGGCAGGGCGGCCGAGGAGTACCGGGAGCGCACCAGTGGCGACGGAAGTCGGGCGGCGCTCGCCGCCTCCGTTCCACACACCTCTCCCCGAAGCGCCGTCGCGGCCTCAGGTGTCACCCTGCGCGGGTGCGCAGGGTGACACGCCCGGGCATGCTGGTGAGACCCTCCGCCCGAGAGGTCGTCGCGTCCGCCTCCCGTCAGGCCGGGGCGAGCAGCAACGGCCGGGCCCGCTCGCGTAGTTCCGCCACCTGTGGCTCGTCGCCGTACGGTTCCAGGCGGTGCAGCAGGTCGCGTACGTACTCCGTGGTGCGGGCCGAGGAGATGCGGCCCGCCACGTCGATCGCCCGGTTGCCGGCCGCGCAGGCGGCGTCCAGGTCGCCCGACTCCAGCTCCGCGACCGCCGAGACCACCAGCCGGAGCCCGTGCGAGCGTACGAACTCCTCGGTGGGCTGGGAGAGGGCGCGCTCCGTGAAGCGGCGGACCTGGCGGGGGGCCTTGAGGTCGCGGTAGCACTCGGCCGCGTCCGCGGCCAGTCGGTCGTAGGAGTAGAAGTCCAACCAGGACGGGTCCGGGTCGCCCGCCCGGGAGCGCTCCAGCCAGCCCTCGGCCGAGGCCAGCGCGGTGCCGCAGGCGTGCGACTCGTCCGCTTTGGCGTGTGCGCGCGCCTCCACCAGTCGGAAGAAGCTCATGGTGCGGGCGGTGGCCAGGCCACGATTGCGCTCGATGGCGGCCTGCGCCAGGTCGACGCCTTCGTCGGCGAAGCCGCGGTAGGTGGCCTGCAGGGACATGGAGGCCAGGACGTATCCGCCCAAGGGCACGTCGGCGGCGGCGCGGGCCAGCCGCAGGGCCTGGATGTAGTAGCGCTGGGCGGCCTCCTGTTGACCGGTGTCGAAGGCCATCCAGCCGGCGAGACGGGTGAGTTCGGCGGTTGCGCCGAAGAGAGCGCGGCCGACCTCGTCGGAGTACGAGCCGAGCAGCAGCGGTGCGGCGTCCGCCCGTAAGCAGTCCGGGACCATCGACGAACGCCAGTCGCCGCCGCCGTACTTGGAGTCCCAGCGGCGTGCCTCGTCGGCGGCCTCGCGGAGCTTGGACACGTCCGTGTGCCCGACGCGTAGCACAGCCGGCACCGAGTCGCCGCTCTCCCCGCCGGGGTCACCGGATTCCGCGCCGCCGGCCCCACCTGGGTCCGCCCTCGCCTGCGCCCGCACGGCCACTCCGCCCGCGTCCCGGCCGCGTGCGGTGGCGCGCCTGCTGTACGACCAA
>NZ_LJGU01000141.1:81050-96050 GCF_001751245.1 Streptomyces oceani
CGCCGCCGCACGGGCCGCTTCCGGCCCGCGCGCCACCGTGCTGTCCGCGGGCGCGATCAGCCACCGGGAGGTGGGGGTGGCGTACGCGCTGACCGCGAACGAGCCGGCCAGGGTCTGCCAGATGCTGCCACCGCGCCGCCCGCCGGAGTCCAGCCGGTACAGGTCGGTGGCGGACTTCACGGCCGCGCCCACGTCCCGTGGGAAGGCGAGGCCGACCTCCGGGGTGGGGTCGGCGTCCGCCAGACCTATCTCGTGCAGCGGGACCGGACGGCCCAGCTTGCTGCCGATGGCGGAGGCGATGAGGTGCGGAGCGGCTCCCTGCGGGACCATCCCCTTCGATACCCAACGGGCGACCGACGTCTTGTCGTAGCGAAGAGTCAACCCCCGCTGCGCCCCCAGGTCGTTGACCCGGCGGGCGAGCCCCGCGTTGCTGATTCCCGCGAGGACGAGGACGGTGCCGAGTTTCTCGTTCGGCCCGCGTGGCTCTCTGGACATGCGCACCCCTGACACACGACGGTCGCCCGCGGTGGACGCCGAGGCTCCGGACGAGCCACACCGACGCGTGACCGCGGCCAGGGCCTCCCCGTCCACGTTGGTGCGGAAAAGCTCTGCGACCCAGCGTAGTTCGCCGGATTCCAAGCGTTAAGGGGCTCCGTGTCGGTTGGCGGGAATCATGTGACCGGTGCGGGCCCGGGCGCGGGCGGTCCCATGAGCCGTCGGCATGTGCTCCCGGCGTGTGGTCATGCGCCCGTCCGTGCGCTCTGTGCCGACCCTCGGCGGACGCGATTCCATGTGAGTCGCGTGGGTCGGCCTGCTGAACTGCACCCAGTGGGCCGGGGGAGGCCGTCGCCCCATATCCCCGCGGGCGGCGGCACGGTCCGGAGGGCGAGCCGTCCTCCGGACCGTCATTTTTGGCCGAATGACGCCGGTTGACCCATCCGGCATATGCGTGCGCGGCGAATCACCATAGCTACCCCGTGGTGGCCTCTCGCACACCTGCCGCTCACCCGCCCTCCCGGTACGGACCTGTGGCCGCCTGGGGCGGGGGTCGGCCGGCGTCCAGCGCCGGGCATGGCCTGGCGACCGACGGCGGCCCGGGAGCGGTTCGGAATCGGTTCGCAAGCGCGGACCGGATATGCCAGCGGCGCGTTACCCAGGAGGCTGACACGCCGAACCCCCGGAAGCCGGTCGATCGGAGCACGCGTGCACTCGCGCGAGTCCACCGGGCAGCTTCGTCGGTATCCTTCCCGTCCGCCACGACGGCCTTCCCTGACCTGCGGTGACCTGCCGCACGACCGCCCAGAGCCGCCCGTGCCGGCGACCCGGCACGCCAACTGCCGCGCATTCGCGGCGCACTTCACACACTTATGCGCCCCTTGAGCGCCTCCGTCCGGTCGCTCTCGTGGCAGCATGGGCGTGAACGGTGACTGGAAGCAGCACCAATCGGGCTTTTGCGAGCCCCGGAACCTGCTGACCCTTGGGATCTCCGGGATCTCAGGGACGTGACGGGCGGAGGCGTGCGGCGATGCGATGGCTGGTCGGATGGAGCAGCTCCGCGGGGCCGTACGGCGGCATGCAGCACAACGGCGCTGGCCGGCGCAACGGCGGCGGACGCCGGAACGGCGCGGGCCGAGGCGTGGATCACGGCGCGGGTTACGGCCCGGGTTACGGAGCCGTCCCCGGCTCCGACGACCCGGAGGCGTACGCCCACGGTGCCCATGGCGCCCATGGCCCCGACGGCGCTGATGGGGCGCACGGCGAGTACGGCCCCGAGTCGGTCCGTCCGGTCGGCGCACAGCTCCTGTGGGGCGGCCCCGATCCGCTGTGGGCGGTGGGGGACTGGCGACCCGACGAAGTACGGGTCATCCAGGCCGACTCGGGCAACCGGATCGCCGTACTCGGGCACTGCGGCGCGACCGACGAGGAACTGCGCCTCGGGCTCTACACCAACCGGGGCGGTGCTTTCCGCCACCTGACCGCCTGGCCGGGCAGCTACACGGCGGTGGCGAACGTCGGCCGCCGCATCACCATCGCCGCCGACCTGGCCGGCGTACGCCCCGTGTTCCACACGCCGTGGGCGGGCGGCAACGCCTACGCGACGGCCGCGTTGCCCCTGGCCGACCTGGTCGAGGCGAACCTCGACATCTCGCATCTGGCCGCCCTGCTCGCCTGCCCCGACGCGCCCGAAGCGCTTGGCGACGGCACCCCTTACGCCGGCGTGCGCCGCGTACCGCCCGGGCACGCCCTCGTGCTGCGAGACGGCAGTAGCCACGAGATCGTCAGCTACGAACAGGCCGGCTCCTCCGTCCTGTCCGCGCCCCCGCCGGTTGACGCGGACACCGCCGTCGCGGGGGTGCGGGACGCGCTGGTGGCGTCCGTACGCGGCCGGTTGGAGGCACCCCGGCACGCGTACGAGACCGACTTCGACCGTCTCGACCCCGGCCCGGTGCCCGGTATGGGGCCCGCCGAACGACGCGCGGCACGCGGCGGACGAACCGGTCCGGCTCCGGGCATCGGCGCCGACCTGTCCGGAGGCCCCGCCTCCGGCACGCTGGCCCTCCTCGCCGCCGGTCTGCCCGGCATGCCCGGCACGGTGATGGGCACCGGGGACACCGAGGCCGGCGAACGGCTGCTCGCGGTCACCTTCAACGACCTGACCGCCGCCACGCGCGGCGCGACCTCCGGCCGCGGGCCAGGCGGTTCGGCGGCTGCCGGGACGGGGACTGCCGGGACGGCGGACTCCGGAAGCCACGAGGCCGACCTGGAGCGGGCCCGTACGATCGCGGAGAACCCACGTCTGCACCACCTCGTCGTCACCGGAGGCGAGGAGGCGCTGCCGTACGCGGACCTGGAGAGCGGACCGTTGACCGACGAGCCCGCGCCGGCCCTCATCACCGCCGAGCGGCATCGCCTGCGGCTCAGCGCAGGGAGTGCCGACCACCTCGTCGGACTCGGTGCTCGGCAGGTCCTCGACGCGCATCCGGCGCGCCTCGCCGACCTGTTGCTGGACCGGAAGCGCCGGCACCTGCTGCGCCCGGTGACCGCGCTGGCGCGTGCGGAGGGGGCCGAGCGCGGGCTCGGCGCGGGCCGTTCGCTGGTCGTGCCGGCGACGGTGTACCGCGCGGCTCGCCGGCTCGCCCGTACGTCCTACCGGGATGGGGTGCTGGAGGCGGCGAGACATCTGCGGGAGAGACGTTTCACGTCTCCGGGGCAGGACGCGTCGGGCGACGGGGGCGGGGTCGGGGACCGGGACTCCGGACCGAACGGCGTCACCTCCCTGGACGCTACCCTGGCCGCGCTCGCCTGGTGCAGGCCCGGGCCCGCCGCCCGGTGGATGACCGGCGAGGCACTCGCGGAGGTGTCGCTGCGGCTGGAGGCGGCGGCCATGGCCCGACCCATCATGGAGCGACCCGGCGAACGCCGTGCCCGCGCCGCGCTCGCCCGGCAGGCCGCCAACCAACGGGTGCTGGAACAGGCCGCGGAGGTCCGCAACCAGCGGCTGCACGCCCCCTTCTACGACAACCAGGTCGTCCGTGCCTGCCGCGAGCTCCCCGAATCGGCGCGGGTGAAACCAGGGCATCGAGCGTCGGTGTTGCGTGCGGTTCTCGCGGGCGCCGGCGTACGCGAGGTTCCCCCCGGCTGGGGCGCGCCCTCCTACGCCTCACACGCCGCCTCCGCGCGGGTGGGGCTGCGACGGGCGGTGGAGGAACTGGTCGAACTCTTCGAGGCGCCGCTGCTCGCCGACGCCGGGCTGATCGAGGCGCGGGTCGTACGTCAGGCCCTGCGCGCCGCGGCGAACGGCGAGACGCTGCCGCTGGACGGTCTCGCGGACCTGGTCTCCACGGAGGTCTGGTTGCGGAGACTGCTGGCTCGGCGCGGCAGTTGCTGGACGGGCTCCGCCGCGCCACGGCAGCGCGCGGCTGCGGCCGGGGTCACCCCGGCACAGCAACGTCCCGCGCTGTGAGGGCGGTTGCGCGCTCCGAGACAGGGCCAGGCCGGGCGGGAATGAACCGGCCGAACCGGTGACCGGTGTGGCGGGAACGCCCCGGCGCGAGCCCGCACGACCCGTTCACTCAGTGGCGTTTCCCCGCGGTGCCAGCGTGCCGTTCACCGGCAGGTGATGCGGGACTGTGCCCAGTCCGCCAGCGCGGCTCTGCCCGCCGGACCGTCCGGTTCGACGACCAACCGCAGTGTCCGTACGCCGGAGAGCGGGACGTGCACGGCCTCCGGCGCGGCCCCACGGCGCACCACTGGTGACTGCCAGAGCGTCTCGCCGTCACCGAGCACCGCGAAGCGGACCCCTCGGTCGCCGGCGCTCAAGTCGTCCACACCGGCCAGGGCGTCGTACGCGACGCATTCCCGGTTGAGGTCGATGAAGACCGAGGAGGGAGCGCGGACGGACACCCCGTGGTCGTAGCTCGATCCGCCGATCCGCAGGTGATCGCGTTGCCACACCCAACTGCCGCGCCCGAGGCGCACCGTGGGCTCGTCCGCCTCCGGGTCGTCGAGCACGGCCCACTCAAGCTGGCTGACCTGGTAGTTGGCTGGCGGAGGCGGTTCCGGCGGAGGAGGCTTCGTCGGTTCCGGTTCCGGTTCTGGTGGCGGGGTCGGCGTGGGTTCCGTCGGCGGGGTCGGCGTGGGTTCGGGCGTGCCGCTGGGCGTGATCTCCGGCGGGGCGCTGGGTTTGGGGGCGCTTGGTTTCGGGGCCGGTCGAGGAGGCGGCTCCGGGCGCTCCTCGGGCGGCGCGGGCTTCTCCGGCTCGGGCGGTCTCTCGGGCTGCTGCGCGGGAACGGTCGCCGGAGGTGTGGGCTTCGCCCGCGGGTCCTGCGGCTGCGTGTTCCCGACGAGGGCCAGCGCGAGAGCGATGCTCGCGGCGGTCGCGATGCCGGCACCGATGCCGATCTTGACCGGCGTGCCGAGACCCTTCGACGCCGCGCCGCCACCAGGCCCAGCTGCCCCACCGGCCGTACCAACCGCACCGCCCGTCGCCCCGGCACCGCCTCCGACGGCCGCGGCCCCACCGCCGGCCAGCAGCGCACCGAACGCCTTCGCCCCGCCGGCGGCTCCGAACCAACCGATGAAGGCCAGCGGCACGAGGATACGGATCTGGCTGTTCAGGTCGGTGACCTCCAGCGCCGCCGTACGACACCGGGCGCACGCCTCCAGGTGCTTGCGCAGCCCGCGCTCGGCCCGGGTCCGCAAGCCTCCACGGGCGTAGGCCCCGAGCCGGTCGGCGTAGCGCGCGCAGTCTCCGCCCGAGGTCAGACTGTGGCTGACGTGGGCCTGGAGATACGCCTGCTTGAGTTTCTCCCGGGCGCGGTGCGCCAGTACGGCCGTGGCGTTGTCCGACAGACCGAGCAGCGGAGCGACGTCCTTGGGCTTCGCGTCCTCCACCGTCGTGTGCCACAGCACCGTCTGGTACTTCTCCGGCAGGCTTCGGAACGCCTCCACCGCCAGGGAGCGGTCGGCCTCCCGCATGGCCCGCACATCCGCGCCGAGATCCAGGGTGTCCTCGTCACGAGCGGTCGACGCCCGGGCAGCCGACTGTGCGAACACCGCGAAGTCCTCGACGAGTTGCTCCCGTCTCGTCGTCTTCGCCCAGGCGGCCGCCACCCGACGGACCGAGGTGAGGAGATAGGCGCGTACGGCGGTCCGGGGGCCGGCGCCGCGGCGTACGGCCTGGAGCGTGCGGGCGAACACCTCGCCGGTCAGGTCCTCGGCGGTGTCCGCGTCCCGGCAGCACGTACGGGCGTAACGGCGTACCGCGTCGGCATGGCGGCGGAACAGTTCGTCGTACGCCTCACTGTCGCCCTCCCGCATACGTGTCAACAGCGCGGCATCCGCCTGGGCGGCATCCGCTGGCGCGGACTCGGACCGGCGCACCGCGTCCGAACCTGCCGTGCGCTGCTGCGGGACGCCTCCGGCTCCGGAACCGCCGGGCTCACCGCCCTGCTCCCCCGCGCCCGCCCCCCGCGCCTCCGACTCGTACGCCGGCGGTCCACCCTGCCCCGGGACCTGGACGGGAGCGTCCCCATCGTCAGCCGGGTGATGAGCCGGCCCGGTGGGCGCGGCGTCATCGCCCGGCGTGGCGGCCACCTCTCCGCCCCCAGGCTCGCCGTACGGCCCGGTGACGCTCTCGCCGTGCGAGTCACCCCGCCCGTCAACGCCCATAGTTGGAGTCCCCGCAGGTCTTGTCGCAGCTGAGTTCGGGGTCACTGTGCCACACGGAAGACGCGCCGTGTCCCGAGAAGTCCAGTTACCACCCGTCCGGTGCGTGTTGGGGGCAGACGCCGCTCATCTCGCCCTTCCGTCTGGCATCATGCCCCCGAAGCGCTTTCGCTGACCGTGACACCTGAACAACTCCCGGTGCTCAGCGCCGCATTCAAGCGGAAACTGCCACCGGGGAACGCAGCCCGGCCAACAGGATCTCCAACAGGCGGGTCGACGCCGCGGTCTGCTGGGAGGGGTCCGGGAGTATCGGCGCGGCCGTCGCTATCACCAGCAGGACGTCGCCGACAGTGACGTCGTCCCGCAGCTGTCCCGCCGCGCGTGCGCGCGCCACCAACTGACCGACCACCTCGAGCAACTCCGCCGCCCGGGTCTCGTCCTCCGCCCCGTGCGCTTCCTGCGGTGCCGAGTCGCCGGGCCACGCCGGACCGGCGGCGGACACGTCGGGTGAACCCGGTGAACCCGTCTCGTCGCCGGACCGCGGGAGGGACTGCTCGTCGTGGAGCACGGAGCGCTCGTGCTCCACGGCCTGGCGCTGGTGCGGCACCCGCACCGAGCCCTCCGGGTCCCCGAGGGGGGCGAGCGAGTCCAGAGGCTCCGACGCCCCTCCTGGCTCGGTCCCCCCGCCCGACTCGGGCACCTCACCCGTCCGTGCCTCCGTCGCCGGTAGCCCCGCCTGTGCGTCCGTCCCACTCACGGAATCGGTCCGCAGCACCTGGGGTGGCAGCAGCCGCCCGGCTCCCGAGGCGACCGAGGTGTGCAGAAACCGGGACAGGGCCGCCCACGGCTGTCCCTCCTGCTCAAGCGCCGCCTGTGCCTGTTCGGTCAGGCGGGCCGTTTCCTCGGCGGCGATATGTCGGACGAGCACGTCCTTGCTGGGGAACCGGCGATACACCGTCCCCACCCCGACTCTGGCGCGCCGCGCGACGTCCTCCATCGGCGCGCCGTAGCCCAACTCCCCGAAGACCTCCCGCGCGGCGCGCAGGACGTGCTCGAGATTGCGTCGCGCGTCCACCCGCAACGGCGTGGCACGTGTGGTGTCCTGGACTGCCTGAACCTGCATGATCGTTCCCCCGGTCATGATGTCTCCCCCCGGAGACCCCCGTCCGTGTCGGCGGTGACGCGGTCCAACGATCAATGGTCATCGACACGACGCCCCCGTGGCAGACGAAGATAGTTGACCTACGGTCATGAGAGAAGAGGGCACATCTCCGTATCCTCACCACTCGGCGCTGAATGACCCGGATGCTCCTTCTGCGGCATCCGCCGGATCGCGCGACCAGTCCGCTGACCAGGCACGTACCGCTCATTCCGGAGGGACAGGAGAATCGGACCTCGTGGTTCCGCCGGTCATACGAACAGGTGGAACCTGTGGACAAAACCCTGCCGCGCGGTGCGTCATGGACACGTGACGAAGGAACCCGTACGCATTCTGGTCGTCGGCGGCGGCTACGTCGGCATGTACACCGCCCTCCGCTTGCAGCAGACGCTCAGACGGAAACTGCAACGCGGCGAGGTCGAGATCGTCGTGGTCGCGCCGGACCCGTACATGACGTACCAGCCGTTCCTGCCGGAGGCCGCCGCGGGCTCCATCTCACCCCGGCACGTCGTCGTACCGCTGCGACGCACACTCCCCGCCTGCCGGATCATCGTCGGGGAGGCGACGTCCGTCGACCACACCGCCCGAGTGGCGACCGTCGAGACCGTCACGAGCGCCGAGGAGGGAGCGCCGCTGACCGTCCCGTACGACGAACTGGTCCTCGCCCCCGGCTCGGTCGTCCGCACCCTGCCGGTACCGGGGCTCGCCGAGCACGGCATCGGGTTCAAGACCGTCGAGGAAGCCATCGCGCTGCGCAACCACGTGCTCGAACAACTCGACATCGCCTCGTCCACCCGCAATGTCGAAGTACGGGACTCCGCCCTCACGTTCGTCTTCGTCGGCGGCGGCTACGCGGGCGTGGAGGCGCTCGGCGAACTGGAGGACATGGCCCGCTACGCCTGCCGCTACTACCACAACCTGCGCCCCGAGGACCTGCGGTTCCTACTGGTGGAGGCGAGCGACCGCGTCCTCCCCGAGGTCGGCGCCGAGATGGGCCGGTACACCCTGCGTGAGCTGCGCCGGCGGAACATCGACGTGCGCCTCGAGACCCGGCTGGACAGCTGCCGCGGGCGCGTCGCCGTACTCAGTGACGGCTCCCGGCACCCCGCCCGGACCCTCGTGTGGACGGCGGGGGTCAAGCCGCACCCCGTGCTGGCCGCCACCGGCCTGCCGCGGAACGGGCGCGGGCGGCTGCGGTGCACTCCCCAACTCCGGGTGGTCGACACCGAACACGCCTGGTCCGCGGGAGACTGCGCGGCCGTACCGGACCTCACCGCCGAGGCGCGGGAGCCGGACCCCGAGGCCACCACGCCCACCTGCGCCCCCAACGCCCAGCACGCCGTACGACAGGCCCGCCGCCTCGCCGAGAACCTCACCGCGGCCCTGGACGGCGCCGAACTCAGCGACTACCGACACCCGTACTCCGGTTCGGTCGCCTCGCTGGGCCTGCACAAGGGGGTCGCCCACGTGTACGGCAGGAAGCTCAAGGGATACCCTGCCTGGTTGCTGCACCGCGCGTATCACCTCAGCCGGGTGCCCACCTTCAACCGCAAGGCCAAGGTGCTCGCCGAGTGGACGTTGTCCGGTCTTTTCAAGAGGGAGATCGTGTCCCTGGGCTCGCTCGAACACCCCCGTGCCGAGTTCGAGGTGGCCGCCGGCACGGACCGCCGGACGGGCGGGAGCTGACCGGAGCTGACGGAACCTCCCGCCGCGTGTGCTCGTCTGAGAGAGCGTCGGAGCACGGGTGTCAGTGCCATGGGCCACACTGAACGTGTGACCATGGGTGGGGACGTATCTGCGAAGAGTGATAGTCGTGAACGGCAACACCAACACGGCCAACAGCGCCGGAAGCAGCAACAGCGCGACGAGCGACCCGGTCGCGCGCCACAGGACCAACGCGAGGAATCGGACGACGTGAACTTCACGCGCTGGAGCGCCCGGCTGCCCAAAGCCGCTCGGCGTCGAGCCGCGCGGGCGGCGAGACAGGCGACGGCGCCGCGCCAGCCAGCCGGCTCGGAGTCCGAGAGCGGGCCAGCCGTGCCCGCCGCCCGTGACAAGCGCAGTGGAGCGGACGGCGCGGCAGCGGGCGCGGGCGCTGGTGCGACGGCGCAGTTGCGGGACGCCGCCTCACGTCCCGCGAACGAGGTCATGAGCGCGTCCCGGCCCGTCAGCGACTCGGCCAGCGCCGTCACTTCAGGCAACGTGCGGGAGTCGGGCGGACAGGCCGGACCGGACGGCTCGAACCCACAGGTGCCGACCACGGCGCCGCCCGGCGCTCCCGTCGACGGTTCTCCCGTCGACGGGACTCACACGGACGAACCACGCACGAACAGCCCGGAGGTCCCGCACAGCCGCGCCCCCGAGCCACCGCTCGAGCCGTCGACCGGACACGACCCGGGCGCCTCCCAGGAGACCCGCGCCGTCGGTGCGCTCAGCAGCATCGACGCGTTGCCGGTGGACGGCCTCCTCGGACAGGTCCCCGCGCTCGCGGCGGTCGTCTGCGGCGCCGAGCACCGCATCGCGTACGTCAACGACGCCTGGGCCCAGGTGTTCGGCCCCCGCTCGGTCGGTGCCCCGGCGCGTACGGCCCTGCCGGAGGTCGAGGAGCTGGGCCTGCTCCCGCTGATGGACCAGGTGCTGCGCAGCGGTCGTCCCCGCAGCGTCAAGTCCCGCCGGATCGAGGGCCGCAACCGTACGAGCTACTACACCTTCACCTGCACGCCCATCACCTCCGCCGAGTACGACGGCGTGCTGATCTTCGGCACCGACGTCACCGACCAGGTCGAGTCCGCCGAGCGACTCCGCTCCAGCGAGCGCCGCCAGCGTCAGGCCGCCGTGACCCTCCAGCGCAGCCTGCTGCCGCAGGAGTTGGAACAGCCCGACGACCTTCGTGTGGCCGCCACCTACCAACCAGGCGGTACGGACGCCGCGGTGGGCGGCGACTGGTATGACGTCATCACCCTCGGCGCCGGACGCACCGCGCTGGTCATCGGAGATGTGATGGGCCGCGGCGTCCGCGCCGCCGCCGTGATGGGTCAGCTGCGCACCGCCGTACGCGCCTACGCACGCCTGGACCTCCCACCGCACGAGGTCCTGCAACTCCTCGACGGACTGGCCTCCGAGATCGACGCCAGCCAGATCGCCACCTGCGTGTACGCCGTGCACGACCCCAGTGAGGGCTGCCTCAACTACGCCTCGGCCGGCCATCTGCCCATCCTCGTGCGGGACGCGGAGGGCACGGTCCGGGCCACCGCCGAGCCCACCGGCCCGCCGCTCGGGACGGGCGGCTGGCAGCACACCTCCGGCTCCGTGCCACTGGAGGCCGGTTCGACGGCGCTGCTCTACACCGACGGGTTGGTCGAGCGCCGGGACGCCGACATCGACGAGGGCATCACCGAGTTGGAGCGGGCCTTCGCGGGAGCCACCGGTCAACCACAGGTGACCTGCGACCGGATGCTGCGCGCCATGCGGATCACCGCCGAGCACGACGACGACGTCGCCGTGCTGGTGCTCCACCACCCCGAGCGGTCGGACACGGAGGCGGAGTTGTTCCGCGGCGCCTCACTGGACCTGCTCGGTGGTACGGAAGCCGCGCCGCGCGCCCGCGCGTTCGCCTCCGGAGTGCTCACCTCCTGGCGGTTCGCCACCGAGCTCCACGACCTGGGCGTCCTCGCGGCCAGCGAACTGGTCGCCAACTCCCTCCAGCACGGCACTCCGCCCATGCGGCTGCGGCTGCGACGTACGGACCGCCGGCTGATCGTGGAGGTCACCGACGGCGACGACCACCTGCCGCGCCGGAGACAGCCGGAGCCCGTGGACGAGGCGGGGCGCGGCATCTCGATCGTCGCCACCATCGCCTCGACCTGGGGCTCCCGGCGCACGCCGAGCGGAGGCAAGGCCGTGTGGTGCGAGTTCGCCCTGCCCGCTGACTGAGGACCGGCCCGGCGGGCCCGCCCCCAGGCGTGCGTGCGGTCCCACGCGACGCGCGGTGCGGGCGGGCGGCCTGGCCCGGGAGCGGACTGTCTCGGCACCGTCAAACCGTCGAAGAGCGGGCCCGGGAGCCACGGGTTGGGAGCGCCTTGTCAGAGGCTGTTGTTAGGTTCCACGGATGATCCACCACCTGGATGACCTCATCGCCCGGGCCGTTGCCGAACACGATGGCGACATCTACGAACTCGAGGATCTCGCGGACGACACGCCGGAAGAGCTGGCGCCGCATCTCCCGCGGTTGCTCGCCGCGGACGTGGTGTATCCGGCCAAGCTGTACCGCGCGGCCGACAGTGAGGTTCAACGTGGCCTCGTGATGAAGGTCGACGCTGGCTGCAAGGACGGGCTACGCCTCAATCACCTGCTGCGGGCCTTGGCACAGGCGCGAGGCCCGGTCGCCGAGGCGGCCTTCCGGCGCTGGCGCGAGCAGCCGCCACCCGGTGCCGACGAGCTCTGCGTCGGCCCAGCCGATTACATGCCGGAAGGCGGCTGGATGCTGGACGGGAACCAGGTGCGGGAGTTGGCCGGGAGCACCTCCTACTACCTGGAGGCCGAAGAAGACGGGGCGGGGGGACACGGAGACGACGCAGAGTCCGGACACGAGCGCTGCCTTGGATGTGGCGGTCCGATGTGGACGGCGTTGGACCTGGACACCGCCGACGAGCGGGTCGCCGAGGCACTGGCCCACGTCGGTTGGGTCGGGCGACTTCGGCTGGCTGTCTGCTACCAATGCGATGTTGACGCCGACACGGTGTTCATCGAGGTCGGATCGGACGGGACCGCTCGTCTGTCAGCTCCCGCTGAGCCCGGCACGAACCTCCAGGCGATCGAAGCTCCTACCGTACGAATGGTTCCCGACCGCCGAGCAGGCCCCCATCCCGTTCACTCGGCAGTCGGCGGCCAGCCCGTATGGATGGAGGACGCCCATTACCCTGAGTGCTCGAAGTGTGGGAAGTCCATGACCTACGTCGCCCAGATCGACATGCAGGACGTCAGTCACCTGGTCGGATACCACACGTTCTTCCTGCACACCGAGTGCAACCTGGCAGCCATGATCTCGCAGGGCGAATGAGACGGACTCCAGCTTCAAGGTCGGAACGTTCCCGCTCTTCGAGCTGACCGGCCCGCGTGAGTCGGTTTCGGTGCGCGGGCGGGTCAGGGCAGGTGAGCGCGGTGGCTCCTGAATCCTTGGCGGACGCGGCCTGGGGAGAGGCCGCCTCGAAGTGTGGGGACGGGAGCACCTGTTCGCGAGGAAGCCGGACAGCCACCACTGTCGGCCAGTCGCGTACGCCGTACGTGCACCCGCCCCCGTGCGACCTCCCGCACGACCTCGCGCACGAAAGAGGCGGCGAGGAAGACGGGAGCTGGTGCGGCGCTCAGCCGAGCGTCGCCACGGACCGTTCGCGGTCCGGCGCCGTGGCGCGTGCCGGGGCCGCGGCGGACTCGGACGTGCCGTTGTGCGCATCCGCCACGACGGGTGCCGAGCTGGCGACCACCGTGGAACCAGCCGCCCGTGCCGGATTGTCCTGCGCCGCCGTGAGATGGCGACCGAGGCACAGTGCCAGCGCGCTGATCCCCAACGACGCGCCGACCAGCAGGACGATGTACGCCGTGAACGCGCCCTGTGCCGCCATGATGCCGCCCACGGCCGGACCGACCGCCACCCCCAGCTGCTTGACCAGCGCGAAGGCCGAGTTGTACTGCCCGACCATGCGGCGCGGCGCCAGGTCGGCGACCAGCGGTGCCACGGTGGGGGAGAGCATCGACTCCCCGAGCCCGAAGAGCATGTACGTCGAGATCAACAGTGTGGTGGCCACCGCCTGCGCGTGCGGGACGAGGCCGGAGAAGCCGGCGGCCAACCACGCGACCAGCCAGATCAGACCGACCAGCGCGATGACCCGGCTGCGCCGCTTGCCTTCCACCAGCCGGAGCACGACGAACTGGGTCGCCGCGATCGTCGCGGTGTTGGCGAACAGCGCGACGCCCAGCGTGGACGCGGGGATACCGGTCACCTCGACGCCGTACGCCGGCAGCCCGGACTCGAACTGGCCGTAGCAGGTGAAGAAGAGCACGAAGCCCAGGACGCAGAGCAGAAGCATCGCCCGGTGCGAGACCAACTGTCGCCAGCCGGCGGTCGGCTGGCGCGAGTCGTCCGGCGGGTCGCCGTCGACGCTCGCCACCTTCGGCAGCCGCACCCCGGTCAGCACCCCGGCCAGCACGAGGAACATGACCGCCTCCACGCAGAAAAGCGTGGTGAAGGTGCCGGGTCGGTGTTCGTCCACGATCTGGCCGCCGAGCAGTCCGCCGACACCCATGCCCAGGTTGTTGAGGAAGAACTGGGTCGCGAACGCCCGTGACCTGGTGGCCGTCGTCGAGCACCGGACGATCATCGTGGCCAGCGCCGGCTGTACCACCGCTACTCCGCCACCCATGAGGGCGGCGCACACCAGGACGTACGACGCGTTGCCCGACAGGCCCAGTCCCAGCGCTCCGATCGCGGCCGCGGCAACGCCGCCCAGGGCCACCGGCATCGGTCCTCGTTGGTCGATGATCCGACCGACGAGAGGCAGAACGAGCAGCGCGGCGGCGGCGAAGACCGCGAGCACGGCACCCGCGGTCGCGGCGCCGAGTGCCCGTACCTCGGCCACGTACAGGAAGAGGTACGGCACCGTGAAGCCGCTGCCGAACGCCGCGAGGGCGTTGCCCAACTGAATCCGGCGCAAGGTCGCGTCCATCGCCGTGGTCACACTCACCTACCCAGGTCGTCGAAGGTTCGGATGGTCACACGCGCACCACACCGTCGACCGATGAGGTCAACGGCCGCGGTGTCGGTCACGGGGGCTCAGCGGACAGGGGAAGCGCTCCCCACCCTCTCCAGGGGAAGGAGTGAGCCGCTGTCCGCCGAAGACTTCAGAGCTAAAGTTCGACGCTAAACACTACACAAGGCAAGGCTTCGAGGTCGAATCAGTTCCGTGGCATACTCCGTCCCATGCCCGACCGACAGCCGTCACTGGACGAGCAGATCGCCATCTACCAGCGTGAGTACGGCGATCTGGACCCGCGGGTGGAACAGGTCGTCAACGCCCTGAGCCGGCTCGAGCGACGGATGGGCGTCGCCTACGGTCGACAGTTGGCCACGCTCGAGCTGAACAACCCGGAATGGGAGGTGCTCAAGGAGCTGGTGATGGCGGGCGAGCCGTACCAGCTCTGGCCGGGCACCATCGCCCGCCGTCTGGGCCTGACCCCGGCGGCGATGACGCATCGCATCGATCGCATGGTGACCGCGGGGCTCGTCACTCGGGAGCGTGATCTGGAGAACCGGGTGCGGGTCATCATCGGGCTCACGGACGCCGGGCGGGAGAAGTGGCTCCAGGTGATGCGACGCGCCTCGGTCTTCGAGGAGAACCTCCTCGGAGACCTGTCTCAGCAGGAACGGGAAGTGCTCGGCGAGCTGTTGACCCGGGTCCTGCGGCGGGTGGAGGACGACCAGCCAGACGCGGGCGGCAGGTTGACGGATCTGGGCGAACCCGTTTGACAGTTCCGGGCGGCATCCGTACTGTTCATCAGGTTGCCACGGGGCCGGTTGGTTCCGGGGGAGCGTTTCTCGCCGTCGTGTGACGGCATCCATCTCTGTGTTGGACACCCTTCCGGGGTCTGTTTCGGCATGCCGGAATGCTTCGGGAATC
>NZ_LJGU01000141.1:98550-101783 GCF_001751245.1 Streptomyces oceani
GGACGTGGGAGGCCGCGATAGGCCCCGGGGAGTTGTCAACCGAGCTGTGATCCGGGGGTGTCCGAATGGGGAAACCCGGCAGTCGTCATGGGCTGTCACCTGCATCTGAATGTATAGGGTGTGTGGAGGGAACGCGGGGAAGTGAAACATCTCAGTACCCGTAGGAAGAGAAAACAACCGTGATTCCGGGAGTAGTGGCGAGCGAAACTGGAGTAGGCTAAACCGTATGTGTGTGATACCCGGCAGGGGTTGCGTGTGCGGGGTTGTGGGAGTTGCTGTGATCGTTCTGCCGGACGGTCGGTGAGTGAGAAACCATTGTGATAGGCGAAGGGCATGCGAAAGGCCCGGCGTAGAGGGTAAGACCCCCGTAGCTGAAATCATGGTGGCTCATTATGTGATTTCCCAAGTAGCATGGGGCCCGAGAAATCCTGTGTGAATCTGGCGGGACCACCCGTTAAGCCTAAATATTTCCTGGTGACCGATAGCGGATAGTACCGTGAGGGAATGGTGAAAAGTACCCCGGGAGGGGAGTGAAAGAGTACCTGAAACCGTGTGCCTACAAGCCGTGGGAGCTGAGCATGGGGCGCTTTTGCGTCGTGTGTGGTGACTGCGTGCCTTTTGAAGAATGAGCCTGCGAGTTTGCGGCATGTTGCGAGNAAGCGTGGCGAGACTTTGTTTTGTTGCGTGGTGACTGCGTGCCTTTTGAAGAATGAGCCTGCGAGTTTGCGGCATGTTGCGAGGTTAACCTGTTGTGGGGGAGCCGTAGTGAAAGCGAGTCCGATANGGTTAACCTGTTGTGGGGGAGCCGTAGTGAAAGCGAGTCCGATAAGGGCGTTGAGTAGCGTGTCCTAGACCCGAAGCGGAGTGATCTAGCCATGGGCAGGGTGAAGCGGAGGTAAGACTTCGTGGAGGCCCGAACCCACCAGGGTTGAAAACCTGGGGGATGATCTGTGGTTAGGGGTGAAAGGCCAATCAAACTTCGTGATAGCTGGTTCTCCCCGATATGCATTTAGGTGCAGCGTCGTGTGTTTCTTGCCGGAGGTAGAGCACTGGGTAGGTGATGGGCCTTACCGGGTTACTGACCTTAGCCAAACTCCGAATGCCGGTAAGTGAGAGCGCGGCAGTGAGACTGTGGGGGATAAGCTCCATGGTCGTGAGGGAAACAGCCCAGAGCATCGACTAAGGCCCCTAAGCGTGTGCTAAGTGGGAAAGGATGTGGAGTCGCAGAGACAACCAGGAGGTTGGCTTAGAAGCAGCCATCCTTGAAAGAGTGCGTAATAGCTCACTGGTCAAGTGATTCTGCGCCGATAATGTAGCGGGGCTCAAGCATACCGCCGAAGTCGTGTCATTGCAGTGTGAACCCTTAACGGGGGCTGTGATGGGTAGGGGAGCGTCGTGTGCCGGGTGAAGCAGCCCTGTGAGGGAGTTGTGGATGGTGCGCGAGTGAGAATGCAGGCATGAGTAGCGATACGCACGTGGGAAACGTGTGCGCCGATTGACTAAGGGTTCCTGGGTCAAGTTGATCTGCCCAGGGTAAGTCGGGGCCTAAGGCGAGGCCGACAGGCGTAGTCGATGGATAACCGGTTGATATTCCGGTACCCGCTAGGCCGCGTTCAACATCGAATCAGGTGATGCTAAGTCCGTGAAGCTGCCATGTTCTTTCGGGAGTGTGGTGGGTGGAGCCGATGGTCCGAGCTTGTAGTAGGTGAGTGATGGGGTGACGCAGGAAGGTAGTCCAGCCCGGGCGGTGGTTGTCCCGGGGTAAGGGTGTAGCCCGTTGTGCAGGGAAATCCGTGCAACATGTGGGTGAGGCCTGATGCCGAGCCGATTGTGGTGAAGTGGATGATCCTATGCTGTCGAGAAAAGCCTCTAGCGAGTGGTGTGGCGGCCCGTACCCTAAACCGACTCAGGTGGTCAGGTAGAGTATACCGAGGCGTTCGGGTGAACTATGGTTAAGGAACTCGGCAAAATGCCCCCGTAACTTCGGGAGAAGGGGGGCCATGTCTGGTGATCCACCGTTGCGTGGTGAGCTGGGTGTGGTCGCAGAGAGCAGCGAGAAGCGACTGTTTACTAAAAACACAGGTCCGTGCGAAGCCGTAAGGCGATGTATACGGACTGACGCCTGCCCGGTGCTGGAACGTTAAGGGGACCGGTTAGCCACTTTGGTGGTGAAGCTGAGAACTTAAGCGCCAGTAAACGGCGGTGGTAACTATAACCATCCTAAGGTAGCGAAATTCCTTGTCGGGTAAGTTCCGACCTGCACGAATGGCGTAACGACTTCTTGACTGTCTCAACCATAGGCCCGGTGAAATTGCAGTATGAGTAAAGATGCTCGTTTCGCGCAGCAGGACGGAAAGACCCCGGGACCTTTACTATAGCTTGATATTGGTGTTCGGTTCGGCTTGTGTAGGATAGGTGGGAGACTGTGAAGTTGCCGCGCTAGCGGTGGTGGAGTCGTTGTTGAAATACCACTCTGGTCGTGTTGGATGTCTAACCTGGGTCCGTGATCCGGATCAGGGACAGTGTCTGGTGGGTAGTTTAACTGGGGCGGTTGCCTCCTAAAGAGTAACGGAGGCGCCCAAAGGTTCCCTCAGCCTGGTTGGTCATCAGGTGGTGAGTGTAAGTGCACAAGGGAGCTTGACTGTGAGACTGACGGGTCGAGCAGGGACGAAAGTCGGGATTAGTGATCCGGCGGTGGCTTGTGGAAGCGCCGTCGCTCAACGGATAAAAGGTACCCCGGGGATAACAGGCTGATCTTCCCCAAGAGTCCATATCGACGGGATGGTTTGGCACCTCGATGTCGGCTCGTCGCATCCTGGGGCTGGAGTCGGTCCCAAGGGTTGGGCTGTTCGCCCATTAAAGCGGTACGCGAGCTGGGTTTAGAACGTCGTGAGACAGTTCGGTCCCTATCCGCTGCGCGCGTTGGAGTCTTGAGAAGGGCTGTCCCTAGTACGAGAGGACCGGGACGGACGGACCTCTGGTGTGCCAGTTGTTCTGCCAAGGGCATGGCTGGTTGGCTACGTTCGGAAAGGATAACCGCTGAAAGCATCTAAGCGGGAAGCCTGCTTCGAGATGAGGGCTCCCTCCAACTTGATTGGTTAAGGCTCCCGGGAGATGACCGGGTTGATAGGCCGGATATGGAAGCCTTGTAAGGGGTGGAGTTGACCGGTACTAATAGGCCGAGGGCTTGACCATTGATGCTCGCGTTCACTGTGTGGGTTCTGAGACCACAA
>NZ_LJGU01000142.1 GCF_001751245.1 Streptomyces oceani
GGTGGCGCGCGCCGACCGGGCCGCTCGGGCCCCAGCCGACGGACCGACGGGCCCGCTGGGCGGGGCACGGCACGCGGGGCTGTGGCTCACCGGCCGGATCGCACGGCTGCTGCTGCGGTTCTGCGGTCCGCACAGCGCGGAGATGGAGCGCGGCGTCGCCGCCGCGGCGGCGGACCGGGCGAAGGACCTCGACCGGGAGCTGCGTACGACGGCTCAGGAGCAGGTCGGGCTGGGATACGCGGGATGGGACCGGCTGCTCACCCGGGTCGCGTTGCCGGCGTGGCGGGCCGGACGCTGGCCGTGTCGGCTGCATGCCGGCATGGTCTCCGCGCTCACCGAGTTGTCCCAGCGGGACCGTATGGCGGACGGGCTGGCCGTACGCCTGGGCGAGCGGCCGGCGTGTGAGCTGCTGATGGACCCTGGAACGATGGACGGCTCGCTCTCCCTGCTGGCCGCCCGGCTCTTCCACGGCGAGCCGCGCGGCCCGGAGGCCGCCGCCGACTGGGGGCCGGTGGACTGGGTGGCGTATCCGGAGCAGGTGGTGGATCGGGGTTGGCGCACGGACGCCTCGCGGCTGTTCGAGGCGCTGGACGCCACGGAGAGACCGGGCGGCCGGCCCCGGACGGAGCGGGACGCCGGGGCTGGCTCGGACGGTGCGGCTGGCGCGGGCGGCCCGGACGGTTCGGGCGGTACGGACGAGGGGCACCCAGGTGCCACGGCACCCGACCGGTCGGGCACGGCGGGCCGTTCGGCTCCCGCCGCGTCCTCTAGGGCGTCCGGGGCGGCGGGGGCCGGCACGACGTCCCGGGCCACTGGTACCGCCGGCGCTGGTGGTGCTGGTGTCCGGTGCGCGACTCCGACGGTCGAGGACGCGTCCCCCGTAGCCGAGTCCCGGGCGGCGGAGCCTGGGCCGGGCGGACCCGGCCCGGACGGCCGGGGGCCGGCGGCAGCGGAGCCGGACCCGCCGTATCCGGAGCAGCGACACTCGGATCACCGGCATCCGAACCAACAGCACCCGGGCCAGCGGCACTTGGACCTACCCGAGGGTGCCCGTGCCGCCCGCGCCAGCCCGCCGTACGCCGCCACGCTGTTGCGGATCCTCGAGCGGCTGACGCACGGCGAGGGGGACAACGACCTGCTCGCGGCCCGGATCAGCGCCGCCGTGACCCGTGAGGACCTCGCCAGGGAGGCCGCGGCCGCCGCGCCGCCCCCATCCGCCGTGCCGGTGGACGGGGTGCCGGCTCCGCTGGGCCCGCCCGTGCGGCCCCGGAGTGACGGCCGTGAGCTGTTGGCCGAGCACGTCGCCGCGGCGGTGTGCTGCGCCGCCGCGGACGACTCCGCTGCCGTGGCGCCCGGCCTTGACTGGCTGGACGGTCCGGTGCTGTTGGTCGAGGGAGTGCGCGCGGCCGATCTGAGCGCCCCCGCGCTGGCGTTGGCGGAGGAGGGGGACCCGGGCCCGTTGCGGGACTGGTTGAGTGAGCGTGGGGTGCCGCTCGAGAAGCCGCTGGCCCTGCGGTAACCGGCCCTGGTCCGCCCTGGTCCCGGGCTCTGCCCGCATTCCACAGTTGCCCGCCCCGTCCGGCCCGCCCGTCCCGATCTTCGGTCCGCCTCGTGCGCGTCCGGCGTACACGCTTGCCGCAGGCAACGACTTGGCCACGGTCGCGACGAACGGTGACGGTGCGCGTGCGTAATGTGATGGTGTGGGGCGGTCAACACGGGGGACGCCTGGGAGGGGAGCAGACGTGGACACCGAGCGGACGGGACGCTGGGAATCCGGTGCGCTGGCGCACGCGGTCACCGACCCGTTCGGCCAGGGCCCGTTGCCCTGGCTGCGCGGCAGCGAACTCTACTTCGAGAACGGCCGGATGATCCCCTGGTACGCCGACCCGAGCCCCGACCGTACCGGCAGCGGCCTGCGTACCGCCGACGACGTCGACCGCCAGATCAAGGGCTTCGCCGGGAGCGAGGGCGGTGTATATCCCGGAGGCTCGATCGACTTCCGCGTCACCGTCAATCCGCCCCAGTCGTTCAGCGTCGACGTGTACCGGATCGGCCACTACGGCGGCGAGGGCGCCACGAAGATCAGCACCAGCCCCCGGCTCTCCGGGATCGTGCAGCCCGAGCCGCTCGCCGCCGGACGTACCGTCTCGTGCCACCACTGGTGGCTGTCCTGGCGCCTACAGATCCCGGACTACTGGTCGACGGGCGCCCATGTCGCAGTGCTCACCACGGCGGACGGCCATCGCTCGCACGTGCCGTTCACCGTGCGGGACCGGGACCCCGCCGACTTCCTGCTGTTGCTGCCGGACATCACCTGGCAGGCGTACAACCTCTTCCCGGAGGACGGACGCACCGGCGCCAGCCTCTATCACGCCTGGGACGAGTCGGGCCGGTTGCTGGGCGAGGAGGAGGCCGCCGTCACGGTGTCCTTCGACCGTCCGTACGCCGGCGCCGGACTGCCGCTGCACGTCGGCCATGCCTACGACTTCATCCGCTGGGCCGAGCGGCACGGCTACGACCTCGCCTACGCCGAGGCCCGGGACCTGCACGCCGGCCGGGTCGACCCGACCCGGTACCGCGCGCTGATCTTCCCCGGCCACGACGAGTACTGGTCCAGCGCGATGCGCCGCGGCGCGGAGCGGGCTCGGCAGGCCGGCACCTCCCTGGTGTTCCTCTCCGCCAACACGATGTACTGGCAGGTGGAGCTGCACGACATGCCGCCCGGTGCCCCCGACCGGCTGGTCAGTTGCCGGAAGCGGCAGGGCGGCGGCCGAGCCGCGCTGTGGCGCGAGCAGGGGGAGCCGGAGCAGCAACTGCTGGGCCTGCAGTACGCCGGCCAGGTCCCTGAGCCCCGCCCGCTGGTCGTACGCAACGCGGGGCACTGGCTCTGGGAGTCGACCGGTGCCGTCGAGGGTGACGAACTGCCGGGTCTGGTGGCCGGGGAGGCCGACCGGTACTTCCCCCGCACCCCGCTGCCGGAGCACGTGAACCGCATCCTGCTGGCCCACTCGCCGTACGAGGCACTCGACGGCGCCCGGCGGCATCAGGAGACCTCGCTCTACGAGGCGCCGAGCGGCGCGCTCGTGTTCGCGTCCGGGACCTTCGCCTGGTCGCCGGCGCTGGACCGGCCCGGGCACGCCGATCCACGGGTGCAGCGGGCCATGGCGAACCTGCTGGACCGGATCTGCGCACGGGAGGGAAACCTGTCCTGAGCTCGCGGGTACGGCGCGGGCGGGCCCACGCGCGCGGCTCGTCCCGGGGCGGATCGGCGGACCCTGGGCGAGCCGTGGCGCGCGTCGTACAGGACAATGCGAGGGTCCACGTCGTGCCGATGGGAGGCAGTCCGTGTCCGGATTCGTCGAGAAGCCCGCCCCCGTGCAGGTGCCCGGGCTGGTGCATCTGCACACAGGCAAAGTGCGTGACCTGTACCAGAACGACGCCGGTGAACTGATCATGGTCGCCAGTGACCGGGTGTCCGCGTACGACTGGGTGCTGCCGACGCAGATCCCGGACAAGGGGCGGGTGTTGACCCAGCTCTCCCTGTGGTGGTTCGAGCAGCTCGTGGACCTGGTGCCGAACCACGTGCTGTCCACCGAGGTGCCGGCGGGCGCGCCGGCGGACTGGGCGGGGCGGACGCTCGTGTGCCGCTCCCTGCGGATGATCCCGGTGGAGTGCGTCGCGCGCGGCTTCCTGACCGGCTCCGGACTGAGCGAGTACGAGCAGAGCCGCACGGTCTGCGGGCTCGTACTGCCGGAGGGGCTGCGGGACGGTTCCGAGCTGCCCGCGCCGATCTTCACCCCGGCCACCAAGGCGGAGGTGGGCGAGCACGACGAGAACGTCGCCTACGAGGAGGTCGCCCGGCGGGTCGGCGCCGAGACCGCCGCGCAACTGCGGCAGACCACCCTGGCCGTCTACCACCGGGCACGGGACATCGCCCGGGACCGCGGCATCATCCTGGCGGACAGCAAGTTCGAGTTCGGCCTCGAGGAGCACGCCGGCACGGACCGGCTGGTGCTGGCGGACGAGGTGCTCACCCCGGACTCGTCCCGGTTCTGGCCCGCCGCCCGATGGCAGCCGGGGCGGGCGCAGCCGTCCTTCGACAAGCAGTACGTCCGCGACTGGCTGGCCGGGCCGGAGTCCGGCTGGGACCGGCAGGGCGATCAGCCGCCGCCGCGACTGCCGGAGGAGGTCGTGGAGCGGACCCGGGAGAAGTACCTCGAGGCGTACCGGCTTTTGACCGGTTACTCGTTCGAGTGAGAGGCCGGTGTGTCGACGGGTGACAGGGTCCCCGTCCGGGCGGAATCCGCCGCGAGGTACCGTCGACTCCCCCTTTCGGCGGTAGAAAGGTCCGGGCGGCGTGTGGCCCGTGGCGCGCGCGTACGTGGGCGTCCGGGGTGTTGAGCCCGTACGGGCACTGCGCGCCCCGGCGGATGCCTCGACGGTGGCGGGTCGGTGACGAGGACCGGCGGCGTGGGGTCCGCGGCGCGGGACCAGCCGTACCACGCTGACGGGCGGCTCTCCGATCGGTCGTGGTGGCGGCCCCGGTCGGGTCGCTCCGGTTGGCCGTGGGTGGGGGCAAGGAGGGGACAAGTCGGCCGCCGTGTGGCGGCCTGTCGTAGGGAGTTGACGGGTGAGTCAACCGGAGAAGGAGCCGGAGAACTCCGGAACCACCGCACGGAAGACCCCACCACCGAGTGGGCGGCGCGGTGACCTGCTGGGGCGGGCGTTTCCGCTCGGGGACTGGGAGGAACCAGCCGCGCGGCTGGACGAGTTGTACCAGTGGGTCGAGCAGGGCGCATTGCGCCAGGTGGACTGGTATCTCGCCGACCGCCGGTGGAAGCGCCGGATCGCCCGGAGCCTCCGGGCCGGCGCGGCGGTCGGGGTGGCCGTGGGGGCGGCCCTGCCGCTGCTGGAGCTCACCGAGGCGTTCGAGGTGACACTCGCGCCCTGGGGCTTCGTGTCCCTGCTCGGTGCGGCGGTGTGTGTGGGCTGTGACCGCTGGTTCGGCCTGACCTCGGGCTGGATGCGGGATGTGACGACCGCTCAGGCGGTCCAGCGGCGGCTGGAGGCGCTGCAGTACGACTGGGCGGCGGAAAGCGTACGCGAGATCCTCGGCCCCACCGAGGGCACCGCGAGCGAGGCGGCGGAGCGCTGCCTCGGCGTGCTGCGTCGCTTCACCGAGGACGTCACCGAGCTGGTGCGTGCCGAAACCGCCGACTGGATCGTGGAGTTCCGCACCTCCACCGCGCCGTTGCGCGCCCAGTCCGGCAGCGTCCGTGGCGGGCGTACGGAGAACCAGCAGCTGTCCCGGTTCCCCGCGCAGCCGAACCCCCGTCCGAACATGCCACGGCAGCGGCCGCCGGACGGGTCCCGCTGACGGCGGCGTGCGGCGTACGCACCTGAGGCGTACGCACTCAGCTGAAGACGATCAGCGAGCCCTGCGCCAGGCTGCGGGTGGCCGCCACCTGCAGGCCCAGCCAGACGTGCCGCTCCTGGGCGAACGGAGCGCCGTCGTCCGCGACCGGTGCCGCCGGCTCCTCCAGCTCCGTGGGGTAGGCGGGAGGCTCGGGAGCGGGCGGCGGATCGTCCGGGTCGATGGCCAAGGACGGCGCGACGGCGCGGAGTTCCCGCAGCAGCGCGTGGCTGGAGCCCAGCGGGCCGCCGCCGGCCAACAGTTCGTCATTGGTCAGCGGGGCGGCGAAGTCGAGCGGTACGTACGCGCCCGCGTGGTCGTAGTGCCAGACCAGGGCGGACCGCTGCGCGCTCTGCTCGAACATCTCCAGCAGCTGCTCGTAGTCCCCGCCGAGTCCGTCCGCCGGTGTGACCTCCAGCCCGGCGAGCTGCAGGAGATAGGCGCGGCGCAGCAGGTGCAGCGCCGTGTAGTCGAACCCGGCGACCGGGGCCACGTCCCCGGCCAGCCCGGCGACGTAGCCGTGCACGGGCACCGGCGGCAGATCGGCCTCCGCCAGCGCTCTGTCGTACGTCTGGATCTCCTCGGCGAACGGATTGTCGGGGCTGTGGCACAGCACGTCGACCAGCGGGACCAGCCAGAGGTCACAGGCCAAGGGTGCGCTCCCATGCACGACGACGATCGGGTCGGAACAGGGTAGTCCCGTATGTCCGGGGCGCGTCGAGGGCGCGTCGACGGAACCTGAGCGTGCGGGTGCGTGATGGGCGGAGACGCCCGACGGGCGGGGCGCCCGGTGGGTGGAACGCCAGACGGACGCGGCGGCCCGCCGTGGCGGCTCAGTCCGCGGCGCTCGCGCCCGGCCCCAGCCCCGGGTTCGCTTCCTCCCGGTCCCTGCTGCGGCCCTCGTTTCCGGTCCCGCTCTCGGCCTGGTGCTCGACCGAGGGCTCGCCCCGGGCCCTCAGCCCGTGTACCAACTCCAGCGCGTGCGCGTCATACGCTTTGATCAGCCGCTCGGCCGTCGCCGCGTCCGCGCGTTCGACGGCGGCCAGCAACTCCTGGTGCCCGGCCCACAGTCGTCCGCGCAGGTCGCGCTCGCGCCGCAGGCGGGACACCGCGAAGGCCCAGCACTGGACGCGTAGCCGGTCCAGGAACTCGGCGGCGTACGGATTGCCGACCATGTTCCCCAGCTCTCGCCAGTACCGCAGGTCATAGCCGATCAGCACGTCCAGGTCACCGGCCAGCGCCGCCCGTTCGGCCGCCTGGGCACGGCGGCGTACGGACGCCAGCGTGGCGGGGTCCGCCAACTGACGGGCCGCCGCCGCGCAGCTCGCCCGGCCCGTACGCGGACCGGGCACGCCGGCGCCGTCGTGCGGGTCGTGCCCGCCCCCGGCCCGGGCGAGGGCCCGCCGGAAGACCCCGTCGAAGACCAGCGAGCGCGCGTCCACCATGGCCCGGAAGTCCGCCAGCGTGAACTCGTGCACCCGGAACCCCCGGTGCTGACGTACTTCCAGCAGCCCCTGCGCGGCCAGGTCGACCAACGCCTCGCGTACGGGCGTCGCGGAGACGCCGTACTGCTCGGCTATCTCCTTGACCGTGAACTCCCGCCCGGTCGGCAGCCGGCCCGCCATGATCTCGTCCCGCAGCGCCGAGGCGATCTGCGCCCGCAGCGTGCTGCGCCGGATCACCGCGCGCGCCCCGCCGTGGTGTGCGCGTCGGCGGCGGCCAGCGCCTCGTCGAGCGCCGCCAGGCCCTCCTTGGCCTCGGCCTCGGTGATGGTGCAGGGCGGCACGACGTGGGTGCGGTTCATGTTGACGAACGGCCACAGCCCGCGGGTCTTGCAGGCCGCCGCGAAGTCCGCCATCGGCTGGTTGTCCGGCCCGCTGGGCTGGTACGGCACCAGGGGCTCGCGGGTGTCCCGGTCGCGTACGAGGTCCAGAGCCCAGAACACGCCCGTGCCGCGCACCTCGCCCACCGAGGGGTGCCGCTCGGCGAGTTCGCGCAGCCCGGGACCGAGGACCCGCTCGCCGATCCGGGCGGCGTTCCCGACGATGTCCTCCTGCGCCATGACGTTCAGCGTGGCGACGGCCGAGGCGCAGGCCAGCGGGTGCCCGGAGTAGGTGAGGCCGCCTGGGTACGGTCGCTGCTCGAAGGTCTCGGCGATCGCGTCGGAGATCGCGACCCCACCGAGCGGCACGTAGCCCGAGTTGACGCCCTTGGCGAAGGTCATCAGGTCCGGCGTGACCTGGAATAGGTCGGCGGCGAACCACGTGCCCGTACGCCCGAAACCGGCCATCACCTCGTCCAGGATGAAGACGATGCCGTGCCGGTCGCACAGTTCCCGGACGCCCGCGAGGTAGCCGGGCGGCGGCACGAGCACCCCGGCGGTGCCCGGGACGGTCTCCAGGATGATGGCGGCGATGGTGTTCGGACCTTCGAAGGCGAGGGTCTCCTCCAGGTGCGCCAACGCGCGTTCGCACTCCTGCGCCTCGGTCTCCGCGTGGAAGTGCGAGCGGTACAGGTGCGGCCCCCAGAACCGTACGACGCCGGCTGAGCCGGTGTCCGAGGCCCAACGGCGCGGGTCTCCGGTGAGGTTGATCGCGGCGGCGGTGGCGCCGTGGTACGAGCGGTAGGTGGACATCACCTTCGGCCGTCCGGTGTGCACCCGGGCCATCCGTACGGCGTGCTCGACGGCCTCGGCGCCGGCGTTGGTGAAGAAGACCCGGTCGAGGTCGCCGGGTGTGCGCTCGGCGACGAGCCGGGCCGCCTCGGCGCGTACGTCCACGGCGAAGCCCGGCGCGAGCGTGCACACGCGGCCCGCCTGCTCCTGGATCGCGGCGACGACCTTGGGGTGTTGGTGGCCGATGTTCGTGTTGACCAGCTGGGACGAGAAGTCCAGATAACGGTTGTCGTCGTAGTCCCAGAAGTACGAGCCCTCGGCGCCGGCCACCGGCAGTGGCTCGATCTGGCCCTGGGCCGACCAGGAGTGGAAGACGTGCGCGCGGTCGGCGTCCCGTACCGCGGCCTTGGTCGCGGGCCGCGTGAGGATGTCGTTTCCGGTGTCGTTGCTGGTCATGCCTGCCTCACTCCTTGTCCGTGCCGGGCGTCCCCGCCTGCCGGGTGGGCGCCGGGCAGCGTGCCCAGCTTACTTAGGGCGTCCGGCGGTAGGGGAGCGGCGTCGGTCGCCGATGCCCGGCGCCCGACCGCGTTGTCGTCCCGGAGCGCGGGCGTGCGCGTGCCGGCGAACAGGCCGGGAAGCGGGGGGCGTTCCCTGTCCGGGTGCCGTTATTCTGTCGCCGTGGGCGTGCTCGGGTCACGGATCAGCGACTGTCCGTCCCCTGTCGCAGCGAGCGCGTACCCTCCGATCCGGGGGAAGGGGCAGTGCAACCATGGAGCAACTCGAGCCGTGGGACCCGCGGGTCATCGGCGGGTATCGGCTGATCGGCAGGCTTGGCGAGGGCGGCATGGGCCGGGTGTACCTCGCGCGCAGCGACCGGGGCCGTACGGTCGCGGTGAAGCTGGTGCGCGAGGAGCTGACCGAACAGGACGAGTTCCGCGCCCGGTTCCGCCAGGAGGTACGCGCCGCGCGGCGGGTCGGCGGCCGGTGGACGGCCGCGGTGCTGGACGACGACACGGAGGCCACGCAGCCGTGGGTGGCCACCGGATACATAGCCGGTCCCTCTTTGCAGCGGGTCGTCGCGGACAGCGGGCGTCCGCTGCCGGCCCGTTCCGTACGGCTGCTGGCGGCCGGTCTTGCGCACGCGCTGCGGGACGTGCACGACGCGGGGATCGTGCACCGGGACCTGAAGCCGTCGAACGTGCTGATCACGATCGACGGGCCGCGGGTCATCGACTTCGGGATCGCCCGTGCGTTGGACACCACCGCTTCCAAGGACGGTCTGACCCGCACCGGCGCGATCGTCGGCACACCCGGTTTCCTGTCGCCGGAGCAGGTGCGGGGCGACAGCCCGACTCCGGCGAGCGACGTGTTCTGCCTCGGCTCGGTGCTGGCGTACGCCGCGACCGGCGAGCCGCCCTTCGGTGGTGCGGACAGCGGGGTGCACGCCGTGCTGTACCGGATCGCGCAGGAGGAGGCGGAGCTGTCCGGGCTGCCGGAGGAGCTGCGCGAGCTGGTGACCGGGTGCCTGGCCAAGAACCCGGACGAACGGCCCACGCTGGACGAGGTGCTGGCGGCCACCGACGAGCCGGAAAGCGCCGACGAGCCCTGGCTGCCGGGCGGGCTGGTCGCTCAACTCGGAAGACACGCGACCGAGTTGCTGGAGGCGGAGAACCCGAGCGGGGACACCGGCGGGCAGGGCGAGCGGCTGTCACCGCAGACTGGTGCCGCCGGTGCCGCTGATGCTGCCGGGGCTGGTGACGAGGCCGGTGTCGATGCTGGCGCGGGTGCCGGTGCCGGTGCCGGTGCGGACGCCGCGGATGACGTGCCCGCGCACGACCCTCCGCCGGGCGACGCGCCCGCCGTACGCTGGACTCCCACCACCGCCGACGCCGGGGCCGCTGGGGTCGCTGGGCCGCCACCGCCGACCGATCCTCCGATGGTGCACGGCATGCGGACGTCCGCCGGTAACCTGCCCAGGCCCGAGCCGCCACAGCCCGAGCCGCCACAGCCCGAGCCGTCCCGAACGCCCGGCCCGGAGCTGCCCGGCCAGCATCACCACCAAGCGCACGTCCTGGGCCCGCCGTCCGCCCAGCAGGAACACCGCACCCCGGTGCACCAGTACCCCGCGTTGGGCGAGCGACGACCGAGTGGCAGTGGCCCGGCGGTGGTGATCGCGGTCCTCATCACGCTGCTGGTGGTGGTCAGCGGGGTGGCGGCGTACCTGGTGTTGGGCGCGGGCTCGGAGGACGACACAGCGGACCCCGGCAGCTCCGCCTCGACCGGCCAGGACTCGCAGGAGAACGCCGACGGGGACGACCCGTCCGACCCGTCCGCGGATGACCCCTCCGATCCGAAGCCCTCCACGGACGGCGCTGGCGACGGCATCCCGAGTGACTTCCTGGGAAGTTGGGAGCGCTCGTCCGGGACCGGTGACGCGAACCGGTACCGCATCCACGTCCAGCAGGGTGAGCTCGGTGACACCGTCGTGTCCATCTCCGCCACCGGCCCGAACTTCGACTGCCGCTTCGAGGCTGACCTGCGCTCCGCCGGCCCGCCGGTGAAGCTCGGCCCGTCCCGGGTCACCTACCAGTCCTCCGAACAGGCGTGCGGCCCCGGCCCCGTGAGCCGCCTGGAGGTGTCCGGCGGCGAGCTGCGCCGCAGCTTCGCGGACGGTCGCCCCACGAAGGTGTTCTCCCGGGCGGGGTGAGCGGACGGGACGGCCGTACGCGCGCCCGGGGACACGGCCGTACGGCGGCGTGCGCCGGTCGGCGGGACCGCGGATCAGCGGAGCACTTCGGAGCACGGCACGGCACTGGACGGCACGGCATGGGGCGGGACTGGACAGGACAGCATCGGACACGCGGACCGCGGGCCACGGAACCGAGCGGTAGCAACGCCCGTCCTCCTGGGCGCGGGTGGTGACCTTTATCCTCGTGGTGGTCGACGAACGGGGGAGGGACGGGCACATTGGACCGGCTGGAGAGCAGTGATCCACGCTCGATCGGCGGGTATCGCCTGCTGGGCAGGCTGGGCGAGGGCGGTATGGGGCGGGTCTATCTGGCTCGTAGCGAGCGGGGCCGTACGGTCGCGGTGAAGTCCGTGAAGGGTGAGCTGGCGCAGCGACCGGAGTTCCGGCGTCGGTTCAGTCAGGAGATCACGGCGGCGCGGCGGGTGGGCGCGGAGTGGACGGCTCCGGTGTTGGACGCTGATCCGGAGGCGGCTGAGCCGTGGGTGGCCACGGGCTATATCGCGGGGCCCTCGTTGGCGGAGGTGGTGGACCGGGACTTCGGTCCGCTGCCGGAGAACTCGGTGCGGGCGCTGACGACGGGTCTGGTGCGGGCGCTTCAGGCGATTCACGGGGCGGGGTTGGTGCATCGGGATCTGAAGCCGTCGAACGTGTTGATCACGATCGACGGGCCGCGGGTGATCGACTTCGGGATCGCCCGTGCCCTGGACAGCGCCATGCAGTCCTCCGGCGGCATGACCCGCACGGGTTCGGTCATCGGTTCGCCCGGCTTCATGTCGCCGGAGCAGGTGCGCGGGAGCGTCGTGACCGCGGCCAGTGACGTGTTCTGCCTGGGCGCGGTGCTGGCGTACGCCGCCACCGGCCGCATGCCCTTCGGTACGGCGGACAGCGGCGCGCACGCGGTGATGTTCCGGATCGCCGAGGAGGACGCGGATCTTCGTGGCCTGTCCGGTCCGTTGTACGAGTTGATCGCGGCCTGTCTGGAGAAGGACCCGGAGCGCCGGCCGGACGTGGACACCCTCGTCGCGCGCACCGAGGGCGAGATCTCCGGGACCTGGCTGCCCGGCCAGGTGCTGGCGCAGTTGGGCCGGCACGCCGTACAACTCCTCGACAGCGAGGACCCGGAGGGCCAGACGGAGAGGCAGGATGCCGCCTCGGCGACCACTCAGCCGCCCTCCATGCCGTCCACGCCGCCCTCCGCCTACCACCCGGCGCTGGCTGGTGGGCCGAACGTCTCGCCGTACCAGGCGGGCCGCGGTCCGTACGGCTATCCGCAGCCGTGGATGGGCGGCGGCCAGCACACCACCTACGGGCCGGCGGGGCCGTACGGACACCCCGGTCGGACGCCCAGACCAGCCCGCCCGGTCCGTACGATCGGCACCCCGACCTGGGTGCTGATCCTGCTGACCCTGGTGTGGACCGTGGCGGCCCTCATCCACTCCATCTCGCTGGATGCCACGCTCTCCAGTCACCCGGAGAGCTGGCTGGTGACCGCGCACCCGGAATACACCGCGCTGAAGGAGCGCAGTCAGATCATCGATGTGTTCGGGGGGCTGGCCTTCCTGGTCACGATAATCCTGTGGCTGATGTGGTTCTGGCGGGTGCGGTTGAACGCGGAGGCGTTCGAGCCGGGGCGGGTGCGATACGACCCGGGGATGGCGCTGGGCGTCTGGTTCATCCCGTTCTGCAACTTCTTCATGCCCAAGCAGATCGCCAACGACGTGTGGAGCGTCAGCCGCGGTGACCCGCCGGAGTGGTACCAGGGCAGGCGGTATCCGCCCCGGCGCGGCCTGGTCTCCGGGTGGTGGACGATGTGGGTGATCTACTTCATCTGGTCCTTCTCGCAGTTCTTCTCCTGGTACGACGAGACCACCATCGATGAAGCCGAGGGGATCATCGCGCTGCAGATCTTCACCCACTTCTTCGCGATCCCGGCGTACATCCTGGCCGTCGTCTTCGTGTCCCGGCTCACCAACATGCAGGACGACCGGATCGCCGCTGGCGCGTGAGGAAGCCTGGTCGACGAACGGGGGAGGGACGGCGCATTGGACCGGCTGGAGAGCAGTGATCCACGCTCGATCGGCGGGTATCGCCTGCTGGGCAGGCTGGGCGAGGGCGGTATGGGGCGGGTCTATCTGGCGCGTAGCGAGCGGGGCCGTACGGTCGCGGTGAAATCGGTGAAGGGTGAGCTGGCGCAGCGACCGGAGTTCCGGCGCCGGTTCAGTCAGGAGATCGCGGCGGCGCGGCGGGTGGGCGCGGAGTGGACGGCTCCGGTGTTGGACGCTGATCCGGAGGCGGCTGAGCCGTGGGTGGCCACGGGCTATATCGCGGGGCCCTCGTTGATGGAGGTGGTGGACCGGGACTTCGGTCCGCTGCCGGAGAACTCGGTGCGGGCGCTGACGACGGGTCTGGTGCGGGCGCTTCAGGCGATTCACGGGGCGGGGTTGGTGCATCGGGATCTGAAGCCGTCGAACGTGTTGATCACGATCGACGGGCCGCGGGTGATCGACTTCGGGATCGCCCGTGCCCTGGACAGCGCCATGCAGTCCTCCGGCGGCATGACCCGCACGGGTTCGGTCATCGGTTCGCCCGGCTTCATGTCGCCGGAGCAGGTGCGCGGGAGCGTCGTGACCGCGGCCAGTGACGTNTGGTTTGACGCGTACGGGTGTGGTGGTCGGTTCGCCCGGCTTCATGTCGCCGGAGCAGGTGCGCGGTAGGGACGTGACGACGGCCAGTGACGTGTTCTGCCTGGGCGCGGTGCTGGCGTACGCCGCCACCGGCCGCATGCCCTTTGACACGCCCCTGGGCAACGCGCACGCGGTGATGTTCCGGATCGCCGAGGAGGACGCGGATCTCAGCGGCCTGTCCGGTCCGTTGTACGAGGTGATCGCGGCCTGTCTGGAAAAGGACCCGGAGCGCCGGCCGGACGTGGACACCCTCGTCGCGCGCACCGAGGGCGAGATCCCCGGGACCTGGCTGCCCGGCCAGGTGCTGGCGCAGCTGGGCCGGCAGGCCGTACAACTCCTCGACAGCGAGAGGCCGGAGAGCGGGACGGACGGTGCGCCTCTCGAAGGTCCCGGGGCCGTCCCCGGACCGCCGGACCACCCGCCGACCGTGAGTCCCACCGTGTCGCTGCGTCCGCCGGAACCCACCCCGAACCAGGTGCCCGCCCCGAACCTGGTGCCCACGGCCCGGCAGGGCGCTCCGTACGGTCACTCGGCGGTGTGGGGACAGGCTCCACCGAGTCCCTACCAACCGTTGCCGCCGTACCGGATGCCGGAGGCGCCCCCGCCCGAAGAGGCCCGCCCGATACGTCTGTTGGGCACGCTCACCTGGGTGATGCTGCTCGTGCTGCTCGCCTGGAGCGCGGTGAGCATCCTCTTCCGCTTCTTCCTGGACGGCGAACTCTCCCGCGAGCCCGATGACTGGCCCCTCGCCACGCACCCCGACTACGCCTCACTGAAGGACAGCAGCCAGTTGGTGGACGGGTTCGGAGGCGTCCTGTTCGTCTGTACGGTCGTCCTGTGGCTGTCCTGGTTCCGGCGGGCCAGGAGGAACGCGGCGGCGTTCGAGCCGGGGCGGGTGCGGTATTCCCCGGCAATGGCGTTGGCTGTCTGGTTCATCCCGATCTGCAACTTCTTCATGCCCAAGCAGATCGCCAACGACGTGTGGGCGGTCACCCGTGCCGAACCGCCGGAGTGGCTGCACGGGGTGCGCTATCCGCCCCGGCGCGGGCTGGTCAACGGATGGTGGAGCACGTGGTTGGTCGGCTTCTACTTCGGGCTGTTCCTCCTGCCCTCCTGGCACGGAGAGGCCACGATCGACCGCGCGGAGGGGCTGGTCTCCGTACAGATCATCAGCGGTTTCGTCACCCTCCCCGCGATCATCGTGGCGGCCGTCTTCGTGGCGCGGCTCACGACCCTGCAGGAGAAGCGCCTACGCGGCGGGAGTTGACCAGGCGCGTCCGGCATGTTCGCGGGAGAAATCCGGCGGCGCCGGTCAGCGCCACCGGTTAGGCTGTACGACATGTTCTTCCAGATCCAGCTGTACGGCTGACGGCCGCGCGGGCAATGCCCCGCGCCCCAGCACCCGCTCCGTCCCCGCACCCCGGCGCGCAGGTCCGTGCGGACCCGCGTGACCCGCGCCGTGCCAGCACGGTGCGGCGCCGACACGTGCGCGCGCCCGCGCGGCTGCGCGCCGTGCGCGGCTGCCGATCGACGCGGCGGGTGCCCGTCTCCGTACGTCCGAACCGGAATCGAGGAACACCCATGTCCGCACACCGTGCCTCCGCACGTCACCGCCCCGCCCACATCGCGATGGTCGGCATCCCCGCCGTCAGCCACGTGCTGCCCAGTCTGGAGATCATCCGGGAGCTGGTGGCCCGGGGCCACCGCGTGAGCTACGCCAACGACAAGGCCGTGGCGCACCTCATCGAGCCCACCGGCGCCACCCTCGTGCCGTACGAGTCCACGCTGCCCGTCGCCGACAACGACTGGCCGGACGACCCGATCGCCGCCATGAGCGTCTTCCTAGAGGACGCGATCCACATGCTGCCGCAGCTGCGCGCGGCCTTCGACGAGGACCCGGCCGAGCTGTACCTCTACGACATCGGTGGTTACGCCGCCCGTGCGCTCGCCGAACGGCAGGGCCGGCCGACGCTGCAGCTCTCCCCCGCCTACGTCCGCTGGGAGGGCGCCGACGCGGACGACGGCCCGGCGGCGCAGATCATGGCGCTGCCGGGCGCGGACGCGTACTACGAACGGTTCGCGGACTGGCTGGCCGAGTGCGGTGCCACCACCACCGAACCGGCCGCCTTCTCCGGCCAACCGGCGCGCGCGGTGGCGATGATTCCGCGCGCGATGCAGCCGTACGCGGACCGGGTGCCGGAGACGGTCACCTTCGTCGGACCGTGCTTCGGGGAGCGTGCCGAGCAGGGCATCTGGAACCGGCCGGCCGGGGCGGAGAAGGTGCTGCTGGTGTCGCTGGGTTCCGCGTACACCCGGCAGCCCGCCTTCTACCGGGAGTGTCTGGCGGCCTTCGGGGACCTGCCGGGTTGGCATGTCGTGCTGCAGATCGGGAAGTACACCGATCCCGCGGAGCTGGGCGAGATCCCGGCGAACGTCGAGGTCCGTTCCTGGGTGCCGCAGTTGGCGATCCTGGCGGAGGCCGACGCGTTCGTGACGCACGCCGGGATGGGCGGTTGTGCCGAGGGGCTGTACCACGGGGTGCCGATGATCGCGTTCCCGCAGGCGGCCGACCAGTTCGGGAACGCCGACCAGTTGGTCGCACTCGGGGTCGCCCAGCGGGTGGACGCCGAGGACGCCACCGCCCGGACGCTGCGTCGCTTGCTGCTGGAACTCACCACGGACGAGGCCGTGGCCAGCCGCAGCGCCCAGCTGCGTGCTGAGGCCCGAGCCGAGGGTGGTACGCGGAGCGCGGCCGACGAGGCGGAAGCGGCCCTGGGCACCGTCGGTACGCATGCCATCGGTGACCGGACGAGGGCGGACGCCGACGGAAACCCCTGACCGAATCAGCGCGGGAGCCCGCCGCGAGGACGTTGACCTCGCTCTCGTACTCGGGGCGGGCCTCGCGCTGCGCCGGGGCGCCGGCCGCTCGGCCCGCCCGGGTCGCCGGAGCCCCTGGCGGCGGTCACCCGCGACGGGTGGGGACCGGTGAGGAACGCGATGGACGCCAGGTGGCCGCACGCCCGTGTGTCGCGGTAGGGGGAAGGCAGCCGTGGGACAACGATGAGTTCGTCCCACCCGGACCGTCGGTACGGGTGTCGAAGACAGGGTGGACCACTGGGGGCAGATGATGGGTGCGACGTTCGTTCTGGTTCCCGGCGCGGGCGGTGCCGGCGCGGTGTACTGGCGCGAGGCCGTGGCCGAACTCGAGAAGCGTGGGCACACCGCGGTCCCGGTCGAGATCCAGGGTGACGATCCGGCCCTGGGGTTGCCCGAGTACGCGGCCCTGACGGACGAGGCGATCGGGGAGCACCGCGACGTCGTGCTCGTCGCGCACTCGTTGGGTGCCTTCACGGTTCCGATGATCGGCAAGCGCGCCGCCGTGTCCCGTGTCGTGCTGCTCAACGCGATGATCCCGGTCCCCGGTGAGACGCCCGGGGAGTGGTTCGCGGCCACCGGCGCGGACGAGGCGCGCCGGAAGGCCAACGAGGCTGCCGGGCGGTCGAACGAGTTCGACCCTGAACTGGTCTTCCTGCACGACCTCCCGGAGGGAGCGCGGGAGGAGATGGCCGAAGGCGATCGCGAACCCGCCGACACGCCTTTCGGACAGCCGTGCCTGTTCGAGGCGTGGCCCGACGTCCCGACCCATGTCCTGGTCGCCCGGGAGGACCGCCTGTTCCCGGCGGAGTTCCAGGCACGCGTCGCGCGTGACCGGCTCGGCGTGGCGGCCGAGATGCTGCCGGGCGGGCATATGGTGGCGAAGAGTCGTCCGGCCGAACTGGCCGTACGGCTGCTCCTGTTGCTGGGTGACAAGGCGTCCCCGGAGGCGCCCGGCCCGTCCGGGGTCGGTTTCGACCTCGTGGACGCCGCGGCCGAGATGCGGCGGATCGCGGCGGGCGTGCGCGACGACCAGTTGGACCTGTCGACGCCGTGTGCCGACTGGACCGTGCGTGATCTAGCCGCTCACGTGTGCGTGCTGACCACGGCTTTCATCCGTACCGCGCGTCACGCGCCTCCGGACGGTCAGGCTCCCGGCGGCGGGGCGAGGTTGTCACCCGACTGGCGCGAGCGACTCGGCCACGACCTCGACACACTCGTCGCGGCCTGGCGGGAACCCTCGGCGTGGCAGGGCGAGGCGGAGGCGGGCGGCGTCACGATGCCCTCGGCCGAACTCGCGACCGTCGTGCTCGACGAGCTCGTCCTGCACGGTTGGGACCTGGCGCGCGCCACCGGCCAACGCTTCACCGTGACCGATCATGACCTCGCGGTCTGCACCGGCTTCGCCGCCGCGATGTCCACGCCTGACATGCTGGACAGCCACCCGGGTCTGTACGGGCCGGTCGTCGACACCGGGACAGACCCGGCCTCACTGGACGTGCTGCTTGGCCTTGCCGGCCGCGATCCGGGCCGGTGGCCTTGAGCCACCTCGGTCACACGGTGGCGTAGCCCGAGCGTGGGCAGCAGGGCACTGACCGCTGATGGCGCAGGGCTGTCGGGCGGCGGCTGAACCCCGGCCGGTCGTGTCGATCCGGCGCGGCGGGTCCCGTGGCGGGCAGCGCGCCACGAGCCTCACGGTCTCGCAGCTGTCCATAAAGCGAGACGTGTGTAGTCATTATGTGGGACGCTGGCGTAGGTTCGGCACATGTCTGAACCATCGACCAGCGACAGTGCCGTCTACACGCACGGCCACCACGAGTCCGTGCTGCGCTCGCACCGTTGGCGGACCGCCGCCAACTCGGCGGCCCACCTGCTGCCCGAACTGCGCCCGGGTCAGCGCGTCCTGGACGTCGGCTGTGGGCCGGGCACGATCTCCGCCGACCTGGCCGCCGCCGTAGCCCCCGGAGCGCTGACCGGCGTGGACGCCTCGGACACGGTCCTCGAGCAGGCCACCGAGCTGGTCGTCGAACGCGGCTTGGACAACGCCCGGTTCCACACCGCCGACGTCCACGCCCTCGACTTCCCGGACGACAGCTTCGACGTGGTGCACGCGCACCAACTGCTGCAACACGTCGGCGATCCCGTCAGCGCGCTGCGCGAGATGCGGCGGGTGTGCCGGCCGGACGGGCTGGTGGCCGTCCGGGAGTCCGACTACGCCGGCATGGCCTGGTATCCACGGCTGCCCGCACTGGACGCCTGGCTGACGCTGTACGAGCGGGTCGCTCGGGGGAACGGCGGCGAACCGGACGCCGGCCGTCAACTGCACGTATGGGCACGCCAGGCGGGAGCGACGGACATCACGGTCACCTCCAGCACCTGGTGTTTCCACACCGAGCCGGAGCGTGCCTGGTGGAGCGGGCTGTGGGCGGACCGCACCCGGGACTCGGACTTCGCACGACGCGCGGTCGACGGCGGGTACGCCAGCACGGCCGAGCTGGAGGAGATCGCCGCTGGCTGGCGCGCGTGGGGAGCGGACCCGGACGGTTGGTTCTCGGTGCTGCACGGCGAGGTCATCTGCCGGGCGGCGTAGGCCGGTTCGTACGCTCGTCAGATGACCTCCCGGGCGCCCGTAACCCGCACGTCGCCGCCCGGGCACCCGCCCGGGGTCCGGTGCGGAACAGATGTCAGCGGGTCACTCCCGGCCCGCTGGCGACGGCCGTTCAGCTGTGGAGCGCGGGTCGGCGGTCCGCCGAGTCCGGCCGGTTCCCCAGGTCAGCCGTCCGCCCGGTTGCCGGCGCGTCCGGAACGGCGCCCGGCGGGCCCGCGCCCTCGGCGTCGGTGCGTCCGTCCGGGGCGAGTTGACACAGGAGGAAGGTCAGCAGCGCCGCTGTGCCGACCGCCATCGCCTCCAGGCGTCGGCTGTGCGTCGCGCGCCGCTCGTGGCGTGTGGTCACCGGTCCCTCACCTGCCTTGGGCCGTGTCGTTCGGATCTCTGCGGGCTCGTGGCCCCTGGCACGCACATCTGCCGCGTTGTCGTCTCAACACGCGGTGACGCCGCGCTCGTCTCCCTCGGCCTCCGGTCTGGGGAGGGCCCAACACCAGACCCCGCTCCCTGAGCCACGAAGATCCAAACGAGTCGGCCTCACCTGCCGCTTCGTGCCGCTCGGCGGTGTCCGTGCCGCTCCCGCGCCGGGCGGCCTGGCACCCGCACCGCCCCCTGCCCCGGCGCAGGGTGAGGAGATAGCCGGCGAGGCCGGCAGTGGCCAGGCCGCCGCCCATGGCCAGGGCGGCGTTGTCCACTTCGTCCTGCTGCCGCTGCCGGTGTGGTTTCGCGTCCCGGGTCGGGCCCGTGCGGTCGGTGCCGTCTCGGCGGGGTGCCCGGTCCGCGCTTCCGGGGGCGCGGCTGTCCCGCTCGGTGACATCGGGCCGCCGTGCCTCGTGGCGTCCGGGTCCCACGCCCGCCCGGGAACGGGCCTCCGGGGGCGCCTCCGCCGCGGGGGCGACAGCCGGGGAGGCGGCGGCTCGTACGGTGAAGGAACTCGTCAGGGACTCGCGGTCACCGCAGTTGGCGGTGAGGACGTACCGCTCGCCGGGCCGCGCCCCGGGCTTCACGGCCGCCTCGGCCGTCCAGGGCGCGGTGCGGTCCCCGAGGGTGCGGAGGCGTGCGGTGTCGGTGAACGCCGGGGAGTACACGGCGCCTTCGCCCGCGCCGCGCGCGCGGTCCGCACGAACCCGCACCCCGCCACCGGGGGCCGCCGGGGCGGGGGCGAGCGTGACACCGTCGCCCGGCCGCACCTCGCCGGGCGCCGCCGCCTGCCCGGCGGCGACCGGAGCGAGCAGCGACACCGCTCCGGTCACCACGCCGGCACAGAGGCCGACGCGGCGGCCGTGCGCACCCGTTGGCGAGGTCATGTCCTCATGGGAGCAGCGCCGTACGTCCTCCGCACGCCCGCCGCCGCCTATCGGGTGCCGGCACCGGACAGCCGGCGTGCCGAGCGGGCATGTCGGGCCGGCTACTTGGTCTCCAGGTCCCGTCGCCGGAAACCGGCCAGGCCGCACGCGACCAGCGCGCCGGCCAGCAGGGTGAGCACCACAAGCGGCGTCCACTCCAACTCGGCGGCCGGCAGCATCGGCACATGGCCGAGCGGCGACAGGTCCCGCAGCCAGTCCGCGAACCCCAGCAACTGCCCCAGATAGCCGACCACGAAGGCGTACCCCGGCAGCACCCAGGACAGCACCGTGGCGCGCGGCAGCCAGCCGTACAGCACCACCGCGACGCCGACGACGAACCACACCGCGGGCGCGTACGCCATCGCCGCACCGGTCAGCTCGACCACCAGCTCGCCGTCCCCGGTCGTGGCGGCGCCGGCGAGGCCGAAGCCGAGTCCGCCGAGCAGCAGCACGCCGAGTCCGCCGGCCAGCGCCACCGTCAGATGGCTGCCCAGCCAGCGGTCCCGGGACAGGCCGGTGGCCAGCAGTGGTTCGGCCCGGCCGGCGGTCTCCTCGCTCTGTGGCCGCAGCGCGGCGAGTACCGCGTAGAGGGCGGCGACGACGCCGAGCAGCGTCATGACGCTGGAGGCGAAGGACTCGGTGATGCTCGCCCCACCCAACTCCTCGAGAGACTCCTGGACTTCCGCGACGTCCTCGATCATCTTCTCGACCTCGCTGAGTACCGAGCCGTACATCGCGCCGAGCAGCAGCAGGCCCGTACCGAAGCCGATCAGCATGCCCAGGTGCAGCCGCAGCGCGAAGCCGACCGGTTGGAGCAGCCCCGCAGAGGCGACCGGGCTGCCGGGGCGGGTCGCCCGCAGGCCGGCGCCCACGTCGCGGCGCACGCTGAGGGCGTACGCCAGCGCGGTCGCGGCGGCGGCCAGGGCGCAGCTGAGCAGCAGGGGCCACCAGCGGTTGTCGACGTAGACGTACGTCCGCTGGCCCCAGCCGATCGGCGAGAGCCAGGAGAGCGCGCCGCTGCCGGCGTCACCGACGGCGCGCAGCGCGAAGGCGGCGCCGAGGGCGGCGAGGGCCATGCCGGACGCGCCCCGGGAGTACTGGCTGAACTGCACCGTGACCGCCGCGATGGCGGCGAAGACGATGCCGGTGGCGGCGTATACGGCGCCGAACAGCAGGGAGCCGTGCCAGCCCACGCCCGCCGCGCCGGAGGCGCCGAGGCCGAGGGCGGTGAGGAGGCCGAGTACGAGGTTGGCGAGCCCGGCGGTGAGCAGCGCCGCGGTGAGGTGGGCGTGGCGTCCGACGACGGTGGCGCGCAGGAGTTCCGCTCGGCCGGTCTCCTCCTCGGTCCGGGTGTGCCGGGTGACCATCAGCACGCTCATCAGGGCGATCAGCACGCCCAGGAAGCTGATCAGCTGGTGGCCCAGCATGGCGCCGTAGGTGTAGTCGTTCAGGTAGTGGGCGGGGCCGGAGAGGGCCAGGCCGGCGGGGCTGTCCAGGGAGTCGGCCGCGGAGGCCCGCTTGGCGGCGGTGTCGTAGCTGCTCTGCAGGCTGGACAGGGTGCCGAGGGTGCCCAGCAGGAGGGCGGCGATCCAGACGGACGTGCGCACCCGGTCCCGGCGCAGGTTGAACCGTACGAGGACCGCCGTGCCGGCCAGGGCGTCGGCGCGGGGACCGGTCGTGCGGCCCGGGGCGCCGGCGGGGGCCTTGGCGGTCGCGGCGGCGGTCATCGGCTGGCTCCGAGGGTGTCGTCGCCGCGGTCGGTGCCGGTGGTGCCGGTGGTGTCGTGGCTGGCGTCTTGGGGGCCGTCGGTGCCGCCGCTGGCCTTGCGAGCGGGTCCGGGAGTGCCGCCGACACCGTCGGTCGTGCTGGGCGGCGCGTCGCCGTAGTGCCGCAGCATCAGCTCCTCCAGCGTCGGCGGATGGCTGGTCAGGCCGCGGACGCCGAAGTCGGTGAGCCGCCGCACGGCCGCGTCCAGGTGCGGCCCGTCCACGGCGAAGCGCACCCGGAGTCCGTCCTCGCCCTCCACGCGTACGTCGTGCACGCCGTCCAGCGTGTCCAGCCCGGTCACCGGGGACGCCGTCTCCGCCTCGACGGTCGTACGCGTCAGGTGCCGCAGTTCGCGCAGCGTGCCGGACTGCACGACCTGGCCGAGGCGCACGATGCTCACCCGGTCACAGAGCTTCTCCACCTGCGCCAGGATGTGGCTGGAGAGCAGTACGGTCTTGCCGGCCGCGCGGGCTTCGCCGATCACGTCCTGGAAGACGACCTCCATCAACGGGTCGAGCCCCGCCGTGGGTTCGTCGAGCAGCAGCAGCTCGGCGTCCGAGGCGAGGGCGGCGACGATGGCGACCTTCTGCCGGTTGCCCTTGGAGTAGGTGCGGCCCTTCTTGGCCGGGTCGAGCGCGAAGCGTTCGATCAGCTCGTCGCGGCGGCGTCGGTCCAGGCCACCGCGCAGCTTGGCGAGCAGGTCGATGGCCTCGCCGCCGGTGAGGTTCGGCCACAGCTCGACGTCTCCCGGCACGTACGCCAACCTGCGGTGCAGGGCGACCGCGTCCTGCCAGGGGTCGGCGCCGAGCACGCTGGCGGCGCCGCGGTCCGAGCGCAGCAGGCCCAGCAGGACGCGGATGGTGGTGGACTTCCCGGCGCCGTTGGGCCCGAGGAAACCGTGCACCTCGCCGGTGCCGACCCGTAGGTCGAGCCCGTCGAGCGCGCGGGTCTGGCCGAAGGACTTGGTGAGTCCGGATACCGAGATGGCAGTAGTGGCCTTCATCATGTTACTGAAATTACGCTTCTTTCAGATACTTGTGAAGATTGCAGTGGACTACGCATGGTGGAGTGGACCTGAACTGGGGAGATGCGGACACAGTGGGCGCAAACGAGGAGAAACGGCGGCCGGGCGCGGCCCCGAGCAGCCGTGCGGACACCGCGACGGCGGAGGACTACGACACCCGGGTCGGCCCGTTCGTCGAACACCTCGCCGCCGACCTCACCGAGGCCGGCATGCAACGCATGGCGGCCCGGGTGTTCGCCTGCGTCCTCGCCTCCGAGGAGGGCGCGCTCAGCTCCGCCGAGCTGGCCGAGCGTCTCCGTTGCAGCCCGGCCGCCATCTCGGGTGCGGTGCGCTACCTCAGCCAGACGCACATGATCCGACGGGAGCGCGAGCCCGGCTCGCGGCGCGAGCGGTATCGGGTGCACGACGACACCTGGATGGAGATGTTCACCCAGCGGGACGACTTCCTGATGAAGTGGGCGAGCACCATGCGGACGGGTGCCCGGCAGCTCGGCACGGATACGGCCGCCGGTCGCCGTATTCACGAGTCGGCGGAGTTCTTCGACTTCCTCAAGACCGAGTTGACCGACCTGCTCGAGCGTTGGCGCGAACGGCAGGCGCAGCGGGATCGGCGGACCGAGGGCTCGTCCGCCTCCGACGTGCCGGGCGCCGGCGAGGGACCGGGCTGACGATCCGGCGGGTTGAGCCGGCGGTGGCCCCCGCCGCGTCAGCCCTCCTCGGGAGCCGTCGGCAACGTCAGTCGCCAGGCCGCCTCCAGCGCCGTCCAGGTGCGCGACCGTACGGGCCCGGACATCAGCGCGTCCGCGCGGTAGTGGAAGTCCGCCCCGCACACGGTGACCGTGCGGGCCCGTGCCCGCACCGGCTCCCCGGCCCGCTCACGCACGACCACCTCCGCGAAGCCGCCGTAGCCCGGTGCCAGCGACACCTGCGTGACGGGCCGGTCCAGGTCGGCGAGCACCGCGCCGTCCGCCTCCACCCGCAGCCGCTGGTCCCACTCCGGCGTGCGGCCCCACCAGGCGGCCGGGCCGCTCGGCTTGGTCAGACCGGTCAGCAGCGGCACCGGGTGGGTCAGGGTACGAAGCAGCGAACGGGCACCGCGTCTCATCGGCCCCGTAGGTCCGGGAGGCCCGGGAGGTCCCGTCGGCCCGGTCGATCCGCCGGTCGCCCCCTCGGGCGGCCCTTCGCGTGGTCGCCCGGTCCCACCGGGCGACTGCTCGCCCAGGGCGGCGGCGGTCGTCCCGTCGACCGCGTCGGCGTCCCCGTCCGACGCCGGCGCGTGCGCTGCGCCGCCGACCGACTCGCCGGGCCGGCAGTCCGGCGCTCGTGCGTCCGGTGCTGGTGCCCGCGCCGGTCCGTCCCGCGCCGGTTCCCCTTCCTCCGGTTTCCCCTCCGCGGGCCCGTCCCGTGCCGTACCGCCGGTCACGGCCGCCCCCCGGCCGCCACCCCGACTCCCGCCCGGGCCGCCGCTCTCCGCACGACCCGGCTTGTCGTACGGACTGGGCCACGCCGGGACGTGCAGCGCGCCCAGCACCACCCCGCCGCTGTCGTCGACCAGCAGGTCCCGCGCCTGCTCCGGCCCGTTCAGCACCGCCCGGGAAGCCGCCACCGGGCCGGCCGGCACGCCCAACGCGCGCAGCAGCGTCGTGTTCGCCGGAGTGCCCACGGGAACCACCGACAGCGCGGCGTCCCCGAGCCCTCGCTCCTGGTGCAACTGCCGCACCGTACGCAGCAACGCCCGGTCGTCGCCGACCACCACCGGGCGTCTGCCGCCGCGCCGGCTCAGTGCCCGCGCCGCCTCCTCCCGGTCCTTCGGCAGGCACACCTTCGTGCCGGGGGCTCCCGCGCACAGCACGTCCCGCGTGATGCGCACGGACTCCCCGTCCGCCTGTCGTGCGGCAGGGTCGATGACGACGAGCAGATCTGGAGCCGACACCTCGTTCCTTTCTCCGGGCCGTACGGGCCGTACGCAGCCGTGCGCGCGGCTCGCGCCCGCCTCGCCCGCCCGCCTCGCGTGGGACCGGTCCCGTACGCCGGTGGCGGCGCCCGCCGCCAGCGCACTCGCCCCGCGGTCCCGCCGGGGAGGTGTTCGCACCCCGGCGACCGGGTCCGGTAATCTCTCGGTGCAAGAGCCCCTGTCGCTGTTGCGCCAGGGGCTGTATCTATCCGGGGCACCGGTGCACGGCTCTCGCGGTGGCGAAACCGCCACGCACCTGGCACATGCCCCGCCCGGAAGGGGTGTACGCCTGTGCCCGCACTTGTGCTGCTCGGTGCTCAGTGGGGTGACGAGGGCAAGGGGAAGGCCACCGACCTGCTCGGTGGCTCGGTCGACTACGTGGTGCGCTACCAGGGCGGCAACAACGCCGGTCACACGGTCGTCGTCGGCGACCAGACGTACGCGCTGCACCTGCTCCCCTCGGGCATCCTCTCGCCCGGTTGTGTCCCGGTCATCGGCAACGGCGTCGTCGTCGACCCGGAGGTCCTGCTCGCCGAACTGAGCGGGCTGGGCGAGCGGGGCGTGGACACCTCGAAGCTGCTGATCAGCGGCAACGCGCACCTGATCACCTCGTACCACGCCACGCTCGACAAGGTGACCGAACGCTTCCTGGGCAAGCGGAAGATCGGCACCACCGGCCGTGGCATCGGCCCCACCTACGCGGACAAGATCAACCGGGTCGGCGTCCGTGTCCAGGATCTCTTCGACGAGTCGATCCTCCTCCAGAAGGTCGAGGCGGCGCTGGACCACAAGAACCAGGTGCTCGCCAAGCTCTACAACCGCCGCGCCATAGTGGCCGAACAGGTCGTCGAGGAACTCCTCGGATACGCCGAGCCGCTGCGCGACCACGTCACCGACACCGCGCTCGTGCTGAACGACGCGCTGGACGCCGACAAGGTCGTCCTCTTCGAGGGTGGCCAGGGCACGCTGCTGGACGTGGACCACGGGACGTACCCCTTCGTCACCTCCTCCAACCCGACGGCGGGCGGCGCCTGTACGGGTTCGGGCGTCGGGCCGACCCGGATCAACCGGGTCATCGGCATCCTCAAGGCGTACACCACCCGGGTCGGCGCCGGACCGTTCCCCACCGAACTGTTCGACGCGGATGGCGAGGCGCTGCGCGACATCGGCGGCGAGCGCGGCGTCACCACCGGACGTGACCGCCGCTGCGGCTGGTTCGACGCGGTGATCTCGCGGTACGCGACCCGGGTCAACGGCCTGACCGACTTCTTCCTGACCAAGCTGGACGTGCTCACCGGCTGGGAGCGCATCCCGGTCTGCGTGGCGTACGAGATCGACGGCAAGCGGGTCGAGGAACTGCCGTACAACCAGACGGACTTCCACCACGCCAAGCCGATCTACGACTACCTGCCGGGCTGGAGCGAGGACATCACGAAGGCGAAGCGTTTCGGCGACCTGCCGAAGAACGCCCAGGCGTATGTCAAGGCGCTGGAGGAGATGTCCGGCGCGCCGATCTCCGCCATCGGGGTCGGGCCGGGGCGGGACGAGACGATCCAGGTCAACTCCTTCCTGGGCTGAGCCTCCTGGAGCCGCCTGGCCGCGTGGTGTCGTCGTCCGGTACGGCAACCACGCGGCCACGCCGGTGGCGGCCCCGCCGTGTCCGGGCGGCGCTCAACCCTCGTCCAGCACCGCCCGGATGACGTGTCGGGCGTTACCCGCCATCGCCTGGTTCGTCTCGCGGTAGTGCGGCAGCGCGATCAGGGCCTGCGAGAGCGTACGTCCCCGCCCACGCGCCCACGTCGCGTCGTCCACGGCCAGCGCCACGCGGAAGACCTCCCGCGCGTCGGCCGGCAGCAGGTTCCACGCCGGGAACAGGTCGCAGGCCGGATCCCCCACCCCCGCGCAGCCGAAGTCGATCACCGAGGCCAGCCTGCCCCCGTCATCGACCAGCAGGTTCCCCGGCATCAGGTCGGCGTGCAGCCACACCGGCCGCCCGTCCGGACCGGGAGTCCGCATCGTCTCCTCCCATACGGCGGTCGCGGCGTCGCAGTCGATGCCCTCCTGCGGGAGTCCCCGCAGCGCCTCGATCGCCGCCCGGGTCTCCGCGTCGAGCGCGGTCACCGGCCCGCCCCGGTGTGCCCGGGGCCCGGCCGGCAGGGTGATGCTCCAGGTCGCCGTCACGAACGCCGCAAGGTCCTCCGCCAGCGCACTCGGCTCGCTGAGTGCCCCTGCCACGGGATGCTCCCCCGCCAGCCATCCGTACACCGACCACGGCCACGGAAAGCCCAGGGCGGGCGCTCCCTCGCCGAGCACCTCGGGGACGCGTGCGGGCAGGTGGGGCGCGAGACGCGGAAGCCACTCCCGCTCCCTCGCCACGTCCTCGGCCCCGCCCTGCCCGAGCGGCAGGCGTACGACCAGCTCGTCACCCAGCCGGTACATCGCGTTGACCGTGCCACCGGAGGGCCACCGCTCCACCGGCAGCCCCGCCCACCGCGGAAACCGTTCGGCGACCAGTCGCCGTACGAGGTCCTCGTCCAGGGCCGGGTCCGGGGGCGGGGCGACGGGAGAGGGCTGCTCCAGGCTCATGGACGTCATGCGACCACCGCGGGCCGACGGGTGACAACCGGATTCCCGTCGGCCTCTCCACGGCCACCGCGGAGAGGCCGGGAGGCCACGCCCCTACTCCGGACGCGGTCCCGCCTCCTGGGCGACGGTGCGCAGCAGTGGGCGGCTCGCCGCGCTCGCCCCGGCCAGCCCGACGAAGCCCAGCGCGAGGCAGCCGGCCAGCAGGGCGGTGCTGCCGGCGTCGAGCTCCGGTTTGCCGCCGGCGAGGGTCAGCGGCGCCGCGCAGAAGATCCCGGTGAGCAGCGACCCGCCCGTCAGCACCACCGCGGGCAGCACCGACTCCGTACGCCTGGCCGCGTCCAGTGTCCGGAGCGGGGTGCCAGCCAGGTGCAGCAGGCCGTACGTACGGCGCCGGTCCAGGACGGTGCCGGCGGCCGAGATGCCCGTCGAGGTGATGGCGATGGCGAAGCTGGCGCCGAGCACGGCGAACGTCGCGTGCTGGTAGTCGCCGCTGAACTGCTGAGACTGCCAGTCCACGTCGTTGCCCGTGACCGGGTACTGGCCGGGCAGCAGGCCGGTCAGTACCTCGCGGGCCGCGTCCAGCTGGTTCGGGTCGGCGACCGTCGCGGTGACCTGGCGCTCGGTGTCCTCGCCGGTGCCGGTGGCGACCCAGTCGTCGTTCGTGCCGACGGTGGCCTCGATGTCCGCCCGTGCCAGCCGTTCGCCCGCCTCCTGCCGTACCTGCGTGATCCGCTCCTCCGGTACGGCCAGCGCGAGTTGGTCCGGGCTGCCCCAGGGCGGGGCGCCGCCGAGACTGAACAGCGCGAAGAAGCCGGCGACGAAGCTCGCGAGCGCCAGCCCGGAGATCGCGCGCCAGGCGGACTTGGGGTCGTCCAGCAGCCGCCGCCCGGCCAGCAGCGTCGCCGGCCGCCGTGCCATCCTGGCGACGAGGGTGCCCAGTTGGCCCACCGCCCACGGCCCGACGACGGACAGCGCGGCGAAGATGACGGCGAAGAAGTACGTCATGGCGTCGACGCTGAGCTCCCGCCTGTCGGACAGTTGCCAGTAGACCAGCAGCACGACGACGAACAGCACGGCGCGCACGATGCTCATCCGGGGCGCGCGGGAGCGGCGCACCACTCCGAGCGGTCCGACGACGACCTGCCGCAGCCCCGCCAGCGCGCTGCCGACCACCATCAGCACCACGCCCACGAGCACTCCGAGTAGCACGGGGGTACCCACCCACAGGTCGCGTACGAACCAACTGCCGCCCGCCACCGGCAGTTGACTCGCGAGCGGCAGCAGCGCCGCGTAACCCAGCGCGCCGGCGACCGCTCCGGCCGCGCCGGTCACCGCCGACTCGGCCGCCGTGATGCCCGCGATCCGGCCGGGCGCCGCGCCCAACAGCCGTAGCGTGGCCAGCCGCACGTCGCGGCGGGAGACCGAGAGCCGGGCCGAGGACGCGCCCAGCACCAGCAGCGGTATGACCACCAGCACCGTGATGATCGTCATGAGGTCCTGGTACGGCGCGTGCGGGCCGCCCGGATCGCGCTCGCCGGTGAAGTCCGCGATGGGCGTGGGCGTGACGATGTCCCCCGCGCGACGCGGGTCGGTGCCGCGTGGCGTGGTCATCTCCGGGTCGTCGGCGTGGTGCCCGACGACGGCCACCCTCTCGCCCGGCCGTGTCAGCGCGTCGGAGCCCAGGGTGCCGGTGGTCTCCTCGCCCGGCAGCTCGCCAAGCGCGGGCGAGGTCCACACTTCGCCCGGGGCGGGGAAGCGCGGCATGCCGGGTGGCGCGGGCGCCTCACCGCGCTCGCCCGGCAGCTCGGCGACATCGATGACGGTCACGGGCTCGCCGTCGCGGAAGGTGGTGCCCGTCGCCTGCACGGCCACCGCCCGCGACTCCGCCACCTTGGCGGGCGTACGCCAGTCGGCGTGCGTGGCGCGGCTCTCGAAGCCGAGGTTGCCCCCGACGCACAGGAGCAGCAGCGTCGTGCAGACGGCGGAGGCCGCGACGGACAGGCCGGCGGTCAGCAGCCCATGCCGCCCTCCGCCGCGCAGCAGCCGCCAGGTCAGCGTCCAGGTGGTCCGGTCTAGGTCGTGTTTTGGAAGTCCCGTCTGCGGGGCGGCGCCATGCACGCACGCTCGCCGCGTTGTCGGTCGTCGGCGCAGCCCGCTGCGCTCTCCTCCCTCCGCCTTGCGACCGCACGCACCTGACGCCGCCCCGCCCTCCCCTTCGGGGGCGGACGACGCTCCTTTCAAAACACTCCCCAGCGCCCTCATCGCGGCACCTCGGCGCGCGCTCCGGCGACGGCGATCCCGTCGGTACAACCAGTGCCGTCGGGCACGTCGATGCCGTCGGCCCCGCTGTGGCCCGCGCCGACGCTCCCGGCGCCGCCGACCTCGTCCACGAGCCGCCCGTCCCGCACGTGCGCCGTACGGTCGCACCAGCGGGCCACCGAGGCGTCGTGCGTGACCACGACCAGGGCCGCTCGCTGCTCCCTGGTGACCTCGGTCAGCAGCCGGATCACCTCCTGGCCGGTGGCCTGGTCCAGCGCGCCCGTCGGCTCATCGGCGAAGACCACCCGGGGGTCCGTGACCAGCGCGCGGGCCAGCGCCACCCGCTGGGCCTGGCCGCCGGAGAGCGCGCCTGGCCGGCTGTCCTCCTTGCCGGTCAGGCCCAGTGGCGGAAACCACTGCCGGGCCCGCTGCTCGGCCGTACGGCGGGGCGTGCCGCCGAGCATCAGTGGCAGCGCCACGTTCTCCACGGCCGGCAACTCCGGTAGCAGTTGGCCGGACTGGAAGACGAATCCGAAGCGGGTCCGCCGCAGCTCGCTGCGCGCTGGTTCGCGCAGCTCGTCGATCCGCTCGTCGGCCAGCAGCACCTGGCCGCTGTCCGGGCGCTCGATGTTCGCGAGGCAGTGCAGCAGTGTCGACTTGCCGGAGCCGGACGGGCCCATCACGGCCACGGACTCGCCCGCGTGCACGGCGATGTCCACGCCGTCCAGCGCACGGGTCGCTCCGTACGACTTGCTCAGCGTCATGCCGCTGAGCACCGGTGGGGAGGAGGTCTGGTTCATGCCACCCACCGTCCGAGTCCGGGACCGCCCGGCGCCTCGGCCGGTCGGCCGGTCCGGCGCCGGTGCCTCGTCCTTTCGGCCGAGCCGGCTCGACGGCACCGCCCGTACGCTGCGAAACGTGCTAACCGCGAGAGACACGAAGGACCAGGCCGCGGGCTCCCCGTGGACCAGCCGCGCCGCCCGTACCGCGCTGTGGACGGGTATGGCCCTGCTGTGGATGATCGACGTGATCAGCGTCCAGGCTTCCGGCTGGGAAGCGGACGCCGGCGCGTGGTGGCTGCTGGCCCCGGGGGTCGTGGCGGCCGTCGCGCTGCTGCTGTCCGACAGCCACGTCCCGCTGCACTGGCGCGCGGGCGTGGCGGCGGTCGTCTCCGGGGCGCTGACGCTGAGCCGACCCTTCGACACGGGGACCGCGTTCGCCGGCTGGGGCATGCTGGAGACGCTGTGCCTGCTGCTCCTGCTGGTACGGGTCGTGCGCGAGGTGGCGGGACCCTGGCGGGCCGTGGCGCTCAGCGCGGCGTTGGCCTCGGCGGTGATCGCGGCGCCGTTCCGGCTGAACGACTTCCACAGCGCACTCCTCTTCGCCTTCCTGCTGACCTTCCTGGCGGGTGGCGCCCTCGGCCTCGGCTGCTACGTACGCGCCCTCGACCACCGCCGGCGGCGCGCCGTCGCCGATGTCCGGCAGAGCGAACGCCTCGCGCTCGCCCGTGAGCTGCACGACTTCGTCGCGCACCACGTCACGGGCATCGTCGTGCAGGCGCAGGCGGCTCGTACGGTGCGGGAGATCGCGCCGGAACAGATGGACGAGCTGCTGCACGGCATCGAGCGGGCCGGCTCCGAGACCCTGGAGTCGATGCGCAAGCTCGTCCGGGTGCTGCGCGAGGACGACGCGGCAGCCGTGCGTCCCGGGGAACTGTGCACGGAACTCGCCGAGCTGGTCGCCGCGTTCTCCGAGCGGGACGCCCCCGCCACCCTCCAGTTCGCGGCCGACGCCCGGCAGTTGCGGCCCGGGCCCGAGGTGGAGACCTCCGTGCGGAACGTCGTGCGCGAGGCCCTGACGAACGTCCGCCGGCACGCGCCCGGCACGCCGTCCGTCACCGTACGGGTCACCGCGCCGGGAACCGGTACGGCGACGGACGGCTCGGGACTGCTGCGGGTCGAGGTGCGCAACGCGCCGCCGGAGCGGCAGCAGACCCCCAGCGCCGAACCGCTCGGCGGTCGCGGCGGCCTCGGCCTCGTCGGGCTCACCGAGCGTACGGAGGCCCTCGGCGGCACCCTGCGGGCGAGCCGGGACGAGGACGGCGGCTGGACCGTGACGGCCGAACTCCCCCTCGGCGCCGCCGTGACAGGATCACCGGCATGACAACCAGCGCGACCTCCGCGGCCCCCGGGACCTCGGTCCGGGTCCTCATCGCCGACGACCAGGAGATGGTGCGCACCGGCTTCCGGATGATCATCCAGGCACAGCCGGGCATGGAGGTGGTGGGCGAGGCGGCCGACGGTGCCGAGTGCGTCGAGCTGGCCAGGCGGCTCCGGCCGGACGTGTGTCTCGTCGACATCCGCATGCCGAAGCTGGACGGGCTGGAGGTGACGCGGCTGTTGGCGGGTCCGAAGGCGGTCGATCCGCTGCGTGTCGTGGTGGTCACCACCTTCGACCAGGACGACTACGTCTACGGCGCGTTGAACGGCGGCGCCTGCGGCTTCCTGCTGAAGGACGCGGGCCCGGCGCTGCTGGTGGAGGCCGTACGGGCGGCCGCGCGTGGTGACGCGCTGGTCTCGCCCGCCGTGACCGTACGGCTGCTGGAGCGGTTCGGCGAGTGGCAGCCGGGAGAGGGGGCGCCGGGCGAGGAGGGGTCGGACGCGCGGGGGACGGCTGGCTCTGGTGCGCCCGCCGGTCTGCTGTCGGGACGTGAGCTGGACGTGGCGCGGCTGGTCGCCGTGGGGCGGACCAACCAGGAGATCTGCGCGGAGCTGTACGTCTCCCTCTCCACCGTCAAGTCCCATCTAGCGAGCATTCAGGCGAAGTTGGAGCTGCGGAACCGGGTGGAGATCGCCGCCTGGGCATGGCGGCACGGCGTGGTGCGGGACGGCTGAGGCAACCGTCCACGGCAGGCCGCCCGGAACCGCCGGGCCCCGGCACGTCGTCCCTGTTCCCGGGGACACGGGAAGAACCGTGCGTGACGGGAGGAAGGCGAACCATGTGGGTGCTGTGGCTGTTTCTGCTGACGAGCCCCGTCATCATCGGGGTCGGTTTCCGTGAAGTGGTGAACCAGCGCCGTCTCCTGCGCGGGGGAGTCCGTACCAACGGCCTGGTGGTTCGGCACCGCGCCAGCTACAGCCAGGGGACCCCCAGCTACTTCGCGGTGGTCAGCTTCCATGACGCGAAGGGCGAGCGGCACGAGTTCGAGGCCAGCTTCTCCGGGGTCAGGGGCCTGCCGGTGGGCGGTCCCGCCCCGGTGCTCTATCTCCCCGGCGACCCGAAGGGCGGACAACTCGACCTCACCTCGAAACGGAGGGGGAGCGTCCTGCTCATCTTCGGGGTAGGCATCGCCTGGCTGGTCATCCCGGCCGGTCTGCTCCTCGGGAACGGCTGAGCCCTCGGCCTGGCGGGGCTCAGCCGCTCCCGTCCGGCTCAGCCCCTCGCCTCCGGCTGCCAGTCCTCGACGAGCAGTCCGAGCAGCACCTCGTCCAGGAACTCGCCCAGCACCCAGGCCGAGGAGCGCATCACGCCCTCCCGCACGAAGCCGTTGCGCTCGGCGGCGCGCAGCATCGGCTCGTTGTCCGCCAGCGTGTCGATCTGTAGCCGCCGCAGGCCGCGTACGACGAACCCGTAGTGGCTGAGCGCCGCGACCACGTCGGTGCCGTAGCCCTTGCCCCGGGCGGCGGGCAGCAGCCCCAACCCGAGGTGAGCGCCCCGGTGGTGGGTGTCGATGCCCCACAGCGTCGCGGTGCCGATCAGGGTGTCGCCCGCCAGCTCCACCACGGAGAAGGGGACGGAGCTCTCCGGCGGGTCATCCACCACGAGGCGCGGATCCTTCGAGCCGGGCGTGACCGGCCGCCACGGCCCGCCCTCGGCCCGCGCGGCGTTGACCACGTCGTTGTACAGCTCGGTCCGCAGGATCGGGATGTCGTCCTCGTACCGGGCCCGGAGTCCGACCTTGCCGCTTCGTATCATGTCGGCTTCCTACCGGAGTTGGCTGACCGGCGGCAAACGAATAAGTCCGGGGGCGCCGGGGCGCCGAGGTGCTGTCCCTTCGGACGACGAAGGCCCGACGAAGACCCGGCGGCGCGTGCCACCGGGTTCGCGACAGGCCACGGGCTTCCGCCGGTCGGCGCACTACTCGCCCTTGCTCGCTCCCAGGCCGCTGTAGTCGAAGCGGACCTCGTCGCCGTTCACTTCGACCACGGAGACCAGCAGCGTCTTGCGTTCGCCGTCGACGGTGGCCTCGCACTCGACGCTGTCGTGCTGCTTCGCGCGCAGCCCGCGCGGGCACTCCACATCCTCCGGGGCGTCCTCCCAGGGGCGGGCGAAGTCGTCCGCCGTCTTCTGCTCGACCTCGTCGCGGGGCACCGTGTGGTTCTTGCCGCTCGCGGTGGCGACGGACTCGTTGTTCATGACGTTCCACCCCACGACGGCGACCGTCGCCAGCACGGCTGCCGCGGCCAGGGCGATGACGATGCGCTTCATTTCGGTGCTCCTCGGATCGCTTCCGGTCGACCCGCTGCCGACCTGCTCCGAGCCTCCACTTCTACCCGAGGCCGGCGCCTCGGCCGCACGGCCGGTTGGTCCGCCGGCACCCTGGCCGAAGGTACGAGAGACCGTGCCCGGCCGCCGTACGTTAGCCCTAAGCTCGGGCGCATGGAGCTTCCCGACGAACAACAGATGATCACCGAGGCCACCGCCCAGCGGGCCGGCGCGGCCTCGGGCACCCGTGGCGCGGCTTCCGGCGCCCGGCGCGGCATGCGCTTCACCAAGCTGGACGCCCGGGAGTTCGACCTGACCAGCGGCCTGGAGCCCAGCGCGGCGCTGGCCCTGGCCCAGCGGGTCCTGGAGCAGGCGGGCGGCGCGGCGCACGCCACGGCTGGTACGAGCGGCACGGCTGGCGCGACTGACGAAGCGGTGGCGCTGCGCGGCCTGTTCGGGGTCGGCATGGGCGGACTCAACCCGGCGGCCGTGACGTTCACGGTGCGCCCGCACGCCGGTGGCCCCGGCGCTCCCGAGAGTGCCGGCAGCGCCGTGCACGTCCGTACGGCCGCGCTGGAGGGCCTGATCAAACAGCGCGGGGCACGGAAGGCCGCCGACCGCGTCACGGAGCTGTGGACGGCGAACGACCCCGGCGCGCGTCTCGACCCGGGCCATTGACTCCGACCGCCGGGTGAGGGTGTCGTGGTCGCCGCGGTGGGCGCGTGCGCTGTGTCGATGATCTGACGGAGCCGTGGCAGGGCTGGCTCGGAGGCAGCCCCCGCTCCCACTGCTGTCAGCCCTCTGCCGTCGCGATGACCTCGTCCAGGATCTCGCGGGTGTAGTGCAGGTCCTTGATCGAGTGGTCGATTCGGGCGCGCTCCCCCTTCAGTTGCTCGACCAGCCACGGAGTCGCCGTCTCCGCTGGGCCCCCGTCGTGGTCGCGCATGCAGGGGAGGACGCTCGCGATCTTGTCACCGCTCAGCCCGGCCGCGAGCAACTGCTGGATGAGGATCACGCGGTCCACGGCCGCCTCCGCGTAGTCCCGGTGGCCGCCGGGCGTGCGATCGGAGGCGAGCATGTGCTTCTGCTCGTAATAGCGCAGGGAGCGCTCGCTCACGCTCGTACGTCGGGAGAGTTCGCCGATCTTCATGCTTCCCCTTGTCACGACTCCGGGTTGAATCTCACACCGGTGTCAGATTCTACGGTCTCCGCATGACGAACACAGCGACTTCCGCTCTCCTCACCCCCTACTCCGCCGGCAGCCTCTCCCTCCCCAACCGTCTCGTCATGGCTCCCATGAGTCGGCATCGCGCGCACGAGGACGGGACGCCGCTCCCGGTGGTCGCGGACTACTACGCGCAGCGCGCTGAAGCCGGGCTCCTCGTCACCGAGGGCATCTGGCCGCACCGTCGGGGCCAGAGCGACTGGCGCATCCCGGGACTGGAGACCGAGGCGCACGTCTCTGGTTGGCGCGCGGTGACTCAGGCCGTGCACGCACGCGGCGGACGGATCTTCGCGCAGCTCATGCACGGCGGACGCCAGGGCCACCCCCGCTCGCGGCTGCTGGGCGACATCCCGGCCGGGCCGTCCGCCGTACCGGTGCCAAGTCCGGTACACGTCAAGGACGGCAAGGCCGAGGCGCCGATGCCGCGCGAGATGACGACGGACGACATCCGCACCGCGATCGACGACCATGTGGCCGCCGCGCGCAACGCGCTGTGGGCGGGCTTCGACGGCGTGGAGATCCACGGCGCCAACAGCTACCTGACCCACCAGTTCCTGGCCGACAACACCAACCTCCGTACTGACGCGTACGGACAGGACAAGACCCGGTTCGCCACCGAGCTGGTCACCGCCGTCGCCGAGGGCATCGGCCCGCACCGGCTCGGGCTCCGACTCTCCCCCGGAAACCCGCAGTTCGGGATGTCCGAGCATGACCCGGCGCCCGCGTACCGCGCGCTGCTCGACACGCTCGACCCGGTCGGCCTGGCCTACCTCCACCTGACCGACAACGACGACTACCCCGCACTGGCCGACCTGCGCCCACGCTGGAGTGGCACGCTCATCGCGAACGTCGGCGAGAACCACGAGCCCACCACCCAGCACCAGGGTGAGCGGGTGCTCACGAACGGCCACGCGGACCTGGTCTCCTACGGGCGCGCGTTCCTCACCCACCCAGACCTGCCCGCGCGTATCGCTGCGAACGACCCGCTTGCCACACCCATCGACATGGAGCACCTCTACACACCCGGTGCCGAGGGCTACACCGACTACCCGACGCTTGAGGAAGAGCGCACCAGGAGGCTCGCCGCCGCGGCACGGTGACCGCCCGCTCAACGGCGCCTCGGGGCGAGGAGGCACCTTCGGCACGGGCGACTTCGCCCGTGCCCGAAGGTCGTACGGGAACACAGCTACGCTCCGGTGTATGGAGCTTCCCGATGAGGAACCGGCCAGGGCTACGGCGCGGTTGGCCAGCGCGACCTCGGGAACCCGTGGCGTGGGCCCCGAACCGTGGGCGGCGGCGAACGATCCAGGCGCGCGCCTCGTATGACGGCCGGCCGGGTCATCTTCCTGAACGGCACGTCCAGTTCGGGGAAGTCCAGCATCGCCCGGGAACTGCTCGACGTCCTGGACGACGACGTCTTCTTCCACCTCGCGGTGGACAGCTTCAACGCGATGCGTACGAAGCCAGCCCTCGCGCCGGCAGACCTCGACGCCGCCCTGCGGCGGACCCGGATGGGCTTCCACCGCTCGGTCGCGGCCATGGCGGAGGCCGGCAACGACGTCGTGGTCGACCATGTGCTCAGCGAGCCGTGGCGGCTGGACGACTGTCTGCGGGTGCTGCGCGCGGAGGACGTGCTGTTCGTGGGCGTCCACTGCGCGCCGGACGAGCTGGCCCGTCGGGAGGAGGGCCGTGGCGATCGTCCCTCCGGTCTCGCGGCGCGGCAGTACGCCCTGGTTCACCGGCATGGCGACTACGACCTCGAGTGCGACACCGGCATCGCGAGTCCGCGCGAGTGTGCCGAGCTGATCCGGGACTTCCTGCCGCACTGGCCGGTGACGACGGCCTTCGCCCGCCTCCGCGCGCGGAGTCTGACACCGGACGGACAGCCGACCGTGGCGGAATTGACTTGAAGTGGAGTTCACCTCCTACGGTCGCCGCACGATCTCAGCCTGCGGAAAGGGAGCGGTGACGTGGTCTTCAACGATGCCGAGCGGCGTTATCTGGCCGGCCAGCTGTTGGGGCGGCTGGCCACCGTCGGGCGGGCCGGTGCACCACAGGTGCGGCCCCTGGGGTTTCGGGTCAACGACGACGGGACCATCGACCTGGGCGGGCCGTGGGTCGCCAGAACCCAGCGGTACCGCAACGTCCAGGAGAATCCCCGGGTCAGCTTCGTCGTCGACGACATGACACCGGCGGAGGGGCCGGAGGCGATCAAGCCTGGCATGGGTCGGGGTGTCGAGATCCGGGGCCGGGCCGAGCCCCTTCGAGTGGATGATCCGCCTGGTCACCCGAGCATGGCGGGCAACGACATCATCCGCGTCCACCCGACAAGGGTGCTGAGCTGGCACATCGACCCCGAGCAGCCGGACGGGCGCTCCCGGGACGTGGGCGAGGCGCGGTGAGCGTACGCCCGCCGTGCCGGCGGAGTCAGGGGCGGGTGCTGATCCGTCGGCCGGGTGGATGGCGCGATCCGCCACCAGCACGGGAGACACCCGGCCTCTCCGGCGGCGTCACGGCTCGGTCGTCACACCCCCGTGTCGAGCAGCGCCACGAGCTGGTCCAGGCATCGCCGCCAGCCCTCGAAGGCGCTGTCCGCGATCGAGGGGTCCGCCATGACGTGCGTGAAGACGAGCAGGCAACCAGCGCCCTCGCCCCGCAGCTCGATCCGGACGTGATCGTCGAACTCCCGCTCCCTGTCCTCCGGGTCGTGCTCGTCGAAGGCGAACAACCGAGGCGGGTCGAAGTGTGTGACGGTGGCGCTGAGGGCCGTACCCTCACCGTCGTCCAGGGCGATCCGTCCGCCGACCCTCGGCTCCAGCTCCGTCACTCGGAACGGATACCACTGGCTCAGGTGGACGGGCTCGGTGACGGCCCGCCAGACCTTCTCCCGGCTGTGTGTCAGGGCACGTTCGAACCGTAGCGCCGGACGGCCGTCCACGGTGACTGTGTTGGTCGTGCTCATCGGTCACTGCTCCTCAGGGGTGTCGGGCATCGTTTCCAGATGCCGTTCCAACTGGTCCAGGTGCTCGGTCCACAGTCGGCGGTACGGCGCGAGCCAGGCGTCCAGGTCGGCCAACGGCTCCGTCCGAATCTGGTACCAACGGCGCTGCGCTTCCGCGCGCACCGTGACAAGCCCGCCGTCGCGGAGCACCCGCAGGTGCTTGGACACCCGAGGCTGGCTCAGCTCCAGGTCGTGGGCGATCTCTCCCACTAGTCGGGGGCGCTCGAGCAGCAGCTCCAGCATCCTGCGCCGGGTGGGATCGGCCAGCACGTCGAACGGCAGGGACATGGCTTCAATATACCTTAACAGTTATATGCCGTCAAGGGCATGCAAGGCGCGCCCTTGCTCGGTGTGAGCGCGCGCCGCCAGACTCAGTACCAAGCACGCGCCGGTCCGCTTGTCGCGGGGCAACTGACTGCGGGGGTACGGCGACGGACGTGGAAGCTAGGATCGCGCGATATGGGCATCTGGAAGTTCAAGGGGCGCAACCGCAAGCGGCAATGCGAGGGTGACCCGGCCACCGACGAGACCCAGACCTTCCAGGCCGGACCCGGGATGGGTCGGGTGATGGACCTGTTGGCGGAGGGCAAGAAGGTGGCGGCGGTCAAGGCGTACCGGGAGTTGACCGGCGCCGGACTGCGCGAGGCGAAGGAGGCCGTTGAGCTGATGGAGGTGCGGCGCTGAGCCGTACGTCCCGGGGGCCTCCAGCCCCGGGCCGCCGAGCCGCCGAGTGAAGTGCCGCCAGGTCGCGGGGTGGTGGGGTGCGGCTACGCTGAGCGGCATGCCCGCGAGGAAGCCCCCGACCGAACGCCAGCGCCGACTGGGCGCGGAGCTGCGCAAGATGCGCGAGCAGGCCGGACTCTCGCTGACCGACGCCGCCAAGCGGCACCAAGTGGACAAGACCGCCATCAGTAACACCGAGTCCGCACGATTCGGAGTGAGTCCTGACAGGGTCCGGGTGTGGGCCGCCAACTACTCCTGTCCTGACACTGCTTACGTGGACGCGCTTGCCGAGGTGGCGGGGGAACGTGGCAAGCAGTGGTGGGATGAGTATCGGGGGACCATGACTGCGAGCGCGCTGGATCTCGCGGATATGGAGCATCACGCCAGGGCGCTTCGATCAGCGCAGCTCATGCACGTGCCTGGCCTGTTGCAGACCGAGGACTATGCCCGGGCGGTCTTCAAGGAGGCGGTGCCAACGCCTGTCCCTGAGGTGATAGATCGTTGTATTGCCTTTCGGCTCCAACGAGCATCGGTGCTCGACACTCCGCACGCTCCGGCATGCACGTTCCTCATCCACGAGGCGGCCCTGCGGATGCGCTTCGGTGAGCCGACGGTGATGCGTGCGCAGTTGGATCATCTGGCACAGCAGTCGGAGAGGGCCGGCGTATCCGTGCGGGTAGTGCCGTTCTCCGCCGGGGGCTTTCCCAACGTCGGGAGTTCAACGCTCTACGCCTGCGGCCCGGTGTGGCAGCTCGACATGGTGCAGTCCGATAACCCCATGGGGTCGACCTTCCTGCATGCGGAGGCGCATCTGTCGAACTACCGTGAGGCTTTGGACCGTATGGAGGGGCTGGCCTGTGGCCCGTCGCGGTCCCGGGACATCCTCCGTGAGGCATCGCAGCGACTGTGAAGGCGGAAGACTAGTGAGCAACCCGTGGCGCAAGTCCTCCTTCTCGACGGACACAGACAACTGTCTTGAGGTCGCGCGGCATGGGCCCAGCGTCCTCTGGCGGGAGAGTGATGCTCCAGATGTGGTGCTTGATACGCCACCGAGCGTGCTTGGTGCGCTCATCCGTGCGGGGAAGACGGGCGCGCTTGAAAGCCTGGCCTGACGTGGTGGCGTACTCGAGGCAGTGAAACTGGCATATGCCGACTTTCTCGTGCGAGCGTATAAATGTTGATGCGGCATCAGTGTTGAGGCTACGGTTCAACTCCTGCCTCATAGCCGCTAGATGGCGTGCGGCAGGGCAATGCCCCGGCGGTGGTGCAACACCCCCGGGGCGCGGCCGACGCCTCAGAGACAGGAAGCGCCAGCATGACCCAGTATCTTCGCCATGCCCTCGTACGCACACTCGCGTGCGTCCGTCCCCGGACGCGGGTGGCCGGGACAACTCCGGTGGCCCCAGAGCCGGTCCGCCAGACCCCCGTCATCCTGCCGCGCCAACGGACAGTCGCTACCCGCGTGTCCACGGAGCGGTCGGTCGTCGACGATCCCGGTCCACTCGTACGCCCGTACCTGCTGGCCTGGGAGCGGCAGGAACGCCGTACGGCTCTCGAACTCGCCCTGGACGGCGTGGATACCGGCCCCTGGGTGATCCACGGTCACCGGGTCGGCTCCCCCGTCGTCGGAGTGGCCGCGTGATGCCCGGCGGCTCTGGTGGCGGTGCCACCGAGCCCGACGCGCGGCCCGTCACCCGGCTGAACCGGGTGCCCAGCAAGCCGGTGCGGCGGGAGGCGGACGGGCGGTACGCGATCGACCTGTGGTTGCAGCGGGACGGCCGGTTCGACGGCGATATCGCGCTCCGACTCTCGGCTGGCGAGGCGGAGTTGCTGCACGCGCAGTTGTGCTACGCGCTGGACGACGAGGCACCGGTGGTGGCCCCGTTCACGTCCCGTACGCCGAACTGCCGCAAGCCGGTGGTCGGTACGCCCGAGGTGCGTTGGCCGTAGGGCGAGCGCTGGCGTCTGCGTCGAAGCGCCGTGCTGATACCGCTCGGTGAGAGCCCATCAGCTTGACGCGTGCGGCCCAGAGTACGTGCGGCCCACGCCCGGTCCGCCCTTGTCGGGTGTGAACGGCGCGGTCGTCCCAACTGCCGTCCACGACAGCGCGAATCAGGCCGTCGCCGCCGTCCCCCGCTGTCATCCGTCACTGGGTCTGGCCGGGCCGGTCACCACTTCTTCAAGCACGAGGTCGACCGAACCGTCCGGCAGCTGTTCGTACACCATGGTGGGGTTGTTCTGCTCACCCTCGTCACCGAACCGGACGCTCTTCGGGCAGCTGCCGGATGACGGGCTCCTCGAATAGGTCTCCACGACGCGGCCAGTGCGCAGCGCGTACACCGTGTACTCGAACTCCTGGTCGTACAGGGGAAGTGTCCGTGACGGCTGGGAAATACCCGTCAACCCGGAGTATGTGCAGGACCGGGTCGGGCTGTCGCCGCGCTTTCCCTCAACGCAGCCCAGCAGGGCCACGTCGGATACGGATGTCTCGGAGAACACCGGTGCCACTCCGTTGAACGCCACCTCGTCCAGGAGCGCGTAACCCGAGGCCGCGTCCTTGTCGTGCCTGTAGGAGTTAGCGAAGACGACGGTGCTGTGCGGGCCGTCACCGGCGTACTTCGCCGCCTTCGGGTGGCCCTTCTTGATCTTCTCGCACAGTGAGTGCAGCTGACCGGCCGTCTTGATGCGCTCACTCCTCGGTCTCACGGAGTCGTTCGCATCCGAGGCGCCGGAGCACGCGGACAGCGTGGCGAGCAGGGTGCCGGCCATGAGAGCGGTGAGTCTTCGTCGTGAACTCGGCAAGATGTCCCCCATGGATGGAATTTGACCCGTGTGAGTTTAGGGGGTCCGTTCAGAATGCTGGGATCTTGCGGGTGAGGTTCATGCAGTGGGCGAGTTGGCGGAATCTGCCGTGGATGGCGGCGCGGGTCTCCCAGCGGATGCGCAGGCGTCGCGGCCTGTGCAGCCAGGAGAGGGCCGCTTCGGCGACCCAGCGGGCGCGGCCTGACCGCCGCTTCGCTCCGACCCGAGCGCGCACGCCGGGGCTGGGCGGCCAGAAACCATGCCGGGCTGCCTCTTTCGCGGGTTCCGTACCGACGTGTGTGCGGGAGGGCCTACCTTGCTCCGAAGCATGTAAGGGAGCCAGGGAGGGAGGCCCATGGATCAGCAGCCGTGCCCCGAGCCCACCGCGTCGGCCTCGGCGCTCGCCGAGCGGCGGGGCCTGGGCGACTGGTCCGGGTACACCGCCTTGCCAAGGAAGCGGATGTTCTCCAGGAAGTGGGAGGACGCGCGGCTTTACCTCTACCAAGGGGGCGTCGTCGTCACGGGTCCTCAGGGGCATGAGGCCGCGTACGACTGGCGGAGCACGCGTGTCCTGATGAACCGCGTGACGGTCAACGGCGGCCTGATGGAGGCGCGCTACACCCTGGTCGACCCGGCGGGCGAGGCCCTGGCCGTCGGACCCGGCGGTCCCGGCCTGCTGAAGAGCCAGATGACCCGCCTCGGGATCAACTCGATGGTCAGCGGTGCCGAGTTCCTCTACCCGGGCGACTGGGGCAACGCCATACAGGAGGCCATCACACGGGCGCAACTGCCCGAAGCGCTCGCGCGTATCCAGCGGGGCGGCGCGGTGGAGTTCGGGGACATCACCGCCGACGGACAGGGCCTGTCGGACAGGAAGCGCACCGCCCCCTGGCCGAGCATCAGCGAGATCGGTCTGAGCAACGGCACGTTCTCCTGCAGTGACTCGCGGGGCAGGGCTCTGCTGTCGATGCATCATGTGCCGCAGATCCCGAACGTCTATCTGCTGCTCAACCTCAGCCAACGTCTCCGGGGGTGACCGTTACCGCCGGAGACGGTCCCGGCCACCAGCCGGTGGGAGAGGCGTGTGACGCAACTCCGAGGCGGGGGCGTTGTCCTGGTGCTCAAGTGGCTCTACTGTGTCGCGCACCCACCCCTCACGACAACCAGACAGGCGGCGCCCCCCACATGCGCGGACCCGGCAGGCACGGCAGGCATGACAGGCACGGCAGACCGCTGCGGGTGCTCCTCGTATCGACCGGGCTGGCGGTGGTGGCGGGCGCGTCCGTGGTGCTGCCCTCCGCGCTGGCCTCGGACCCCCCGAAGGAGCCGGCCGCCGCGCCCTCGTACGCCGAGACCACCGGCGTCGGCGTGCACAACGCCTACGAGAAGAGCACGTACGAGCACTTCGGCGACGCCCTGGACTCCGGCGCCTCGCTGCTCGAACTCGACGTGTGGACAAGCGACTTCGGCAAGGGTTGGCGGGTCTCGCACGCCAACCCGGTCGGCAACGACAACAACTGCGCCGGCGCCAGCAGCGCGTCCGAGCTGCGCGGCGAGGCCGCCGACCAGGACTTCGCCGGCTGCCTCGCGGACATCCGCGCCTGGCACGAGGAGCAGCCGGACCACCGTCCCGTGCTGTTCAAGGTGGAGCTGAAGGACGGCTTCAACGACAAGGGCGGACGCGGCCCCGACGAACTCGACGCCCTGCTGAGCGAACAGCTCGGCGACGCGCTGTTCCGCCCCTCCGACCTGACCGGCACGGAGCACGCCACGCTGGACGAGGCCGTACGGGCTGGTGCCTGGCCGAGTCGCGACGCGATGGCCGGCAAGGTGCTGTTCGAGTTGATACCGGGCACCGTCGAGGAGAACAACCCGGCGGACGACCTGTGGACGGACGAGGAGTACGCCACACACCTGGACTCGCTGGCGGACGCCGGCCGGCTGGACGAGGCGAGCGCCTTCCCGGCGGTGCACGGCGCGGAGGCCGGCGATCCGCGCGAGAAGCGGTACCCGGCCGAACTGCGGCCGTGGTTCGTGGTCTTCGACGGTGCCGCGACGGCGTACGCGAGCGGTGACATCGACACCGGCTGGTACCGCGAGCGCGGCTATCTGCTGGTCGCGACCGGCGCGCACCAGGTCGAGCCGCCCATCGACGGCACCAAGCCGACGGAACAGGAGGCGCGCGACCGGGTGCGGGAGATCGCCGCGCTGGACGCCAGCTTCGGGACGGCCGACTGGTATGCGCTGCCGGAGGTGCTGTCCATGGTGCTGCCGCGCGGGGCGTAGGGCGCGCGGGCCGGGAGTGCGACGGTCCCTCCTGCTCACAGGCCGAACCAGAAGCGCAGGACGCGCGTGGCGATGTCGTGCGTGCGGTGCTCGGAGAACGTGTGATGGGTCCACTCCGGCGCGGCGTTGACCTCCAGGATGGTGACGCTCTCCTCGGGCGGTTCGTGCGGGGCGGCGCACACCGCGTCCAACGCGATGATCTCGGCGTCGAACAGTTTCGCCGCCCCGGCCGCCCACTCGTGGAATCCCGGATGCAGCGAGCCGGTCACATCGATCGCGACGCCGCCCTTGGTCATGTTCGCGGTCTGCTTCAGCCATACGGTCCGGCCGGCCGCTGGCACTTCTCCGAGCGTCAGACCCTGGGCCGCCAGCAGACTCTCGGTCTCGGCGTCCACTCGGAGGGAGTTGTTCGGGTTGTGGCCCTCGACCTGGGCGCGGCGCCGCTCGATGAGCTCGCCCAGGGCGTGCTGGGCGTCGCCGGTGACGAAGGCGGGCCTGCGGGTGCACGCCGCGACCAGTTCCTCGCCGATGAGTTGGATACGTAGATCGGGTCCGTCGACCTGTTCCTCGATGAGCCAGTCGGCGTAGGCGTGCCGCCAGTCGAGCAGGTGCGCGACGGCGGCCTCGGGCGTACGGACGTCGGTGCGTACGGCCTCGCCATGCATCCCGGCCCGCGGTTTGACGACTACCGGACGGCCGTGCAGGGCAGCCATCGTCTCCGTGGCGAAGCGCCACGCACGGTCGGCGTCGGCGGCTTGGTTCGGCGGATCGGGGTCGGTGGACGCGAACATGAAGGCCCCTCCGCGGGGTGTCGTGAACCCCGCTGAGTCGAGCAGGGCCTTCGTGGCCCGCTTGTCCTCCGTGAGGAAGAAGTCCCGTGCCCGGAGGCGGTCGTCGTACCGTCCCTCCAGGACGGTGACGTGCGTGCTCCCGTCGCTGTAGGTCACCAGGTCGCTGCCCGTCTCCGGCATCCGGTCGTGGACCTGGAGCCCCAGGGCGTACGCCGCCCGCATGAGGAGGGTCTGTCGCGTGTACCGCTGGCCGGACACTACGCGGACCTGGTCAGGAGGATGCCGGCGAGCTGGTCCATGTGGTTCTGCATGAAGTCCCGCATCACGCCGACGTGGGCCAGGTGCCCGCGTGCCGCGTAGCTGGCCCCGGCGAGCATGCCGGTCTCCTGACCGAACCACGGCTGTGAGAAGTCCGGATAGAGCGGGTCCGTGTGGAAGGGCTCGTCGTCCAGCGGTCGGAAGTCGTCGTCGAGCCACAGCGCCACGTTGCCGACGAAGTCGACGCCGTCACCGTGACGGCCGAGCGCGGCGTGCGGGTTGAGGACCGGCCGAGGGCTTCCGTGCCGGAGGCCGACGTTGAACTTCCCCAGCTGGTAGGCGACTTCCGCCGGGCCGCCGAACTCCTGGTCGAGCAGCGCGTGGAACTGCTCCTCGGACAGCAGGCCGGCGCCGACCCAGTTGGCGTACGCGACGGCCTCGTGCCGGCTGACCTCGACCGGCCAGTCCCACGGCAGGTCGATGTCCTCGAACGTTCCGCGGTAGCGGTACGTGCCGGCCTCGGTCGCCACCCAGGAGTTCGGACGCCCCTCGCTCACCTGGTCCAGGAACAGGTCGGCGCCGTGCGTCGTCCACAGTTCCCGTCGCTGGTAGCCGCCGGCTCTGAGGAACTCCAGGAACTGTCCGTTCGTCACCGGATGCCGTGCGACGGCGAAGGGGTCGACCTCCGCTTCTCGTAGGCCCCACTCGTTGTCCCAGCGGAACGGTGTCGCCGCTCCCTGCTCGCCGCCGAACCGTACGTGTCCCCCGGGGCAGCGGGTGAACTCCAGCTCTCGGGCACCCGGCGTCGGTGCCGCCTCGCGCTCGCCGACCATGGCCGGCCAGCCCGCCGGGTGCTCCTTACACCGTGGTGGCAACAGGCGGACGAGGGGCAGGGAGGTGTGCAGGTGGATGTTCTCGTGCTCGATGCCCATGAGCAGCGCCCGTACGGGCGATTCCGGCTCGACCGTCGAGCCGAGCGGCACGTTCCGGATGGCTCCCAGCACCGTGTCCCGGACGCTCTTCCGGTACGCCCACACCGTGTCCAGGTCGGGCCACGCGGGGAGTTCGGCGAGTTCGTCGGGGTCCTCGGGAGACACGCCGCGTTCCATGCGCTCGTCCAGCTCGGGCACCACCCCACGCTCCTCCACCAGCCCGACGAGCTTGAGCTTCTGCACGTAGAACGCCGCGGTGTGCGCGAGATAGAAGACCAGGGGCAACCGGAGCGGGTGCACCCGCGTGTGGAAGGACTCCCGGGAGGGGAGCACGCCGCGGAAGAGGGTTTCGTAGGTGTTCCAACCGTCGGTGAAACTCCGCGCGAGCCGGTCCCTGGAATCCTCGCCCAGGAACGGCCCGGCGATGGGCCGGGTGGAAGGGGCACGCATGACGACTCCTCGTCTGGCCGTAGGAGCACTACCGGGCACCGAGGCTGCCACCGGTCGCCACCGGCCGCATGACGCCGGTGTCAGGTGGAGGTACCCCGACCCGTCCGGCGCACGACGACATGCGGCGAGCGGTCGTGCAGGGTACGGTCCGCCGGGCTTGGCGCCGGTGACAGGCGTCGGCGGCGCGCGTGCCGAGCCCTGCCCTGGCACGCGTACGTACGTCCCCGGTGGCTCAGGTCATCCGGCCGGGACCGTCGGGACGGTCGGATCGCTCGACCGCCGCCTCGTCCCGCCCGGCAGAGACGACCCGGGTCCACCTCTCCCCGTGCTTCGCCGGGTCGACCACCAGCTGGTCGGCGCCGAGCGCGATGAGCAGTAGCCGCCGTCGCCGACCCGCCTCCTGGGCGGGTGACTCCGCCCAGTCCTTGCCCAGCGCCTCGTCCTGCGCGGGGAGTTGAGGCGGCCCGGTGGCGCGCCAGCTGATCCGCTCGTCGAGCAGCAGCTCCCAGAGGGCCAGCCGCGCCTCGTGCAGCTCGGCTTCGTACGCGTCGTACGCCCCGCGTCCGCCGAGGGCACGCATCGCCTTGCCCAGGGGAAGCTCGGCCCGCAGCTGGTGCATGGGAAGCAGCTGGTACTCGAACTCCTGGTGGGCTCGCTGGAGTTCCGTACCAGATCGGCCGCTGTCGAGGCCGGACGGTTCCTCGCCGAGCGCCGCCCGCTGGAGAAGGAACTCCACCAGCTCCCGGGCTATCCGGTCGAACCGCAGGAAGCCTGACACCATTGACGCGTGCTTCTCCAGTGGCGTGTGCACCCCCAGCTTGCGTCCCAGCCGTGCGCACCGTCCTCGGTCGCGCCCCCAGGGGAGGATCGCGCGGGCCTTCGCGATGTCGGAGTCGAGCGCGGCGAGCCGCTCGGCGCGCCACCTGGCGGTGACGGCCGGGTCGTCCAGCCGCTCCTGGGTCAGCGCTCGCAGTTCCCGGTGCACGGCGCGCACGGGAGCGCGGACCTTCCCACACCCGGGGCAGCGGTAGGCGGCCGAGCGGGGGTCGGGATACCAGCCTCCCTTGGCGTGACCGGCGGTCACGGGCGTGTCGCAGCCCGCGCAACGCAGCAGGGCCTCGCCCGGGGACGTCCNGTCCGCCGAGGGCACGCATCGCCTTGCCCAGGGGAAGCTCGGCCCGCAGCTGGTGCATGGGAAGCAGCTGGTACTCGAACTCCTGGTGGGCTCGCTGGAGTTCCGTACCAGATCGGCCGCTGTCGAGGCCGGACGGTTCCTCGCCGAGCGCCGCCCGCTGGAGAAGGAACTCCACCAGCTCCCGGGCTATCCGGTCGAACCGCAGGAAGCCTGACACCATTGACGCGTGCTTCTCCAGTGGCGTGTGCACCCCCAGCTTGCGTCCCAGCCGTGCGCACCGTCCTCGGTCGCGCCCCCAGGGGAGGATCGCGCGGGCCTTCGCGATGTCGGAGTCGAGCGCGGCGAGCCGCTCGGCGCGCCACCTGGCGGTGACGGCCGGGTCGTCCAGCCGCTCCTGGGTCAGCGCTCGCAGTTCCCGGTGCACGGCGCGCACGGGAGCGCGGACCTTCCCACACCCGGGGCAGCGGTAGGCGGCCGAGCGGGGGTCGGGATACCAGCCTCCCTTGGCGTGACCGGCGGTCACGGGCGTGTCGCAGCCCGCGCAACGCAGCAGGCCCTCGCCGGGGTACGTCCATCTGGCACCGGCTCGGGTAGTGACGAACTCCAGCTGGCGAAGCTGGTTCACCATGTCGTCCAGCCGAGTCGCGTCGTCGTCCGCCACAGGGATCGTCACCTTCGTCGGGAGTACCGCGGCACGACCGTGGGCGCGGCACAGGGTGTGGATGAACGCTACCCGACCGCGCGGGCCGCACACGGGGTCGGGCGTCCGGCGTCGGGCGGCACGTACGGCGCGTGTGTACGCACCCCTCGATGGCGGAACCCATCGCCAGGCGGGCGGCGCCCGAGCTAGGTTGGTCGGCGTACACGTCGTCGAGTCACAAGGATGTCCGATGGGGGAAACGGTCGGCGGTTACGACTCAGCTGAGCAGCTGAGCAGGAGACTTGAGACCCACAGGGCGCATCCGGCGCGGGTGTACGACGTGTTCCTCGGCGGCAAGGACAACTACCCGGCGGACCGGGAAGCGGCGAAGGCCGGCCTGGAGTCCAACCCGCGCGGCTACTGCGACGTCCGGCACAACCGTGACTTCGTGCGCCGCGCGGTCAGCTTTCTCGTGGAGGAAGCGGGCATCCGGCAGTTCCTGGACATCGGCACCGGTCTGCCCACCCAGCAGAACGTCCACCAGATCGCTCAGGGCATAGCCCCGACCTCCCGGGTCGTCTACGTCGACAACGACCCGGTCGTCCTCATGCACGCCCGTGCGCTGCTCACCAGCGGTCCGGAGGGCATGACCGACTACGTCGACGCCGACCTGCACGATTCGGGGCGGATTCTGGCCGCCGCCGCGGAGACGCTGGACTTCGAGCAGCCGGTGGCGTTGGTGCTCGCGGCGATCCTGCACTTCGTCGAGGACGACGCGGCGCACGACGTCGTCGCGAGACTGCTGAACGCGCTGCCCTCCGGCAGCTATCTCGTCCTGAGCCACCTCAGCGCGGACATGAACCCCGAGCGGATCACCGAGGTCGCCCGCACCTTCCAGGAGCGCGGTTTCACCTGGGTGCTGCGTCCGGCGAGCGAGCTGACCCGGATGGTGACCGTGAACCAGCTGCGGGAAGTCGATCCCGGCCTCACTCCCGTGCACAGGTGGCGCCCGTCCTGCTTCGCGCGTAGTGAGGAGATGATCGGAGCCTCCGAGACCTCGAGCGAGGACCCGGAGCAGCTGGCGGGCATGGAACTCGTGGACCGGATGAACCTGCTGGGGATCGACGACGTCACGGACGAGGACATCAACATCTACGGCGTGGTGGCGTACAAGCCCTGAGGCCGCCGGCCGGCGCGTGTACCGGTCAGGAGCCCGTCGTGCCGTCGACTCGCTCCCGGAGCAGGTCGGCGTGCCCGTTGTGCCGTGCGTACTCCTCGATCAGGTGGGTCAGAATCCAGCGCAGCGACACGCTGGAGCCCAGTGCCTGGGCGTCCGTCCCGGTCAGCGTCCCGGGCGCGTCCAGCGAGTCGGCGGTCGAGGTCGCGTCCCGGCTCGCGGCGACCTCCGCGCGCCAGGCGGCCAGCGCGTCCGCCATGCCGACCTCGGGGGACAGCGCGAAACCGTCCTCGCCCGCCGTCCCGTACGCCGGCGGCAGCTCCTGCCGGCCGGCGAACACCCGCTGGCACCACTTGCGTTCCACCTCGGTCAGGTGCTGCACGAGCCCCAGCAGCGTCATCGTTGAGGGTGGTACGGCGGCCTCCCTGGCCTGCGCGTCGTCGAGCCCCGCGCACTTGAGCGCCAGCGTCTCCCGGTGGAAGTCCAGCCAACCCTCCAGCACGTGGCGTTCCTCGGCGTGTGGCGGTGGGATGGGGCGGCCGTCCGGCATGGTGGTCATGTCTCGATCCTTTCAGAGTCGGTCACCGGGGGAGCGTGCGGTCCGGTCGTACGCGGCGTCGCCCCCGGCGACCCGGCCCGGCGGAGTGCCGGCACCTCGGCGGCGGGCACCCGCTCCAGCACCCCGCCGGCGAACACGTCGTACAACGGCAGCGTCTCCAGGTGCACGTAGCCGATGTGGCAGTCGCAGACGGCCAGCGGGCAGGCGCGTGGCGCGAGCGCCCGGCGGTAGCTGCCGTCGTAGAGGTTGCCCAGCTCGGTGCGTACGAAGTGGCAGCGGCGGACCGTGCCCGCGCCGTCCACGGACAGCACCGACTCGCCGGTGCGGCAGGGCAGTCCGGCCGAGCGGTGCGGCCGGCGGCTGTACGGGAAGAGCGGGTCCAGGTCCGTCCATCGCTCCGCCTCCGGGTCGGCGTACGAACGCCCCTCGGCGGCGTTCACCCAGAGGTACACCCGTTCGGGCAACTCGGCACGCAACCGCTGTGCCGCTTCCAGGTGTTCGGGCAGCCCGACGATGCCGACGCTGTAGCGCACCCCCATCCGCGTCAGCTGGTGACACTTGGCGAGGAAGCGGTCGTACGGCGTCTGGCCCGGGTGGTAGGTGCACCACAGGGCGAGCCGGTCCAGATCGGCCGCCGCCAGCCAGTCCGTACGGCAGCTGAGGTTCGTCTGGATGGCGACCCGGCGCACGTGCGGCAGCCGGGACAGCTCGACCAGCGCCCGGCGGTACCAGGAACGCACCAGACCCTCGCCCCAGGGCGTGCACAGCACCGACAGCTCGTCGCCGGTCTGGGCGGCGACCCAGCCGGTGAAGCGCTCCAACGCGGCCCGGTCGGCGCGCAGTCGCTCCGGCGAGTCCCGGCGCTTGGCGAACGGGCAGTACGGGCAGTCGTAGTCGCAGGACTCCAGCGGGCCGCGATACAGCAGCGTCAGGTCCATCGGCCGTCACCGGGGCGCGTATTCGGCCATCGCGGCCCGCACGGCGGGAGAGAAGAGCAGCGGGCCCACCGCGTCCGAGTGGGCGAGGCCCTCCGGGGACAGCCGCAGCAACTCGCCGCCCTCGGGCGTACGGGCGTCGGTGTCCAGCCAGCCGTACGCCGCCAGCCGGGCCAGCTCGGTCGGGTAGTCGGCGGCCGGGGTGCTGCCGAAGCGGGCGCGGTACTCGGCGATCGGCAGCCCCGCGGCCTGCAGCAGCGACTGCAACAGGTGGCGGCGGCGGGCCTCGTCGGCGTCCTGGTAGCGGCCGACGGTGGCGTGCGAGAAGTCGCGGGTGGCGGTGAAGTCGTCGATGATGCCGCGGATCTCGCGCATGTCGACCGCGTAGTCGAAGGAGTAGTGCAGCGCGGCGGTGTACGAGCGGGCGCCGCAGCCGAGGCCGATCATGCCGTCGGTCTGGCAGGCGTGGTCGGGGGCCGGCCCGCCGGGCGGCGCCGAGGAGGCGGACCGTATCGAGGAGCTGGACGGCGGCGCCGAGGAGTTGGGCGGCGTTGCGGAGGCGGCGCGGCGGAACATGCGCATCGACACCTGCTCGTAGCCCTGGGCCAGCAGGTGGTCCCGGCCGGCGCGGTAGAGCCGCAGCCGCCGCGCGTCCCACTCCGGGTCGGACCCCTCGGCCCGGCCCGCCCCCGAACCGGCCGCGCCGTCACGCCGGTCCAGGCCGGTGAGCGGGCGTACGTACAGCGGATAGAGATACAGCTCCTCCGGGCGCCAGGCCAGCGCGGCGTCCAGGGAGGTGCGCCAACTGCGCTCGGTCTGCCCGTCGATGCCGTAGATCAGGTCGATGTTCAGCACGGGCACGCCGCTGGCCCGGATGTGCCCCAGCGCGGCCTCCACCTCCGAGCGGCGCTGGGGGCGTACGGCCGCGCGCGCCTCGCTCGGCACGAAGCTCTGCACGCCGATGCTGATCCGGGTGGCGCCGCGCTCGGCGAGTACGGCCAGCCGGTCGGGGGTGGCGGTGGACGGCGAGGTCTCCACGGAGAGCGGTACGGCGCGCAGGTCGGTGCCCATCCGTAGCTCCGCTATGTCGCACAGCCGGGTCAGCTCGGCGGCGCTGAGGTAGGTGGGGGTGCCGCCGCCGAAGGCCGCGCTGGCGAACCGGAGGGGCCGCGCCGGGGTGTCTGCCTCGTCCAGGGCCCGGCGTACGGCGGTCGCCTGCCGCTCCAGCGCGTCCAGATAGCGGGTGGTCAGCTCGCCGGGGGCGCCGACGCGGGTGAAGAGGTTGCAGAAGCCGCAGCGGACCTCGCAGAAGGGGACGTGCGCGTAGAGCGCCAGGGCGTCCTTCGGCTCACCGGCCCACAGCTCGCGCAGTGCCGGGCGGTCGGCGAGCGGACGGTAGGCGGTCTTGTGCGGGTAGGCGTACACGTAGTGCTGGTACGGGCTGACGCCCGGTTCGGATGGGCCGCCGACGCCCGGATCGGGCATCCCTGTGGGCGTCGCTGCGGGTGTGGCGGATGTGGCGGATGTGCTGGTGGTGGTCCCGTTCAGGAAGGGCATGCGGCGGCTCCGGTCGGGGCGGGCTCCGCGGGTGCTGTGGACCCGGGAAGGATGAAGTGGGCGTACGGCACGGTCCACACGGTCTCGTGACCGATCCGGTGACCGGTGTGACCGTCCTCGCCGTAGGCGGTCCCGTGGTCGGAGCAGACGATCGTGAAGCAGGGACAGCGGCTGCTCGCCGCGGCGAACAGCCGGTCGACGTGCTGGTCGACGTACTCCAGGGCGGCGGCGTGCGTGGCGGGCGAGTCGCCGGTCTCGGCGGTGGCGCCGGGCAGATGGAACCAGTTCGGCTGATGCAGCGCCGAGACGTTGACGAACAGGAACAGCCGTCGGTCCGCCGGGAGGCCGGCGACGACCTCTTCGACGCGATCGATCTGCGCCTCGAAGGAGCGCTTGGAGGTCACCCCGAACTCCGGCTCCCAGTACGACTCCTGGAAGAGTCCGGGCAGCACCGCGCCGAGCGGGCTCCGCTCGTTGAAGAAGCCGACGCCCCCGACACAGACCGTGTGGTAGCCGGCCGCCGCCAGGCCGCCCGGCAGGTCGGGCGCGTCGAAGACGTATGTGCCCTGGGCCGTGGTCTCGCTGCCGGGGAAGCGGGCGGCGAACAGCCGGGGGTGCGGACCTGGTTCGGCGGGCGTGGGCAGGAAGCCGGCGAAGATCGCCTGGTGTGCGGCGTAGGTGAAGCTGGCCGGGGCGTGCCGTCGCTCCCACCGGCCGTCGGGCAGCCGACGCGCGAGGTTCGGGATGCGCCCCTCGGCGGCCAGCCGGGCGGCGATGTCGTACCGCAGGGTGTCCAGGGTGACCAGCAACACGTCGTGGTCGCCGATGAGTCGGGCCATGTCGGGCTGCGGGGCCTCAGCGTGCGGGGGCATACGCGCCTCCGGAGACGGGCACCGGCGCCGCGTGACGGAGCGCGCTGGCGCGTACGGGGCGGCCCGCGCTGGCGCGTACGGGGCGGCCCGCGCTTGCGCGTACGGGATGGCCCGCGCTTGCGCGTACGGCGTCGAGCTGCGCGGCGTACGTGTCGCGGCCCTCGGCGGGTCCGTCCGGCAGCCCGAGCAGGCCGGGCAGCAGGTCACCGAAGGCGTTGACCTCGCACACGGCGAACCGCTTCCACCGGGCCACCGGCAGCAGGTCGACCGCCACGCACAGCGTGCCGGGGAAACAGGCGGCGGCCCGCTCGCACAGCGCCAACGCCTCGGACCAGTCGCCGCCGGCGGCCCGCACCGCCGTCGCCGCCTCCGCGAGATCACCGCGCCGACCGCCCAGATGGAGGTTGGTCATCGGCGAGGGACTGGTGCGTACGACGGCGTGGGTGGCGCGCCCGGCGACCACCACGACCCGCAGGTCGGCCGCGCGGCCGTGCTGGCTGGCCTTCGGCAGCCAGCGCTCGAGGTGCAGCCCGTCCGGCGCCAGGGTGTCCACGAGGGCCGCCACCTCACGCTCCGTCGCGTAACGCCGCACCCGAAGCGAGTTGAACAGCCGGCCGTCCGCGCCGCGTTCGACCGAGGTGTCGGCGCGTATCCGGCCCGGTCCCGCGAGTTGCACGGCCAGCACCCCGGAGGCGGAGGAGCCGTGCGCCAGCTTGACGAAGGCCCGTGACAACCTGGCGTCCCGCAGCAGTCGGCGTGCCTCGGACCAGTCGCGTACGGGCGTCGCCCCGCCCGAGGTGGGGGACTCCGGCACCGGCACGCCCGCTGCCGCCAGCACGCCGTGGCAGCGCCGCTTGTCGAACAGCACGGCCAGCTCTGCCGGGTCATCGAGCAGCGTGCCGCCCGCCTCCGCCACGCCCGCGGCGACCTCGTGCGCCGCCGAGAGGAAGCGGGCGTACCAACGGCCCGTGCCCTCCACCCGGGTCGGCTCGGACACGTCGCGTAGCAGCCGGTCCACCTCCGGGTCCTCTCCCGGCGAATCCAACCGCACCGTCTCGCCAGCCCGGAAGCGGGCGGTGCCGCGCAGCACCTCTGCCCACGGCACGACGCGGGCCGCGGGCAGACCCGCCTGCCGCAGCGCCGCCTGGAAGCCGCGCACACGCCGGTTGCCGGGGATGCCGACGACGGCGAAGCGGGGCTCCGGCACGCTTCGGGAAGAAGCCGAGGCGGGGTACGTACGGGGGCTGGTGACCGTCATGCCGGCTACTCCGCGACGGCCGTGAAGCGGAACAGCTCCCCGTCGCCGAAGTCGTCCTCGTCCTCCCGACCGGGCATCACCTCCACGCCGTGCGGGCTGAGGGTGTCGATGAGGCGCTGCTCCATCGCCTCGCTGAGGAAGTTGTGATCCAGGTCGAGCTTCGTCAGGTGGGTGAGCGGCTGGCCTTGGACGAGCGCGGTGGCGCCGTCGTCGCCGAGGGTGCCCTTGGAGATGTCGAGGGTGTCGAGTTGGGCGACGACGGGTGCGGTGGCGAGGGCGGCGGCGACCTCGTCCTGGATCTCGCTGTTGCACAGCGCAAGATGTTTCAGCGCGGGCAGGCCCTTGCCGGCGAGGACGCCCTCGAGGTCGGACGGCTCGGTGTCGCCGCTGTACTCGGAGACGCCCAGCCAGAGGTCGAGCCGCTCCAACGCGGGGAGTTGACTGTCGCCGATGCCGCGCACGACCTGGCGGGGTATGCCGCCGGCGACGATGACCAGGCTGCGCAGCCGCTCGTGGGTGACTGGGGGGAACTCCAGCTTGGTGCCGCCGCGCACGCGCAGCTCGGTCAGTTGGGGGAAGGCGGTGAGCAGCTTGGTGACGTCCGACTGCTCGATCCAGCTGATCTCGGCTTCCTCCGGGGAGATATCGCCGACGAACACCGCCTCCAGCTCGGGCAGTCGCGCGGCGACGGCCGTGATCGCGTCGATCGGCTCGGACGAGTCGTGGGCGTAGGGCGCGCCCCACTGTCCGATGACCAGGGCGCGCACGCCCGTGGGACCCACGGTGTCCAGGAAGAGCTGGAAGCGCTTGGTCCAGGAGGACGCGTCGTCCTCCACCCAGTCCACGGCGAGGTACCAGGCCACGTCACCGGGCGCCGGCAAGTCCTCCACGGCGTCTGTGCCGTCGAAGTTCCAGACCTCGAGACCATGGAACTCTGAGGGGTGGTCGTCGAAGTGTTCGTACTCGTCGAGGGTCATGGGCACTGGTCCTTCGGAGCGACGGGCGGAACGATGACACCCGCAGGTGTACCAGGCCGCTCGGACAAACGTCCCGGCTCGTGCCCCGGACGTAGGGCCAGCGCGGGATACCGCCCGTGCCCCACGGCCGGCAGGCTTCCCGCATGACCCACGACCGGCCCGCACACTTGGACGTCGGCGCGGTGCGCTTCGCCCGCCCCACCGCGCGGTTCGACGACGTACGCCACTTCTACGCGCGGGTGCTGGCGCTCCCGGTGCTCGCCGAGTGGCGGGACCACGACGGCTACGACGGCGTCGTCCTCGGGCTGCCGGGCACCCCGGTGCACATGGAGCTGACCCAGCACGGGCAGCCGCCGCGTATCCCCGAACCGCACCCGGAGAACCAGCTGGTGCTCTACCTGCGCGGCCCGGCGGCGCTGGACGCGACCGTGGCGCGGATGGCGGCGTACGGGCACGAGCCGGTGACGGCGGCGAACCCGTACTGGCCGGCGCACCGGGCAGTGCTCTTCGAGGACCCGGACGGCTGGCTGGTGGTGCTCGTCCCCTGGGTGTTCGGCGAGGAGACACCGAAGCGGGCGGGGGCGGGGGCGTAGGGCTGGGAGCGGTCGCCGGCGTACGACCGAGTGGCCGGCGCGCGAGGGTGGCAGTCCGCGTGACGTCGACGTGGCGGTGCTGTTCGTCGGCACCGCCAAGCGGCCGGAGCTGTTGGGTTTCCTCGATACGTTGGGGCGAGTCGCGGACAGCACCATGCTGGATCTGCTGGATCTGCTGGATCTGCTGGATCTGCTGGATCTGCTGGATCTGCTGGATCTGATGGATCTGATGGATCTCGGGCGGGCGGGGCCCGTCGCGCGCGAGCGCGCGCTGGTGGGCGGGCGTCCACTGGTGGAACTCACCGCAGGAGTGTTCGCGAGACAACCGATGCGGGCCATCACAGAACGCATGGAGAACGTCTGGTCGCGGCAGCTGGATCCGGAGCTGATGGCACGGTGAGTCATTCTCACCCACGGGTACGTGACCGTTGACCTGACTGTCGCGGCAGCCGCCGTACCGAAGGCCCGGGCGGCTCCACGCGGAGTACGTCCGCCCGGCGGGCACCTTCTTGGCCGCAGCCGGCCGAGCGCCCCCCCGGACCTGCCCGGGGCGGTCTTCCCCGCCGTTCGGGGCCGATGTCAGACCCGGCGACTAGCGTTCCTGACGATGGTTCACGCACCAGGCGTGACCGGTCGAGGGGAGGCTCCGTGTACCGCCAGGGAGACGTGTTGATCACGCCGGTCGAGGAGTCGGCCGTGCCGGCCCGACTGCTCGACGCGCCCGGCGAAGCCCGGGACGCGCGCGGGCGGTTGGTGTTGGCCCTCGGTGAGGGGACGGGGCACGCGCACGCCGTGCGCGGGCCGGGCCGGCTGCACCGGGAGGGCGCCGAGTTCGGGCCGATGTATCTGCACCTGCCGGACGGCGGCCGGGTCGTGCACGAGGAGCACGCGGCGATACCGCTGCCGAAGGGATGGTTCCGGGTCGTGCGGCAGCGGGAGTACGCGCCGGGCGCGTACCGCCTCGTCGCCGACTGACCGGAGCCTCCCTCCACCACCCCAGCGCACACAGGACACGACCCAGTACGCACCAGCGGCGGTGCGTAGGACGGAGCACGACACCATGCGGGACCTCAGCAGTTGGCGGGAGCTCGCCGAAGCGACGGGTGCGGCGGATCGGCCGGCGGCCGAGGCCGGCGTACGCACCGCGTACCACCAGGCCGGGCTGGCCGAGCCGGCACGGATCGTCTGGGCCGACTCGCCCCGGGCGGCCGTCGCGATCATCCGGGAGCTGAGCGAGGCGGACGACACCGGACCCTCCGTGCGGGACGAGATACGCACCCAACCCTGGGCGGCGGCCCGGCGGCGCCTGGTGGACACCCTGGGGCAGTCGGGCTGGGCGGCGCGCTGGGAGGCCACCGGGGCTCAGCTGTGGCCGGGCGTCAAGACACTCACCGACCGCGTCACCACGGGCCTGGTGGCCGAGCTGACGGGGCGTGTCGGGGGACGGCGCCAGCGACGACCCGTGTCCGAGGAGACGGCGCGGGACGAGAACGCCCTGCGCGTACTGCTGCTGGACGCCGTGTTCGGGCAGCAGGACGCCGCCTGGCTCGCGGCCTTCGATCCGCCGGAGGAGGGGCCGGACCCGTTGGCCGGCCTCAAGGAGGTCGCCCAGCACGCCGGTTGGTGGTGGCCGTACGCACGGGTGGCCGTGGTGTGCGAGCGTCCCGTTGCGCTGCACCTGGACGTGAGCGGCCGGCTGGACCGGGCCGACGGGCCCGCGCTGGCCTATCCGGACGGCTTCGCGCTCCACTCCTGGCGCGGCATGCCCGTACCAGCCGACTGGCATACGCAGTTGGCGGAGCTGACCCCCGAGCGGATACGGACCGAGGAGAACGCCGAGCTTCGCCGCATCATGCTGGAGCACTACGGGCACGAGCGCTATCTCACCGACTCGGGAGCCAAGCCCGTGCACCAGGACCGGGCCGGCAGGCTGTGGCGGATCAACTTCCTGGACGACGAGGACGTGGTCATGGTCGAGGTGGTCAACTCCACGGCAGAACCGGACGGCACACACCGCACGTACTGGCTCCGGGTGCCGCCGTGGACCCGTACCGCGACGGAGGGCGTGGCCTGGACCTTCGACCTCGCCTCGGACGAGTACGCCCCGCGGCTCCAGACCTGAGCGATCCCGGGGTGTGGGGGCGCGCTGCGGTGGAGCGGGCTGGAGCGGCGTGCGGCGCGAAAGCCGTGACGGCGTGTCATGCGCGGCTCGACGGCGGCTGGTCCTGTCCGACGCTCCTCGGTACGGGCCGGGGCGCCGTACGAGCGGGCGGATGGCGCCGCCGAGCGCACGGGGCGGGTGACCGGAGAGAGCGGGCGTTGCCGTGCCGTCAGTGGTGTGAACCGGAGAAGCGGCCGCCCGGTTCGCTCCATTGCGGGTCCATTCGCGAAGCCGGATTCTTTCAGCTCCCGCAGAAAGTACGTCCGGTTGCGCCTATGGGGTTGTTGCGCACATGACGGAATGCCTTACTGGGCTACGCGCGTAACCCGCGTTCCGCCCCATGAAGGAGGGAACAGCGCATGGCCCCCACCCATGACAGACGTCAGGTGCGCCGTCTGCTCACCATCGCCGCCGCCAGCGGCTGCCTGATCGCGACCGCCGCGGTGGCCCCGGCGGTCGCCCAGCCCAACTCGGCCAACACGCAACCCGCTTCGGCCGCCTTCGCCGCCTCCTGCCCGACGGACGCCCCGATCAGTCAGGGCTACCACGACGGCCACGACGGCGTGGACCTCGCCAACGACATCGGCACTCCCATCTTCGCCGCCGGCCCCGGTGAGGTCACCGAGTCCGGTCCGGCCAGCGGCTACGGCCAGTGGGTGCGCATCAAGCATCCGGACGGCTCGGTGACGGAGTACGGCCACATGTACGAACGGTTCGTCGCGGTGGGCGACACCGTCGAGGGCGGTCAGAAGATCGCCTCCATGGGCAACGAAGGCCAGTCGACCGGTCCGCACCTGCACTTCGAGGTTCACCTGGACGGCGGGTTCGGCTTCGGTGACGACCCCTTGGCGTACATGTCCGAGCGTGGCGTCGCACTGCCCTGCGTGCCCTGACCTACCGTCGGTTCCACGTGCCCGAGCCCACGCTTCGGTGACCACGCGCCTGAGTAGTACCCCGAGCCGGTGTCCGTACGCCGGCCACCGGTCGCCGATGACCAGGGTGCCCGCAGCGCAGGCGCGTCCCGGCCGGTCCGCGCGGGGGCGCTGCCGCTCAGCGCCCCGGCGGGCCGGCGCCCGGCGTACCACCTACGGGACACGCCCCGGCCGGTGGTAGGCCACCCACCGAACCAGGCACCCGCGGAACGCCGGGCGAACTCCAGCAGCAGGCCCCGCCCACGGCCAACCGGACCAGCCGTCGCCCCCACACTCGCCACTCCCACACCAACCGCCACACCTCGTCACCCCCACGCCCCACACCCGCCCGCTACTTCCGCCGGGCCACCGCTTCATCACCGCACCGCCACACAGCCCTTTCCCTGGCATCCGGCCCTCCCAGGAGCGCCCAGCCCCCACTGCCGAAGGAGAGCACCACATGGCCGAGCAGTCCCGCCCCAACCGTCGTACGCTGCTACGCGGCAGCCTCACCGCCGCCGGAGCCGGCGCCTTCGCGCTGAGCGGCGGCGCCGTCCTCGCGAACGCCAGCTCACCCGCGAGCGGCGCCAGCAGCCCCGGCCGCGCGTCCGCACGCGCGAAGGCCCCCGAGCCGCGCATCTACACCACCGAGGAGTGGGGCGCCCGCCCCCCGTCCGGTGACATCGTCGTGCTGGACCGGAAGCCGACATTCATCGTGGTGCACCACACCGCCGACCCGGGAAACAGCGAGGACTACTCGCTGGAGCACGCCAAGCAGATCTGCCGGGACATCCAGGACTTCCACATGGACGGCCGGGGTTGGACCGACACCGGTCAGCAGTTCACCAACAGCCGCGGTGGCTACATGCTGGAGGGCCGGCACCAGAGCCTCGGGGTCGTACGCGGCGGCACCCAGCACGTGCAGGGTGCCAATGTCGGTAACCACAACAGCGAGGTCATCGGCATCGAGAACGAGGGCCTCTACACCGACGTGGACGTCCCCCAGGCACTGTGGGACTCGCTGGTCGAGCTGGTGGCCTGGATCGCCACCCAGTACGGAAACGCGATGGAGAACATCCAGGGACACCGGGACTTCAACTCCACCGAGTGCCCGGGCGAGGTGCTGTACGGCCGGCTCCAGGAGCTGCGGGACGCCGTCGCCGGCGCGCTGAACCTGCCCAGCGCGAGGCCGGAGGTCTGGCCGCTGCTGCGGCCCGGCGACTCCGGTGCCAAGGTCCGTGCCGCCCAACACCTGCTGCGCGCCGAGGGCTTCGGGGGCGTACCGGTGGACGGCGTCTTCGGCGCGGACACCAAGCGGGCGGTCGCCAAGCTGGCGGAGACGAACGGCGTCGCGAAGCACACCTGTTCCGCGATGCACCACCGCACCACGGACGAGACCGGTTACCTCGGCTCGGACATCTGGCCGCTGATCACCCCGAAGGTGCAGCCCGGCGAGAACCGGGAGGTCGCCAAGGCCCTGGAGACCCTCCGGGGCGCGGGTGGCTCGGCGGACGTACGTGCCGGTGACCGGCTCAGCGCCAGCGACTGGAAGCGTCTGCTGGACTGAGCGTGCCGCCGGCGGGCGCCGGCCCCGTCCGGCATGGCGCCCGCC
>NZ_LJGU01000143.1 GCF_001751245.1 Streptomyces oceani
GTCTACGAAGCCTTCAACGCCGCGCGCTGAGCGGTGTCCTCGCGCGCCGAGCCGTGTGCGGGGGCCCCGCGTTGGGCCGCGAGTCGAGCCGCGTGCTGAAGCGACTTGCCAGCACCCCCGGTTGATCCGCTAGAGTTCAGGCATCGCCGCGAGGGAAACCTCCGGACACGCGGGTGTAGCTCAGTAGTAGAGCGCCCCCTTTCCAAGGGGGAGGCGCAGTGTGCGATCCCTGTCACCCGCTCCGCCTGCTTGACCGGTCTCCGGATCGGTTAGGATGAATGGCGCGCCACTCGGTGAAAGCCGGGTGGATGCGTGCGGACGTAGCTCAGCTGGTAGAGCGCAACCTTGCCAAGGTTGAGGTCGCGAGTTCGAACCTCGTCGTCCGCTCCAGGAAAAGAGGCCCGGTCATTCCGACCGGGCCTCTTTGCTGTGCTCGTCCCACTGTTGATTGGCGTGCCGAGCGCCGGGTGCCGGGATCGTGCCCCGCCGCCCCACCGCCCCACCGCCCCACCGCCCCGCCACCGTGCTGCCGTGCCGGAGTCCCCGTACGATCCGCGCGTGGCCCTCTTCCGTGTGGAACGCACCTCCGCGCTGCCCGTCGGGGAGTGCTGGCGTCGGGTGACCCGGTGGCGGCGGCATGCCGACACCGTGCCGTTCACCAGGATCATCGTCCGGACCCGGCCGCCCGACGCGCGAGGGACCGTGTTCGTGGCCCGTACGGCCCTCGGACCGTTCGGCTTCGACGACCCGATGGAGGTCGTCGACTGGCGTCCCCCGACGGAAGCGGGATCAGCACCGGAACCGGACCCTGGACCTGCTGCCCGCGCCCGTACCGGCGGCGCGGCCGAGGGCTGGTGCCGCCTGGTCAAACGCGGCCGGGTGGTCACCGGTTGGGCCGAGATCACCGTCCGTACGCGGGCCGGCGGTTCGCAGGTCGTCTGGCGGGAGGACATGCGCGTGCGCTTCCTCCCGAGGACCTGCGACCCGCTGCTGGTCGTCGCCTGCCGGCTGGTGTTCGGCAGAGCGCTGGACAGTCTGCTGAGCACCGGGACGTCCGCGGAGCGCGAGCGGTGACGGCGCGTACCCGCCGGCAGGAGAGGCCGCGACACCCACGCGCGGGTACGTCGGCGAACCGGCCAGCCGTACGTCCGCCGTACGCCCATGGCGGCGACGTGCCGCATCCCGCTGCCGGGACGTACGCGGGGGCGTACGCGGGGGCCGTACGTGGTGGGACGCTGCCGGCCGGGGGCGGCCGGGGCTGCTTTAGGCTGGCTCCGTGAAGGTCCTCGTTATCGGCGGCGGCGCCCGTGAGCACGCGCTGTGCCGCTCACTGGCACTCGACCCCGGCGTCACCGAACTGCACTGCGCCCCCGGCAACCCCGGCATCGCCGAGCTGGCGACGCGGCACGCCGTCGACCCGCTGGACGGTGCCGAGGTCGCCGGGCTGGCGGTCGGGCTGGGCGCCGAGCTGGTCGTGATCGGCCCCGAGGCGCCGCTGGTGGCGGGGGTGGCGGACGCCGTACGGGCGCGTGGTGTCGCGGTGTTCGGGCCGTCCGCGCGGGCGGCCCGGCTGGAGGGCTCCAAGGCGTTCGCGAAGGACGTGATGGCCGCCGCGCAGGTGCCCACCGCCCGGTCGTACGTGTGCACCGGCGAGGTCGAGGTGGACGCCGCGCTGGACGCCTTCGGACCGCCGTACGTAGTGAAGGACGACGGACTGGCGGCCGGCAAGGGCGTGGTGGTGACCGCGGACCGAGCCGCCGCGCGGGCGCACGCCCTGACGTGCGTCGGGGGTTCGGTGATCGAGGAGTACCTCGACGGGCCGGAGGTCTCGTTGTTCGCGATCACCGACGGCGAGCACGTCGTGCCGCTGGAGCCAGCGCAGGACTTCAAGCGGGCCCACGACGCCGACGAGGGACCCAACACCGGCGGCATGGGCGCGTACTCCCCGCTCCCCTGGGCCGATCCGCGGCTGGTCGAGGAGGTCGAGCGTTCGGTGCTGCGGCCGACGGTCGACGAACTGCGGCGCCGCGGCACGCCGTTCACCGGCCTGTTGTACGCGGGCCTGGCGCTCACCTCACGCGGAGTCCGGGTGATCGAGTTCAACGCGCGCTTCGGGGACCCGGAGACGCAGGCGGTGCTGGCCCGGCTGCGGACGCCGCTCGCCGGCCTGCTGCACTCCGCCGCGACCGGGCAGTTGGCGACGTTCCCGCCGCTGCGCTGGTCCGCGGGTGGCGCGGTGACCGTGGTGGTCGCGGCCGCCGACTATCCGGCCGCGCCGCGGACCGGGGACCCGGTGGAGGGCCTGGCCGAGGTGCGCAAGCGGGACGCGCCCCACGCGTACGTGCTGCACGCGGGCACCCGGGAGGACACCGAGGGGCGGACGGTGAGCGCGGGCGGGCGCGTGCTGTCGGTGACCGCCACGGGCGCGGACCTGGGCAGCGCGCGTGCGCGCGCGTACGAGGCGGTGGGGCGGATTCAACTGGCCGGTTCCCACCACCGTACGGACATCGCCGCGGCGGCTGCGGCTGACGCAGGGTCCGGCGCCGACGCTGGGTCCGGCGCCGGGGCGGCCGGCGAGGGCGTGGCCGTATCGGACGCGGAACGGGACTGAGGCGTACGCGGCGGGGCGATGCTGGTCGCGTCCGGGCAGCAGCGGGACGATCAGGGCGTCACGGGATGTAGGGGACAATCGCATCACCCCTCCCGAACGCAACACCTCTGCCCAAAGCCATTCCATCGAGTGATCGGTGTGCGTTACTGCTGACGCCTGAGCAACGTCCAACTACCTTCGGGGGCGACAGGCTCGGTCGCCTGGGCGCGGCGCCGTGCGAGGCGCCCGTCCCGGGTCACGGGGGTGACTCGGTGGTGGCCGGTCCGGGTCCGGGTCGGCGAGTCCGTGGGGAGCGGCTCGTCCGTCGGCCGGCTGTCCGTACGTTGCGGTGTCCGTGCGCGGTGCCACAGTGGGGAACACGTCGCGTGACCCATTCCGGACACCCCGGACCCACATCGTCGAAGGGGAGGTAGCTCGTGCTGGGAAAGCGATCGTCCGTCCCCACGGCGCGGGACCACGCGCTCGCGGTGCTGCGTGTCCGCGGCGCGGCGCTGGCCGCCGCGCTGCTGCCGGCGGGTGTCGCGGTCATCCTGTGGGCGGCTCGGGCCACCGGGCGGCTGAGCGGCTCCTGGCAGGGGGCCTGTTGGGCGGTTTCCGGCTTCGCGGTGCTCGCGCTCCTGGTCGGCGGTGGAGTCACGGCGGCGATCATCCGGTCCCGGCCGGCGGTCACCCCGACCATCGCGGTGCCCCCCTCCATGGCGCCCGACCTGCACGCGTTGGTCGGCGACCTCGCGCGGCGGCTGGACGTGCCGGCTCCGTCCGCCATCGCCCTGACCCCGGACTGTGACAGTTGGTTGGAGGACGGCGATCACCCGGCGCCGGAGGGTCAGCGGGCCGGTTCGGCCGGCGATGCTGCGGCCGACGGCCCGGCCGGTGCTTCGGTCGAGGGGGCACCGGTGCTGGTCATCGGTTCGCCGTTCCTGTGGTGGCTGCGGATCCCGGAGCTGCGTGCCCTGCTCGCACCCGTGGTGGCCGGCACCGGGCCCTGGGCACACCCGGACATAGCAGCCGCGCGGGCCTGCGTGCGGGGCCTCGACGCGGCGGTGGCGCGCGC
>NZ_LJGU01000144.1 GCF_001751245.1 Streptomyces oceani
CCCGCGGGCTCGGCCCCGACGGCGCGTGGGGCGCCGCCGAACACGAGCCCGCAGAGGACCGCGAGCACGCCGATGACCAGGGCGCCGCCCTGCCACCGTGCCTGCCTGCCGCCGACCATCGAGGCTGTCCTCTCGTACGCTGTCGGCGTCCAGCGTAGAGGAGGAACGCGGCACGGTCCGCAGGGCCGTCCGACAAATGATTCGCCACGCCATTCGGCGAGGTGCGATCCTGGGGTCCGTATGTCCACTTCGCCTGCCGCCCCCACGCTCACTGACCTGCTGGAGCGCCTGCCCGAGTTGATGCTGCGTGACGAGCAGCGGCTCGGGCGTCGACTCGACGGCGCCCGCAGGATACGGAAGCCGCGGGCGCGGGAGGCGGTGTTCGCCGAGATCGCCGAGCGGATGGCGGCGTCGGAGCACCGGGTGTCCGCGCGACGGGCCGCCGTGCCGACGATCAGCTATCCGCCGGAGCTTCCCGTCAGCGAGCGCAAGGACAGCATCCTGGAGGCGATCCGGGACCACCAGGTGGTGATCGTCGCGGGCGAGACCGGCTCCGGCAAGACGACCCAGATCCCGAAGATCTGCCTCGAGCTGGGCCGCGGCGTCCGCGGCCTGATCGGCCACACCCAGCCGCGCCGGATCGCGGCCCGTACGGTCGCCGAGCGGGTCGCGCAGGAGCTGGGATCGACTCTGGGTGAGGTGGTGGGCTGGAAGGTCCGGTTCACCGACCAGGTGCGGGACGACACCCTGGTGAAGTTGATGACGGACGGCATCCTGCTGGCGGAGATCCAGACCGACCGGGAGCTTCGGCAGTACGACACGCTCATCATCGACGAGGCGCACGAGCGCAGCCTCAACATCGACTTCCTACTCGGCTACCTCGCGCAGCTGCTGCCCCGCCGGCCGGACCTGAAGGTCGTGATCACCTCGGCGACCATCGACCCGGAGCGGTTCGCCCGGCACTTCGGCAGCGTCGCCACCGTACGGCCCGACGGCCCGGGCGAGCGGGCCGGCGCGAGCGAGACCGGGGCCGGGGCCGGACCCGGCGAGCGGCCGAGCGCTCCGGTGGTGGAGGTCAGCGGCCGTACGTACCCGGTGGAGGTGCGCTACCGGCCGCTGCTGGACGCGGGCCCGGAGAGTGCGGACGGCCCAGAGAGTCCCGACGGCCCGGACGGCCCCGACGACGCGGAGGGCGTCGACACCAAGCCGGTGAAGGGGGCGCGTCGGGGCCCCGCGAAGGGGGCCAAGCCCCGGGGCGGCGGCCGTACCGCCGAGCGGCAGGGCGGAGAGGGCGAGCGGGACCAGATCGCCGGGATCTGCGCCGCGGTGGACGAGTTGCTGGCCGAGGGGCCGGGCGACGTGCTGGTGTTCCTCTCCGGCGAGCGGGAGATCCGGGACACCGCGGACGCGCTCGGCAAGCGCCAACTGCCGGGCACCGAGGTGCTGCCGCTCTACGCCCGGCTGTCGCACGCCGAGCAGCAGCGGGTGTTCCAGCGGCACGCGGGCCGCCGGGTGGTGCTGGCGACGAACGTCGCGGAGACCTCGCTGACCGTGCCCGGCATCAAGTACGTCATCGACCCGGGCACCGCACGCATCTCCCGCTACAGCCACCGTACGAAGGTGCAGCGGCTGCCGATCGAGCGCATCTCGCAGGCCAGCGCGAACCAGCGCAAGGGCCGCTGCGGACGTACGTCCGACGGCATCTGCATCCGGCTCTACTCCGAGGAGGACTTCCTCTCCCGCCCGGAGTTCACCGACGCCGAGATCCTGCGTACGAACCTCGCGTCGGTGATCCTGCAGATGACCACGGCCGGACTCGGCGAGATCGAGAAGTTCCCGTTCATCGACCCGCCGGACGCCCGCAGCATCAAGGCCGGCGTGCAACTGCTCGAGGAACTGGGGGCGTTGGCGAAGGGCAAGCTGACGCCCGCCGGACGCCAGATCGCCCAGCTCCCGGTGGACCCGCGGCTGGCCCGGATGGTGTTGGAGGCGGACCGGACGGGCTGCGTGCGGGAGGTGATGGTGATCGCCGCCGCGCTGTCCATCCAGGACCCGCGGGAGCGGCCCGTCGAGAAACAGGCCCAGGCCGACCAGCAGCACGCCCGGTTCAAGGACGAGACGAGCGACTTCCTCGCCTTCCTGAACCTCTGGCGGTATGTCCGGGAGCAGCAGCGGGAGCTGTCCTCCTCGGCCTTCCGCCGGATGTGCAAGGCGGAGTTCCTGAACTACCTGCGGATACGCGAGTGGCAGGACATCTACGCCCAACTCCGCCAGATGGGCCGCTCGATCAAGCTGGAGTTCGACGAGGGGGCGCCGCCCGTCGCCGACGACCAGGTGCACCGCGCGCTGCTGCCCGGGCTGTTGTCCCACCTGGGGCTCAAGGATCCGGAGAAGAACGAGTACCTGGGCGCGCGCGGCGCCAAGTTCGCGGTGTTCCCCGGCTCCTCGCTGTTCCGGAAGCAGCCCCGCTGGATCATGTCGGCCGAGCTGGTGGAGACGAGCCGGCTGTGGGCGCGGGTGAACGCCCGGATCGAGCCGGAGTGGGTGGAGCCGCTCGCCGAGCACCTGGTCAAGCGCACCTACAGCGAGCCGCACTGGGAGCAGAAGCAGGCGGCCGTGATGGCGTACGAGCGGGTGACCCTGTACGGCGTGCCGTTGGTCGCCCAGCGCAAGGTGCACTACGGGCGGATCGACCAGGAGACCTCCCGCGACCTCTTCATCCGGCACGCCCTGGTGGAGGGCGACTGGCGGACCCAGCACGCCTTCTTCCAGGCGAACCGGCGGTTGCTGGACGAGGTCGAGGAGCTGGAACACCGTGCTCGCCGCCGGGACATCCTGGTGGACGACGAGACGCTGTACGACTTCTACGACCAGCGCATCCCCGAGGACGTCGTGTCCGGGGCGCACTTCGACTCCTGGTGGAAGAAGCGCCGCCGGGACGACCCGGAGTTGCTGAACTTCGAGAAGTCGATGCTCATCAATGAGCGGGCACGGCAGGTCACCGTGGCGGACTATCCGGACGTGTGGCCGCAGGGCCGTCTGCGATTCCCGGTGACATACCAGTTCGAGCCGGGTACGGACGCGGACGGCGTGACGGTGCACGTGCCGCTCCAGGTGCTCAACCAGGTCACGGCGGAGGGCTTCGACTGGCAGATCCCGGGACTGCGGGCGGACGTCGTCACGGAGTTGATCCGTTCGCTGCCCAAGGCCGTACGTCGGCACTGCGTGCCGGCCCCGGACGTCGCGCGGCGCTTCCTCGCCGGCGTGGACACGGGTGAGGGCACTGGTGAGGACCCGGGCGGGGACGCTGGCGAAAGCACGGGCGGGGGCGCGCGGCCCGTGTCGGTGCTGCGTCGGCCGCTGACCGCCGTGTTGGCCGAGGAACTGCGGCGGCTGACCGGGGTGCGGGTGGAGCCGGAGGACTTCGACTGGGAGAAGGTGCCGGAGCATCTGCGGGTGACTTTCCGGGTCGTCGACGAGCGTCAGCGCAAGCTCGCCGAGGACCGGGACATCGAGGCGCTCCAGACGCGGCTCAGATCGAGGACACAGGAGGCCATCTCGCGGGCCTTCGACTCGGCCGGGCGGTCCAGGGGCGGGCGGTCCACGGACGGGCGGTCCGCTTCCGGGGGCGCCGGGGCGCGGGAACGGGCCCGGGAAGCCGAGCGGGGCGGCGCCGACCGGGGCGCTGGCGGCGCGGCCGAGGAGCCGGCGCTCGCCCAGCGGACCGGGCTGACCCGATGGACGCTGGGCGCCCTGCCGCGTACGTTCGAGACCACCCGCGCCGGCCAACCCGTACGGGCCTACCCGGCGTTGGTGGACGAGGGCGAATCCGTGGCGGTGCGGCTGTGTGACACCGAGGACGAGCAGCGGGACGCGATGTGGCGGGGCACGCGGCGGCTGATCCTGCTCAACATCCCCTCCGATCCCGCGAAGTTCGCCCAGTCCCGGATGAGCAACCAGCAGAAGCTGGCGCTGTCCCGCTCGCCGCACGGCAGCGTGCAGGCGTTGTTCGAGGACTGCGTGACGGCGACCACCGACCAACTGGTGGCCACGCACGGCGGTCCCGCCTGGGATGAGGAGTCCTTCCACAAGCTGTTCGAGGCGGTGCGTGCCGACCTGGTGGAGGCGACGCTGCGTACGGTCTCCAGGGTGCAGCAGGTGCTCGCCGCCTGGCACTCCTGCCAGCAGCGGCTCTTGGCCACCAACAGCCCCTCGCTGCGGGACTCCCGGCAGGACGTCGAGGCACAGTTGGCGGCGCTGATCCGCCCGGGCTTCGTCACGCTGCACGGCGCGGACCGGCTGGCTGATCTGCTGCGCTATCTGACCGCCGCGGACCGGCGACTGCAGCAACTGCCGAACAACGCCGAGCGAGACCGCTCCCGGATGGCCAAGGTGCGGGAGGCGCACGACGAGTACCTCTGGCTGCTGGAGCGGTTCCCGGCCGGTCGCCCGGTGCCCCGGGGGGCCCGGGAGATCCGCTGGATGGTGGAGGAACTGCGGGTGAGCTACTACGCGCACGCCCTGGGGACGGCCTATCCGGTCTCCGACAAGCGGATCGCCAAGGCCGTGGACGCACAGGTGCCGCCGGGGCGCTGAGCGCTGGCCATCCGGGCCGCCGGAGGCTCGGACGGGCTGATTGGCCTCGCACGGCTGACCTGCTGTAGAGTCAGCGTGCGCGATCAGCGTGCAGCGAGGTCCTGTGGAGCAGTTTGGAGTGCTCGCCACCCTGTCAAGGTGGAGGCCGCGGGTTCAAATCCCGTCAGGACCGCCCTTGTCGAGCAGCCCGTATCCCGTTCGGATGCGGGCTTCTTGGTGCGTGGTGCCGTACGGTCCGCCGCGCGTGTGCTGGTCGGGTGATCGGTGGCGAGCGGGGAGCCGGCGCAGCGTTGGTCGGCGGGCGGGGGCGTACGACTCGGCTTCTCCGAGGCGCGGAAATCCCAAATCCCCGACGGCTGGCGGGGGTTGGTGGGAACCTTGGTGAACCGTTCCAACTCGGCTTTCCCTACCGCCTGGTAGCCCTTCGGGACAAGAGTCCACTCATGTGACGGGAGTCACGGCATTTTTCCGGTTCTCCAGGGAACTTTCGCGCCTCCGCGGTGCCCTCAATTTAATATGTGAAATGTTACCCCGGTCTCACTCGTGGCTCTGAGCGTACGAGAAGCCGGGTGTCGGCCCCCGTCGCCTGTCCTCGACACCCACAGTGCCGAACCACCGAACCACCGAACCACCGAACCGCCGAACCACCGAACCGCCGTGCCGCTCGCGCGCCAGCGGGCACGCGCCGCCACGGCTGACACGGCGCCAGGCGCGCCGTGGTGCGCGCGTCCGCCTGGGACGGCCAGGAGGTCCAGGTCAGCGTCGCTACCGCGGGCAGACACACGAAACCGCGCTGAACCCGGCGGAGTTCAGCGCGATGCCTTCGTGCTGTCGGCGGCCCGTGGGATGGGGAATATCCCGGAAGGCACCGGATTATGCGGTTATTTCGCTGTACTGCGTGCTGGTCAGACCTCGCTGCGCTGCTGCGGGATGCCCGCAAGGAGTGCGCGCACCTCCGCCTCGCGGTAGCGGCGATGCCCGCCGAGCGTGCGGATCGACGTGAGCTTGCCTGCCTTCGCCCAGCGCGTGACCGTCTTCGGGTCCACACGGAACATGGTGGCGACCTCAGCTGGGGTCAGCAGCGGCTCGGCATCTGGGGTGCGAGCGGTCATGAGCGGCCTCCTCGGGAGAACCGAACCTACGGTTCTTTCCTCTAAATTCTGCACCTTGGCACACGTTGTCCGATATGGAAACGCGGACCGATTCGGTTATAGGACGAACGGCTTGTCCTCGGCACTACAACTACACCATCTGTCCAGCCACGTCGGCCAAACCGATGGAATTGCCCTCGCAGGTGTTCAACCTCGGCGGATGCCGATGGACCGTCCCATAGCGGACAGTTACCTGCTGGTAACCATCCGTCACAAAGGCGGGCAGGACTCACCAGGCCCCACAAGGAGCGCAATATTGAGCTTCTCCGACCCTATCGGGACGGATCGGAGCCCTTGCGGACTCCTTGTCCTATTTTGACACGAGGAATAGCGTCGAGGGCAAGACCCCCCATAGGTGCTATCCATCACGCTTGGGCGTTAAGCCCGGTTCGTCGCGAACGCCCCAAGAGCCGTGCCACGACGGCCCGTACGTCAGACCCCCGTACGGAACGGCCGCACCCCGGCGCTCGCACCGGCTCGGACGGCGCCGCCGGCATCCGTCGACACGCCCCCGCCCGAGGGCAGTTCGCTCAGTTCGCGAACTGCAGCTCGCGCACGGCGCGCCAACGGTCCGTCAGCCGCTCGTATGCCGCGCCGGCCCGCTCACCGTCCCCCTCACGCAGCGCAGCGATCCCCTCCGCCGCGTCGGCCGCGGAGTGGTCCCGGGACAGCTGCTCCTCGGGAATGACCTGGGTCAGGCCGCCGTAGTCCAGTTCGACGAAGGACCGTGGATGGAACTCCTCCAGCCAGCGGCCCACGTCGACCAGGCCATCGACAAGCGGCCCCTCCTCCAACTCGTCACGAAGCACCTTCAGGCCCCGCGCGACACGACGTCGCGCCTGGACCATCGGCGTCCGGTAGCGGAGAACGGACAGCTGAGCGCTCTTCTCACCGGTTTCCGGCTTCGCAAACTCCCTTTCCTCATCCGTGAAGAGCACGAACCAGCGGACCGGCACATGCCACAGCGCGGTACGAATCCAGGGCCGCGCGTCCGGGTTACGCTCCCGCCACTCCTCGTAGTCGGCCATCGCCTGCCGACGCACGACCGGTGGCAGCGCCGCGTCCAGCACCGACTGCGGCATGTCCAGCTCCACGTCCTGCGAACCGGACTGCGTCAGCGCGGTCAGCGCCTGCCAGCCGCGCAGCCTCGTGCGCCAGGGGCAGACGCAGGTCACGCCGTCCCGCTCGGCGACGAAAGCCTCCGCGCTCTCCCGCATCGGCACCACCATCGGGGGCGTCGGCAGCAGGTCGGCGAGCGCCCGGCGCAACTCGTCCTGCGCCGTGGGGACGTGTTCCCGGCGGGCGTAGCGTACCCAGTGCGAGCGCTCCGGCTCCGGGAACGCCGCCAGCGGCTCGTACACCCGCAGATACGCCGCGTACGGGATCGCTGCCGTCGGCCTGTGGGCCACTCCACTCCTCCGTTCTGCCGTCCCGCATCCTCGCTGCGGAAAATCCTCCCCAGATCGTGGCACCTGCGCGCACCGCGCCGGGCCGGCAGGTCGTACGCTCTTGGCCACCAGGCCCAACCGTGCCCCTGCCACAAGCGGACGACACGGGGGCGTCCAACGCGACTTACAGGAGTCACCACCGTGGCTGACGTACGTCCCTCCCAACCTGTTTCCGCCGCCGGTACGCACGCCGGCGGCACGGCCGCCAGTGAGTCGAATCCGCGCGGGACCGCACTGCACACGCTGTTCCACTCCGCCCAGGGCGGTCACGAGCAGGTGGTGCTCTGTCAGGACCGCGCGAGCGGCCTGCGCGCGGTGATCGCGATCCACTCCAGTGCCCTGGGGCCGGCCTTGGGCGGCACCCGCTTCCACGCGTACGCCTCCGAGGAGGACGCGCTCGAGGACGCGCTGAACCTCGCCCGCGGCATGTCGTACAAGAACGCCCTCGCGGGCCTGGCGCACGGCGGCGGCAAGGCCGTGATCATCGGTGATCCGGCCGAGCTGAAGTCCGAGGAGCTGCTGGCCGCCTACGGGCGGTTCGTCGCCTCGCTCGGCGGGCGCTACGTCACGGCCTGCGACGTCGGTACGTACGTCCAGGACATGGACGTGGTCGCGCGCGAGTGCCGCTGGACCACCGGCCGCTCGCCGGCGAACGGCGGTGCCGGTGACTCCTCCGTGCTCACCGCCTTCGGCGTCTTCCAGGGCATGCGGGCCAGCGCCGAGCACCTGTGGGGGAAGCCCACGCTGCGCGGGCGTCGGGTGGGTATCGCCGGGGTCGGCAAGGTGGGACACCACCTCGTGGAGCACCTGCTGGAGGACGGCGCCGAGGTGTTGGTCACCGACGTGCGTCCGGAGTCGGTGGAGCGGGTGCGCGCGGCGCACCCCGAGGTGTCCGTGGTCGCCGACACGGACGCCCTGGTGCGTACCGACGGTCTGGACGTGTACGCCCCCTGCGCGCTCGGTGGCGCCCTGGACGACGCCACGGTCGCGGCGCTGACCGCACGCGTGGTCTGCGGCGCGGCGAACAACCAGCTGGCCCACCCGGGAGTGGAGAAGGACCTCGCTGACCGCGGGGTGCTGTACGCCCCGGACTACGTGGTGAACGCCGGTGGCGTGATCCAGGTCGCGGACGAGCTGCGCGGCTTCGACTTCGCACGTGCCAAGGCAAAGGCGACTCAGATCCAGGACACCACCCTGGCGATATTCCGCCGCGCGGAGGCCGACGGCGTGCCACCGGCGGTGGCCGCCGACCGGCTCGCCGAGCAGCGGATGGCCGAGGCCGGGTGACAGTCCGGGAGCGGTTCCCGCGGGCGGTTCCGTGTCCGGCGCGGAGGGCCGGCGCCCCGTGCCCGGCGGTCTGTGCGGGGCGTCGCGCGCGATCGGCCGGCGCGGGGGCCGCGCACTCGCCGCGTCCGGGTGACACGACCGGTGCCGCGACCCTCCACCGGCGGCTCGGCCCGCGATCGGATCGCGCGGGCCGGTCGCCGCGGGCGGGCCCGCGGCTTTCGTCCGCCTTGTCAGGCACCCCGGTCGGACAGCGGAATGTGCAGAAGGTAAAATCACGCTGGACCAGCCGGAAACAGCTCCGGGGAAATCGCGGCGACCTGCCGTGTCGTGCGGGCGACGTACCGTCCGGCGGCGGAAGCAGGTACCGTTGAAGTCCTACGGACCGGTTCTCTCCAGCCGGGAGACCACCCGTCCGGTCGGAAACATGAACGCGTGTCAAGACTCTGGGGCCGTCGAGCCCCGTCGTTGAGGGGGTCGAGCCATGGGGCGCGGCCGGGCCAAGGCCAAGCAGACGAAGGTCGCCCGCCAGCTGAAGTACAACAGTGGCGGTGGGACGGACCTCACACGCCTGGCTGAGGAGCTGGGCGCATCGACATCGAACGATTCGGTGAACGACAAGTCGTTCGATGACGATGAGCTGGACGACGACCCGTACGCACAGTACGCGGATCGGTACGACGACGATGAGGAGGACGACGAGCAGTCCTCGTCCGACTCGCAGTCACAGCATCGTCGCGCTTGACGCGACGCGCACACAGCGGCCCGGTACGACACCTGTCGTACCGGGTTCTGTGCTGCTTCGGTGGCAGTCTGCCGGCGCGTGCGCACTCAGCGCGCGTGCTTCCCGCTCAGCGTGACCGGGCGGCTCTCGTCGGCGTCGCTGCCGGTTCCACTGCCGGTGCCGGCGTCGGTGACGTCCCCCGCGACCCACGCGTCGACGCCTCGCTCGGCCAGCGTCGCCAGGGCCGTGTCCACCGAATGGGGCGGGACGACCGCGACCATCCCGACGCCCATGTTCAGCGTCTGTTCCAGCTCCCCGGTGGCGACCCGGCCCAGCTCGCCGACCAGCTCGAAGACCGGCCCCGGCGTCCAGCTGCCGCGGTCCAGCCGCGCTCGCAGCCCTTCCGGGATGACCCGGGCCAGGTTGTTCGCCAGCCCGCCGCCGGTGATGTGCGAGAAGGCGTGCACCCGGGTCGTACGGGTCAGGGCCAGGCAGTCCAGCGCGTAGATCCGGGTCGGTTCCAGCAGCTCCTCGCCGAGGGTCCGCCCGAAGTCCGGGACCACGCGGTCCAGGTCCCAGCCGGCCCGTTCCAGGAAGACGTGCCGGACCAGCGAGTACCCGTTCGAGTGAAGACCTGACGATCCCATCGCGATGACCACGTCGCCCGGACGGACGAGATCCGCGCCCAGCACCGCGTCCGCCTCCACCACGCCGGTGCCGGCACCCGCGAGGTCGTACTCGTCCGGGCCCAGCAGCCCCGGATGCTCCGCCGTCTCGCCCCCGACCAGCGCACACCCGGCCAGCACGCAGCCCTCGGCGATGCCCTTGACGAGCTGGGCGACCTTCGCCGGACGCACCTTCCCGACGCAGATGTAGTCCGTCATGAACAGCGGCTCCGCGCCGCACACCACCAGGTCGTCGACCACCATGGCGACCAGGTCGTGGCCGATCGAGTCATGGATGTCCAGGCGCTGCGCGAGGGCGACCTTGGTCCCCACCCCGTCGGTCGCCGAGGCGAGCAGGGGGCGGTCGTACCGCTTGAGCGCGGAGGCGTCGAAGAGCCCCGCGAAACCGCCGAGCCCGCCCAACGACTCCGGACGCTGGGCCTTGGCGACCGACTCCCGCATCAGTTCCACGGCCAGGTCGCCGGCCGCGATGTCCACGCCGGCGGCGGCGTAGCTGGCCCCGGACCCGCCGGCGGTCGGGTCATCGGTGGTGCCGGTGGTGCCGGCGGGTCCCTCGCTCATGCGGATCTTCCTCGCGGTGCTGGCGGGTGCGGACGTCGGTTGCGGTGGGCGTTCCCCGGGACGCGTCGGGGCGGGCGCGCGTCATGTGGCGCGGGCGCCGTCCCGATCCCGGTGATGGCGTCTCCATGTCCGATGTGGACGGCGTACGACCTACGGCCGCCGCAGCGCGTCCGCGCCACCCGGGCCGGTCGGCAGCGTCCGCACGCCGTCCACGTCGGACGTGGTCGTCGTCGCCGGAGCCTCCTCCAGCAGGTGCTTGCCCAGCAGCTCCGGATCCGGCAGGTCGATCGGGTACTCGCCGTCGAAACAGGCCCGGCACAGGTTCGGCTTGGCGATGGTGGTCGCCTCGATCATGGCGTTCGTCGAGATGTACGCCAGCGACTCCGCGCCGAGGGACTTGCCGATCTCCTCGACCGACAGGCCGTTCGCGATCAGCTCGGCACGGTTGGCGAAGTCGATGCCGAAGAAACACGGCCACTTGATCGGCGGCGAGCTGATGCGCACGTGCACCTCGGCGGCACCCGCCTCACGCAGCATCCGCACCAGGGCGCGCTGGGTGTTGCCGCGCACGATCGAGTCGTCGACGACCACCAGCCGCCGGCCCTGGATGACCTCGCGCAGCGGGTTCAGCTTCAGCCGGATGCCGAGCTGCCGGATGGTCTGCGAGGGCTGGATGAACGTACGGCCGACGTAGGAGTTCTTCACCAGACCGCTGCCGTACGGAATGCCGCTGGCCTCCGCGTATCCGATGGCGGCCGGAGTGCCGGACTCCGGGGTGGCTATCACCAGGTCGGCGTTCGCCGGCGCCTCGGCGGCCAGCTTGCGGCCCATCTCCACGCGGGAGAGGTAAACGTTCCTCCCGGCGATGTCGGTGTCCGGTCGCGCGACATAGACGTACTCGAAGGCACAGCCCTTCGGATTCGCCTTCGCGAACTGTGTGGAGCGCAGTCCGTCGGCGTCGATGGCGACGAGTTCGCCCGGCTCCACCTCCCGTACGAACGAGGCACCGCAGATGTCCAGCGCCGCCGTTTCCGAGGCGACCACCCAGCCCCGCTCCAGTCGGCCGAGCACCAGCGGGCGAAAACCCTGCGGGTCGCGGGCGGCGTACAGCGTGTGGTCGTCCATGAAGACCAGCGAGAACGCGCCCCTGGCACGCGGCAGCACCAGCGGCGCGGCCTCCTCGATACCGAGTGGCTTGCCCTCGACGTCGGTCTGGCTGGCCAGCAGCGCCGTGATCAGGTCGGTGTCGTTCGACGACGCGATACGGGTCGCCCGGTCATCCCCCGACTCGGCCAGCACGGCGACCAGCTCGGACAACTCGTGCGTGTTGACCAGGTTGCCGTTGTGCCCCAGCGCGACCGAGCCGTGCGCGGTGGCGCGGAAGGCCGGCTGGGCGTTCTCCCAGACGGAGGCGCCGGTGGTGGAGTAGCGAGTGTGGCCGACCGCCAGGTGACCCCGCAGCGAACTCAGCGAGGTCTCGTCGAAGACCTGGGAGACCAGGCCCATGTCCTTGAAGACGAGGATCTGCGAACCGTTGCTGACCGCGATACCCGCGGACTCCTGGCCGCGGTGTTGCAGAGCGTAGAGACCGAAATACGTGAGCTTCGCGACCTCTTCCCCGGGCGCCCATACGCCGAATACGCCGCAGGCGTCCTGTGGCACGTTCTCGCCCGGTAGCAGGTCGTGGTTGAGTAGTCCATCACCGCGTGGCACACCTCGAGTCTACGGCCAGCGGTCGGCTGCTCCGAATCGGGTGGGTGGGTGGGCCTCTTTCGTGCTCGGCTCGCCTCCGGGCGCTCCCTTGTGTGCTCGGTTCGCCTCCGGGCGCTCGTACCCGGTGTCGACGCTCCCCGACGCTGCACTCGCTCGCATGCTCGCTCGTCCCCTCGGCCTCCGGCCGGGGGAGACCCCACGGTCTCGTCACTTTCCACACCGGCGCGCCCGTCCTCTCGGCCTCCGGCCGGGGGAGACCCCATGCTCACTCGCTGTATCCACAGAACCGCGAGCGGGGCGGCGGGCGAACCCGGAGGGCGACTGGGCTGGCAGGGATCTCAGCCGAGGATCGGGAGGTACGGCGCCAGGTCGGCCCGGTCCCCGCGGGCCGAGACCGCGCCCGCCGTACGCGCCGCCGCAAAGGTCGTGCGCCCCGTCGCCAGCCGCAGCCAGGGCAGCGGCGACGTCTCCACCACGTGCGAGGGCGTCCCCCGGGTGTGCCGGGGCCCCTCGACACAGTGCGTCACCGCGAAGGGCGGTACGCGCACCTCCACCGTGTGCCCGGGAGCCTTCACCGCGAGCGCGTCGGCCAGCAGGCGTACGGTCGCGGCGAGCGCCAGCCGGTCCAGCGGTACGGACAGGCCGGTGGCCCGGTTCAGGTCGTCGGTGTGCACGACGAGTTCGACGAGCCGGGTCACCGTGAAGTCCAGGGCCCGCATGGCGCCGAAGGCCTGCGGCAGCAACAGGTCGGTTCGTACGGCCGACTCCAGCACCGGCTCCAGCTGCTCCACGGCGGCGTCGACCCGGGCGGCGGGACCATCGGTGGCGGCCGCCTCGGCGCGGGTGTCCGTGTCCATCCGGTCCGCGATGCTGGAGGTGGACAGCGCCCAGCGCGGCAGGTCCACCTCCGGGGCGGTGGCGGTCGGTTCCGGTCGGGCGAGCAGCTTGGGCAGCGCGTCGATCTGCAGGGCGAGATGGACGAGCAGGTGGTGTACGTCCCAGCCCGGCAGTGCGGTGGGCAGCGCGCACTGCTCGGCGGTGAGTTCGTGTGCGGCGCCGGCGACCGCTTCCACCTGTGCGGTGAGTGCCTTGCGGACCCGGACGGGGTCGTACGTACGGGGCTTGTTCGCGGGTGGCATGGCTCGAGCTTAGAACGTGTCCGGCCGTCCGGCCGGTCCCTGGCCCCCGACCTGCCGAACGACATGTCCAGGTCGTGGCCGAGAGTGCGGGTGAAGTCCCGTACGGACGGCGCGAGATCGGGATCCTGGCTCAGACTTGACCAGGATCTGATCGCTGTCCGCCCCGTGACCGACCGAGCTTGACGGAAAGAGGTACCGCATGTCCCCATCCCCCGCCGGCGCCCGCCTCGTGATCGACCCGGACTTCGCCGTGGGCCCCGTGGACCCGCGGTTGTACGGGACGTTCGTCGAGCACATGGGACGCTGTGTCTACACCGGCATCTACGAGCCCGGCCACCCCACTGCCGACGCCGCCGGTTTCCGCGGCGACGTCGCACGGCTCGTACGGGAACTCGGCACCGGACTCGTCCGCTACCCGGGCGGCAACTTCGTCTCCGGCTACCACTGGGAGGACGGCGTCGGCCCGTTCGCGGACCGCCCGCGCCGGCTCGACCCGGCCTGGCGCAGCATCGAGACGAACCAGGTGGGCACCAACGAGTTCCTGGGTTGGTCCCGGGAGGTGGGCGTGGAGCCGATGCTGGCCGTCAACCTCGGCACTCGGGGCATCGACCCCGCCCGCGCCCTGGTGGAGTACTGCAACGTGCCCGGCGGCACCGCCTGGTCGGATCTCCGCGTCCGGCACGGGGTACCCGAGCCGCACGACGTCCGGCTGTGGTGTCTGGGCAACGAGATGGACGGCCCTTGGCAGACCGGCCACAAGACGGCCACCGAGTACGGCAGGCTGGCCGCCCAGGCGGGCAAGGCCATGCGCCAGGTGGACCCGTCCATCGAACTGGTGCTGTGCGGCAGTTCGAACGCCGAGATGCCGACCTTCGGCTCCTGGGAGGCCGAGGCCCTGCGGCACGCCTACGACGAGGTCGACCACCTCTCGCTGCACGCCTACTACGAGGAGAAGGGCGGCGACCAGGCGAGCTTCCTGGCCAGTGGCGCCCACATGGACGCCTACATCGCCGACGTGGTCGCCACCGCCGACCACGCGCGCGCGGTGCGCCGGGCGCGCAAGCGCGTCACGCTGTCCTTCGACGAGTGGAACGTCTGGTACGCCGACCGCTTCCCCGGCGAGCGACGCCTGGACCTGGCCGAGACCCCGCGGCTGATCGAGGACACCTACTCGGTGACGGACGCGGTGGTCGTCGGTGACCTGCTCATCACCCTGCTGCGGCACGCGGACCGGGTCGCCATCGCCTGCCTGGCCCAACTGGTCAACGTCATCGGCCCGATCCGCAGCGAGCCGGACGGACCGTCCTGGCGGCAGGCGACCTTCCACCCCTTCGCGCTCACCGCGCGGTACGCGCGCGGGACGGTGCTGTGCACGGAACCGACCGGACCGTGGATCGAGACCGCGCGGTACGGCGAGGTGGAAACCCTCGACGCGGTGGTGACCTGGGACGAGGAGAGCGGCGACCTGACCGTGCTGGCCGTCAACCGGGACCAGCGGGAGGCGCTGCCGCTACGGGTCGTGCCGCGTGGGCTGCCGGGGACGTACCGGATGGTGGAGCACCTGGCGATCGCCGACCCCGACCCGGACGCGACGAACACCCGGGAGCGGCCGGACCGGGTCATACCCCGGCGGATCGAGGGCGGCGAGGTGACCGGGGAGGGCGAGCTGACGGTCGAACTGCCGGCGCTCTCCTGGAACCTGGTCCGGCTGACGACCCGGGGCTGAACCGGGGTGACAGCGCCGGAGCTATGCCCGACCGCTATACGGAAAACCGCGCAAGGCACTCAACGTGGCAATCCGCTTTCGCGATCCTGGTGCTTCCTGGACATCCCCACGCGAGGACTCTCGCGTGCCTTCGAAACGGAGGAACACCGTGCGAACCACCAGGAGATTTCCCGCTCTTCTCGCGGCCGTCCTGCTGGCCCTGCTCTCCGGGCTGACGCTCACCGCGTCCGCCTCGGCGAGCGAGGCTCCGGCCGCCCGCGGCGGGCCCGAACCGATCATCGGCGGTCAGCCGGCCCAAAGCGCCCCCTGGGCGGCCCGGTTGTTCTCCAACGGGCAGCAGACCTGTTCGGCGACGATCATCGCGCCGGAGTGGATACTCACCGCCAAGCACTGTGTCAGTGGTGGCGGACTGTCGTTCCGGATCGGCAGCCTCGACCAGACCAGCGGCGGCACGACGGCCAACGGCACCCAGGTGTACACGCATTCGGCGGACCTCGCCCTGGTCCGCCTCGACCGCGCGGTCGAGGCGACGTACTCGCCACTCGCGGATCCGGGTTCGGTGCGGGTCGGCCAGAGCGTGCAGGTGTACGGCTGGGGCGCCACGTCGCAGTGCAGCCCGGAGATCAACTGTCAGTCCCGGTACCTCAAGTACGCCAACGTGTCGGTCACCGGCGGCTGTACCGACGCCTACGGTGGCCAGGCCATCTGCGCGCGCCGTGGTGACGGCATCACCGCCGGCGGCGACTCGGGCGGCCCGATGATGGCGGACGGCAAGCAGGTCGGTGTCGCCTCCACCAGTGACCGGCAGACGCGGACGGCGTACACGGACGTCACCGCCTACCGCTCCTGGATTCAGTCCGTCGCGGGCGTCTGAGCCCAACCGGACGCTCCGTACCTCCCCGCACCGCCCCGGTCCGGCCGCGGCCGCCAGTCGCCGGCCGGCTCGGCCGGCGGACAACCGCTGTCGGCTCGGCCGGCGGACAACCGCTGTCGGCTCGGCCGGCGTTCAGTTCAGCAGCGCCGGGACGGTGCGTTCGTACGTCTCGCGCAGCTCGTCCAGTGGCAGGCTGAACTGGCCCTGCAACTCGACCTCCTGGCCGTCGACCACGCCGATCCGCGCCGCCGGCAACCCGCGCGCGCCGCACATGTCCGTGAACCGGACCTCCTCGCTGCGCGGCACCGCGACCACCGCCCGGCCCTGCGACTCGGAGAACAGGAACACGAACGGGTCGATGCCGTCCGGCACCACCAGCCGCGCGCCGTTGCGCCCCCGTAGACAGGACTCCACGACCGCCTGGACCAGCCCGCCGTCACTCACGTCGTGCGCCGCGTCGATCATGCCGTCCCGGGAGGCCGCGACCAGGATCTCGCCCAGTAGCCGCTCCCGCTCCAGGTCCACCGCCGGCGGCAGTCCGCCCAGTTGGCCGTGCGCGACCTCGGACCAGGCGGAACCGCCCAGCTCCTCGCGGGTGTCGCCGAGCAGGTAGAGCAGCTGACCCTCCTGTCCGAACGCCATCGGGGTCCGCCGCGTGACGTCGTCGATCACGCCCAACACCCCGACCACCGGCGTCGGGTGCACGGCCTTCTCGCCGGTCTGGTTGTACAGCGAGACGTTCCCGCCGGTCACCGGCGTGCCCAGCACCTGGCAGGCGTCCGCCAGACCACGGCACGCCTCCGCGAACTGCCACATCGCCGCCGGGTCCTCGGGCGAGCCGAAGTTCAGGCAGTCGGTGACCGCGAGCGGCGTGGCGCCGCTGGTCGCGACGTTCCGGTAGGCCTCCGACAGCGCCAACTGCGCGCCGGTGTACGGGTCCAGCTTGGCGTACCGGCCGTTTCCGTCGGTGGCCAGCGCGACACCCAGGCCGGTCTCCTCGTCGATCCGGATCATCCCGCTGTCCTCCGGCTGGGCGAGCACGGTGTCGCCGAGGACGTAGCGGTCGTACTGGTCGGTGATCCAGGACTTCGACGCCTGGTTCGGCGAACCCACCAGCGCCAGCACGGCCGCGCGCAGCTCCTCGCCGGTGCCCGGCCGGGACAGCTTCGCCGGATCGTCGGCCTGTAGCGCGTCCTGCCAGGCGGGGCGGGCGTACGGCCGGTCCAGTACCGGGCCGTCGTGCGCGACCGTACGCGGCGGCACGTCCACGATCTGTTCGCCGCGCCAGTGGACGGTGAGCCGGTCGCCGTCGGTGACCTCACCGATGACTGTCGCGGTGACCTCCCATTTCTCGCAGATCTCCAGGAACCGGTCCACCTTGTCCGGTTCCAGCACCGCGCACATCCGCTCCTGCGACTCGCTCATCAGGATCTCCTCCGGGGAGAGCGAGGAGTCCCGTAGCGGTACGGAGTCCAACTCGACCCGCATGCCGCCGGAACCGCCGGAGGCCAGCTCCGAGGTGGCGCAGGACAGTCCGGCCGCGCCCAGGTCCTGGATGCCGACGACCAGTCGCTCCTGGAACGCCTCCAGGGTGCACTCGATCAGCAGCTTCTCCTGGAACGGGTCGCCGACCTGCACGGCGGGCCGCTTGCTGGGTTTCCCGTCCGCGCTGTCGAAGGTCTCCGAGGCCAGCAGGGAGGCGCCGCCGATGCCGTCGCCGCCGGTGCGGGCGCCGTACAACACCACCTTGTTGCCGACCCCGGACGCCTGCGCGAGGTGGATGTCCTCGTGCCGCATCACGCCCACGCACAGGGCGTTGACCAGCGGATTGCCCTGGTAACAGGGGTCGAAGACGACCTCGCCGCCGATGTTCGGCAGCCCGAGGCAGTTGCCGTACCCCCCGATGCCCGCGACCACCCCGGGCAGCACCCGGCGGGTGTCCGGGTGGTCGGCCGCGCCGAAGCGCAGCGGGTCCAGCACCGCCACCGGGCGGGCGCCCATCGCGATGATGTCCCGCACGATGCCGCCGACGCCGGTGGCCGCGCCCTGGTAGGGCTCGACGTACGAAGGGTGGTTGTGCGACTCGACCTTGAAGGTGACCGCGTAGCCCTGGCCGATGTCCACGACGCCGGCCTGCTCGCCGATGCCGACCAGCAGGGCGTCGGAGTCGGGGGCCTTCGTGCCGAACTGTTTGAGATGGATCTTGCTCGACTTGTACGAGCAGTGTTCCGACCACATCACCGAGTACATGGCGAGTTCGGCGCCGGTCGGGCGGCGGCCGAGGATCTCCCGGATACGGGCGTACTCCGGTTCCTTCAGGCCGAGTTCCGCCCAGGGCAGCTCGGTGTCCGGGGTCTGCTCGGCGTGCTTGACGGTGTCCAGGCTGGGCATGGGGGTGTGCTCGCTCCGCTCGTTCACGACGATCCGACCAGGGTCCGCAGGGCCGAGGTGAAGACGCCGAGGCCGTCCGTCGTCGGTCCGGTGAGGGCGTCCACGGCGTGTTCCGCGTGCGGCATGAGACCGACGACGTTTCCGGTCTGGTTCGTGATGCCGGCGATGTCCCGGCGGGAACCGTTCGGATTCCAGTCGAGGTAGCGGGCGACCACGCGCCCCTCGGCCTCCAGGGCGTCCAGGGTGCGTTCGTCCGCGACGTAACCGCCGTCGATGTTCTTGACCGGCACGGTGATCTCCTGGCCCGCGGTGTAATCCGTCGTCCAGCTGGTCTCGGCGTTCTCGATACGCAGCCGTTGGTCGCGGCAGACGAAGTGCAGATGATCGTTGCGGGTGAGCGCGCCGGGCAGCAGATGTGATTCGCAGAGCACCTGGAAGCCGTTGCAGATGCCGAGCACCGGCATTCCCGTACGGGCCCCGGTCAGCACGCTCTCCATGATCGGGGAGAAACGTGCGATCGCGCCGCAGCGCAGATAGTCGCCGTAGGAGAATCCACCGGGGAGCACGACGGCGTCCACCCCGTGCAGCTCCCGGTCCCGGTGCCAGAGCGCGACCGCCTCGCCGCCGGCGGCGCGGATCGCGCGCCGGGCGTCCCGGTCGTCCAGCGAGCCGGGGAAGGTGACGACGCCGATCCGGCCGAGTCCGCCGCTCATGCCGGCGCTCCCGCGCCCTGCCCGCCGGCCGTTTCCCGCTGGACGGGCTCCTCGACGCGCACCGTGAAGTCCTCGATCACCGTGTTGGCGAGGAAGGTCTCGGCCATCTCCCGTACGCGGGCGAGAGCCACCTCGTCCAGCGGCTCGGCCACTTCCAGCTCGAAGCGCTTGCCTTGGCGGACTTCGGTGACGCCCTCGAACCCTAGCCGGGGCAGGGCGCGTTGGACCGCCTGTCCCTGTGGGTCGAGGATTTCCGGCTTCAGCATGACGTCGACTACGACGCGAGCCACTGGTACTCCCGATGAGGTGGGTGCTGCTGGGTGCTCGGCCAGCGTACCCGGAGCAAAAACTCTACACGGGTAGATATCCTGGCGGTCGCGGGAGCGCGCGCGGTCTCCGCCCGCGGTCGCGCTGGGAAAGTGGCGGCAAAAAAAGTATGGTCGCTATTGCGGAGTGACACGCGAGCCGGATTACTATTCACTCGTAATGCGTTGGCAGTGACTGTACAAAAGAAATGACCTTGATCCCAAACAACAGGATCGCCTGTATTTATGCACGTCAACTCGGGATCGCGGGTTGGCTGGCGCGGCGATCGATAACGAAGGGCCGATATCCGTGGCGCAGCGTGTAGTGGTCACTTACTCCGACGACGTCGATGGCGGGGAAGCAGCGGAAACGGTCACCTTCGGACTGGACGGCAAGTCGTACGAGATTGATCTCAGCCCCGCCAATGCGCAGAAACTGCGAGGGGTTCTTGAGCCGTTTGTGGAGGCTGGTCGAAAGCGGTCGAAATCGGGTAAGACCTACCATCGCACCTCGGTGGCGCCGGATCCACGTGCGGTGCGGGCCTGGGCGGAGTCCAACGGCTTCGAGGTGCCGCCCCGGGGCCGCATTCCCAAGAAGGTCTACGAAGCCTTCAACGCCGCGCGCTGAGCGGTGTCCTCGCGCGCCGAGCCGTGTGCGGGGGCCCCGCGTTGGGCCGCGAGTCGAGCCGCGTGCTGAAGCGACTTGCCAGCACCCCCGGTTGATCCGCTAGAGTTCAGGCATCGCCGCGAGGGAAACCTCCGGACACGCGGGTGTAGCTCAGTAGTAGAGCGCCCCCTTTCCAAGGGGGAGGCGCAGTGTGCGATCCCTGTCACCCGCTCCGCCTGCTTGACCGGTCTCCGGATCGGTTAGGATGAATGGCGCGCCACTCGGTGAAAGCCGGGTGGATGCGTGCGGACGTAGCTCAGCTGGTAGAGCGCAACCTTGCCAAGGTTGAGGTCGCGAGTTCGAACCTCGTCGTCCGCTCCAGGAAAAGAGGCCCGGTCATTCCGACCGGGCCTCTTTGCTGTGCTCGTCCCACTGTTGATTGGCGTGCCGAGCGCCGGGTGCCGGGATCGTGCCCCGCCGCCCCACCGCCCCA
>NZ_LJGU01000145.1:0-63348 GCF_001751245.1 Streptomyces oceani
CCTCGTCGCCCGTGGAGGCGGCGGCCGACCCCCCGTCGTGGGTGGTCGCGTCGGGGCGGTCGTACCGGGCCACGCCCGATCTCGCGTCGCCGGGCACCAGCACCACCGAGAAGTACGGCGTGTCCTGAGGCGCCACCTCGGCCACCGGCCGTACGCACTCCACCTCGGTGGACGCCCGCTCGACGTACCAGGACCCGTCGAGCCGGCCGGCCTGCTCCAGCGCGGAGCGGACCTTGCCGAACGTACGGCCCAGCTTCATGATCACAGCGCCGTCGGTGTCCGCGAGCCGGCGGGCGAGTTCGGGCTCGGGCAGCGTGCCGGGCAGCACGGTCAGCGTGTCCGTCTGGCGTACGAGCGGCAGCGCCGTCGTGGCGGTGGCCGCCGCGAACGCGGGCACGCCGGGCACCACATGGGTGGTGAACTCCTCGGCGAGCCGGTCGTGCAGGTACATGAACGAGCCGTAGAACATCGGGTCGCCCTCCGCGAGGACGACGACGTCCCGGCCGGCCGCCAGATGGGCGCGCAGCCGCGTCGCGCACTCGGCGTAGAAGTCGGCCATCGCGCCGGCGTAGCCGCCCGGGTGGTCGGTCGACTGCGTCGTGACCGGGTAGACCAGCTCCTCCTCGACGACGCCCGGCGGCAGCAGACCGGCCGCGATGCGCCGGGCGTTGGACCGCTTGCCGACCCCCGCGTGGTAGGCGACGACGTCGGCGGCGCCGATGAGCCGGGCTGCCTTCAGGGTGACCAGCTCGGGGTCTCCGGGCCCGACGCCCACGCCGTACAGCTCGCCGGTCACTCCGCCTCCCTGGCCAGGGCGTTCAGCGCGGACGCGGCCATCGCCGAGCCACCACGGCGGCCCCGTACGGCGAGGTACGGGATGTCCAGGCCGGGCTGGTCCGTCGCGAGGTCGATCAGCGCCTGCTTGGACTCGGCGGCCCCGATGAAGCCGACCGGCACCCCGATGACGGCGGCCGGGCGGGGCGCGCCGTCCCGCAGCAGCTCCAGCAGGTGGAACAGGGCGGTGGGGGCGTTGCCGATCGCGACGACCGACCCCGCCAGGTGATCGGTCCACAGCGAGACCGCGGCGGCCGACCGGGTGGTGCCCCAGGCCCTCGCCAGCTCGGGGACCCGCTCGTCGCGCAGGTGGCAGCGGACCTCGTTGTCGCGCGGGAGGCGGGAGCGGGTGACGCCGGAGGCCACCATGTGCGCGTCGGTGAGGATCGGGGCCCCCGCCTCCAGGGCCGCGCGGGCGGCGCCGACCAGCTCCGGGTGGACTGCCAGGTCGGCGGCGAGGTCGGGCTGTCCGCAGGCGTGGACCATCCGCACCGCCACCTTCTCCGCGCTCGCCGGCACCGTGGACAGCGGTGCCTCGGCGCGGATGGTGGCGAACGAGTCGGCGTAGATCGCGGCGCCGTCGGTGGCGTACGCGTACCGGCGGGCGGGCGGCGCGAGGCTCATGTGTTCTCCAGGTCGGGGACAACGACGGTGCGCCACGGTGTCACGACCAACTCGCGTGGCGACCGGGCACTCAGCTCGTCCAGCAGACGGGCGTCGAGACGGCCGTCGGGCACCGCGAGGTGCAGCGCCGTACGACCGTCCCGCTGCGTGATCCTGCCAAGGGGCGGTTGCCCGGCACCGACCCGGGTCCCGGCACCGACCCGGGTGCCGGCATGTCGTGGCGCCGGCGGGTCCAGCAACGCCGCGCCCTCGCCGGCCAGTTCGTCGACATGCCAGGGCGAGCGGGCGGTGGCGCCGGCCCGTTCGACGAACGCCGTCGCGAGTGTGACCAGCCTCACCGCCGCCTCCTCGAGCGGCACCACCGGCCCCCAGGCGTCCCGGCCGGCACGCGGCTGGGCGTACGCCCCGTCCAGCGCGACGAGTCCCAGGTCCAGGTCCCGCTCCAGGAGGTCGCCCCGGCCGTCGTCCAGCACGAAGAGGAACCGGCCGGCCAGCGCGGCGAGTCGGGGCTCCGCACAGAGCAGCCCGTCGAGGCGCCGGACGACCGGCCGCAGGTCCGCACGTCCGCCGGCCCGCCCGGTCAGCGGCGAGGCCATGATGTTGCGCACCCGCTCGTGGCTGGTGGAGGGCAGCAGCCCGGTGGCCAGGACGGCGCGTACGACGTTCCCGGGCAACCCGTCCTCCACCTGGGGGAGTCCGCGCAGCTGCACGTTGGCCCGGCTGGTGAGATGGACCACGCCGTCGCCGTGCCGCTCCGCGATCCGCAGCAGCGCCGCCAGTGCCTCCGGCGCCACCGTGCCGCCGGGAAGACGCAGCCGTACCAGCGCCCCGTCGGCCGCTGACCAGGGGCGCAGCAGACCGGGGCACAGGTCACGGCGGGTTCGCTCAGGCATCGCGCCATCATGCCAGTGCCGTCCCGGCGCCCTGCCGCCGCTTCCGACAACGGTGCTACGGTGCCGGTGCCAGTCAAACTCAGCATGAGCCAGGGAACCCGGTGCGATTCCGGGACTGACGCGCAGCGGTGAGGGTGACGGGCGGAGCACGAAGCCACTGGGTCCAGAGGCCCGGGAAGGCGCCCCGTCCGGTTGATTCCGAGTCCGAAGACCTGCTGGCCGCAGACCCCGTCTGCGTCAACTGCCCGCCACAGGCTTCGCGTACGAGCCTCCGGACGAAAGAGCGTCATGGCGTCTGCTCGGTTGCTGTCCGTCACCGTCCCGGTGGCGGTGGTCTTGCTGCTGTCCTCCTGCGCGGGTGCCCCCGACGCGGATTCCGGTGCCGCCGACGAGGCCGCCTCGTCGGCGGACTACCCGGTGAGGGTGGCCAGCTGTGGCGTCACGTCCACGCTCGACGGCCCGCCGAAGCGCGCGGTGACGATGAACCAGGGCGCCACCGAGGTGGCGTTGGCGCTGGGCGTCGAGAACCAGCTCGCCGGCACGGCCTACCTCGACGATTCGGTGCCGAAACGCTGGCGGGACGCCTACGAGTCGGTGCCGGTGCTCGCCGAGGAGTATCCGGACCACGAGACCGTCCTGGAGGCGAGACCGGACCTCGTCTACGCCTCGTACGTCTCGGCCTTCGACGACGAGGCGGCCGGCGACCGCGGGACCCTGCACGAGTACGGCGCCGGCACGTACGTCTCGCCGTACGGCTGCGGCGACGGCGCGGCTCCGAAGGAGGTCACCTTCGACGTCGTCTGGCGGGAGATCCGGGAGGTCGCCGAGGTCTTCGGGGTGCCGGAGCGGGCCCGGAAGATTCGCGAGCGGCAGCGGGAGCGACTGGCCCAGCTGCGTAAGGAGCGGGCCGGCGAGGGCCTGGAGGCTTTCTGGTTCGACTCCGGGACCAAGACCGCGTTCGCGGGCGCCGGCGAGGGCGGTCCGCAGCTCGTGCTGGACGCGGTCGGCGCCACGAACGTCTTCGCGGATGTCGAGGGCGGCTGGGCCGACGTGAGTTGGGAGGACGTGGTGGCCGCGGACCCGGACGTCATCGTGTTGGCGGACGCCGAGTGGTCCACGGCCGAGGACAAGATCGAGCGGCTGAAGAGCGACGAGGCGCTGTCGAAGCTGCGGGCGGTGCGCGAGGAACGGTTCGTCACCGTCGCGTACTCGGAATCCACTCCCGGAGTGCGTCTCGTCGACGGCGCGAGGTCCGTGGCCGAGCAGCTCGGCGCGCTCGACCTGCCGCGGTGACGGCCGAGTTGGAGACCCGGCCGGCTCGCGGGTCAGCGCCCCTGGCGCGCACGCCGGGACGGATGCGGGGACGTATGCGGGCGGGCTGGGCGCCGTACCCGCTGCTGGCGCTCGCACTGGCCGCGGCGATGCTGCTCGCGCTGGGCGTGGGGTCGGTACGGATCGACCCGACCGTCGTCGCGGAGGTGGTGGCGCGCCGGTTCGGAGCGGGCCTGGACGTCTCGGTCTTCGACGACCGGATCGTGTGGCAGTTGCGCATGCCGCGGGTGCTGGGCGCCGCCGCCACCGGGGCGGGGCTGGCCCTCTGCGGTGCGGTGTTGCAGTCCCTGACCCGCAACGACCTGGCCGAGCCGTACCTGTTGGGCATATCCGGGGGCGCGGCCGTCGGCGCGGTGAGCGTCCTGGTGCTGGGCGTCTCGGTGGCGGGCGTGGGCGCCGTCGGGGTCGGTGCCGGCGCGTTCGCCGGCGCGTTGGGGGCGCTCGTCCTCGTGTTGGGGCTGGCGGCCGGACGCACCGGCGCGCTGCCGCCCGCCCGGGTCGTGCTTGCCGGGGCCGCGGTGGGACAGATCTGCGCGGCCTACACCTCGTTCATCGTCATCATGAGCGGCGACCACGACGCCGCCCGCCGCGTCCTGAACTGGACCCTCGGCTCGCTCGCCGGGGTGCGCTGGACGGGCGCGGTCACGCTCCTGGCGATCGTCGCCGTGGCCTTCGTGCTGATCATGGCGTACACCTCGGCCCTGGACGCCTTCGCCTTCGGTGAGTCCGCCGCCGGTTCCCTCGGCGTGAACGTACGGGCGACGCGCTGGACCCTGCTACTGGTCACCGCGCTGGTCACCGCCGGGCTGGTGTCGTTCACCGGCGCCATCGGGTTCGTCGGCCTCGTCGTGCCCCACCTGGTGCGTCTGGTGTGCGGCCCGACGCATCGGCGGCTGCTCCCCCTCAGCGCGCTCGCCGGCGCGTTCTTGCTGGTGGTCGCCGACACCCTCGCCCGTTCCCTGGTGGACGGGCAGGAGATCCCGATCGGCGTCCTCACGGCGGTCGTCGGCGCGCCGGTCTTCGCCTGGCTGCTGCGCCGCGAGGGGAGGTCGACATGAGGGTCGGCGCACAGGACGTGACCTGGATACGCGGTGGACAGACCGTCCTCGACAGCGTCACCGCCGAGATGCCCGAGGGTGCGGTCACCGGCCTCATCGGGCCCAACGGGTCGGGGAAGACGAGTCTGTTGCTGTTGCTGGCCGGGCTGCACCGGCCCGCCCACGGCCGGGTGCTGCTCGGCGAACGCGAGGTCGCCACCCTCCCCGCCCGGGAACGCGCCCGACTGGTGGCCCTGTTGGAGCAGCAGGCCGCCACCTCGCTGCCGCTCACCGCGCGTCAGGTGGTCGAGCTGGGCCGGATTCCGTACCGGGGCCGCTGGCCCGGAGCGGCCGATCCGGCGGCGTCCGTGGTGGACGAGGCGATGGCCGCGGCGCATGTCCAGGAACTGGCCGAGCGCGGCTGGAACACCCTCTCCGGTGGCGAGCGCCAACGAGTCCAGCTCGCGCGCTCGCTCGCCCAGCAGCCGTCCGTGCTCCTGCTGGACGAGCCCACGAACCATCTCGACCTGGGCCACCAGCTGGACCTGCTGCGTACGGTACGGCGGCTCGGCGTGACCACCGTCGCCGCGCTGCACGACCTGGATCTGGCGGCGGCGTACTGTGACCGGCTCGTCGTCCTCGACGAGGGCCGGGTCGCCGCCAGCGGACCCGTCGAGGAGGTGCTCGACAGCGGGCTCGTGGCCCGGGTCTACGGCGTGACCGCCGAGGTGGAGCGGCACCGGAGCGCCGGCCGGGTCACGGTGGTGTGGCACCGGTGAACGTATCCGCGTACGCGCGAACCCGCCGCCGTCGTGCCGTGCCCGGGCTCCCGCGAGGCAGCCCCGCGCCCGGGCTCCCGCGAGGCAGCCCCGTGTGACCCAACCCGCGCGAGGCGGTCTCCCGCGCGCGAACCAGTCCCCGTGTCACCGAAGGAGAGCGAGCATGCCCCGTATCGCCCTGATGTCCACCTCGGACACCGACCTGCTGTCCGCCCGCGCCAGCGGCGCGGACTACGCCTACGCCAACCCCGTCCGGCTCGCCGACGAGGCGCGCGACGCGCTGAGCGCCGAGGCCGACCTCGTGGTGCTGCGGGTCCTCGGCTCGCCCGAGGACGTCCGGGACCTGGTCGACCGGGTGCGCGCGGCGGGCCGCCCGCTGGTGGTGCTCGGTGGCGAACGCACCCCGAACGCGGCGCTGATGGAGTGTTCCACCGTCCCCATCGGGGTCTGCGCGCAGGCCCATGTCTACCTCGCCGAGGGCGGGCCGGAGAACCTCCGCCAACTGCACGCCTTCCTCTCCGACACCGTGCTGCTCACCGGCGAGGGCTTCGACTCCCCCGCCACGCTGCCCGAGTGGGGCGTCACCCGACAGCACCCGGCACCCGACCCCGGCTCCCCGGAGCTGCCCCGGGTGGGTGTCCTCTACTACCGTGCGCACGAGGTCAGTGGCAACAACGCCTTCGCGCACGCCCTCGCCGACGCCGTGGACGCGACCGGCAGGGCCGTGGGCGTCCCCCTCTACGTCTCCTCGCTGCGCTCCGCGCCCGACGCGCTGTACGAGGAACTCGCCACCCTGGACGCCCTCGTCGTCACGGTGCTCGCCGCCGGTGGAGCCCAACCCGCCACCGCCAGCGCCGGCGGCGACGACGAGGCGTGGGACGTCGAACGGCTCCGTGCCCTGGACATCCCCGTGCTACAGGCCCTCACTCTCACCTCCAGCCGCGCGGAGTGGGAACGCTCCGAGGACGGCGTCACCCCGCTCGACTCCGCCACCCAGATCGCCATCCCCGAGTTCGACGGCCGGCTCATCACCGCGCCGTTCTCCTTCAAGGAGATCGACGCCGACGGCCTGCCGCGTTACGAGACGGACCCCGAGCGCTGCGCCAGGGTCGCGGGCATCGCCGCCAACCACGCCCGGCTGCGCCGGGTGCCGCCCGCCGAGCGCCGGATCGCGCTCGTACTGTCGGCGTACCCGACCAAGCACAGTCGGGTCGGCAACGCCGTCGGCCTCGACACCCCCGTCTCGGCGATCCGCCTCCTGCGCGCGATGCGGGACGCCGGCTACGACCTCGGCGAGCCCGGCGAGCTACCGGGCCTCGGCCCGGTGTCCCCGGTGGACGGCGAGGACCCGGACACCACGGCGGGCAACGCCCTCATCCACGCGCTCATCGAGGCCGGCGGCCAGGACGAGGAGTGGCTGACCCAGGCCCAACTCGACGAGTCACATGTACGGATCACCCGCGAGGACTACCTGCGCTGGACGGCCGACCTGCCCGCCGAGCTGCGCGAGGCCATGACCGAGACCTGGGGCGAGGCGCCCGGCTCGCTGTTCGTCGACGACGCGGGCGAGATCGTGCTGGCCAGCCTGCGAGCGGGGAACGTCGTCGTGCTCATCCAGCCGCCGCGCGGCTTCGGCGAGAACCCGGTGGCGATCTACCACGACCCGGACATGCCGCCCTCGCACCACTACCTCGCCGCCTACCGGTGGTTGGAGCACGGCTTCGGCGCCGACGCGGTGGTACACCTCGGCAAGCACGGCTCGCTGGAGTGGCTGCCCGGCAAGAACGCCGCGCTGTCGGCCGGTTGCGCCACCGACGCGGCGCTCGGGAACCTGCCGCTGGTCTACCCGTTCCTGGTCAACGACCCCGGCGAGGGCGCCCAGGCGAAGCGTCGCGCGCACGCCACGATCATCGACCACCTGGTGCCGCCGATGGCGCGTGCCGAGGGCTACGGCGACATCGCCAAGCTGGAGCAACTCCTCGACGAGCACGCCAACATCGCCGCCATGGACCCGGCGAAGCTGCCGGCGGTCCGCGCCCAGATCTGGACCCTCCTACAGGCCGCCCACCTGCACCAGGACCTCGGCCTGGAGGAACGGCCTGACGACGAGGAGTTCGACGACTTCCTGCTGCACGTCGACGGCTGGCTGTGCGAGATCAAGGACGTCCAGATCCGGGACGGTCTGCACGTGCTGGGCCAGTCGCCGACCGGCGAGGCCCGGGTCAACCTGGTGCTCGCGGTGCTGCGCGCCGGCCAGATGTGGGGTGGCCAGCAGCGGGCGCTGCCCGGGCTGCGTACGGCGCTCGGCCTCACCGAGGACGCCTCGACCGCGCTGCACGACACCGTCGAGGCGGAGGCACGGGCGCTGGTGGAGGGCATGGAGCGGGCCGACTGGGAGGTGGCGGCGGCCGACCGGCTGCACGACGATCCGACGGTGCGTGCGGTGTTGCGGTTCGCCGCCGAGCAGGTGGTGCCCCGGCTCGCGGCGACGAGCGACGAGCTGACCAACGTGCTGCGCGCGCTGGACGGCCGCTTCATCCCGGCCGGTCCGTCCGGCTCGCCGCTGCGCGGGCTGGTCAATGTGCTGCCGACCGGCCGTAACTTCTACACCGTCGACCCGCGCGCCGTCCCGTCCGCGCTCGCCTGGGAGACCGGCGTCGCGATGGCGGACTCGCTGCTCGCCCGGCACCGCGAGGAGACCGGCGACTATCCGCGCTCGGTCGGCCTGTCCGTGTGGGGCACCTCCGCGATGCGGACCTCCGGCGACGACATCGCCGAGGCGCTCGCGCTGCTCGGCGTGCGCCCCACTTGGGACGCCGCGTCCCGCCGGGTCAACGGCCTGGAGGTGATCGAGCCGGCCGAGCTGGGCCGCCCCCGGGTCGATGTCACCGTACGCATCTCGGGCTTCTTCCGGGACGCGTTCCCGCACGTCATCGACCTGCTGGACGACGCCGTACGGATGGTCGCCGAGCTGGACGAGCCGGACGAGCACAACCACGTCCGCGCTCACGCCCGCGCCGACCTCGCCGAGCACGGCGACGCGCGACGGGCCACCACCCGGATCTTCGGCTCCAAGCCCGGCTCGTACGGCGCGGGCCTCCTGCAGGCCATCGACTCCGGCACCTGGCGCGACGACGCCGACCTCGCCGAGGTGTACACCGCCTGGGGCGGCTTCGCGTACGGCCGTGGGCTCGACGGAGCCGCGGCCAGCGAGGACATGCGCGCGAACTACCGGCGGATCGCGGTGGCGGCGAAGAACATCGACTCGCGCGAACACGACATCGCCGACTCCGACGACTACTTCCAGTACCACGGCGGCATGATCGCCACGGTGCGCGCGCTGACCGGGACCGAACCCACGGCGTACGTCGGCGACTCGACCACGCCGGACGCCGTACGCACCCGTACCCTCCAGGAGGAGACCAGCAGGGTCTTCCGCTCCCGCGTCGTCAACCCGCGCTGGCTCGCCGCCATGCGGCGACACGGCTACAAGGGCGCGTTCGAGCTGGCCGCCACGGTCGACTACCTCTTCGGTTTCGACGCGACCGCCGGTGTCGTGCACGACTGGATGTACGAGTCGCTGGCCCGGGAGTACGTCCAGGACGCGACCAACCAGGAGTTCCTGCGCCGGGCCAACCCCTGGGCACTGCGCGGCATCGTCGAGCGGCTGAACGAGGCGGCCGAGCGCGGCCTGTGGGCCGAGCCGGACCCCGAGCTGCTGGCCGAGATGGCGGCCGTCTACCTCGAACTCGAGGGGGACCTGGAGGACGACCGGTGACCCGGCGCCTCGCACTCGTCGGACTGGGCCCCGGCGACCCGGAGTTGGTGACCGCGCAGGCGGCCCGGGTGCTGCGCGAGGTCGACTACTTCCTGGTGGCCGACAAGACCGAGCGGCATCCGGGCACCGCCGACCTCCTCGCGATGCGCGCGGAGATCTGCGCTCGCCACGTCCCGGACGGCTGGCGGGTCGTACGGGTCGCCGACCCGGAGCGGGACCGCGACGCCCCCGCCGACTACGGCGCGGCGGTACGCGACTGGCACGAGGCCCGGGCGGTGGCCTTCGAGCGGGCGCTGCTGGCGAACGAGGGTGACGCGGCGATCCTCGTATGGGGCGATCCGACGCTCTACGACTCGGCGATCCGGCTGGCCGACCGGCTGGTGGAGCGCGGAGCCGTCGACCTGCGGGTGGAGGTGGTGCCGGGGCTGAGCAGCGTCCAACTGCTGGCCGCCCGGCATGGGCTGGTGCTCAACACCGTCGGCGGCCCGGTCACCCTCACGACCGGCCGTCGGCTGCTGACCGACGCCGGGGCGACCAACGTGGCCCAGGGCGACAACCTCGTCGTACTCCTGGACGGGGCGCTCGCCTGCCGTGAGCTGCCCGACCCGGACGCCTGGCAGCTGTGGTGGGGCGCCAACCTCGGCAGCGCGGACGAGAAGCTGGTCGCCGGCCGGCTGAGCGAGGTGATCGACCGGGTCCAGCGGGAGCGCGAAGAGGCACGCCGGGCGCGTGGCTGGGTGATGGACACGTATCTGCTGCGGCGGTCGTGAGCACCGTCGCGGTCCCGACGAGTCCGACGACAGGGGCGCGGGGCTCCCGGGGAGAGTCCGACCGACTCCCCAGGACGGCCCGCGACGCCCCGGAGAGGAGCAATCGTGGCAACACGCGCGCGTACGCAACCGCCGCACCGCCCGGCAGTGGAGCACCGTCCGGCAGCGGAGCACCGCCCGGAGCCGGGCAGGCGAGGCGTACTGGCCGCGGGCGGCGGCCTCGCGCTGGCCGCGTCCGGCCTGCTCGCCGGCTGCGGCGACGGGACGGGTGGTGGAGGTGGCGACCGCTTCCGCGCGGCTTTCACGGTCGGCGGCTCGCAGGAGACCCTGGACCCGCACGTGGCGCCGAACTTCGTCGACCAGGTGCGGGCCAAGGCGTTGTACGACACGCTCGGCGGCTACGCCGACGACATGTCCGTGCGGAAGCGCCTCGCGGAGTCCTGGGAGAGCGACGCCTCGGGTACCCGGTGGCGCGTACGGCTACGTGCGGCCGAGTTCCACGACGGGAAGCCGGTCACCGCGAAGGACGTCCTCTACAGCTACCGCCGTGCCGCTGACCCGGACATCGGGTCGCCCTCGCAGGAACTGCTGTCGGCGATCGACTTCACCGCCAGCGCGGCGGAGGGGAGGCGTTCGCTCACCTTCGTGCTCAAGGCCCCGAACTTCGAGTTCCCGACCGCCTTCGCCGGACCCGGTACCGAGATCCTCCCGGAGGGGACGAGGGACTTCCGGGAGCCCGTCGGCTCCGGCCCGTTCACGTATGTGTCGTTCGAGCCCGGCGGCCCCGCCCGCTTCCGGCGCTGGGCGGACCACTGGGACGGTGCTCCGCGCATCCAGGAGCTGGAGATCGTCCCCGCGAACGAGGAGTCGGCGCGGCTCAACGCGCTGCTGTCCGGCCAGGTCCACTACGCCGCCGACCTGGCCGGAGCCTCCGCGGACCGGTTGAGACAGGAGGGCTCGAAGGAGCTGCTGACGGTGAAGCGGGCCACCGCTCAGCAGCTACTGCTGCGCACCGGCCGAAAGCCGTTCGACGACCCTCGGCTGGTGCGGGCGGTGCAGCTGGGCATCGACCGGGAGGCGTTGGTCCGGGTCGCGCTGGCCGGACACGGCGAGGTGGGCGACGACCTGTTCGGCATGGGCCTGCGCGGCTACCCGGACGACCTGAAGCCACGCGAACGGGACGTCGACGAGGCGCGGAGACTCGTCCGGGAGGCGGGTGCGGACGGCCTGGAGATCACCGTGGAGACCAGCTCCGTGGACGCCGCGTGGGAGCCGGCCGCCGAGCTGATGGCACGGCAGCTCAAGGAGGTCGGACTACGGCTGAAGTCCCACGTCCGTGCCTCGAGCACGTACTTCAGCGAGATCAGGACGGAGGGCGTCGCCGCCTTCAACACCACCTCCACACTGCCCGTTTCGGACTTCCTCCAGCAGCGGGTGCGGGGTGGCGCGGCCCGGAACCAGACGCAGTACTCCTCGAAGAAGTTCGACGAACTGCTGGACCGCGCCCGCCGCACGCGTGCCGAGGAGGACCGGCTGGCCCTGCTCGCCCGCGCCCAGCGGATCGCACGCGACGAGTCCGGCCTGCTGGTGTGGGCGTTCTCGGACGCCAACGACGGCATCGCCGCCGAGGTGCGGGGGCTGCGCGCCGCGCCGCCGAACTCGCACGACTGGGCGCGGTTCGACCGGGTCCGTCTCGGCTGAGATGCGCGGCTACGTCCTGCGGCGGTCGCTGCTGGCGGTACTCCAGTGCCTGATGGTGCTGGTCGCGGTGTTCGCGCTCGGCTCCCTGCTGCCCGGCGACACCGCCGACGTGCTGCGCGGCGAGCACGGTACGCCTGCGCAGGTAGCGGCGCTGCGTACCCAACTGGGGCTGGACGAGCCGGCCTGGGCCCGCTTCTGGCACTGGCTCGGCGGCCTGTGCGCCGGGGACCTGGGGAACTCCCTGATGACCGGGACGCCGGTGGCCGAGGACCTCGGCCGCCGCATCGGCGTGACGGCGCTGCTGGGCGTGCCCGCGCTGGTGCTGGTCACGGCGCTGGCGCCGCTGCTGGGCACGGTCTCGGGGCTGCGGGAGGGCAGCCGCCTCGACCGGGCGCTGAACTCCGCGGCCGTACTCCTGCACGCCGTACCGGAGTTCGTGCTCGGGCTGCTGCTGGTCGCCGCCGTGTCGCTGGCGGCCGGGCTGCTGCCGGCCACCGCCGTGGGCATGGACACGGCCGCGCTACTGGCACAGCCGGCCGTGCTGGTGCTGCCGGTCAGCGTGTTGACCGCCCGGCATCTGTGCGACCTGACGCGCCAGGTCCGAGTCGGCGTGGCGGCCGGGCGGCACGGAACCGTCGCCACGCATCTGCGGCTGCTGGGGATGCGGGAGCGGACGGTCGTACTGCGCCATGTACTGCCGGGCGCCCTGGGACCCGCGGTGCAGCAGTACGCCCGGTGCGTGGAGGGCATGCTGGGCGGCGCCGTACTGGTGGAGGCGGTGTTCGGCCTCCGCGGGCTGGGCAGCGGCTTCGTAGAGGCGGTGCAGAACCGGGATCTTCCCCAGGTGCAGGCGTACGCGCTCCTGTTCGCCGGCGTCACCGTCGCGGTGAATCTGGCCGCCGACCTGGCCGCGTACCGGCTGGCACCGCGCCGGGAGGTGACGGCGTGACCGTACGGTGGCGGACCGGGGCCGCCGGCGGCGAGCGGGGACGGCGGCCTTCGTGGACCGCCCTGGCGCTGTTCGGCGTGCCGGTGCTGGCCGCCGTGCTGGGGCCGTGGTGGGGGCCGAGCGGGCCGTGGACGGAGGGCGCGTTGCCGTCCCAGCCGCCCGGCGCGGAGCACCCGCTCGGTACGGACGTCCTGGGGCGCGACATGCTGTGGCTCGTGCTGCACGGCGGCGCCTCCGTGCTGGGCGGCGTGTTGGGCGCGCTGCTGATCGGTATGGCCGGCGGAGTGCCGCTGGGGCTGCTGGCCGCGGGTCCGCGGCGCGGCCTCGACGAGGCGGTGATGCGCGCGTTGGACCTGCTGCTCGCCCTTCCCGGACTGCTGGTGCTGATGGTCCTGGCCGTGTCGGGACACCGCGACTGGTACTGGCTGGTGACGGCCGCCGGGTCGCTTCAGGTACCGGCGATCGCGCGCGTCGTACGCGGTGCCGTGCTGGCCCCGGGCACCAGGACGGTCGTCGAGGCGCTCCGGATGCAGGGGCACGGCTGGGCGTACATCCATCTGCGCTATCTGCCACGCGAGTTGGCCGCGCCACTGGCCACCGACACGGGCAGCCGATTCGCCGTGGTGCTGTACCTGCTGGCATCAGCCAACTTCCTGGGGTTGGGCCTGCCGGCCGCTTCTCCGGACTGGGCCGTGCTGATCGAGCGCAACAGCGACGCGTTGTTCACCCAGCCGGCCGCGGTGCTGGTGCCCGCCGGGCTGCTGACGGCGCTGTGCGTCGGCGGCAACCTGCTGGTGGACCACGTGCTCGCACGACAACGGAGCACCCGATGACCGCCGCCCGAACGCCGTTGGACACGCCGCCGCTGGCGATCCAAGACCTGTCCGCACACGCCGAGGGGACGGAGCGGCCGCTACTCGAGGGGATCGAACTGGCCGTGCCCGCCGGCTCCGTCACCGCCGTCATCGGGCCCTCGGGCAGCGGCAAGACCACGCTCGGCCTGGCGGCGCTCGGCGCCTCCCGGCACGGCGTACGGCTGACCGGACAGGCCGTGCTCGCCGGCACGGACCTGCTGCTTCTGGAACCGGCACGGCGTCCCGCGGCCCGGGCGGGGCGCGCGGCACAACTGCCCCAGCATCCGGCGACGGTGCTGGACCCGGTCCGCCGGGTCGGCGGCGTGCTGACCGAACTGGCCGCTCTCGGGCACGCCGACCGGGCCGGGCGGAAGGAGGCCGTTCGCCGCGCTCTCGCCGCCGCCGGCCTGGACCCGGACGCGATACGGCGCCGCTTCCCGCACCAGCTCTCCGGCGGGCAGCAGCAGCGTCTGGCCTTGGCCTGCGCCCTCGTCACCGGCGCCCGGCTGCTGGTGCTGGACGAGCCCACGAGCGGCCTGGACCCGGCGCTCGCGCACGCCCTCGGTCGTACGGTGCGAACGCTCGCGGACGGTGGCGCGGGCGTACTGCTGCTCAGCCATGACCTGCCGCTCGTACGGGACACGGCCGATCGGGTCACCGTCCTGGAGCACGGCCGGGCGGTGGACGCCGGTCCGACGGCGACCGTCCTCGGCGGGGGCGGCGCCGACCCCGACCCAGGGGCCCGCGCGCCGCACGCTCGACGGTCCACCGTCGAGCCCTCGGCCGACCGGCATCCGGCCACCCGGGAGCTACTCGCCGCCGAGCGGCGTACCAGGGCGGGCCAGGCGGTAACCCCGGGCACGGCGGGCAACGACGGCACGACCTCCGCTCCGGAGGGCCCCCGCGGGGTCGTCGCCCGGGGAATCGTCGTACGCCGACGGGCCGGTGACCCACTCGCGGGTCCGGTGTCGATGGCGTTCCCGCCCGGCAGCAGGACCGCGCTGCTCGGCCCGTCAGGCTCGGGCAAGACCACGTTCGCCCGGGTGCTGGCCGGGCTGACCACCCCGTCCCAGGGCGACGTACGGATGGACGGCGGCCCGCTGCCGCGCCGTGTCGACCGACGTACGGCCGCACAACGCCGTGCGGTCCAGTACGTGCACCAGACCAGCGCCGACTCCTTCGCGGAACGCCGCCCGCTGCGTGAGCAACTCGCGGACACCGCACGGCTGCTGCGGGGACTACGGGCGGAGGAGGCGGCAGCCGAGGCGAAGGACCTAGCCGGTGTGCTGGGCCTCGACGAGGCGCTGCTGCTTCGCACCCCCGACCGGCTCTCCGGCGGGCAGCTCCAACGCTGCGCGCTGGTCCGGGCACTGACGGCGCGCCCGGCACTGCTGGTGTGCGACGAGGTGACCTCGGCGCTGGACACCGTGTCCCGGGAACGACTCATCGAGGCGCTGCCCCGGATGCTGGTCCCCGACCGGACGGCACTCCTGATCATCAGTCACGACGCGCCGGTCGTACGGGCGTTGGCGGCAGAGGCCGCATGGTTCGACGGGGGCCGGTGCGTACGCCGAGGGCCCGTGGACGAGCTGCCGCCCATCGTGTGGTCCGGGGAGCCGGAGCCCGGGCCCGGTGGTGCCGATCGCCCCGCACGCGGCGGATGAACGTCCACGGGAGGCGGCTCACGATTGACGGGTCACCGTGGCATGCTGTGTTGCCGCTGAGCACCGGCCGTGCCGGCGCGCGCTTTCCCCCCACCTCCCCACATCCGCGGAGGTCGACCCATGGGCGCTGTCGCGAACTTCCGAGGTGTCACGGAAGCAGAGCTGGCCCGGTCCCGGCGGGACGCGTCATACGCCACGCGGCTGCTGCTGGAGGTCCCCGAGGGCGACGAGATCCCCCCGACCTCGGGTCTCAGCCTGCGGCGGCGCGCGTTCTTCGTCGAGGGGTTCTCCTTCCTGGAGTGGGAGGACCTGCTCTTCGACGCTCCGGTGGAGGTGTTCATGATCGACCGCTCCGTCGACCTGGACTGGAGCTACGGTGCGGACGCCGACGGTCCGGACGCCGACGGTCCGGACGGCGAGGCCGGCAGCCAGGCCATGGTCCTGGAACCCGAGCACCTCGCCGAGTTGGCCGACTGGTTGCGCGCCGTACGGTTCGAGGACGTCTGCGAGGGGCCGGACGAACCGGGCTGGGCGCTCGAGGAGGAGTTCGAGGAGTTCCGCGCGTTCGTGCTCGCGGTCGCTGAGCGGGGCGAGAGCGTCCTCTTCCACTTCGGGTAGGTGTGTCTAGCTGGCCGTGTCCCGGTGGGTCCCGTCCTGGTCGGTCCCGTCCCGGTGGGTCTTGTCCTGGTCGGCCTCGTCCCCCTCGGGCCGGCTCTCGATCTCCCGCAGCGTGACCTGGAGGTGGTGTTCCATCGCCGCGACCGCGTGCGCGGGATCACCGGTCAGCACGGCGTCGAGCAGCACCTCGTGCTCGGTGGCCGAACCGGCGGGATCAGCGCCGCTGGCGAGGTACCGCCGGTGGCTCTCCTCTCGGCTCTCGGCCAGTGAGCGCTCCAGGGCGTCAAGTATCTGGGTCAGGCTGGCGTTGCCCGCCGCCGCCACCAGCGCCTGGTGGAAGGCGAAGTCCGTGCGCAGCCGGTTGCGCATGTCGAGCGGGTCGGCGCGCTGTTCGGCGATCGCCTCGCGGGCCCGGGCGACGTACGGCCGGGTCTGCGGCTCCTCCGGGCCGGCGATCCGCTGCGCGGCGAGCCGGGCGCCGTGCACCTCGAGGGCCTTGCGGATCTCGGTGAACTCCATCAGGGCGCGCTTGTCGCGCAGGACGGCGAACGCGACGAACTTCTCCACCGGCAGGGCGTTCGGTGAGGCGACGACGGCGGGCTTGCCCTGGCGGCGCTGCACCAGACCGCGTGCCTCGAGGGTCTTCATCGCCTCTCGGAGCACCACCCGGCTCACCCCGAACCGGGTCGCCAGCTCGCCCTCCGGGGGCAGTTGATCACCTGGGGTGACGTCCGGGCCGACGCACAGCTCCTCGATGAACTCCACGACCTGGCTGGTCAGTGAGCGCGGCCGGGCGCGCATCGCCTCCCGCTCCGCCGGCTGTCGTGCGGACGCTCCCTCCCGCGTGCCTCCCAATGCGTTCGCCTCTCCGTCGAATCGGCCTTCGCACGTGATCCTAAGGGGCCCGGGCGGCGCGGATACGGACAGTCGCTGAACGTAGTCCTTGACCGAAACCCTTGACCGCTTAGCAGCTTATATTACAAGCTTCCCCTCGCCGGTGGTGCGTGGAATCCCACCGGTTCGCAGGCACGTCCGCGACGGAGGGCTCAGGTGAACGACACCGACCGGCAGATCTGCATGGGCGCGTGGGACGGCCCGGGCGCTGGTCCGGGTGCCGTGGCGCCGCCCATCTACCAGACGAGCCTCTTCGCCAAGCCGTCCTTCGAGGAGTTCGTACGGCAGCAGGCCGCCGAGCACGAGAACTTCGTCTACAGCCGCGGCACCAACCCGACGGTGGCCTTCCTCGAGGAACGTCTCGCCCTGCTCGAGGGCGGTGAGGCCGCGAAGTGCTTCGCCTCCGGCATGGGGGCGATCGGCGCCGTACTCGCCGGCCTGCTGCGCGGCGGCGACCACGTGCTCTTCGTCAACACCATCTACGGCCCCACCACCGAACTCGCGGCACACCTCGAGCGGTTCGGCATCCGGCACACCGTCCTCACCGAACCGACCGCCGACATCGAGGCGCACATCCGGGACGACACGGCGCTCATCTACCTCGAGAGCCCGGGCACCATGCTGATGAAGGTCCTGGACGTCCCCGCGCTGACCACCGTCGCGCGACGCCACGGCATCCGTACGGTCATGGACAACACCTGGTCCACGCCGCTCTTCCAGAAGCCGCTCGCGGCCGGCGTGGACCTCGTCGTGCACTCGCTGACCAAGTACGTCGGCGGGCACAGCGACGTCCTCGGCGGCGCGGTGATCGGCTCCCGGGACACCCTCCGCGAGGTCTTCTACCAGGGCCACCAGCTCTTCGGCGCGGTCATGTCCGCCATGGAGGCGTCCCTCGTCCTGCGCGGACTGCGGACCCTGCCGGTGCGGATGGAGGAGCACCAGCGCAACGCCCTGCGTGTCATCGACCACCTGCGCGCACAGCCCGAGGTCGTCGCCGTCCACCACCCGTACGCCGACCACGACCCCGCCGAGGAACTGATCACGGCCCAGTTCAGCGGCTTCTCCGGACTGCTCAGCTTCGAACTGCGGGACGGCACGTTCGCCCGGGTCGCCCGTTTCGTGGACGCCCTGGAGCTCTTTCGGATCGGCCCGAGCTGGGGCGGTTACGAGAGCCTCGTGACCTCGCCGCTGCGCCCCACCGACGACCCGGCCTCCGCCCTCGTCCGGATCTCCGTGGGGCTGGAGGACGTACGTAGCCAAATCGCGGATCTCGACCGGGGATTCGCCCGCCTCGCGGACCGTACGGGAGAACCCGCTGACGGCTGACCGCTGCCACAGGACACCACCACCCATGCCGGGGAGTAAACAGTGACGTCTCGACAGGACACGGCATCGACCGAGGAGGCGGAGGGGCGTGCCCGCCCGGAGCCCCGGGTCGCGGTGGCGCTGCTCCCGGTGCTCGCCACCGTGGCGATCCTCGTCGGCGGGATCGGGATCCTGGAGTTCCCAGCGGAGCTGATGCTCGTGTGCGCGGCGATCGTGTTCACGCTCTTCGCCGTCTGGCAGGGCAGCAGCCTGGACGAGGTCCTCGCCGACATGGGCGAGAAGATCAAGCGGGCCCTGCCGGGCATCCTCATCCTGCTGAGCATCGGGATACTGATCGGCACCTGGATGATCGCCGGCACCGTCCCGCTGATGGTCGACTACGGTCTCCGACTCATCGACCCGTCCTACCTGTACGCCCTCGCCTTCGTCGTCACCGCCATCGTGGCGACGTTCACCGGCACGTCCTGGGGCGCGGCCGGCACGGTCGGGGTCGCGCTGATCGGCGTCGCCTCCACGATGGACGTGTCGTTGGCGATCACCGCCGGCGCCGTGGTCTCCGGCGCCTACTTCGGGGACAAGCTCTCACCCCTCTCCGACACCACCAACATCAGCTCCCTCGCGGCCGGCGCCAACATCTACGAGCACATCCGCCACATGCTGTACACGGCGGTGCCCTCGTCGGTCGTCGCCCTCGTGGTGTTCCTGATCGCCGGACTCTCCATCGACGCCGGGTCGGTCGACCTCGGCGTCATCGACCGCACCGTTGACGAGGTGGAGGGCCTCTTCACGCTGCACCCCGTGCTGCTCCTGCCGCCGGCCGTGGTCCTCGTCGGCTCGATCCTGCGCAAGCCGCCGCTGATCGTGCTCTTCGTGTCCTCGATGACCGCCGTCGTCCTCGCCGTGCTCGTCCAGGGCTCCAGCGTCGCCGACGCCTTCGACGCCGCCGTCTCCGGTTTCACCACCGGCATGCTGCCCGAGGACGTCTCGGACCCCCTCACCGAGCTGCTCAACCGCGGTGGCCTGCACTCGATGTACGAATCGGCGTTCTTCGTCTTCTGCGCGTTCTTCTTCGCCGCGGCACTGGAGAACTCCGGCGTGCCCCGACTGCTGCTCAGCAAGCTGATCGAGAAGCTGCGCTCCACCGGCAGCCTCGTGACCGCCACACTGCTCTCCGGCTTCGCCGTCATCAACGGCACCTCGAACGCCCTGGTCACCTTCTTCCTCGTGAACGACCTCTACGGCGAGGCCTTCCGTAAGCGGAAGCTGCACCCGGTCAACCTCTCGCGGAGCATGGAGGACTCGATCACCATCACCGAAGTCCTCATGCCCTGGACCGTCTCCGGTGCCTTCTTCGCCGGAACGCTGGGCGTGGCGAACTTCGACTTCCTGCCCTGGGCCGTCTTCTGCTGGACCGGCATCGCCTTCAGCGCGCTGCTGGCCTGGCTCTCGCCCCTCACCCGCGACTTCGGCATCCGCCGCATGGCGCCGGAGCCCGACGGCGAACCGGCCCGGAACTGACCTACGGGGCCACGCCCCGCTCCGGCGAACCGGCCGGGGGCCGCGGCGCCCAGGGCGAAGACGGCCCGGAGGGCGAGGCGAAGCTGGGATCCCCGCTCCCGGGAGGCGACGACGGCGACGGGGATGGCGAGAAGGGCGGACTCGAGGAGGGCGGACTCTCCGAGACCTCGGGCACACGTGCCGGCGGCGTCCGATCCGTCCGTAGGGGACCGTCCGGGAGCAGGAGGTATCCGAGCACCAACACCGCGGCGACGGCCGCGGCGACCGCGAACACCGTACGCCGGGCTCGGCGCGGCGTACGTACGTCGCCGGTCGGCGGTGCGCCGGGGCTCAGCGACCGCGGAGTGACGAGTTCGGCGCGCGCCCGGAGCGCCGCCTGAAGCCGCGCCTCCACGGCGCGGTGACCCTGCTGCCCGTTGAATTCGGACGGCTCGCGCGGGCGGGGCGGGGTCAACGGTCCTCCTCCAGCAACTTCTCCAGCGCGTCCAGCGCCCTGCTCGCGGTGGACTTGACCGCACCGCGGGACAGCCCGAGGGTGTGCGCGATCTCGGCCTCCGTCAGCTCCGACCAGTACCGCAACACCAGCACCTCGCGCTGACGCCTCGTCAGGCGCGCCAGCGCCGCAAGCACCTCCCGGTGCTCCTCGGCGAGCAGGATCGCCTCGTCGACGGACGCCTGGTCCGGTTCGTGCGGCGGGGTGTGCTCACGGCGCGTACGTCGTCGACGCAGTACCGAGCGCGCGGCGTTGACCACGGCGGTGCGCAGGTAGGCCGCGGCGTCGTTCAGATCGTCCAGTGCGGTGCCGTGTCGACGGCACACGGCGGCGAAGGCGTCCTGGACGACGTCCTCGGCCGTGTGCCGATCATCGACGAGGAAGACCGCCAGCCGGACCATGTCGAGTCGTCGGGCCCGATAGAGATCGTCGAGAGTGGGAGGCGGCTCTCCGCCCGCCTCATCCCGCGAAGCCATGAGCCACGGCCGTGGCTTCGCCTGGCCTCCCCCGGACGGCGATCGGTACGGTACCGACCCCGCCGCCCTGGTGGCGGTCGTACGTGACCGGCGGCGCTGGCCGAACCACCCGAGCGGGGTCGCGTAGCGCGACGGAGCCTCTGGCGAGACGAAAGCGAGCCTCATGTATCTCGTCTTCCTCATCTGACAGTTCACGCTTCCCCGCCCATCCCGCGTGACCCCGGGTCCTGGGCATGGTGGTGAGGGTCGGAACCCCCGTGGCTCCGGCCCTCACCGGTCGGGTCGCTCAGCTGCTCGGCCGGAGCCGCGGACTGGTCGGTGTTGGGTGATCCGTTTTCTCGGGTGCTGGGCTGGGTGTTGCGCGTTCTGTTTTCTCGGGTGTTGCGTGATCCGTTTTCTCGGGTGCTGGGCTGGGTGTTGCGCGTTCTGTTTTCTCGGGTGTTGCGTGATCCGTTTTCTCGGGTGCTGGGCTGGGTGTTGCGCGTTCTGTTTTCTCGGGTGTTGCGTGATCCGTTTTCTCGGGTGCTGGGCTGGGTGTTGCGCGTTCTGTTTTCTCGGGTGTTGCGTGATCCGTTTTCTCGGGTGCTGGGCTGGGTGTTGCGCGTTCTGTTTTCTCGGGTGTTGCGTGATCCGTTTTCTCGGGTGCTGGGCTGGGTGTTGCGCGTTCTGTTTTCTCGGGTGTTGCGTGATCCGTTTTCTCGGGTGCTGGGCTGGGTGTTGCGCGTTCTGTTTTCTCGGGTGTTGCGTGATCCGTTTTCTCGGGTGCTGGGCTGGGTGTTGCGCGTTCTGTTTTCTCGGGTGTTGCGTGATCCGTTTTCTCGGGTGCTGGGCTGGGTGTTGCGCGTTCTGTTTTCTCGGGTGTTGCGTGATCCGTTTTCTCGGGTGCTGGGCTGGGTGTTGCGCGTTCTGTTTTCTCGGGTGTTGCGTGATCCGTTTTCTCGGGTGCTGGGCTGGGTGTTGCGCGTTCTGTTTTCTCGGGTGTTGCGTGATCCGTTTTCTCGGGTGCTGGGCTGGGTGTTGCGCGTTCCGGTTCCTCGGGCGTTGGGTGATCCGTTTTCTCGGGTGCCGGTGCGGAAGCGGTCGGTGTGGGCTTGTCCGGGCGCTCGTCCGCACCGGCCTGAGCAGCGGCCACGCCACCGCCGAGGAGCAGAACGGCGCCCGCGGTGGAGCTCAGAATCCAGGTCCGCTTACGACGGTGTGACTCGGGCGGGCGAGCGTGCTGATGGGACACGAGGTGACTCCGAAGGTAGTTGGTCACGCCGGTTGGCGTACGACACGGCGGTCCTGCGGCACGGGCGGCTTCCGTGCCGAAGACCCTCGACAGGAAGGCGCCTTCACCTGACACGACGCATGTCCCGCTCCGGGGTTGCAGAAGGACTCGGGAAAAATCCGCGGTCACCGGCTCAGCGTCAGCGCACACATTTCACGGTGGTCAACAGTGGCCCCACGCGCGTCCGCTCGGACCTCGCCGGCAGGATGCCGATACATGCCTGGCGCCGTGGCCGGGGAACACGACAGGATGCGTGCACGGTGCAGGCGTGGGAGGAGACGCAGGCGCGGAGCACAGGGAGGGTGTATGTCAGGCGGCAAGTCACCTGCGAGGGGCGGCTGGTCACACCGGGTCCTCGCGCTGGGCACGCTGCCCGTCGCGGCGACCGCGCTGACCGGGACCGTGGCCGTCTACGTCGCGCTGGTGGCGTTCGGCAACATCACCGACTTCGGCACCAATCGGCAATTCGTGCAGCATGTGCTCGCGATGGACACCACGTTCAGGGACGAGGACCTCATGTGGCGCGCGATCGAGTCGCGGACCCTGCAGGACGCCGTGTATGTGGCGATCATCGTCTGGGAGACGGTGTCAGCGCTCCTCCTGCTGGCGGCGACCTGGCTCTGGGCGCAGGCGGTGCGCGAGGGCCGGAACGCGTACGAACGGCCGCGGCGGGCGAGCACGCTGGGTCTGGTGATGCTGCTGTTGCTGTTCGGACTGGGCTTCATCGGCATCGGGGGCGAGTGGTTCGCGATGTGGCAGTCGTCCGACTGGAACGGTCTGGACGCGGCCCTCCGCAACGTCGTGGTCGCGGGACTGGTGCTGGTGGTGATCCACCTGCCGGCACTGCGGAAGCCGGATCAGCCGTGAGTCCGCGGGCTCGCGTACGACCAAGGGTTGGCGCTCGCTGATCCACCGGGATCCACTCCCCGCGCCGTACGAAAGGCCACCCGATGAATCCGCGACCGGGTGGCCTTTCGTCGCTCTCCGGGCTCAGCTCCCGCTGGGGCGCCGGCCTGACCGGCATTCCGAGAGGACCGTCATTTGGGTTCGAGTACGAAGACGGGGATCTGCCGGTCGGTCTTCTCCTGGTACTCGGCGTAGGACGGGTAGGCCGCGACGGCCCGTTCCCACCAGGTGGCGCGCTCGGTGCCGGTCACCTCGCGTGCGACGTAGTCCTTCGTCACGGTCCCGTCCTGCAGCGGGAACTCGGGGTGCGCCTTGATGTTGTGGTACCAGGCCGGGTGTTCGGGGGCGCCGCCCTTGGAGGCGACGACCGCGTACGTGCCCTCGTGCTCCACCCGCATCAGGGGGGTGTAGCGCAGCTTGCCGCTCTTCGCGCCGCGCAGGGTGAGCAGCACGATCGGCGAGCCGAGGACCTTGACGCCCTCGGTGGTACCGGTCTCCAGGATCTTTTGCGTCTGTTCCCGCACCCAATCGGTGGGAAGGAACTCCACAGCCTCATCCGACATGTTCGCGATCAACACTCCTCAGTTCGTTCCTATTCCGGCCCGACCGTCGTCTGAGGCGCCGAGGCACGCCGTGCGTCACATCCGCTCGCCCGGCAGCTCGCTGGCCTGCTCGATCCAGGATCGGAGCGGGATCTCGTCCAGTACGTCGTCCTCCCGGATGTCGAGGTAGCGCACCTCCTCGTGCTTGGACGGCTTCGGCGGCACGGGATCGAGCCTCGCCCCTCGGAGGAACTGCACCTGCACGTACTTCGTGAAACAACGGAACGACAGGAACCAGCCCTCGCCCTGGTGACCGTAGAAGGGCTGGTTCCACTTCACCGCCTTGTGCACCTCGGGGACCGTGCGCACGATGAGGTCGTCAAGGCGCTGCCCGACCTCGCGTTTCCAGCCGGGCATGGCGGCGATGTAGTCCCGTACCGGGCCGTCCCCCTCGCCCTTCGGGATCTGGGGGTTGCCGCCGGAGAGTAGTTTCGGTCCTGTGCCGTTCTTCGCCCGATCAGTCATGGTATGTCGCCCTGAATGTGGCCTGTGATGTTCTGTCATGTCACTGCCTGTATGTGCTGACCCGGGGAAGTGTAGCGAGCCAGCCGTCGACCTGCGGCAAGGCACACGATCCCGTGTGGCGGGCGTTGCGTACGGGGCGGTGGTCGCTGGTCGTGACGGTTGGAGGGTTTCAACCCCGGCGGGATCGAGGGCGGACGTCTCGTCCTCGCCTTCGCGGCGCAAGCGGGTGCGAACGGCGGGGGCGGCGAGGGTTGTTGACGATAGAGTAGACCGGTCGTATAGTTCCTTGCGTCGGAAGCACACCGAACTCCCGAAAGGGGCCGCGTCATGGGGCGCATCAAGGTCGGCACCGAGAACAGCACGGACATCGAGCTGCACTACGAGGACAAGGGGACCGGGCAGCCCGTCGTGCTGATCCACGGCTATCCCCTGGACGGCAACTCCTGGGAGGGGCAGGTGCCGGCCCTGCTGGACGCCGGATACCGGGTCGTCACCTACGACCGGCGCGGATTCGGCAAGTCCAGCCAGCCGACCACCGGCTATGACTACGACACCTTCGCGTCGGACCTGCACACCATCATGGAGACCCTGGACCTGCGGGACGCGCTCCTGGTCGGCTTCTCGATGGGGACCGGGGAGGTCGCACGCTACCTCTCCGCCCACGGTTCCACCCGAGTCGCCAAGGCCGTCTTCCTGGCCTCCCTGGAGCCGTACCTGGCCGTCACCGACGACAACCCCGACGGCGCCGCCCCGTACTCCTTCTTCGAGGACATCTCCGCCCAGGTGAGGAAGGACCGGTACGCCTTCTTCACCGGTTTCTACGGTGACTTCTTCAATCTCGACGACTACCTCGGCACCAGGGTGAGCGAGGAGGCCGTTCGTAACGCCTGGAACACGGCGGCCGGTGCCGGCCCGATCGCCTCCGCCGCCGCACCCCTGACCTGGCCCACCGACTTCCGCGCCGACATCCCGCACATCGACGTCCCTGCCCTGATCGTGCACGGAACCGCCGACCGCACCCTGCCGATCGACGCCACCGGACGCCGTTTCGCCCAGGCACTGCCCTCCGCCCGGTACGTCGAGATCGAGGGCGCCCCGCACGGGCTGCTCACCACCCACACCGCCGAGGTCAACGAGGTGCTGTTGGACTTCCTCAACCAGTGACTCCCGTGCCGCACGGCGGCTGGCGTCAGCGGCTCTAGACGACTGGTCTATTCGGAAGTAGGATTTCCACCATGCCAGCCATACACGGCGACACCCGCCGCAGCATCCTCGACGCCGCTCAACGAATCATGTCCCGCAAGGGGTTCGCCGCGGTGGGCATCAACGAAGTGCTCGTCGAGGCTGGCGTACCCAAGGGGTCCTTCTACCACTACTTCGGCTCCAAGGACGCCTTCGGTGAGGCGATGATGCGAGCCTACTTCGCCGACTACCTCGCCGACATGGACAGCGTCCTCGCCGAGCCGGGCTCGGGCCTGGACTCGGCGCAGCGACTGATGAACTACTGGCGTAACTGGCGCGCGACGCAGAGCGTCGACGACTGTCAGGGCAAGTGTCTGGCCGTCAAGCTCGGCGCGGAGGTCTCCGACCTCTCGGAGTCCATGCGGCTCGCCTTGGAGGAGGGCACCAACGGCATCGTGGACCGCCTGGAGGGCGCGATCGGCGCCGGCCTCAAGGACGGCTCGCTGACGGTCGAGGACGATCCCCGCACCACGGCGCGAGTGCTGTACGGCATGTGGCTCGGAGCCAGCGTCATGGCCAAGATCCACCGGGACGTCAGTCCCCTCGACGCCACGATGGCGACCACCCGCCGCCTACTTCACCTGTAACCGCCCATGCACGCACCGTGACCCGCGTCCGACTCCGCTGGCGCGGGCGCCACGCTCGCCTCGTCTGAGACGACCGGTCCACTAAGGAGTGAACATGAAGATCCTCATCATCCTCACCTCACACGACGAACTCGGCACCACCGGCCGGAAGACCGGCTTCTGGCTGGAGGAACTCGCCGCCCCCTACTACCGCTTCAAGGACGCCGGCGCCGACGTCGTCCTCGCCTCCCCCAACGGCGGGCGCCCGCCCCTGGACCCCAAGAGCGACGAACCCGACCACCAGACCGAGGAAACCCGCCGCTTCACGTCCGACCCGGACGCCACGGCCGCTCTCGACCACACCGTCCGCCTCGACACCGTCTCCGCGGAGGACTTCGACACCGTCTTCTACGCCGGCGGCCACGGCCCCCTGTGGGACCTCGCCGAGGACGAGCACTCCGTCCGGCTCATCGAGACCGTCCTGCGCGCCGGCAAGCCCCTCGCCCTGGTCTGCCACGCTCCCGGGGTCCTGCGCCACGCCACCAACCCCGACGGCACGCCTCTGGTACGGGGCAGGAGGGTCACCGGCTTCACCAACGGGGAAGAAGCCGCCGTCGGCCTGACCGAGGTCGTCCCCTTCCTCGTCGAGGACGAACTCAAGCAGCTCGGCGCCGACTACTCCAAGATCGGCGACTGGGAGCCCTACGTCCTCACCGACGGCCTGCTCCTCACCGGCCAGAACCCGGCATCATCCGGCGCCGCCGCCGACGCCCTCCTCTCCCGGGTCGCTGACGCCAACGCCGGCTCCTGAGCGACTGGGGGCCTGAGCGAACACGCCGGCGAATCTATGAACCGCCGCCGGGCGGGGTGCCTGTACGGCCCTGGCTCGGCGGGCCGCCAGCGCGAGCCATCCGGCGGCGGGCTCAGACGACAGGCGACGTGGTGCGGAAGTGGCGCGCTGCGCCGCGTGGGCATGGGCAACACCAAGGCTCAGGCCGGGGGTTATCTTCCTGGCCTGGGCCTTCGTCGTTGGAGCGGGCGATGGCATCCAACCCGCGCTGGGAATCCCGGACGATTGAGCCCAGTTGGTGGCTCTGACCCGCGGGAGATGTCGAGAGAAGCCCTCAAGTCCGGGCGCCACCTGACCCCGACTGGCCATGGTTCGCCACTCGTTCTGGTCCCCACGCACCAGCTCGGTGACGACAGCGGGCACATGCTCCCTCCGCAGAGAGCAGCCCGGGCTTCAATTCCGCCAGAGCAGGTGGTGCGTCACGCCGCTCGGACTGGGTACGACATCCCGGTGGAACCGGTCGAGCAGTTCATCGGGGGACTCCCACAGCCGGGCCCCGGAGCCGAGCTCCGTCGGCGCTACCGCGACATGCAAGGTGTCGACGAGGTCGGCATCGAGAAACTCGCGGATGATCGTGGGCCCACCGCCAAGCCGGACGTCCTGTCCCTGAGCCGCCTCCTTCGCCTGGGCGAGTACCGCGGTCGGCTCGTCGTCGACGAAGTGGAACGTGGTGTCGGAGAGTGTGAATGACGGGCGCCTGTGGTGAGTCATGACGAACACCGGCGTGTGGAACGGGGGTTCCTCACCCCACCACCCCTGCCACTCGTGATCCTGCCAGGGCCCGCGCTGCGGGCCGAACTTGTTACGGCCCATGATCTCGGCGCCGATGTTGCGCGCGTAGTCCCGCGTGAAGTAGTCGTCCAGACCTCGGCTGCCACCGGGTTCGGAGCGGGTGATGGGCGGGTGGTCGGTGGCAAAGGCCCAGGCGAGCAGGTTCCCCGGATCGGCATGGCCGAACGGTTTCTCCAGGCTCTGGCCTTCGCCGGCTCCGAACCCGTCGCTCGAGACGGTGAAGTTCTGGACCCGCAGCAACTGGCTCATGCCACTCCTCCTGCTTCGCGCTCTCTGATCTCTCGGCGAACAGTAGACCGGCTGGGCCGGGAGAACTCATCGCGGCATCGCGCCGTTCGCGTATCGCGCACCGGGCGACGACTCCCGCTGAACGGCGTGTCATCGATGCTTCCGCCTACGCCATCGTGGGGGAACGGATCTCGCGGTGGAGCTGCTGCGTGTTTCGCCGCGCCGCCGGGGCAGTCACCCCGCCACACTCATGTCCTCGGCCAAGGCGACGTTTGCCGCGTGGGTGAGATCGAGTTGTAGAGCCGCGTAGCGCTCCTGAAGAATGCGCGCTTTGCGCAAAGTAGCGGCGGACGTTTCCGGGATGGTCAAGCGCCCGGTGCGTTCTGGGCCAGCGGCCGGTCGTTCACCACGATGACACGATGGTGTGTGTCGTCTGGCGCATTGCGGTAACCCGAGCCGCCGAAGTCCAGGATCGGGATGTCCCACGTGGTAAACGGCTCCGTGATCGTGTATGCCCGCGAGCGCTCACGGTCGGCCGTTAGGATCACGCGCACGGCGGGGCAGTGGAGTTGGCGATACGGGGAGTCAGTCGGATGGCCGAGGAGGAAGCCGGTTCAGGTGCCGGTGAGCCGGTGTCGGTCTTCCGGCAGCTGGAGACGAACGACCCGGCCCAGGTGGGTGACTACACCCTGGTGGCCCGGCTGGGTGCGGGCGGTATGGGCATGGTCTATCTATCCCACAGCCCGGCCGGACGGCCGGTGGCTATCAAGGTGATCCGCCCGGAACTAGCAGACGATCCGGAGTTCCGACACCGCTTCCGCCGAGAGGTGACCGCCGCGCAGCGGGTACACGGCCTGTACACCGCACCCGTCATCGACAGCGAGATCGACAGCGCCCCACTCTGGCTCGCCACAGCCTTCGTGCCAGGCCCCACCCTCGCCGCGGCGGTGTCCCAGCACGGCACACTGCCCGTCTCGGCCGTCCTGCTGTTGGCGGCGGGTGTGGCCGAGGCCCTACAGGCGGTACACGCGGAGGGCATCGTGCACCGTGACCTCAAGGCGTCCAACGTGCTGTTGGCGGCGGACGGCCCGCGCGTCATCGACTTCGGTATCGCACGGGCCGCCGACGCCACAACCCTCACGAACACCGGAGCCGCTGTAGGCACGCCGACCTTCATGTCGCCCGAGATGGCCGTGAACAGGGAGGTTGGCCCGGCGACTGACATCTTCTCACTGGGCCAGCTGGTCACCTACGCCGCGAAGGGCACACCCGCCTTCGGCCGGGGACAGGGCTACGGGGTGCTGTACCGCATCGTGCACGAGGAACCGGATCTGGCTGAGGTGCCCGAGGCCCTGCTGCCGCTGCTGAACCGCTGCCTGACCAAGGACCCCGCCGAACGGCCCTCGCCCACCGAGGTCATTGACCTGTGTCGGGCGGCCTCCGAAGATGGCATGCTGCGGCGTTCCGGGAACTGGCTGCCGGACACCGTCACTGTGGACATCACACGGCACCAGGACGTACCTCCACAACCGCTCACGGATCACCAACCGACAGGCGAGGCGGAACCCACGCAGTCGCGGTCCCCGGGATCGGCGGGTGACGGCCCGACCGGGCCCGGGGCGGACGAGGGGCGGGACACGGATAACGGGGCGAGCGCCATTATCTCGGCCTCACCGCCCGCACCGTCGGCCGACCACTCTGACGCCGACAGCACGGGCGACCCGGCGGGCAAGGCGTCACGGTCGGATTCGCTGCACAGCGCCTCGACGGGCCTCTTGGAGAGCGGCGTCCCGGAGTCCTCGCCATTCTCCTCGTCCACGGACCGCGCTGCATCTGGATCTTCCGAGCGCCACGGATCCGTCAGCACAGAGACTTCTGGGCAACCGGCTACCGATGGTGAAACCGGCATCTCACGAAAACGTCGGGACCCTGTCGCCGGTAACGACAGCCAACATGCCCGTGCTGACACACCACAGCCTGTCCGGAAGTCGACCCGTCGACGGGCCATTCTCGGAATTGGCGCCACAGCCCTCGCAGCCGCGCTGGGTACAGCTGCGCACATTGGCTTGAGGGATGAATCCGAAGCCAGGAATCCGCAAGACGCCGGCCCAAAGGAAGCTACCGCAAAGGCCACAACCACCCTCACCGGCCACGATAATACGGCCTGGTCCGTGGCGTTCAGTCCGGATGGTAAGACGCTGGCCACCGGCAGTGGCGATGAGACGGTGCGCTTGTGGGATGTGGCTTCGGGCAAGTCCACGGCCACGCTCACCGGCCACGAGGACGCTGTCGATTCTGTGGCCTTTAGCCCGGATGGTAAGACTTTGGCCACCGGAGGCGGTGGCACGGTGCGTCTGTGGGATGTGGCTTCGGGCAAGTCCACGGCCACGCTCACCGGCCACGAGGGCGCTGAGGTTTCCGTGGCGTTTGGCCCGGATGGTAAGACTTTGGCCACCGGCAGTGACGACATGGTGCGTCTGTGGGATGTGGCTTCGGGCAAGTCCACGGCCACTCTCACCGGCCACGACAACTGGGTCGTTTCTGTGGCGTTCAGTTCGGGTGGTAAGACGCTGGCCAGCGGTAGTGTCGATGAGACGGTGCGCTTGTGGGATGTGGCTTCGGGCAAGTCCACGGCCACGCTCACCGGCCACAACGGCGCTGTCGCTGCTGTGGCGTTTAGTCCGGACGGTAGGACTTTGGCCACCAGCGGTGAAGTTGGCGATGCCACGGTGCGCTTGTGGGATGTGGCATCGGGCAAGTCCATAGCCGCCCTCACCGGTCACGACAACTGGGTCGCTTCTGTGGCGTTTGCTCCGGATGGTAAGACACTGGCCACCGGCGGTTATGATGCAGCGCGCTTGTGGGATGTGGCAGCGGGCGAGCTCACAGCCGCCCTCACCGACTACGATGACTCGGTCACTTCTGTGGCGTTCGGTCCGAACGGCAAAACCTTGGCCACCGGCACCTATGACGGAAGAGTGCGACTCTGGAAGGTGAGTTGAGACGTTGTCTTTCAGTAGCGCAAGTCGACAAGGAATTTAGGGGAACTCGCCACGTAGGACACGTTCCTTCCGAGATCCCGTCGCGGGCGACGGGAATCGAACCCGCGCTATAAGCTTGGGAATCCCGGGTGGTTCAGTCCGGTTGGTGGTCCTGACCGGCGATAACGGCTGTGAGAAGCGCCCGAGTCCCCGGTGGGGCCTGACCCCAACTGACCGTGGATATCCCCCTGTTCTGGCACGCATCCGGCATGGGCTCCGGTGCCTTACAGGTCGTCGGGCAGGAGCCGGAATGCGTGGTTGCCGGTGAGCGGGGCGACGGCTCTGAAGTCTCGGCGGTCGAGGGTCAGGATGATCTCGGTGTCGTAGGTCTCGGCGAGAACGACGTTCACCGCGTCGGTCAGGTCGAGTTGCAGAGCCGCGTAGCGCTCCTGAACCATGCGGGCTTTGCGCAAGGTGGCGGCGGACGTTTCCGGGATGGTCAAGCGCCCGGTGCGTTCTTGGGCGAGCAGCCAGTCGTTCACCACGTGTGCGGCCTTGCGGTCGACGTTGCGCGTGGTGATGTGCTCGATCTCAAGGATCACCAATGGTGAGACGACGGTGAGTGCCGCCTGGCGCATGGCGGTACGTGCGGCTCCGTGCTCGGGATCAGATGTGTTGAGGGCGGCCACGAGGCCGGAGGTATCCCCGACGACGATCACGCGGAGTCCGCCACACCATCTGATACCGCTCGGTCGATCTCCTCGGCGCTCACCGGGCCGCCGAAGTCCATACTCGGGATGTCCCAGTCCTCGTCCCAACGTTGGGTGCGCAGGGCAGCGAGATGGAACGCTTCCCGGAAGTACTCCGACTCCGACCGCCCTTCGCGCGCGGCTGCGTCCTTGATCAACGCGAGGTCGTCCTCATCGACCATGACGGTCGTCTTCTTGAGTGCCATATGGTTATGGTACCGCAACCATAAGATTGGCAGGGCTTCTGTTGTCCAGGAGGGCGGGCACGGTGGCGGATAGGCGCCCGGTGCGTTCTTGGGCGAGCAGCCAGTCGTTCACCACGTGTGCGGCTTGCGGTCGACTCGGCGGCCGGGGTGGCGCCTGGGTTTCAGAGTCGCCCTGAAGGGTGCATCAGGGTTCGCTCATGGTTGTTATGCCGAAAGTCGAGGGGCACGTCATCCGCTGGGCTGACTCGTTCGCCCCTTCTCGGGGCATAGTCTCGACTTTCGAAAGCTACCGAAATCACCATGAATACGGAGTCCTTTTTATGGACGCGATTCAGCGAATATCGCGGAATGTTCTACCAAAAGGCGAGAGTGCTTACGCGTGGGTGCCTGGGAGGGTTATCGGTGGCGTGGCACTGATCGTGGGTCCGCTCGTTTGGTTCGCGGGATTGCTCGTTCGCCATATAGGCGTTCAAGTCGCAGATTTCACGCCGGACCAGCAGGCATTGTTCGACAAGCAGATGCTCACCGCGCCAGAGCAGTTGACTGCCTACGCACAGCATCCGCAACTTGTCATGGCCGGATATACGCTGTTCGCCCTGGGCTCAGTCCTGCTGTTCCCGGCCGTAATTGCGTTCGCGCGGATCGTGGCGGCCCGGTCTCCTCGGCTGGCTATGTGGGGTGGCACGCTGTTCGTGTCTTCCTTGTTTGCCCGATGGTACTACGCGGGAATTGAACAGACCGCGTTCCAAATGGTCGACAGATTGGGGCGGGAGAAAGCAACGAATTTCGTGATGGATTCATACACGGACCTGTCCTATGGGCTGTGGCGAATTCCCGTAACCGCCTCGATGGGTTCGATCGTCGGGATGGTCCTGCTGGTGGTCGGCGCCTATTTGGCGGGCAAGATCGGCCTGGGGCGCGGCGTTCTGTTGTTGCTCTTCGGCTGGGTATTCATGGGCGTGCTCAAGGAGAGCAGCCTCATCCTGGGTGTGCTGGCTGGGGGTTTGTCAGTGTGCTTGGTCTTCATCCCACTGGGAGTCGCCGCCCTCCGTGACCGGATTCCAGAAGTGCGCAGCACGCCCACGCCGCTCCCCGACAGCAGTCAGGCACGACTGCCCTTGCGGATCTGGTAGCCGAGTCACCATCAAGCCGCCCCAAGGTGGTTGACCGCACTCCGCGGCGGACATCTCGGGATGTTGTCGATCCCGGCGGCGAGGGAGGCAACAAGCGAACCCCCAGGCTGCTGACCTGGGGGTTCGTGGTGGAGCGGGCGACGGGAATCGAACCCGCGCTATAAGCTTGGGAATCAGGTCGCTTTCGCGTGCCCGATGGGCTTCTGAGCAGCCAATATGCAATCTCAGGGGAGCTATCCGGAGGCAGGTTAATGGCTCCGGTTGACCCTTGATCACCGCCCCGTCTGGCACGGCACTGGCACGCGGCCGACAGAGTTCTGGGTCGGGCGCTCTGGCGCAGGGTGAAGCACGGTTCGCCACGTGTCATAGCAGGCACCGACGGGGCCGGGATTGCGTGCGTGAAGGACGCGTGCATCCCGGCTCCGTGGAGCTGCGGCTACCGGCGGCTTCCCGTGGCCAGTGTGGCCAGCTGCTCGGAACCGACGGGGGGCTCGGCGGCCCAGGGCAGGACGGCTACGTGCGTGGCGTGTTCCTCGACGACTTCGGTGAGGAAGCGGTGCTCGGTTGCAGCCTTGGCCGCCAGCAGCGGGTCGAGTGGTGCCGCGGCGTCCAGGCTCTGGTTGACCACCCAGCCGTACGGCTTGATGCCCGCGCGCAGCAGGTCTTCCTGCAGGGCAGCGGCCTCGTGTACTGGGGTGGCTTCGGGCAGGGTCACCAGCAGGACTCGGGTGTAGCCGGGGTCGGTGAGTCGGTCCAGTAGCTCCAGCGTCTCCGGGGAGGACGCTTGCCCGCTGCGCTGCTGGTCGATTTGGCGCTGGAAGCTGCGCGAGGCGTCGAGGAGCAGCAGCGTGTGCCCGGTCGGGGCGGTGTCGAGGACCACGATGCGGTCGGTGGCGGCGGCGACCGTTCGGGCGAAGGCGTGGAAGACGGCGATCTCTTCTGTGCAGGGGGAGCGCAGGTCCTCCGCGAGCAGCCGTCGTCCGTCCTCGTCCAGTTGGCTTCCGGCTTCGGCGAGTACCGAGGCGGTGTAGGCGGCGGTTTCGGCGGTCGGGTCGATGCGGGTGACCTCCAGGTTCTCCACCCCCGTTCCGACGACGGTGTTGACGTGCGCTGCCGGGTCGGTGGTGGTCAGGGTCACCGGCCGGCCGCGGCGGGCGAGTTCAACGGCGAGAGCCGCGGCGACGGTGGTCTTGCCGACGCCGCCCTTGCCCATGGTCATGACCAGGCCCTGTCCGCTCTCCTCGACCTCGTCGGCAAGGGCGGACAGACCTGCCCCCTCACCCTGGGTCGATGGGTGCGGCACTACCGCCTGAGCGATGGCCGGGGGCTGAGGAGCGAGCATGGCCCGCAGCCCGGGTACTCCGACAGGCAGTGTGGGCAGCAGAGGTACGAGATCGGGGTCGGCGAGCGAGGAGAGCCCGGAGGGAAGGCTCTCCAGGACGGCCTCCGCCCGTCGCTGCCAGGCGACAGCGAGCGGGTCGTCGTCCCGCGTCGCCCTGAACACCCCGTTGACGATCAGTCGTTGGTGGGCGATGCCCAGTTCGTGGAGCTCTGCGGCGGCGCGCTCGGCCTCCTCGACGGGCCCGGCGTCCGGACGGGTCACCAACGCCACCGTGGTGCGCTCGCCATCGGCGAGTACGTCCATTGCCTGGGCGTACCGCTCCTGTTGGGCGCCCATCTCCGAGAGTGGCCCGAGGCAGGAGGCGCCGCCGGGGTTGATGACGAGGTAGTCCGACCAGGCGCTGGGCAGACTCAGCAGCCGCAGGGTGTGCCCAGTCGGTGCGGTGTCGAAGACGATGTGCTCGTAGTGGTCTGCGAGTTCCTCGTCCGTCAGCAGGGCGACGAACTCGTTGAAGGCGGCGATCTCCACGGTGCACGCGCTGGAGAGCTGCTCTTCGATCTGGCTGATCGCCGAGGCGGGCAGCGTGTCCCGGTAGGGGCCGACCACCTTCTCCCGGTACTGCACTGCGGCGTCAGCCGGGTCGATGTTCATCACCTGCAGTCCGGCGACTCCCGGCACGTTCACCGGAATGCGCCCGGCTTCCACGCCCAGCACCTCGTCCAGGTTCGACGCGGGGTCGGTGCTGACCAGCAGGACGCTGCGTCTTTCGTCGGCCAGGGCCACGGCAGTGGCCGAGGCGGTGGTGGTCTTGCCGACTCCGCCCTTGCCGGTGAAGAACAGGTACCGGGTGGCTGCCGCCAGCAGTCCACCCAGGGCTTGGCCGGTCTCCGTCACGAGCACGTGGGTCAGCACCCCTCGGGGCCGCAGCCGCAGTCGTCGTTGTCCTCCGGCTCCGCGGCCAGGGGAAGGGAGGGCCGCTCGGTCTGGGCGCCGGTCCAGTCGGCAAGTTCCAGACGGGTCGGGTAGCGGCCGGAGCAGCGCAGGGTGCCGTCCACCACGACGGCGGGCAGTGCGTCGTCGCCCTTTTCCTGCATCAGCGTGGTGATCTCGCTGTGCTTGGCGAACTCGCCCGGCTCGGTGGCCAGTCCGAAGCGGGCCACCTCCACGCCGGTCTGGCCGAGCCATTCCACGTCGGCGGAGAACTGCGTCAGTGCGGGGTCGACGGACGGGCCGCAGACGCCGGTGGGGCAGCACAGGGCGGGGTCGTACACGTGGACAGTGGACATTCGGCGTTCCTCTTCGTGTTGATCGGTTCGGCGACGGGTGGCGTCACCGGGGACTCCGCCGTCGGTCAGAGGGCGGTGGCCTTCTCCGGCTCCGGGGTGTGCTCCCCGTCGATGAGAGCGGCGAGGTAGCGCTCGGCGTCGAGGGCGGCGGAGCAGCCGGTGCCGGCTGCCGTGATGGCCTGGCGGTAGGTGTGGTCGACGACGTCGCCGGCGGCGAAGACTCCGGGGATGTTGGTGCGGGTGGAGGGAGCATCGACCTTGAGGAAGCCGTCCTCGTCGAAGTCCAGTACGCCCTCGAAGAGTTCGACGCGCGGGTCGTGGCCGATCGCGACGAAGAGGCCCGTGACGGCCAGTTCGGAGGTTTCACCGGTCTTGGTGTTCTTGAGGGTGAGGCCGGAGAGCTTGGTCTCCTTCTCGTGGATCTCGGCGACCTCGCTGTCCCAGGCGAAGGAAATCTTCAGGTCGGCGAACGCCCGCTCCTGCATGGCCTTGGAGGCGCGCAGGGTGTCGCGTCGGTGCACGACGGTGACGGACCTGGCGAAGCGCGAGAGGAAGGTCGCCTCCTCGATAGCGGTGTCGCCACCGCCCACCACGGCGATGTCCTGCTCACGGAAGAAGAAGCCGTCGCAGGTGGCGCAGTAGGACACCCCGCGACCGGACAGCTCGTCCTCCGTGGGGAGGTTCAGCTTGCGGTGCTGCGAGCCCGTGGAGACGATCACCGTCCTGGCCCGGTGGACGGTGCCGGTCGCGTCGGTGACGGTCTTGATCTCACCGGACAGGTCGACGGAGGCGACATCGTCCGAGATCAGCTCAGCCCCGAAGCGCTCGGCCTGGGCACGCATCTGGTCCATCAGCTCCGGGCCCATGATGCCGTCGGAGAAGCCGGGGTAGTTCTCCACCTCGGTGGTGTTCATCAGCGCGCCGCCTGCGGTGACGGAGCCCTCGAAGACGAGCGGCTTCAGGGACGCACGAGCGGTGTAGAGCGCCGCTGTGTAGCCCGCGGGCCCGGAGCCGATGACGATGACGTTGCGGATGTCGGTGGTCACTTGGTGTCCTCCGGGGCGATCTCGGCGATCAGGCCCTCGATGCGGGTCTTGATCTCGTCGCGGATGGGGCGGACAGCTTCGACACCCTGGCCCGCCGGGTCCGTCAGCTGCCAGTCGAGGTAGCGCTTGCCGGGGAAGACGGGGCAGGCATCGCCGCAGCCCATCGTTACGCACACGTCGGACGCCTGGACGGCGTCGACGGTGAGCACCTTCGGGGTCTCGGCGGTGATGTCGATGCCGACCTCGTGCATGGCCTCGACCACGGCCGGATTGACGGAGTCGGCAGGGGCGGAACCGGCGGAGCGGACCTCGATGCGGTCGCCCGCGAGATGGTTCAGCCAGGCAGCCGCCATCTGGGAGCGCCCCGCGTTGTGGACGCAGACGAACAGGACGGAAGGCTTCTCGGACATGACCGGGTCTCTTTCCTCACAGGTGGTTCCGACGCCGGAACGGTGGCATCAGCTGCCACTGGCGTCAGTGGGGAGTGATGTGAGAGTATCAGTGCATGATGACGTCAGCCAAACCTGAAGTGACACCGGAGGGGGTTGACCTGATCCGGGTCATCGCGGACCCGCTCAGGTTCCAGATCGTGACCCTCCTCGCCCGCGAGACGCTGTGCACCACGCACCTGGTGGAGGAGACCGGCGCCCGGCAGACGAATCTCTCCAATCACCTGCGGGTGCTGCGAGAGGCGGGTGTGGTGGAGACCGAGCCCTGTGGCCGGTACACGTACTACAGGCTGCGGCCCGACGTCCTCACCGCGCTCGCCGGTTCGCTCACCGATCTGGCCGAGATCGCGCGTACCACCATCGAGACCGACCGGAAGAGGCCCTGTCCGTGACCGACACCCAGACCCCGACCAGCACCGACGAGGGTGGGATCGTCGCAAGACTCTCCACCCTCGACCGCTTCCTCGCGGTGTGGATCCTTATCGCCATGGCGGTCGGCCTCGGCCTCGGACGACTCATCCCCGGGCTGAACGACGCACTCAGCAAGCTGGAGATCGGCGGCATCTCGCTGCCCATCGCCCTCGGCCTGCTGATCATGATGTATCCGGTCCTGGCGAAGGTCCGCTACGACAAGCTCGACACCGTCACCGGCGACAAGAAGCTGCTGGTCTCCTCGCTCGTCATCAACTGGATCCTCGGCCCGGCCGTGATGTTCGCGCTCGCCTGGATCTTCCTCCCGGATCTGCCCGAGTACCGCACCGGCTTGATCATCGTCGGGCTCGCCCGCTGCATCGCCATGGTGATCATCTGGAACGACCTGGCCTGCGGCGACCGCGAGGCCGCCGCCGTCCTCGTCGCGCTCAACTCCGTCTTCCAGGTCCTCGCGTTCGGCCTGCTCGGCTGGTTCTACCTCTACCTGCTGCCCGGCTGGCTCGGCCTCGGCGACGGTCAGACCCTCGACATCTCCATGTGGAAGATCGCGCTGAACGTCGTCATCTTCCTCGGCATCCCCCTCGTCGCCGGCTACCTCACCCGCCGCCTGGGCGAGCAGAAGATGGGCCGTGAGCGCTACGAGCAGAAGTTCCTGCCGAAGATCGGCCCGTGGGCGCTGTACGGGCTGCTGTTCACGATCGTGCTGCTCTTCGCCCTCCAGGGGAAGACGATCACCTCGCAGCCGCTCGACGTCGCCCGTATCGCACTGCCGCTGCTCGTCTACTTCGCCCTGATGTGGGCAGGCAGCTTCGCCCTGGGCAAGACCATCGGTCTGGCCTACGACCGCACCGCGACGCTCGCGTTCACCGCGGCCGGGAACAACTTCGAACTCGCCATCGCTGTGGCGATCGCCACCTTCGGGGTCACCAGCGGCCAGGCCCTCTCCGGTGTCGTCGGCCCTCTCATCGAGGTCCCGGTGCTGATCGGGCTCGTGTACGTCTCCCTGGCCTGGCGCCGCAAGTTCGGCTCCCAGGCGCTGACCACGAAGTCATAAGCGACAGGAGGTCCCATGCACTGCCTCGACTGCCATGGGCAGGGCAAGACTGGAGACGCCGTGGGTGTATGCCAAAGCTGCGGCGCCGCGGTCTGTGAGCAGCACGCACACCTCGGTGTTCGCCGGGTTCGTCGCGGCCCCCTGATGGGAGCCCCGCTGGAGACGGAGGTCCGCAAGGTCCTGTGCAGCGGCTGCACGGCAGTGCAGGCACCCGTTCCCGGAACGGCGCCGGTGTGAGTGCGGCGCAGGACGTGGTGGTGATCGGCGGCGGCCAGGCAGGGCTCGCCGCCGGTTACCACCTGCGCCGCCGCAACCTGGACTTCGTCATCCTCGACGCTCAGGAATCCCCGGGCGGCGCCTGGCGGCACATGTGGGACTCCCTGCACCTGTTCTCACCGGCCGAATTCTCCTCCCTGCCGGGGCGGTTCATGCCGCCGCAGCACGGAGAGCCGTACCCGGAAGCCGCGCATGTCGTGGACTACCTGGCCGACTACGAGCAGCGCTACGGCCTGCCCGTACACCGGCCCGTACAGGTACGCGGAGTGCACCGCGACGGCGAACTGCTGCGCGTGGAGACCGACTCCGGCACCTGGTACGCGCGCGCCGTCGTCAGCGCCACGGGCACCTGGTGGCGACCCTTCGTTCCCGCTGTACCCGGACAACGCGCCTTTACCGGGCGCCAGCTGCACACCGTGGACTACCGCTCACCCAAGGACTTCACCGGCCAACACGTCCTTGTGGTCGGTGGCGGCAACTCCGGGGCGCAGATCGCCGCCGACCTCGCTGCGTACGACGGGGTCGAGCACACCTGGGTCACCCGCCGCCCGCCGCGCTATCTGCCGGACGACATCGACGGTCGCGCCCTGTTCGACGCCGCCACTGCCCGGCGCCGGGCCCTGGAGGCAGGACGTCCGGACACCGGCGGTGTGGCCTCGCTCGGTGACATCGTCGCGGTCCCGCCCGTACGCGAGGCCCGCGACCGCGGACTCCTCGTCCACGCAGGCATGTTCGAGCGACTGGACGCCGACGGTGCGGTGTGGCCGGACGGGGCGCGCAAGGACGTCGACGCGGTCATCTGGGCCACCGGTTTCCGCCCCTCCCTGGCCCACCTGACCCCTCTCGGACTCCGTGATGCACGCGGCCACATCCCGACCGAGGGCACCCGCGCCTGCGACGAGCCACGCCTGCACCTGCTCGGTTACGGCGACTGGACCGGCCCGGCCTCCGCGACTCTCATCGGGCTCGGCCGCCCCGCCCGCGATGCAGCGCATGAGATCTCCCGGCTGCTCAGCTGACGCAAAGCTCCGGCCGGCTCGATCAGCTACCGAAAGCAGCGAAGCTCTGTGCCATCGAGGCCATCACGCTGGGCGCGACCCGGTAGTACACCCACGTACCCCGCCGCTCGGAGGTCAGCAGGCCGGCTTCCTTGAGCTTCTTGAGGTGGTGGCTGACCGTGGGCTGGGAGACGCCGACATCGGAGATGTCGCAGACGCACGCCTCGCTTCCCTCGTGCGAGGCCACGGCGGAGAACAGCCGCAGCCGAACCGGGTCGCCCAGCGCCTTGAACATCGGCGCGGCCACGGACGCCTCCTCGGCGCTCATCGGCCGCTCGGTCAGGGGCGGGCAGCAAGGGGCCACGATCTCGCCCGTGCCGGACTCGGTCAGCGGCTGCACCTCGACATTCGACATACATCTATGTTGACACATGTCGAACCAAGAGTGCGAGGGCCGGGTCAGCTGCGCTCCAAGTGGGCCGCGAGCCGTCGCGCGACGCGGGCCGCATCCCGCCCTACGCCGCGTAGAGAATTGGAGGAGAGGCTGCGCTGCCACTCCAGCCCGACGAAGGCCAGGCCCTCGTGGGTAGGTGAGATGCCGTCGCGGTGACTCGGGCGGCCCGCTGCGTCGAGAGCGCCGTCCAGCACGGCGAGATACGGCAGGTCAGGCCGGTAGCCGGTGGCCAGCAACACTGTGTCCACCTGCTCGTGAGCTCCGTCCGGCCAGGTCGCCTTCGTGCCCTCGAAGCCGGTGAACAGCTCTCGCCGGTCCGGGGCACCCTGGGTGAGTGCGCCCCTGTAGCGCCCGTCGTCGATGACCAGCTGGGTCGGCGGCGTGCGCACGAGGCGGCCGAGTGGTGCAGCATCAAGGCCGGTTCGCTTCAGCCAGAAGTGCAGGTCGCGACCCGCGATGCGCTGTCGGGTGAACTTCACGGGACTGCGGCTCGCCAGCGTGACCCGGGCAACGGTGGCGAGTTCGGCGGCTATCTGTACGGCCGAGTTCCGCGCCCCCGCCACGACAACCCGCCGACCCGCGAACGGGCGCGGGTTCCGGTAGTCGGCAGCGTGCAGCACCTCGCCACCGAAGCCCTCCAGGCCCGGCAGTGCCGGACGGTACGGGTGCCCGAACGAACCCGAGGCGGCGACAACGGCGCGGGCCGCCAGTCGGTCGCCGCCCTCAAGTGCCAGCTCGAACTCCTTGCCGACCTGCCGGACTGCGGTGACTCGCTGACCGGTACGGACCTCGGCGTCCAGTCGCGCGGCGTACGCGGACAGGTAGGCGACCACCTCGTCCCGGCGCGGATAACGGTCCGGATCGCCACCGGGGAATGGCATGCCGGGCAGGGAGCTGTACCGGGCGGGCGAGAACAGGGTGAGGCTGTCGTAATAGCGCGGCCACGACCCGGCCGCACGGTCGGACTGCTCCAGCACCACGGGCAGTAGCCCGTGCTGCCGCAAGGCGTGCGCTGCGGCCAGCCCGGACTGGCCGCCGCCGATCACCGCCACGTCGATGCGCTCCACAAGGGTCTCCTTGATTCGGCCAATGTCTATGTTGACGTTCATCGAATCAGGTGTCACCCTGGCGGCACAAGACATCGACAGATATCGAACCCAGGAGTTCTCGTGAACGCGCCTGCCACCACCGAACTGCCCGTCGTCGTGATCGGGGCCGGTCCCGTCGGCCTGGCCGCCGCCGCCCACCTGATCGACCGGGGGCTTACCCCGCTGGTCCTGGAGTCCGGGCCGACCGCAGGTTCCGCGGTGCGCGAGTGGTCGCACGTGCGGCTGTTCTCCCCCTGGGACGAGGTCGTCGACCCGGCCGCTGAGAAGCTGCTGGCGCCGACCGGGTGGGTACAGCCGGACGGTGCCGGATACCCGTCCGGCAGGGACTGGACCGAGCAGTACCTGCAGCCCCTGGCCGAGGTTCTCGGTGAACGGGTCCGCTTCGGCGCGACCGTCACCGGCATCGCACGGGCCGGACGGGACCGGATCGTGGACGCCGACCGAGAGGACCGGCCGTTCGTCGTCCACCTCACTGACACCGACGGGCAGGAGGAGCGGATCTTTGCCCGCGCGGTGATCGACGCCTCCGGCACCTGGACCTCCCCCAGCCCGGCAGGCGGTAGCGGTCTGGCCGCCCTCGGCGAGAAGGCGGCCGCCGACCGGATCACCTACCGCGTGCCGGATGTGAAGGACCCCGACATCTGGGCCCGGTATTCCGGGAAGCGCATGGCCGTGATCGGCTCCGGTGCCTCCGCCTTCACCGCGCTCGCCTACCTGGCCGACCTCGCCAAGGCCGACGACGGCACCGGCACCAAGGCGCTGTGGATCCTGCGCAGGGGCATCTCCGGCTCCACCTTCGGCGGCGGCGAAGCCGATCAACTGCCCGCCCGCGGCGCGTTGGGGCTCGCGGCGAAGGCCGCCGTCGACGAGGGCTACGCGGACGCGGTCACCGGCTTCCGCACCGACCGCATCGAGCAGGACGCAGAGGGCCGCCTGGTACTCGTGAGCGAGGACGGCCGACGCCTCGATGCCGTGGACGAGGTCATCGTGCTGACCGGCTTCCGCCCTGACCTCTCCTTCCTCTCCGAGATCCGCCTCGGCCTCGACGAACGCCTCCAGGCCCCTGTCGAGTTGGCCCCGCTGATCGACCCCAACGTCCACTCCTGCGGCACCGTCTACCCGCACGGCCACCGCGAACTGTCCCACCCCGAACAGGGCATCTACCTGGCCGGAATGAAGTCCTACGGCCGTGCCCCGACATTCCTGGCCATGACCGGCTACGAACAGGTCCGCTCCATCGCCGCCGCCCTCGCCGGCGACCCCGAAGCCGCCGACCGCGTCGAACTCACCCTCCCCGAAACCGGCGTGTGCGGCGGCGCCGGCCTCTTCGACGCCCCCGAAACCGAACAGACCTCAGAGGGCGGCTGCTGCGCAACGCCGGAGCCGCAGGTCGTCCCGATCGGTGCACCGGCAGAAGTCCCGGCTGCTGCCGCACCCCGGGATCCGGCGGGCGGCTGCTGCGGCTCGTGACCAGCCTGCGTACCTCCGCACGCGGGGCCGCGACCGGAACAGGGGACCGGTCGCGGCCCCGCGCCGCGCTCCTCGCGCTCTGCGCGACGCAGATCACCAGCTGGGGCATCGTCTACTACGCCTTCCCCGTACTGAACCCCCGGATCACCGCGGACACAGGCTGGCCTCCCGGGGCGACCACGGCCGCGTTCTCCGCCGCCCTGCTCGTCTCCGCCCTCGCCGGGATCCGCATCGGCCGCATCATCGACCACCGCGGACCCCGCACCGTGATGACAGCGGGCTCCCTCCTCGGCGTACTCAGCCTCCTCCTCGTCGCCGCCGCACCCAACCTGCCCCTTTTTGCCGCAGGTTGGCTCCTCGCCGGAGCGGCAATGGCCGCTACCTTCTACCCGCCCGCCTTCGCCGCGCTCACCCGCTGGTACGCTCCCGACCACGTCCGGGCCCTCACCCTCGTCACTCTCGCCGGTGGCCTCGCCTCCACCGTCTTCGCCCCCGTCACCGCAGCCCTCGCCGATCACGTGTCCTGGCGGGCGACGTATGCGGTGCTTGCCGGGATCCTCGCCGTCGTCACCATTCCCGCCCATGCCGTAGCACTGAGAGGCCCCTGGCCGGCGGCGCCCCCGCCAGCGGTTCACATCAGCGGTGGAGCGCAGGCCGTGGCACGCAGCCGACCGTTCTGGATGCTGGCCTGCGCCCTGACCCTCTCCGCATGCGCCGCATCCGCAGTCGTCATCGCCCTTGTCCCACTCCTCCTCGAACGCGGCTTCACCCCCGCCCAAGCCGCCTGGGCGCTCGGCCTCGGCGGGGCAGGACAGACCCTCGGCCGCACCTTGTACGCACCCGTCGCCCAGCGCACCGGAGCGACCACGCGCACAGTCGCCCTCATCACGCTTGGCGGCGTCACCACGGCCGCGCTAGCGATCACTCCTGGCCCTTACGTCTTGCTTGTCGTCCTCTCCATCGCGGCCGGTGTGGCCCGCGGCAACCTCACTCTGCTCCAGGCAACCGCCGTCGCCGACCGATGGGGAACCACCCACTACGGCCGCCTTTCCGGCCTCCTCACCGCCCCCGCGACCGCCGCCGCAGCCCTCGCCCCCTTCGCAGGTGCAGCCCTCGCGACGCCCCTCGGCGGGTACCCCACCTTGTTCGCACTGCTCGCACTCGTCTCCGGCCTGGCAGCCCTCGTCGCCGTCGCGGTCACGTCGCCCCGCCCGGCCCAGGACCAATAGGAAGGACAACGGTCCGAGCGCATACTGGCGGTTTGCCTGACCCCCGCCAGTGGGCAACCACGTCCCGGATGCTGTGAACCCAGGTCAAGTTGGGCACTACGGCTCAGTGGCGCCCGCCGCTTCCTCGGCGAGCTCAACGGACGAACCGCGAGCGGTACCGGACACGTCCCCCGAAGTCCTTCCGCGCCAGGTCAGACCTGGTACGGAAGATGATCCCTGCCACGTCGTCCGGACCCGGTGCAGCGCGTCCGCTCACGCATCGCTCAAGCATCAGAGCCGCCCCGACCGGCGGGTTTTCGCCCCACCAATCGTCGCTGGACTCGCAGCCCCTCCATACGGGGCCACGCTCCCCTACCAGAGCATGGCCAGCTGTGCGCCACTTCGGAAATCTTGGACCGCCGGGCCGCCAGGGCTCCTAGCGTCCTGGCATGCCCACTCAGTACCAGTCCTCCGGCTCCCCCTTGAACAGCTACGAGCTTTCCCGAAGCGATCACCGACGCCAACGAGATGTCGAGAACATGCACAGATGGGTCGAGGAGCAGTTGGCGAAGGCCCCTCCGTTCTCCGAGGAACAGGCGGAGAGGCTCAGGGAAATGTTCCGGCTGGATGAGCCACGACAGCCCTGGAGGTACATGAGGTGGCGGGTACGTCTGTACTGCGGCCACGTCGTGGAGGTGGAGCGGCCTCGGGCCTGGGAACGACCCGATGGGCAGACGAGTGACCACGAACAATGCACGGAATGCGGCAAGGAGCCAGCGATCATCGTTGCGTTCGAGCCGATCGCTCCAGTCGGAGAGCCACCCGGCGAAGAGAAGCGGTCGCCGACTCCTGTACGTCCCCGCACGCGGCGCACGAATGCTGACCTGGAGGCTGAAAACACCAAGCTCCGAACCGAAGTGGAGAGGCTACGACGCAGCGCACAGGAGCGTGGCGTGCAGGCGGCCCGACTGCAGGGCAATTGAGTCGATCTGCCCATCGTGTGCCCGGTTCCGCTGCCGTTGGGTTCCTGGGTCAGGAACCGTCGTATGCCCAGCTCCGGCCCGTCTGCCGGTACTCCTCGACGGGGATCGGGGCCACGCCGTTCCGCATGCGGGCCGTGTAGAGCAGGCCGTCGAGGTGGTCGATCTCGTGGTGGATGAGGCGGGCGAGGCCGCGTTCGTATGTGGTGGTCACGGTCGCGCCGGCCAGGGCCGTCGTCTCCACGGTGATCTTCAGGGGCCGGGGGACGAGGCCGCGGACGTCGAAGAAGCTCAGGCAGCCCTCGTACTGTTCGTCCGTCTCTTCGGAGTGGTCGGTGATCTGGGGGTTGAGCAGGATGACGGCCGGGGCGTCTCCGGGCGGTTGGACGACGGCTGCGGCGCGGCCGATGCCGATCTGTGGGGCGGCGATTCCCATGCCCTTGGCGAAGGGGTGGACCTGGCCGATCCGTTCCATTGCGGCGAACAGTTCGTCGGTGATGCGCTCGGCCTCTTCGCGCTCGACGGGCAGGTCGAAGGCGCGGGCCGGCTCGGCGAGGATGCCGACGTCGTGCTGGACGACACCGAGGTCTCGCATGCGCTGGCTGGGTCGCACGTCAATCACCTGAACTCCCCTTGCTCTGTGGTGGGTTCGGTCCGTGCCCGGAACCGCCACTCCAGACGGTACCGAGCGTGCAAAGCGGGTGTGGCCGTGGTCCATGTGAATTGCCGTAGTTCGCCGTCGTCGCTGCGGACGGGCGGGGTTCGCAGCGGGGAGGCTTCGGCGGTCATGGAGGTTTCGGTGCCCCACACGACCGGGTCGAGAGCGGCGGGGAAGGCGAGCTGGACTTCGAGTTGTTCGGTGGGCAGACGCACGGCGCGCTGGAACCAGTGGCCCCACTTGTCGTCGCCGACGGTGTAGGCGTACTCGATCCACACGGACTCGCCTGGGTAGAGCGGGAAGCGGCCGTGTTCGTTGTCGAACAGCAGCCAGACTTCCTTGAAGGCGTCGCGGTCGTGCTTGGCCTGCCAGCGCATCGTCTCGCCTCGGCAGGTGGCTGTGAGGTCGAGTTCGTCCCAGGTCAACGGGTGGGCGCGGTAGTGCGCGTTGGAGTGCTCCGGTGCCCCGGGGTAGCGGTCGACGGAGATGCGGATCAGGTAGCGGGTCACCGGCTCGGTGCCGGTGTTCCGCAGTCGGCGCCGCATGGTCAGCCGGTAGGAGCTGCCGTCGTACTGGAGCCGGGCGGCGTCGTGTTCGACAACGAGGGCGGAACCGGTGGCGTATGGCTGCTCGGGCCTGCGCGGGGCCGGTGGGGCAGTGGGCGGGCGGCGGGACCTTGTCCGGGCTTGTTCGTAGTCGAGCCAGCGTCGCCAGATCGCTTTCCCGGCGTTCAGGGCCTCGTCGGCGAGGCGGGAGAACTCCTCGCTGGGCTTGTGGCGGCCTGATTCGACGTGGCTGACGTAGGACGGGTCGAACCCCATGGCCAGGGCCAACGCCCGTTTGGACATGCCGCGTACTTCCCGCCAGCGCGCCACCTCGGCCGCGTAGTCCTCGGCTGCCTGCTCGACGGTGATCTCCTCGTCGTGCGCGTCCATCGAAGCCCCGCCCCGCGTCATCGATTTGGTGAGCATGAATGAACCGTGAGTGATCCAAGTTCATCATCCCGTCACGGCCTGCGTCGCCGTTTTCCTTCCCTTACCGGCCCGGATCGACCCTCCGGGCAGATGAGGGAGGCGAGGCATCATGCGCGTGCTGTACCTGCTCAACATCTCCAATCCCGACCGGCTTTCGGCCGACTCAGGGTGGATCTTCGCGGACTTGCTCGCCCCGGCCCTGGCCGATGCCGGGGCCGAAGTGACCGTCGCAGCCCCGGCGGCGGCCGGGGATGCCCGCTGCGGCTTCCACCGGACGAAGGTGCCGGGGACGAAGTACCGGGCCCGGTTCTCCACGGACGTCGAGGAGTTGGTGGCGCTGATCCGGGCGGAGAGGCCGGACGCGGTGGTGGCCAACCAGATCGAGGAGGCCCCGGCGATCCGCACCGCTCTGCTGGAGGCCGGGTCGGACGCAGTTCTGGCCGGGTACTGCCACTACCTGCCGTTCTCCTTCGCCGACGGCGGGCAGCTCCTGCTCGACCCGTCCATGAACGACGCGGGACTCGGGCGGCCGGTGCTGCTCGCCTTCGCCGCCGGGCTGGCTGCCTGTGACCGTGTGATGGTCCACTCGGCCACGGCTGCCTCCTGGGTATCGGCCGCCGCTGCCCGCATGACGGTGGACCTCGGCGAGAAGTTGCGGGTGGTGCCCGCCCCGCGTGATGAGCGACTGGTCCGCGATCCAGCAACTGCCCCCTGCCAGCACAGCGCTGGGGTGGTCGGCGTCTACAACCACCGGCTGTACGCGCACTACGGCACCCAACAGTTCGTCGACCTGGCCCGCCACCTGGCGGCCTCCGGCACCGTCCGGCTCCGGGTCATGGACCTGTTCGGTAAGCGCCGGGCCGAGCGCACGGGCCTGGACAACAGTCCCGGGGAGATGCGCGACCAGCTCGCGGCCCTGCCGCACGTTCAGGTCGTCTCCGACCGCGGTGACCGCGTCCGCTACAAGAACCTGCTGGCCGGTGCCCGCTTCGGCATCGCCCCCTTCCGCCCCGGATGCCCCTGGTCGATGAGCGTGATCGACTGCCAGGGCATGGGTCTGCCGGTCATCTCACCCCGGCTGGGCTGGCTTGCCGAGCACATCGATCCCGACCTGTGCTTCACCACCCCGGCCGAGGCCGTCGACCTGGTCGAACGCCTCGCCGTGGACGACGAGTTCTACGCCCTGCATGCCAAGCGCGCCCACGCCTCCACCGTCGAGTTCGCCCCTGCTCTGGTTGCTTCCCGCTACCTGGAGGCCCTCTCGTGACCGACTTCGATGCCGTCTTCCTCTCGTACGACGAGCCGATGGCCTCATCTCTGCACGCCCGTGTGCAGCGGACGCTCGGCGGCACGGTCAAGCGTCTGCACGGCGTGCACGGGATGCGGCGGGCCTACCGGCTGTGTGCCGAGGTCGTCGACCGCGACCAGTTCTTCCTCGCCGATGGCGACTTCGCCATCAACTCCGACTTCGACCCGGCCGCCGTCGCCCCACTTGACGAGGGTGTGTCGATGCGGGTGTGGCGGGCGGTGAACCCGGTCAACGGCCTGATCTACGGGTACGGCGGGCTGAAGCTGATCCGCCGCAGTGCTCTGCGGGAGATGGGCGAGGCCGTGGACGTCCTCGCGGCTCTTCCCGGCGGCATCGAGTTCGCCGGCCACACGGCAGGTGTCACGCGGTTCAACCAGAGTCCCTTCCACGCGTGGAAGGCCGGGTTCCGCGAGTGCGCGATGCTCGCCCGCGGCAGCGAGTACGGCATGGCCGACGACGACGCCCGGCAGCGGGTTCAGGCATGGACCGCGAGCCAGCAGGGCGAGTTCGCCCCGTACGCCGCCGCCGGGGCCCGCGAGGGCGTCGCCTTCGCTCGCGAGGCCGCCCGCGACGTGCAGCGGTTCGACGATCTCAACGATCCGACCTGGCTGCGGCACCGGTTCGCTTCCGCCCATGGGGATCGGGTGGTCTCCGGATGACCTGCCCCTTTGTGCTCATCGAGCCGTATGCCGACCGCCTTGGCGGGCACCACCAGCGCACGCTGGCGGCCCTGGCCCAGGTGAGGCCGAACAGCCTGGTCATCGCCCCGCACGGGGCAGCCCCCGAAACGGTGGCGGCGCTGCGGGAGGCCGGGGCCCGGCTGGTGACCGCACCGGCCGGACTTCCCGCCGACGTCCTGCTGGCCGCCTCCCGGCTGGCGGCCGGGCTCTCCAGCGCGGGGCAGCGAGCCTTCCGCTCGCGCCGCTGGCCCCGCGCCCTGCGGCGGCTGCCCCACCAAGTCACCCTCATCGCCCGCTGCCTGACCGAAGCCTCCGCCCTACGAACGGCTCGCAGGCAAGGGGCCGACGCCGAGGCGGTGGCGATCCTCACCGCGAGCGAGGCCCTGCACGGGGCCGCTGCACTTCTCGGTGGACTGCCGCACCTGCGGTTCGTCCACGAGGCCGTCACCACCGAGGACGCCGCCGTGCGCCTGCTCGACCGGCTCCCCCGCCGGGGCGAGAAGCAGGTGATCACGGTGTATCCGACGCAGGCCGTCGGCCAGCAGTTCGCCGGGGTCTTCCCGGAACTGCCCGCGGTGGTGCGGGCTTTCGCGGTCGACGATGGACGCCGCCTGAGCGACGCCGAATGCGAGGGCGGCCGGATGGCCTTCGACATCCCGGATGACGAAGCCGTGGTGTGCCTGGTGGGCGGCTGGTGGCCGTACAAGGACATCGACGTCATCGACGCCGCCCTGGCCCGCCTGGAGGAACCGCTGCACCTGGTGGTCGCCGGGACCCCGCTCGACGAAGCGGTACTGAAACGGTGGCGGTCCCTTCCCCACCTCCGCCTGCACACCGTGCCAGGTCCCATCGCGGAAGGCGTGCTGCGGCTCGTCTACGCCGCCGCCGACGCCACCCTGGTCGCCCGGCATCCCGGGGTCGGCAAGGAATCCGGGCTGGTCATGGACGCTGCCCGTCTCGGTATCCCTCTGATCGTCTCCGACCACGACCCGGCCCTCACCGCACGCCTGCACGGTCAGCCCTGGGCCATGACCTTCCCCGTCGGAGACCCGGACGCTCTCGCCGACGCCCTGCACACCGTCACGCGCCAGGTGCCAGGACGCCCCGGCCCCGACGCTCCCGGCCTGCTGGGGATGCACTCGGCCGCAGCGCAGGCCGACTTCCTCACCCTCACCTTCGCCGCACTCCGCACGGAGGAGCCCTGAATGCTGAGCACACCCTCCCGCCGTGATCGCCGTCATCGGCCCCGTCGAGCCGGACCTGCTGGCCGCCTGGGTCCGCCACTACCGGTGGCTCGGCATCGAACGGTTCTTGATCGCCTTCCACTTCCCCGACCACGTCCCCGACGTACGGCGGCACCAACTCCAGGCCGCCTCCCGCGAGCTGGGCATCATCCCGACCGGCACCAGCGCCGGTCCGTGGCACGAGCACATCAACACCCAACTCCGAGATGCCCTGCGGAACCGGGCCGGGGCCGGCTGGCACCTACTGGCCGACGCCGACGAGTTCCAGCAGTACCCCGCCCCGCTCAGCGACGTGATCGCCCAGGCCGAGAAGACCGGGCACCGCGTGGTCGGCGGCCTGATGCTCGACCGCGTCGCCGCCAGCGGCCGCCTCACCGGCTGGCAGCCCGAAGACGGCCTGGATCTCGCCTATCCCCTCGGCGGACACCTCACCCACCGCCTCCTGCACGGCGACCCACGCAAGATCGTCCTCGCCCGCCACGACGTGGCCCTGGCCTCCGGCAACCACCGAGCCCCCGGCCACCAGCCCGATACGGACCACATCTGCGCGGTGCACCACTTCAAATGGCGATCAGGCATCCTGGACGATCTCCGCCGCCGCGTCCGGCACTTCACCACCGGCACCTGGCAGGAACACACCCCTGCCGTCCGTGACGAAGCCAGCCGCCTACTGGCCCACGTCAGGCAACACAGCGGCGTGATCAACACAAGCGACCCACGGTTCGCTGCCCGCCGGGTAAGCCTGGACCGGATGCCCGACAGCTGGCCCGCCGAGGCCCGCAGCATCGTCACCGCCTGGCGACCGCACACACCCACCGGCCAGGATCAGAGACAATGACCGCGTTCGCGCACACCGCGGAAGGGATAGGCACGTGCCCCTCGCCGTACTCCTGGCCGGCCTCACCGGCTCCGGAAAGACCACCGTCGCCCAGGTCCTGGCCGGCCACGGATACGTCCGGCTGTCCGTCGACGAGGAAGTCCACCGCCTCCACGGCCGCTACGGAGTGGACTACCCCGAGCACACCTACTTCGAGCGCGAACGGCCCGTCGTCGAAGCGACCCGGGAACGGTTCATCAAGGAGATCGCAGCCGGGAACGACGTAGTCCTGGACCACGGACTGTGGCGCCGCACCGAGCGCGCAGCCTGGGAGCGAGCCGCCCGCGAAGCAGGCGGCCACCCCCTCGTGGTCTACCTCCCCGCCGACCGCACAGAACTGCTGCGTCGCCTTGCCGAACGCAACCAGCGCGAAGACGCCAACGCACTGACCGTCACCCCCGAAGCCCTCGACGACTTCTTCGCCCGCTTCGACCCCCCGGCCGACGACGAGGACGTCATCGTCTACACCGGCGACCTGGACGCGCTCGTGACAGCAGTCTCCCAAGCCCGCTGAGTGGTTGTTCGCTGATCACCAGGTTCCGCGTAACCGTGGGCGTGTAAGCCCTGAGCCACCGCACGGTGGACCCGCAGCGGGTACCTCAGCGTCGGCGCCGGTGCGTGACCGTGGGCACGGGATGCTGCGGGGCAGCCGTCGGGCGGACGGGCTGCGGAGCAGCGGTGGTCGCACGGGTGCTGCGGACGCGGGCGGCTTGGGCTCGGGGGCTGGGTGCGGGACGTTGGCTAAGGCGCTGGAGACGCCAGGTGAGGACCTCTGCGGGGGAGTGGGCGTCGTCCAGCGTCCGCTGCCGGGCTGCGTGTTGGAGAAGCTCAGCGGGGTTGTGACCTGCTTGCTCGGCGTCGGCCAGGACAGCGGTAAGGGCGTTCCAGGCGGGGTCGGTGAGCACGTGCTCGGCATGGTCGGGGGTGGTCTGACGTATGTGGTGGGCGTAGCGACGAGCAGTGTCCTGCGGTGGTGTGCGCCTGCGGAGTTCGGCCAGCGGATGGGCGGCCGCCTGTTGGTAGGCGGCCTGGACATGTTGGAGCGTCTGGCGGGCTGCGGCTTCCTGCTGGGTGTGCCGGTGTGCGGCGTGCCAGCGGGATGCCGCGATCAGGGCGAGGACGGTGGCGTTGAGCAGCATGGCAAGGCCGGAGGCGTCCCCGCTCGGGGTGTGCAGGAGTTCTTTGGCCGCATTGCGGAGGGCGCGGGCGCGCTGGTGGTCGGCCCGGATGCGGGAGCGGGTGGCGCGTTCGAAGCCGTGGGCGGCCTGCTGAAGCTCGGAGCGCAGTGTTCCGCGGTTGGTGATGGCGGGGAGGAGATCGAGGGTCTCGCCGAGGGCGGCGAGGTGGGCCTGTGCGGCGGGAGCTTCGTCGGAAGCGAGCGTGGCAGGGATGCGGTCGATGCTCGCGGTGGCCTGGTGCCAAGGATCAGTACGGCGTGCGTGCCCCTGAACGGCAGTGGTGTCGGTGGCGGTCTGGCGCTCGCGGATGCGGGGCAGCGAGAGGTCCGCGGCGAGAGTGGAGCCGGAGAAAAACACCGGCTCGCCCGTCTTGTTGGTGTCACCGGGCAACGCAACCTTGTAGCCGAGCGCGTCCCCGGAAGGCGCGTACCGGATCTGCGCCTCGATACCCATGCCCTCCAGGGCCGCGAAGAACTCGGTCTCACTGCGGGCTGCGGCGGCGGCCTGCCGGACCCGGGTACGGAGGAGTTCGCGGGAGGTATGCGCCTGGCCGATGCGGCGAGCCTTGAAGTGCTCCTTGCTGGTCGGCCGCTTGGCCGCACTCCCGTCCCCAGGGTTGAGGCGGCGCAGGCCGTAGTCGATTTCGATACGGCGGGCCTCGGCTTGGGCCTTCTTGCGGTCGAAGTCGCGGGTGGGACGTTTGCCGTCCTGGCGTACGAGCGTGGCGGCGATGTGGATGTGGTCGTCCGCGTGCCGCACGGCGACCCAGCGGCAGGCTTCCGGATCGCCGGCGGGGGCGATGCCGGTGGCGTGCACAATCCGCCGGGCGACCTCGGCCCACTCGGCGTCGGTCAGGTATCGATCGCCGGCATCGGCGCGTACGGGGCAGTGCCACACCTTGTCCGCCGGGGCCCGGTCACCGAGGACCTTCACGGGCTGGTCGAGTTGGCGGGCAAGCTGGGTGGTGGTGTGCTGCGCGTTGAGTCCGGGGTCGGGGGCGAAGCCGTTCCAGGAGGCCACCAGGTGCGGGTCGGTGTGCTCGTTGGCACGTCCGGGCCCGAACAGGTAGCGGATGAGCCCGGTGCTGCTGGTCTTGCCGGTGAGGATCTTCGGGATCACGAGGTCACCGCCGCACCAGGTACTCGACCGCCTGGTCCACCTCGTCGAGCACGTCCTGCACCCGCGCCAACAACCCGCGGACAACCTCGCGTTCGGGTAGCGCCTGCTCGGAGTTGAGGTGGCGGGCGAGCTGGTTGAGGTTGTTGCCGACCGCGGCGGCTTGCCGGTTGGAGGCCATCAGCTCCTGCACTGCACGACGGTAGTCGGCCACGGCGGCCTCGGGACTCTCCGCGCGCGCGGCGGCAAGACCGGCTTCGGCCAGATAGCCGCCCACCGTCATCCGGCAGACTCCAGCTGCCTGTTGGAGATCCGCGTATTCACTGGCACTGAAGCGCGGGCAGGCGCGCTTATCGCGCTGCGCAGGCTGACGCAAGCGACGGCGCGGCGGCACGGCGCCCTCCTCCTCGACCGGCGCCCCCGGACCGGTCTGCCCCGCCACTCCTGGGGCGGGGCTCGGGTAAGGAGTCCTTACCCGACAACTTGCTGCGCTGTCGGTGGCCGGAGTGGTGGGCATCTGCTGCTGGTGGGCGGGGATTTCGTGGAGCTGGCGGTGCAATTCGTGGTCTCCGTGTCCGTGTGAGGTTCCGGCGCGCGGCGGTGGCGGGGCCGGTGGTCCGTGCTGGGCGTTCGGGGAGGGAGCGTGGCTGGGGCCCGCGGGTCGTGCCGCTGACCGGTCCGCGGGCTCTTTGGTCCCAAGGGCGGGGGTGACCGGATATCCGGTCAGTCTGGGGAGGGGCCGGTGGTCGCGAGGCGGTCAGTCCGAAGGTGTTGCATGAGCTCGGTGAGCCGGTTCTCGGAGACGGTCAGTCCGGCGTCGCGGATCGCGGTGCGGACGGTGGCGCGGGTGGCCTTGCCGGTCTGGGCCACGGCCTTGCGTGCGATGGGGAGCAGATCCTCCATGTCAGCGCCGGGCGGCCGTCCGTAGCGGGTGGTCTGGGGGGCGGTCTCCTCTGCAGGGGGTGGGCTATCCGCTCGGAGAGGGCGATCGTTTTCGTGCAGGAGGAGCTGCGGCTGCACGTAAGTCGGCGGCGTGGATGTCGAAGGCGTGTCCGGTACTTCGGTTGGTATCCCTCGACTGGCGTGGGTGGTCTGGCGGGCGATGAGGATGTGGAGGTGGACGGCTCCGGCGAGGGCGAGCGGAGCGAGGGTGGAGAGCACACCGACGGTGGCGTGGTCCAGGTGCAGCCCCGTGGGCGGTGCGTGCTGGTTGAGGCGTATGGCGTGCAGGGCGTTGGCCCAGATGCTTGCGCTGGTCGCGGCGGAGAAGAGCATCCACACGTACAGGCGGGCGGGGAAGGGCGCGGTGCGTAGGACGAGGAGGGCGCGGACGCCGTAGGCGATGAACCCGTCGATCACGAGGGGGAAGAGGTAGGTGAGCAGGCCACGGATGTGGATGGCGGCGGCCATCTGCTGCAGCGCGTCAAAGGAGAGAGCGCAGCCTGCGGTGCCGAGGACGGTGATCGCGGCACGGTCCCAGCCGGTGACGCGGTGGAGAGGGGCCGTCTGGTCGCGGGGTTCGTGGGGTGTCACGAGGGTGGCTCCGGGTCCGGTTCGGGCGGGTCGTGGGGGTGCTGATGAGGGGCGTACACGGAGGGGCGTTCACGCGAGCCCCCTTCTAAAGGGGGGCTCGCGCGTGAACGCTCGGCGCGTGAACGGCGTGTACGGTGGCGTGATCGTCTGACCTGCGGTTTTGCGGGTGAGCGTGACCGGTGTGAACGCTTTTCGCCTCCATGGTCGCGGAGGGGTGCGTGATCGCCCCCGTGAACGCTCTGGCCGGTCGATGACGCCGTTCAGGAGACGGCGGCGATGTGGCGTGCGGAGGCGTGGTAGCGGGCTTGCTGGCCGCCTCCGTTACCTCCTGCGATGCCGTCGGCCTTGGTAGCGAGCCCGGTCTTGACGAGGCTGTCCAGGGCGCGGCGCGCCTTCTCGGCGGCGGCCCGTCCCGGGTTCGTCTCGCCAGTGAGGGCGGCGGCGAGTTCGCGGACGCTGAGGCCGCCTGGTGCGGCGCGCAGGATGGCCACCGGGTCCAGGGCCGGGTCGAGGGTGGTGGTGCCGCGCGTGTGGTCGTGGATGAGCTGCAGCGGGCCGATCTCGCCGGTGGGCGTCTTCAGGTGGTGCAGCGTGACGGCTGGATCGCCTGCCTCACCGGCGACGAACAGGACACTGCCCGCCCCCGAGGTGACCCAGGTGGAGCCGTAGACGCGGTCGAGTGCGGGCCGCTGGTCCCTCGGGCTGCCGTCGACGGACTTGCGCTGGTGGTGCAGCTCCATGATGTCGACGCCGTTGCGGATGGCCCGCTGGCGGGCGTTGTTGTAGGCGACGGCCAGAGCGTCGTCGACCAGGGTGCTGACCGCGTCCTTGAGGCTGTCGATCACGATGGTGTCGGCCTGATGGGCGGCGGCGAGGTCGGCGAGGAGGTCGGGTTCTTTGTCGAGCGTCGCGGGCAGCGGCCCCTGCCACACGGCGAGCCGCTCGCGCAGGAGGGGCGCGTCGGCCACGCTCACGCGGCGGGCCATGGCCCCCGCGATCTGCTTGGGCCGGTCCATCGCCAGGTACAGCACCCGCTTGCCTGGGGAGACCGGCATGTCCAGGACGGTGTCCTGGAGGCCGATGCGGGCGAGGACGATCTGGTGCGCGAGGGTCGTCTTGCCGACACCGGGTGCGCCGACGATCATGAGACTCTCCCCTGACGCCCAGGCGGTCTTCTCGCGGGTGCCCCATAGCGGCTCCCGGTCCGCGCCGGTCTCGCTGACGAACTGCCAACCGTCCACCAGGTAGCGCGAGAGGCGGCCGGCTCCGGAGGCCAGCGCCCGCTCCCGCTCATCGCGCACGGCTGTCTCGATCTCACTGCGGACTGCGTCAGGATCGGCTCCGGGCTCCAGCGCCCGCTGCACGGCGCGGACGCCCGTCTCCCGCAGGCGCCGCAGGTCGGCCGCGCGGCGCACGATCTCCGCGTAGTACCTCGCGCTGGCAACCGTGGTCGGGACGTTGGCCACCTGATGGAGGTAACCGGCCCCACCCACACGGTTCAGATCGTCCGTACCGTGCAGGTGGTGGGTGAGCGCGATGGGGTCGGTCGGCGCTTCGTTTGCCCGCAGGTCCTGCAGGGCTCGCCAGATGGTCTCGTGGGCGGGACGGTAGAAGTCCGTGGCCTCCAACACATTCCGCACATCGTCGACCGCCTCGCCTGCATACATGCAGGCACCCAGGACTGCCTGCTCAGCCTCGGCGTTGTGAGGTGGCTGGGCCATGGGGTCCGTCGGGGATATGGGCTCTCCCGCTGCCGGTTGGGATGGCGCGTTCGGCCGCGGATGGGTCATACTGAGCATCAGCTCCTCTGCTCGCGGGCCATACGGGACGGCAATCCCGGCCACGCGGGTCGATCGCTAGGGATGGCGGTTATGAGGTTTGCGCTTGAGCCCTCGGTGCCAGCGGCACCGGGGGCTTCTTTGTGATGACGGAGCGGTGCGGACTCCCTCGGAGCGCACCGGGGGCACCAGTGTGCCACACGTTCTGCGATAGGCAGCGGTTCACTTCCTATCGCAGCAGCGTGTTAACGTAGATGGGTCGCTGCAAACGGCAGGGGTTCTCTACCAGAGGAAGGAGGTATGTATGGCAGACGACGGCCCCCAGGAAGGCGTGCTGCTGGCCGGCGAGGAGAACGTCGCCGTAAGGATCAAGGTCGAACGCGAAGCGCGCGGCTGGAGCACCTCCACCGTCTCGGACCGCCTGAACGAAGCAGGCTTCGACATGAACCCGTCCGCGGTCTGGCGCATCGAGAACCGCAAGCGTCGCATCAACCTCGACGAAGCCATCGGATTCGCCGAGATCTTCGGCCTCGAACTGCGCAACCTCGTCGGCCCGCCCCAGCTCGCCGCCAGAGCCCGCGCCATGGAACTCATCGACAACGTGGTGGCCGCTTTCAGCGAGACACAGCGTGCGAACGCCGGCTTCACCACGGCACGTGACGCCCTGGACAGGTACTTGGCCGAGCACCCCGAGATCCGCGAGGAAGCCGAAACGATGGTCTCCAACACCATGGCCGAAGTGGTCAGTAGCCACTTGATGGATACCTACGGACCTTCGCTCGGCGAACACGTCCAGGACGACACCGACGAGACGTAGTTCCTTCCTCGGGCCCCTGTCCTGGGCCGCCCCGTGCCAGGACGCGTAAGCAACCGCCATCCCTAACGATCAACCGGCGGGCCGATGTTGCCGCACCGCGCCCGCCAGAAGTGGATCCACCTTGCGCCGATCGGCGATATCCCCTGCCTCCACACAGCCTGACCGTGCCGCGAAGGAGGTGAACAAGCAGGGTGACCGGCTGCTCACCGTGGACGAGGCCGCCGAACGCCTGGGCACCGGCGTCCGTTTCATCCGGCGACTCATCCACGAGCGCCGCATCCGCTACGTCAAGCTCGGCAAGCCCATTCGTATCCCCGAGAGCGTGCTCGACGCATATATCGAAGCGCGGACCGTCGAGCCCCTCCGCACCCGGCGCACCCGTTACGGGAGGGCTGCTTGATGGCCCGACCTCGTAAGCCCTCGCGCCGCACCTTCGGCGCGATCCGCAAACTACCCTCCGGTCGCTACCAGGCCCGCTATCCCGGATCGGACGGTCTGCTGCGTCCGGCCCCACACCCGTTCGAGACCAAGCGCGACGCCGAGGTCTTCCTCGCTCAGATCCAGGCCGACCAGACGCGTGGCGACTGGATCGACCCCGCCGCAGGCGACGTCCCCTTCGACGAATACGCCGCCCGCTGGATCGACGAGCGCGGGCTGGCAGCGACAACCGAAGAGCTGTACCGCAGGCTTCTGCGGCTCCACCTGGAGCCCACGTTCGGGCCGCTCTGCGTGAACGCCATCAGCCCGGCACGGGTGCGAACCTGGCGAGCGGAACGGCTCAAGGCGACGGGGCCGACCACGGTCGCCAAGTCGTACCGGTTGCTGAAGGCGATCATGGAGACCGCGGTCGAGGACGACCTCGTCCGCAAGAACCCGTGCCAGATCCGAGGCGCCGGCACAGAGGAGGCGGACGAGCGGCCGGTCGCCACCGTCGCGCAGGTCTTCGCGCTGGCCGACGCCATCGGCATGCGGTGGCGGCTCATGGTCCTCCTCGGTGCGTTTGCCTCCATGCGCCCGGAGGAGCTGGCCGAGGTTCGGCGCAACGACATCGACCTGCGTACCGGATCGCTGTGGGTGCGCCGGGCCGCACCCGAACTGAACACCGGCCACCGCGTGATCGGCGACCCCAAGTCACGTGCCGGGAAGCGGGAGATACATCTCCCCGCCTTCGTGCACAAGGATGTCCAGCGCCACTTGGACTGGTTCGCGCAGTCGGAAGCCGACGGAGGTCTCGTCTTCGTCGGCGAACGAGGGGCCGCGCTACGCGGAACGACGTTCGGCCGCAAGTGGCGCAAGGCCCGGGACAAGGTCGGCCTGCCCAAGGAGTTCCGCTTCTACGATCTCCGGCACACCGGCAACACCCTCGCCGCCGATACGGGCGCCAAGCTCAAGGACCTTATGGTCCGCGCGGGACAGTCCTCCGAGCGTGCCCAGCTCATCTACCAGCACTCCACCACCAAACACCAGCGCAAACTCGCCGCCGACATCAACACCGACGTCATCCGCCAGCAGGCAGAGGCGCAGAACGACGGCGATGGGGGAGGCGGGGGCGCGACAGTTCATCCGCTCATCCCGCGCTCGTGTGACGCCGACGTACAGGCGGCACAGGAGTCTTGACCCCACACTGCACTGCGCCGGACCCGCACCCTGCGGGTCCGGCGCAGTTGTATGTCGTTGCTTCGCGTCCGCACACGTCGCCGCCTTTGCCGGCGGTGTGACCCACCGCACAGAAAACGGATCTCATGAAATGAGACGACGAGGCATCAGATTGCGGGGGTGGCCCCGTGCAGCTCGCACCGCACCACTCAAGTGGTGCGCTGTGGCACGCGCATGGCACGCCGACCGGAATTGGTCTAGACATCAAACGAGCCCCAGGCCGCTGACCTGGGGCTCAATACTGGAGCGGGCGACGGGAATCGAACCCGCGCTATAAGCTTGGGAAGCTCATGTTCTGCCATTAAACTACGCCCGCGAGGAAGCGGCGGATGCCGCTCACAACGCGGCACACTGTACCTCATCTCGGACCCCCGACGCACCGGCAGCGGGGGTCTTTGCGCTGTTGGGGCGCTTCTGGACGGCGTGCGACGGTGCGGAGTTGGGGGCGTACGGTGGCGGGCGGGGCGCCTCCGGCGAGCCCGCGCTTCATCCCCTAACGTGGCTTTTGCCGTTTATGTGAGTGGGGAGTGGCAAACGTTGGAGTCCACCGTCGTCCGGTGTGCCGAAGGGCACGAGTTCCGCACCTCGACCTTCCCGATGCAGAACCTGGGCACCGAGCGAATCGGCCCCGGCCGATTGCTTCGGTGTCCCCGTTGTGCGCGGTTGCGGCAGGCGGTGCCGGTCTCAACATCGGTTCCGAAGCCGGGTGTTGAGCCAGGTGCTGGCCCCGCCGCCGACACGCGTGCGGAGCCGGGTGCCGATCCGGGTCCTGCCGGCGGGGCCGATCGGCGCGGCTGACATCGCGACCGACCCGGCACCCGTACGTGCGCACGGCCGCGCGTGGGTGCGTGCGTACGGCCGCGCGTACCGTGTGCCGTCCGGGAAGGACAGCGCACGGTACGGCGCGCGGGCCCCGGCGGCCCCGCCCCCGGCCCCGCGTGCGACCGGGACCGATTGGGACGGGTTCGAGCCGGGCGCGTAGGCTCGGCCCGTGCTTCTCTCTGACAAGGACATCCGCGCCGAGATCGACGCCGGCCGGGTGCGGATCGATCCGTACGATCCGGCGCTGGTGCAGCCCTCCAGCATCGACGTGCGGCTGGACCGCTACTTCCGGGTGTTCGAGAACCACCGCTACCCGCACATCGACCCCTCCGAGGAACAGCCCGACCTGACGCGCCCCATCGAGTCGGTGGGCGACGAGCCGTTCATCCTCCATCCCGGGGAGTTCGTGCTGGCGTCGACGTACGAGGTGATCACGCTGCCGCAGGATCTGGCCTCGCGGCTGGAGGGCAAGTCGAGCCTCGGGCGGCTGGGGCTGTTGACGCACTCGACGGCCGGCTTCATCGACCCCGGCTTCTCCGGGCACGTCACCCTGGAGTTGTCGAACGTCGCCACGCTCCCGATGAAGCTGTGGCCCGGGATGAAGATCGGCCAACTGTGCATGTTCCGCCTGGCCTCACCCGCCGAGCATCCGTACGGGTCGGAACGCTATGGCTCGCGGTACCAGGGGCAGCGTGGGCCGACGCCGTCGCGCGCCTACCTCAACTTCCACCGGACGCGGATCTGACCCGATCGGACAGGGCGGAGTGAACGATGAGCGATGAGCGCGAGAGCCTGACGTACCCCCTCTTCGGCCAGGCGACACGGGAGCTGGCGGGGACGATCGCGGACGACGGCTACGACCCGGACATCATCCTGTCCATCGCCCGGGGCGGGCTGTTCGTCGCCGGCGGACTCGGCTACGCGCTGGACGTGAAGAACCTGCACGTGATGAACGTCGAGTTCTACACCGGGGTTGGCACGACCCTCGACATGCCCGTCATGCTGCCCCCGGTGCCGAACGTGGTGGATCTGAGCCAGAAGAAGGTGCTGGTCGCGGACGATGTCGCGGACACCGGCAAGACCCTGAAGCTGGTGCTCGACTTCTGTGCGGAGCATGTCGCCGAGGTGCGCAGCGCGGTGATCTACGAGAAGCCGCAGTCGCGGGTCAACTGCGAGTACGTGTGGAAGCGTACGGATCGGTGGATCGATTTCCCCTGGTCGGTGGAGCCGCCTGTGGTGCGGCGGGCCGGTCAGGTGCTGGACTCCTGAGGCTTTCGCCGCCGCCACTGCGACTGGCGCCGCCACTGCCGCTGGCGCCGCCGCGTCCGGTACAGGCGTCGCCGCCGTGTCCGCCGCATGGCACCTGGCGGTGTCTCACGTACGGCCCCGGCGGGTGTCGAACGCCCGTCTCGGGGGTGTGGCTCGGCGATCTCCTTCGCGCGCGCGGTCTTCCCAGCGGCCTGGCAGCTCGGTATAACCCCGGGTAACAACCGAGGAGCGCCAGGAGGGAAGACGCCCTATGGCACGTGCGAGACCTGTTGTATCCATGGTGACGGCAGCGGTGTTGACGTTGGGCGGCGTGGGGCTGTTCAGCGCGTCCGGCGCCGCCGCCAACCCGACGTCACCGAGCTCCGACACCGTTCGAACCGCCGCCACCACAACTGATCGCGCCGGCTCAACGCAGCCAGAGCGCCCACAAGTCACCCCGCTCTCAGCCGAGTTGGAGGAGCGGCGGGCGGCGCAGTCGGAGAAGCTGTACGGCAGTCCCGAACAGCGCCCGATGAACGAGCGGCAGACCTCGCTGATCTCGCTGGGCGACAGTGAGATCAGCGGCGAGGGGGTCGGGACGTACGAGCCGGGCACGGACGGTCCGGACAACTGGTGCCACCGTTCGCCCGACGCCGCGATTCACCGGACCGGCATCGAGGCGGACGTGACGTACAACGTCGCCTGTTCCGGCGCCAGTACGGAGAACATCCGGATCGGCGGCACTCAGCAGTACGCCGACGAGCTGGTGCAGACCGACGCCCTGGCGATCAAGGCGCGGAACACCCGGCTCAAGCAGGTGGTGTTGGTCGCCGGTGCCAACGACGACCTGCAGTTCGGCCCGGTGATGACGGACTGCGTGATCCGCTGGTTCACCCTGCAGGGCGAGTGCGAGCCGAAGTACCAGCCCGGTTGGCAGGACCGCGTGGACGGGCTCGTGCCCAAGGTCGAGCAGACCGTGCGGGACATCAGGTCCGTGATGGGGGACGCGGGTTACGCGGAGGGCGACTACCAGCTGGTGGTGCTGGGTTATCCGAGCCCGATCGGGCCGGATATCAAGGACAACCCGAACTATCCCGGCAAACTGCCGGGCGGCTGCACCGGCTACACCAGCGATGCCGACTGGGCCCGCGACGGCGCCGTGCCGGCGTTCCAGAAGGGCATGCGGACGGCGGCGGAGGAGACCGGGGCGACCTACCTGGACGCGTCCCGGCTCTTCCACGGCCATGAGGTGTGCATGGAGAACACCTGGGCGCGCGGGCTGTACGTGGACCTTTCCCATCCGTTCCCGCCGGACGAGAACTCCGTGCGCCAGTCCTTCCACCCCAACAAGCGGGGGCACGGCGCCTTCGCCGAGTGCCTGACGCAGACGTACCGCTCGGACTCCCGGGAGGTGGCCTGTGCCGATCCCGCTGGGCAGGCCGAACCCACGCTGTACGAGCTGGCCTGGGACGACACGTTCGCTCCGCTGCGAAACGCCGCGACGGACAGCTGCCTGGACGTCGACGGCGGGGAGACCGCGAAGGGCACGGCGGTACGCGGCTGGAGTTGTGGTGAAGGGCAGCGGAACCAGGGCTGGTGGCATGACGAGGCCAGCGGGCAGCTGTACACCGAGCTGACCCAGGACCGTTGTGTCGACGTGCCGGAGGGCGCCTACGAGGCGGGTACGGCGCTGGTGCTCTGGGACTGCCTGGGCAAGGAGAACCAGCGCTTCGTCACCGAGGGCGACACCATCCGCCCCGCCGCGGCGTCGGAGCTGTGCCTGACACTGGCGGAACCGGAGGCTCCGGTCCGGCTGCAGAAGTGTGACGGTTCGGAGCAGCAGCGGTTCGCCTGACGGGCGGCTGGTTCGAGGTCGGCGGGAACGCTGGTGGCGGGTGTGAGTGGTTCGTGCCGGTCAGCGCGCGCGCGTACGGGCGGTGCGGACCGGCCGCCCGTACGAGGAGCCGGGCCGGCGGCCCGCTGGTGCCGTACGTACGAGCGACGTGACCGTACGGGTGCCGGCGCGGGCCCGCTTACGGTCCACGCCCGCACGGTCGTGAGGGCGTGGACCGCCCTACAGCGTGCCCAGCTTCATCAGCATCAGGATCGCCAGCAGCTGGATCGCCGAGGCGGCCAGCGCTCGCGGCCACGGCAGCTCGTGGGAACGGCTGATCATCGCGGTGAAGAGCGCGCCGGCCGCCAGCCAGGTGCCCCAGCCGAGGATCTGCACGAGCGTCGCCGTGCCGCCGAGGAACATGGCGAAGAGCAGCCGTGGCGCGTCGCTGATCGCCATGATCAGCATGGTGAGTCCGATCGTCGGTGCCCACAGGCCGTTGCCGCCGAGCTGGCGGGCCAGGGTGTGGGTCACCGCACCCAGCATCAGACCCATGATCACCATGGCGATGCCGGTACCGATGACGTACTGGAGGGCGGTGGTCAGCGTGGAGTTGAGGACGTCCTCCCGCGCCTGGTCCAGCCCGAAGACGGCGAGCAGGCCGTAGACGAAGGTGACGAGCAGTGCCGGACCCCAGACGGGGTGGTCCCGCATCTGCCAGAAAGTCGTCTTGGGACGCACGACGATGCCACGCAGCAGCTCCTTCCAGTGCAGCCGCGGGCCCGGGGGCGGCGCGGGCTGGCCGCCGTCGCCGTATCCCTGCGGGCCGTACGGATCGGACACCTGGAAGGACTGGGTGTGACCCGACTGGTTGGCGTACGGATCGGGCGCACCGCCGTGCCGTGGGTGCGGGTCGCCGAAGTACTCCGGCTCGCCGGGACGCGCGGGGCCGCCACCCTGGCCGCCGCCGGCCACCGGCCAGCCGGCTGT
>NZ_LJGU01000145.1:64032-82405 GCF_001751245.1 Streptomyces oceani
CAGCAGTGCACCCGCGCCGGGGCCGGGCGGGCCGTACCGCCCCGGGGGCGGCGGGCCGGCGGGGGTCTGCTGCCGCTGTTGACGAGGGTTACGGGAGTCCCGGCCGCGTCCGATCCTGAATCCTGCCACCCGTCGAACGTACCTCGTTCGGCGACCTGGAGAGCGCCCGTACGGGAGGAATGGGGGGCATCGCCGCCGACCTGTGACAGTCCCGGAGGGGCACCCCTAAGGGAGGGAGTGGTGCTGCCTCCACCCCGGTGGGTGGGGCAGCAGGGTTGACGGACCATGACGGGCTCCGGCGGCCGTGGGTTCGCGGAGCTGGCCGGCCGCCACGTGGGGTGTTCGACCGGGGGCTGGCCCCACCCCGGGTCCGGCGGTCAGCTGGCTGTCCCGGCGGCGCGCGGGCGTTCGACCATGATCGGGCCGGAATCCGCGATCCCCTCCCGCCACCCCGCCGTTGGGCGGTCGGGAGGTGTGGTCGCGGAACCAGATCGTGATCAACGGAGTCGGTAGATGCCCCAACTGTCCAAGAAGTCGACGGTCCTCACCGGTGCGGTGCTGATGGCCCTCACCGGCGGCGCGCTGGTGCCCGTACTGGCCAACGCCTCGTCGGACGAGCGGTCCACGGGCGGACAGGTGTCCTCGGAGGGGGTGTGGCGCACGGACGGCTACGGCGGCCTGATCACCGTCCGGGACGGGAAGCTGCGGGAGTACCAGACCACCTCGGTCAGCTGCCTGCCGGGAACGGTGGCGCGGCAGACCGGACAGACCGGACAGGCCGGACAGGCCGGGCAGACGGGGAAGGTCGGGAATGCCGAGGCCGTCGCGGGTGGTGCGGGTGGCGACGCGCGGAAGTACCTCACGCCCGACGGCCGCGCCCTGACCCTGCGCACGAACGGCGACCAACCGGACAGCGCCCGCCTGCACTACGCCGGCTCCCCGGGGTACCGAAAGCTGGAGCGGGTGTCCGAGTTGCCCGCCGAGTGCTCCCGTAAGGGGTCGGACGATCCGGTGGCGACCTTCGACACGTTCTGGCACAGCTTCGCGGAGAACTACCCGTTCTTCGCCGCCAAGGACGTCGACTGGCGGGAGCTACGGGAGCGCTATCGCCCGCGGGTCGACAAGGACACCACCGACGAGGAACTTTTCGCGATCTTCCGCCGGATGCTGGAGCCGCTGAACGACGCGCACGTCAGCCTCACCGACGGCGGTGACCGCTTCTTCGGCGAGACCCGCCCGGGCACCACCATGCCCACCGAGCAGCTGGACACGAAGGTCAAGAAGTACGTCGAGCGCACCGCCCTGCACGGCGAGGAGCTCACGGAGTACGCCCAGGGCCGGATCGGTTACGCGGACCTGCCGGACGGCCGGGGCTATCTGCGGGTCTCCGGCTTCATCGGATACGCGGACGTTCCCGAGGGAGAGGATCAGTACGCCGCGCAGAGCGCAGCGTTGGATGGGGTCCTGGACCGGATTCTCACCAGGAAACGGGTCGAGGGCATGCGCGGGCTGATCCTCGACCTGCGGGTGAACGGCGGTGGCGCGGACGGCCTGGGGCTCCAGCTCGCCTCCCGGCTGACCGACCGCGGGCATTTCGCGTACGCCAAGCGGGCCCGCAACGCCCCGGAGGACCCGAGCCGGTTCACCGAGGCACAGGAGCAGTACGTGCGTCCCGCGCCCGGCGTCCCCCGCTACACCGGGCCGATCGCGGTGCTGACCGGTGGCTCGACCGTGAGCGCGGGCGAGTCGTTCGTACAGGCGCTGATGGAACGGCCGGGACGCACGGTCCGGATCGGCCAGTCGACGCAGGGGGTCTTCTCGGACGTGCTGGAGCGCGCGCTGCCGAACGGCTGGCGGGTGTCGCTGCCGAACGAGGAGTTCCGCACGCGGGACGGCCGTACGTTCGACGGTACGGGCGTTCCGCCGCACCACGCGGAACCGGTCCTCACGGACGAGGAGTTCGAGCAGGGTCGGGACTCGGCCTTCGACCGGGCCTTGCGGGTGCTGGGGCAGCGGGGCTGAGCGGCCTGATCGAACCGCCGGCTTGAGCGCCCGGCTTGAGCCGAGGGCTTGGAGACTCCGCCGTCCCAGACCGCGAAGACCGCGTGCGTCAGAAGGTGGTAGAGACCGTGGACGACATCGAACTCGCCGAGGGCGTGCAGGATCTCGCCCACGTTCCGGCGCGTGATCTGGTAGGTCGTGGAACCGTCACGCCACAGGCTGGCCTGGTGTTCGATGCCCCACAGGCCAAGCCTGTCGATCACGGCTGGGGACGAGGTACCGCCGGGGCCGTGCGCTCGCCAATCCCCGGGCCAGGCGCGCCTGACACCGGGCCGGCCGGCGCCCGACGCCGGGCGCGTTCGGCGGCACGCGCTCGACGGACGCGCGGCCCAGCACTGCGGTTCGATCCGTTCGGGCGGTCAGATCCGTTCGGGCGGACGATCCCCAGGCGCCGGCCCGTCCGTCGCCGGCCCGTCCGTCGTCGTCGCGCCGGCCGCCGCTCCAGCCTCCGCGGGCGGTCTCGGTTCCTCGGAGGACACTGGGGCCGTGCCGGCCGTACGTCCCGCCGCGCGCTGCCGGTCCATCTCGCGCCACTCGGGGCGTAGGCCGGTGAGGTTGGTGGTCAGGAAGTACAGCGCACCGCCCGCCACCAGCACCGGGGCCAGCCCGAACGCGGTGACCGCCGCGCCCGCCAGCAGCCCGCCGAACGGGATGCCGGACCAGGCCATCGAGTCGCCCAGCGCACTCACCCGGCCGAGCAGGGGGCGCGGCACCCGCTCGAAGGAGACCGCGCCCAGGATCGGGTTCAGGAAGCCGGCGCCGAAGCCGCTGACCGCGAAGACCGCCGCCACCACCCACAGCGGCGCGTCAACCGCCAGTACGAGGAAGCGTGGCGCCCCGGCCAGCACGAAGCCGGCGAAGAACACCGGCCGCCGGCGCATCCGGTGTGCCACCGCCGCCGCGATCAGACTGCCGGCCACGCCGGCAATGCCCATGGCGCTCGCGGCTATGCCGAGGCCGGCGGGCCCGTGGCCGGACTCCTTCGCCCAGACGGGCAGCAGCAGTGAGTTGAGCGCCGCGTCCAGGAAGTTGATGAACCCCACCATGGTGATGACGGTGAAGAGCAGCGGGTCCCGGCGGAGGAAGGCGAAGCCCTCGCCGAACCGGCGCCAGTAGCCCGGCTCGCCCGCGCCCGCGTCGGCATCCGCGCCCCCGCCCGGTTCCGGGCGCGCGGGGCCGCGGCGTCCCATGGCACGGGGCAGCACCAGCGCGATGATCACGGAGCCGAGCGCGAAGCAGCCGGCGATGCCGAGCACCACCGGCACCGGACCGATCAGCGCGATCAGCGCGCCGCCCGCGGCCGGCCCGACCGTGGAGGCGAGCCGTTCGGTCACGCCGGCCAGGCCGGTGGCGCGCTCCAGGGCCACCTCGCCGCGTTCGGCGGCCTCCGGCGTCATGACGTGCTTGGCCAGGTCACCCGGCCCGCGCGCGGCGCCGATCAGCGCCACCAGGAGCAGCAGCAGCGGGAAGGTGAGCTGGTCCAGGGCGTAGAGCAGCGGGATGGCCGCGGCCGTGACGGCGCTGACCAGGTCGGTGACCCAGGAGACCGTACGTGGTCCGATCCGGTCCGCCAGCGGTCCGCTGAACGCCTTGACCAGGACGTACGGCGTCATCTCGGCGAACGCCACCAGGCCGGTCTGGGCCGCGCTTCCGGTGGTGACCAGAACGAACCAGGGCAGCGCGATCGCGGATACTCGGGTGGCCGTGTGCGCCACCGCGAGCGCGCCGAGCAGGCCGATCAGCGGTCTCGCCCGTTCCCGTCGGCGCCGGGCGGTGCCGGACCGGTCCGCTCCGGCGAGCGGGTCGCCGGTCATGTCGTCGATTCCGAGGGGCGGTCCGTCGACGGGGCGTCCGGCTCCGTGGGTTTCGACTGTGCCGGTTCAGACGGTACTCCGGGTCCGTACGGTGCCGCAGGCTCGTCACGTACGTCCGACCGGGCGTCCAGTTCGGGCAGCAGGTGCATGGCCAGGCTGACCCGCTCGGCTCCCGGAGGCACCCGGCCGGCCGGCGCGCTGGCCTCGCTCGTGGGGGCGCGCCGGTAGCGGGCGATGACGGCCCGCAGCTCGTCCCGCAGCCGCTGGCTCTCCTCCGGGGTGAGCAGCAGCGGCCAGTCGCTCAGGTCCAGGACGTCCCGCCAGGCGCGCGGCATGGTCGCCAACTCGCTGAGCACGCGATGGGTCCGTACGTTGTCGGTGGCCGCGATGGACTGGAGGTAGCTCAGTGTCGCCTCCGGCTCCTGGTCGGCGAGTTCGGCATGGGGGAACCAGGTGGACTGGTGCCTGGCACGCCACCACCGCTCGCGTGCGTTTCCCCGGGAGGTGTCCTCCTCCACGAAGCCGGCCGCGTCCAGCTGACGCAGGTGGTAGCTGGCCGTACCGGAGTTGACGCCGAGCCGCCGGGCGAGCTGGGTGGCCGTGCCGGGGCCGTCCTTGCGCAGCTGGCCCACCAACTGGACGCGCAGCGGGTGGGCGAGGGCGCGCAGGCCCTTGGCGTCGATGACGACGTCCCGCACCGGGTCTGGGCCGTCCGGGCCCGCCAGCGGACTGTTTCGCTCCATGGACACGATCGCAGAATAACCGCCAAGACTTCTTCGCAAACAGTCCTTTGCGAAGAAGTCTCCGTGATCCGGACCGTGGTGAGCCAGCGAGGGCGCGTGCTTGGTTCCGCCGCCCGCCCGCCCGCCCGCACGCAGACGGCCGGCCCACCGCTGTGCCGTGGGCCGGCCGGTTCCGCTTCGTACGATCCGAGCGGGTCCGTCGTCGAGGGGTTACGTCGCGGGCTCCGGCTCCGGCTCGTCCGCCGACTCCGCCTCGCCTTCCGGCGGATCGGCCGGCGGCGTCCGTACGGAGTCCAGCAGCAGCTGCGCCACGTCCACGACCTGCAGGTCCTCCTTGGCCTGGGACTGATCCGCGCCCTTCTTGCCATTGACCGAGTCGGTCAGCATCACCAGGCAGAACGGGCAGGCGGTGGAGACGATGTCCGGGTTCAGCGCGAGCGCCTCGTCCACCCGCTCGTTGTTGACGCGCTTGCCGATCCGCTCCTCCATCCACATCCGGGCGCCGCCGGCACCGCAGCAGAAGCCGCGTTCCTTGTGCCGGTGCATCTCCTCGTTGCGCAGGCCGGGGACCTTGCCGATGATCTCGCGGGGCGGCGTGTAGACCTTGTTGTGCCGGCCGAGGTAGCACGGGTCGTGGTAGGTGATGAGCCCCTCCACCGGGGTGACCGGGACCAGCCGGCCCTCGTCGATCAGGTGTTGCAGCAGCTGGGTGTGGTGGATGACCTCGAAGTGGCCGCCGAGCTGCGGGTACTCGTTGGCGAGGGTGTTGAAGCAGTGCGGGCAGGTGGCGACGATCCTCTTCCTGGACGCGGGCAGCTTCGTGCTCTCGTCCTCGTCGTCCTCGCCGAACGCGGCGTTGAGGTTCGACACGTTCTCCTCGCCGAGCTGCTGGAACAGGAACTCGTTCCCCAGCCGCCGCGCGGAGTCGCCGGTGCACTTCTCGTCGCCGCCCATGATCGCGAACTTCACGCCCGCCGTGTCCAGCAGTTCCGCGAAGGCCTTGGCGGTCTTCTTCGCCCGGTCCTCCAGGGCGCCGGCACAACCGACCCAGTAGAGGTAGTCGACCTCGGTGAGGTCCTCGACGGTCTTGCCCACCACCGGCACCTCGATGCCGGTCTCCTTCTGCAGCTCCTTCGTCCACTCCAGCCGCTGCTTCTTGGCCAGACCCCAGGGGTTGCCCTTCTTCTCCAGGTTCTTCAGCATCGTGCCCGCCTCCGACGGGAACGCGCTCTCGATCATGACCTGGTAGCGGCGCATGTCGACGATGTGGTCCACGTGCTCGATGTCCACCGGGCACTGCTCGACGCAGGCGCCGCAGGTGGTGCAGGACCACAGCACGTCCGGGTCGATGACGCCGTTCTCCTCCAGCGTGCCGACCAGCGGTCGCTCGGCCTCGGCGAGCGCCTCGGCCGGCACGTCCTTCAACTGCTCGGCGGTCGCCTTCTCCTCGCCCTCCATCGTCTTGCCGCCGCCGGCCAGCAGATACGGCGCCTTGGCGTGCGCGTGGTCGCGCAGCGACATGATCAGCAGCTTGGGGGACAGCGGCTTGCCGGTGTTCCAGGCGGGGCACTGCGACTGACAGCGCCCGCACTCCGTACAGGTGGAGAAGTCCAGCAGGCCCTTCCAGGAGAAGTCCTCGACCTGGGAGGCGCCGAAGCGGGTCTCCGCCGCGTCCTCGTCCTCGGAGTCGTCCAGCGCGGTCTCGAAGTCGATGACCTCGCCACCGGAGGTCATCGGGCGCAGACCGCCCAGCGCCGTGCCACCCCGGGCGTCGCGCTTGAACCAGATGTTGGGGAAGGCGAGGAAGCGGTGCCAGGCGACGCCCATGTTGGTGGTCAGTCCGACGACGATCATCCACGTGAAGGAGGTGCCGATCTTGATCATCGCGACCAGGTACGTGGCGTTCTGCAGGGCGCTCAGGCTCATCCCGTCGAAGGCCGCGACCAGCGGGTAGCTGATGAAGTACGCCGCCTCGTAGCCCTCGACGTGGTGCAGCGCGCCCTCCAGGCCGCGCAGCGTCAGGATGGACAGGCCGACGATCAGGATCACGGCCTCGACGAAGTACGCCTGCCCGGTCTTGGAGCCGGTGAAGCGGGACTTACGGCCGGCGCGGGCCGGTCCGCTCAGCTGTCGGATCACGATGAGGGTGAGGATGCCCAGCACCGTCATCAGGCCGAAGAACTCGACGTACATCTCGTACGGCGTCCAACTGCCGATCACCGGCAGCAGCCAGTCGGCCTGGAAGAGCTGCCCGAGGGCGTTGACGAGGGTCAGCAACAGGGTGAGGAAGCCGACGGCCACGAACCAGTGCGCGACGCCGACGATCCCCCAGCGGTTCATCCTGGTGTGGCCGAGGAACTCCCGCGCGAGGGTGAGGGTGCGCTGTCCCGGCTCATCGGTACGACTCCCGGCGGGCACGGGCTGGCCCAGCCTCACGGACTGGAGGATCTGGGCGATGGCGCGCGCGAACAGCGCGATGCCGACCGCGGTCAGCACCAACGAGACGACGATCGCGGCGAGTTGCATGGGGGCTCCTCGGACCTGCGGGGGCGAGCTATTTACCGATCAGTAACTTATCCGGTTCGTACGAGCCTACCCACTATCCCGGCAGGGCTGTACCCGACCGTGTGGTGATCTGCGTCGCGGGTGAGGCGGAGGTACCGTTCTTCAACAATGCACGCGAACCGGGGTGAACCAGATGAAACTCCCAAGGTACGGATCTACGACCGTGCCTTGCTGGTGCTTCCATGGCTGCTGATCCTCGGAGTGTTCGTGGCCGAACTGGTACGGGAGCTGGCCTCCGGCGAGGAGTTGCAGGTCGGCTCCCTGCTCTCGCCCGCCCCCGCGCTTGCGGCCATCCGCGGTGGCCGTCGTGCCGTGCTGACGGTGTCGTTGGCCGCCAGTGCCGCCGCCTTCTACACCTTCGCCTCGCATGAGACGCTCAGCGCCAGCCAGCGAAGCACCTCACTGAGCGCGGTGCTCGTCGTGAGCGTCGCCAGCGTGTCCGCCGCCAACCTCCGGGAGCGCCGGGCGGCCCAGCTGACCCAGGTGCAGCGGGTGGCCGAGGCCGCCCAGCTCGCCGTGCTACGCCCGATGCCCCAGCAGGTCGGCGATCTCCGGCTCGCCGTCCGCTACGTCGCCGCCGAGTCGGAGGCGCGGATCGGCGGCGACCTGTACGAGGCGGTCGTACGCCCGCACAGCACCCGATTCATCATCGGTGACGTGCGTGGCAAGGGGCTCCCAGCCATCCGTACGGCCGCGGCGGTGCTCGGTACGTTTCGGGAGGCGGCGCAGTACGAACCCACGCTGTCCCGGATCGCGATCCGCTGCTCGGAGTCCGTCGCCCGGCTGGACCGCAGCTCGGTGGAGAACGGGCAGCAGCCCCCTCCCCGTTCGGGACGGCAGGCCCCGCCCCGGGTTGCCGACGATCCGGCGGAGCTGTTCGTGACCGCGATCGTGCTGGAGATCGAGGGCCCGGTGCTGCGGCTGGTGAACCTGGGCCACCCGGCGCCGCTGCTGCTGTCCGGGCCGGCCGTCGAGTACGTACGCCCGGCCGAGTACGTACCCCCGCTCGGCCTCGCGCACCAGCTGTACGAGGACCTGCCGGCGCAGGTGCACGCGTGGCGGCCCGGTGACCGCCTGCTGCTGTACACCGACGGTATCGCGGAGGCCCGGGATCGGAACGGGCAGTTCTTCCCGCTGGTCGAGTGCGTGAGTTCGCTGCTGGGGACGCCGACCGGGCAACTGCCGGACGCCCTGCTGCGTGCGGTGGACCGGCACGGCGGACAGCGGTTGAAGGACGACGCGGCGGTGTTGCTCGTGGAGTGGCGCGGGGAGTGGCCCGTGGAGTGACGCACGCGCGTACCGCGCCCGCGTGTCGTTCGCCCGGTCTATTTCGGTTCACCTCGGTTCCGCCTCAGTCTCGAGTCTCGCGAAGGGCCGTGACGGCCCATGCGGGCAGCGTGGAGGCGCTGTGAACAGCGGAAACGTGGGTCTGCCTGTAAAGAGAGCATAAGAGTTGAGCCTGCTTCGCTCAGGGCATTTGACGCGCCGGGGGCGGCTCGTGCACTCTTGAGCCAGATCAACTCAATGCTTAGCTGGAGGAACGAAAATGGCACGTGCGGTCGGCATCGACCTGGGTACGACGAACTCCGTCGTCAGTGTTCTCGAGGGCGGTGAGTCCACCGTCATCACCAACGCCGAGGGCGCCAGGACCACGCCGTCCGTCGTCGCCTTCGCGAAGAACAGCGAAGTGCTGGTCGGCGAGGTGGCCAAGCGGCAGGCTGTGACCAACGTGGACCGGACGGTCCGTTCGGTCAAGCGCCACATGGGCACTGACTGGAAGATCAACCTGGACGGCAAGGACTTCAACCCGCAGCAGATGAGCGCCTTCGTGCTGCAGAAGCTGAAGCGGGACGCCGAGGCGTACGTCGGCGACACCGTCACGGACGCGGTCATCACCGTCCCCGCCTACTTCAACGACCACGAGCGGCAGGCCACCAAGGAGGCCGGCGAGATCGCCGGGCTGAACGTCCTGCGTATCGTCAACGAGCCGACGGCCGCCGCGCTGGCGTACGGCCTGGAGAAGGAAGACCAGACCATCCTGGTCTTCGACCTCGGTGGCGGCACCTTCGACGTCTCGCTGCTGGAGATCGGCGACGGCGTCGTCGAGGTCAAGGCCACCAACGGCGACAACGCGCTCGGTGGCGACGACTGGGACCAGCGGGTCGTCGACCACCTGGTCAAGCAGTTCCAGTCCGGACACGGCGTGGACCTCAGCAAGGACAAGATGGCGCTTCAGCGCCTCCGGGAGGCCGCGGAGAAGGCGAAGATCGAGCTGTCGAGCTCGACCGAGACCACCATCAACCTTCCGTACATCACCGCCTCCGCCGAGGGTCCGCTGCACCTGGACGAGAAGCTGACCCGGGCGCAGTTCCAGCAGCTGTCCCAGGACCTGCTGGAGCGCTGCAAGACGCCGTTCGGCAACGTCATCAAGGACGCCGGCATCCAGCTGTCCGAGATCGACCACGTCGTGCTGGTCGGCGGCTCCACCCGGATGCCCGCCGTGGCCGAGCTGGTCAAGGAGCTGACCGCCGGTAAGGAGGCCAACAAGGGCGTCAACCCGGACGAGGTCGTCGCCCGGGGTGCCGCGCTGCAGGCCGGCGTGCTCAAGGGCGAGGTCAAGGACGTCCTGCTGCTGGACGTCACCCCGCTGTCCCTCGGCATCGAGACCAAGGGCGGCATCATGACCAAGCTGATCGAGCGGAACACCACGATTCCGACGAAGCGCTCGGAGATCTTCACGACGGCCGAGGACAACCAGCCGTCCGTGCAGATCCAGGTCTACCAGGGCGAGCGTGAGATCGCGGCGTACAACAAGAAGCTCGGGATGTTCGAGCTGACCGGGCTGCCCCCGGCGCCGCGCGGCGTGCCGCAGATCGAGGTCACCTTCGACATCGACGCGAACGGCATCATGCACGTCGCCGCGAAGGATCTGGGCACCGGCAAGGAGCAGAAGATGACCGTCACCGGCGGCTCCGCGCTGCCGAAGGACGACATCGAGCGGATGATGCGGGACGCCGAGCAGTACGCCGACGAGGACGCCAAGCGTCGGGAGGCCGCCGAGACCCGCAACCAGGCCGAGCAGCTCGTCTACACCACCGAGAAGTTCCTCGCGGACAACGACGAGAAGGTCCCGGGTGACGTCAAGAGCGAGGTGGAGACGGCGCTGGCGGACCTGAAGGAGAAGCTGAAGGGCGGCGAGGACGGCGAGGACACCGCGGCCATCCGGGAGGCCTCCGAGCGGGTCGCGGCCACCAGCCAGAAGCTCGGCCAGGCGCTGTACGCCGACGCCGAGGCCGCCCAGGGTGCCGCCGGTGGCGCGGAGGGTGCCCAGGCCGGCGGTGACGCCAAGGCCGAGGGTCCGGCTGACGACGACGTCGTCGACGCCGAGATCGTGGATGACGAGAAGCCCAAGGACGGTGCAGCGTGACCGAGGAGACGCCGGGCTTCGCACAGGAGCCCGAGGTCCCCGACGAAGCCGCACAGGACGCGAAGTCCACGTCATCGGACGATGCGGTGAAGTCCGCCGGGTCCGGCTCCGAGAAGGAGTCGGCCCCGGCGGGCGAGGCCGGGGAGATCGACGAGGAGTTGCAGAGCCAGATCGCGGGGGACGCGGCACTGACGGCCCAGCTGGACCAGAGCCGTACGGCGCTGCACGAGCGCACCCAGGACCTGCAGCGGCTGCAGGCGGAGTTCCAGAACTACCGCCGCCGGGTCGAGCGGGACCGCAAGGCCGTCAAGGAGATCGCGGTCGCGAACCTCCTGACGGAGCTCCTTCCGGTGCTGGACGACATCGGCCGTGCCCGGGACCACGGCGAGTTGGTCGGCGGCTTCAAGTCCGTCGCCGAGTCGCTCGAGACGGTCGTGGCGAAGATGGGCCTGCTGCAGTTCGGCAAGGAGGGCGAGCCCTTCGACCCGACGGTGCACGAGGCGCTGATGCACTCGTACTCCCCGGATGTGGAGGAGACGACGTGCGTGCAGATCCTGCAACCCGGGTATCGCATCGGCGACCGCACGATCCGTGTGGCGCGGGTGGGGGTCGCCGAGCCGCAACCAGGCGCCTCGCCCCAGTCGCAGACTGACGACGAGGCAACCGGCAAGGCCGACGAGGACAGCGCTGATCCCGACGAGGGCTGAGACGCCGATCGGATGACCGACCAGATGGAAGAACGGGAGGAGGGACGCCGGGGATGAGCACCAAGGACTTCATCGAGAAGGACTATTACAAGGTCCTCGGCGTCCCGAAGGACGCTACCGAGGCAGAGATCAAGAAGGCGTACCGGAAGCTCGCCCGCGAGAACCACCCGGACGCCAACCGCGGGGACGCCAAGGCCGAGGAGCGGTTCAAGGACGCCTCCGAGGCGTACGACGTGCTGGGCGACACCAAGCGTCGCAAGGAGTACGACGAGGCCCGCACCCTCTTCGGGAACGGCGGCTATCGCCCCGGCCCCGGCGCGGGCGGCGGCACGGGCAGCTTCAACTTCGACCTCGGCGACCTCTTCGGCGGCACCCAGGGACCCGGCGGCACGGGCGGTGGCCCCGGCGGGGCCGGCGGCTTCGGCGGCGGTCTCGGCGATGTCTTCGGCGGGCTGTTCAACCGTGGCGGCGGCACCACCCGCACCCAGCCGCGGCGTGGCCAGGACGTCGAGTCGGAGGTGACGCTCAGCTTCACCGAGGCGGTGGACGGCGCGACCGTGCCGCTGCGGATGTCCTCCTCGGCCGCCTGCAAGAGCTGTGCCGGCACCGGCGACAAGAACGGCTCACCGCAGGTGTGCCCCACCTGTGTGGGCACCGGCCAGGTCAGCCGGGGCGGCGGTGGGGGCTTCTCGCTCACCGATCCCTGCGTGGACTGCAAGGGGCGCGGCCTGATCGCGCAGGACCCCTGTGAGAACTGCAAGGGCAGCGGTCGGGCGACGAGTTCCCGCACCATGCAGGTGCGTATCCCGGCCGGCGTGACGGACGCGCAGCGTATCCGGCTGCGCGGCAAGGGCGCGCCCGGGGAGCGCGGCGGGCCGAACGGCGACCTGTACGTCATCGTGCACGTCGACAAGCACCCGGTGTTCGGGCGGCGCGGCGACAACCTCACCGTGACCGTCCCGGTCACCTTCCCGGAGGCCGCGCTGGGCGGGGACATCGCCGTGCCCACGCTCGGCGGCCCGCCGGTGACCCTGAAGCTGCCGCCGGGCACCCCCAGCGGTCGTACGATGCGCGCTCGGGGCAAGGGCGCGGTGCGCAAGGACGGGACGCGGGGCGATCTCCTCGTCACGATCGAGGTGACCGTGCCGAAGGACCTGAGCGACAAGGCACGGGACACCCTGGAGTCCTACCGGGACGCGAGTCCCGCCGAGGACCCCAGAGAAGCGCTGTTCAAGGCCGCGAAGGGAGACTGAGATGGTCGGCCGAGGTGGGCGCAGCCAGCAATTCGGCGGCACAGGGCCGTACGAACTGACCGACGAGACCCCGGTGTACGTCATCTCCGTCGCCGCCCAGCTCTCCGGACTGCATCCGCAGACGCTGCGGCAGTACGACCGGATGGGCCTGGTCTCGCCCGACCGTACCCCGGGCCGGGGCCGCCGCTACTCGGCGCGGGACATCGAACTGCTCCGACAGGTCCAGCAGTTGAGCCAGGACGAGGGCATCAACCTCGCCGGGATCAAGCGGATCATCGAGCTGGAGAACCAGGTGGCCGCGCTGCAGGCGCGAGCCGCCGAGCTGCAGCAGGCGGTGGAGGGCGCGGCCGTGGCCATGCGCCACCGCGAGGCGCAGGTGCACGCTTCGTACCGGCGGGACCTGGTGCCGTACGAGGACGTGCAGCAGTCCAGCGCGCTGGTGGTGTGGCGCCCGGGCCGGCGCGGGAGGTGAGCCCGCGCGCGTGCGACGTGCTCGCGCGCACGCGGTAGCTCCCCGGGTCGCGCCGTGACCCGGGGCCCGTGACCCGTCACCCGTGATCAACTGTGGGGGCGTGCCTGGCGCACGCCCCCAGCGTCATGTCCGGAGGTCGACCGGACGTGTCGCCCGCTCGAACCGGGATGCCGATCCCCCGGCTCCGTCCGTACGGGTCGTGGGGCGGCTCCCCTCCCCCCTGCGTTTCCCCCAGGAGCCGCCCCGGCCCGTTGGATACACGGCACTCCCGAATGGTTGTCCGCCCGGATGTGAAGGATCAGTGACGGCCGTGGCGCTCCGGTGGGCGTCAGCACGCGGTTTCAGGCGCGACCCCGCACCGCGTCCTCCAGGCCCTGGATGTCGATCTTCTTCATGCCGAGCATCGCGCGCATCGCCCGCTGACTGGTCTCCGGGTCCGGATCGCTCTGCAACTCCATCAGCCGCCGCGGCACGATCTGCCAGGACAGGCCGTACTTGTCGGTCAGCCAGCCGCAGTCGCCCTCCGCGCCGCCCGCGCCCAGTCGCTCCCAGAAGTAGTCCACCTCGGACTGCGGTCCGCAGTCGACGAAGAGCGAGATGGCCTCGCTGAAACGGAACTCCGGGCCCCCGTTCAGCGCGACGAACCGCTGCCCGGCCAGCTCGAAGGTGACGGTCATGACCGAGCCGTCGGTACGGGGGCCCGCGTCGCCGTAGCGCTGGATGTCGACGATCCGGGAGTCCTCGAAGATGGCGGTGTAATACCGCGCGGCCTCCTCGGCCTGTTCGTCGAACCACAGGAAGGTGACGATCTTCTGCATGGTGCTCTCCTCATTCCGTTGCCCGCTCCGGTGTTCCGGTGCTCGCGGCGTCCGTCGTCCCGCTCACTGAGACGGACGGGTGCCCCCGCCCAAACTCATCGCGCCCCCGTCGGAGCCGACACCCGCTCGCGGTCACGGCGGCACCAGCGCGGGCTCGCCCGGCTCCCGCCCGCCCGGGTGCCGATGCCGCCAGATCCAGAACACCGCGCAGGAGAGGATCGCCCAGCCGGCCAGTACGAGATACGGGCCCGGGTGCTGCGCCTCGGGGAAGTACACGGCGGTGTGCTGCGCGTTCACGGAGGCGCCCGGCGGCAGCCAGCGACCGATCTCACCCAGCGGGGAGGGCAGTAGCGGCCAGGAGACGGCGCCGCCCGAGGACGGGTTGCCGAGCAGCACCATCAGGCCCCAGGTCGGGATGATGGCCCATCGCCCGAAGAGGGTGTTGAACATCGTGAAGACCATCCCGGAGGCGAACATCGTGAGCGAGAGGATCACCCAGGAGAGCGGGAACGTCAGCGCGACCGCGTCCAGCAGCCAGCGCACGACCGCGTGGATCACGAAGCCGCCCATGAGGGAGTACAGCGCGGTGAAGGCGATCCGCTCGGGCGGGTTCAGCCCCTTCGCGTGCACGTTCAGCTGGACGGCGCCGACGAAGCCGATGATGACCGCGGCGAGCGAGATGTAGAAGAGCGCCAGGCCGCGTGGATCACCCCGGTCCAGGGGCTTCAGGTCGTCGATCGACAGCCGCACCCCGGTCGTCTCGGCGACCTGCGGAGCCGTCTCGGTCAGCACCTGCGCCACCGAGTCGCCGGCGGCGCTGGCGACACCCAGCTTGACGCTCTGGTCCGAGGGAAAGCGCAGGACCGCGAACACCCGCTGGTCCTCCACGGCGCTCTGCGCGTCCTCGTACGACCGCATCCGGCGCAGGTCCATCTCGGAGTCCAGGGCCTTCTCCAGGCCGGCGAGGAACCGGGCGGACTTCCCGTCGTTCAAGGCGGACTTGCTGACCACCGCGACGGGCAGGTCGTTCGGGGTCGGGTCCGCCATGGCGTAGGTGTACGAGCCGGCGAACAGACCGGCGGCGGCGGTGAGGATCAGCGCCAGCATGGTGGCCGGGAAGAACGGACCGGCGCGGTACGCCGCCCAGTGGCCGCGCACCCCGGACGGCCGGGGGGTGGCCGGGGCGGTGGCCAGGTCGGACAGTTCGTACGAGTCGGAGCCCTGCGAGCTGTCCGAACGCTGCGACCCGTTCGACCCGTTCGACCTGTTCGTGCTGGCCGACTCGCCCGTGGGCTCCGACTCGTCCGGAGCGCTCGCGTCATTCGCGCGGTCTGCGTCGTCCGCCCGGTCCCTGCCGTCCCTGCCGTCCCCGCCGTCCTTGTCGTCCGAGCCCTCGGAGTCCGGGTGCCGGTGCTGATCACTCATGCGAATCAGCTTAAAGCGGACTAGTCGCCCATTCTCGGCTCCTTCGCGGCTTCCTCGTCCCTTCGGCTGGCACCGTCCCGCGGCGCCCCGCCCGCCGGCTGGTCCGCCGGACTGTCAGTAGCCTCGCCCGCCGGCTCGGCGTGCCCGTCGTGCCGTGCGTCGCCGCCGTCACGTACGGGCCCGCCGCGCGCTCGCCGGCGGTTCCACAACGCCGTGCCGACCAGCACCGCCGCCACCAGTACGAGCAGCAGCACCGCGTCCGGCACGGTGTTCCCCACCCGGCTCACCCAGCGTTCGACGGCGAACGTGCTGTCCACGTCGAGCAGCCCGGGCAGCGCCGAGGTGCCGTCGTACCGCAGGAACAGCGTGCCGAGCAGGATGAAGAACAGCCCGGACAGCAGCGAGTTGGTGTGCAGCCGCAGCCTTCCCAGGACCAGCTCCCGCCCGCGCAGCCAGCGACGCCGACCCAGCTCGAAGCGGTCCCACAGCAGTGCCAGCAGGAACAGCGGTACCGCCATGCCCAGCGCGTACACGGCGAGCAGCATCCCGCCGTAGAACGGACTCCCGCTGACCGCGGCCACCGTCAGCACGCTGCCGAGGATGGGCCCGGCACAGAAGCCGGCGAGTCCGTAGACCGCGCCGAGGGCGTAGACGGAGAGCGCGGTCGTGGGGCGGATGCGCCCGGAGGCCTCCTGAAGCCGCCGGGAGGCGAAGCCGAGGCCCAGGATCTGCAGCACGCCCAGGGCGATGATCAGCCAGCCGCCGGTCAGCACGAGGGTGTCCCGATGACCGTAGAAGAGCCGTCCGGCGAACGAACCCGCCGCGCCGAGCGGGACCAGGGTGGTGGTGAGGCCGAGATAGAAGATCCCGGTGCGGGCCAGCAGCCGCCCGACGGCGCCGACGGAGTACGCGAAGAACGCCGGCAGCAGCAGCGCGCTGCACGGGCTGAGCAGCGCGAGCAGTCCGCCCAGGAATGCCGCGAGGTAGCCGATGTCAGTCATTTGCCCGCTCCCGAGCCGTCGTCCCCGGCGTCCTTGGCAGCGTCCGCCGCGCTCTCGACGGCGTCCTCGAAGACGCTCAGGGGCTGGGCACCGGCGATCGGCTCGCCGCCCACGAGGAAGGAGGGAGTGCTCGTCGCGCCCAGCTGGTATGCCTCCTGACGGTCCCGCTCCAGGGCCTTCCGCCCCTGCTCGCCCCGCCGGTCCCGGTGGAAGCGGTCCATGTTCTTCACACCGGCCTCCTCGGCGAGTTCGGTCAGCCGTGCCTTGTCGTAGCCCTTCTTGACCATGTCCTCGTCGGCGTACGCGGCCTCGTGGAACTGCCAGAAGCGGCCCTGCTGGCCGGCGGCCCAGGCCGCGAGGGCGGCCCGTTCGGAGTCCTTGCCGAAGACCGGGAAGTTGCGCCACTCGATGCGCAGCACGCCCTCGTCGACGTACTTCTCGATCAGCTCCTGTTCGGTGTCCCGGGCGAACTTGCCGCAGAACGGGCAGGCGAAGTCCGCGTACTCGATCAGCACGACGGGCGCGTCCTCGTCCCCCATCGCGAGCGGGTCGTCGGCGTCGCGTCGCTCGAGCGCGGCAAGCTGTGAGGAGCCGCCGTCCTGATCGTCGTTGGTGTCCTCCTCGACGGTGGCGGCGGCTCCGTCGTCCTCGGAGTCACCACCGCTGGTCGCGGCGTACTGCGACAGCCAGCCGACCAGCAGGGCGGCGAGCGCGATGCCGACGATCAGCAGCACGCGCTTATTGGGGATGTTGCGGGTGGGCGTGGACATGAGGCTCCTAGGAGAGTGTGGTGGGGTCGCGCGCGGCTGGACGGGCGTACGCGGAGGCGTGCGCGGGCGTGCGCCGTGCGCGGTGTGTCACGTGGGGTGAGGGTGAGGTGGGCCGGACGTGCCGGCGTGGACCTCAGGCCCGTACCGGACAGGCGACCTCGCCCGCCAGGCGGCGCACGGTCGCGAAGGTCAGCAGCGCGAGGGAGAGCACCGCGATCAGCGGCTGCACGGGCGCCCAGACCTGCATCGCGCCGGAGGTGCCGAGCAGCAGGAGCACGAGCTTGTTGCACACCGGGCAGCCGACGGCGAAGTACGCCAGCAGGCCGGAGGCCGTGCCCAGCCGCTGCCCGAGCCGCGCCGAGCCCTGCGCGGGGTCGGTGCGGTCGGTGCTGTCGGTGTCCGGTTCCTCGCGGGCGGGGTCCTCCGTCGGATCGTGAGCCGGTACCCCGGCCTGGGTGGTCTCGGCCACACCGGCGGTCTCGGCCGTCCTGCCCGTACGCACGTAGCTGGCCACCAGTACGCCCCCCAGCAGCGCGGTCAACACCAGCACCGGGACGTTCCACCACTCGACGGGGGTCATCCGGGCGAAGAACGGGTTCGGGACCACCGCCGTGGGCAGCCCCACGGCGAGCGCGCTCAGCACCCCGGCGCCCGCCGCCGCTGCCCAGCGCCGTGCCGGCCACCCGGCCAGGGCGCTGAGGGAGAGGCGTACGGGACGGGCGAGGCGCTGGGCCGGTGTCGGGCGGGGAACGACCGCCAGGGCCGCCGGGTCGGCTGGGGCCGCCGCATCAGCTGGGGCTGCCGGGTCGGATCGGTCGGCTGAGGCACGGGTGCCGCGAGACCGCATACGGGAACTCCTGTCCTGGGGCACGCACGGCGGACGTGCGTACGGGCGCGGGGTGGGTAGGGCGCGCGGTGGCGCGTATGGGCCTACGGGCGGGCATACGCGCCGTCGAGCGCTTCTACACGCGCAGGACGGAGAGCTGGACGGGGGAGGGGGCCTCGGCGAGGTCCGGACCGCGTATGGGCGGCGAACTGTGCGCGCTGGCCAGCGCGGCCTGTGACTCCGGTTCCGCACAGGGCTCGAGCAGCGGCGGCTGCGGGGAGGGATGCGCGGTGCCGTTCGGCAGGACCGGCGGGAGCGAGTCGTCGGGGGCAGGGGCGCGGCAACCGGGACGGTCGTCGATCGGCTGCGCGCTGTGCTGATCCGTTGCCCCACTGCCCCGGGGCGACAGCCCGCCGGCCTCGGTGGTGCTGGTGTAGGCCGCGCCGCTGGCGGCCGTGCGGGCCGCACCGACCGGGCCCGCGGGCTCGGCC
>NZ_LJGU01000146.1 GCF_001751245.1 Streptomyces oceani
GGCCGTACAGCAGAGGCGCGGCGGGACCCGACACGCCGGCCGCTGCTGGTGGTGGTGACCGACGGCCGGGCCACCTTCGGGCCCGACCCGCTCGGGCGCGCCCACGTGGCGGCCGAACACCTCGCCGCGCGCGGGGTGGACAGCGCGGTGGTCGACTGCGAGACCGGCGGCTTCCGGATGGGTCTGGCCGCGCGGCTCGCGGAACGTCTGCGTGCCGAGCACATCCCGCTGGGCGAGGTCACCGCGGAGGACCTCACCGACGTCGTCCGCGGGGCCACCGCGACGTACCGGGGGGTGGCGGCCTGATGCCGAAGGGCAAACCGGAGACCGTACCGGACGATGGGCTGACGACCCGTCAGCGACGTAACAGGCCGCTGCTGATGGTGCACACGGGCGCCGGCAAGGGGAAGTCCACCGCCGCGTTCGGGTTGGCGCTGCGCGCCTGGAACCAGGGATGGGACATCGGGGTGTTCCAGTTCGTGAAGTCCGCCAAGTGGCGGATCGGCGAGCAGACCGTGCTGGAGCGGCTGGCCGCCCTGCATGAGGAGACCGGCGAGGGCGGTCCCGTCGAGTGGCACAAGATGGGCTCTGGCTGGTCGTGGAGCCGTAAGGCCGGTACGGAGGAGGACCACGCCGCGGACGCCGCCGAGGGCTGGGCCGAGATCAAGCGCCGGATCGCGGCGGAACGCCACCAGCTCTACGTGCTCGACGAGTTCACCTACCCCATGAAGTGGGGCTGGGTCGACACCGAGGACGTCGTACGCACTCTGGCGAACCGCACCGGCCGCCAGCACGTCGTCGTCACGGGCCGGCACGCCGATCCGCGACTGCTCGAAGCCGCCGACCTCGTCACCGAGATGCGGCAGGTCCGGCACCCGATGGAGGTCGGGCAGAAGGGACAGCGAGGCATCGAGTGGTGAGGCGTGTGCGGCTCCCCCGCGTCCTGGTCGCGGCTCCCGCCTCCGGGCACGGCAAGACCACCCTGGCCACCGGCCTGATGGCGGCCCTCGCGCGGCGGGGGCTGGAGGTCTCCGGCCACAAGGTGGGGCCCGACTACATCGACCCCGGATACCACGCGCTCGCGACCGGCCGGCCCGGCCGTAACCTCGACCCGCACCTGACCGGCGAGTCGCTGGTGCCGCCGCTGCTCCTGCACGGCGCGCGGGGCGCGGACGTCGCCGTGCTGGAGGGCGTCATGGGGCTGTTCGACGGGCAGATCGGCGGGGCGGGTTTCGCGTCCACGGCGCACGTCGCGCGGCTCACCCGTACGCCGGTGGTCCTCGTCGTCGACGTCTCGCACGCCTCGCGCAGCATCGGCGCGGTGGTGCACGGCATGGCCGACTTCCAGCCCGATCTCACCCTGGCGGGTGTCGTGTTGAACAAGGCGGGCTCGCCACGGCACGCGGCCGAGGCGGCCAAGGCCGTGGAGTCCACGGGCGTGCCGGTGCTCGGCGTGCTGCACCGGGACGACGGGGTCAGCGCCCCGTCCCGGCACCTCGGGCTCGTCCCGGCGGCCGAGCGCGGCACCGGTGTCGCGGCGCTGGAACCGTTGGCCGAGCGGGTCAGCGAGCACGTCGACCTGGACGCCGTCCTCGAACTCGCCGCCACGGCACCGGACCTGGCCGACAAACCCTGGGACCCGGCCGCGCACGTACGACTCGCCGGTGGGTGTGCCCCGGGGGTAGACGCCCCGACGGGGACGGACACCCCGGTGGTGGCCGTCGCCGCTGGACGGGCGTTCACCTTCCGGTACGCCGAGACGACCGAACTGCTCGAGGCGGCCGGCTGTGCCGTCGTACCCTTCGATCCGGCGCACGATCCGGAACTGCCCCCGGGCACCCGGGGCTTGTACCTGGGCGGTGGTTTCCCCGAGGTGCACGCCGCCGCGCTCGCGGCGAACGCGCGGCTGCGCGCCGAGTTGCGGCAGGCGGTGCTGGACGGGCTGCCGACGGTCGCCGAGTGCGCGGGACTGTTGTACCTGTGCCGCGGCGTGGACGGGCATCCCATGGTCGGGGCGCTGGACGCCGAGGCCCGCATGACGCCACGGCTCAGCCTCGCCTACCGGCGGCCCGTGCTCGCCTCGGACCAGCTGCTCGGCGCGGCTGGCACGCCCGCGACCGCGCACGAGTTCCACCGTACGACCGTCACCCCGGTCCATGGCGACCGCGCGGCCTGGCGGGTGGACGGCACGCCGGCGGGCTTCGCCGGCCCCACACTGTCCGCGTCCTACCTGCACGTGCACTGGGCCGGCCACCCCGGGCACGCCCAGCGGTTCGCGGATGCCGTACGGGCGGGGGATGTACGCGCGACGGACGGCTTGCCGGGGGCCGTACGGGCGGGAACCAGCCACCCGGGCACGGCCTCGGCGGGTGCGCCGGACGTGCCGTCCCCGGAGCCCGTACCGGACGTGCCGCCCGTACCGGACGTGCCGCTCGCCGATCCGCTGCGGCACCACGGCGACGTGGAGGCGGCGGAGGGGCTGCTCGACCTCGCGGTCAACGTCAGCCGACTGCCCCGCCCGGACTGGCTCGAGGACGCGCTGCACGCCGGCGTCGCGGCCTCCACCAGCTACCCGGACGCGCGCGCGGCGCACGCGGCGGTGGCCCGCCGGCACGCACGGGACCGTTCGGAGGTGCTGGTCACCGCGGGCGCGGCGGAGGCGTTCTTCCTGGTCGCGCGGGCCCGGCCGTGGCGCCGACCGGTCGTGGTGCACCCGCAGTTCACCGAGCCGGACGTGGCGCTACGGGCCGCCGGCCACCAGGTGGAGCACGTCCTGTGCCGGCCCGGGGACGGCTTCGCCCTCGATCCGGAGCGGGTGCCCGAGGACGCCGACCTCGTCGTCCTCGGCAACCCCACCAATCCGACGGGCCGCCTCCACTCGGCGGCCGTGCTGCGTTCCCTGGTGCGTCCCGGACGGGTCGTGGTCGTCGACGAGGCGTTCATGGACTTCGTACCGGACGAGCCGCAGACGCTGACCTCCCAGCGGGTCCCCGGCCTGATCGTGCTCCGCAGCCTGACGAAGCTGTGGTCGATTCCCGGCATCCGCGTCGGATACGTCGTCGGGGACGCCGCCGTGCTAGCGGAGTTGGCGGACCAACAGGCACCGTGGTCGGTCAGCGCGCCCGCGCTCGCCGCCGTCGTCGCCACCACCGGTACGACCGCCGTCACCGAGCAGGAGCACCGGGCCCGCCGTGCCGTGCGGGAACGGCGGGTGCTCGTCGACGGACTGGCCGAACTTGGCGTCGCCGTGGCCGAGTCGGCGGCCCCGTTCGTGCTCGCCGGGCTGGGCCACGGGACGCACGCCTGGCTGCGCGCCCACGGCGTCGCCGTCCGCCGAGCCGACACCTTCCCCGGGCTGGACGACGGTTGGGCGCGCATCGCCGTGCGCGAGCCAGCCGCCAGCCGCCACCTGCTGACCAAGCTGAGGACGAAGAGCTGATGGAGCTGTACGTCACCGATCGATCGGTGCTCGTCGAGGACGGCGGCGAGGACGCCCTCCCGCTGCTGCACACGCTGCTACGCGAGGGGGCCCGGGTCACCGTGGCCGCGTCGACGGTCTGCGCGGCGGTCCAGGACCTCGCCGAACGCGGGCTGCTGACCTGGGAGTCGGCACGCGCGAGTGGCGAGAGCGCCGGGCCGTACGACCTCGTGGTGGGCGCCGCGGCGGTGCGCCGTCCGGCGCCTGACCCGGCTGGCGGCGCCGATGCCGACACCGCCGCCGTCGACCCCCGCCCCGGGCTGGTCACGCTCGTCGGCGCCGGACCGGGCGACCCCGAACTCATCACGGTCGCCGGCCGCGCCGCGATCGAGCGGGCGGACGTCATCCTCGCCGACCGGCTGGCCCCGTGGGAGGCCGCGGCCTGGGCCCGTCCGGACGCCGAGCTGATCGACGTCGCCAAGATCCCGTATGGTCGCTCGACCAGTCAGGAGGAGATCAACCGGCTGCTCGTCGAACACGCCCGCGCGGGCCGCCGGGTGGTGCGGCTCAAGGGCGGCGATCCGTTCGTCTTCGGGCGCGGCTTCGAGGAGCTGCTGGCCTGCGCGGCGGCCGACGTGCCGACCCGCGTGGTGCCCGGCGTGACGTCGAGCGTCGCCGGCCCCGAGGCGGCGGGGATACCGGTGACGCACCGGGGACTCGTGCAGGGCTTCACGGTGGTATCGGGCCACCTGCCGCCGGACCATCCGGACTGCACGCTGGACTACGCCGCGTTGGCCCGCGCGGGCACGACGCTCGTGGTGCTGATGGGCATGCGAAGACTGCCGGAGATCGTCAAGTCCCTCGTCGCGGCGGGCGTTGACCGTACGACGCCGTGTGCGGTCGTCGCGGATGCCACGCTCGCGGCGCAGCGGACCGTGCGGAGCACCCTCGGGGAGGTCGTCGCGGACGCCGACGCGGCGGGCCTCAGGGCGCCGACGGTGACGATCATCGGGGCGGTCGCGGGACTGGCGTCGTGACCTGAGCTGGCGTGCCGTGCCGCCCCTTGTGAAGCGTTGACGCGTATCGCAGGCGGACTCGGCATCCCGGCGCGCTACGAAGTCGACAGCTCTGCCGTTCCGAAGAGAAGAGTCGGTTCGGCGAGGATGTCCCGACCTACTTCGCTCTTGTAGATGAGGTCGATGCTGCCGTAGCGAGCTTGGGCGTAGTCGAAGCCGAGGTTGGCGACGGCTTTGCGGACGGCGTCTTCGGAGGGACCTTCGATCTCGATGAAGGTGGGGAGGTCGGGCCAGGTGTCGAGGTCGTACGTGATATCGCCGAACTGCCATTCCTCGCGGTAGTTCTGCTGGTATCGGACCTGGCGGAGCCCGGTGGCCTTGAGGAGTTCGGCGGTCTTGTCGAGATTGTCGACCTCGATTTCGATCTCGGTGGTGCCGTTGATGGTGGTGGCGTCGCTGACCTGCTTGAGGGTGAGGGTGGTCTTGCCCCCTTCGTCGCGGAGGCGGAGCCACTGTTCGCCCTGGACGGCGTCGTTCTCGAAGATCAGCCGAGTGAACATGGTCTTGTCGAAGGCGAGTTTGGCGCCAGCGGTTCGGAGATGTTCGCGAACGGCGTCGACGTCGATGTGGAGGAACTTGGCCTCGTACTCGTTCTGGGGCATCGCTGGTGGACTCCTGAGGGTGGTTAGTCGCACGGCACCCGCACGGGCATCGGGTTGTCCGGGCTGTCGAGCCACACCCGTTGACCACTCGGGGTGACCGTCAGCCCGTACCGTTCGAACCGTGGCTCGCCCTGATCGCGCCACCAGGACATGACGGCCTCGGCCTCACTCCACAGGTAGCGCGGCCCGTACTCGGCGACCTCGAACTCGGTGCGCCCGGGTTCGTAGTCGGCCGTCGCCCAGGACGTGCAGCCCATGTCGAACAGCCACAGCCGATAGGCGCCGTCCTCGCCCCACTCGACGCGACAGAACATGTCCGGCACCCGCACGCCGAGTGTGAACATGTGGTGCCAGTCGCCCATGGCATCCGGTGAGAGGGTCGTTGTGCGCCGCGACGCCGTGCTCGGCCAGTTCGCCGCTCCCGGAAACACGTTCGTCGGCGGAAACGTATCGTGCTGGTGGCGCAGGCGCATGAACGCCGAGGGCATCAGGAACGAGCCTATGGCGACGCCACCCTCACCGACCTTGAGGCGCACAACCGCCTGCCCGCCGTAGGGCGGGCCCCACGGGGCGACGATCACGGCCCCTTCGGCAGCCTGCTCGACCCACGCGTACGGGACGGTGGAGATCCCGCACGTGGCGATGACGCGGTCGTACGGTGCCGCCTCCACGTGCCCCTGCGCTCCCTCGCCAATCACGGTCACCGGTGTGAGGCCGATGGCGGCGAACCGGCGCCGCGCTTCCTCGGCGATGGCCGAGTCAACCTCGACCGTCACGACGTGGTCCGACCCGAGCCGGTACGCCAGCAGGGCGGCGTTCCAGCCCGTGCCCGTACCGATCTCCAACACCCGGTTCCCACGCTCCACGCTCAGGGCGTCGAGCATCGAGAACACCATCTTCGGCATGGAGTTGGACGAGGTCGGAGACTGGCCCTTGGCCGTGCCCGTGTGTGTGCCGTCATCCCATTGCGTGGTGAGAGGTACATCGCTGTAGACCGTCTCCCACCATCGCGCCGGGTCCGTGTTCCGGTCGATCACCCCGCCCTGACGATTGCCGCCCGCCGTGCCTGGCCACAGCCGCTCGGGTACGAACGCGTCACGCGGCACCGCGCGATACGCAGGCATCCAATCCGAAGTGAGCGCACCCTTTTCCCGCAGCACGGAGGCCAGCCCTCCCTGGCCAGCCTCCTTCGCGCTCCGCGCGTCCAACTCAGTCATTTGCCACCGTCCGCAGGGCCCTGACCATCCGAGGTGTTGCCGCCTTCGTCAGAACCGCCACCTCCGTGTTTATTACCGGAGTCGCTGTCATCCTGCGGATTTCCACCATCCGCCCGCGTCATCCACGAAAACGCGTCCACTGTGTACCTCCTGGTCGGTTGTGCTGTTGGTGCTCGCATGGTGCTTCCGTACGTGACGGGCGTCGTCAGTACGGGGTGTGACGTCGCGCCCAGTCGGAGCCCGTGACGTGCAGGAAGCCACCCATCTTCTCGACACTGCGCGCGACCTCGTCGTACTCCTGCGGAATGGTCGAGATCATCGAGCGCCAGGGCGTGAGCACGGCGCCGGCTTCCTCCTTCTCGATCAACCCGACTGCCCGCGTCAGCCCGTCACGCCCTTCCGGGGGGAGCAGTCCGACGCGGTCCTCGACCACGTCTGCGATCTCCCAACCGAACGCTGCGGCGTACTCGGTGCACTCCTCACGCGGCCTCGCGAGGTCAGAGTTCGCTGCCGCGCAGAGATAGATCACGACGCGGAAGCGGGCGACGTTCGTCACACTGTCGGGCACCGGTCCATCCCCTGGCACGTGCCCCACGGCGTGGTCTGCGAGGGCCTGCCGCCGACTCCCCTTACCTTCGCTTCTCCGGGCCGGAGATGATTCTGCGGTATGTCCGTTCGCGTTGCTGACCATGTATCAATGGTGTCGTGACGATCACATACAGTGAAGAGACGGAGCGTAGGATTGCTGAAGCTCGTTCTGGATCGGCTCCTACGCTCCGTAGGAGTTATGCGACAAGAGGGACACCGATCAATTCGCTGATGCTTCGGACGCGCGCCGTCGAAACTTTGGCGATGCGCTGGCCGATGACACCCGGCAGTGCCTGGTGCTTCACCCACTCCGGCGCGTCGAGGCCGACCTCAACCAACGTGTCACCGGCTTTGTCGTACATGCCGGCCGAACACTGCGCGAGAGCCACGTCGAGCTTGTACCGGTTGCGCGCGAGCTTGGGCATGGACCGGGGCAGGTTCGTGCGCGCTGCCAGTTGCAGCGCCCTCCCGTGATTGCCGAGCGCCACAGCGATTCCAACGGCCTCGGTGCTCGCGGCGGTAGGGCCGAAATGCGTGCCATACATCGTTACGTCCTCGCCCAGTCGGGCAGCCGCCGCATGGGCTTGTGACAGGTAGTCGTCCGCGGATACGGCATCGCCCCGCCGAGAAGCGGCTACGGCAGCCGAGATCATCAGCCGCCCGTACGCGAGCAACTGGGGACGGTTGGTACGACTGAACGACGGTTCGATCCGCAACGCCGCCTGCTCAGCTACCGCCATCGCCCGTGGGACTCTCGCGCTCCGCAGGTAGATCCATGACAGCGTGGATTCCATGAGCGCGCTCAACACCTCATCACCGGAATCCTCCGCCAGATGACGCGCGGAGGTGAGCGCACTCAGGGAGAGGTCGCGTTGCTCGAGGAGGAGCGCGGCAGACGAAGCAAACTGGTAGGTGCTTGCGAGGACAGAGCCCAGGCGCTCACGTTCGTACCCCGTGGCGTGCGCGTGCCGGGCCTGGCCTTCAAGCAACACCTTGGAGATGAGTTCGCTCAACTCCCCGTATGAGCCCCGCCAGTAAGCGGCGCTCACGCGGTCGTGAGCCCTCGCCAGCTCGCTCAGCGTGCTCGGGTTTTCAACGCAGTCCCACCCGCCGAGCGCGCTGTCGTGTACCGCGTCGGAAAGCCGCCGTGCAGCAGCCCTGGTGCCCCTGCTCATTCCGCGACGCGGTGCTTGCTGACCCAGTATCACGCCCACGTCCGTGCGGAGCGCGGCAGCGAGCTTGAGCAGGGAACCGACGGAGAGTTCGCCGCGATCCTGCTCGGCCTTCTGGATCAGGGCGTACGAGACACCCGCCGCTTCGGCCAGGCCCTGTTGCGTCAGGTCGGAGCCCCGCAGGGCCTTGATGCGCTTACCAGTCGTCAGATCAGCCCAGTTGCTCACGTGTGCACCTCAGCGGGTATCGGGCGTGATGGCGTCGCTTTCGATGGTAGGGCCGCGCGGGCGTCGGTCCGCAACGAACCGTGAGCGACTTGCGGTTGCCTAGCCTGGTCCTCCTGCGGAAGTGTCCGCTGCGTGCGACGCGGCTCAGTCGCGCGCCCGCGCCCACGCGACTGCCGCAGCCACGTCGTGTACGACCGGCACTCCCGCCGGCGGCGGGGCGCGGCGTACGACCACGACCGGGAGGTCCCGCTCGGCGGCCACGGCGAGCTTCGCCGCCGTGTGGGAACCGCCGGAGTCCTTCGTGACCAGCACGTCGGCCTCCGCCATGACCTTCCGCTCGTCTGCCAGCCCGTACGGTCCGCGGCTGCGCAGCAGTCGCCAAGCCGCCGGCAGTTCGATCTCCGGCGGGTCCACGACCCGTACGAGCGCCGGGTGTTCGCGCAGCGGCGCCACGAAGTGGTGCAGCGACTGCCGCCCGGTGGTGAGGAACGGCCGGCGGCCCAGCCGCGCGGCCAGCGTGGCGGCTTCGGCGTGCTCGTCCACCCAGTGCCAGTGCCCAGCGTGCCCGTCGTGCCCGGAGTCCGTGGGCTCCCCGCCGTCCGCCCAGCTGGGGCGCTGCAGCCGGAGCAGCGGCACGTCCGCCCGCGCGCACGCCTCGGCGGCGTTCCGGCTGATGCCCTCGGCGAACGGATGGGTGGCGTCCACCACGGCGCGTACGCGGTGCTCCCGCAGGTGGTCGACGAGGCCCGGCACTCCGCCGAAGCCGCCGACCCGCACCTCGCCGACCGGCAGTCGGGGGCGCTCGACCCGGCCGGCCAGCGAGGTCACCACCGGCACCTCGGCCGCCACCAGCCGGGCGGCCAGCTCGCGCGCCTCGGCGGTGCCGCCGAGCACCAGGACGCTCACGCGTGCGGTCCGATCGTCGGGGCGGCGGGGGCGCCGTGCTGGGCGAGCGTCAACAGCGCGTCCACGTCCAGGTGTCGCTCGACCAGGTCGCCGAGCAGGTCGAGTCGGGCCTCGCGGGCGCGGGCGAAGCTGACCCCGGACGCGGCGAACGTACGGCCGCGTGCCTCGGCGGCGAGCCGCAGTACGGCCGTGCGCAGCGCGTCCGACTCCAGGCTGCCGTGCCACATGGTGCCCAGCACCCGGCTGACGCGGGCGCCGCCCAGGAACTCCTCGGCGTCCGCGTCCCGGTTGATACGGCCGTGGTGGATCTCGTAGCCGGACGCTTCCGCGCCGAGCGCGGTGCCGTGCGCAAGCCGCAGCGTCTTCTCCGGTGCGAACGTCGTCTCCACCGGCAGCAGCCCCAGGCCCGGTACGCTCGCCGGCTCGCGGCCCTCGACGGCCTCCGGGTCGTGCACGTGCCGGCCGAGCATCTGGAAGCCGCCGCACACGCCCAGTACCGCGCGTCCGGCCTCGGCGTGCCGCAGCAGGGCCCGGTCCAGGCCACGGGAGCGCAGCCACGCCAGGTCGGAGACGGTCGCGCGGGTGCCGGGCAGGACGACCAGGTCGGCGCCGGCGAGGTCCCGCGGGTCGGCGGTGTAGACGACCTCGACATCCGGCTCCAGGCCCAGGGCGTCGGCGTCGGTGACGTTGCTCACCCGGGGCAGGCGTACGACGACGACCCGCAGCGTGGCCTCGTCCGTACGCGACCGGCGGCCCTCCAGCGCGAGGGTGTCCTCGGAGTCCAGCCACACGTCGGGGCTGAACGGCAGGGTGCCGTAGACCCGGCGGCCGGTGATCTCCGCCAACTGGCGCAGGCCGGGGGCGAGGAGGGTCTCGTCGCCGCGGAACTTGTTCACCACGAAGCCGGCGACGAGCGCCTGGTCCGCCGGTTCCAGCAGCGCCACGGTGCCGTAGAAGGCCGCGAAGACGCCGCCGCGGTCGATGTCGCCGACGAGCACCGTGGGGATGTCGGCGTGCCGGGCCAGGCCCATGTTGACGTAGTCCCCGGCCCGCAGGTTGATCTCGGCGGGACTGCCCGCGCCCTCGCAGACGACCAGGTCGAAGCGGGAGCTGAGGTCCCGGTGGGCGGCGTACGCGGCCTCGGCGAGGCGCGCGCGGCCACCGCTGAACTCCGTCGAGTCGATCTCGCCCGCCGGCTGGCCCAGTACGACGACATGGCTGCGCCGGTCGCCGCCGGGCTTCAGCAGCACGGGGTTCATGGCGGCTTCCGGTTCGGCGCCGGCCGCGCGCGCCTGGGCCCACTGGGCGCGGCCGATCTCGGCACCGTCTGCGCAGACCATGGAGTTGTTCGACATGTTCTGCGACTTGAACGGGGCGACGGCCAGCCCGCGCCGGGCGAACGCTCGGCACAGCCCGGTGGTGACGAGGGTCTTGCCGGCGTCGGAGGTCGTCCCCGCGACGAGCAGCCGCCCCGTACGTCCTCCCTGTCCAGCCATCCGGTGAGCGTAACCGACCGTCCCGGGGCGCCCGCACCCGCCACCGGCGGAGCCGCGCACCAGGCCACCCGGTAGGTTCGCGACCGTGACGACGTACGTGACGGCCGTGGGCCTCGGCGCGGACGGGTGGGACGGTCTCAGCGGCGCCGCCCGGGACACCGTGCTGGGCGCCCGGACGGTGCTGGGCGGTGCCCGGCATCTCGAACTGCTGCCGGACGCCCCCGGGCAGGCGCGCCGGACGTGGCCCTCGCCGCTGCGGGACGGTCTCGCCGCGCTGCTGGCCGAGGCCGAACCGCCGGTGGTGGCGCTCGCGTCGGGTGACCCGCTGGTGTCCGGTGTCGGCACGACGCTGCTGGACGTCCTAGGGCCGGACCGGGTGCGGATCGTGCCGGCCGTCTCCTCGGTGGCGCTGGCGCGGGCCCGGATGGGCTGGCCGGCCGAGACGGTGACCACGGTGAGTCTCGTGGGCCGTGACCTGCGGCGGCTCGTGCCCGCGCTGGCGCCGGGACGCCGGCTGGTGGTGCTGTCCGGCGACGAGACGACTCCCGAGCGGGTGGCGGCGTTGCTGACCGACCTGGGCTACGGCGCCTCCTCGCTCGCCGTCCTCGGCACCCTCGGCTCGTCCGTCGAGACCCGCCACGACGGTACGGCCGCCGGCTGGGCCGCCCCGCCGGTGCCGCGGCTGAACGTCGTCGCGGTCGAGGTCCGGGGCGCCGGGCCCGGCTGGACCGCCGGCGGGGTGCTGCCGGACGCGGCGTTCGCGCACACCGGCCAGCTCACCAAGCGGGACCAGCGCGCCAGCGCGCTCGCCCGACTCGCTCCGGGTCCCGGGCAGTTGCTGTGGGACGTGGGCGCCGGCAGCGGCACGGTGGGCGTGGAGTGGTCGCGCGCCTGGCCGACCGCGCGGTGCCTGGCCGTCGAGCCCCGCGCTGACCGGGCCGCGCTCGTACGCCGCAATGCCGAGACGCTGGGCGTCCCCGAACTCCGCGTGGTCGAGGGCGCGGCGCCTGAGGCACTGCGGGGACTGGAGCCGCCGGACGCGGTGTTCGTGGGCGGCGGCGCCACCGTGCCCGGCGTGCTGGAGAGTTGCTGGGACGCGCTGCGTCCCGGCGGCCGGCTGGTCGTGCACGCCGTCACGGCCGAGACCGAGGGCCTGCTGCTGGAGCAGTACGGTCGGCGCGGCGGCGAGCTCGTCCGGCTGCGGGTCGAGCGGGCCGAACCGCTCGGCTCGTTCACCGGATGGACGCCCGCCCGCGCCGTCAGCCAGTGGTCCGTCACTAAGAGCGTCCGGCAGTAGGTGAGTGGGTGAAGGAGGGTGTCGAGGTCCAAGTCCGGCAAGGCGGAGGAGGGAGGCAGCCGGGAGGTGCTGTCGACCGACGACAACGCAGCCGGGCGCCGGGCATCGGCGGCCGACGCCGCTCACCTACTGCCGGACGCTGTAAAGGGGAGACATGACCGTTCATTTCGTCGGGGCCGGCCCCGGCGCCGCCGACCTGCTGACCCTCCGCGCCAGCAGGCTCCTGGGCACCGCCGACGTGTGCCTGTACGCGGGCACGTACCTGGACCGGGAGGTGCTGGGCCACTGCCGTCCCGACGCCCGGCTCGTGGACACCCAGCACCTCGACCTGGAGGAGATCACCGAGCATCTCGTACGGGCGCACGCCGAGGGCCTGGAGGTCGTACGGCTGTGCTCGGGCGACCCCTCGCTGTACTCGGCGGTGCACGAGCAGGCCCGGCGGCTGGACGCGGCCGGGGTGCCGTGGCGGATGACGCCGGGCGTGCCGGCGTACGCCGCGGCGGCGGCGCTCGTCGGTGCCGAGCTGACCGTGCCGCGGGTCGCGCAGTCGGTGGTGCTGACCCGTACGCGGGCGCGGTCGACGCAGATGCCGCCGACCGAGGAGCTGTCGGCGTTCGCCGCGACCCGGGCCACCCTCGCGCTGCACCTGGCGATCAGCCGTACCCGCGAGCTGGCGGCCGACCTCGCCACGCACTACGGCGCCGACTGTCCGGCCGTCGTGGTGGCGCACGCCACCCAGCCGAGCGAACTGGTGCTGCGCGGCACGCTCGCGGACATCGCCGACCAGGTGACGGCGGCCGAGCTGCGGCAGGCCGCCGTCATCCTGGTCGGGCCCGCGCTGGCGCCGGACGTACGGGGCGGCGAGTCGTACCTCTACGCCGCCGACCGGGAGCGGCCGAACCGTCCGGAGTCGGCGGGACACGCGGAGCGGTCCGCTGGCGAGTACCCGGACGGCGCGCCTCCGGCCGGCCCCTCACGCCCCCGGCCGTCACGCGACGTAGCGGGGGCTCCAGACCCGTCCTGAGGCGTTCACCCTGGTCGCGGAGGCACCGACGATGAGCAGGCACTTCATGTCGATCGTCGCCGGGTCGAGCGCCTCCAGCGTCGTCACCGTGAGGCTCTCCTCGGCGCGGCCGACGTCCCGCCCGACCACGACGACCGTCTCGGGCGCCTTGTGTGCGAGGAACACCTCCCGTGCCCGCGCGACCTGTTCGGTACGCGACCGGGACCGCGGGTTGTAGAGCGCCACCACGAGGTCTGCCCGCGCGACGGCGGCCAGCCGCTCCGCCACGACGGACCACGGCTTGAGCCGGTCGGACAGGCTCAGCACCGCGAAGTCCGCGCCGACCGGGGCACCGGCCCGGGCCGCCACCGCCTGCACCGCCGATATGCCGGGCACGACCCGGACGTTGACCCGGGCGTAGCGGGGGTCCTCGGCCGCCTCGAAGACGGCGGAGGCCATGCCGAAGATGCCCGCGTCGCCGCCGGAGACCACCGCGACCCGTTCGCCGGACAGCGCCAGTTCGAGGGCCTCGCGGGCCCGGTCGACCTCGACGGTGTTGCCCGAGGCGTGCCGGACGAGTCCCGTACGCTGCCGGACCCGCGCGACGTACGGCCCGTAGCCGACGACATGGCCGACCTCGGCGAGCGCCTGTTCCGCCTCGGCCGACAGCCACTCCGCCGGGCCGGGCCCCAGGCCCACGACGACCACCTCGGCGGACGGTCGGGCGGCCCCGGCGGCCTCGTCGCC
>NZ_LJGU01000147.1:0-1313 GCF_001751245.1 Streptomyces oceani
CCGAGCCGGCGGGCGCGGGCCCGTCCGCCGAAGCGACCGCGCCGGCCCCGGTCAGCGCCGCGGACGCCGCGCGGGAGACCCGTATCCCGGTCAAGGGCGTACGGAAGGCCACCGCCGCGGCCATGGTGAACAGCGCGTTCACCGCGCCGCACGTGACCGAGTTCGTCACGGTCGACGTGACCCGGACGATGCGTCTGGTCCAGGACCTCAAGAAGGACCCGGACCTGTCGGGGCTGCGGGTGAACCCGCTGCTGCTGGTCGCCAAGGCGTTCCTGGTCGCCATCCGGCGGCATCCGGAGGTCAACGCGACCTGGGACGAGGAGAACCAGGAGATCGTCCAGAAGGGGTACGTCAACCTCGGCGTCGCCGCCGCGACACCGCGTGGCCTGATCGTCCCGAACATCAAGGACGCCGGCACCAGGACGCTCCCCGAGTTGGCGGCGGAGTTGGGCGAGCTGGTGTCGACGGCCCGGGAGGGCAAGACCACCCCGGCGGCGATGCAGGGCGGCACGGTGACCATCACCAACGTCGGGGTCTTCGGCGTCGACACCGGTACGCCCATCCTGAACCCGGGCGAGTCGGCCATCCTGGCCTTCGGCCAGGTGCGGGAGCAGCCCTGGGTGCACAAGGGCAAGGTCAAGCCGCGACAGATCACCACCCTGGGGCTGTCCTTCGACCACCGTATGGTCGACGGCGCGCTGGGCTCGCAGGTGCTCGCCGATGTCGCCGCCGTCCTGGAGCGGCCGAAGCGGCTGATGACCTGGACGTGAGCTGAGCGGCGCTGAGCAGCGGCAGCTCGAACGGCCCGTACGCCCCGGCCCCGGGGGGTACGGGCCGTCGTCGTCGGCGTCTGCCGTGCGTACCGGCCGGAACGGCGCGACGATGGAAGGGTGAGCAGTCACCGCGGGCCGCGGCGTACGAGCGTGGGGCGCGGCCCGCGCTTCCGAGGGAGGTGCGTCATGCCGACCGCGAGTTGGGACGTACAGCTGGAGATGGTCAACGCCGAGCGGGTCACGCACTGCACGGCCCGGCTGGTCACCGGGGAGGACGAGGTGATGCTGGGTCACGGCATCGCGCACGCCAACCCGGCTGACGAGGACGTGCCCTACATCGGGGACGAGTTGGCCGCCGCGCGTGCCCTGTCCGACCTGGCCCACCAGATGCTGAACTCCGCCGCACGGGACATCGAGGCGCACACCCACCAGCCGGTGCGGCGGCTGCGGGTGTGACCCGTACGGACCGTCCGGTACGCGGCGTGCGCCGCGTGCCCCGCGCCGCCCGGGCGGGCCCGCGGCGGGTTCCGGCCCCGTCAG
>NZ_LJGU01000147.1:1946-48054 GCF_001751245.1 Streptomyces oceani
GGCTGCCCCGGGCCGCCGCTGACGGCCGGCCTGCCGCCGGGCTGACGGTGCCGGTCCGCCGGGCGATCCCGGGTCAGCCGCTGATCCGCCGCACCATCACCGTGTTGTCCTTACGGGTGCACGGTTCACCGTCCGGACTGGTCTGCGGGCGTTCGTACTCCGCGCAGCGCAGCACCTCCCACTCGCCGTCCGGCAGCTTCAGCTCCGCCAGCACCTCCTCGGTGGTGGGGAAGTGCACCTCGTGCGTGGGCCGTTCGGTCACGAAAGACGGCCAGTCCGCGTGGCCGACGATCAGCAGCACCCCGTCGGGCGCGACCTTCTCCGTCGCGGTGCGCAGGATGCGTTCCCTCGGCAGCTCGCCCCTGCTGTGCAGGAACTGCGCGGAGATCAGGTCGAAGGGTCCGCTGGGGAAGGTTTCGCCCAGATCGTCCCAACGCAACTCGACCCGCTCGGTGACACCGGCCTCCGCGACGTGTTCCGCCGCGCGGTCGAGCGCCACCCGGGAGATGTCGGTGCCGGTGACCCGCCAGCCGCGCTGGGCGAGCCAGATCGTGTCGGCGCCCTCGCCGCAGCCCAGGTCCAGCGCCCTGCCGGGGGGCAGGTCGGCGGCCTCGCGGACCAGTTCGTCGTTCGGGTTTCCGCTCCACATCCGCTCGTTCTCGGAGTAGCGGGCGTCCCACGCCTCCGCCTCGGTCTGGGGCTCCTGCTCGGACTGAGTGTCCTCGGTCATGCGTACTCCCTCGCGCTGCGTCGCTTGTCCTGTCCTCGGCCCTAGTGGAACCCGCATCCCGGAGCGACCGGAAACAGCGTTGCTATCTCGGCAACATGCTCTGTCGCATAGGTAAGTTTGTGGACATGTCGGGAGATCACATACGCGATCGTGGAGGCGCGAGCTCGGCTGGGAGTCATCGCCCGTGAGGTGAGCGCGACACGTGAGCCCGCTGTCATCGCGGACCACGGCAACATCATCGCGATGCCGGTCAGTCCCGCCGACGCGGCCGAGCTGGACGAGATGAGAGCTCTGGCGGCGTACCGGGAGCGGCGGGCCCGTGGTGAGTCAGCGGCTGTATCCCGTGAGGAGGCGTTTCGCCGGATCCTCGGCGATGACCCCGCATGATGTTGCATGTCGTTCGGGAGCCGGAAGCACTGTCCCAGGCCGAACGGCATGCCCAGACGGACCCTCCGGGGTGCGGCAGGTTCTCGCCGCTGTCGATCTACTCGTCAGCGAGCCCGAAGGGGGCTTTCGGCAGTGTTGACCTGTTACGCATTCACGTAGGGGCGTATCGCGTCCTGCACGAGATCACCGGGAGTCGGCGGCAGATCGGTGTGATCCATCTCGGCCGCCTGAGCTGACGGTCAGCGGTCCAGCGGACGGCCGGCAGCCCGGTCCACATCATGGACGGGGCGGACAGCGCATACGTGTTGTATCTAAGATGTACGCATGTCTTCCCCGTCCGCCACGACCGAGCCCCAGCCCGACCTCCGCCCCGCCGACGAACCGCAGGCCGCGCCCGCCAAGCAGCCGCCCGCCGCCGAGCGGGTGTACGCACACGTCAAGCAGGCCGTCCTGGAGCGCCGGTACGAGGGCGGCATGCTGCTCACCGAGGGCGAGTTGGCCGAGGCCGTCGGAGTCTCCCGTACACCCGTGCGGGAGGCGCTGCTGCGGCTCGAGGTGGAGGGACTGCTCACCCTCTACCCGAAGAAGGGCGCGCTCGTGCGGCCGGTCTCCGCGCAGGAGATCGCCGACGTGGTGGAGACCCGGCAGCTCGTCGAGGACCACGCCGTGCGGAAAGCCGCCGCGCACGTCCCGGCCGGACTGCCCGACCGGCTGGAGGAGATCCTCGCCGAACAGCGCGCCATGGCCGAGGCCGGCGACCTGACTCGGATGGCGGTCAGCGACCGCTGCTTCCACGCCGAGATCGTACGAGCCACCGGCAACGCCATCCTCGTACGCCTCTACGACCAACTGCGCGACAGGCAGTTGCGGATGGGTGTCGCCGTCATGCACGCCCATCCGGAGCGGGTCGCCAAGAACATCACCGAGCACGCCGCCATCCTCGACGCCATCCGCGCGGGCGACGCCGAGGCCGCGGCCGCCGCGGTGCGCCGACACGTCGGTCGGGTACGGGACCTCGTGCGCGGTGATCTGCCGTGAGCGGTATACGCGCCGGTGGTGGCTCCGCCACCGCCGAGGGCGAGTCCGGGCTGGGCGGCGGCCGTGCCGTGCTGGTGTGGAGCATCGGGGTCGCCGTCTACTTCGTCGCGATCACCTTCCGTACGAGCCTGGGCGTCGCCGGAATCGACGCCGTCGAGCGCTTCGAGGTCAACGCCTCCGCGCTGTCCACCTTCTCGCTGCTCCAACTGCTCGTCTACGCCGGCATGCAGATCCCCGTCGGCCTGCTCGTCGACCGGCTGGGCACCAAGAAGGTGCTGGCGCTCGGCGCGACGCTCTTCACCCTCGGGCAGTTCGGCTTCGCGCTCGCCGAGTCGTACCCGCTGGCGCTGGCCTGTCGCGCCCTGCTCGGCTGCGGCGACGCGATGACCTTCATCAGCGTGCTGCGCCTCGGCACCCGCTGGTTCCCCGCCCGGCGCGGCCCGTTGGTCGCCCAACTGGCCGGGTTGGTCGGGATGGCGGGCAACCTGGTGACCACGCTGCTGTTCGCCCGCCTGCTCAGCTCCCTCGGCTGGACCCCCGCCTTCGCCGGCAGCGCGCTGGCCGGCGTGCTGGTGCTCGTGCTCCTGCTGCTCTTCCTCCGGGACCACCCCGAGGGCCACGCCCCCGAGCCACCGCCCCGGATGGGCCGGGCCTACGTACGCCGGCAGATCCTGGAGGCCTGGCGGGAGCCGGGCACCCGGCTGGGCATGTGGGTGCACTTCACGACGCAGTTCCCCGGCATGGTGTTCCTGCTGCTGTGGGGCATGCCGTATCTGGTGGACGCGCAGGGCATGTCCCGCGGGCACGCGGGGGAGTTGCTGACCCTGGTGGTCCTCTCGCACATGGCGATCGGGCTGGTCTACGGGCAGATCATCGCCCGGCACCGGGCCGCCCGCGGCCCGATCGTGCTGGGCACCGTCGCGGCTAGCGCCACCGTCTGGACCGCCGTGCTGGCCTGGCCCGGACACGCGCCGCTGTGGCTGCTCCTGCTGCTGTGCGGGTCACTCGGCGCCTGCGGTCCCGCCTCCATGATCGGCTTCGACTACTCCCGGCCGGCCAATCCGCCGGAACGGCAGGGCACCGCCTCCGGCATCGTCAACATGGGCGGCTTCACCGCCTCCATGACCACCATGCTGACCGTCGGCGTGCTGCTCGACCTGACCGGGGACAACTACCGGATCGCCTTCACCGTGATCTTCGTGATCCAACTGCTGGGCGTCAGCCAGATCCTGCGGCTGCGCCCTCGCGCGCACCGGCGGGAGGACGAACGGGTCGTCGCCAGCCGGGTGGAGACGGTGCACGTGCCGGCCTGACGCCGTACGGGCGGTGCGGTGTCGGTCGTACGGCCGGCCCCCGCCGCCCCCGCGGCCCGTGCTGCCCCTGTGGCCCCGCCGTCCCCGCGGCCCGTGGGCGCCGCTGGTGGCGTACGAACCGCGCGGCACCGGCACCCCCACACAGCTAGCACGGGCTACGGCACCACCGAGAAGGCGCGCAGGATCGCCTCGCCCAACTCGCCGTCGCCCTCCACCTTGACCCGCTCGCTCACCGCGTCCGGCCGCACCCGGCCGCAGGCCAGCCGTACGTACGTGTCCCAGTCCAACGACAGCGTGACCACCGGGCCGAGGGAGGGGCTGCCGTCCACCGAGCCCCTGCCCTCCTGGTCCACCCGGACCGTGCGCAGGAACTCCACCGGCCCGCTCACGTCGAGCACCACCGCCGAACCCTTCGGCGCCCGCGCCCCCTTGGCGACCACCTTCGGGAGGCCCTCCACCAGCACGTCCCGAGCCACCAGCGCTCCCGGGGAGTCGAGATTGCCCGGGGCACGCAGCGCTCGACGGATGTCCTGCTCGTGCACCCAGACGTCGAACGCCCGCAGCAGCAGCTGCCGTTCCAGCGTGATGTCGTCCTCCCCGGGGAGCACGTGCCGCGCCTCGGCGTCCGGCTGCCGCTTCTCGTTCCGCAGCTGCCGCCCGCGCCGGATGATGGTGTACTCGAGTTCGCTGGTCATCTCCGGCCCGGTGTGGTGCCGGCGCACGTCCACCTGGATCTCCATGTGGCGGCTGTACTCGTCCTTGACGTGATAGATGTCGCTCGGCAGCGTGTGGATGGGACGCGGGTCACCCAGCAGCTCGCACTCGATCCCGATGACGTGCGAGACGACATCCCGGACCGACCACCCGGGGCAGTCGGTCGCGCGGTTCCACTCGCCCTCGGAAAGCGGGCTCACCAGCTCGGATATGGATTCGATGGACTGCTTCCAGGCATCGACGTAGGGCTGAAGGCTTGGGTGGTCGGACACTGGACCCCTCGGCAGTACGGTCGTTCGGCGGGCTGGCTGCTCTCAAGTTACGTGGCGTACGGGCGCCCTGGCAGTGGTTTCACAGGACGATGCTATGTCCTTCGGATCCTGGGACCCACCGGATGGTGGTACGGTTCGCGCCGCTTCGTCGAATCCGCGCAACTCGTGGGCGACCGACCCGCTTTCCGGCCGCTTCCCAGAGCGCCGGCGCCGGCGGCCGGGAGCCGTTACTCGCCTCCGCCGTCCTTCCCGTCCGCCTCATCCTCGGAGCGCTCCATCAGCCGGTCCACGCACACCGCCACCGCGATCAGCACCGCCGGGTCCGAGTCCTCCCGCTCGACCTGCACGGCGTACGTGTCCCGCAGCCGGAACCACTTGCGCGAGACCCGGGCCAGCCGCTCGCCCTCGTACTCGATGTCGTACTCCTTGCCGACCAGGTCACCGCGGATCTCCAACTCCTCGCCGGTGGCCAGCTCCGCGCGGTAGACCGTGCGCATCGGGGTGAAACGCTTCTCCCGTACGGTCACCATCACCTTGCCGTCCCGCTCCACCCGCATGGTGTCCCGCAGGCTGATGGCCTTCTTCCGGATGACCGCGAGGACGTTGCCCGCTCGGTCCTTCAGCTCGAAGGTCTCGCGCAGACGCAGGGCCTTGCCGTCGATGAGGTAGGCGCGTTCGCCGTTCTCGTCCTCCACCCAGAAGTCGTCGCCGATGCCGAACACCCGTTCCCGGACCAGATAGCGCATACTCATGCCCGCAGCCCTTCCCCGGCCGGGCCCTGTTCTCACCGGGGCGGGACCGACGGCGACCGCGTGGTTCGGCGGACGGGCGGCGGCATGGAGTCGGTGATACGGCCCGTCGCGTCTTCCTCTTGAGGCGCTCAGTTCCGTGGCGTGATGTTCGCGTTGAGGCGGAAGAGGTTCGCCGGGTCGTACGTCGCTTTGACGCTGGTGAGCCGTTCGTAGTTGGCCCCGTAGCCCTGGCGCAGGAGCTGCTCGCCCTCCTCGAGAAAGCCGGGGAAGTTGAGGTAGACGCCGCCGGTGGAGAACGAGGCCAGATCAGCGGCGGTGTTCCGCGCCCAGGCCGTGTTCGCGTCCGAGCCGCTTGGTTCCTCCCAGTTTCCTTCGATTCCGAGCAGGTAGGACGCGCCGCGGTTGGCGAAGGCGGTATCCCGCTCACCCACAGCTGCCATCGCGCCCCCCTGATACCAGACGTCGATGGTGGAGGCGGGGGACGGTGCCGTGGCGACATGTGAGGTCAGCTGCTCGATCAGTTCGTCGCTGAGCCGGGGCACGTTCACGGACTTCCAGTAGTAGTGCCAGCCGTCCGGGTAGTCGTCGTTCAGGACGGTCTGCGCCGCGACGTACGTGGTGACGCCGCTGAAGTCACAGATCGGTTCGGCGACTCGGCGAAGCGGTAGCAGGGCTTGCTCCCCTTCAGTCGGATCACCGGGGAACAGCGCCAACAGCGCCACGAAGGGCTCTCCGTGCGATTCCGGCGGGAAGTCCGCGGTTTGCGGAATCCGGCCGAGCACCGCGACCGGGCCCGCCTGCTCGGGCGCCTCGGACACGTACTGTTCGCCGGCTCGCAGCACGGCCTCGGCACGGTCCACGGGATGGAACACGAAGCAGAAGTACACCTCCGGCCCCACGGGATGCAGGCGGTACTCGAAGGAGGTCACGACGCCGAAGTTGCCACCACCGCCGCGTATCGCCCAGAAGAGGTCAGCGTGCTCGCTCTCGCTGGCGGTGAGCACCGTCCCAGCGGCTGTGACCACCCGCGCCGATATGAGATTGTCGCAGCTCAGCCCGTACTTGCGGCGGAGCCAGCCGATGCCTCCGGACAACGTGAGACCGGCGATGCCCGTAGCGGAGACCACCCCCATGGGGGTGGCGAGCCCGTGGCGTTGCGTCGCCTGGTCGAGGTCGGCGAGTGTGCAACCGCCCTGTGCGCGCGCAGTACGCCTCGCAGGAGCCACGTCCACGCCCGTCATCCGCGACAGGTCGATCACCAGCCCGCCGTCGCAGACGGCGTGGCCGGCCACGCCGTGGCCGCCTCCGCGCACCGCGAGCGGCAGTCCGTGGTCGCGGGAGAAGTTCACCGCGGCGACCACGTCCTCCTCGCTGGCGCACCGCACCAGCAGCGCGGGATGTCGGTCGACGACACCGTTCCAGAGTTTCCGGGCCGGTTCGTAGCCCGGGTCCCGGGGCCGGATGAGCTGTCCGCGCAACCTCGTGGCCAACTCGTCCTCGATCGAGCTGGGAACCTCGATTCCCCTGCCGTGTCGGCTCTCCTCCAGGACCGGTGTGCTGTCGCGAGGACCGTGTCGCACGTTCATGGCGATCGCCTCCCACACTCCAGCGTCACACTTGACGGAAAGAGGCGCCACCGACGGCGGCGCCCCCTGAACGTGCCGTGCGCACATGTTCGCTTCGTGTGTCGAGAAGCCTGTCACCGGGCTACACGAACCGGGACGTGCGGAGGCGTCGACCGGAAGTCGCGGACCGTATCCGTCCTCATCGGGCTCTACCTTGTGACCATGGACACCACGACCAACGCACCCGTCGACTGGAACGCCGAACTGCGCGACCAGCTCGAGTGGCACTGGGCCAACCAACTCCGCCCGCGACTCGACGGGTTGACCGACGACGAGTACTTCTGGGAGCCGGTCGCCGAATGCTGGAACCTCCGCCCGCGTGGTGAGAGCGACGCGCCGATCAGCGTCGGCGGCGGCGCGTACACGATCGACTACGGCTTTCCGGAGCCGACGCCCGTGCCGGTGACCACCATCGCCTGGCGGCTCGGCCACCTGGTGGTCGGCGTGTTCGGCGCGCGGAACGCCGCGCACTTCGGCGGGCCGCCCATGGACTACGAGAGCCATGTCTACGCGGGCACGGCGGCGGAAGCCCTGGAGCAGCTGGATCAGGGGTACGCCCGATGGATCGAGGGGGTGCGCGGGCTCGGGGAGAGCGGGCTGGCGAGGCAGTGCGGCGAGGTGGGCCCGTTCTCGGAGCGTACGATGGCCGCGCTCGTGCTGCATATCCACCGCGAGATCGTGCACCACGGAGCCGAGATCGCCCTGCTGCGGGATCTGTACCTGCGGGAGTGAGCGCGCGCCCGTGTCACGGGGAGCCGACGAGCGCGTCGGGTGCCGGGACCTGACCGGATACGTCCGCCGTTGGGCGGCGCCGCGCGGGTGTGTTCCCGGCGTGGACGCCGCGCCGTACGCTTCCGGGTTGTCCCCGCCGTCGGCCGTGACGGGTCACAGGTCCGGGCGGTACTCCATCTCCCGCTCGTCGGCCACGCTGTGCGTGTGCACGAAGCCGGCCTTGCGGTAGAAGGCTTCGGCGCGTTCGTTGTTCCGGTGTACGAGCAGCCGCACCCGGCTCACGCCCTCCTCGGCCATCGCCCAGCCGACGGCGGCCCGGACCAGATCCCGCGCCACAGTGCCACCCCGGGCCTCGGCGCGTACGAAGACCGCGACGAGATGCGCCTGGCGCCGCTCGACGCGCTGTCCCATGAAGTCCTGTGTGCCGGCTTCCTCCAGGATGACGGTCGCCGTGCCCGCCCAGTCGCCCGTCGGCTTCTCGGCCACGAACTGGCGGTTGGGGCCGCGCTCGGATCCGTTGGCGGTGCGTTCCCGCCAGTACGCCTCCGGCCGAGCCAGGGCCCGTTCGTGGGTCTCCATGAAGGCGACGGAGGCCATCGGGTCCGTCAGCGAGGCCAGGCGCAGCTCCCTCGCGGCCGGCCACTCGTCCGCCCGCACCGGCCTGATCAGACAGTCGCCGCTGGTGCCGTTCTCGTCGTTCGTGCCGCTCATGCCGCTCATGGTTCGGTCCGTGAGGCGCCCGCGCAACCGGATTGCGACGCGCACGGCGGGTCTCGCCGAGGTCGGAGAGGCGGTGCCTAGTCCACACACCCCAGTCTCTCCCCGCGCATCCGCGCGAGGTCCACGCAGTCGTGCAGACACTCCGTCAACCGACGGGTGGTGAACCGTAGTTCCCGCGCGGTGAGCGTGGTTTCCTCGGTGAGCAGGTGTCGGGTGAGCCACAGCACCTGCTCCGCGTTCCCGAGCATGCTGGCCTCGACGGTGTCGGCCATGGTGGACAGCAGTCCGCTCGGATCGTCGGTGCTGAGGTACGCGGGCTTGCCGCTGTCCGTACGCCACGGGAGCCGGCGGAGGCCGGCGAGGGCTTGGGGGGCTTCGCTCAAGGGGCACGCTCCATCGTGTCGTGGGACCCGGGGTCTTCGCGGTGTCGCGTCGCCGGGGCGCCTTGACACAAGCATACCGAAGTCTACCGAAGTATGCTCAAGATGCGAAGAATGCCGAGGCGTACTGAACTCGTGTGCATGAGCATCGATCGGACCCGGGCCATGTGGCCACAGATCGCCACCGCGATCACCGGGCGCATCAAGGACGGGACCTATCCACCGGGCAGCAAGATCCCGAGTGTGGTGCAGCTCGCCGCCGAGTTCGACGTCGTGAACAGCACCGCACAGCGCGCCATGGAAGCCGTGCGTGCGGAGGGCCTGACCCGCTCGGAGGCTGGCATGGGCACCTTCGTGCTGACGCCGGAGGAACGGGACCGCTGACCGTACGCGCTGCCGCACCACCCGAGCCCGGACACCGACCGGGCTCGCGCCCGTACGAGCCGTGACTACAGCCGCAGCAGGCCGGCGGCCGTCGGGCGGAAGCCGCAGCGCTGGTAGAAGCCCTCCAGCCGTGGCTCGTAGTCGACGTGTAGCCACCGCGCCCCGCGCGCCCGCGCCTCCTCGGCCCCGGCGCGTACCAGCCGTACGCCCAGGCCACGGCGGCGAGCGTCCGGACGTACCGTCGTGTCCAGCACGAAGGCGTGCGCGCCCCCGTCGGTGGCGAGGTTGACGAAGCCGACCAGCTGGTTCCCCCGATGCGCCGCGACCCAGGCGAGGCTGTGGGACAACACGGGGGCGAAGGAGGTCGGTTGGTGCTCCGGCCAGGACGCCTCGAACAGCGCGTTGAGTTCGTGATCCGTCAGCTCCGGACACACGGTCAGCACCGTGTCGTCCGCCGGCGCCGCCGTATCCTTCGCCATGCCGAGCAGTCTGCCCCGTATACGCGGGGATCCGATACCACGGGTAGGCTCGCCGGATTCCGTTCAGCCACAGCCCGCAAGGACGTCTGACCCGATGACCTCCACCACGGCCGCCGAGATGCTCGAACTCTTCGGCGAGGAGCACCTGGTACGCCCCGATCCGTCGGCCTCCGTCACGAAGGGCGCCGACGAGGAGGACGCCCGACTCCTCGCCGACGTTGGCCTGCCCGTCGAGCTGGACATCGTCTTCTCGCTGGAGGTGGAGGGTGACCCGAGGATCTTCCGGGCGCTGCTCGGCATCCCGGTCGGGCTGGACGAGCCGCTGGACGCGCTGATCCTCGGTGGACCCACCGGGGAGCCGCAATTGCGGTACGTCCTCGACCTGCGGCGCGGCCGCGTCATGCTGCTCGCCTTCGAGGAGAGCGGGCCGCAGGCCGAGGTCATCAACTCCACGCTGCGGGACTTCCTGGACTTCCTCAGCCACTACGCCCGGCACCGACAGCGGTTGGCCGCCGACATGCAGCGGGACGCCGCTCCGGAGGTGGAACGACTGGCGGCTCGGATGCGGGAGCAGGACCCATTGGCCTTCCGCACGGAGGACGGCCTGTGGCCGGTCGTCCTGGACGCCCTCGCCCCGTAGCGGCACCAAGCTGTGGCTCGACGCCGTGCCCGTGGCTACTCCCACACCGGCCGTGCGTCCTTCCACAGGGCGGCGACATGCCCCGCGAAGCGGTCGTACAGGCCGTCCTCCGCCTGTCGGCGCAAACGCAGCATCGGAGAGTCGTGCCCGAGCAGCGATGACAGGTGCGGTGTCACCAGCGCCTCGTCGTCGAAGAGGAACACGGACAGCGCGATATGGCGGTCGCTGAACCGAGCCCGCACTCCGTCGACTTCCCGTAGTCTCTACAACGCGTCCAGGGTGACGCCGATACGGGTGGAAACGGTCAGGGTGACGTCTTCGATTTCCTCCCGTTGCCGGGTGACCGACGATTCCGGATCACCTACGAGGACGTGCACCTCGCAGCCGTTCTCGGCTTTGCGTTGGAGACGTTCGACCAGGCGGGGTTGTTCCTGCCACAGGAAGTAGTTCGTGTATCCGGCGAAGACGATGCGACGCTCGGCCGCATCGATCAGCCGTGACCACACGGGGGACGGACATGCGTTGCGGTAGGGGTAGGCGTCGAGGATCTCGCGTTCGGGTCCGGTCTTCACGGAAGAGCGCACAGCCTTTGGCCACAACACCGTTTCGCTGACTCCTAGCACTTCGGCGACGTCGGCACTGGTCCGAGGATGCGGGATCTTGAGTGGGTCCGTGAGCCAACGCTCGACCGTCTTCCTGGTCACACCCACTCTAGTTGCCAAGCCACCGGTACCAAGCTGGGCACTGCGCATAGCATCGCTCAACGCGGTGTTCAAGAGTTCTCCATAGGACGTTTGGGCTTTTTGGAACGCTACCGTGAGATGCGATCTGTGTACCTTCGGTGCCTGCGAAAACCTCGTGAGGGTGACCGATCGTGCTGGCATGACTTCACATTCTCAGCACGCCAGGACAGCCCGATCTGCCGACCCTCAGGCGGCTCTACCTTCTTGATCGGTTTGATCGAGCCATTCGTAGGGTTGGGTCGCCCAGGGGTGCTGGGTGTGGCTATCAGGCGGCTGCCGTCTCGTGGCATACGACGCTTCGCCGCCCGGCACCCCACGACGACTCGGCCGCCGATTAGGAAGTGCGAGCAAGTCGCTGTGTAGAGCAATGCCGGCGAGGTCGTCCGTGGCATGAACAGCACGAACACGTACGTCAGGAGCGCGATGAGCCGGATATGGGCGGGGATCGACAGCGGTAAGGGACACCATCACGGCCTCGCCCTGGACGCGGACGGCAAGACGCTGCTGTCGCGGCGGGTGGCCAACGACGAACCCGAGCTGCTGAAGCTGATCGGCAACGTTCTGGACCTGGCCGACGGCCGCGAGGTCACCTGGGCCATCGACATGACCGGCGGGGAACCCGCGCTGCTGCTGGCCTTGCTGGTCAGCCACGGCCAGCAGGTCCTCTACATGCCCGGCCGTCTGGTGAACCGGGCCCCCGACGGCTACCGCGGCGAAGGTAAGACAGACGCCCGCGACGCCTACGTCATCGCCGACCAGGCGAGGATGCGCCGCGACCTGCGGCCCATCCGCCCCGGTGACGAGGCCGCCGTCGAACTCAAGCTGCTGACCGGACGTCGGTCCGACCTGGTCGAGGACCGCACCCGCGTCGTCAACCGCCTGCGCGGCACCCTGCTGAGCATGTTCCCGGCCCTGGAACGGGCTCTGGATGTGACGAATACCGGTCCGCTCAAGTTGCTGACGGGTTACCAGACCCCAGCTGCGATCCGCCGAATCGGGAGCACCCGGCTGACCACATGGCTCGCCAACCGCAAAGTCCGCAACGCGAGAGCCCTGGCCGAAGCGGCCGTCGAAGCCGCCGAGCGCCAGCACACCGCTGTCCCCGGGGAGAAGACCATCGCGAAGCTGGTCCACACCCTGGCCGAGGAGGTGATGGCCCTCAACGAGCGGATCGCCGAAATGGACAAGCTCATCGAGGGCCGGTTTCGCGAGCACGAGCTCGCCGACATCGTCCTGAGCGTCCCCGGCATCGGGGCGACCCTCGGTGCCGAGTTCCTCGCCACCATCGGCGGCGGCCTGGACGAGTTCGATTCCCCGGACGCCCTGGCCGCCTTCGCCGGCGTCGCCCCCGCACCTCGCGACTCGGGCAAGGTCAGCGGCAACCTCCACCGGCCGATCACCTACCACCGGAGACTCCAGCGTGTCTTCTACACCTCCGCGCTGGTCAGCGTCCGCTACGACCCAAACTCGCGGAAGTTCTACGACCGCAAACGCGCCGAAGGGAAGAAGCACGTCCAGGCCGTGCTCGCCCTCGCCCGCCGACGCGTCAACGTCATCTGGGCCCTGATCCGTGACGGTCGGTGCTATCAAGTCACACCTCCGGTGACCACAGCCGCTTGACAACAGCATTAGGAAGCGTCGCCAGCCAGAGTGACGTCCTCTCCGGACGGCCGGCTCATCACGATCTCGGACCCTGACCCGGAGCAGGCGGCGATGCTAGCCGACGCGAAGCACGTCTGGTCGCTCGCACAGGCCACGCTGCTGCTCGATCCCGACGATGTGTCGGTCGGCGAGTTGCGCGGGACGTTGAGGTTTGTCGCTGAGGCATTGCACAACGTCATCGGGTTCGTGGAACCAGTAGCCCCGAGGGCGTCTGGCAGGCTGGACGTATGACCCACCGAACCCGGGTGCGTGCCCCTGAGCTGCGCGGACGTGGCTGGTTGAACACTGGCGGCGAGGAGCTGTCGCTCGCCGAGCTGCGTGGCCGTGTGGTGTTGCTCGACTTTTGGACCTTCTGCTGTGTCAATTGTCTGCACGTGCTGGACGAGTTGCGGGAGCTGGAGGAGCGGCACGCGGACAGCCTGGTGATCATCGGGGTGCACTCGCCGAAGTTCGCGCACGAGGCCGAGCCGGAGGCCGTGATGGACGCCGTCGAGCGGTACGGCGTGCGGCATCCCGTGCTGGACGACCCGGAGTTGGCCACCTGGAAGCAGTACGCCGTACGCGCCTGGCCCACCCTCGTGGTCATCGACCCGGAGGGCTACGTCGTCGCCCAGCACGCCGGCGAGGGTCACGCGCACGCGCTGGAGACGGTGGTCACCGAGCTGGAGGCGGAGCACGCGGCGAAGGGCACGCTGCGGCGCGGCGACGGGCCGTACGTACCGCCCGAGCCGGTCGCCGGCGACCTCCGCTTCCCCGGCAAGGTGCTGTGGCTGCCGGGGCCGGAGCCGGGGCCGGGATCGGATGCCGGTGGGCGCTTCCTGGTCAGCGACACCACCCGGCACCAGTTGGTCGAGCTGGCGGCGGACGGCGTGACCGTGCTGCGCCGGATCGGCGAGGGCGTACGCGGACTGCGCGACGGCCCGCCGGAGGAGGCCCGGTTCAGCGAGCCACAGGGCCTGGCGCTGCTGCCGGACGGCGGCGTGGCGGTGGCGGACACCGTCAACCACGCGCTGCGTCGCTACGACCCGGACACCGGCGCCGTGAGCACCCTGGCGGGCACCGGCGCGCAGTGGTGGCAGGGCTCGGCCACGAGCGGACCGGCGCGCGAGGTGGCGCTGTCCTCGCCGTGGGACGTGGCGTGGTTCGCCGGACGGCTGTGGATCGCGATGGCCGGCGTGCACCAACTGTGGGCGTACGACCCGACGGACGGTTCCCACGTCACCGCCGGCGGCACGGTCGCCGCGGTGGCCGGCACCACCAACGAGGGGCTGGTGGACGGCCCCGCCGCCGAGGCGTGGTTCGCGCAGCCCTCCGGGCTGGCGGCGACCGAGGACCGGCTGTGGATCGCCGACTCCGAGACCTCCGCGCTGCGTTGGATGGACCGGGACGGGACGGTGCGTACGGCGGTCGGCAGCGGACTGTTCGACTTCGGGCACCGGGACGGGGACGCCGAATCCGCTCTGTTCCAGCATCCCTTGGGGGTGACCGCGCTGCCGGACGGCTCGGTCGCGATCGCGGACACGTACAACCACGCGTTGCGCCGTTACGACCCCGCCACGCACCAGGTCAGTACGCTGGCCACGGACCTGCGCGAACCCTCCGGCGCGGTGCTGGCGGGAGACACACGAGAGCCGGCCGGTGGGGCGGAGGAGCTGCTCGTCGTGGAGTCCACGCGGCACCAACTAACCCGGCTGCGGCTGCCGGAGGAGGCCGTACGTGTCGCGGAGGTGGCGCACCGTACGCAGCGCGCGGCCACCGAGGTGGCGCCCGGCGAGCTGCGGCTCGAGGTGGTGTTCCAGCCGCCGGCCGGGCAGAAGCTGGACGAACGGTACGGGCCGGCGACCCGCCTGCTGGTCAGCGCCAGCCCGCCGGAGCTGCTGGCCGAGGGTGCGGGCGAGGGCACGGAGCTGAGCCGGCCGCTCGTCCTGGCGGACGGGGTGGCGGAGGGCGTGCTGCACGTCTCGGCGATGGCGGCGTCCTGTGATGACGCGCCGGAGGTGGAGTATCCGGCCTGCCATGTGCACCAGCAGGACTGGGGCGTGCCGGTGCGGGTGAGTGAAGGGGGCGCGGCCAGGCTGCCGTTGGTGTTGGCGGGCCTGGACGGCTGACCGGCTGGTCGGCCACCGACGCTGGTCGCTGACCGCCCGCCCGGCACTGATCGGTCGACCGACACCGGGCACTCGCCCGGCGGGATCGGCTGATTCGCGAGGTGATGTGATCCCCGTGCGCATACGTCAGGCGAACTGAGTCTCCGGTGCTGAACTGCCCTGTCTCACTCGGCCTCCTCACTCGGCCTCCTCACTCGGTCTCGTCTCGCCAGCGAGAACCGGAACATGTCCGGTGAGACGGGGCAGGACGGCACCGTCCAGGGAGCGGCCCGGCTAGTCGGTCAGGAACGCCGTCAGGGCGTTCGCCAGCAGGTACGGGTCGTCCGCGCCGCACAGCTCCCGCGCGGAGTGCATGGACAGGATCGGGACGCCGATGTCCACCGTTGTGATGCCGTGCCGTGCGGCGGTGATCGGGCCGATGGTGGTGCCGCACGGCATGGCGTTGCTGGAGACGAAGTGCTGCCAGGGCACGCCCGCCCGCTCGCAGGCACCCGCGAAGATCGCGCGGCCGGGACCCTCGGTGGCGTACCGCTGGTTGACGTTGGTCTTCAGGATCGGCCCGCCGTTCGGCATCGGGCGGTGGCCCGGCTCGTGCCGCTCGGGGTAGTTGGGGTGCACGGCGTGGCCGGTGTCGGAGGACAGGCAGACGGTGCCGGCGTACGCCCGCGCCCGGTCCTCGTGCGTGCCCCCGCGGGCGTACACCGAGCGGTCCAACACCCGGCCCAGCAGCGGGCCGTCCGCTCCGGTGTCGGTCTGGCTGCCGTTCTCCTCGTGGTCGAAGGCCGCCAGCACCGGCACCGCGCCCAGGTCCGCGCGCTCGGCCGCCGCCAGCAGCGCGGCGACGCCCGCGTGCACCGACAGCAGGTTGTCCATGCGCGGGCCGGCGACGAGTTCGCGCTCCCGGCCCAGATAGGCCGGCGGCTCGACGCTGTGCGTCATCAGGTCCCAGCCGGTTACCTCGCCGGGCCGGACGCCGCTCTCCTCGGCGAGGAACGCGATGAGTTCGCCCTCGCTGGGCTTGCCGAGGCCCCAGATCGGCGTCATGTGCTGCTGCTTGTCGAGCTTCAGCCCCTCGTTGACCTGGCGGTCCAGATGGATGGCGAGCTGTGGCACGCGCAGCAGCGGGCGGTCGACGTGCACCAGCCGGCTGGAGCCGTCCCGCAGGGAGAGCCGGCCGGCCAGGCCCAGGTCGCGGTCCAGCCAGGAGTTCAGCAGCGGCCCGCCATACAGCTCCACGGCCACCTGTCGCCAGCCGCTGGAGCCGGTGTCCGGGATCGGCTTGACCCGGAGGTTCGGGGAGTCGGTGTGCGCGCCGGCGATCCGGAACGATGCTTCCGGACCGGCGGCCTCCGGGACGTACCAGGCGATCAGGGTGCCGCCTCGCACGACGAACCGCCCGCCCGCGCCGCCGTCCCACGCCTCGGTCTCCGAGAGCCGCCGGAAGCCGGCCCGCTCGAGGGACTCCGCCGCGCTCGCCGCCGCGTGATACGGCGTGGGTGCGGAGGCCAGGAAGGACAGCAGACCGTCGGTGTGGGCGCGGTCGAACGGAGCCGTGGCGTTGGTGGTCATGGCGGTCAGCATACGGACGATCTCCCCGCCGTGGGTGGCCGGATCGAGGTCTGTGGATAACTCTGCCAGCCGGCCCGCTGGTTGGCGGGTGGGTGCGCCGATACCGGCACACAGGCGAGGGCCGTGCTCCCCCGACCGGGAGCACGGCCCTCCGCCGTCACGGCCTCAGAACGCCGCTCGGAACGCCGCTCAGAACGCCGCTTCGTCCAGGTCCATCACCGAGGAGTCGACGGACTCGGCCAACGAGCGCTGCACGGCCAGCCCCGGCAGGACGTTCGCCGCGAAGAACCTCGCCGCCGCGATCTTGCCCTCGTAGAACGCCTTGTCCTTCGCGGTCGCCTGCGGCAGCTTCTCGGCCGCGACGGCCGCGCCGCGCAGCAGGAGGTAGCCGATCACGACGTCGCCGGAGGACAGCAGGAAGCGGGTGGTGTTCAGGCCGACCTTGTAGATGGACGTGACGTCCTGCTCGGTGGCGGCCAGGTCGGTCAGCATCGCGCCGACGATGGCCTCCAGGTCCGCCGCGGCCCGGGAGAGCTGGTCGCGGGACGTGGACAACTCCTCGCCGCCCTTCGCCTCCGCGAGGAACTTCTTGATCTCCTCGGACAGCGCGGTCATGGCCTGGCCCTGGTCCCGCACGACCTTGCGGAAGAAGAAGTCCTGGCCCTGGATCGCGGTGGTGCCCTCGTAGAGGGTGTCGATCTTGGCGTCCCGGATGTACTGCTCGATCGGGTACTCCTGGAGGTACCCGGAGCCGCCGAGGGTCTGGAGCGACTGGGCCAACTGCTCGTACGACCTCTCCGAGCCGTAGCCCTTCACGATCGGCAGCAGCAGGTCGTTGAGCCGGTGCTCGGCGGAGGCGTCCTCGCCGGCGTGTTCCTTGAGCAGGATCTCGTCCTGCACGGAGGCGGTGTAGAGCACCAGCGAGCGCATGCCCTCGGCGTACGCCTTCTGCGTCAGCAGCGAGCGGCGTACGTCCGGGTGCCGGGTGATGGCGACGCGGGGCGCGGTCTTGTCGGTGAACTGCGCCAGGTCCGCGCCCTGCACCCGATCCCTGGCGTATTCCAGGGCGTTGAGGTAGCCGGTGGAGAGGGTGGCGATGGCCTTGGTGCCGACCATCATCCGGGCGAACTCGATGATCTTGAACATCTGGCGGATGCCGTCGTGCTTCTCGCCCAGCAGCCAGCCCTTGGCCGGGGCGTTGGCGCCGAAGGTCAACTCGCAGGTGTTGGAGACCTTGAGACCCATCTTGTGCTCGACGTTGGTGGCGTAGACGCCGTTGCGCTCGCCCAACTCGCCGGTGTCCCAGTCGAAGTCGTACTTCGGCACGATGAACAGGCTCAGGCCCTTGGTGCCGGGGCCGTGGCCCTCTGGGCGGGCGAGGACGAAGTGCACGATGTTGTCGGAGAGGTCGTGCTCGCCGGAGGTGATGAAGCGCTTCACACCCTCGATGTGCCAGCTGCCGTCGCTCTGCCGGACCGCGCTGGCGCGGCCGGCGCCCACGTCCGAGCCCGCGTCCGGCTCGGTCAGCACCATCGTGGAGCCCCACTGCCGCTCGGTCATCAGTCCGGCGATCTTGTGCTGCTCGTCGGTGCCCTCCTCGTGCAGTACCCCGGCGAAGGCCGGACCGGAGGCGTACATCCAGATCGCCGGGTTGGCGCCCAGGATGCTCTCGGCGAAGCCCCACAGCAGCGAGCGCGGCGAGGTGGTACCGCCGATCTCCTCGGGGATGCCGATCCGCCACCACTCGGCGTCCATGTACGCCTGGTAGCTCTTCTTGAACGAGGCCGGTACGGGCGCGGTGCTGGTGTCGGGGTCGAAGACGGGCGGGTTGCGGTCCCCGTCCTCGTAGGACTGGGAGAGCTCGTTCTCGGCGAGTTTGGTGATCTCGCTGAGCACGCTCTTGGCGGTCTCGACGTCCATCTCCGCGAACGGTCCGGTGCCGTACACCGCGTCCCGGCCGAGCACCTCGAAGAGGTTGAACTCGATGTCGCGCAGATTCGACTTGTAGTGGCCCATGGCGACGGCTCCGTATTGACTCGTTCCTACCGGCAAGTATCAATCATGATGCTACCGGTCGGTAATAAGACGCAAGCCCTCATGACCCATGTGTGACTGGTTACTCTTGCCCGCATGTACGGCTATGACCAGAACGCGTCTCCGGGGCACGGGCGCCATCACGCTGGACAGCGACAGGACGCGCAACAGCAGCACGTCGGTCATCAGGCCGGTCAGCAGCAGGCCGGTCAGCATCAGGCCGGTCAGCAGTACGCTGCCCGGCACGCGCAGCACGCCCGGCACGCGGGCGGTCAGCAGGCCGGCCAGCACGCACAGCACGCCGGCCAGCACGCCGGCCAGCACGCGGGTCAACAGCCGTACGCCGGCCAGCAGTACGCCCAGCAGTACGGGAGCCAGCAGTACGCCCAGCAGCAGTACGGCCAGCAGTACGCCGATCCGTACGCCAGCCCGGGACCGGCGTACGAGGAGCAGCCCCCGCCGCCGTACGGCCAGGAGCCGCTCTATCCCGAGCCCTCCCCGCCCACGCTCACCGACGCCGTGCGCGGATTCACCACCGGCGCGATGGGCAGCGAGGAGTTCCAGGGGCTCTTCTCCGCCTCCAAGGTCTACTGCCCGCGCGGGGACACCCCCGGCTTCCTCGCGCTGCACGACACCCAGCAGCCGGTGATCCCGATGTTCAGCACCCTCAAGGAGCTGCGCCGGTACGCCGGCAAGGAGTCGAAGTACTTCGTGATCACCGGTGCCGAGGTGCTGGACCTGCTGCCCTCCGGATACGGTTTCGTGCTGGACATGGAGGGCGAGCACCGGGTCGTCTTCGACGCGAAGGCGGTGGAGGAGATGGTCGACTACGCGATGCGGCGGATGTACGGCTGAGTCGTACCGTCGAGGGCGTACGGGCTGACGAGGGCGTATGGGCTGAGGGGTGCCGCTGGTCGTGGAGGGTCCGGGAACCCAGGGGAACCGCCACCCGTTCCCCTGGTCAGAGCCCGCCGATTCAGGCCGGGCCTGTCAGGTTTCCCCGTCCGTGCTGGCGGGGACGTAGACCGGGCGTGTGGGACTCCCCCCCAGTCCCGCCGCCCTTCGGAGGGGCGTGGCACCTCTATCCCCCGTGAGGTGCCGCGTCCCTCGCCTTGTCGCGCGTCTCGCCCCCGGAGTCGACGGGTCGGGTTTCCGCGTCGGATGCGCTCTCCGCGCTGTGGGCGCTGTTCGTGTCGTCCGCGCTGTGCGTACGGCCCATGTCGTACGCGCCCTCCAGGCCCTCCAGGCTCTCCAGGCCCTCCGTGTCGGCCGCGCCCGCCAGCCCGCTCATGTCGTACGGGTCCTCCGCGCCCCCGATGCCCTCGGGGCCCTCCCGCAGGTGGAACCAGATGCACTTGCCGTCCCCGCGCGGCTCCACGCCCCAGTCCCCCGCGAGCGAGTCCAGCAGCATCAACCCACGCCCAGATGAGGCCAGTTCGCCGGGGGAGCGCCGGTGCGGCAGCTCCTCGCTGCCGTCCGCGACCTCGACCTGGAGCAGCCGGCCCTCCGGTGGGCCGCTGACCTGAAGGATGAGCAGGGCATCGTTGTCGGTGTGCACCAGGACGTTGGTCAGCATCTCGGACAGCAGCAGCACAGCGGTGTCGAGCTGTCCCTGGTTCGCCCAGTCGTGCATCAGGCTCCGCAACTGGTTCCTGGACTCGGCGATCCGCTCTGGTTCCGCCTGCGCGACGGTCAGCACCGTACGGCGCACGGCGTGCCGTTCCGGGCACTTCCCGGGGCCGGTGCTGGCCCGACGCAGCAGCAACAACGCGATGTCGTCCCCGCGCCGGTCGGCAAGCGGGCCCGGCCGATGGTGCGAGGCGGGTCCGTGTACGGCGTGCAGCAGCGCGTCCGCCAGGGCCTCCAGGTCCTGGCCGCTCCCCACGTCCGCCGAGGCACCGTCCGCCGTTGCCTCGGAATCAGTTGCCTCGGAATCAGTTGCCCCGGAATCCGTTGCCCCGGAGCCCGTCGCGCTGGGCTGGGCCGCGCAGACCTCCGCCAGCCGGGCCCAGCCGGAGTCGGCGTCGTGCCCGCCGGTCTCGATCAGCCCGTCCGTACACAACAGCAGCGTCTCGCCGGGCTCCAGCAGCAGCCGCGTCCCCGGGTAGTCGGCGGCCGGGTCCACGCCGAGGGGCGGGCCACCGGCGGTCGAGCGGACGAGCAGCGGGGCGTCCGGCATCCGGGTCGCCGGTTCGGGGTGACCGGCTCGCGCGATGTCCAGGGTGCCGGAGGCGGGGTCCACCTCGAGGTAGAGACAGGTGGCGAAGCGTGGTTCGGACTCCGCGTCGGACGTGCCGGACGTGCCGGACGTGCGGGACGTGCGGGACGTGCCGGACGGGTCTGATGCGCCTGACGTGCCGCCCGGTCCGTCCGCCCGCGTCTCGGCGGCGCCGTTCAGTTCCGCGAGGAACCGGGAGGCGCGGGCGAGCACCGCGTCCGGACGGTGCCCCTCGGCGGCGTACGCGCGCAACGCCACCCGCAGCTGCGACATCAGGCCGGCGGCCCGCACGTCGTGGCCCTGCACGTCGCCGATCACCAGCGCCGTACGCCCGGACGGCAGCGGGATCACGTCGTACCAGTCGCCACCGACCTGCAGGCCGCCGCCGGTCGGTACGTACCGGGCGGCCAGCTCCAGGCCATCGGCGTCGGGCCGGGACACCGGGCGCAGGGTCTGTTGCAGGCCGGCGGCCAACTCCCGTTCGCTCTCGTGCTCCTGGGCGCGCTCGAGGGCCTGCGCAAGCATCCGGGCGACGGTGGAGAGGACGGCCCGTTCGTCCGGGGTGAAGGAGACCGGCTGAGAGAAGGCGGCGAGCCACGCGCCGATGGTGCGCCCGGCGACGATCAGCGGGAGGAAGGCCCAGGACTGTCGCTCGAAGCCCGCGGCCAGCGGCCAGGTGGTGGGGAAACGGTGCCGGTAGTCCGCCGGGCTCGGCAGGTAGACCGCCCGGCCCGTACGCACCACCTGGGCCGCTGGATAGTCCGTCTCCAGCGGCATGTCCACGAAGGGGCCCTCGTCGCCGGGCGCCTGTCCGTGATGACCGATAACCGACAGCCGCGCGCCGTCCGTGCCGAAGACCGCGAACCCGTCGGGGGTGAAGCCGGGCATGGCCAGGGCCGCCGCCACCCGCAGCACCTCCGCCGTGGAGCGGGCCTCGGCCAGCGCGCGTCCAGCGTCCAACAGGAACGCCTCGCGGGAGCGCCGCCAGTCGCCGGTGACCGGGGTCTGCACCGGAGCGGCGGCCGTACGCGTACGCGGAGGGTGCGTCGCTGGCCGCGCGTCCCGTGCCGGAGGGGCCTGGGCGGGCTGCTGCGCATGTGCGGGCTGCTGCGCACGGCCGGACCGCCGCGACTGCCCGGCGTCCGTGGCGGAGGGCTCGTGGGGTGTGCTCGGGGGCTGCTGCGGTACCTCCGAGATGACCCCGACGAGGTCGTGCGGCTGCCCGCCGCCCGTCCGTCGGGCGGCGGGTGTCCCGTGTCCCGCCGTACGGTCCGCCGGCTCCTCGTCGGCCGGGACGGCGCGCAACCGGATGCGTACGGTCCGCAGGACGGCGCCGTCCTCCGTGACGATCCGCACCATCGCCTCGGCGAGCAGGCCCTCGGCCAGGGCGAGGGTGGCGATGTCCGCCAGCTCGACGTAGTCGACGACGTGGATGCGCTCCCGGAGGGCCTCCTCCGGGAGGCGGAACGTGCCGTCGTGCTCGCTCGGCGGCCTCGAGATCCCGAACAGTCGAGCCGCGCTCTCGTCCAGGGTGATCGTGCCGGAGTCGTCGTTCCATCGCCAGACGCCGGCGCCCAGAGCCGCCAGTACGTCATCCGTGCGCATTGCCCCACTTTATGCATGTATGGGAAATCGAGGCGAGTGCGGGTAAGAGCGTCCGGCGGTGGGCGAGTGGGAGAAGGAGGGTGTCGAGGCCCAAGTCCGGCAAGGCGGAGCAGGGAGGCAGCCGGAGGCGCTGTCGACCGACGACAACGCAGCCGGGCGCCGGGCATCGGCGACCGACGCCGCTCACCTACCGCCGGACGCTCTAAGCCCGGGACGGTAGGCTGAGGGGCCGTGGACTCCGCCCGTGTGGCGGAAGCCCGCCCGCCCCCACGCCCGACGACTTGGATGAATGATGCACCGGTACCGGTCCCACACCTGCGGCGAGCTGCGTTCCACCGACGTCGGACAGGACGTCCGGCTGAGCGGCTGGTTGCACAATCGGCGGAACCTGGGCGGCATCCTCTTCATCGATCTGCGCGACCACTACGGCGTCGTGCAGCTGCTCGTACGGCCCGAGCGCGCCGACGTGCACGAGCGACTGAGCGCGCTGTCGAAGGAGAGCACGCTGCGGGTGGACGGCCGGGTCGTGGCCCGGGGCGCGGACAACGTCAACCCGGAGCTGGCCACCGGCGACATCGAGGTCGAGGTCGCCGAGGTGGAGGTGCTGGGCGAGGCCGGCGCGCTGCCGTTCACGATCAACGCCGAGGACGGGGTGAACGAGGAGCGGCGGTTGGAGCACCGCTTCCTGGACCTGCGCCGGGAGCGTATGCACCGGAACGTCATGCTGCGTTCCGCCGTCGTCGCCGCCATCCGCCGCCGGATGACCGACGAGGGCTTCAACGAGATCAACACCCCGATCCTGTCCGCCACCTCGCCGGAGGGCGCCCGCGACTTCCTGGTGCCCTCCCGGCTGCACGCCGGCAAGTTCTACGCGCTGCCGCAGGCCCCGCAGCAGTTCAAGCAGCTCCTGATGATCGCCGGCTTCGACCGGTACTTCCAGATCGCCCCCTGCTTCCGGGACGAGGACGCCCGCGCGGACCGCTCGCCGGGGGAGTTCTACCAGCTCGACATGGAGATGAGCTTCGTCGAGCAGGAGGACGTCTTCCAGGTCATCGAGCAGGTCATGACGGGCGTCTTCGAGGAGTTCGGCAACGGCCGGCACGTCACCTCGCCGTTCCCGCGCATCCCCTACCGCGAGGCGATGCTGAAGTACGGCTCGGACAAGCCCGACCTGCGGGCCGAGCTGGAGCTGGTGGACGTCTCCGGGATCTTCGCGGGCAGCGGCTTCAAGGCGTTCGCGGACAAGCACGTACGCGCCCTGGCGGTGCCGGACACCGAGGACCAGTCGCGCAGGTTCTTCGACCAGATGGGCGAGTTCGCCGTCGAGCAGGGTGCCAAGGGCCTGGCCTGGGTACGGGTCGGCGACGACGGTCAACTGACCGGACCGATCGCCAAGTTCCTGACCGAGGCGGACGTGTCGGCGCTCACGGCCGCGCTGGACGCCAAGCCGGGCACGGCGGTCTTCTTCGGCGCCGGCGAGTTCGACGAGGTCTCCCGGATCATGGGCGCGGTGCGGGTCGAAGTCGCCCGGCGGACCGGCAAGTTCGTCCAAGACGCCTTCCGGTTCTGCTGGATCGTGGACTTCCCGATGTACGAGAAGGACGAGGAGACCGGCGAGATCGGCTTCTCGCACAACCCCTTCTCGATGCCCCAGGGTGGCCTGGAGGCGCTGCGTACGAAGGACCCGCTGGACGTGCTGGCCTGGCAGTACGACATCGTGTGCAACGGCGTCGAGCTGTCCTCCGGGGCGATCCGGAACCACGAACCGGAGATCATGTTCGAGGCGTTCGGTATCGCGGGATACGACCGCGAGACCGTCGAGCGGGAGTTCGGCGGCATGCTGCGCGCTCTCCGCTTCGGCGCTCCGCCGCACGGCGGCATCGCGCCCGGCGTGGACCGGATCGTGATGCTGCTGGCGGACGAGCCGAACATCCGGGAGACGATCGCCTTCCCGCTCAACGGGAACGCGCAGGACCTTTTGATGGGCGCGCCGAACGAGGTCGGCGAGGCCCGGCTGCGTGAGCTGCACCTCGCGTTGCGCAAGCCGGCGCCGGCGAAGCAGCGGTCCGGCACGGCTGGTTCCAGCGAGGACAGCGAGACCAGCAAGGACAGCGAGACCAGCGAGGCAGGCGCCCGCGAGTAGGGATCCGAGCGGTGGCCGGCCGGGTCGTGACCCGGCCCCGAGCGCGGCACCGGGGGCGGTCGTAGCGAGTTCCGACTCGTCCGACCGCCCTCGTCGTACGCGCCCCTCGTCGTACGCGCCGCGCGTGCCGCTCGGCCGCGCCGGCCGGTGATTCAACGGGCGTTCATACGGCCGTCGCCCTCCGGTGTCCCGGCACCCATAGCGTCCGGACCGGCGAAGCCCGAACACCCGGAGGGGACCATGCGCAAACCGCTGCCGCTGATCGGCTCGAACGGCTCGAACGGCCAGACCGGCTCCCACCCGGGCGGCAGGTCCGCGCTCACCTGCCGCTACCGCTGCGGTGACGCCTGCTTCCACGAGGTGCCGAACACCAGCGACAACGCGTACCTCGGCGAGGTGATCTCCGGCACGCTCTCCCGCCGCACGCTGTTGGCCGCCGGCGCGGTCGCCACCGCCACCGCGGCCACCAGCGCCAGCGTGCTCGGTCAGGCGCCCCCGGCGGCGGCCGTACCAGCCGGCGGACCCGGTGGTCGGCACGGTCAGCCGGGCGGAAGGCCCGCGCGCGGGCTGCGTTTCGAGCCGGTGCGGCCCAACACCGAGGACGCCGTGGTCGTACCGGAGGGCTACGCGCAGGAGGTGCTGATCCGCTGGGGTGACCCGGTGCTGGCCGGCGCGCCCGCGTTCGACCCCGAGCGGCAGACGGCACGGGCCCAGGCCGGCCAGTTCGGCTACAACTGCGACTACATCGCGAGCCTGGAGCTGCCCGGCGAGCGGGACCGGCGGCTGCTGGTGGTGAACCACGAGTACACCACCGAGGTCATGATGTTCCCCGGCTACGACGCCGACCGGCCCACGCGGGAACAGGTGGAGGTGGCCTGGGCGGCACACGGGCTGACCGTGCTGGTGACCGAGGAGCAGCGCGGCGGCCGGTTGACGGCGCTGTCCCGGCACCGGCTGAACCGTCGGATCACCGGCACCACCCCGGTGGAGCTGACCGGCCCGGCCGCCGGCGGCGAGCTGCTGCGCACGTCCGCCGACCCGGAGGGCCGTACGGTCCTGGGCACGCTGAACAACTGCGGTGGCGGTACCACCCCCTGGGGCACGGTGCTGTCCGGCGAGGAGAACTTCAACCAGTACTTCGCGAACGCCGCCCGGGTCGACGACCCGGCGACCCGGAAGCGCCTCGCCCGGTACGGCCTGACCGGGGAGGCGTCCGAGCGCAAGTGGGAGCGGTTCGACGAGCGCTTCGACCTGGCGAAGGAGCCGAACGAGGCGAACCGCTTCGGCTGGGTCGTCGAGATCGATCCGTACGACCCGGAGTCCACGCCGCGCAAGCGGACCGCGCTCGGCCGGTTCAAGCACGAGGCGGCGGAGCCGCGGCTGACCCGGGACGGCCGCGCGGTGCTCTACATGGGTGACGACGAACGCTTCGACTACCTCTACAAGTTCGTCTCCAAGGAGGCCATGCGGCGCGGCGGACGCCCGGCTGACCGGGAGCACAACGGGCGGCTGCTGGACGAGGGCACGCTGTACGTCGCCCGGGTCACCGGGGACAGCCCCGCCGACCAGATCACCGGGGACGGCGCACTGCCCGAGGACGGCGAGTTCGACGGCTCGGGCCAATGGCTCCCACTGGCCTCCGGGGACCGTTCGTACGTCGAGGGCATGACCGCGGAGGAGGTGTACGTCTTCACCCGGATCGCGGCCGACCGGGCGGGCGCCACCAAGATGGACCGGCCAGAGGATGTCGAACCGAGCCCGCGTACCGGCCGGGTCTACGTCGCGTTGACGAACAACACCGACCGGGGCGCGAAGGAGAAGGCGCCCGTAGACGAGGCGAACCCGCGCAGGGGCAATAAGCACGGCCAGGTGCTGGAGTTGGTCGAGCGGCACGACGATCCGGCCGCCACCCGCTTCGGCTGGCGGCTGTTCCTGGTCTGCGGCGATCCGGAGGACCCCTCGACGTACTTCGCGGGCTTCCCCAAGGAGCGGGTCAGTCCGATCTCCTGCCCGGACAACATCGCCTTCGACCCGTACGGCAACCTGTGGCTGGCCACCGACGGAAACGAACTGGGCAGCAACGACGGCCTGTTCGGGGTCGCGGTGCGCGGTCGCCGGGAGGGTGAGGTGCGGCAGTTCCTGACGGTGCCGACGGGCGGCGAGGTGTGCGGGCCGGTCGTGCGGGAGCGGCAGGTGCTGGTGGCGGTGCAGCACCCGGGCGAGGTGGACGGGGCGAGCGCCGACGACCCGGTGTCCAGCTGGCCGGACGGGCCGGGAAAGGCCGTACGACCCGCGGTGGTGACCGTACGGGCCGAGGACGGGGGGCGGATCGGCGCGTAGCCGCGCTGGTGCCGCCGGCCGGTACGGGGCGGCGGCACCAGCGCGCACGCGTGCGGGGTCTTCCGGCAACTCCACGGCGGGGTCGGGGAGTTGCGCGGCACGGGCGAGGTGCGTGTCGGAGGCGCGTGCGAGGATGTTCCGCCTCCCCGGGAGAAACCCGCGGGCGGTAGGAAGCGTTCATGGGGGAACGGATGCGTGGAAGATTGGCCGTGGCGTCGCTGGCTGGCACGGCGGTGTTGCTGACGGGCTGTTCCGAGGACGGAAAGGCGAGCGGCGGCGACTCCGCCGGCGGGGGCGGGGACAGCGCCATGGTCACCGTCGAGTACGAGGTGACGGGGGATTCACCGGCGAGTGTCTACAGCCCCGGCGTCAAGTCCGAGTCGTACACCGGCACCAAGAGCGGCGACGGTCAGTCGGACCTCGAGGCCGAGGGGGTCACCACGCCGTGGTCGAAGAAGTTCGAGGTGAGGCCGGGGAGGTCACTGACCCTGCAGGTGTCCTCGGAGGAGCCGCGGAAGGAGATCGGCTGCCGGATACTCGTCAACGGGAAGGTGGTGGACGAGCGGACGAAGCGGAATGATCCCGGCTCCACCCTCAACACCACCTGTAGCGGCACGACCCCCCGGTGACGGGGACGCCCCGGCCGGTCGGCGTACCCACTCGGGACAGGGGCGCGCTCGTCCGGCACGGGAGGAGCGCGCCCGACCGGCGTACGGCGTCGGGTGCGCGGCTGCCGTGCCCTAGGAGTGCGCGAGCACGGCCCGCACGGTCTTGCCGCCGGCGGGGTGCGGTGTGACGTCGAGTCTTCGGGTGAGGCAGCGCACCAGGGCGATGCCTCTGCCGCCCTCGGCTTCCTGACTCGCGGACCGCGCGGTGGGCTGGCCGGGGCCGTCGTCGTGCACCTCGATGGTGACACCGCCCGCGGCGGCCGTGCTCAGCCGCAGCCGGCAGCGGCTGTCGCCGTGCCGGGTGGCGTTCGTGACCAGTTCGGAGACGACGAGCGCGGCCTCGTCCCGCCATCGCTCGGCCTCCGGGGGAGTCCACGATCCGGCCAGGAAGCCGGTGGTCAGGCGTCGTGCCCAGCGGGCGGAGAGATCCTCCTGCGGCAGGGCGTACTCGACTCGCGCGGTACGACGCACAGCACGGCTGTCCGCTCCCATGTGGCTCCCCCTCCGTATGGAAATCGCTGCTCGCACGCAGCGCCGCAACAGGTCATTCCCGCTCGGTCGTTCGCCAATCGTGCTCGGCGGCGAGTGTCAAGTCACAACCGGGCACTTTGACCGTGTGAGGGATCACTTCCGGAGCAGAGGCGCGTGCCGGGGGCGCGCGTCGGAGCTCGTGCGCACGTCGGAGGTTGGCTTCCCGGGCCGTACGGCCGCCCGAGCGGGTCCGGGGCGTACGGCCGCCCGCCCGGGCCGTCCCCCGACTGGCGGTCCCGGCTGGCCGCTCGGGAAGCGTGCCCCCCGCTCCGCTGCCATGCTGATTCCGGCTGAGCCAGTGTGACCGTACGGGCGTCAGCCGAGCTGGGTCCGTACGCGCCCCCACGCACCCGACACCCAGGAGCACCGGCATGCTCACCACCAGCTATGTCCCCGGCGTCCCGATCTGGCTCGATCTGGCCGCCCGGGACATCGACGGAGCGGCGGAGTTCTACCGTGCGCTGTTCGGCTGGGACTTCGCTCCACAGGGCGCCGAGGCGGGCGGGTACGGCCTGCTGCGGCTGGACGGCGGGAACGTCGCGGGCGTCGGTCCGCTGAGCGCGGAGGACGCGGAGCCCTCCTGGGAGGTGTACTTCCACAGCCACGACGTGGAGGAGACCGCGTCGGTCGTCGAACAGGCCGGCGGTGGGGTGCGGTTCGCACCCTTCGACGTCTTCGCGCTGGGCCGGATGGCCGGGTTCACCGATCCGACCGGGGCGCACTTCTCCGTCTGGCAGCCGGGTGAGAACCGCGGCCTGGACGCGGTGGGCGATCCGTACACGCTGTGCTGGACCGAGCTGTACACCACGGACGCGGCGGAGGCCCGGCAGTTCTATGGCTCGGTGTTCGGCTGGGAGCTGTGGGACACGACGGTCGGGAACGGCACGACGTACACCCTGGTCGCGCGCACCGGCGGGGAGCGGGGCGACACGCATGGCGGCATCATGCAGCTGCCCGAGGGGCAGCTGCGGGCCGGCTCCCGCTGGTATCCGTACTTCGAGGTGCCGGACTGTGACGCGACCCTGGCCACCGGAACGGCACACGGCGCGTCCGTGATCGTGCCGGCGACGGACATGCCCGGGGTGGGGCGGATGGCGGCGTTGAAGGACCCGGCCGGTGCCGCGTTCGCGGTGGTCACCAGCGAGTGACCCGCCCTGGCCGAGCCGCGGGGCCGGTGCGCGGATGAGCGGCGCGGTGCGGGCAGCCTCGGCGCGCCCGCGCCTCAACCGTCCAGGAACACCGGGAAGTTGCGCAGGTCGTTCTGCGTGAGGACCGGTTGGTTCACGATCTCCTCCACCGGCACCGCGAACCGCAGGCGCGGGAAACGCTCGAAGAGCGCCGGCAGCGCGATGCCCGCCTCCACCCGGGAGAGCGCCGCGCCCGGGCAGATGTGCGGGCCGTGGCCGAAGGAGATGTGCCGGACCGGCGTGGGCCGGGTGATGTCGAAGGTGTCCGCGTTGGCGCCGTGTTGCCGCTCGTCCCAGCCGATGGCCCGGTAGGACATCACCACGCCGTCGCCCTTCGGGATGACGCCGTCGCCCACCTCGATGTCCTCGCTGGCGAATCGCATCAGCAGATGCGTCGCCGGGGTGTCCCAGCGCAACGCCTCCTCGATCACGGCGTCCCAGCTCACCTCGCCGTCCAGCACCAGTCGCAACTGCTCGGGATGGGTGAGCAGGGCGCGTACGGAGTTGAGTATCAGGCTGATGGTGGTCTCGTGACCGGCCGCCACCATCGCCTGGAGGTTCCCGGCCACCTCGGTCTCGGTCAGCGGCTCGCCGCCCTGGTCCGCCTGGATCAGCGCGCTGGTCAGGTCGTCGGTCGGACGGGCGGTCTTCTCCCGCACCATGTCCAGGTACAGCGCGTCCAACTCCTCGATCACCGCGTGGCGCTCCTCCTGCGGTGTCTGAGTCGAGAAGAAGGCCTTGTACAGCCGGTGCAGCCGCGGATGCAGCTGGGGATCGACGCCCATCAGCACGCTGATCACCGACATCGGCAGCGGCAGCGCGAAGACCGACTTGAGGTCCACCTGCCCGCCCTCGGCGCCCCGCGTCGCGACCTCGTCCAGCAGCTGGTGGGTGATCTGCTCGATGACCGGACGGAGTTCCTCCAGTCGCCGGGGCGTGATCGCCTGCGCGGTCTTGGTACGCAGCCGCCGGTGCTCCGCCCCGTCCACGGTGAACATCGAACGGCCCGAGTCGATCATGCCGATCAGTGGCCACTCCCGGGTCACCTCACCGGTCTGCCAGAGTGTCCACTGGTTGATGTCCTTGACCAGCCGGGTGTCCGTCAGCAGCCGCCGCGCCTCAGCGTGCTGGGTGATGGTCCAGGCGCGCACGCCGAGCATCTCCACCCGCACCAGCGGCCCGGCCGCGCGCAGCTGCCGGGTCTCCTCGTCCAGCCGTCGCACCAACGGGTCCAGTACGAGCGGCCACTGGCCGTCCGCGGTCTCCATCCCCTGCGGTCCCTCCGCCGTGAGGAGGCCGCCAGAGTGCCGTCCCGGCGCCGCGCTCGGCTCGTACGGGCAGGTCATCAGCGGCCTCCAACGGGTGGGTTGGGCGAGAACTGGACGGGCAGCACGGTCATGCCGCGCAGGAACGCGGACGGTCGACGGGCGAGGGTCTGGGCGGACACGGCGAGGTCGACGTCCGGCAGCCGGTCCAGCAGCACCTCGATCCCCGTACGCGAGATGGACTCGGCTATCTCCTGCGCCTGGAAGGGGCAGCCGAACTCACCGTGACTGAAGGAGAAGTGGGCGTTGTTGCCGTTCCGGAAGCCGTCCGACGCGCCGGCGGAGACGTGCACCTCGGGATCGCTGTTCGCCCCGGCCAGGCCGAGGAGCAGCATGTCGCCGGCGGCGATCCGGTAGCCGCCCAGCGTGGTGTCCCGGGCGGCCCAGCGGCCGGCGAGGATCTGGGTGGGGGTGTCCTCCCACAACACCTCGTTCATCGCTTCCGGCACGCTGTGCCGGCCGCCGGACAGCGAGGCGGCGAACCGCTCGTCGGTGAGCATCAGGCGCACCGAGTTGCCGATCCAGTCGGCCGTCGGCAGGTGGCCGGCGGCCAGCAGCGCTTGCAGGTCGAGCTGGTACTCCTCGTCCGTGAACGTCTCGGGGTAGGCCAGCATCCGGGAGGTGACGTCGGCCCCGGGGGCCGTACGCTTCTCCTCCACGAGTCGGGCGAGCCGGTCACCGAAGTACTGGAAGGCCTCCAGCGCGTCCACCCCGCCGTCCGCGAGCGCGGTGATCGCGCGGGTCATCGCCGGGGCGTCGGCGTCCGGCAGCCCGAGCAGCCGGGAGAGCACGAGGATCGGGAGCGGCTTGGCGTACTCCGCGATGATGTCGGCCTCGCCGCGCTGGCAGAAGGCGTCGATCAGCCCGTCCGCCAACTCCTCGCACTGCTTGTCCAGTTCCAGCTGGCTGACGCCTTCGAGGGCGGACTGGACCATGGCCACGTGCCGCTGGTGCTCGGCACCCACCGTGTAGTAGATGCCGGGCTGCCGGCCGTTCACCATCGGGCGCAGCGGCCAGTCCTCGGGCAGCGTGTCCCACTGGTTCCACAGGCCGGAGTCCCGGGGGAAGAGCCGTGGCTCGGCGGTGACGTGGTACATCTCGCGGTAGCCGATCACCAGCCAGGCTGGTACGTCACCGGGCAGCAGGACGGGGACCACCGGTCCGTGCTCGCGGCGGATGTCCCGGTACAACTGGGCCGGGTCGGTGTGGAACCGGGGCCCACTCAGCGGTACGGCCCCCTTGGCCGCGTGCGCCGGGCAGCCGGGCGGCGGCCCTGGGCTCGAGTCTCGGGCGGGCGTGGTCACGTTGATTCCTCCCCTTCGCGGGTAGCGGGCGCACGTACACGGTCGGCGTGCTCGTCAGCTACTCCCTCGCCGGGGACGGGTCGGGTGGTGGCGGTCACGGTGATCCTTGTGGACGACTCGCGTGGTCAGGGCGGCGTGTTCAAACAAGATGTGTTGGCCAATCGGGGGCCACTCTAGGCCAGTTGTGCTGTCACGGAGAGCATGCGGACCGATCTGATCCGTGCGAATCCGCTCATTGACGATCGCCCGGCCCCTCGCGTACGGAGTTCCGTACGGTCGGTCCGTACGGCACGGCACCGTGCGGCTGGCTGGCTCGGCTCGGCTCGGCTCGGCTCGTCCGGGCCCGGTCCCGTGGCGGGCGGGCCGGGATACCCTGACGCGGCGGCCGGGCGCCGGCGTACCGGTACGGTGCGAGGCGGGATGGCGCGAACGAGACGGGAGACGCTTGTCGATGAGTGACGGACTGTTCGCCTCCGGGGAGTCGGCCTCCCCTCCGCAGATCGACCACACGGTGGCCCACTCCGCGCGGATGTGGAACTACTGGCTGGGCGGTCGCGACTTCTACGACGTGGACCGGCAGGCGGGCGACCACATCCGGGCGCTCCATCCGGACATCCTGGACTACGCCCGCGCGGACCGCGCCTTCCTGGGCCGCGCGGTACGGTATCTCGCCGAGGAAGCCGGCATTTGGCAGTTCCTGGACATCGGCACGGGGTTGCCCTCCGCCGACAACACCCACGAGGTCGCGCAGCGCGTCACCGCCAACGCCCGGGTGGTCTACGTCGACAACGACCCGCTGGTGCTCGCGCACGCCCGTGCGCTGCTGACCAGCACGGTCTCCGGGAGTACCGACTATCTGGACGCGGACCTGCACGACCCGGCCGGCATCCTGCGACAGGCGGCGGCCACGCTGGACTTCGACCAGCCGGTCGCCGTGATGCTGCTGGGCATCGCGATGTTCGTGAACGAGGACGACCAGGCGTCGGCGATCGTGCGGGAGTTGATGGACGCCGTACCCTCGGGCAGCCATCTCGCGCTGTCGCACACCATCACCGGCCCCGGGCTGGACGACGTGGACGACGCGGTGCGCTTCTGGAACTCGGTCGGCACCCCGAAACTCACCCAGCGCACGCCCGAGCAGGTGGCGCGCTTTTTCGACGGCCTGGATCTCCTGGAGCCCGGCGTCGTCTCGTGTTCGCGCTGGCGGCCGGAAGCCACGCCGTGGGGCGAGCCCGAAGAGGTGGCGTTCTACTGCGGGGTGGCGCGGAAGCCGTAGCCGGCGGGGCGGGAGCACGGCGTGGCCGCGCTGCTGTGGCCGGCGTGACGGGTCGCCTCGTGTGGCCCCGTTGCCCGAACGGGCCGGGACCGGCGGGGCGACAATCGCCGCAACGCGTGTCGCCCCGCTGACCCCGGCCCCTCGCTCGGCCCTCCCTCCACCTCGCCGTGGCAGGCGTCGAGGGGACCGTCGTACGTCCCTCAGAGCCGGTGCACCGTCCGGCCGTCGCCCCAGTTGTCGATGGCCTTCTGGTCGGCGAAGGCCAGTGCCCGGAGCATGTTGCCGCCGTCGCTGGCGTCCACGGTCTTGCGCAGCCGGTGGTTGTACGCCTCCGGCAGCTTCGTGGTGCCGGCCTCGATGGTGTCGCCGTAGAACGGCTCGAAGGCGACGCCCGCGAAACCGGCGTGCCGCAGCAGCATGGGAAGGGTGTCGGCGGAGTAGAACATCAGGTGGTTCTTGGTGAAGCCGTTCCAGCCCGCCCCGTCCCGCTTGAGCAGCAGCGAGTTCGCGTTGACGCTGAGGAGCAGCAGCACTCCGCCGGGCCCTAGGAGGTTCCGGAAGGTGGTGAAGTCCTCGATGGGGCGCGGCAGGTGTGCTAGCACCGACCACAGCGTCACCACGTCGAAGCCGCCGGCGGAGATCTCCGGGATGTCCTCGGGTGCTCCGTGGTAGGCGGTGGCCGAGGAGAGTCGCTGGTTGGCCTGCTCGACGGAGTCCGGTGAGAGGTCGACACCGCAGGCGTCGAATCCCCGCTCCTCGGCCAGTTCCAGGAAGTAGCCGGCGCCACAGCCGAAGTCGAGCAGCCGCCGCTTGTTCCCCTCGGTGAAGACCGGGGAGAAGGAGTCCATGGTCAGGCGGTAGCGGCGCTGTCGCTTCTCGGCGTAGTCACCCGTCAGGAAGCTGCTGTAGTTCTTGGCGTAGAGGTCGCCCAGCCGCTCCGGGAGGATGTTGGGGTTGCGGTAGAGGAAGCCGCAGGAGGGGCAGTGCACCACGCGGTAGGACCACGCCCACTTGCCGTCCTTCTTCTTCTTGCTCCGGGGCCGGACGATCGGCTGCTGCCGCGTCTCGCCGCACATGTGGCAGCTGACGAACTCCTCGATGGGGCCCAACTTGGCGCGCGCCTGGTACTCCTCCATGGACATCACCGGGAAGCTCTGCAGGCGGGAGCGCCACTGCAACTCCCTGGCCAACCGTTCGCCGGGCCGTACGTACGGCAGCTGGGTCTCGGGGACCTTGTCGAAACGTGAGCCGTAAGCGGCGCGGCTGATCGCTCGTTTGGCTGACAACATACGCACCTTTCCGAGGGGGGCTTTCCGGTCAGACTGTCACCAAACCCTCAGATCACTCAAGCATCATTGTGCTGGAATCGTGTTCTCAGGGCGGCTTTGCTGTGATGATTTCGGGGCAGCGGCCGGGTGGATCACCGCTCGCTGTCATCCGTGCGCGATACGCACCGGTACGCGTCCGGACTATCCGCGCGTTCCCCTGCCCGTACGTCCCCGTGCCCCCACGTCCCGGCGCCCGTGCCCGTACGTGCACGGGCGAGCCGTACGTGCCGCGGCGGCCCGGAGGCCGTCCTGCCGCCGCGGCACGGTCGCCGTGTCGGTCAGCGCGCGAACGCCTGGGCGAGGTTGCGCAGTTCGGGCGCCCCGAGGTTCTTCGGCCCGAACGACCGTGCCTCGGTGGTCACTCCCTCGTCCCCGCCGCGCAGCACCCAGGCGGCGCCGACGCCGGCGTTCTCGTTGGGCGCGCCGACCGCCACGTCCGCGTGGCCGTCGTTGTCCGCGTCCAGCATCCGCGTCGAGTCCCCGAAGCGGTCCTTCGCCTCGTGCTTGCCGGGGACCTCGGGAGTCGCCTGGTCCACGACCTGCGCGCCGTCGCCGGACAGACCGCCCTCGCCGCCCCGCAGCAGCACCATGGTGCCGGCCGCCTTCCTGCCCTGCGCGGTCTCGCCGGGGGAGCCCACGGCGATGTCCGCGTATCCGTCGCCGTTCACGTCACCCGCGTCCAGTGCCTCGCCGAACTCGTCCCCCTGTTCCTTCTTGCCGGGGACTCCCTCGGTGTCCTGGTCGATCACCGGGCCTGGCTCCTCGACGTTCGGGCCGCTGCTCGAACCGTAGAAGACCCGCACCGAGTTGGGCGGCTGGCTGGCGGCGTTCTGGGGGTGCGGGGACATCACGAGGTCGGCGTAGCCGTCCTTGTCGACGTCGCCGAGGGCGCCGGTCCTGCCGGCGGGCAGCCTGGTGTCGGTCGCCCGCAGTCCCTCCTCCGTTCCCTGGTAGAACTGCGCCGGGTGCGCGTTGTTCTCGTAGCGACTGAACCGGACCAGGTCGTCCTTGCCGTCTCCGGTCATGTCGCCGGCGACGGTGTCGGCGGTGAAGTCGTTCGCCTCCGGAGCGGGGCCTAGTTTGGCGGGCACGCCCTCGCGGCTGAACGGGCCGAGCGCCAGCCCCTCCTGCTGGCCGCTCTCCAGGAAGAGGTCGGCCTTGCCGTCCCCGTTGAAGTCACCGCCGGTCAGGTCGTCGCCGTTGCCGCCGTCGTTGACGTAGACGCCGCCGTGCAGCCCCTTGTCAGAGCCCCACATCAGGATGGCGCCGCCGTCGTACTCGTCATGGTTCTTCTTCTCGACCCGTACGGCCAGGTCGGTGTAGCCGTCCCCGTCCAGGTCGCGGGCGACCGCCTCGGCGCCGAAGCGCGCGTTGGCCTGGGCGATGCCCGGCACGTCCTCGTCCTGCTGGCTGATCACCTGGCGCTGCTCCGGGTCGGTGCCGTCCGCCGAGCCGTAGGTCACCGCCACGTAGCCGGCGTTGGACTCCCCGGACACCTCGCTCTTCGGGGCGGTGGAGACCAGGTCGGCGTGGCCGTCCTTGTTGAAGTCGGCCTTCGGAGCGATCCCGACCGGCTTGGCCACGGTGGAGTCGCCGCCGTCGGCCGCCGTCCCGGCGCCGCTGTCGCCCATGGCGCCCCAGGCCACCGGGGCGGCGGCCACGGCCGCGGCGGCGACGGCCGTCGCGATGGTCGTACGGACTGTCCTCTTGCGCACGGAATTCATCTCCCGATTCGGGTGGGGGGTAGCGGAGGCCGTTGTCGATGTCCCGGAGGGTCGGCCCGGTAGTGCGTACACGGCCTCGGATGCCTGTAGGACTTGCGTGGCGGGGCGGCGGTTGTACGCCGCCGCCGTCGGTTTTGCCGTACACCCGCGGTGGCGCCCGGTGGCGCCCGTACGTACGGGGAAAAGCGCAGGGCAGAAGGGGAGTTGGCAGGTTTGTGAAAATCACGTGGCGGGAAACTGTTTGCCGCGTGGATCACCTCCATACCGGCGGCGAGCACAACGTCGCGACGGGACCAGCCCCGCGGGCGAGGGGAGCACGCGTTCGGTGCGTGTGACCACGTGGTGATGGCGGGACCAGCAGCGGGCGTGGGGAAGCACACCCTGCTCGTGGCCTGGGCGGGCGTCACACGGAGAACCTTCCGCAGCCGCGGGTAGCGACTCCGTCGAGATGTGCACGCGCGGCTGACGAGGGGACGCAACTTTCGAGGCCGACTCCGCTTGCCCGGGCGTGCGTCGGGGCGCCCGCTGTGCTCAGACCGCCGGGCCGGAGGCGATCGTCTCGGCGTGGTCGAGCAGTTCGGTGACGCTCGTCGCCGTCTGCTGCAGGTCGATGAACACCTCGTCGACGCCGGCCGCCTGGACCTCCACCAGGTAGTCGACGAGCTGCGCCACCGTGCCGTGGCCGGGCTTGGCCTCCGCTGGGGTCGGCTCGTCGGTCAGCCGTGCGTTGATACGGAGCGCGCGGCGCAGGGCCTGTGGGTCCCGCCCGGCGTGCACCGCCGAGTCGACGGCCCGCTGCCACAGCTCGTTGAGCCGGGTGATCGGCATCGCCACCGGGAGCCAGCCGTCCGCGCGTCGCCCGAGGCGTTCCATCGTGGCGGGCGAGTAGCCGCCCAAGAGTACGGGCGGGCGCGGCCGTTGCACGGGCTTGGGCGAGATCGCCGAAGGCGGCACGGACCAGCGTTCGCCGCTGTGCTCGACCCGGTCCGTCGTCCAGATCGCGTCGACCACGTCCAGCCACTCCTCCAGCCGTGCTCCCCGCCGCTGCCACGGCACACCGGCGGCCTCGTACTCGTCGCGCGACCAGCCGAGTCCGATGCCCACGTCGAGCCGGCCGCCGCTGATCACGTCGAGCGTCGTCAGGGTGCGTGCCAGCAGTACGGGCGGGTGCCACAGGGCGTTGAGCGTGCTGGTGCCCAGCCGGACGTGCTCGGTGGCCTCGGCCGCGACGGTCAGCACGGTGAGCGGGTCGAGGAAGGTGTCGTACGCCGAGGGCATCGCCCCCTTGCTGCCGGGATACGCGTCCTGGGGTCGTATAGGCGACAGGATGCGGTCGCCGGTCCAGAGACTCTGGTAGCCGAGTTCCTCGGCGGCGCGCGCGACCGTACGGATGGCCTCGGGCCGGGCGAACGGTCCGTACTGCGATATGGCGAGGCCCATGCGCATGGGGGTCAATTCTCCGATGGGGGATGGCTGGTGGCTTGGCGGCTGCGGTATACGGTAACTCCGCCCGCGCGTCTGGCCGCGGCCACCCGGCTAGTTGTCACGCGCACAACCTCGGCTTCGGCCACGCGTATCGCGCTCTCAGCGCGGACGGCCCCGCCCAGCCAGGCCGACCTGGCGGCCCAACTGGGCACCGACCAGGGCGGGACCGATCACATCAGCCAGGTCACCAACGTGCTCAACAACAACCTCGGCACGAGCTGGTACGAGACCAAGGAGATGCCGAACGACCCGCCCACACAGCCCGGAAGGACCTGCTGTGGCGCGACATCGTGCTCGACATCAGCAACAACTACCCGCTGGTCACCAACATCTTCGCGCCTCCCGGTAACCGCCTCCCGGCTACCCGCCGGGCCAGACGATCTACCATTACTTCACCGTCATCGGCGATGACGACGTCAACCGGACCGTCCGCATCGCCGACCCCGCCTCCTTCGGTGGTAGCCACATCTACTGACTCTCCTTCGACCAACTCGCCTCGCTCGTCCCCCGAAGGGTTACGCGGCCTGAGCCGTCACCTGGCCGGCCGTTGAACCCGCAGTCTGGCCCGGTGGCGCGTACGGCGCGTAAGGCGCGTACGGGCCAACCCGAGCCGGCCACCTCCGCTGATCACCCGGACGACCTCGCTCACCCGTCGACCCGGCCCATCCCATCGACCCAGCGGGTCGGACACCCCAGCGGGCCAGAGGCGGGGCTTCGTGCGCGCCCCGCGCGTGGGCGGCACGGGACGCGGATCCCGTCGGGGGCGTGCGCTCGACGGAGTGCGCCGGGCGGCACATATAGGCTTCCGGGTATGAGCAGCAACGGTCGGGTGCGCGACACCTCGGTCCAGTCGGTGGATCGGGCGGTGTCGATTCTCCAGGTGCTGGCCGCGCGGGGGCCGTCCGGCATCACCGGGATCGCCCAGTCTCTGGAGATCAACAAGTCCACCGTGTTCCGTCTGCTGGCCACCCTCGAGGCGCGTGGGCTGGTCGAGCAGGACAGCGAGCGAGGGCGGTACCGCATCGGCTACACCGTGGTCGAACTGGCTGGTGGGGCGACCAAGGGGAACGACCTGTCGCTGTTGAGCCGCCCCGTCTGTCAGGAGCTGGCCGCGGCCACCGGGGAGACGGTGAACCTGGCGGTCCATGACGGCGAGGCGGTGATCAGTATCGACCAGGTGATCAGCAGCGCGGCCATCACCAGCATCGACTGGGTCGGCAAGCGTACGCCGATGCACGCCACATCGGCGGGCAAGGTCTTCTTGGCGAACATGCCCCAAGACGAGGCCGACGAGATCCTCGCGCAGCCATTGGAGCGGTTCACGCCGCACACGGTCACGGACCCGGCGCGTCTGCGGGAGGAGTTGGAGTCCGTGCGCGCGCGGGGTTACAGCGCCATCAGCGAGGAGCATGAGATCGGACTGGCCGCCCTCTCTGCCCCCGTGCGTTCGCTGAACGGCGAGGTGGTGGCGACGGTGACGCTCTCCGGGCCGACGTTCCGCATCGACACGCGTACGGTCGCGGGGCTCGCCGAGCAGCTCGTCGCTGCCGGCGATCGGATCTCCTGGCGCAAGGGCTATATCAGGCGCGGTTGACCGCTCTCCTCCGGGGGTTGACGGCGTGGGCGCGCGGGGCCCACAGTTGTTTCGCATCGTGTTTATGTTTCGCAATGCGAAACCGTGTGTCGATCTTCTCTCGTTGAGTCCGGCCCGTACCACAGCGTCGTCAGTCCGCCACGGAGCTTCCCTAGGAGCGGTTGTGCGTACTCAGACCACGAACATCGATCCCCTGCTCCAGCCTTTCCAGCTCAAGCACCTGACCCTGCCCAACCGAGTGGTCAGCACTTCCCATGAACCGGCGTTCGGCCAGGACGGGCTCCCCGGTGACCGTTACCGCGCCTACCACCTGGAGAAGGCGCGTGGCGGGGTCGGTCTGACGATGATCGGCGGATCGGCCGTTGTCTCCCCGGACAGTCCGCCGGCGTTCGGCAATCTGCTGCTGTACCGGGACGACATCGTCCCGTGGTTGCGCAGGCTGGCAGACGAGGTGCACGAGGCCGGAGCGGCCGTCATGTGCCAGGTCACCCACCTCGGCCGCCGTACCAGCAACTACTCCGGCGACTGGCTGCCGGTGGTGGCCGCCTCTCCGCTGCGCGAGCCCGCGCACCGGGCGTTTCCCAAGACCGCCGAGCCGTGGGACCTGGACCGGGTCGTCGCCGACTACGCCGCCGCGGCGCGGCGTTGCCGGGACGCCGGCCTCGACGGCATCGAGTTGCAGTGCTACGGGCACTTCCTGGACGGTTTCCTGTCCCCCGCGACGAACCATCGGGAGGACGAGCTCGGCGGCGACCTGGAGCGTCGGATGGTCGTCCCGCTCCGGGTCATCCGGGCGGTGCGCGCGGCCGTCGGGCCGGACTTCCTCGTGGGTGCGCGGATGGCGCTCGACGAGGACCTTCCGCACGGCCTGACCTTCGACGAGGCACTGGTGGCGGCCCGGCGGTTCAGCGCCGCGGGCATCGACTTCGTCAGCGCCATCCACGGCACTATCGAGAGCGACGCCTCCCTGGCCCGGACCATCCCCTCGATGGGCACGCCGCTGGGACCCTTCCTGGAGTTCACCGGGGAGGTACGTCGGGCGCTCGACCTGCCCGTGATGCACGCGGCCCGGATCGCCGACCCGGCCACCGCGCGGCACGCCCTACGAGAGGGGCTGCTGGACCTGGTCGGCATGACCCGGGCGCAGATCGCCGACCCACATCTGGTCGCCAAGATCCGCTCCGGCCGGGAGGACCGTATCCGGCCCTGTGTCGGCGCGAGTTACTGCCTGGACGCGATCTACGACTCCGGGGACACCAAGTGTGTCCACAACCCCGCTACCGGACGCGAACTCCGGATTCCGCACACGATTCCCCCGTCCGTGGGGCGTCGCCGCGCGGCGGTGGTGGTCGGGGCCGGCCCGGCCGGGCTCGAAGCCGCCCGGGTCCTGGGCGAACGCGGCCACCACGTCGTGCTGTTCGAGGCCGCCGACGAACCCGGCGGACAGGTGCGGCTCGCCGCGTCGAACCCCCGCCGCCGTGACCTGCTCGGCGTCGTCGACTGGCGAGTCACCGAGTGCCGGCACCACGACGTCGACCTGCGGTTGGGCACCTACGCCGAAGCCCGGGACGTGCTCGCCGAACACCCCGACCTGGTCATCATCGCCTCCGGCGGGATGCCCAACCGGTCCTTCCTGCCCGTCGGCGCCGACCTGGTCGCCGACACCTGGGACGTCGCCTCCGGAGCGTTGCGCCCGCACGACGGCAGCGAGGTGCTCGTCTACGACGACCACGGGGGCTACCCGGCGATGGACGCCGTGGAGCTCCTCGCCCCGACCGGTGCCCGGCTGTGCTACGTGACCCCGGAACGCACCCTGGCCCCCGACGTCGGCAGCATGAACTCCCCGGCCTACCTGCGGACCTTCGCCGAGCACGAGGTCGACACCGTGCTCGCCCAGCGGTTGCGCGCGGTGCGCCGAACCGGGGACGGCCGACTCGCCGTGACACTCCACAGCGAGTACGCGGGGACCGAGATCGAACGGATCGTCGACCACGTGGTGGTCGAGCACGGCACCCTTCCGAACGACGAGCTGTACACCGACCTGCTGCCCGCGTCCCGCAACCACGGCGAGGTCGACCACCGCGCCCTGCTGGCGCACGAGGAACAGACCGTCCTGCGCAACGACGCCGGCCGGTACCAGCTGTTCCGTATCGGTGACGCGGTCACCAGCCGCAACATCCACGCCGCCGTCTACGACGCCCTGCGGTTGTGCCTGCCGGTCTGACGAGCGATCGGAGAGACCAGATGACCACACGCGCCCCCGCCACGAGCGCCCCCGCCACACGCGCCCCCGCCACGAGCGCCGCCGACCTCGTTCACCAGCGCGTCGTCGGCCACAGCCTCGACGCCCCCTTCTACGTCAGTGAGGAGTTCCTCGCACTCGACATCGCGGCCGTCTTCGCCCGCAGTTGGATCTTCGTCGCCGCCGAGGCCGAACTCCCCGAACCCGGCGACTACGTCACGGTCACCATCGGGCCGTACTCGGTCATCCTGGTCCGCGACGATGAGGAGGACGTACGGGCCTTCCACAACGTGTGCCGACACCGTGGCGCGCGCCTGCTCCACGAGCCACACGGCTCGGTGGGCAACATCGTCTGCGGCTACCACCACTGGACGTACGGCGTGGACGGCACGCTGCTGCACGCCGAATCACAGTCGCCCGACTTCGACCCCACCTGCTTCGGCCTGCGCACCGTGCACGTACGCACCCTCGCCGGCCTCGTCTTCGTCTCCCTCGCCGCCCGACCACCCGCCGACTTCGACGAGGTGGCCGACCGGGTTGAGCCGTACCTCGCACCGCACAACCTGCGGCGGGCGAAGGTGGCGCGGCAGATCGACCTCGTCGAGGAGGCCAACTGGAAGCTCACCATGGAGAACAACCGGGAGTGCTACCACTGCGCCGGCCACCCGGAACTCCAACGCTGCTACTTCCCGCTCTACAACTTCACGGCCGACGAGGTCCCGCCGGCGCTGCGTGCGACCTACGAGCGCTTCCTGGCGGCCGACGCGGACGCCCGCGCGACGTACGAGTCACTGGGCCTGCCCTACGAAACCATTGAGGAACTCGACACCCGCCCCACCGGCTTCCGCGTCCAGCGTGAACCGCTCGACCTGGCCGGCGAGTCCTTCACGACGGACGGCCGGGTCGCGGTCCGGCGCCTGCTCGCCGACTTCCCCACGGCGCGTCTCGGCCACCTGGGGCTCCACACGCAACCCAACGCCTGGTTCCACCTCGCGTCCGATCACGCCGTCACCTTCGCCGTCCTCCCGCTCGCGCCGGACCGCACCCTCGTCCGGACCACCTGGCTGGTGCACGCCGACGCCGTGGAGGGCGTCGACTACGACCCCGACACCCTGACGCGGGTGTGGAACACCACCAACGAGCAGGACGCCGTGCTCGTCGCCCGCGCCCAGCGGGGCATCAGCAGCCCTGCCTACCTGCCGGGCCCCTACAGCCCGACCGAGTCCCAGGTCGAGGACTTCGTCAACTGGTACATCACCCGGCTGAAGGAACACCTGGAGGGCTGATGACGATGACGACAGCCACGATGCCGGCCGGCCCCCTGCCCGCCTGGTGTGACGGGACGCTGGTGTGCACTCGCGTCGACGACGTCACCGCCGACGTCCGGACCTTCGTCCTCGAACCCACCGAACCCCGACTGTTCCGGCACGAGGCCGGCCAGTACCTCACCCTCCTCCTCGACATCGACGGACGGCCCGTGGAGCGCTGCTACACCATCGCCTCCCCACCGACCCGCCCCGACGTCGTGGCGATCACCGTCAAACGCGTCTCCGGCGGACTGGTCTCCAACTGGCTCCACGACCACCTGACCCCCGGCACCACCGTGCGGGCGCGAGGCCCGCTCGGTGAGTTCTCCACCGCCCGGCATCCCGCGCCGAAGTACCTCTTCCTGTCGGCGGGCAGCGGCGTGACCCCCGTGATGTCGATGACCCGGACGCTCTACGACCTGGCCCGTCCCGTGGACGTGGTGTTCCTCCACAGCGCCCGCACCTTCGAGGACATCATCTTCCGTCAGGAACTCGCCTTCATGACCGCCACCACGCCCCAACTCCGGGTGGCGCACGTCCTCGACGACCGTGGCGAGCGCCTGAATCCGGAACTGATCCGGGAACACGCTCCCGACCTCCTCGAACGGGAGGTCTTCGCCTGCGGGCCGGACGGCTACATGCGGGACGTACGGCGCATGCTCGCCACGGCCGGCCTCGACATGGCCCACTACCACGAGGAGAGCTTCAGCTTCCCCACCTCGGACGTGGCCCTGGCCGCGCCCGCCGGCCAGCACGAGTACGAGCGCGCGCCCGACTCGGGACAGGGCTTCAGCGTCGAGTTCACCCGCAGCGGGCGCACCATCGACTGCGACGCGGACAGCACCGTCCTGGCCGCGGCGGCCAGCGCGGGCATCAGCCTGCCGGCCTCGTGCGGCCAGGGCATGTGCGGAACCTGCAAGACCACGCTGCTCGCCGGTTCCGTCGACATGCCGCACAAGGGCGGCATCCGACCCCGCGAGATCGCGGATCACAAGATCCTGCTGTGCTGCTCGAAACCCCTGGACGACCTGGTGATAGACGCCTGACGGCACAACTCGACGGGGTGACCCGCTGTTCCGTTTCAAGGGTGCGTTCGTCGCTCACCGGGAGAACATCTCCGCCGGCACCATCTCGTCATCCTGCCGACCCTGCTCGCGTTCCTCTTCCTCCAGCGGTACATCGACAACGACTTCGCCCGGGGGCGACGAAGTGAGCCGGCCCGCGATCCGCCGGGGTGCCGAGTGTGCGGCACGCGCCACCCCGGGAGATCAGGCCGCGCCGTGCAGCCGGCGGTGCAGCTCGCGTACCTGCTGGGCGAGGTCTTGGTACGGGCCCTCCACGCGGACTCCCGGCGCGACGTCCTGGATCGGCAGTGGCCGTACGGGCGCCGCCGCGACCCCCAGTTCCTCCAGCCAGGTGGTCAGTTGAGCGGAGGAGGAGGCGTAGACGATACGGCCCAGGCCCACCCAGGCGTGTGCCGCCGCGCACATGGGGCAGTGCTCGCCGGAGGTGAAGACGGTCGCACCGGCCCGCTCGTCCGGAGTCAGGTGTTCCACGGCCCAGCGGGCCAGCGCGAACTCCGGGTGGCGGGTGCGGTCACCGTCGGCCACCCGGTTGCGGTCCTCGGCCAGGACCGTCCCGTCCGCGGCGACGAGCAGCGAGCCGAAGGGTTCGTCGCCGGCCTCCAGTGCCTCGGTGGCCAGTGCCACACAGCGGCGCAGATGCCGCGTCTCGACCTCTTCCACCGTGATGCCTCCAGAGCCTGAGTTCCCGAACTCGACCGACCGGCCTGGTCACGCACTCTACCGCCGTACCGCCCCGCCCACTCGCGGCCCGCTCACCACACGAGGGCGACGCCCGCGAGCAGGAGCGTCAGCAGGACGAGGAGGCAACCGCCGCTCGTCGGGGCCGCGTTCTTCCCGCTCACCTCGGCGCGCACTCTGCGCATGTCCTCCTGTTGCGGCGGACATCCCGGCCTCGGGGTGTCGTCCTGGCGGTACAGACGACAGGGCAGGCCCGTCATGAACTCCGGGTCGTACCCCCATCCGCACATGGTGCATTTCGGGTCTCGCTTCGCTGGCCCTAACCGTTCCATGATCATCTCCTTGGCGGTGACAAGCATGCGGGAGAGAGGTTAGCCACGTACAAGATCACGCACAGCGCGTCGCGCGAATTCTCCTCGGCTCGCTGACCTGCTGGTGTCGTACGACCACCCTGCGCTGGGACGCGGTGTGCGCATCCTCACCGGTCCACGCTCTCCATGGGGCCGCCCGGTGCGGCTAGGGTGATCACGAGGTTCGAGGTGCCCCACGGCGTACGCCACGCCACGGGGAGAATCTGGGAAGCCGGTGCAAGTCCGGCACAGGGCCCGCTGCGGTAACTCAGGCACAGACCTGGGAAGTCCGAAGACCGGCCTCGATCCGACCCGGGCGCGACCGCGTCCGGGACTCATGGCAGATCGAGCGGGAGCCCCTATGCCAGTGCAGTACCCCTTTTCGGCTGTCGTCGGCTCCGACGACATGACCCTCGCCCTCGCCCTCACCGCGATCGACCCGCTCATCGGCGGCGTCCTCGTACGCGGCGAGAAGGGCACCGCGAAGACGACGACGGTGCGGGGCTTCACCGAGGTCCTGCCGCCGGTGCCGGTCTACGAGGGCGACCGGTTCTCCGTCGACCCGGGTGATCCGCACGCCGAGTCCCCCGACGGCCCGTTCGGCCCGGACACCCCGGTCGTCACCCGTCCCGCGCGGCTCGTCGAACTCCCCGCCGGTGCCGGCGACGACCGGGTCACCGGCACGCTGCACCTGGAGGGGGCGCTGCGTACGGGCGCCGTGGAGTTCGAGCCCGGTCTGCTCGCCCGCGCACACCGCGGGATGCTCTACGTCGACGAGATCAACCTGCTGCACGACCACCTCGTCGACCTGCTGCTGGACGCCGCGGCCACCGGCCGCCTCAGCGTCGAACGGGACGGGGTGTCGGTCGAGCACGCGGCGTGGTTCGCGCTCATCGGCACGATGAATCCCGAGGAGGGGGAACTCCGCCCGCAGTTGCTCGACCGGTTCGGACTCACGGTCGAGGTCGCCGCGACCCGGGAGCCGGACGTCCGGGCCGAGGTCGTACGCCGCCGCCTGGCGTTCGACGCCGACCCGGCCGGTTTCGCCGCGCGTTGGGAGACCGAGCAGCAGGCCGTACGCGAACGGCTCGCCGCCGCCCGGCGGCTGGTCGGCGGCATCGCGCTGGACGACGACACGCTGACGACCATCGCCGGGATCTGCGCCGCCTTCGACGTGGACGGCCTGCGCGCCGACCTGGTGACCGCCCGCGCCGCCGTCGCGCACGCGGCCTGGCAGGGGCGTACGCACGTCACCCGACAGGACGTACGGGCCGCGGCCCGGCTCGCGCTGCCCCATCGCCGCCGGCGTAACCCCTTCGACGAGCCGGGACTCGACGAGGAACGGCTGGACGAACTGCTCGGCCCGGACGATCCGGAGCCCGACGGCCCCGACCCGGGCGGCCCGGGCGGCGGCCCGGGCGGCGGCGCGGACACCG
>NZ_LJGU01000148.1:0-329 GCF_001751245.1 Streptomyces oceani
GGATCAACCACCCCCGAAAGCCGCCCACCCGAAGGCGCCTCCAGCCAGTAGCGCTGGCGTTGGAAGGCATACGTCGGCAGATCCACCAACACCTCGGGCTCACCCCCAGACCGCGGGAGAGCCTTGGACCAATCCACCTCCACACCCCGCGACCACACCTGACCCAACGACGCATACAACCGCCCCAAACCACCCTCACCACGCCGCAACGACCCCACCACCACCACATCCACACCACACACCTCAGCCGACTCCCCCACCGGCACCACCAACACCGGATGCGCACTCGGCTCCACAAACACCCCAAACCCCTCACCCAACAACCCCTC
>NZ_LJGU01000148.1:487-18155 GCF_001751245.1 Streptomyces oceani
CCGGGCCGCCGCGCGGCACCGGCCGGCCAGTGCCAGTACGACGCCGGCTGGGCGCGCCCGTACGGCACGGGCCACGGCGGACGGGACGGGCGAGGCGCGCTACGCGCCGCCGTCCAGCCGGGTCACGTCCAACTCTCCGGCGGCGTACCGCCCCCGCAGGACCTTCTTGTCGAACTTGCCCACGCTGGTCTTCGGCACCTCAGCCGCCCGCGCCCAGCGCTCCGGCAACTGCCAACGCGCCACGCGCTCGCCGAGATGGGCCCGCAGCTCCTCGTACGTGACGTCGCCCGCGTGCTCCGCCAGCACCACCACCGCCAACGGACGCTCGCCCCACTTCTCATCCGGGACGGCGACCACCGCGGCCTCCGCGATCGCCTCGTGTCCCATCAGCCCGTTCTCCAACTCGACCGAGGAGATCCACTCACCACCGGACTTGATCACGTCCTTGGCGCGGTCGGTCAGCGTGAGGTACCCGTCCGGCGTGATCACCCCGACGTCGCCCGTACGCAGCCAGCCATCCGGGCTGAACTTGTCCTCCGGACGGTCCGGTTCGGCGCCCGTACCGCCGTAGTACGCGGCCGCGATCCACGGACCACGCACCTCCAGCTCCCCCGCGGACTCGCCGTCCCACGGCATGAACCCGCCGTCCGGTCCGGCCAGCCGGGCCTCCACGGATGCCGGGAAGCGGCCCTGCGTGACCCGGTACGGCCACTGCTCCTCCTCGCTGAGGCCACCGGGCGGGCGCGCGAGCGTGCCCAGCGGAGAGGTCTCGGTCATGCCCCAGGCGTGGCGGACCCGGACACCGTGCTGCTCCTCGAACGCGCGCATCAGCGCGGGCGGGCAGGCGGAACCGCCGATGGTGACCGTCTCCAGGCTGGAGATGTCGCGCGGACGCTCGGTCAGCTCGCCGAGCAGCCCCTGCCAGATGGTCGGCACGGCCGCGGCGTGCGTCGGGCGCTCCCGCTCGATCATCTCCGCGAGCGGGGCCGGCTGGAGGAAACGGTCCGGCATCAGCATGTTGACGCCGGACATGAAGGTGGCGTGCGGCAGGCCCCAGGCGTTCACATGGAACATCGGGACTACCGGCAGGGTGGTGTCGGCGTCCGTGAGGCCCATCGACTCCGCGGTGTTGACCTGCATCGAGTGCAGATAGATGGAGCGGTGCGAGAAGACCACGCCCTTGGGCTCGCCGGTCGTGCCCGAGGTGTAGCACATCGCGGCGGCCTGGCGTTCGTCCAGCTCCGGCCAGTCGTAGTGGGTCGGGCGGCCGTTCAGCAGCGCCTCGTACTCGTGCACCGCCGGACGGCAGCCGTCCAGCGCTGAGAGGTCACCGGGCCCGGACACCACCACGTGCTCGACGCTCTCCAACCGGGCCAGCAGGGGCGCCAGCAGCGGCAGCAGCGAACCGTTGACCAGCAGCACCCGGTCCTGTGCGTGCCCCACGATCCACACCAGCTGCTCCGGCGGCAGCCGCAGGTTGAGCGTGTGCAGGACGGAGCCCATGGCGGGGAGGGCGTAATACGCCTCGACATGCTCGGCGTTGTTCCACATGAGCGTCCCGACCGGCTCGTCCGGCCGTACGCCCAGCTCCGACCGCAACGCGTGCGCCAACTGCGCGGCCCGGGCGCCGGACTCGGCAAAGGTGCGGCGTCGCGGGGCCTCGTCCGGGCCGTTCCAGGTCGTGATCAGTGACTTCCCGTGCACCGTCGAACCGTGGCGCAGGATGCGCGCGACCGTCAGTGGTACGTCCTGCATCGTGCTGAGCACCGGGGACCTCCCCGAGTTACGGGCGGGTATGGGGTGCTGCGATTCTCCATCCGTACCAGTTGGTATGTCACTACCTCGAGCAGGTGCCGTCCTGAGCGCGCGTCCCCTACGGGGCGGTCACCACGGCGTACGGTCGCCTACGCCGCGACCCGCGCCCTGTCACACAGCATCCCGGTCGACTCGCCCCGGGTGTCGGCGACCAGCTGCGGGTCGTCCCGAAGCTTGGCCAACGCGCGGGAGACCGCGCTCTTCACGGTGCCCACGGAGACCCCCAGCACCTCGGCGGTCTGCACCTCGCTGAGATCCTCGTAATACCGCAGGACGACCATCGCCCGCTGCCGCGCCGGCAGTTTGAGCACCGCCCGCCACATGGCGTCCCGTACCGCCTGCTGCTCGGCGGGATCCGGGCCGGACTGCGGTTCCGGCTCCGGCAGGTCCTCGACCGCGAACTCGTCGACCCGGCGCTTGCGCCACTGCGAGGTACGGGTGTTCAGCAGCGCGCGGCGGACGTAACCGTCCAGCGCGCGGTGGTCCTCGATGCGCTCCCAGGACAGATACGTCTTGGTCAGCGCGGTCTGCAGCAGATCCTCGGCGTCGGTCGGATTGGCGGTGAGAGAGCGCGCGGTACGCAGCAGCACCGGTCCGCGCGTCCGCACGTAGGACGTGAACGTGAACTGGGTCACGGTCGATGCGGAGCCCCGTTCGCTCCGTTCGGTGCCAGGCGTGGTCATGGCTCAACGCTAGAAGTGCCCACGTACCGTACGAATCGCCCGGAGGTCCCGATGCCACGTCCCCCTGAGGGAGTACGCCGGGCGCTGCCTACACCTCCTGCGGGTGGAGGTCGTTCACGCCACCCCTGGGACTGGTCTCAGGGTAGGTCCCAGGGGTGTCGGCTCGGCCCGCTCGAAGGGCCGCACGGCCGCTCGGCGGGCGTACGGGCCGGCTCCCGGCGGGGCGCCGCCGCGGGTCAGCGGAGGATCGCCACCGGGGCGTCCACCATGTTCTCGTCGACCAACAGGGTCCGGCCGCCGTACGTCCGCCGTACGTTCCCCTCGTACTGGTGGATGCGGCGGTGCGGCTGCCAGGCGCCCGGGGCGAGCGCGGGCTCGTCGTGCAGACTCGCCGGGCCCTCCCAACGGGCGAACCACACGACGTCCGGCAGATCCGGCGCGCCGGCCTCGCGTGCCCGCTCCAGGTGGACGACCCCGGAGGTCGCGCTGCTGTAGAAACCGGGGATGCGGTCGAGGCGCCGCACCTCGCTGCTCCAGCCCTGGATGAACTCCAGTGTGGTACGGGCACATTGGGCGTCGTCCTCGTCGTACGCCTCCATGTCGAGGTAGACGGGACTGTTCGCCGCCAGCCCCAACTCCCTTGCCTGGGCCACCGCGTCCCGGCCCTCGCGTACGCCCCGCCGTCGCGGATCGTCCGAGTCCAGCGCGTACGGGCGCTTCCGCTCGGCGTGCACACAGGGCGCCTGCGAGCCGACGTACAGCGGCAGCAGCCGCCAGCCCAGCTCACTCACGTCGGACACCCACCGCCGGTCCAGGTTCGGCTGCTCGGGACAGGCCCGGCCACGGCCGCCGATGTAGACACCGACACCGCGGTAGGGCGAGTCGGTCCAGGCCCGCATGGTGTCGTACGAGGGCGCGACGCACGTGTCGAACGCCTTGCCCTGGAAGACCCGGGCGCCCTCCTCCCGCGGGTCACCGCGCGGGCCCTCGGGCGCCGCGGCACGGGAGCCCGGAGCTGGCGGGGCGGCGTACGGGCCTGCCGGATCGGCGGCGTACGGGCCTGGCTCGACGGGCTGCGGAAGGGGGAGCGGTCGGTCGGTGGCCAGCGCGGGGGCGGTCGTACCGGCCAGGAGCGAGGCGAGCGCCGCGAGCAGGACCAGGGCGCGTCTCATCAGGGGGTGTGTCAGCCGCATGAGCCAGAGTGAACGGCCGGAAATCCGATGCCCCGCACAGGCGTGCCGGATTGCTGACGGGATTCAGCCGTTCGCCGCAGCCGCGTGCACAGGGCCGGCTGTCCGTCCCGCAGGCGCACGGACGCGGATGGCCCGCGATCGACCGACTGCGGATCGTCGATTCCCCCTCCTCGATCAATCACCAGATGTCAGACTGACGGGTTGGTCGAAGAGGGGGAGGATGTATGAGTCCACGTCATCCACAGGATCCGCGGGTGCCGGACCCGCACCGAGGACGGCCACCCGCCCCTCCGGAGCCGGCTCCGGAGGGGCCGGAGGATGGTCAACTGCGGCTCGGCGACGGTCACATGAGGCTCGATCCGAACCTCACACCGCATCAGCGTAGCCTGGCGTTGAGGATTCAGCGGACCAGCAAGGGCTTCGGAGTCGGTTTCGTGCTGGGACTACCCCTCACCTTCGGTGGCGCCCACTACGGCGTGACCGAGCACCCGGCCGGCTTCGTCGCGTCCGCCCTCGGCCTCGCACTGCTCGTGGTGGGCGCCGTCGCCACGGTGAAGCTCCGGGCTCTCAGGCGGCAGCTTCGACAGATCACCCCCGACGCCTGGCGTTCTCCCGTCGCGCATCTGCCGAGCGCGCGCAAGGCCGCCAGGCTGGCCGCCTACCTCAACGGCCTGCTGGCAGCGCTCTCACTCGCCGCGGCCGGCTATCTGCTGGTCAAGGGTGCTGGCTGGGGCGCGTACGGAAACTCCATCGGCTTCGGCGCGCTGCTGACCGCGGCGTTCCTGCCACTCGCGATGGCCACCGCCGCGACGTTGACCATCCCCCAGCTGCTGCGGGGCGTACCAGCGGGTGCGAGGATCGGTCGGTCGCTGTACTCGATCCTCATGCTGCTTGGCTCGATGGTGCTCTTCAGCGGCGTCGAGTCGGCCGCCGTGGTGCCCCTGACAGCCGGTGGCACGGTCACCGCGATCTGTCTGGCCGCCATGACGCTCCTGGGTCGAATGGCCCAGCGCATGCGTGCCGAGAGCGGCTGACGAAGCGTCCCCTTTAATGGCCGCCGGCCCGGGTCCCGTAAGGGTGCGCCACTGAGAGCGCCCGACAGCGACGCACCGGGGCGGGCTCGTTCTCCGGTCAGGGACCGGGGGTCTTGGCCGCGGGTTGGCCGCACGCACCTACCAACGGGGGAACGGATCGGGACAGGACGACACGGAGAGTGAGCGAGAGCGGAGCCCGGATCTCCGGGCTCCGCTCTCACCTGCGTCATCTTCACCCTGCGGAGGCGGTGGGATTTGAACCCACGGTGACATCGCTGCCACGACGGTTTTCAAGACCGTTCCCTTCGGCCGCTCGGGCACACCTCCCCGTGCCACGGGTGACGCGGCACAGGGACACCCTAGACGAGGAACCCGGTCGACTCATCTCGCCGGGTGAGTCAAAGCGAACAAAAGCCACGGTGGATGTTCCGCAGGCCGGAGAACATTGGTCTGGGCCGGTGGAATTCGTGCCCGGGCGTTGACCCAACGGCCCGACTCCCGCAAGTCTTTGGTCACTCAACAAGGAGGTTCTGTGAAGAAGCGCGGCGTCAGACTCACTCTTCCAATTGTCATGCTCACAGCAGCAGCGACTGCCTTCGCGGGTACGACCGCGAGTGCCTCTCCCTCGGAGAAGGCCGAGCCGACCAAAGCATCCCAGGTGACCCCCAAGGCCCAAGCGGCCGACGGCTGCTACACCTGGGACCGCACCCTCAAGGAGGGCATGGAAGGCGGCGATGTCAAGGAGTTGCAGATCCGGGTGGGCGGATACGCGGCCCGGGGCGCGGTGTTGGCCGTTGACGGAGTGTTCGGTCCGGCCACCAAGGCCGCGGTCGCACGCTTCCAGGATGCCTACGGGCTCTCCTCGGACGGAGTCGCCGGCCCGAACACCTTCGGCAAGATCTACGAGCTGCAGGACAACGACTGCACCCCCGCCCATTTCTCGTACGCGGAACTGAACCAGTGCAACAGCGACTGGTCGGGCGGCCCGCTCTCGGCTGCGGCGACCAAGGCGAACGCGCTGCGTTCGATGTGGAAGCTGGAGGCGCTGCGGCACGCGCTCGGTGACAAGCCGATCCGGGTGACCAGCGGATTCCGGTCCTACTCCTGCAACGAGGCCGTCGGTGGGGCGCCGAGCAGCCGGCACCTGTACGGCGACGGCGTGGACCTGGGCGCTGGGTCCCACTCCTTGTGCACCATGGCCAAGGCCGCCCGCGACCGCGGCTTCAGCGGCATCCTGGGCCCGGGCTACCCCGGCCACAACGACCACATCCACGTCTCCAACCGCAACGGCCAGTCCTGGCAGGCCCCGAGCTGCGGCATGTGACCAGCTGAGCCCGCCGGGCCGGGCGGAGGGGCAGTTCTGGCCCGTTGCTCCCGGCCGGTCTCCCCAGCCGCACGGCCCGGCCCGTGCTCCGGCGCTGGGAGCGGTGTTTGGGGGTACGGAGCGGCTCCGTACCCCCAAACACCCGATCGGCCTGGCCCTCAGTCGTCGCCCTTCCGCTCTCCCAGGGTCAGCTCCGTGGTCTGCTCCTCGCCGTCCCGCTCGTACGTCAACTTCACCTTCTCGCCGGGCTCGTGCGACCAACTCGTGGCGATCAGCGTCGGACCACTGTCGATGTGCCGGCCCGCGAACTCGGTGATCACATCGCCCGGTTCGAGCCCCGCCTGGTCGGCTGGGCCACCCTTGGTGACGGGGGCGCCGCCCGCGGAGGTCTCCACGATCTGGGCGCCGTCGCCACTACTCTGGCCCGTGTTCACCCGTACGCCGATCACCGGGTAGACCGGGACCCCGGTTTCGATCAGCTGGGTGGCCACGCGCTTGGCCTGGTTGATCGGGATCGCGAAGCCGAGCCCGACGCTGCCGCCCTGACCCTGCCCCATGCCACCGTCGCTGCCCGAGCGGATCGCGGAGTTCACGCCGATCACCGCGCCCTTGGCGTTGAGGAGCGGGCCGCCCGAGTTGCCGGGGTTGACCGAGGCGTCGGTCTGCAGGGCGTTCATGTACGAGGCTTCGGAGCCCTGGCCGTCGCTGGAAGCCACCGGCCGGTCCTGCGCGCTGACGATCCCGGTGGTGACGGTGCCGGACAGCCCGAAGGGGGCGCCGATGGCGATGGTCGAGTCGCCCACCTTCATCTTCTCCGAGTCGCCCAGCGGCAGGGGCTTGAGCTCCCGGTCACCGGTGCCCTGGAGTTTTATGACCGCCACGTCGTAACCCTCGGCCCGACCCACGATCTGAGCCTCGTACGACTTCCCGTCGGAGAAGGTGGCGGTCAGCTTGCCGCCGTCGGCGGCGCCGGCGACCACGTGGTTGTTGGTGAGGATGTGGCCCTCCTCGTCGAAGACGAAGCCGGTGCCGGTGCCGGCTCCCTCCGCACCGCCGGCCTGGATCGTCACGACGCTGGGCAGCGCCTTGTTGGCGATCCCGGCCACGGAGTCCGGCGAGCGGTTCAGGGCCTCCGACCCACCGCCCGCGGAGACCGTCGTCGATCCGGAGCCGTCCCGGTCGGCGGCCCAGAATCCGATACCGCCGCCGACCCCTCCGGCCAGCAGCGCAGCCGCGACAACGGCGGCCAGCAGCGCCCCCGGCCGACGCCTGCCGCCCCCACCGCCACTCGGGCTCGCACCGGGTGGCGCGTTCCACGGGTACTCCGGACCACCCGGGGCGCCTCCTCCCGGCGGGCCGCCTTCCGCACCGTGTCCGTGTCCATGCCCATATCCGGCTCCCGGTGGCGGCGGATACGCCCCGGCCGGGCCGTGCGTCGGCGGCTGCGCGCTTCCGTACGCCGTGCCACCGTCGTACACGGCGCCCTGGCCCTCGCCGGTCTGGTGCCCCGGGCCGGGATGCGCCGCCGGGACGCCGCCGGTCTGGGACGCGCCGGGCGGCGAGGGCGGCGGCCCCTGCGGGGGTGGCACGGGGTGCATGGTTGGCGGGGCCTCCGGTTCGACCCGTGGCAGCGCCGCGGTGGCCTGCGATCCACCGCCGGAACCGGCCTCGGCGCCACCGGTGCTCGGGCTGACCTGGGTCGTCGAGCCGGTGTCCCGTACGGGCTCCACGGGCCGTAGTTCAGCGGTGTGCTCGCTCGGCCGGGGGGCCGCCCCGTCACCGGGCGCGTCCCCGCCGGCGGCCTTCGGGACAGCCGCTCCGCTCGCCGTGTCGCCCTCGGCGCCACGGTGCTCGCCCGACGCGGCGTCGGCCGCCCCACCGAACGCCGCCGTGACGGCCGAGTGCGCGTCCGCGGAGCCCGCTTCCGAGGTGACCGTGCCCGGGTGCGTACCGCGGTCCGCCGCGCTGGCCGACGCACCGGCCGCGGACGCGGGCTCCGCCAACTCGAAGTCCTCCTCCCCGGACGCCGCCGCGGCCCGTCCCTCCGGTGAGGAACTGTCGTCCGCACGGTCGGGGGCCGCGTCGCTGTGCGTAGGCTCGGGGCCCGCCGCGGGCGATGCGGCAGCGCCCTCGTTCTCGGTGCTCACAGTTCACTCCTCAGGTACACGACATCGCGAAACAGGCGTGCGGTCTTCGGCTTGCCACACCAGCATTTCCCATGGTCCGTCAGCGGGACGTAAATCGGCACGCGCTCGCGGGCAGTGCCCTCTTACATAGGGCAATTCCGACGCCCCCGACCCACACCCCGTAGTCCCGCCAAGGCCCCGGTGGCACGATAAACCCGTGCACCGCGACCAGCACCAGAGCCAGCGTCCGTTGCCCGCCCGGGCCCGCGACCAGATCGCCGTCGTGGCTCATCGTGGTGCCTCCGGCGAAGTCCCCGAACACACCCTGACCGCGTACCGCAAGGCCATCGAGGACGGCGCCGACGCGCTGGAGTGCGACGTGCGCATGACCGCGGACGGACATCTCGTGTGCGTCCACGACCGACGTGTGAACCGCACCTCCAACGGCCGCGGCGCGGTCTCCGCGCTCGAGCTGACCGAGCTGGCCGAACTGGACTTCGGCTCCTGGAGGCAGGCCCGTACGACCGGTTGGGGCCCCGACCCCTACGAGTCCCCGGAGCGTGAGGACACCGACCGTACCTCGGTGCTGACCCTGGAGCGGCTGCTTCGACTCGTCGCGGAAGCCGACCGTCCGGTGGGGCTCGCCATCGAGACCAAGCACCCGACCCGCTGGGCCGGCCAAGTGGAGGAGCAGCTGCTGCGGCTGTTGGCGCGGCATCGACCCAGCACACCCGTGCGGGTCATGAGTTTCTCGGCACGCTCCCTGCACCGGGTGCGAGCAGCGGACCCCTCGCTGCCGACCGTGTACCTGACGCAGGTCCTGCTGCCCCGGATGCGGGACGGTCGGCTGCCACAGGGGGGCACCGTCTCCGGCCCTAACGTCCGTATCCTGCGCACTCATCCCGAGTACGTCGCGCGAGCCCACCAGGCGGGCCACGAGGTGCACGTGTGGACGGTGAACGACCGGGAGGACGTCGAGCTGTGCGCGCGCCTGGGGGTGGACGCGGTCATCACCAACCACCCGTCGCGGGTACGTGCCCAGTTGGCACACGGCTGATCGTCAACTCCCCGGGCTGGTCAGTGCGTTAGTGGATTGTCACGAATACGTCAAGCCAGTGTGGCTGACCGGTTTCCTGCACCCCGTGCCTGGGCATCCATTGGGTTGGCGCGACAAGGGAGGTCTCGGGGGTGGCGTTGGTGATGGCACGGCGAGTGCCTGCTTCGTCGACCATGGCGGTGCCGCACGGCGCGGCCGGTGTCGGTTCGGCTCGGCGTAGGCTGCGCGCGGAGTTGCTCGCGTGCGCGGTCCCCGCGAGTCTCATCGAGGACGCGCTGCTGGTCCTCTCCGAGCTGCTGAGCAACTCCGGCCGACACGCGCGTCCCCTGTACGGCGCCTCGGGCACCTCAGCGGCGTTCGTACGAGCCGACTGGCACCGGGCGGCGACCGGCGAACTCACCCTCTCGGTCACGGACGGCGGAGGGCCCACCCGGCCACGGCCGGCCACTCCCTCGATCACCGCGCGCGGCGGACGCGGACTGACGATCATCACCACACTCGCGGATGACTGGGGCGTGCGCGACGGGGACTCGAACGAGTGGCCCTCGGACGGGCGGGACGGGCGGTCCACGGAACCGGCGGGCGAGGGCGTCGCACGCGGGGGCGCGTCGGGAACGAGCGCGGTGTGCCGGGCGGTCAGTGGCGCGCGGACGACCGGAGCGAGCGACGCGGCGGAGAGGGCGGCGGGTGTCACCGTCTGGGCCGTGCTCGCTCCGTCCCCGGAGACCAGCGGCGAGCCCGGTGACCCGGAAGGAGCGGGTGTCGGGGGCACGGCCGTGGCGTTCGGCGGCGCGTTCGCCGGCGTGGACCTGCTGGCGGAGCTGGACGAGCCGGCCTGACCGCCGGTGCGGGCTGACGCGCGGGCAGTACGGGAGCAGGGGAAGCGGCAGCGCGTGCGGACGGAGTGGGCGTGGGGGGCGGTCCGTGTGAGTGTCCTCGGGCACGGGACCCCGGCCCGTGCCGCGTCGGTCGAGGTTCGCCCGGTCGCCGGGTCACCCGCCGCGGGGGCGCTAGGCTGCGGCGCACACATCGTTCGCCGGACCGGGAGTACGAGACACGCCATGGCCAAGAAGCGCCGCCCCCAGACCAAGGCCAGTACGCCACAGCGAACCACGGGGGAGATGCCCGTCGTCGGGGCACGCGAGCCCTGCCCCTGTGGTTCCGGCCGCCGCTACAAAGCGTGCCACGGCCGGGCCGCCGCACAGGCGGCGACCGAGCTGGTGCAGCGCCCGTTCGAGGGCCTGCCCGGCGAGTGCGACTGGGTCGCCCTGCGGGAGCTGGTGCCCGCCGGCACCGCCGAGTTGACGCTGAAGGGCGGACTGCCCGAGGGCGTTCCGGTCGTACGGCTGGCCACCGTCCTCCCGATGGCCTGGCCGGCCCTGCGCCGGGACAACGGCGAGGTCCTCATCGGCCTACAGAACGACACGGCCTCCGGCGACATCAGCCGGGACCTGGCGGACGTACTGACCCGCGCGCTGGCCGCCGAGCCCGGCAAGCCGGTGGACGCGGGACGGGCGGCGCCCGACGGTCCCCGACTGCAGGACCTGCTCGACCCGCACGCGGCCTTCGTGCCGGAGGTGCACGAGGGATTCGAGTTCTGGCTGGACGACGCGGAGAACGCGACGGGCGAGGTCGCCGCCTCGCTGGAGCGCGCCAACTCCGCGGCGATCCCGACCGCGCGGCTCGCCGAGCAGGAGGGGGCGTACTGGTGTGAGACCCCCGAACGGAACCACCTGCGCTGGGTGATGGCACACCCCGAGGAGACCCTCCTGGACGCGCTCGCCCGGCTGCACGCCGCCGGGGACTCCGGGCTCGGGGCGGAGACCCGGTTGGTCGGTTCGTTCCGGGCGCACGGTCTGATGGTGCCGGTCTGGGACCTGCCGAGCACGATGACCGCGGCGGACTGTGCGGCGCCGGCGGCGTCCTTCGCCAAGCGCCTCACCGAGGCGTTGGGCACCACGGATCCGCTGAGCGCCGCGGAGCGTCGTGCCCGCAGCGGGCTCACCAACCGGCAGGTGACGCTCAGTTGAGCGAAGTGTGCCGGTGACGCGAGAGAATCGTGCCGTGATGCCCGTCACAATGAGTGCCGCGCACGGCATACCCGCAGGTAACTCGCCGACTCAATCTGGTCGATGGAATTTGCGGATGGCCAATCTCTTGTTACCGTTCTAAGTGCCCGGTCGCTGGTGCATCCCCCGTCGCCAGCGACCGGGCCTTTTGCTGCCCCGGAGTCGGGCAAGCGCCTTCGCCTCCTCTGACGCCACCGCCAACTGGCCGCTTCTATCAACGAGTTCAGCCCGCCGAGGAGAGCGCGAATGACATGCGCGGTTCGGTCGCCACCTTTCGCGCATACGGGATTCCGACCCGCCGGCGACGAATAATTGTTCACTCGCCCAATTCAGCCGGGAAACAGCACTCCAACCGCCGTGCCAAGCTCACGAGATGCGGTCTACGCGGATAGCGAGAGGGGAATCTTTTGCCACACAGGCAGAAGCCGAGGCGCTTCCTCTCGTGAAGGTCGGGCAACACGGCACGCCCCGCCACGGCCGTACGTCGGCACGCGTCGCACGCTCGCCCGCGGCCGTACGGGCGCACGAGCCGCGCGCCCGTACGCCAGGCCGGGTCAGTACGCCAGCGAGCCACCCGAGTCCGGGACCACGGAGCTCTGCTCCACCAGCACCTCGACCAGCTCGCTCATCCGGGGCAGCCAGGGCGCGCGGCGCCCCCGCTCGACGACCGGCCGGCGCTCCCAACGGACGGCGCCGAGCCCGGTGTCGCTGGGCGGCAGAGCGACGTAACCCCCGTCGCCGTGGAATCGGAGCGAGCTCGGCACGGCGTCGTACGTGCTGAGGAGTTCGCCCAGCTCCGCGAGGTCGTACGGAGCGACGAGCAGCGCCCAGCGGCTGCGACTGGCCAGCACGGGACCGACCCGCACCCGGAGCCGCTCGAACTCCCGCAACGCACGGGCACCGGCCACGGCGGGCAGACTCAGCGCGCAGGGTGCCCGGCCGCCCGGCCCGGGCGCGCCGGTGGCCATGATCAGTGCGGCGTCCGGTCTGCGGGTCCACCACCAGTCGACCATCCGGGCGTCGGAGGTCGCGGCCAGCAGCACGGGGTCGGCGGGATGCGCGCCCGGCACCGAGCAGGCCGGATCAGCGCAGGAACAGACGGGCGTACGCGGGTCCGGCCCCTCGGTCCGGCACGCGTACGTGGTGCCCGGGAGGAGGGGCCACTGCCACTGGGTCGCGTAGCTGAGTGCCGCGTTTCGCGGCGCTGGCCGGGTCATGCGTCGCCTTCCGAGGATCTCGCGCATGAGCGCTCGTTCCTTTCCGTTAACGCCGGTGATCTTCTCGTTCGGAGATCGTGCAGCCCATCACACCACGTGGTTCACGAGTCACACTGTGTACTGCGTGATTGCGCGTACAAGGCACTTGCAACATGCCGCTCAGCGAGCGTGGTACCTGGCCGGGCAGCGCGCGCTGCGCTGCTTCTGGTGCTCCCGCCAGTCTTCGGGGTGGGGCGCGGCCGTCACGGGGTAAGACGTGCGAAGGCCCGTCGGAGTTCCGTACCCGTGCCGGCCGAGGTGAAGCCCCTCTCCCGTCGCACGGTACGCACCGCTGGGTGATGCCGTGCTGGGCTTTCGTACGGGGTCAGTCGAACGCAAAACCTGTGGGAGGGGGCTGTTTCCAGCCAAGTTGCCCCGGGACGGCTTGTCACCCTGACGGCGACCCCTTCCCATGGGCACCATCAATCCATCGGGACATTGCTGGACATGGTGTCACCAGTGCGTGTACATCTGGATGCATTGATAGCGGAGCAGCATGACATGGGGGTTTGCGATGCTATTGAGAAGAGTCAATACCGGCGGAAGCCGTCGCTCATGAGCACCCCTCGCATGCCGAATGTGGCTGGAATCAACCCCACCCTCCCGCCACCGCCACACAATGCGCCGGTTGATCAATTGGCCGCGGTCCAGGATCAGCTCGCGGGCTGGATCTCCGACCTCACCACACTGCACGACCTGACCGAACGGCTGGCGCGCACCCGTGGCCTGGACGCCGCGCTGGACGAACTGCTCAGCGCCGGCGCCACGCTGGTGGGAGCGCGGCGTGGCCTGATGGCGTTGACGTCAGCCGACGGAAGCAGCCCGGAACGCACCGTCGGCCTGGGTCTGGCACGGTCGGATCTCGGCCAGATCGAAACGATTCCTCGCACCTCCGCCTCGTACGCCCGCCTGCTGGACGGCCTGGGGCCCGAGGGCCCCGAACCAGGCGCGACGGCGACGCACGGCGCCGACTCAGGCGAGGACCCGCAGGACGGAGCCGGCCCAGAGCGCCCGGACAGCTCGGAGCGTCCGGACAATCCGGAGCGTCCCAAGAGGCCCGAGAGCCCGGAGGGCGCCGAGCCGAGCCGCCGGCAGGCCATCGCGTACCCCGACATCGCCGCCGACGAGCGACTCCATCCGCTCCACCGCGAGGTCGCCGCCCGACTCGGCCTCGGCGCCAGCTACGCCGTGCCGCTCACCGCCCATGACGGCACCCGGATCGGTGCCGCGGTGTGGCTCTACGACGGGCCCGCCGAGCCGAACGCTCGCCAGCGGCACCTCCTGGACCTGTATCTGCGCTGCGCGACCGAACAGCTCGCCCGGGACCTCGAACTCGCCCGGGCCCGCGCCGACGTGGCCGTCGTACACGAGGAGTTGCTGCCCAGCAGGCTCCCCCGGGTCCCCGGCGTGCACCTCGCGGTGCGGCACCGGACCGGACCGGCCGGTGGTGGCGACTGGTACGACGCGCTGGCTCTCCCCGAGGAGGCGCTGGGCCTCGCCGTGGGCCGGGTCACCGGGACGGGGCCGGCCACCATGGCCGCGATGGGGCGACTGCGTGCCGCGCTGCGCGCGTACGCGGTGATGGAGGGGGAGGACCCGGTCGCGGTGCTCTCCGACCTGGAGCTGCTGCTCCGACTGACCGAGCCGGCACGGACGGCCACCGCGCTGTTCGGCTACGCCGAGCCGGCCGCCCGCAGGGTCGTCATCGCCGGGGCCGGCCACTGCCCGCCGTTGATCACCGGCGCCGCGCGCACGGAGTACGCGGAGACGAGTCTGTCCGCGCCGCTCGGCATGCTGGCCTGCTGGGAGGCGCCGAGCCTCGAGATCGCGCTGCGCGCTGGAGAAACGCTGCTGCTGTACAGCGACGGGCTGCTGCACCGGATCGGCGGGAACGCCGACCAGGCTTTCACGCGGCTGCGGTCGGCCGCCGTCAACGCACCACCGGAGGCACGGGCGAATCCGGACGCTCTCGTCGACCACCTGTTGCGCTGCCTGCTGCCCGCCGAGATCGGCGAGTCTGGCGGGGCCGCCGACGAGGACGTCGTCCTGTTGGCCGCGCACTTCAGCTGACGGGGCGGATGGGCTGACCGGCGCTGACCGGCTCGTACGAACCCACTCGTACGGGTTCGCGCGTACGGACCGATCGGGCCCGTGCCCCCTGACAGAAACGTCACAGACTTTGACTCCTGTACGGCCCGCGGCGCGGCCATATCATGGACAGGCAGCCGGGCATCAGCACCAGGAGGAGTGACGACGTGGCAGACGCCGCTGAAGAGGAAGCGATCAAGCCCCGGAAGAACGGCCTGTATCCGGAGGTCTCCGAGGAACTCGCGGAGAACATGAAGACGGGCTGGGCCGACACCGAGCTGACCAACCTGGAACCGATCCCGCAGATCGCCGAGGCCGCCACCCGTCGCACCGCCCTGTCCGCGCGCTTCCCCGGCGAACGGCTCGTCATCCCGGCCGGCAATCTCAAGACCCGATCCAACGACACGGAGTATCCCTTCCGCTCCTCCGTGGAGTACGCCTACCTCACCGGCGACCAAACCGAGGACGGCGTCCTCGTCATGGAGCCCGCCGAGGACGGCGCCGGCCACGACGCCACCCTCTACCTCCTCCCCCGTTCCGACCGGGAGAACGGCGAGTTCTGGCTGGACGGCCAGGGCGAGCTGTGGGTCGGCCGGCGGCACAGTCTGGCCGAGAGCACGCAGCTGTACGGCCTGCCCTGCGAGGACGTCCGTACGGTCGCGGAGAAGCTGCGAGCCGCCACCGGCCCGGTGCGCGTCGTACGCGGATACGACCCGACGATCGAGCGGGCCCTCACCGACAAGGTCACCGCCGAGCGGGACGAGGAACTGCGTCAACACCTCTCCGAGATGCGGCTGGTCAAGGACGCTTTCGAGATCGGTGAGCTGGAGCGGGCCTGTGACTCCACGGTGCGCGGCTTCGAGGACGTCGTACGCAATCTCGAACGGGCCGAGGCGACCTCGGAGCGCTACATCGAGGGCACCTTCTTCCTGCGCGCCCGGGTGGAGGGCAACGACGTCGGGTACGGCTCGATCTGCGCCGCCGGCCCTCACGCCACCTCGCTGCACTGGGTGCGCAACGACGGCGCCGTCCGCCCCGGTGAACTGCTGCTGCTGGACGCGGGGGTGGAGACCCACACGCTCTACACCGCCGACGTCACCCGGACGCTGCCGATCAACGGCCGCTTCGACGAGCTACAGCGCAGGATCTACGACGCGGTGTACGAGGCGCAGGAAGCCGGCATCGCCGCCGTCCAGCCGGGCGCCAAGTACCTCGACTTCCACCACGCCGCCCAGCGGGTGCTGGCCACCAGGCTGGTCGAGTGGGACCTGTTGGAGGGCCCGGTCGAGCGGGTGCTGGAGCTGGGCCTGCAACGTCGTTGGACGCTGCACGGCACCGGGCACATGCTCGGGATGGACGTGCACGACTGCGCGGTGGCCCGGCGCGAGACGTACGCCGACGGCACCCTGGAGCCCGGCATGTGCCTGACCGTCGAGCCGGGGCTGTACTTCCAGAGCGACGACCTCACGGTGCCGGAGGAGTACCGCGGCATCGGCGTACGCATCGAGGACGACATCCTGGTGACCGAGGACGGCAACCGGAACCTCTCCGGCGGGCTGCCCCGTGCCAGCTCGGACGTGGAGTCCTGGATGGCGCGGCTGAAGGGCTGACACGCGGGACGTGTGCTGCCCGGGAGCCGCGGCGGCTCCCGGGCAGCACACGTCCGGGCTCTCCTAGCCGGCCCTGAGCAGGGCGTCGTCCCGCCACTTGAGGATCTTGTCGAAGCTGACCACCGCGCCGCCGTGACCGGGCCGGTTGTGGACGTGGACGTGGTCGGCGAGCGTCTCGATCAGACGGAGCCCCCGGCCGCTCTCCGCGAGCGGGACCGGCTCGACACCGCCCGGGCCCAGCGGAACGGCTCCCGTGCCGGGTGCCGGAACGGCCGCGACCATCGCTTCCGGCGCAGCCGGTTCCGGGGTGGCGGTCGGTTCCGGGGTGGCGGTCGGGGCGTAGGGCATGTCGAGCTGTACCCCGTGCGAATCCCGGTCGGGATCCGGACCGAGATCCACACCGGGGGACGGGCCGCACCGCACGCTGTGCCCGAGGGCGGCGGCGGAGAAGCCCGGACCCGGGTCCGTCACCTCGACGTGGCACATGTCGCCGTCGATACGGGCGCTCACGAGATATACGTCGCTGCTGTCGTTCGCTCCGTGCTCGACGGCGTTGGAGCAGGCCTCGGAGAGCGCGACCGCCACCTCGTACGCGACGTCCGGATCCACCCCCGCGGTCTCCATCGTGCCGAGCAGTAGTCGGCGGGCGAGGGGCACGCTGGCCGCCTCGCGACGCAGATGGAGAGACCACCAGATGCTCATGCTCATCCTCCAGGCTGCGGCTCGGGGAGCGGACATCATGGACCGCCCGGCCATATCGCTACGTATTGCCGAGGTGGGCGGAGAGTACGCATCGGCGGGGCCGGACTCCCCGTTCGGCGGACGCGGGGCGGTACACCGAGCATGTATGGCGCGGCTCCGGCGGGTCCCGTGCCGGATCCCGGCGCGGCTCGCGTCGAGGGCGCGAAGCCTCGGGGTGCCCGATGTGCGTGGAAAGCGCGGTGAGATGATGGCGCCGCCATGTCTGCCGGTGCCGACCTTCGACTGCTGCGGGCCGCGGTCTTCGCCGCGGCCTGTGCCGCGCTGGCCATGGCCGGCCATGTGCTGGTCACGAGCGCGCCCGTGCCGTGGTGGACGCTGGGGATCGGCTTCGCCCTGGTCCTGGCGGTCGTACTCCCGCTCGCCGGACGTGAACGCACCCTGCCCGGCATCGCCGCCGCGCTCGCGCTGGGTCAACTGGTGCTGCACGCGGTGTTCTCGTTCGGCCGGGTCACGGCGACACCGGCGGCCTCAGCGGCACCTTCCGGCCACCCCGACCCCGGCGGCGCGAACGACGGCCTCCGCGGCCTGGCAGCCGACCTGTTGTGCGGCAGCGGTGCGAACGGCACTCCCGGAGCGGCCCGAGCCCGCCAGGTGCTCGCCGACGCGGGCCTGTCCGGCGGAGCGGCGCGCGAGACCCTGCTGTACCGTACA
>NZ_LJGU01000148.1:18166-21833 GCF_001751245.1 Streptomyces oceani
GGGCCGGCGGCGGGCACCCGGGCGCGGCACCGGACGGCTGGTTCGAGACCGTACGAGCCACCGTGGCCTGCTCCCTCATGGAACTCTCCACCGCCATGCTGCTCAGCCACCTGCTCGCCGCGCTAGCCACCGGCTGGCTGCTGCGTCGTGGCGAAGTGGCCCTGTGGCGGCTGGTGCGCCTGTCCGTCCCGGTGACGGCGCTCACCCACGAACTGATCACCGTACGCCGATTGCGGACCGCCCTCGGCTGTGTCCGTGCCCTGTGCGCCGGGCTGTTGCCGGACGCGCCGGCGCATTCCGGGGGAGCGGGGGCGTACGGCCCCGAGGTACTCCGCTCCGTGCTGCCGCACCACCGGATTCGTACGCGAGGGCCGCCGGTCGCGCAGGAGAGCCTCGCCCTGGTGGCGTGAGGCGGGACCGCGAGCCGTGAGGCGGGCAACAGCGGCCCAGCGGCGGCGCTGAGCTGCGGTCCGCCGTTGCCGCACGAGCCCGACGGGCGGGTGCGGCAACGGACGGATGACCGGCGCGACGTGCGCTGCGCTCCCGTGTGACCCGTACGGGCCGCAGACCCGGCGTCGGACCGCGGCCCCGGCATGCCGCACGCACGAACCGCCCGCACTTGCCACGCGCACCCGCGTACGTACGGCCCCGGGCCCGGCGGGCCCGTGCGGCCCAGGACCCGTGCGGCCCTGGGGTGCCGGCGCGCCACCGCACCAGACCATCTTCCAAGACGTTCAGAGGAACACCCGTATGAAGCCTTCGTTCACCACGTGTCCGCGCCTCCCGGTCGCCGGCGCGATCGCCGCGGCGACCGTCCTGCTCGGGGCGGGCACCGCGAGCGCCCATGTCAGCGTCGATCCGGAGAAGGCCCCGCAGGGGGACTACGACACGGTCGCCTTCAAGGTGCCCAACGAACGGGACGACGCGGCCACCGTCCAACTCGAGGTGCACTTCCCCACCGACCAGCCGATGGCCTCGGTCATGCCGGAGCCCGTACCGGGCTGGGACGTCAAGGTCACCAAGAGCAAGCTGGACAAGCCGCTGGAGGCACACGGACAACGCCTGTCCGAGGCCGTCAGCAAGATCACCTGGACAGGTGGCGAGATCGACCCCGGACAGTTCCAGCGGTTCCCCGTATCCCTGGGCGAACTGCCCAAGGACTCCGAGCGGATGGTCTTCAAGGCCCTCCAGACCTACGAGAACGACGAGGTCGTGCGCTGGATCGAGGAGCCACGAGAGGGCGAAGCGGAACCGGAGCACCCGGCCCCGGTGCTGCAACTCACCGCGAACGACCCAACCGGCGGCACGGACGACGCGGCCAGCGGCGAACAAGCCGACTCAGCCGTGACCGCCGCCACCGACGACGAGCCCGCGGAACAGGGCGGTACGGACAGCACGGCGCGAGTGCTCGGCGTCATCGGCATCCTCACCGGAGTCGGCGGCATCGCCTACGGGGTCCTCGCCGGTCGGCGCCGTGCCGGATGAGCCCGCCGGCCTCCGCCGACCACCCAAGCCCGCCCCCTCAGCAGTTCAGGAGACCCGAATGCGCAAGAGCGGAAGAATCCGGCTGGCGGCCACCGCGCTGCTGGCTGGCAGCCTGGTCCTCACCGCCTGCGGCGGCGGGGAGGACGACACGTCCGGCGACAAGCCCGCGCAGGTCAAGAACGAGGACCAGAAGAAGGGCAGCGTCCAGCTGGATCGCCCGTTCGAGAAGCCGGACCTCACACTGACCGACGACAACGGCGAGGAGTACGACCTGATCGAGGAGACCAAGGGCGAGCCCGTACTCCTCTACTTCGGCTACACGAACTGCCCGGACGTGTGCCCGCTGACCATGAGCAACATCGCCGTGGCCAAGTCCAAGCTCTCCAAGAAGGAACAGGAACAGCTCAAGGTCGTCTTCGTCACCTCGGACCCGAAACGGGACACTCCCGAGCGGCTGGACAAGTGGCTGCGGATGCACGACCCGTCCTTCGTCGGTCTCACCGGGGAGTTCGCCACCATCCAGGCCGGCGCCCGCTCCGTGGGCGTACACATCGAGAAGTCGTACGAGAAGAAGAACGGCGACATCGTCTCCACCCACGGCGCCCAACTCCTCGCCTTCTCCCCCAAGGACGACAAGGCGCACACGATGTACACCGAGCAGAACGCCACCGCGAAGGTCCTGGAGCGGGAACTCCCGGCGGTCATCAAGGGGGAGAAGCCGTGACCCGTCGAGCCCCGGCCCGCCGCCGTACGCTCGCCACGTCGCTCGCGCTCTGTGTCAGCCTGGCGCTCGGCGCCTGCTCCTCGGACAGCGAGGACGGCAAGGACGGCAAGGACGGCAAGGACACAGCGGCCGGCTCCGGCCCCCGACTGCGGGTGACCGGCGCCTACATGCCGCAGCCGACCATGGCCGACATGGCGGCGGGCTTCATGGTGGTGCGGAACGACGGCGGGGAGAAGGACAAGCTCACCTCCGTCACCAGCGAACTCTCCGACACCGTGGAGATCCACGAGACCGTCGACCAGCAGATGCAGCAGGTGAAGTCGCTCGCGGTGCCCGCGAACGGCGAGCTCCAACTGAGTCGTGGAGGAAACCACCTCATGTTCCACGACCTGATCCGCAAGCCGGAGAAGGGCGACAAGATCACGCTCACCCTGCACTTCGCGAAGTCCGACCCGGTGAAACTGTCCGTGCCGGTGAAGGCCGCGAACCACCAACCCGCGCGGTGAGGGCCTGAGACGTGCTGCTCACCACCCCGTGGCGCGGCTTCCGCGCCCGGCGCCCGAACGCCGTGGCCCCCCGGGCCCACGACGTTCGGGCGCCGGGCGTCCGGCGTCGGCTGGCCACACTGTGCGGAACGCTCTGGATGCTCGCCACCGTCTGCGCGACGCTGCTCGGTACGGCCACCCCGGCCGCCGCGCACACGACGCTGACGGGCAGCGACCCGGCCGCCGACACGGTGGTGGCCAGCGCGCCGGAACGGGTCACCCTCGACTTCTCCGGCGGCATCACGCTCGCCGAGCGGCGGATCCGGGTCCTCGACCCGGACGGTGACCGGGCGGACACCGGCGAACTGCTCGACCAGTCCGAGGGCGAGCGCGTCACCTACGCCACCACGCTGCGCGACGACCTGCCGGACGGCACGTACACCGTGGTGTGGAAGGGCGTGTCGTCCGACAGCCACCCCGTCTCCGGCGCCTTCACGTTCTCCATCGGCGCACCCTCGGAAACCTCGGTGGAACCCCCGGCCCCCGCATCGGACGGCGGCGTCGGCTGGCTGTACGACCTCGCCCGGTACGCCGCGTACGCCGGTTTCGTGATGCTGTTCGGCGCCCTCGCGTTCCTCCTGACCTGCTGGCCGGACGCCGCCCGCGTACGCGGCGTGCGGCGGCTGACACGCGCCGGCTGGCTCGGACTCACCGTCGCGACACTGGTGCAGTCGCTGCTGCGGAGACCCTACGTCGAGGCCGGCGAACTCTCCGACGCGCTCGACCTCACCGCCCTCGGCACCCTCGCGGAGACCGGGACGGGCACCGCGCTGCTGTCCCGGCTGCTCCTGCTGGCGCTGGTGCCGGCCGCGTTGGCGCCACTGCTCCATACGTCCGCCCGTACGGACGCGGGCGCGGGCACGGGCGCCGGCACGGGCACAGGCACGGGCCAAGCCGCTCCGGCGGGTGCGGC
>NZ_LJGU01000148.1:22105-166498 GCF_001751245.1 Streptomyces oceani
CGCCCGTACGGCCGACCGATGCTGGCGCTCGGCTGCCTCGCGCTGGCCACCGGGATCGGCGCCACCTGGGCGCTGTCCGAGCACGCCTCGAGCGGACCGCAGACCGCGCTGGCGGTGCCCGTCGCGATCCTCCACCTCCTCGCCGTCGCCGTCTGGCTCGGCGGACTGGCGACCCTGCTGGTCGCGCTGCACGGTGCCACGCGCGTCCCGGCCACCGCCGTGCGCCGCTTCTCCGGCGCCGCCGGCGGCGCGGTGCTGGTGTTGGGAGCCACGGGGCTCTACCGGTCCTGGCGACAGGTCGGTTCCTGGTCCGCGCTGACGAGTACGGAGTACGGCGGCTGGCTGCTGCTGAAGATCGCCCTGGTCGCCGCGCTCCTCGCGCTGGGCTGGCGCTCCCGTCGCTGGACCGCACGGCTCACCGACCGGCCGACCGACCAGTTGACCGAGCGGCCGGCGGCCGAGAGCGTCGCGGAAGCCGTGCCCGCGGAGACCGCACCGGGCACGGGCGTACCGGGCACGGGCGCGACGGCAACACCCGCGTCCGGAACACCCGCGCCCCTCGACCCCGTACGCGCCGCACAGCTCGCCCGGCAGCGCCGAGCCGCCGAGACCGCCCGCCGCAACCGCGTCCGGGACGCCGACCCGGACCGGGTCGAACTGCGCCGCGGCGTCCTTCTGGAGACCGGCGTCGGTGTCCTCGTCCTCGCCGTGGCCACCCTGCTCGCCGCCACCGAACCAGCCCGCACCGCCGACACGGCCCGTGCCTCCGAAGGAGCCCGTACGTCCGACGCGGCCCCCGCCGTGCCGGCCGGGCCACTGGACGTGCGCGTCCCCTTCGACACCGGTGGCACGGACGGCGCGGGCAGCGCGCGGGTCACCCTGGACCCGGGACGCACCGGCGACAACACCCTCGAGGTACGCGCCCTCGACCCGGACGGCGAACCGCTGCCGGTCGCCGAGGTCCGGATCGCCCTCACCCAGGCCGAGCGGGACATCGGCCCGCTGCGCGGCTCGCTCCAACGGGCCGGCATCGGCCACTGGAAGCAGCGCGAGCTACGACTGCCGGTGCCGGGCGAATGGCGCCTGGCCGTGACCGTCCGCACCTCCGAGATCGACCAGGTGACCGAGACCAGGACGGTACGGATCGGCTGATGTCCACAGGACGCCGTCGGACCGGCCAGAACCATGAACCGAACCAGCAGCGAACAGTGACCCAGGACGGTGCATCTTGACCGACGACGACACCACGTTCTCCCGGCGCCGGCTCCTCGGCACGGTCGGCGCCGCGGGCGCCACCGGGATCGCGCTCGGGGCCACCGGCGGAGTCGCCGGCGCCGCCGTCACCCGGGACGATCCACCGACCGACCTGGCGACCGTCGGCAGCACCGCCGTGGCCTTCCACGGCCGGCACCAGTCCGGAATCGTCACCCCACAACAGGCCGCCGGCCAGCTGGTCGCCTTCGACCTGACGCCGGCCGCCGGCCGCAAGGAGGCCGCCGCGCTGCTGCGCCGCTGGTCACGGGCCGCCGAACGGATGATGGCCGGCGACCCGCCGGACGGTGACCACTCCGGCGTGGCTCTCGACGCCGGCCCGTCCTCGCTCACCGTGACCTTCGGATTCGGACGCGGCTTCTTCGAACGTACGGGACTCGAGGCACGGCTACCCGACGCGTTGAGACCCCTGCCGGAGTTCTCCGCCGACGCGCTCGACGAGGACCGCTCCGGGGGTGACCTCTGGATACAGATCGGCTCCGACGACGGACTGGTCGCCTTCCACGCCCTGCGTGTCCTGCAACGCGACGCCGCCGGAACCGCCCGGGTACGTTGGCAGATGAGCGGATTCAACCGCTCCCTCGGCGCCACCCCGGAACCGATGACCCAGCGCAACCTGATGGGTCAGGTCGACGGCACCAACAATCCGAAGCCCTCGGACGAGGACTTCGACAAGCGTGTCTTCGTCCCCGCCGACGGCTCCCCCGACTGGATGGCGCACGGGTCGTACGCCGTGTTCCGCCGCATCCGCATGCTGCTGGACAGCTGGGACGAGCAGTCCCGTGCCGAGCAGGAGAAGGTCATCGGCCGCCGCAAGTCGGACGGCGCCCCGCTCTCCGGCGGCACCGAGCGCACCCCGGTCGACATGACCGCGCGGACCGGGGACGGCGACCTGGCCATCGCCGCCGACGCGCACGTGCGGATCACCCCGCCGGACGCCAACCAGGGCGCCGCCATGCTGCGCCGCCCCTTCTCCTACCACGACGGCTTCCTGGACGACGGGGCACCGGACGCGGGGCTCCTCTTCATCGCCTGGCAGGCCGACCCGCTGACCGGTTTCGTGCCGGTGCAGCGCCGGTTGGACAGCGGCGACGCGCTGTCCCGGTTCATCCGGCACGAGGCGAGCGCCCTGTTCGCGGTGCCCGGCGGGCCGGGGAAGGGGGAGTACGTCGGACAGCGGCTGCTGGAGGCGTGACGGCGCGAGCCGCGGGACGGGTACGGCCGGAGCGCGGGACGGTACGGGGCGCGTAGTCGTACGGGGCGCGTGCGCCCGCGCGGGCGGCATGGGGCGAGCCGGTCACGGGCCGATCCCCCACCGCCCAGCACTTAGTCTGGCGGTATGTCACCCGCGAGTCGCTACACCTACCTCGGTCCCGAGGGGACCTTCACCGAAGCCGCCCTGCGCGGCCTGCCCGAGGCCGCGACCCGTGAGCTGCTGCCGATGGTCTCGGTCCCGGCCGCGCTGGACGCCGTACGGGCCGGGGAGGCCGCGGCGGCACTCGTACCGATCGAGAACTCGGTGGAGGGCGGCGTCACCGCGACCCTGGACGAACTGGCGAGCGGCGAACCGCTGATGATCTACCGGGAGGTGCTGCTTCCCATCGCCTTCGCGCTCCTCGTGCGTCCGGGGACCACGCTGGACAGTGTGAAGACCGTGACGGGGCATCCGGTCGCCCAGCCGCAGGTGCGAGGCTGGCTGCGGAACCACCTGCCGGAGGCGCACTGGGAGTCGGCGGCCTCCAACGCGGACGGCGCGCGCCTGGTGCAGGAGGGACGCTACGATGCGGCCTTCGCCGGGGAGTTCGCCGCCGGGCGGTACGGGCTGGAGCCGCTGGTGACCGACATTCACGACGCGCAGAACGCCACCACCCGGTTCGTCCTGGTGGGCCGCCCGGCCCGGCCGGCGGCGCGCACCGGCGCGGACAAGACCTCCGTGGTGATGTGGCTGCGTGAGGACCACCCGGGAGCCCTGCTGGAGTTGCTGCATGAGTTCGCGTCCCGGGGCGTGAACATGATGCGTATCGAGTCCCGACCCACGGGCGAGGGGATCGGGCAGTACTGCTTCTCGGTCGACTGCGAGGGGCATGTCACGGACCGGCGGGTGGGGGACGTACTGATGGGACTGAAGCGTGCCTGCCAGAAGGTGCGCTTCCTGGGGTCGTATCCGCGTGCGGACGAGGTACGGCCGATCCCGCGCGTCGGGACGACGGACGAGGAGTTCGTCGCGGCCTCGGACTGGCTCACACGGTGCTTGGACGGGCGTGGATGAGGGCGGCCCCGGCTTCTCAAAGTTATCCACAGGCTCGCGGAAACCTGTGCACAAACTACTAGACAAAACGGACTTCCCAGACAAATAGATTCTATCGCACAAAGCATTTCAGAGATTTCAAAACACAAAGTTCACGGGCAATTACCCCGGCGATCTCCCGCATCGAGGTCGGGGCGTCGCGGATCGTTCACCCTTTGCCGTTTCACCAGGTCATCGAGTCGCTTCAAGCACATGACCGAGCCCCCGCCGCACAGTATCCACAACCCCGCCCGTCCTGTGGAAAACTTAGGAGAAAGATCCCCACAGCCCTGTGGATAACTTCACGGCCGGCAGCCCTCAGTCTCCGAATTCCCTCGTCAGACGCGCTCGGCGGCCACAACAAGAAGGCCACTGGAAGCATGGCGCAGGGCACCCAGGGGAAGGCTGGAGAATCGCCGATCTCCCGAGTCTGATCACACGTCTCGAGGACAGTGAAATGGCAAAACGGACATTTCATCTCGAAATTCCGCAACACGTCGCTCGCGAGTAACCGACCCCGGTACCCTGGCCGAGTGATCGACCTTCGCCTTCTCCGTACCGACCCGGACCGTGTGCGTACCTCCCAGCGGGCGCGTGGAGAGGATGTCGACGTCGTCGACATGCTGCTCGCCGCCGACGAGCGTCGCCGCTCCTCCGGCATTCGCTTCGACGAGCTGCGCTCCGAGCAGAAGCAGTTGGGCAAGCGCGTCCCGCGTGCCGAGGGCGAGGAGAAGGCCACGCTGCTGCGACAGGCGGGCGAGTTGTCCGCGGCCGTGAAGGCCGCCGACGCCGAACAGGACGCCGCGGCCGAGGAGACCCAGCGCCTGCTGCGGCTGCTGAGCAACCCGGTGCACCCGGACGTGCCGGTCGGTGGCGAGGAGGACTTCGTCGTCCGCGAGACACACGGCGAGCTTCGGGACTTCGCCGCAGAGGGCTCGCCGCCCAGGGACCACCTCGAGCTGGGCCAGCTGTTGGGGGCCATCGACGTGGAGCGTGGGGCGAAGGTGTCCGGCTCCCGCTTCTACTACCTCACCGGAGTCGGCGCCCTGCTCGAACTCGCCCTGGTGAACGCCGCCATGGCGCAGGCCACCGCCGCCGGATTCACTCCCATGCTGACGCCGGCCCTGGTCAAACCGCACGCCATGGAGGGCACCGGCTTCCTGAACCAGGCAGCGGACGACGTCTACCACCTCGAGCAGGACGACCTCTACCTGGTCGGCACCTCCGAGGTGCCGCTGGCCGCCTACCACCTGGACGAGATCATCGAGGCGGACCAGTTGCCGCTGCGCTACGCCGGCTTCTCGCCCTGCTTCCGGCGGGAGGCGGGCTCGTACGGCAAGGACACCCGGGGGATCTTCCGGGTGCACCAGTTCGACAAGGTGGAGATGTTCTCGTTCGTCGCGCCCGAGGAGGCAGAGAGCGAGCACCAGCGGCTGCTCGACTGGGAGAAGGCCTGGCTGACCTCGCTGGAACTGCCGTTCCGGGTGATTGACGTGGCCAGCGGCGACCTCGGGGCCTCCGCCTCGCGGAAGTTCGACTGCGAGGCGTGGATTCCGACCCAGGAGAAGTACCGCGAGCTGACCTCCGCTTCGAACTGCGACGAGTTCCAGGCGCGGCGCCTGTCCGCGCGGCTCCGGGAGGGCAAGCAGGTGCGGCCGCTGGCCACCCTGAACGGCACCCTGTGCGCCGTACCACGCACCATCGTCGCGCTGTTGGAGAATCACCAGCGGCCGGACGGCTCGGTGCGCGTGCCCGAAGTCCTCCGGCCGTATCTGGGCGGGCGCACGTCGCTGGACCCGGTCGCCAGGTGACCGCCGACCGTTCCGCGGCGCTGCTGCCCGAGCCGAGCCCCCCGTTCCCGTACAAGCTGGTCGCCACCGATCTCGACGGTACGCTGCTGCGCTCCGACGACAGCGTCTCCCCTCGTACGTCCGAAGCGCTCGCGGCGGTGTGCGCGCGGGGCGCGGCGCACATCGTGGTCACCGGGCGGGCGGTGCCCTGGACCAGGCGGGTGTTGGCGGAGCTGGGCCACACCGGGCTGGCGGTCTGCGGACAGGGGGCGCAGGTCTACCACGCGGGAGAGCAGCGGCTGTTGACCTCGGTCACGTTGGACCGGCGGGTGGCCGCGCTGGCGGTGCGCCGGATCGAGGCGGAGGTCGGGCCACTGCGGCTGGCCGCCTCCCGGGACGGTCTGGACGGCGCGGTGCTCGTCGGACCCGGATACGGGATGCATGACGGGCCGCTGCCAGTGGTGGCCTGCACCGATCCGGCGCAGTTCTGGGCCGAGCCGCTGACCAAGATGTACCTGCGGCATCCCGAGCTCGGTGACGACGAACTCGCCCTGCGCGCGCGGGAGGCGGCAGGCGACCTGGTGGGCGTGGTGGTCTCCGGCGAGGGGATCGTGGAGCTGCTGCCTCCCGGGTTGAACAAGGCCCGGGGGCTGTCTCTGGCGGCCCGACGGCTGGGGGTGCGTGCCGCCGACACGATCGCCTTCGGGGACATGCCGAACGACGTGCCGATGTTCGACTGGGCGGCGTACGGGGTCGCGATGGCCAACGCACACGACGAGTTGTTGGCGGTGGCGGACGAGGTCACCGCGTCGAACGACACCGACGGCATCGCGGTGGTGCTGGAGAAGCTGCTCGACCGCTGAGCGGGGGAGCGGCTCGGATCTGGGCGGTGTGGCCCGGCAGCGCTGCGCGCCTGGGGATGCGCGCGGACGCGGGCGAATTCGGGTGACGCACGCCGTAACCGTATGACCATCGGATCGTTGGTCCCGGTGCGTGGAAGCAATTCCGGCCCGCCGCGCTCCGCTTCGAGGAGAGCGCACGGGCCAGGTGTGCCCGGTCAATAGTTACTGCTCCACCCGCGAGGCGCGCCCCATGGGGCGCGTTGGACACCCTTTCGCGGCTTCCGCTCCTGGTTCCTGGATACGGACGTCCCCGAGCGACCCCCGGGTGAGTGGGGTCTCCCACCATGTCCGTACGAGCCCCCGAGGGGTGTGCATGTACAACGAATCCGTGCTGCTGGAATCGCGGAGTATGCGTACCGGTCTGAGTGATCGGGACGAGGTGCTCGACAAGGTCAAGGCACTGGCCCTGGCCCCGGACGGCGTCCACGCGACGACACCGGACGTCGCGGACTACTTCGAGGTGACCGAATCGACTGTGAACAACTTACTGGATCGGCATCGAGAGGAGCTGACCGACAACGGCCTCCGCGTGCTGTGAGGCTCTGAACTGCGCGAATATCAGAACCTCAACATGAGGTTGTCATCCGCAAACGCAAATAGTTATCCACACCGGCAGACTCGGCTCGCCGTCTACACCCGTCGCACCGTACTCAACGTGGCGATGCTGCTGCGGGACAGCGCCGTCGCCCGGCAGGTTCGCGCGTACCTCCTGGACGCCGAGGAGCATGGCGGAGACCACACGCCTGCCCCTGCGACGTGCACCCCGCTCAGCGCGCACACGGCACTCGCGAGCCGGGTCAGCGGGACCGAGCGGGCGCTGAGCGAGATCGGCTCCGTCCTTCAGGAGCTGGGGCCGGTGATTCACCACATGTCGATCCGGCTGGCTCGGGTGGATCAGCGGCTGGAGGACGTGGATCGGCGTCTGACGGAGGTGAACCGCCGCTCTGCGAACACCGACCGCGTGGTGTGCGAGATGAGCCATCGGCTGGCCGACATGCGCAGCGACCTCAACCACGTGATGCGTGAGCAGGCCGTCCACCGTGCCCGGCGGGAGTCGTCCGCCTCGTGACGGTCGATCGGTGCCCGGCCCGCCGTACGGCGAGTTCCGTACGGCGGGCCGGGCACCGTGTGCGCAGGACGCGGCGGGAGGCCCCGCCCGCTGCCGCTCTCGGTTCAGTCCTCGCCCGCCAGGGTCAGGGTGCGCAGCTTGCGACCGGCCCACCCGGTGCCCGCCGCCGTGACCGCCACCAGCAGCAGCAGGCCGACCGGCAGACTGACCTCGGAGCTGATCAGGCTCTCCGGGCCGATCCTCTCCGCGACCGACAGCGCCCATTGCTGTACGGACAGGGCGCGGGCGCCCGGCATCACGCTGCCGAAGAGGGTTTCCCAGATCAACGCGTAGACGAGGCCGATGACGACCGCGTGCCGGCTGATCGTGCCCAGCAGCAGGAAGAGCGCGCTGTACGCGACCGAGGCGACCGCGGCTCCCACCGCGTAGGCGACGGCGAGTTGTTGGCTGTTGCCGTTCAGCAGGTAGCCGGCGACCAGGGTGGGGACCGCGGAGAAGGTCACGGTGACGCCGATCGCGACGACCAGCTTGGTGAGGATGATGGTGGGCCGCTTCAGCGGTTTGGCGAGGAGGTAGACGACCGAGCCGTCGTCGATCTCCGGACCGATGGCTCCCGTACCGGCGATGACGCCGATCAGCGGCACCATGGTGGCGAGGGCGAAGCCGCCGAGCAGTTCGGCGGTGACCGCGTCGTCCGCGCCGACCAGGACGCGTACGGCCAGGGCGACGAGGAGCAGCAGGGCGGGCAGCGCGCACAGCATCAGCGCCCGCCGGCGGCCGAGGAGCGCCCGGTAGGTGAGCCGGGCGACGGTGGGGTGGTACACGGACATCGCTCAGTCTCCTTCAGGCCGCGACGAGGTACGAGAAGACGCTTTCCAGGGACTCGTCCGACGGCGAGACGGAGTGCAGTCGGATGCCCTGGTCCCGGGCGACCCTCGGCAGCAGCTCGGTGAAGCGCGGGAAGTCGACGGCCTGGATGTGGAGTTCCCGGTCGTCCTGGTTCACCTGGATGCCCGCCGTGGAGGGGTCGCCGATGAGGGCGGCGGCGAGCCTGCGGTCGTCGCTGGAGCGTACGACGTACCGGTGTGGCCGGTCCGTCATGAGTCGGCGGATCTTGCGGAAGTTGCCGCTGGCCGCGTGCCGCCCGGCGACGATCACCTCGATGTGCGAGGCGAGTTGCTCGACCTCCTCGAGGATGTGGGACGAGAACAGCACGGTGCGGCCTTCGTCGCCCATCCGGCGCAGCAGCTCCATCAGGTGCATCCGCTGACGCGGGTCCATGCCGTTGAAGGGCTCGTCCAGCAGCAGCACGGAGGGGTCGTGCACCAGCGCGGAGGCCATCTTGACTCGCTGCCGCATTCCCTTGCTGTAGGTGGAGATCCTGCGGTCCGCGGCGTGCTCCATCTCCACGGTGGCCAGGGCGCGCGCGGCCGCTGCCCGGGGGTCGGGCAGCTCGTGCAGTTCGGCGTTGGCCAGTACGAAGTCGCCGCCGCTGAGGTAGTCGTACATCCCCTCGCGTTCCGGCACCAGCCCGATGTGCCGGTAGCTCGCCTCGTTCCGCCAGATCGTCTCGCCGTTCAGGGTGACGCTTCCGGTCGAGGGGGCGAGGAAGCCGGCCATCATGTGGATGAGGGTCGACTTGCCGGCGCCGTTCGGGCCGAGGAGGCCGGTGATGCCGGGTGTGATGTCCATGGTGACGTCGTTGACAGCCACGACGTTCCCGAACCAACGGGACGTGTGATCGATCTGCAGGGTGGTCACAGCCCGGCCTTTCGGTAGCGGCGTAGGAGCAGGGCGTACGAGCCGGCGATGAGCACGGCGATGACGAGGGCGTAGACGATGCCTTCCGCACCGGTCACTTGGTGTCCGCCGGGGAAGTTGCTGCTGCCGCCGAGGACGCTGTCCTGGAAGCCGTCAAGCAGCGTGCCGGGCGATCCGAGGCCGATCCATGTGGTGAGGTCACTCTCGCCCTGTTGCTGGGCGATGCCCTGGAGCGCGCCGACCAGCATGTAGGGGATGGTGAGTACGGCGATGACCGCGGCCACCCCGAAGCCACGGCGAGGGGTGAGCGCGGCGAGGGACACCGCGATCCCGCCGTACAGCAGGGCGAACACGACGGTGAACACGAGGCCCTGGCCGAGCCCGAGGGTCTGGTCCGCGAAGTCGAGCTTCCCGAGAAGCGCGCCGACGTACAGGATGAGGACGGGTGTGCCGGTGAAGACGATCAGCGAGGCGATGAGCGCGCCGAACTTCGCGGCGACGTAGTCCGACCGCTCGATGGGGCGGGAGAAGTAGAGCGGGACGGTCTTGAACCGCAGGTCGAGCGAGACGACCTGAGGTGCCACCGCGGCGACGAAGATGCTGGTCACCGGAAGCAGGAAGGTGGCGTACGCGGTGTAGTCGACGGGCAGTTCGTCGGCGCCCGCGTACACCGCGCTGGCCACCATGATGAGCGCCGGCAGACACATCACGGCGAAGAGGATCATCGGGAGCACCTTGGACTTGGCGGCTCGACCGAGTCCGTAGGTGCCGCGCAGCGAGTGCACGAAGAGCGAGCGGCGGGCGTACGAGCGGCCGAGTCGAGGCCCGTCGTACTTGCGGTAGCCGATGTTGTGGATGACGTCCGTGCCGCCGCGCGTGGCGGCTGCCGGGCTGGGCTCAGGCGACATCGCCGCCGCCCCCTTTCTGCGGGTGGGCCGCTGTGTGCTGCCGTACGGGTTGCCGCGGGGTGGCTGCGCCGTCGAGCCCGGAGCTGCCGGGCCCGCTTCCCGTCGGAGCGGGCCCGTCAGTGGCGCCGCCGCCGGGGTCGGGGCTTACGCCCGGGGACCGCGAGGTCGTGGCCGAGCCCGGCTCGTCGGTCGGGTGAGTGGTCGGGTGCTCGGTCGAGTCGGCGAAGACCTCGGAGATGTGGTGTCGGCGTTGTTCCATCCGCACGAGTCCCAGGCCGAGCCCGGCGACAGTGTCCCGGACGGTGTCGAAGACGTCCTCCTCCGCGGTGTCCAGCAGCAGCACGTGTCCGCTGCCGGGCGCGCCGACGGTGGCGGGCTCCTGTGGCCGCAGCCCCGCCTCGGCGAGTGCGGCGCGCAGCGCGGCGGTCCCGTCCGGGTGCGTGTCGGTGTCGGTGACCTCCACCGCGAGTGAGGCGGTGTCCTGGGTGAAGTCGGCGGTGGCGGAGGAGCGCAGCAGGGTGCCGCCGTCGATGACGACGACCTGGTCGCAGGTGCGTTCCAACTCGCCAAGCAGGTGCGAGGTGACGAGGACCGAGATGCCGAAGTCGGTGTGGACCCGCCGGATCAGGTCCAGCATGTCGTCCCTGCCGACCGGGTCCAGGCCGTTGGTTGGCTCGTCGAGGAGCACCAGCTGGGGGTCGTGCACGAGTGCCTGGGCGAGCTTGACCCGCTGCTTCATACCGGTGGAGTAGCTCCCCATGGAGCGGTAGCGCTCCTCGTAGAGGCCCACGTGTCGCAGGGTGTCGGCGGTGCGCTCGCGCGCCGCCGCGGCGGGCAGACCGGTCATTCTCGCCATGTGGACGACGAACTCGGTCGCGGAGACGTCCGGTGGCAGGCAGTCGTGCTCTGGCATGTAGCCGACGCTCTCCCGGATGGTCCCGCCGTGGGTGGAGACGTCGAGTCCCAGGACTGTCGCGCTGCCCTCCGTCGCGGGGGACAGCCCGAGCAGGATCTTGATCAGGGTGGACTTCCCGGCGCCGTTGGCCCCCACCAGCCCGGTCACTCCCGGTGCGATGTTTACGGTCAGCCGATCGAGCGCGGTCACCCGAGGGAACCGCATGGTCAGGCTTTGGGTCGCGATCACAGTCACGTACGAGAAACTATCGCCGGGGTCGCGGCCACACGTCCCCCTGCGGGAGGCGATGCCGCTAGTACCGCAGGGGGAGACACCCCCGAGAGGCCCCCATACGGAAGTCGCGTGAGTCTCAGGGGCGTCACCCGACGAAAGATGTGTTACCAGCGGTATCCACAGCATGTGTACGTCTCTTGACCACCGGATTCGACGTTGCCAGAGTCGTGCCTGCCACGTTATGCGCTCTTGTCGCGCGGAGGGTTGAAGCTGACTGCGCCTGGGTGGCACCAGGTCGCACGGCCCCCGGTTCGGGAGCGCTCGGGACAGCGGCGACTCCAGGGTCGCCAGCGAAGGAGCGGAGGAGTCCGTATGGACCGGAGCAAGCGGGCGTTCGGTGCGGCACGCTCCCCCCACCACGCCGGCGGCGACCCCTCCGCGGCGAGCGGCGGCCTCGAGGGAGCGCGGGAGCGTCGGGTCCGTACGGCCGAGGGATTCGAGCTTCGTGTCGCCGAGTTGGGCGACCCGGAGCGGCCGACCGTCGTGCTGTTGCACGGCTATCCGGACAGCAAGGAGGTCTGGTCCGAGGTCGCGCGGGCCCTGCGGGGCGCCTTCCACCTGGTGCTCTACGACGTGCGTGGCTGCGGACGATCCGGCGCCCCCAAGCCGCTGCGTGGCGGCTTCACCCTGGAGAAGCTGACCGATGACTTCCTGACGGTGCTGGACGCGGTGAGCCCGACGGAGCCGGTCCATCTGGTCGGTCACGACTGGGGCTCGGTGCAGGGCTGGGAGTTCGTGACGACCCGTCACGCCAGTGACCGGATCGCCTCGTTCACCTCGATCTCCGGGCCCTCGTTGGACCACCTCGGCCATTGGATGAGGGAGCGCCTCCGCCGCCCGACGCCCCGTGGGGTCGTCCAACTCCTCGGCCAGGGTGCCAAGTCGTGGTATGTGTACGCGCTGCACACGCCCGCCCTGCCGGAGCTGGCATGGCGGGGCCCGCTGGGCCGGCGGTGGTGGCCACGGCTGCTGGAGCGCTTCGAGAAGGCTCCGTCCACCGGCTACCCCACCGGCTCGCTGCCCCGCGACGCGGCACACGGGGCCTGGCTGTACCGCGACAACGTACGCTCCCGGCTGCGCCACCCCCGGACGGACTGCCAGGCGCACACGCCGGTACAGCTGATCACACCGACCGGGGACGCCTTCCTCAGCGAGCGGCTGTACGACGACCTGGGGCGCTGGGCCCCGCAGTTGACCCGGCGCACGCTGCCCGCCAGACACTGGGTGCCGCGTACGCGCCCGGACCAGCTCGCCGCCTGGATCAGCGAGTTCGCCTCCGCGCACCACGCCGGCGAGGCGGGCGAGTCGCCGGCGGGATCGGTGCCGCAGGGGCGGTACGCGCAGCGTTTCGCCGGCCAGTTGGTGTTGGTCACCGGGGCGGGCGAGGGGGCGGGGCAGGCGACCGCGCTGGCCTTCGCCGCGGCTGGCGCCAGGGTCATCGCCGTCGACGCCAGCGGCGAAGCCGCCGCGCACACCGCCGGCATGGCCCGGCTGATCGGCGCGCCGGAGGCCCAGGCGGAGACCGTGGACGTGAGCGACGGGCAGGCGATGGAGCGGTTGGCGGCCCGGCTCGAGCAGCAACACGGCACGGTGGACGTACTGATCAACCACGCCGGCACCGGCATCACCAAGGACTTCCTGAACACCACCGTCGCCGACTGGCAGCGAACCCTCGACGCCCACCTGTGGGGGACCGTGCATGGCTGCCGCGCCTTCGGCGGCCAGATGGCCAGACGGGCGCAGGGCGGGCACATCGTGAACATCGCGTCCGTGAGCGCGTTCCGGCCCTCCCGGTCACGGTCGGCGTACGCCACATCGAAGGCGGCCGTGCTGATGCTGAGCGAGTGCCTTCGGGCGGAGTTGGCCTCCACGGGCATCGGGGTGTCGGTGATCTGTCCCGGAGCGGTCGAGACCGAACGTTCCAGTACCGCTCGATCCGTCCGGGGCAGCGGCACCTCGGGCAGCGGTGCCTCGGCGGGGCCACCGCGGCGGAAGCGTGTGCCAAGGCTGTTCCGCCCGCGGCACCAACCGTCCGAGCAGATCGCCGAGGCGGTGCTGAGGGCGGTGCTGCGGAACCAGTCCACGGTGCCGGTCTCGCCAGCAGCGCGTGGCGCGCGGCTTGTCTCGCGGATCGCTCCCCGGGTCACGCGAGGGCTGTCCCGCATGCGCCCGCCGAGCTGACAGGGCACTGGAGCGACGAGCCAATGTCCTGTCCGGAGAGGGGCACTTCGGCGAGCGGGACTCGACGAAGCCGAGCTGCCACGGGACGGGATTCTGCGCCCGCGGGTACGCAGAGCATGTCAATGACCCGTGGTCGGTCGACGAGTTGCTGCGCTTGGCCACCGCGGCCAGCGACAGCGGCCCACCGGGCCTGCGGCGGTGACTCAACGGGTCTTCCGCTCACCGCCGTTCACGTTGAGCACCTGGCCCGTGATGTGGCGCGCGGCGGGCGAAGCGAGGAAGCCGACACTTTCCGCGATGTCGTCCGGCAGCCCGGCACGGCCCAACGAGGTGGCCGCCACCAGGTTCTCCCGACGCGCGTCGGTGAGGTGGTCCCGGAAGAACTCCGTGTCCGTGATGTATCCGGGCGAGACGACGTTCGCCGTGATGTCGCGCGGACCAAGCCGGTCGGCCAGTTCCAGGTTCCAGCTCGCGAGCCCGGCCTTGGCGGCTCCGTAAGACCCCGCTCCCTTGTCCGCGGCGATGGAACCGATGTGCACGATCGCTCCTCCAGTCGCCAGCCGCTCGTCCAGTGCGTGCGTGGTGAGCGCCGCGCTGACCAGGTTGGCGTCGAGGTTGGCGCGGAAGTCCCGCACGTAGGAGGCGAGGTCGGTCTTGCCGTCCGCGTCGAATCCGGTGTTCCCGCCCGCGTTGTTGACCAGCACGTGAAGCGTTCCGGGCAGTTCGCCCAGCAGTCCGTTGACGGCTGCCGGATCGGTGTGGTCACAGGGCCTCGTACGGATGTCCCCGACCCTCTTCGAGGCCAGCTCGGCGAGCGGTTCCGGTCGGCGTCCGGTGGCGAAGACGGTGTCGCCCTGTTCGGCGAAGTGTTGGGCCACCGCACGGCCGATTCCGGTTCCGCCGCCGGTGACGAGGATATTACGGGACATGTGAATGACTCCTGGTTCCGGGAGGTGAGGCGTGATGTGTGCCGCGTGAGGCATGGCGCGGACCGGGCGCCACGCGAGGTGTGGGCATGGTGCGAGCTTCACGCGACAGTTTATTCAGGTCTAAATATAGACCTGAACGTACCCTGACCGCACACCCTCGCCCCCGTCAAACCCGAAGGAGACAGTCACCGTGTCGAAAGAGAGCGACGACTACCCGCTGGACCAGGCGACCGACCACCCCGTAGGCGACATTGCCGCCGCCTGGGAACGCGAACGCCCCGGCACTCCGGTCACCTCGATCGGGATCGTCACCCCCATCTGGCGACTCGCGAAGCTCCTCGGTGACGACCGGCGCCGCGTCCTGACCCAGGCGGACGTGGACGCCGCCACCCTCGACCTGCTCAGCGTGCTACGGCGCAGCGGTGCCCCGTACACCCTCACCACCCGGGAACTCAGCCGCCGTTCCCTCGTCACCGCCGGGGCCGTCTCCCAACGCGTCGCCCGCGCCGAACGCCAGGGACTCGTCACCCGCGCTCCGGGGCGGAGCCGAGCGCGTACGGTCGACGTCAGCCTGACGCAGGAAGGCCACGACCTGGTGGAAGCCACGGTGGACCAGGTGCTGTGGCGAGAGGCCGAACTCGTCGGCGGCCTCACCGAGGCACAGCAGGCCCAGCTCACCGAACTGCTCGGCGTACTACTGCGGGACGTCCAGCAGCGCCTGGGCGACGATCGGATCTCCCACGTCGGCCTCGCCGACTGAGACGGACGGATAAAGTGCTCGGATCGCGTCGACGACGATCCTGGAGGAGCCCCAAGTGCCGTTCATCATGGCGAGGTTGGCCCAGGTGTTACGTGCCCGAGTACGCGGCTGGCGGGCCGCGCTCGCGGTGGGCTTCCTCGTCTTCGCCACCAGTTGGTTCGCGATGTGGCTGGTGGAGCCGGACAACAAGATCACCGAGCCGCAGAACTACTGGTGGTGGTTCCTCGTGACCGCCGCCACCGTCGGCTACGGCGACCACTATCCCGAGACCGGCCTCGGCCACGCCGTCGGCGGCTACGTCATCGTCGGCGGCATCGTCGCGCTGACCATCCTCTTCACCCAGCTGGCCGCCACCATCCAGGCCGCGAAAGGAAAGCGTATGAAGGGCGCCGTCGACCTCGACCTCGGTGGCCACATCGTCATCCTCGGGTACACCTCGGGGCGTACGGAGGGCATCGTCGCCGAGCTCCGCCTGGAGGACCAGGCGGACATGGTGCTCTGCGCCTGGGACGAGGTCGTGGAGCACCCCATGCCGGAACGCGACGGTGTGCTGTTCGTGCGCGGCGACCTCACGGACGTCGACGTGCTGACCCGCGCCTGTGTGCACCGCGCGGCGACGGTGCTGATCGACGCCCGGGACGACAACGAGGCACTGGCACTGGCGGTCGCGGTCCACCACCTCGCCCCCGAGGTGCACTTGGTGGCGGCGCTGCGGGACATGAGCCGGACCCGCCACGTGCGGTACGTCAGCCCGGAAGCCCAGTGCGTGCAGTGGCACATGCCGGGCCTGCTCACCGAGGAAACCCTCGACCCGGGCATCACCGAGGTCTACGCGGACCTGATGAGCGGCACCGGCGGCGGCAACACGTACTCCATGAAGCTGCCGACCACGCTGACCGGAAAGCCCTTCGGCGACTGCCAGACCCGCCTCGGGCGGGAGTTCGGCGCGACGGTGATAGCCATCCGGCAGGACGGCGACCTGGTGGTGGGCCCGACCTGGGAGAAGCCGCTGAGAGCCGGGGCGCTGCTCTACTACGTGGCGAACCGACGGATCGAGGACCACAGCCTGCGCTGAGGCTACGGCAGGGGGCGTCCGGCGCTCGCCGAGCTCCCCTGCCGTACGCCCGCCGCGGCGGCACCGCCCGGCACCGCCCGAAATCGGGGCGACAACCGCGGCCGGCACGGGCACTCTGGAGCGATGAACGTGACACGTTCGACCAGGATCTCCAAGTATCTCGCGCGCCACCTGCGCCACGATCCGCAGCGCATCGGCATCACCCTGGACGCACGGGGTTGGGTACCGGTCGAGGAGTTGCTACGAGCCGCCGCCCAGCACGGATTCCGCTTCAGCCGCGCCGAGTTGGCCGAGGTCGTGGCCGACAACGACAAGCAGCGTTACTCCCTCGACACAAGTCAGGACCGTATCCGCGCCAACCAGGGGCACTCCGTGCCGGTGGAGTTGGACCTCGCGGCCACGCGACCGCCCGACTGGCTCTACCACGGCACTAGTGCCCGTAGTGTGGCGGCCATCCAGAAGGAGGGGCTGCGGCCGATGAACCGGCACGCCGTCCATCTGTCCCCGCGCCGGGAGACCGCACGCCGGGTCGGAACACGGCGCGGTCGACCCGTCGTACTACCGGTCGCCGCCGCGGACATGCACCGGGACGGGCACGTGTTCCAGGTGAGCGTCAACGGTGTCTGGCTCGTGTCGGCGGTACCGCCGCGCTACCTGAGCTTCCCGGATACCCTCACCCCACCCGTTCCCCCGCGTCGGTGACGAGGCCGCGACCCGTACGGCACGGCGCGTACGGCCTCAGAGCTGCGCCAGGCCCTCGGTGGCGATCCGTTCGAAGACAGCCTGGTCGGCGGCGAACCGGGAGTCCGGCAGCGGCCAGTGCAGCACGATCTCGTCGAAGCCGAGCCGCCCGTGCGCACCGGCGAAGTCCACGAAGGCGGCCACCGAGTCGAGCACCTGGTCCGGTGTGAAGCCGGCCAGCAGAATCCGGCGCGGCCCCTCGTCCGCGCCGCGCCCCTCCTCGGCACAGGCGGTGGCGAGCCGTTCCACCTGCCGTGCGAGCGCTGTACGGGACTGCTCCGCGGTGGCCGCGGGATCCTCCAGCACTCGTCGGTCCCCGGTGGTCACCCACGCCTGTCCGTAGCGCGCGGCCAGCCGCATCCCCCGGGAGCCGGTCGCGGCGACCGCGAAGGGCAGCCGCGGGCGTTGCACGCAGCCCGGCATGTTCCGGGCGTCGCGCGCGGCGTAGTACCGGCCGGAGTGCGAGGTGACGTCCTGTGTGAGCAGGGTGTCGAGCAGCTCGACGAACTCGGCGTACCGGTCGGCCCGTTCCGCCGGTGACCAGGCTTCCCGTCCGAGGACGGTGGCGTCGGCACCCGAACTGCCCGCACCGATGCCGAGCGTGATCCGTCCCTCCGAGAGGTCGTCCAGCGAGATCAGCTCCTTGGCCAGGGTGACCGGGTCCCGGAAGTTGGGCGAGCTGACCAGGGTGCCCAGGCGTACCCGACTGGTCACGCCGGCCGCCGCGGCCAGGGTCGGCACGGCGCCGAACCACGGACCGTCCCGGAAGGGCGGACGCCAGGACAGGTGGTCGTAGGTGTAGGCGGTGTGGAAGCCGAGTTGTTCGGCGCGCCGCCACACCTCGCGTCCGCCGTCGGTCCACCGGTGCACCGGGAGGACGCAGGTGCTGAGTCGCATGGGACCAGCGTACGAGCCAGCAGGCCCGCGGCCCCGGGTGGACGGCGGATACCCCCGGGGGACGGTCGCGGAGAGCGCGGTCATGGGGAAGCACTGCCCACGGGAACGCGGAGGCGTGCGAAGCAACCACCCCCTGCTCATACGCCTTTGCTCATGCGGGCGCCCCGCCGCCCTCCTGTGCACGGAAATACGGGAAGATAGGGGCGTGACTGACCCTCTCGTACGCCCCTCAGATGCCGGAGCCCGCCCCGGCCCTCGCCCTCGGCTGATCGCCACGGACCTGGACGGCACGCTCCTGCGGGACGACAAGACCGTCTCCGACCGCACGGTCGCCGCGCTGGCAGCCGCCGAGGCCGCGGGCGTCCAGGTCTTCTTCGTCACCGGCCGCCCGGCCCGCTGGATGGGCGTCGTCAGCGACCACGTACACGGCCACGGGCTGGCGATCTGCGCCAACGGCGCGGCAGTCGTCGATCTGCACCGTGGCGGGCGACTCGTACGGGTGCGCGCGCTGGAGCGGGACAACGGGCTCGCGGTGGTGGACGCTCTGCGCGAGGCGGCGCCCGGCGTGACCTTCGCGGTCGAGCGGACCAGCGGCATCTACTACGAGCCCGGTTACCCGGCGTTCCCGCTCGACCCCGGTGCGCTGACGGCCCCGGCCGAGAAGCTGCTCACTATGGACGTCCCCGAGGCGGACGAGGACGCCGCGCCGTACGACGAGCCCAGGGCGCGGGGCGCCGTCGGAGCTGACTCCGGGGTGCAGGACGGGCCGGCACACCCCGTGCTGAAGGTCCTGGCCCACCACCAGGACCTGGACCCGGACGACTTCCTCACCCTGGGGCGTACGCACGCGGGCGGGCACGCCGAGTTCACCCGTTCCAGCCCCTCCGCACTGCTGGAGATCAGCGGCGGTGGGGTCAGCAAGGCCAGCACCCTGGCCCAGTGCTGTGCGGAGCGCGGCATCGCACCCGAGGAGGTCGTGGCTTTCGGCGACATGCCCAACGACCTGGAGATGCTCACCTGGGCGGGCACGTCGTACGCCATGGCCAACGCGCATCCCGCCGTGCTGGCCGCCACGACCCACCGCACGTCGACGAACGGCGAGGACGGCGTGGCCGCGGTGATTGAGCGGTTGCTCAGCTCCGACGACTGACGACCCGGCGGTCCGGCGGCCCGCCGCCGATGTCGCCGTCGCCGTCGCCGTCAACCCGATCCGCGGGCTCGTCCACGGCGCCTCCAGCTGTCGCGGTCTCCCCGCCACTCGCGCTCTCCACACCACTCCCGGTAATCCCCGCACTCCCGGCACTCCCGGCACTCCCGGTAGTCCCGACATCGGTACGCCAGCCGCCCGCCGCCGTCACCCGCTCCCGCTCCAGCAGCCGTCGGAAGTAGCCGTCGGCGGCGGCGAGTTCCGCGTGTGTGCCACGCTCCACGACCTGCCCCTCGGCCAGCACGATCACCTCGTCCACGGCCTCTAGGCCGTACAGCCGGTGAGTGATCAACAGCGTCGTACGTCCCCTCGTGACCTCCAACAGGTCGGCGGTCAGCGCGTCCGCGGTGGGCAGGTCCAGGTGCTCCACGGGCTCGTCGAGCACCAGCACCGGGAACTCGGCCAGCAGCGCCCGCGCGAGCGCGAGCCGCTGCCGCTGCCCGCCGGAGAGTCGCGCCCCGTGCTCGCCGACCATGGTGTCCAGGCCATCCGGCAGCGTGGCCACCCAGCCGTCCAGGCTGGCGGCGGCGAGAGCCCGGTACAACCGCGCGTCGTCGGCGGACGTACGGGCCAGACGCAGGTTCTCTCGCAACGAACTGTCGAAGATGTGCGCGTCCTGGGCGCACAACCCGACCCGGCGACGCACGAAGTCCCCGTCCACGGACGTGGCGTCGACGGAACTACCAGCCCCCGGCCCAGCCGAGTCACCCGTCGCCACCGAGCCGCCGGGCGGGACGCCCGTCGCGGTCGGGTCGTCCGCGCCGCTCAACTCGTACGTGCCCCGCTCCACGTCCAGGAAGCGCAGCAGCACCTGCGCCACGGTGGACTTCCCGGAGCCGGAGGCTCCCACGACAGCCACCCGTCGGCCGGGGGTCAGCTCGAGATCGAGATCACGCAGCGCGGGCCGCCGCTGACCCGGGTAGCGCGCCGTGACACCGCGCAGCGACAGCCCCGCCGCGCCGCTGCCGGCCTCCGCCGCACGGGTCCCGCCCACGCCGCTCGGGTCACCGGTCCCGCCCACGCCATCGATCCCGCCGGTAGCCTTCCCACCAGCGCCGGTCGGCTCGCGTACCGGCGCTGGCGCGTCCAGCAGTTCCTGCACCCGCTCGGCGGCCCGCCGGCTGCGTTGCCGGTGCTGTACGGCGAGCGGCAGCCCGGACACCGCCTCGAAGGCCCCGAGCGGCAGCAGCACCAGCGCGGCCAGCCACACCCCCGCCAACTCCCCCGCGTTCACCGCCCGTATCCCACCCCAGGCAACGGCGACGACGGTGAGGCCGGTGAGCAGCTCGACGAGTCCGGTGCCGAGGGCCGTACGACTGGCGCTGCGCGAGGCGATCCGGGTGAGCCGGGTGTCGGCATCCCGCGCCGCCGCCCGGCGGCCTCCGAGAGCGCCCGCCACGGTGAGTTCGGCGGTACCGGTGAGCACGTCCAACGTACGGGTGGCCAGCGCGGCTTGGGCCGGCGCGAGCAGTCGTTCGGTCCGCCGGGAGAGACCGGCGGTGAGCGCGGGGACGCCGATCCCGGCCAGCGCGAGACCGAGGGCGAGCATGCCGGCGGCGACCGGGGACCACACGAGGGCGAAGACGATCGAGGCGACGCAGACCACGCCGGCGGTCCCGACCGGCAGCAGCCAGCGCAGGAAGTAGTCCTGCAGGGCGTCCACATCCGCGACGAGACGGGAGAGCAGGTCGGCCCGACGCGCACGCCCCAGTCCGGCCGGAGCCAGGCGCTCCAGCCGCCGGTAGACGGCGACCCGCAGATCCGCCAGCACCCGGAGGACGGCATCGTGCGAGACCAGCCGCTCGGCGTAGCGGAAGGCGGCCCGCCCAACGCCGAACGCGCGGGTGGCCGTGACGGCGACCATCAGGTAGAGCACTGGCGGCTGTTCGGCGGCTCGGGCGATCAGCCAACCGGAGGAGGCCAGCAGACCGACGGCGCTGGCCAGCGAGAGGGCCCCGAGGAGCAGCGCGAGTCCGAACCGGCCGGCCAGCGGCCGCGCGGTGCGCCGTACCCGTGCCAGTGGCCCCGGTTCCCGTGCCCGGACGGACTCCGTACCGACCGGGCGCACGCTGTCCGACCCGGAACCAGCGGGCTCCGGATCGGCAGGCGCGCCACGACGGCGGGAACGAGCTCGGTCGTGCGGGTCGTGCGGGCCGTACGGGCCGTCGGGCTCCTCCCGACGTGGGGAAGCCTCTTGGGCGTTCGGTCCGAGCGCCACGGCCGGGCGGACGCCTGCCGTCCGCCATGGCCCGTCAGGTTCGGCGCCGCGCAGCGTCACCACCCGGTCGGCGAGCTGCGCCAGGGCCGGTCGGTGAGCGACCAGCAGCACCGTACGACCGGCGGCGATCCGCCGTACGGCCGCCACCACGGTGGACTCCGTCTCACCGTCCAGCGCAGCCGTCGGCTCGTCCAGCAGCAGGATCGGTCGGTCCGCCAGGAAGGCGCGGGCCAGCGCGACGCGCTGCCGCTGCCCCGCGGAGAGACCGGTTCCGCCCTCCCCGAGGACGGTGTCGGGGTCCAGATCCGCCGCGCCGGCCTCGCGCAACGCCTCGACCACGCTCGGCGTGTCCGCGTCGGGGCGAGCGAGGCGTACGTTCTCCGCGAGCGTCCCAGCGAAGAGGTGCGGCTGCTGCGGGACCCAGGCGATCTGCGCGTGCCAGTCGGACAGCGTCAGCTCGGCCAGATCGACACCGCCGACGCGTACCCGTCCGGTCTCCGGTCGGGCGAAGCCGAGCACCAGATTGAGCAGGGTGCTCTTGCCCGCTCCGGACGGACCGACCAGAGCGACCGTCTCGCCCGCCGCGACGGTCAGGTCGGTGCGGGGCAACGAGGGGTGGTGGCGTCCCGGGTGCCACACCTCAGCGCCGTCCAACGTGATGCTCGCCGTACGTGCCGCCGGCACCGGCCGGTCACCGACCTCCGGCGAGGGGGTCTCCAACACCGCGAACGCCTGCTCAGCAGCGGCCAGCCCCTCGGCCGCGGCGTGGTACTGCGCGCCGACCTGGCGCAGCGGGAGATACGCCTCCGGGGCGAGCACGAGGACGATCAGCCCGGTGTACAGATCGAGTTCGCCGTAGACCAGGCGCATCCCGATACCGACCGCCACCAACGCGACGGAGATGCTGGCGAGGAGTTCCAGGGCGAACGAGGACAGGAACGCGACCCGCAGGGTGCGCAAGGTGGCGCGTCGGTAGTCGGCGGTGATGGCCCGGATGTTCTCCGCCTGCGCCTTCGCTCGTCCGAACACCTTGAGCGTGGGCAGACCGGCCACCACGTCGAGGAAGTGTCCGGACAGTCGGGTGAGCAGCCGCCACTGGCGGTCCATACGGGCCCGAGTCGCCCAACCGATCAGGATCATGAAGATCGGGATCAGCGGCAGGGTGGCCGCGATGGTCAGCGCGGCGATCCAGTCGGACCAGAGGATACGGCCGAGAAGCACCGTGGGAACCACGACGGCCAGGCCGAGTTGGGGCAGGTACCGCGCGAAGTAGTCGTCCAGCGCGTCGACGCCCCGGGTGGCGAGCGCGGTCAGCTCGCCACTGCGCTGTTCGCTCAGCCAGCCCGGGCCGAGCGTCGTCGCGTGGGTGAGCAGCCGAAGCCGCAGCTCGGACTTGACCGCGGCGCTCGTCCGATGCGCGGCGAGTTCGGTGAGCCATCCGACGAGCGCCCGCCCGAGCGATACCGCTGCCAACAGCAGGAGGGGCTGGAGGAGTTCGGCCACCCCCGCGCCCTCCTGAATGGCCGCGACCACCAGCTGGGCGATCAGCATCGCCTGCGCGATCAGCAAGACGGCCCTGATCAGCCCAAGCGCCACGCTGGCCAGCAGGAAACGACGGGTGGCGCGCGCGTATCGGAGCAATCGGGGATCGACGGGTTTCACGTGAAACTACCCTCAGTGACTCTCGGCGATGTGCTGTGTACCGATGCGTTTCCGGAAGACCCAGTAGGTCCAGCCCTGGTAGAGCATCACCAGCGGCGCCGCGATCCCCGCGCACCAGGTCATGATCTCCAGCGTGTACGGGCTGGAGGACGCGTTGCGCACCGTGAGGCTCCAGTCCGGGTCCAGCCTGGAGGGCATGACCTCGGGGAACAGCGCCAGGAAAAGCATCGCGGTGAGCGCCACGATGGCGACGCCCGACAAGGCGAACGACCAGCCCTCCCTGCCCCGGACATTGGCCACCACCGCGACGACCAAGCCGAGCACGGCCACGGCCATGGCCGGGACGCTCGCGGCGTCGCCCCGTTCAACCTGGGTCCAGCTGAGGAAGCCCAGGACGACGACCGTGCCGAGACAACCGAGCACGGTGGCCAGCCGACGAGCGCGTACGCGAATCTCTCCGACCGTCTTGAGCGCCGTGAACACCGCTCCGTGGAAGGTGAAGAGGGTGAGCGTGACCAGCCCGCCCAACAGCGCGTAGGGGTTGAGCAGGTCCAGAAGGGTGCCCGCGTACTCCTTGTCCGGGCCGATGTCCACGCCGCGGACCATGTTGCCGAAGGCGACGCCCCACAGGAAGGCGGGCAGCAGCGAGCACCAGAAGATCGCGTGCTCCCAGTTGCGCTGCCAACGCTCCTCCGTCCGCTTGGCGCGGTACTCGAAGGCGACCCCCCGCACGATGAGGCAGCCCAGCACCAGCAACAGCGGCAGGTAGAAGCCGGAGAAGAGGGTGGCGTACCAGTCGGGGAAGGCGGCGAAGGTGGCGCCGGCGGCGCTGAGCAGCCAGACCTCGTTGCCATCCCATACCGGGCCGATGGTGTTGATCAGGACCCGTCGCTCGGGGCGGTTCCGGGCGAGCACCTTGGTGAGGACGCCGACCCCGAAGTCGAAGCCCTCCAGGAAGAAGTAGCCGGTCCACAACACGGCTATGAGCACGAACCACAGGTCGTGGAGTTCCATCACGCCTCTTTCACTAGGGCGGGTGGGCCGGCGTCCTGCCTGGGCACCGGCTGGGCGACTACGGCTGGTGGGTCAGTAGGAGAAGACCATCGGCCGGTCGGCGTCCTCGGACTCGTCCGTGCCGGGGTCGCCCGGGTCGCCGGAGCCCGTACCACCGGGCCCACCGCCGGAACGGGCTCCGGGGCCACCACCGATCCGGGTGGGCGGGTTGCGATCCGCCTCGGTGAGTTCCGGCGGTCCGGCCTTCACGTATTTGGCCAGCAGGCGCACCTCGATGACGGCGAGCACGGCGTACAGCAGGGTGAAGACCGACATGGAGATCAGCACCTCGGCCTGGGAGACGCTCGGGGAGACGGCGTCCCGGGTGCGCAGCACCCCGTAGACGACCCACGGTTGGCGGCCCATCTCCGTGAAGATCCAGCCCCAGGAGCTGGCGATGAGGGGGAAGCCGAGCGTCAGCACGGCGACCCGCCAGTACCAGCGGCTCAGCGTGGGGCCCAGGGCGCGGTTCCTGGTGAGCGCGAGATGCGGGACCTCGTCCGCGCCCGTACGCAGGCGGGATGCGAGCAAGCGCTTCCGCCGGGTCAGCCAGAGCCCGAGGGCGCCGACGGCCACCGAGGCCATGCCGAAGCCGATCATCATGCGGAAGCCCCAGTAGGCGACGGGGATGTTGGGGCGGTAATCGCCCGGGCCGTACCGCTGCTGGCTCTGCTCGTTGAGGTCGTTGACGCCCGGCACCTCCGAGGAGAAGTCGCTCTCCGCCAGGAAGGAGAGCAGTCCGGGTATCTCCACGGCCACCGTGTTGTGCCCCTCGTCGACGTCCCCGTAGGCGAAGAGCGAGAAGGGCGCGGGTGCTTCGGACTCCCACAGCGCCTCGGCGGCGGCCATCTTCATGGGCTGCTGCTGGAACATCACCTTGGACAGTTGGTCGCCGCTGACGGCGGTGAGGACGCCGGCGGCGACCAGCGTGACGAGTCCCAGCCGCAGCGAGGTGCGCATGACCTCCACATGCTTCCCGCGCATCAGGTGATAGGCGGAGATCCCGACCATGAAGGCTCCGCCGGCCACGAACGCGGCGGTGAGCGTGTGGAACACCACGACCAGGGCCGTGTCCTGGGTGAGCACGGCCCAGAAGTCGTTCAGCTCGGCTCGTCCGGTCTCCTCATTGATGTGGTAGCCGACGGGGTGCTGCATCCAGGAGTTGGCGGCCAGGATGAAGTACGCCGACAGCACGGTGCCGACCGCGACCGTCCAGATGCACGCGAGGTGGATCTTCTGGGGGAGTCGATCCCAACCGAAGATCCACAGACCGATGAAGGTCGACTCGAAGAAGAACGCGATCAGTGCCTCGAAGGCCAGGGGGGCACCGAAGACGTCACCGACGAAACGCGAGTAGTCCGACCAGTTCATGCCGAACTGGAACTCCTGCACGATGCCGGTGACGACACCCAACGCGATGTTGATCAGGAAGAGTTTTCCCCAGAACTTCGTGGCCCTGAGGTACTTCTCCTTGCCCGTACGCACCCACGCGGTCTGCAGTCCGGCGGTCAGCGCGGCAAGCGAGATCGTGAGCGGGACGAACAGGAAGTGGTAGACGGTCGTGATGCCGAACTGCCATCGAGCCAGGGTCTCCGGCGCCAGTGCGAGATCCACGTCGCTGTCTCCAGACGGTCGCCATGGGCAAGCACGCCCAAGCTTGTGAATGAGTTCACATTCACAAGACATTATGACCCATAGCCTCATCGCACTTCCCAGAGGGGTCGGACTCCGGAAGGCCAGCCAACCCACACGGTCACCGCCGGGTAGGAGGCGGACCTTCGACGCTCGCGAGTCGGGCCCCGGGATCACAGCTCCTGGACCCCGCCCGAGGGGCGCGGCTCAAGACGCGCGAGCGGGCCCGGGGCAGCACACGTGCCCCGGGCCCGCCGGCCGGACGTCACATCGTCTTGCGGAATACCTCGGCCGCGCGCAGGAACAGGTCGTTCGCCTCGACCTCCCCGATCGACACCCTGGCCCCTTCGCCCGCGAACGGTCGTACGACCACGCCCGCCCGCTCGCAGGCCATCGCGAAGTCGTCCGTACGCTCGCCGAGCCGCAGCCAGACGAAGTTCGCCTCAGTCGGCGGCACCGTCCAGCCCTGGGCACGCAGCTCGTCCGCGACCCGGCTCCGCTCCCCGACCAGGGCCTCCACCCGCTCCAGCAGCGCGTCCTCGCTGCGGAGTGACGCGACCGCGGCGTCCTGCGCCAGCTGGCTCACACCGAAGGGAACCGCGGTCTTCCGCAGCGCCGCCGCGACCGGTTCGTGCGCGACAGCGAAGCCGACCCGGAGCCCGGCGAGACCGTACGCCTTCGAGAACGTACGCAGGACGCAGACGTTGGGGCGATCCCGATACACCTCCAACCCGTCCACCACTCGCTCGTCCCGTACGAACTCCCGGTACGCCTCGTCGAGCACCACCAGGACGTCACGTGGCACCCGGTCCAGGAAACGCTCCAGGTCGGCTGCTGGGATGGCCACACCGGTCGGATTGTTCGGATTGCAGACGAAAATCAGCCGGGTCCGCTCAGTGATGGCGTCAGCCATCGCGTCCAGGTCGTGTTCCTCATCCGGGGTCAGCGGCACCTGGACCGGAGTGGCTCCGGAGATCTGGGTGATGATCGGGTATGCCTCGAAGGACCGCCACGCGTAGATCACCTCGTCCCCCGGACCGGATGTGGCCTGCAACAACTGCTGGGCCACCCCCACCGAACCGGTGCCGGTGGCCAGCCGTTCCACCGGCACGTCGAAGCGCAGGGCCAGTTCGTCCAGCAGACCGGAGCACGCCATGTCCGGGTAGCGGTTCATCGCACCCGCCGCCTCGCCGACTGCCTCCAGCACGCCGGGCAACGGCGGATAGGGGTTCTCGTTTGAGGAGAGCTTGTACGACACCGGGCCTCCGGCGGCATCCCGCTTGCCGGGCTTGTAGGCGGGCATGCCCTCCAGCGCGGCACGCAGTTTCGGGATGTTCTCGGACATTTGGCGGCCTCCTTGTCGTCGAATACTGCACACCTTATGAGGATTCACGCGCCCACGGGCGCGCGGTGCGGAATGCGCGTGCGCGGGTGGCGAGCGCGGTGGCGCGCATCGCTCGTGAAGGTGAGTTGAAGAGCGTTCCCCGACTGGCTGATTCTGCGGGTGCAACCGCTCGGATCTGGGAGAATCCGCTCAGCCAATAGGACAACTGGCAGAAATTCCAAGGCTGTTCGGGCATGCACATCATGCAGAATCGTGCCTCCCCCTCTTTGCTAGTAACTCCCCGCGAACACACCACTGCGGGCCTACGATCGGGTCGCCATGACAGCAGCAGGTAAGCATCAGGTGAGCCAACCGAGCGCCGGTACCCACCCGAGAAGTCGTGTGGGCGCACGAGCCGGCATCCGGGATGTGGCCGCCGCCGCAGGAGTCTCCATCACCACCGTCTCCGACGCGCTCAACGGCAAGGGCAGACTGCCCGACGCCACCCGTAGCCATGTGCGGGCCGTCGCGGAGCGACTGGGCTACCGCCCCTCAGCCGCCGCTCGTACGCTGCGCACTGGCAAGTCCGGGCTGATCGGCCTGACCGTCACGACCTACGGCGAGGAGCCGTTCACCTTCACGGAGTTCGCCTACTTCGCGGAGATGGCACGGGCTGCCACCTCGGCGGCGCTGGACCGCGGTTACGCGCTGGTCATCCTGCCCGCGACCTCGCGACACAGCGCCTTCGACATCTGGTCGAACGTCGCACTGGACGGCACCGTGGTGATCGACCCCTCCGACCAGGATCCCGTCGTCACCGAACTCATGCGCTCCGGTATCCCGGTGGTCTCCGACGGTAGGCCGGCCGGCTCGCTCCCGGTCACGGCCTGGGTCGACAACGACCACGAGGCGGCCGTGTGCGGGCTGCTCGACCACTTCGCCGAATCCGGGGCCCGCCGTATCGGGCTGCTGACCGGCACGAGCACCGACACCTACACCCGGTTGTCCACCACCGCCTACCTCGACTGGTGTGAACGCGTCGGCCAGGACCCGGTCGTCGAGAGCTATCCCGCGCACGACCCGTGCGCCGGCGCGGTCGCCGCCGACCGGCTGCTGGCGCGTCCTGACCGACCCGACGCGGTCTACGGCCTGTTCGACCCGAACGGCACCGACCTCCTCGCCGCCGCCCGCCGCTACGGGCTTCGCGTCCCGGACGATCTCCTGCTCGTCTGTTGCAGCGAGTCCACCGTGTACGCCAGCACGGAACCGCCCATCACGACGCTGTCCCTGAAGCCCGGGCGGATCGGCAACACGGTCATCGACCTGCTCATCAACGCCATCGAAGGCACCGGACGCGGCGGTCCGGTCGAGCAGGTGATGCCCACCGACCTGATCGTGCGTACGAGTTCGCAGCGACGCCCGGCACGCACCACCGTCAGCCCGCCGCGCTCGCCCCGCGCCGACGAGTGACGGGCGGCGGTGGCGTACGAGGCCGGGCAGGAGGCAGCCAGAGGCCCGCAGGCGTTCCGCCGGAGACCGTTCAGCGCGAATCAGCGGGAATCACGGGGAATCAGCGGGGACGCGGACAGCCGACGCGCTCCGCGGTCGCGCGGTGGCTGTTCTGGTAACGGACGAAAACGGGAGGAATGACCAGAGCGTCCGGCACACTGGCCAATTGCCATCCCCCAGGTGCGTCACAAGGCCGGTTCAGCGTTCCTATGATGGGTGACGACACCGGTCCGCCTCCCGACCAGGGCAGCGTCCGGCAGGTGCACGGCAACGCAAGATGGTGGAGGGGTCTATGACTCAGGGGGCCGGTCAGGGACCCGACGAAGGGAACCGTGGCGTGGACGCCGCGTATCACGCCGGGTCGCCCGAACCCGCCCAGCAGGGCCGCGGCGAGAACGGCGCGTACCACCACCGCCCGGCCAGCGGACGTGGCGACCGGGACGGGGGCAGTCCGGGGAGCCGCCGGCAGGCGGGCGAGCCGCTCGGCGAGTACGGCCGCGCCAGTGACCCTGGCGACAGGCACTCCGCACCCGCGCACCAGACCGCACCCGCGCACGCCCCGAACTCGCGGCCGGAGCCCCCGGCCCGGCGTCCGGCGGACCCGCCAGCGAGAGCCACACCGGGCAGTGGACCGCTGCCCGAAGCGGCGAACGCCTCCACGAGCGACCCCCGCCCCCGCCCGTACCAGCCTCGGCAGGCCGAGCCACCGGGATCGGCCGACGCACCGAGCCACACGCCGAGTCCACCCCCGGGGCCGGCGGCGACACCCCGGCAGACAGGACCAGCAGGACCAGCACGTCACGCCGGCCCGACCCGCCCCGGGGCGCCAGCAACTCACCAGGTCCCGACCAGTCCTGTCGCCGGAGATCCGGCCGAGGCTCCCGGCGGGCAGCTTCCGGCGTGGTCAACGTCCCCGCCACAGCGGAGCACGGTCGCCCCCGGCCCCGAACCGCTGCCCGCTCCCGAACCGCCGGAACCAGCCGGATACACCCCCACCAAGCGGGACCTCCCGGTGTTGGGCCAGAACTCCACCGACTACGAGCGCACGCTCGTCGACACCCCGGCACCGGCCGCCGAACCCTCCCCCGGCGCCCCGGGCGAGGGCCCGCTCTTCGTGGTCGGTGACGTGCACGGCTACCTCGACCAACTGTGCGCCGCGCTCCGTTCCGCGCAACTCATCGACGCCGACAACCACTGGATCGCCGGCAACGCCCGGCTGTGGTTCCTCGGCGACTTCACCGACCGTGGCCCCGACGGCATCGGCGTCATCGAGCTGGTGATGCACCTGTCGGCGGAGGCCGCGGCCGCCGGCGGATACTGCAAAGCCCTGATGGGAAACCACGAACTCCTGCTCATCGGCGCCAAGCGTTTCGGGGAGACGCCCGTGAACTCCGGCGCCGGCACCGCCTCCTTCCAGGCGGCCTGGCTGCTGAACGGCGGCCAGCGCACGGACATGGAGCGGCTACAGGAACACCACGTCCAGTGGATGTCCCGGCTGGACGCGATGGCCGTCGCCGACAACCACCTGCTGGTGCACTCGGACGCCACCTGCTATCTGGACTACGGCGACACCGTGGAGTCCGTCAACGACGCCGTGACCGAAGCACTGCGACGCAACGACGCGGACGAGACCTGGGACCTCTTCCGGAAGTTCACCAAGCGCTTCGCCTTCCGTGACGAGGGAGCCGGCGCCACCGCCGCCCGCGAGCTCCTGGACATCTTCGGCGGCGAGCGCATCGTCCACGGCCACAGCCCGATTCCGTATCTGCTGGACGAGGTGGGCAGCGAGGACGAGTCCGGCGCGCCCACGGTCACCGAGCCACACGTGTACGCCGACGGGCTCGCGATCGCGATGGACGGCGGCGTGACGATGGCCGGAAAGCTACTGGTGACCCAGCTCCCCCTGGCTGGAAAGCCGGCAACTGGGCAAACGTAGATCAGAGGGGTCCGGCCGAACGCGCCCGGTGCGGCAGTAATTTCGCAAACTCCTGTCACCTCCCACCGGGGCGCTCTACCATCGGTCCTGCCGTAGCGAGTTCCCCTCCGTTTTCGCAGTCGACAACCGTCAGCGCGGCCCTACGGCCCGACGGAGCATCGGGGGATGTCATGAACAGCGCTCCGCACCTACTGGTGGAGGACCAGCCCGAGTTCGAGCGAGTTCTCGACGATGTGCTGCATACCGCGGACCGCCGTCCCGAACTGACGGTGCAGGGGCCGCAGCAGCTCGACCACGAGCGGCTGCGGAGCATGGCGTTGGCCGCCGCCGTCCCCATCGCCGCCTGCGCCGCCGCCGAGTACCACGACTACGTGGCGCTGCGTCAGGAGCTGCGCGACCTCGACGCCGCCGAACAAGCCAGCCCCGTCGAAGCGGGCACGGAGGCCGCTGGCCCGGCCACACCGACCGAGACAGCGACCCCGCCAGCTCCACGAGGCTCACCGTCCCCGTCAACCTCATCGCCCTCGTCAGGAGGAGCGGCCCAGCACCACGACAAGGCGGCCCAACTCGGTCTCGCGGGCGCGATGAGCGCCGGGCTCGGCGACACGGCCGGCGCCGGCGTGCTGGCCGTCGTCTCGGTGCTGGCGCCCCTGCTCGCGGGCGCGGCGGCCGTCATCTTCCTGCTGGTGGGCTACTCCCTGCAGCTCCTCACACCCGAACCGTCCCTCGGAGCCGCGCTGCGCACCGCCGGCTGGGCCTTCGCCGTGCTGGCCGCCGCCACCGCGCTGGCCGGCATGACCGGGGTGCTCCTCGCCGCCGTACGCAACTCGGGCGCCGATCCGGCTTCCCCACCACTTGGCCCGGACCCCCGCGCGGAACTCCTCACGGCGGTCGGCGAGGCCCAGGACACCTGGCGGCAGGCCCTGTTGGAGCGCGGCGTCCTGCCCTTCCTACGAGAAGCGGTCACCGATCCGCGTGCGGCGCTGGACACCTTCGACGCCGGCCACCTCGTCCCGTACGAGCCGCAGCGCACGACACGGCTGGGCTACTCGCACCCCGACTACTCCAGCCCGGCCGACGGCACCGAGACGGCGGAGCCGGAACCGGCGGACCACATCAGGGCCAAGCCACGCTTCGCCAGCCCGAACTTCTCCAGTCCGGACTACGACGGCCCGAACTACGGCGGTCCCGAGCACCTACCGGACTGACCGCGGGGCGGACTGACCGTGGGCGGAGGAGCCCGGCGCCGTACCGGGCGCTTCGGCTGACAGTCCCGGCCGATCCAGCCGATCCAGCGGACCTGGCCGAACGGGACCGCGCCGGACGCCGGGACCGCGCCACCCCGGACACCCACGCCGGATGAGCGGCACGGGGCGACGGCCCGCTACGGACGACCGGACAGGGCGGCTCGGGCCGCCGCCCCGCTCCGCGTGCCGTAGCCCGAGCCGAACAACGCCGCGTGCACCAGCAGATGCTGTAGTTGGTGCAGCGGCACCCGGGCAGCGCGCCCGGGCACCGGCCGCAGTTCCTCGTACGCCGCCAGCACGCGCGGCAGTCGCGGGCAGCCGAACAGCTCCAGCAGCGCGAGATCCGTTTCCGGATGTCCGCCCTGTGCCGCGGGATCGATCAGGTGCGCCGGACCGTCCGCCGCCCACAGGACGTTGCCGGACCAGAGGTCGCCGTGCGTGACGGCAGGCGGCTGGGGCGGACCCGCCACCTCGTCCAGGCGGGCGCACAGCAGCTCCACGTCCCGCCGGTCCGTGTCGTCGACGGCGCCCCGGTCATAGGCGAGCCGCAGGAACGGCAGCAGCCGATGCTCGGCGTGGTACGTCGGCCACCGGCCGGGGTCGGTCACCGGACGCTCGGGCGAGGTCAGGGGCAGCGGGCCCAGGTAGGCCGGGCGGCCCGGAGTGCCGTACCCGGGCGCGGGGGTCGAGTGCAGCGCGGCCAGATCACGGCCGAGGCGTTCAGCTCCGGTGGCGCTGGGCGGGCCGGGCTCGATCCAGTTCAGCACCAGCAGGTCCGGTTCGGCGGCCAGCACCTCGGGCACGGCCACCGTGCCGGTCTCCGCCAGCAGGCGCAGCCCGGCCGCCTCCGCTGCGAAGAAGTCAGGGGGCGCGTCCGGGAGCGTCTTGGCGAACACGGTGCCGTACTGGCTGCCGTGCCGGGCACCGGCGGCCCGTTCGACCCGCCACGCCTGACAGATCGAGCCGCCACCGAGCGCGCTGGTGTGGCCGGCCGGGAAACCGGTCCGAGCGGCCACCCGGGCCACCACCGAGTCACCGGGCTGTTCGTCCCGGTGCGCGTGCATGGCGGTCCTCCCCTCAGCCGGGCGTCGGCGGGTCCGTACCGGCGTCCGGGATCGGCGGCTCGTCGCCCGGACCGACCGGGGCACCCGAGCCGATCGGAGCCGTTCGGCCGTTCAGCAGCGTGCCGACCTCGGTCAACAGCCCGGGCATGGCCGCCTCCACCAGCTCCAGACAGGTGTCGAAGCCACGGGTGCCGCCGTAGTACGGGTCGGGCACGTCCAAGTCCTCACGAGCCGCCGGGTCGTAGGATCGCAGCAGCCGCACCTTGGCCGCCTCCCGCGCGGTCGGTGCCATGGCGCGCAGGCCGCGCTGATGACCCCGGTCGAGGGCGATCACGAGGTCACGCTCGGCGAACCAGTCCGCGGTGAACTGCCGTGCGCTGTGCCGTTGTTCGTAACCAGCCGCGGCCAGGGTGGCGATCGTACGCGGGTCGGCCTCGTCGCCGACATGCCAGTCGCCGATGCCCGCGCTGTCCACGCGCACCCGGTCGGCCAGCCCGGCGGCCCGCACCCGGGCCCGGAAGACCACCTCGGCCATCGGGGAGCGGCAGATGTTGCCGGTGCAGACGAAGCACACGAGACAGCTGTCGGACATCATGATCCTTCTGTGCGGGCGGACGGATCGGGGCTGTGGGCGGGGCCGTGTGCGCTGGCGTGACCGTGCCGGCGAGCGGCTGTGCCGTGCCGGCGAGCGGACGACGGCCGCCCGCGGGAGCGGTCAGTCGTCATCGGGCAGGATCATGTTCAGCGCCCAGGACACGATGGAGATGATCAGGCCACCGAGCAGGGCCGTACCGAAGCCGTCGACCTGGAAGCTCAGGTCGAACTGGTCCGCGAGCCAGGAGGTGAGCAGCAGCATCAGGGCGTTGATCACCAGGGTGAACAGGCCCAGGGTGAGAATCAACAGGGGTAGCGAGAAGAGCTTCACGATCGGCTTGACCACGAAGTTCACGACACCGAAGATCAGTGCGACGACAATCAGCGTGATGGCCTTGCGTCCCGTGTCATCCCCGGTCAGCGTGATGTCGGCGAGCAGCCAGATCGCCACGGCGAGGGCGCCGGCATTGGCGAGCGTCTTGATGAGGAAGTTCTGCATGACTCGATCGTTCCAGATCACCGTGGGGAAGGGGCAGAGGTGAAGGCCTTCCGCCTGGAGGAGCTGGAGGCCGAGCGCAGCGTGAACGACGGCGCGTATCTCCGCTTCCTGCACCAACGAAACATGTCCGCGGGTCTGTACGCCCTGGACAAGGGCACCGTGGACACCCAGCAGCCGCACCAGCAGGACGAGATGTACGTGGTGATGAGCGGACGCGGCTCACTGACCGTCGGTGACGAGACGACGCAGGTGGCGCGCGGCAGTGTGGTGTACGTCCCAGCCCGCGTGCCGCATCGCTTTCATCACATCAGCGAGGACCTGCGGGTGCTGGTGGTGTTCTCACCGCCGGAGACCTGACGGCGGGCGCCGGAGTCCGAGCGGCGCGACGCCCTGCCCTGGGCCGCTCTTGCGGGTGGGGGATCGCGACTGCGCGGGACGAGAGACCTTAGGGGGAGGATCAGGGCTATACCCGGGTTCCGCGCCTCCCACCGGCCGACCAACCCGACTACCCTCGACAACGTCTACGGCTAGGGCGCGGGTCGTCAGTCGGCGGCCCGCATGACGACGGGAGTGCTGATGCCCTTCAAGGACGTGTTCGCGAATCTGCCGTGGTGGGTGACCTGGATCGCGATACCAGCGATAGCGCTGTTCGTCTTCGGCGGCCTGATCCTCTCGCTCGTTGGCATCGTCCTCGGGCTGCTCTTCAAGGCGCTGGTTTTCGTCGCGCTCGTGGGTGGCCTGATCTTTGTGGTGCGGAAGTTCATCTCGGCTTCCGCCTCTTCCCACGACCGCTGGTGACCGTCCCGCCCCTGTTCCGGTCACCCCTGCCCCTGGCTGGTTCGGTGGCGGAAGGCTGTGCCGAATGGCCGCGGTCGGCTGAGACCACGAGGGTGGCCAGTAGCGTCGTCAGCGGCACGGAGGCCACCAGGCCGATGGAGCCGACCAGTGTCCGTACGATCTCCTGCGCGACCAACTCGCTGCCGGCGATCGTACCGACGCTGCTGTCCGCGATGGTGAAGAGCAGGAGGAGAGGCAGCGCGGCGCCCGCGTAGGCGAGTACCAGGGTGTTCACCACCGAGGCGATGTGGTCTCGGCCGATTCGCATGGCGGCGCCGTACAGTGTGCGTCGGCTGGCCGAGGGATCAGCCTGCCGCAACTCCCATACGGCGGACGTCTGGGTGACGGTGACGTCGTCCAGCACGCCCAGCGAGCCGATGAGGATGCCCGCCAGTAGCAACCCCTGGATCTCGATCTCCGGGAAGAGCCCGTGCACCAAGCCGGTCTGGTCGTCGGTGTTCCCGGTCAACTCGCCCCAGTCGATGAAGAGCGAGCCGAGCAGTCCGATCAGCAGCAGCGAGGAGAGGGTGCCGAGCGCGGCGACCGAGGTCCGTGCGGACAGACCATGACAGAGATACAGCGTGGCCAGCATGATCACACTGCCGCCCACCACCGCCACCAGCAGTGGATTTGAGCCATCCAGTATCGCGGGCAGGATGAAGAGGGTCAGCACCGCGAAACTGATGGCCAGTCCGACCAGCGCCAGTATCCCGCGCCAGCGACCCACCAGTACCACCACCACCGCGAAGGCTCCGGCCAGCAGCAGCATGGGGGTGGTGCGGTCCACGTCGATAACGCTGTAGCGGAGTTCCGGCGGCGCGTTCTCGGCGTACGCCACCACCACCTGCTGACCGGTGGTGTAGGTGCGGATCGCGTCGGGCATGACGACCTCGGTGAAGGAGTGCCCCGCGTCCTTACCGTTGATGACCTCGACGGTCGCCTTGTGACAGCCGTTACCGGACGCACCCTCGCCGCCCTGGTCGCCCTCAGCCGACTGACCGCCTGATCCGCCCTGGCCGCCCGGCTGTGGCTGCTCGCCCGGTGGCTGCGGCTGGGCGTTCACCTCCGAGCAGTCCACCTCACGCACGGCGGTCACCCGAGCGTCGTACGTCGGACGGTCGAAGCCCACCCCGCTCGACCCGTCGGTCTGTCCGCCGAGGTCACCGGGCCACAGCACGACCATCCCGACCGCCACTGCCGCAGCGAACGGGAGCAGGACGGCGGCGATGAGCTTCCGCAAGGTCCTGGACACGGGGGCGGCGGGCCCGTGTCCGTGGCCGTGGCCGTGCGCATGGCCGTGGCCGGGTCCGTGACCCGGGTCGCCGGTCGCCGACCGTCGCCCGGCCAACTCCTCCCGACGGGTGGACGGATGCTCGGCCCGTTCGGGAGGCGGAGATGACGTGCCGGAGCTGGTCGAGCCGGCACGGGGCACCGGCGTTGCTCGACCAGCGGGGGTACGCGGTCCGGACGCGGGCTGCGGCGGCGGGCCGTTCGGACCGCCGGGCGGCTGCGGCGGCTGAGAAGTCGTCACCGTTGGATCATCCCAACCCGGTCGGCCCCTCTGGCAACTGCCACCCCGACCCGGTTAACGTGAAAGGGCTTTGCCATCGCGGGAGCTCCGAGCACGGGGCTGAGAGGACGCTGACCAGCGCTGCGTCGACCGCCGAACCTGTTACCGGGTAATGCCGGCGTAGGGAGTGGGTCTGATGACCGCACATCACGCACATAACCTCCAAACCGCCCACCAGTCGGGCGAGTCCACCCAAAATCCACGGCAGGCACAGGAAGCAGCCGGCTGGCACAAGGACCATCTGAGCGGATCGCGCCCGGACATCCGGGTCCCGGTGCGCCGCGTGCACCTCACCGACGGTACCGACGTGATCCTCTACGACACCTCGGGACCGTACACCGACCCCACACAGGACACCGACGTCCGCAGCGGTTTGGCGCCCTCGCGGACCAACTGGATCATCAGCAGGGGAGACACCGAGGAGTATCCGGGCCGCGCGCTCCAGCCGGAGGACGACGGCGTCAAGCACACCACACCACGCGGCGCGGTCGTACGCGCCCGCCCGCGCTCCGGCGAGGCGGAGACGCCCGTCGCGACCGGCCTCGACGAGGTCTTCCCCGGCCGGCCGCGCCGCCCCCGGCGCGCTCGGCGCGGGGCTGCCGTCTCCCAACTGGCGTACGCCAGACGGGGCGAGATCACCCCGGAGATGGAGTACGTCGCCCTGCGCGAGCACCGCGACCCGGAGTTCGTACGAGAGGAGATCGCCGCCGGCCGGGCCGTGCTCCCGGCGAACGTGAATCATCCGGAGACCGAGCCGATGATCATCGGTCGCAACTTCCTGGTGAAGGTCAACGCCAACATCGGCAACTCCGCCGTCGTCTCCTCCGTCGAGGAGGAGGTGGAGAAGATGACCTGGGCGACCCGCTGGGGCGCGGACACCGTCATGGATCTCTCCACCGGACGGGACATCCACACCACCCGTGAGTGGGTCCTGCGCAACTCCCCGGTGCCCATCGGCACCGTGCCGCTCTACCAGGCCCTGGAGAAGGTGGACGGCAGAGCCGAAAAGCTGAGCTGGGAGGTCTACCGGGACACCGTCATCGAACAGTGCGAGCAGGGCGTCGACTACATGACCGTGCACGCGGGCGTGCTGCTGCGGCACGTCCCCCTGACCGCGCGCCGCAAGACCGGCATCGTCTCGCGCGGTGGCTCCATCATGGCGGCCTGGTGTCTCGCCCACCATCGGGAGAGCTTCCTCTACACGCACTTCGAGGAGCTGTGCGGAATCCTGCGGTCGTACGATGTCACGTTCTCGCTCGGGGATGGGCTACGGCCCGGGTCGATCGCGGACGCGAACGACGAGGCACAGTTCGCGGAGCTGCGTACGCTCGGCGAACTCACCGCCGTCGCCAAGGCACACGACGTACAGACCATGGTGGAGGGCCCCGGCCATGTGCCGATGCACAAGATCAAGGAGAACGTCGAGCTCCAGCAGGAGATCTGCGAGGACGCGCCGTTCTACACCCTGGGGCCGCTGACGACGGACATCGCGCCGGCGTACGACCACATCACCTCCGGCATCGGGGCGGCCATGATCGGCTGGTGGGGCACAGCGATGCTGTGCTATGTCACTCCGAAGGAACATCTCGGGTTGCCGAACCGGGACGACGTGAAGACCGGCGTCATCACGTACAAGATCGCCGCTCACGCGGCGGACCTGGCAAAGGGGCATCCCGGAGCGCGGGAGTGGGACGACGCGTTGTCGGACGCACGGTTCGAGTTCCGTTGGGAGGACCAGTTCAACCTCGCCCTCGACCCGGATACCGCGCGGGGGTTCCATGACGCGACGCTGCCGGCGGAACCGGCCAAGACGGCGCACTTCTGCTCGATGTGCGGGCCGAAGTTCTGCTCGATGAAGATCAGTCGGGACATCACGGAGCGGTTCGGCGGTGAGGAGGGCGCGTCCGCCGAGGAGATCGAGGCGGGGATGCTCGAGAAGTCACGGGAGTTCGCGGCAGGGGGGAACCGGGTGTACCTGCCGCTGGCGGACTGATCGGCGAGCCATGACGCGTGGTGGGGCGGCCTCAGGGGCCTCCCCGCCACGTGCTGGTGCTCGACCGGCGACGCCGGACAGAGCGAGCGCTCGCGTGGAACCAGGGCGGTTCGAGGCTCCCCCCCTCCTGCCTCGAACCGACCCGGCGGCCAGTCGTGAATTCGAACGACCGCTCTCATAAGGGTAGTTGACTCTCCGTCAGTGTTCAATCACCTTATCGATATACTTCTATCGAGATACCTGTCGCTCCGAGCACACACATCCCAGACCAGTCCTCGGTCGGCGACGAGAACCGGGCTCCACACAGGTGCACCCGCTCAACCACGCGTTGAGTCCCAGCACGTCGAAGAAGGTGGCATGGACATCGTCCAATCCCCGGGCGGCTCACCCACGACGCGCCTCGACTCCCTCCCTGAACCCACGAGCGGAGCCTCCCGTACGCGCAGGTGGCTGGTGCGTACCGTGCTCGACCGCTGACAGCCCGCACCGACGTACGACAGCCTCCGGACGGGCCGGTAACGGGTGTCCGCCGCCCCGGGTTTCGCCGGAGGCCGTACGGGCCAGACCTTCTCCATGAACGAGCGCCCCGTGGTCAAGCGCACCGCCCGTGCCATCCTGCTCGACGGGCGGGACATGATCCTCATCAAGCGCACCAAGCCCGGCCAGCAGCCGTACTGGATCACACCGGGCGGCGGGGTCGAGCCGGAGATCGACACCTCGGTCGTCGCAGCCCTGCACCGGGAAGTGAGCGAGGAGCTGGGGGCCAAGGTGACCGACGTCGTGCCGGCCTTCGTCGACACTGTGCCGCATCCCCTTACGGACGACTCGCCGGCGCTGAGCGAGCCGAGCCCGCAGGGTGTGAAGGTACAGCACTTCTTCGTCTGCCGGCTCGCGTTCATGGACCCCACCCGGCGGCACGGACCGGAGGTGGAGGAGCCGTGCGGCGAGTACGAGATAGTGCGCATCCCGTTCAGCCGCGCCGGCGTCGCCTCGGTCGAGGTGGTGCCCCCGTCCCTGCGGGAGTACCTCGACCGCAACATCGAGGGCGTACGGGCCCTACTCGCTCCGGACCTCGGCTGACCCCCGCCGGAGCCGACTCAGCTGAACCACCCCTGGAAGGGGATGGGGTCCCGCCGGGCGTTCTCCTGCGCTCGCCGCTCCGCCTCGGCCAGCGCACGCGCGGCTTCCTCGCGCCACACCTCCTGGTCGAAGTTCCGCGGATGCGCGGAGTACGAGGCCGGGTCGCCCAACGATGACGATCCCGCCGAGCTGGGCTCGGCAGGTGTCGCCGGCCCGGCGGGCGTCGGGGCCCACGGCGTCCACTCCTGGGACCCGGTCGTCCGCTCCGGCAACCCCGTCGCCGGCGGCTCGGCCGGCGACGTGCTCTCCCCGGCCGTCCGGCCCGCAGGGGAGACGGTGGTGAGGCCCATCGTGGCCCAGTCGGCGTGGCTGTCGAGAGCGTCGAGCTCGCGAAGGCCGGCGTGACCGGCCTGGTTCACCTGACCTTCCGGGCCCACCCGCTCTTCCTGGTGTACCTCGCGAACCCGGCCGCCCTCGCTGGCTTCGCTGGCCCGGCCGCCCTCGCTGGCTTCGCTGGCCTGCCCCGGAACCGAGACCGGCGGCACAGCACCGTACTGCGGCGCGGGCGCGGCGGATTCCTCCCCGCCGGACGGATGCTCGGACGGCCCGCGCTCCCTGGCATCCCGGGCGGCGCCGAAGAAGTCGCCACCCTTGCGCTTGTAGTCGTCGGTGCCCCAGTCACGGGTCGAGCGCTTCGGCGCCTTCTGCAGATGCGGTATGTGCTTGGCGCAGTGGATATAGGCCTCCTCCACGCCGACGAGCACCCACAACTGCGCCCGGCGCCCGGGTATCGGGTCCACCGGCAGGTCCGGATGCCAGGTCCGCATCTCCTCGTCCTCGACGATCTCCGCGTTCCCGTTGATGTGCAGACCGATCCGCGCCCGTACGAAGTCCACCATCAGGATGCCCAGATGAGGGTTCTCCCGGATGTTGCCCAGACTGGCGTGCACGCCGTTGCCCCGATACTCGGGAAAGACCAGGGTGCGGGAGTCCAACACCCGCAGAAAACCGGCCGGCCCGGCCCGGAAGCTGTTGTCGCACTCCCCGTGCTGATCCGCGGTCGCCAGGAAGAACATCTCCTGACGTTCCGTGAACTCACACATGCGCTCGTTGAGATGGTCCAGCACCTGCTCGTCGTAGAACCGGTCGGCCCGCGCGGTGGTGCCAAGCTGCTCCTGTAGCCGGTGCTCGCCCTCGCTGCCCGGCCGGTTCCCGCCCTCAGCGGCCCTGGAATGCCCGCCCCGCACGCCCGGCGCCTCGGAGTGTGCCACCTACGCTGTCCTTCCTCACTCTGTGGTCGCCCCTCGGCCGTCGCCCCGCCGATCTGGTACGGCCCCGGCGAACCAGGTTCTAACGTGCGGCGGCGGCCAGTTCCTCGATCGAGTCGTGCCGTATCCGGTCAGTCGGGATGCCCGCGCCGCGCAGCACCTCCGCGGCCACCCGCACCATGCCGGGCGGACCGGAAAGATATCCGTCGTAGCGCGACCAGGGACCGTACTGCATGACGACATCGGGAAGTTGGCCCGCCAGCCTCTCATTTCGCCCGGCCGCCGGGCCAACGCCGAGGCCCTGGTGCCCCGTCGAAGCCGGTCGCGCGTCGGAGACCACCGGCCGTACGGACAGCCAGCGGTGTTGCGCCTCAAGGCCCAGCATGGTGTCGAGGTCATAGAGATCATGCTCGCTGCGAGCACCGTAGAACACCTCGACGGGTCGCGGACGTCCACGCTCGGCCACGTCCTCGACCAGCGCCTTGATCGGCGCTATGCCGGTGCCGCCACCCAGGCAGAGCAGCCCACTGTCCGTGGAGTGGTCGACGGTCATCGAACCGTTCGGCGGGCCGAGCCGGATGACGTCGCCCGGCCGCGCGCGCTGCACCAGCGCATTGGACACCCAGCCGGCCGGGATCGCCTTCACGTGGAAGGTGAGCAGACCATCGGAACGCGGCGCGGAGGCGAACGAGTAGTGCCGCCATACGCGGGGCCACCACGGCGTCTCCACACTCGTGTGCTGCCCCGCCCGGAAGGAGTAGGGACGATCGGGACGCACGGTCAGCACGGCGATGCCGGGCGTACGCGTCTCGTGCCCGACGATCTCGGCGTCCCACCAGGCGGGCGCGTGCTTCTCGTCCTCGGCGGCGGAGTCGATCATGATCTGCGAGATCCGCGTGTACACCCGCACCCATGCCGCCTCGGAGGCGTCATTCCAGGTCAGCGTCGCGTACTGGGACAACGCGGCAAGTAGGCACTCGCCGACCGCGGGGTAGTGCTCCGGCAGCGTGCCGTACTTCCGGTGGCCGCGGCCCAGACCCGAGAGGTACTGGACCAACACGTCCGGATCGTCGATCAGTCGGGCCGAGGTGAGCAGCGCCCGGAAGATCCGGTCCCGCTGGGTGTCCATGGAGATGGGGAAGAGGTCGCGCAGATGCGGATGCTCGACGAAGAGCATCGCGTAGAAGTAGGCCGTCGCGGAGTCCGCGACGGGTTCTATCTCGTCCAGCGTGGCACGTATGAGCGCCGTGTCCTGGTCGTCCACCAGCTTCGGACCGGCAGGACGGGGGCGGCTCGCGGCCGGGCTGACGCCGCCCGCCGCGGGCGGCGGAGCTTGCTGCGTACGGACGTCGGCCGCGGGTGTCTCGGCGCTCGCCGACTCGCCGCTGCCCTGGGGCCCGGGGGGTTGGTGTGATCCACGAGGTTGGTGTGGTCCAGGCGACTCATACGGACCCGCGGACTCCGCTGTCTGCCGTCGGGCCGCATCCCGAGCCGCACCCGAGCGGACCGGGCGGATGGGCGTCACCGGGCGACTGGGGCCGTCACCGCGCTGTGCCGGACGCGCACGTGCCGCCTGGGCGTCCGGCTGGGGAAGGGGCGGTACGGACTCGTCGGCCGACGGACGCGCTTCCTGGTCAGTCGTCTTCTGCGCCGGGGCGAACCAACTCCACTCGCCGCCGTCGCCAGAAGCGTCGCCGTTGCCGGCCGACGTGGTGGTCATCGCACTGCCTCGCCTCGAACGTCTTCCGGCGGGATGCGCTCATCCCTCACCGCGTGATCTCTGCAATCTCCGGGGTCCATGACACCCATGGCGATTCAATGAGCCATTGATGCGGAGTCGACCATACCGTTATGGCAACGACGCACAAGTCCCGTACTTCGTTCCGTGCAACACCCTCCCCACCGCCTCCTACGCGAGTGGTCGCGGGGCCCGCACGAGGTCGTAGACACGACGCAGGTCCCGTCCGGTGTAAGCGAACGAGGCGAGTCCACGCAGGTGTTCGTCCGCGTTCACCGCGACCGAGACGGGCACCGCCGCGAACAGCTCCGCGTCGGAGCGGGAGTCGCCGTACGCCACGCACTGCTCGGGGGTCACCCCGAACTCGTCACAGAGTTCATACGCGATATCCACTTTCGCCCGGGGGGACAGGATCCCCGCCGGGTCGACGGGCGTACGGAACGGCACCTCCGGGAAGCGCGAGCCGAACGCCGCATCCACCCCCCACTCCAGCAGGCGCCGCACGAAGAAGTCCGGTGACAGGGAGATGACGGCGCTCTTCTCTCCCCGTGCCCGAATCTCCGCCCACACCTCGGCTATCCCGTCCAGCCACGGCGCCGTACGAAACGCCGCCTCGACATGTGCCTCGGTGAGCCGGGACCACAGCGCGTGCACCTGACGCGCGAAGTCCACGGGACTGATCTCCTCGGCGGCGAAGGCCCGTTCGACACGGACTATCTCGGCATCCAGGCCCAGCTGACGTGAGATCTCCAACGGTGCGGCCGAGCCGTGCAGCAGCGTGCCGTCCAGATCGAACAAGTGGAGTCGAGTCATGTCCCCCGAGCTTATCGACGGCTCGGCTCCTCAGGAGCCCGGATGCGGCCAGTTGGCGCCCACCCGTGCGCGGGTCGCCGCGACGGACCAGGACGCGAAACCTCGGGGCAGCACCTCCGACACCCCTCCACCGCCGGCCCCGCCGGCACCTCCCGCACGCGGCGCTGACCCGGCTACTCGGCGGCGAGTAGCGGCGGATACTCCCACCGGCAGACGACCGGCCCGCACCGCGGCGAGACGGTGGAAACATGACGCACTCGCCTCCGAGACCGGGGCCCGAGTCGGGAACGGGAACGGCACCGCGCCCCACCACACGTTTCCGACTCCGCCGCCACACCCGCCGGGCCTGGCTGGTCACCCATGTCATCGTCTCCGTGGGTTGGCTGGGTCTCACCCTCTGTCTCCTCACCCTGGCCATCGCCGGCGCGACGAGCGAGGCCAGCACCACGGACGAGATGGCCTACCGCGCCATGCGGACCTTCAGCGACTGGTTGCTCGCTCCCCTCGCGCTGCTCACGGCACTCTCCGGGCTCGTCCTTTCGCTCGGCACACCCTGGGGCCTGGCACGGCACTGGTGGGTCTGGATCAAGTTCGTCCTGACCCTGGCCCTGATAGCGGCCTCGCTGTTGGCCCTCCGGGGCGTCATCGGTCACGCCGCAGACCAGGTGGCCGCCGGTGCGGAGGTGCATGCGCAGGACCTCGTCATGGGGCCGGCCGTCTCGCTGACCGCGTACGTCTTCCTCACCGCGATCTCCGTACTCAAGCCCTGGGGCCTCACCCGCCACGGACAGCGGAAACGGGACGCGGAACTGGCCGCGCGCCGAGCGGGGCGGGGAACCCCGGAACGAGCGGCATGACGTCCACGAGCGCCCAGCCACCACGACACCACGTGGCCACGGGCCCGCCGGGAGCCGCACGCCCCGGCCCGACCCAGACGTAGCATGCCGTCATGGACAGCACGCCGTACACGGGCGAACACCGGCCACCCGGCGCCCACCGGCCGCCCGAGCCCGGCGACGACATCGCGGGAGCCTCCGGGGCCCACGCCGCGTCTGCCCCGTCCGCCCCCAAGCTGACCGTACGGCGCGCCACCCGCGCGGACCTCCCGTGCCTCGTCGGGATGCTCGCCGACGACCCCCTGGGGGCGACCCGGGAGAACCCGCGCGACCTGACCGCGTACGAGACCGCCTTCGCACTCATCGAAGCCGACCCCAACCAGCGCCTCGTGGTCGCGGAGTACGCCGAATCCCCGGGCGTCGTCGGCACCCTGCAACTCACCTTCATCCCGGGCCTTTCCCGGCAGGGTGCGAGCCGAGCCCTGATCGAGGGGGTACGGGTCCACTCCGACGCACGCGGCACCGGACTGGGCAGCCGGCTCATCGAATGGGCCATCGAGGAGTCCCGTCGGCAGGGCTGCGCGCTGCTCCAACTCACCACCGACGCCAAACGCCTCGACGCGCACCGGTTCTACGAGCGTCTGGGCTTCGAGGCGTCCCACCTGGGCTTCAAGATGGCGCTTTGACCGTAGGAGGCACCTCTGGTGAAGCCCGGGTGACATCCACGGAGCGCGCGCTCCACTGCCGTGTGGTTGACCCCTCGCGCCCCAACGGTCACGAATTCGGATGAACGCTCGTACGCCGGTCGTGTCTTCGTGCCGCGTCGCTCGTTGCCCCGTGCAAGGGGGCACGGCCATGTCCAACGGCCCGCCCCGTGACCGGGCATGAACGCCCACGGAGGCAGGGAGATCACCGCATGGTGCACGAAGGCGTACTGGTCGAGTCGCGGACGATGCGCGCGAGCGTGGCCGAGCACACGGAGGCGCTCGACAGGGCGAAGACCCTGTCCCTGCTGCCCGACGGCATGCACGTCACGACCCGTATGGTGGCCGACTACTTCGAGGTGGGAATCGAAGCCATCCGCTCATTGGTGAAGGATCACCGCGCGGAACTGTCAGAGAACGGCTACCGGGTCCTGACCGGGGCAGAAGTAGAGTCCTTCAAGGACCTTACCTCCCTGGACAAGTACACAGGTCGCCACCTCGCGCTCTTCACGCGCCGCACCGTACTGAACGTCGCCATGCTGCTCCGCGACAGCATCGTCGCACGTCACGTACGTACGAACCTGCTCGACACCGAGCAGTGGGCACGCACGGCAAGCACCACCGCCCCTGTGGATAACTCAGTTATCCACAACCTCGTCGCCTGGCTCGACGCGCGCATCCGGGAGACCGTCGCGCACCAACTCGGGCAGCACGACGCCCGCATGACCCGTATCGCCGAGGACTCGGTGCGCACCGTCATCGGTCAGACCGTCGTCCCGTTGCTCAACCACGCGATACGGGCCGACGACGAGCGACGGCGCGAGATCTCGGACATCCGCCGCGAGGTGGCCGCGATCGACCGGGCGCTTCGGGCGCGGATGCCGGTGGGCGGCATGGCCGCCATGGACGCCATGAGCTGGCGGGAGTTCGAGGAGCACGTCGCCGGACTCTGCCGACGAGACGGGTGTGTCAGCGTCGCCAACACCAGCCGTACCAGCGACCTGAGCGCCGACCTGGTGGGGCGTACCGCCGACGGACGGACGCTCGTCGTGCAGTGCAAGCACTTCGCGCCGTACCGCAAGGTCGAGAGCGGGGAGATGCAGAAGTTCATCGGCATGGCGAAGGTGGAGTACACGGCGGATATCGCGCTCTTCGTCACGACCGCGACCTTCACTCCCGCCGCCGTGGACCTGGCCGTACGGCACGGCGTGACGGCCGTGCACCGCGGGCTGCTGGAGAGGTGGAGCGCGGGGAGGGCCCTCCAGGTGCTGCGTTAGACCGCGATGGGGTACGCGGCACCGGCCGGCCCCCTGCGATGGGCCTCCTGGAGCGTTTGGTCCCGAAGCCGCGATACGTGGTCGCGGCTTCGGGCTCGCGCAGTCTAGCGAGCGCCGCAGCAGAACCCCAGGGGCACCGGGCGGATTTCAGCCCGTCGAGTGGCGGAGCTGAGCAGCGGTGACCTCACGGTGCCGACTGGCCCATCGCTGAAGCTGGGAGCGGAACCAGTCCGGGCCGTGACTGTCGTCCCGCAACCGCCGCCGGCAGCGCCCGTCACCCGGCACACGTGTCCCGGCACGCGGAAAGCGCCCGCGTCGGCTCCGCTCCGTCCTCGGGCAGGCGTTCCTCGGCCAGCATGTCCAGGGCACGTCGAGCACGGCGGCCACCGCGGCCACGGTGGAGAAGCAGGGTTAGGCGCTCGACCGGTCTCGATCTTACGCAGCGCCCTTCCGGCCTGCCCGCGAACTTCGGCGGCCACGGCATCGGCCGCCGGACGCACGAGGACCCACACGTGCCCGGCCGATGTTCATGGCGGGCGGCGGGGACGCGTACCGGATGAACGCGGACGGCTGGACCATGCACACCCTCAACGGCAGCCCGCCCACAGGGAACACACCGTCGCCATCACGGATGACGGCCCCTGGTGCTGACCCTGTTGTGCGTCGGCGTGGCGTGCGGGCGGCGGCCACTCGGTGGGTACGTACGCGCCTCCGGCTGCACGAGGCGTGCCCTAACGAGCGGGCCGAAGCGACCCATACGGCGTTCGGGAGCCCGGCAGGGCCGCCGCGTGGTCACGTGGCTGAGTCGTCCCACCGCTTGCGTTCGCACGCGGCCGGTCCGGTCACCAGGGTGTTGGCGGGCACGTCCTTCGTGACGACGGTTCCGGCACCGACTACGGCACCGCGTCCGATCGTGACCCCGGGGAGAACCGTGACCGCCGCGCCGAGCCATGCGTTGGCCTCGATAGTGATGGACGCCATCGTGAGGTACTCGCTCCGCTGACTGGCTTCCACCGGGTGATCGGTGGCGATGAGGTTGGTCTTCGGGCCGATCAGGACACCGTCGCCCAGCCGGATGCCGCCTTGCCCCATGCTGTCCATGAAGGTGCAGCCCTGGTTGACGAAGACGTGTTCGCCGAAGTCAATGCCGAGCCCGTGGTGGGTGTGGAAGGGCGGATAGACGGTGACGGAGCTGGGGACCGGCTTGCCGATGATCTCGGACAACAGGGCGTCACGGGAGCCCTTGTCGTCGTAGGGCAGCGCGTTGAGCCGCGACGTGAGCGTGTTCACGTACTCGATGCGCTCGGCTACGCGTGCGAACTCCGCTGTGCGGACGTACAGACGGTCTTGGTCAGACATAGGGGTTCCTCACGAGGCGCGCGGGGGTGCCGTCGAGTGACGGACAGCGGGATGACGGGTGATCAACCACCGGTTGACAGCGGTCATCAAAACGAGCTGGGCGGGCCGGGATCAAACAACCATCACGCTGACCAGAATCAACGGTTGGTTGTCTTCCTAGGATGAGCGGCATGGACGTCACTGCCGTGCGGACCTTCGTCACCGTCGTGGACGCGGGACAGTTCCAGGAGGCCGCCACCGATCTGTCGATCACCCCGCAGGCGGTGTCCAAGCGCGTTGCCACGCTGGAGACCGAGCTTGGTGTCCAGCTCTTCACCCGGGACGCGCGCGGAGCGCGGACCACCATCGACGGGCAGGCGTTCCTGCCCCACGCCCGTGCGTTCCTCCAGGCCGCCGAACGGGCCGTCACCTCGGTGCGACCAGGCAGCCGGACGTTGCGTGTCGACGTTATCGGCCGCCAACTCTCCCTGGCGGGTATGCTGCGCGGCTTCCACCTGGCCCATCCCCAGACCGCGTTGGATGTCGTGACGCTGTTCGACTCCGACGCGGCCGTCGCCGCGGTGCGGGCGGGGACGATCGACGCGACTTTTCGTGCCGTGACCATGCCGGGCCGGCGGCTGCCCCGCGGCGTGGAAGCCACCGCCGTCTTCGACGAACCGCTGCACCTGTTCACCGGACCCGGACACGAGTTCGCGAACGCCACCGCGATCACTCCCGCCCAGCTCGCCGGCCGCCGGATCTGGATGCCCGGGAACCGGCCCGGCACCGAGTGGGCCGCCTATTACGACGACCTCGCCGCCGCCTTCGGCTTCGTCATCGACTCGGTCGGCCCGGACTTCGGGATCGAGCCCCTGCTCGACACCATCGCCGACTCCACGACCTTGGCCACTTTCGTCGGCGAACAGACCCCCCTCGTCTGGCCCGCCGACCACGGCCTGCGCCGTATCCCCATCAAGGACCCCACCCCGGTCTACCCCCACTTCCTGATCTGGAGCGGCGACAATCCGCATCCCGCCCTGGCCGTCCTACGCCGCTACCTCACCGCCGCCTACCCCGGCCGCCTTGGCAGCGGGATCTGGGCCCCAGCGTGGACCCATCCCGTACGACCTGAACGCGCCTGACTCCCGCCCACGAACAAACCAGTGGCACGACCAGAGTCCGGCCCACCCCACCGCATGTCGCGTCCGACTCTGCTCCGACATCAGCCCTGGTTCCGACCGAAACATGTACGAAGTCTGGAGGTCCTCAGCTTCGCTGCCCCGGGCGGCAGTTCCGTGAACCGCGGTTCTTCTCGTTGGTCGCGACCACCACTGGGAGGGCCCACCCTTCGCATCCGTACCGTGCGGCTTCCCCGCCACGAGGACACGCACGCGGTTGGCGCTTCGCCGGTGACTGGTACGCCGGACACCTGGCTCCGGGCTACACCCGCCGCGCCCCTACCGTCGCCGGGACCTACTTCGCCGCGGTCGGCCTGCCCGGCTCCTTCTGGCCATGCCCGACTGAGACCCGTATGCCGACCTGCGCTCCGCGCGGAGCCATGCCAGGAGGGACGGTGGACCTCCGCACGTCCAGCCGGCAGCTATTCGGGCAGTGGTCTGTCCTGGACCACGTTCTTCATGACAAGGGTCGAAGTCAGGCGTTGGACGCCAGGGAGTCGAGCGAGCTGCTGGTCGTAGAGCTGTTGGAGCGCGGTCAGGTCGGTGGTTGCGACCCGCAGGAGATAGTCAGGCTCTCCGAACAGGCGCTGAGCCTGGAGCACGTGCGGGACGGCGGTCACGGCCTCTCAAGAGGGGACGATCGATAAACACCGCCACGTTGGCTGCCTTCCTAGCGGTAGATCTGTTGCTGGTCTTCACTCCGGGTGCGGACTGGGCCTACGCGATCTCTGCCGGACTGCGGGAACGCGCGGTCGCTCCCGCCGTTGTCGGGCTGGTCGCCGGACATGCGGCCTATGCACTGGTGGCCGTCGCGGGCTTCGCGGTGATCGTGGCAAGCTCACCCGCCGCACTCACCGCCTTGACCGTGGCCGTGGCCGGCTACCTGCTGTGGCTCGGCTGGGGCGTCCTGCGGCAACCGGTCGTTCCGGCAGCCACCGGAAGGAGCACGAATAGCTCCCGCATGCAGGTCATGCTCAAAGGGGCCGGGATCAGCGGACTGAACCCGAAGGCGCTCCTGTTGTACTTCTCGCTGTTCCCGCAGTTCAACGACTCCGCCGACGGCTGGCCGGTTGCCGCGCAGACCGGGCTGCTCAGCACGGTGCATCTGACCGCGTGCACCGTCGTCTACCTGGCCGTCGGCGTTCTGGCCCGCACAGTCCTGAACGCACGGCCCTCGGCCTCCCAGAAGGCATTACGGCCGCCGAGCTCAAGCCGTACCTCCATGCTCGCGCATGGCGCAGCGACGCGGCCCACCTTCTGGACACGCCCCCCGATGCCCTCGCCGCCGAACTGGTCACGACCATGCTCGCCAGCGGCGCGATCGTCCTGCGTGAGGGACGTCTGCACGCCGCCGCCGATCACACCCCGGTGACGGCCGACGCTCTGCGCCTCCCCTACCCCCGCGCCTGGCCGGCGGCCGAAGCACACTGACACGCGCGCCGCCTGCGTTGGAGGCATCGATCCGGATCGAATCCCCGCGCGGTGCTGCCTGGGCGAAGCTGGGCCGCGATGTCACCCCACGCAACCAAACCGGAAGACCAGATGCTGGCTCGAGGAAGAGGCGGGCATCTCGGCCGCGTCAAACCCTGAAACAGGCACCACGCACCATGAGTACGGCTGACATGCCAGCCAACGCCCAATTGTCGAGGCTGCTCCTCCCCAGTTGCTGAGCCAAGGCGGAATTTCACGACGGCAGACAGCACCACCCTCCGAGCGCCGCAAGGTCCTGTGCAAGAGGCCACTTGGACAGGGAAAACGCAACTTAGACATGGCCCGCGGAGGCAGCTACCTTCACCTGGTCTTCGGCGATCGCCCACGGTCGCACCGGAGTTCCTTCAGGCTGAGGCGCCCGTGAGGGGTTGGTCAGCCCCATGAATCCTCGCTCCCATGCGTAAGCCACCGAACGGGTACCCATCAGGCACCCCCAACCAGGGAGAGACGCATGCCCCACCTTGCGCTGTACACATTCGGCGTCCTGAAGTCGCCTCTTGCCGATCCCGCACCTCTCACACGCGAATTCCACGACAGCGGCGAGGCCGTCTACCAGAAGATCAGCCAGCACCCCGGATACCTCGCCCACGCCAAAGCGGCAGACGGCGCCCGGGGAACTTTCTTCGACTTGGACTGGGGTGCTTGGGGAGAGTTCGCCGTACCGCCCTGGTACGGCAAGGGTCGTACCGTGGAAACCATCGCCCTGGCCACGACCCTCTCACTCTGGACCGACCTGCGCCCCGCCTTCGACGCCATCTACACCGGTCTGCACCGTGAGGCGCTGAACAGGCGTTACGACTGGTTCGAGAGGACAGGACACCCGAGTTACGTGTTCTGGTGGGTCTCCGACGGAACGATACCCACCTGGCAAGACGGGGTTTCCCGGCTGGAACACCTCCATGACCACGGCCCCGCGCCACACGCCTTCACTTTCCACCACTCGTTCGACCCGGACGGTACTCCGACCCGGATCAAAGGAATCCAGCCGAAGAGCGACCACGTTCGCTGACAAGGACGCCTGAACGACCTTTTTCGCTGTCAAAGAGTCTCGATCTAATGAGGCCCCAAAGAAGCTGTACATTACCAACTTCCATGTCATGCGCCGACGCTGTGAGAAGGAACTTTCGGGTTACCCTCACGCTCTGGCACACTGCTGCTGTCCGTGCCCATACGTCATGATTCCTGATGTACGTGAATCGCGGGCAGTTACGTGTCCAATCTCGAGCGAGCATGAGCAGCCGACGACTCCTCAAACTCCACGGCCCGCCGAGTCCACGGAAATGTGAAGCCACCGTCGGCTCGAACACCCAACATCTGACTCGCGCGAAAGCCGCCTTACCGAGGGTTGGCCTATGGGGGTCTACTCACGATCTGACCGCCCATTCGCGGCGGTTCGACCACCACCTGGCCATCATTTCTGAGATCTGGCCACGAAATCTGAGAACCCACAAGGTCGCTCACATGCCGTTCGCCATGTCCTGGAAGCGAGAATAGTGCCCCTGGAAGGCGACGGTGATGGTCGCCGTGGGACCGTTCCGGTGCTTCGCGACGATCAGGTCCGCCTCGCCCGCACGCGGCGACTCCTTCTCGTACGCGTCCTCTCGGTGCAGCAGGATCACCATGTCGGCGTCCTGCTCGATACTGTTGTGGGCGGCGATGCCGTCAGCGATGAAGTTGTGCGTGCCTTTGACCGTCGCGTCGTAGACCGGCTGCTCTCCGAGCGGTTCGATCTCCACCACCCGGTCCCAGAACACGTCGTCGCTCGCGACAGCCCGCGGCTCCGCCGAGTCCTGTCCCTCCGCACAACGCTGCCTGCGCTCCCGCGCGTCGCGGCTCTCGTACGGGGCGGCGCCACCGGGCTCCGTACCGACGGCGTCCCGGACCGGGCGCTCCGTGGCACCCGGGAGGCGTTCGGCCTCGACGAGGCCCCACGCCTCTCGGGACGGGGAGTCGACCTGCGTGCTCGCGGCCCGGTCGTCGAGTTCGGTCCCGAGGCCGGCGGCGGTCCCATCGCGCTGACCATGCACCCCGATATGCCGACAGAAGGCGCGCGTACCCGGCCCGTCGGAGACGTCCACCTCGTAACGGGGGTGCTCAAGCCCCTGGTCGGTGGTGTCCTCCCTGATCCACGCGATGATCCCGAAGCGGGAGAGCAGGCGGGCGACGCCGTCAGCGAGCGGACGGCTCGTCGTGGAGTAGAAGACCCGGGGTCCCTGCCGCTCATCCGGCTTCGGAAGCCACACGCTGCCCTCCGTGGCCCACAGGTGTCGGAGGAACGTGGCCACCTCGTCGTCGCTGGCGGAGTACAACGCGTCGGGGATCCGCGCCTCGTACGCCCGCAGATCCTCGATGCCCAGTTCGGCGAACCACACGTGCAGCGGATCACGCCTGCCGGGCGGGCACGTGTGCGGCGCTGGAAGGTAGCTGCGCCACCACGCACCCCGTGCGACGCGTCGCGGTGTGACCCCGAACTCCGCGGCTGCCGCCGCCTCGACGAAGTCCAGGTTGGCCTCGTCCCGCGACGTGTAGTGGACGGGCCGCTCTCCGAGCACGCATCCTTCGCCGAGGAGGTGAGCGAGCAAGCCGATCCGGTGCTCCGACCAGCCGAGCCCCGACCCGACCGGCTCGGGAGTACGTCGGGGGACGGCGATCCGATCCCCCGTGGCGAGGTCGTCCAGCGGCGTCCAGCCGCCGAAGGTCAAAAACGGGTGGTTTCCGGTCGCCTTGACCTCCCGTCCCGAGGCGAGGCGAAGCCGATGAACTGGCTTGGTGCCCGAGGAGAACACGTTGGTGATCGGCGCGGGCGTCAGGCGGCGGTGTTCGTCCAGCGACCACACCAGCACGCCCTCGTATCCGCCGGACATGAGCTGCCGGAAGGAGACGGGTGCGCCGGTGTCCGCCCGCAGGACCGTCGTGTCAGCGGTCAGGCAGCCACTCTCCCGCAGGTCCGAGACCATCGGCTTCTTGTCCGTACGCTGCTCCGGACCACGGTTGAGCTGGGAGAGCGCGACGACCGGCACCTCCAGCTCCTTCGCGAGCAGCTTGAGGTTACGGGACATCTCCGAGACCTCCTGCTGCCGGCTCTCCGGACGCCGCGAGCCGCCGGTCTGCATCAGCTGGAGATAGTCGATGACGACCAGATGCAGGTCGTTGCGCTGCTTCAGGCGCCGACACTTGGCCCGGATCTCCATCATCGACAGATTCGGCGAATCGTCGATGTAGAGCGGCGCGTCAGTGACCCCCGCCATCTGACGGGCCAGTCGCGTCCAGTCGTCATCGGTCATGTTGCCCGAGCGCATGTGATGCAGCGCCACCCGGGCCTCCGCCGACAGCAGCCGCATCGCGATCTCGTTTCGCCCCATCTCCAGCGAGAAGATCACGCTGGGCAGGTTGCTCTTGATCGAGCAGGCGCGGGCGAAGTCCAGCGCCAGCGTGGAGTTGTGCGTGGGGATCATCGACTCGCCGGCCAGATACATGTGCGCGGCGTTGTCCACCCGTACGCAGGCCACCGGCACGCTCGGCACCGGCCGCACCACGGTGACGTAACGGCCACCACGGCTCGGAACGTGCTCCCGGGCGACCTCCTTGTGCGCCAGGCGCTTGCGCTCCAGCCGGAAGACGTCCTCGGACGTGCTGAAGACCAGGACGTACGACGCGGTCCGCCCCAGCCCGTCCTCCGGAGCGAACACCTCACAGCCGTGCCCCAGGCCGACGATCAACTCCCGTACGTCCTCCGCCAGTCGCCGCCCCGGCACGCTCAGGCGTACGGCCCCGTCGCCAGCGGGCCAACCGGCGACGTCCAGCAAACCCGCCAACAGGGCACGCCGCCGCTCCACCGGACCCCGGGCGTACGCCACGGGAACGTGCTGGTCACCCAGCACGCCCAGACAGGCGAGCCGCTCCTCGAACACGGCATGCCGCGCACCGCAAACAGCGCAAACACCGCGCCGCTCGCACCGCGTCGGAGTCGGGGACACCGCCGGCTGGCACAGGTCGTACGTCCCCCTGCCCGTCTCCCGCATATCGCAGCCCTCGGCCTCGACACCCGGGATGATCTCGGGATCGACACCGCCGACCCGCGCCGCACCCGCGTGGCCCCCCGCGAGCCACACTCCGAGCACGTACGCCGGTACCGAAACCGGCGGCGGCTGCTCCGCGGTCGTCAACGGCGGGGCGTTCCGCACCCAGTGGGTCGGCCGCCGGTCCGTGCCCGTCCCGCGCAGGCTCTCGGCGATCTCGCGCGTCGTACGCACGGCGGGCTCCCCGCCCGCGTACGCCTCGCCCCCGCGGGTGTCGGTCAGCCACTGGTGCTCGGCATCGGCGACCACGGTGGTGCCGTCGTCGAAACCGACCTCGAAACACGGACGGCCCGTCATCACCCCACTGACGGCGGTCACCCGGGTGGGGTGGCCGTCGGCGCCGATCAGCAGGTCACCGACCCCCACCTCCCCCATGGTCGTCCAGCCCCGCGGCGTGGGCAGCGGGGTGTCCAGCGCGAGCGCCTTCCCCATGGCGGGCCGTGCGGCCACCACGACCATCTGTCCGGGATGCAGGCCGTTCGTCAGCGAGTCGAGATCGGTGAAGCCGGTGGGCACACCCGTCATCTGACCACTGCGGGATCCGATGGCCTCGATCTCGTCGAGCGCGCCCTCCATGATCTCGGCCAGCGGGAGATAGTCCTCGCTGGTCTGCTCCTCGGTGACGGCGTAGATCTCGGCCTGCGCGGAGTTGACGATCTCGTCGACGTCGCCGTCCGCGGCGTATCCCATCTGGGTGATCCGAGTACCGGCCTCCACCAAACGACGCAGCACCGCCTGCTCGTGGACGATCTCCGCGTAGTACTCGGCGTTCGCCGCGGTCGGCACGGACTGCACCAGCGAGTGCAGATAACCGGGGCCGCCGACCCGACCGATGTCCCCCCGCTTCGTCAGCTCCGCGGCGATGGTGATCGGGTCGGCGGGCTCGCCCTTGGCGTACAGGTCGAGGATCGCCTGATAGACCGTCTGATGCGCGGGGCGATAGAAGTCGTGCCCCTTCAGCACCTCCACGACGTCCGCGATCGCGTCCTTGGACAGCAGCATGCCGCCCAGGACGGACTGCTCCGCGTCCAGGTCCTGGGGCGGCACACGCTCGAAGGTCACCGGCGCCGTCCAGGCCCCGCCGTCCCGGCCACGCTCGTGCTGCTCTGCCGTCGATGCGCCCGAGGAGCCCGGGGACCCCCGTGATCCTGAGGAGTCCGGTGTGCCGTTCCGTCGCTGGGCGGAGAGCGGGACGGGGCCAGCGGCACCGTCCATCTCAACCGCCCAATGGTCCTCGAGGTGATCGGGCTGCTGGGTCACCGTGCGCCTCCTCCCACTCGTCGTCCAGCCGGCGGACGATTCCCACGCCGTGCCTCTTTCCTACGCCGCGCCTCTGACAACGCGAGGCTTCCGACGCCGCTTGCGGCAGGGCGCAACCAGCTGAGGCCGGTGGAGGCCAGCCGAGAACGAGGTGAAGACCAGGCGACGACACATGGGCGTCGAGCTACGTTATGTGGGTCGGGGGCGCCCGAACAATCAGGTTATCCACAGGGGGTGTGGACAGTACGGCAAGAGTTGTGGAGAAGTCGGGCCAAGCTGTGCACGACACGGTGGACAGCACTGTGGAGGACTCTGCCAGAGCTCCCACATCAAGCATCTGACCTGCTGTTATCGCATCCACTGCCTGTGCGCGGAAAAAACTGCGAAGCTCGTCCACGGACGGCGGCACCCCACCGTCGACGCCACGACCGCGACCAGCTTTCGTAATGACTCATCATGAGTTGTGTCTATTACTTGTGGATGTTTGAATCGAACCTGTGCACAAGACTGCCACCCGCGTCCGCCAGCACGACCGCGAGATCCTCGCGCTCGCCCTCCCCGCCTTCGGCGCACTCGTCGCCGAGCCCCTCTTCCTCATGGCCGACAGCGCGATCGTCGGCCACCTGGGCACTCCCCAACTGGCCGGTCTCGGCGTGGCCGCGGCGCTCCTGCAAACCGCCGTGCACGTGTTCGTCTTCCTCGCCTACGCCACCACCGCCGCGGTGGCCAGGCGGGTGGGAGCCGGCGACCTTCCCGCCGCCATCCGGCAGGGAATGGACGGCATCTGGCTGGCCCTGCTGCTCGGCGCGCTGGTGATTGCCGTCGTGCTGCCCGCCGGGCCCGCGCTCGTCAACCTCTTCGGCGCCTCCGACACAGCCGCGCCGCACGCGGTGACGTACCTACGGGTCAGCGCGCTCGGCATCCCGGCCATGCTGGTCGTACTGGCGGCCACCGGCGTGTTGCGCGGCCTGCAGGACACCCGTACCCCGCTGTACGTCGCCATCGCCGGCTTCTCCGCGAACGCCGTGCTCAACGTACTGCTCGTCTACGGCCTCGGACTGGGCGTCGCCGGCTCCGCCTGGGGCACCGTCCTCGCCCAGTGCGGAATGGCCGCCGCATACCTGACGGTCGTCGTCAAGGGCGCACGCCGGCACGGCGCCTCCCTCCGCCCGGACGCCGCCGGCATCCGCGCCTGTGCCCAGGCCGGGGCACCACTGCTGGTCCGTACGCTCTCGCTCCGCGCCGTCATGCTGATCGCCACCGCGGTCGCGGCACGCCTGGGGAACGCCGAGATCGCGGCGCACCAGATCACCCTCACCCTGTGGTCCCTGCTGGCCTTCGCCCTGGACGCGATCGCGATCGCCGGTCAGGCCATCATCGGGAGATATCTGGGAGCCGACGATGCCGAGGGGGCCCGGGCGGCCTGCCGTCGCATGGTGCAGTGGGGGATCGTCTCCGGCGTCGTGCTGGGCGTGGCGGTCGTCGCCGCCCGGCCGCTGCTTCTGCCCATGTTCACCACGGACTCAAGCGTGCACGCGGAGTTGTGGGGCGTACTCCTGGTGGTGGCGGTGACGCAGCCGATCGCCGGGGTGGTGTTCGTCCTGGACGGGGTGCTGATGGGCGCCGGCGACGGCGCGTATCTCGCCTGGGCCATGCTGTTCACCCTGGCCGTCTTCACCCCGGTGGCGCTGCTCGTGCCCGACCTCGGCGGCGGGCTGGCCGCGCTGTGGTGGACGGTGGCTGGGCTGATGATGACGGTGCGTCTGGTGACCCTGTGGCTGCGCAGCCGCTCGGGGCGTTGGATCGTCACCGGCGCCGTACGAGCCTGAGCCCCAGTCCCGTGCGAGGCGCTCGTACGGCCCCCGCCGGCACCCGGAATCCCGGACCCCGAAGCACGAGAACCGGTCCGCGTCCCGTCGATCGGGAACGCGGACCGGTTCAGCGGCACATGCTCGCGGCTCAGGCCGCGGCCTGGACCTCCACGTCGAAGGTCGCTACGACCTCCGGGTGCAGCCGTACCGAGACCTGGTGCGAGCCCAGCGTCTTGATCGGCGCGCCCAGCTCCACCCGGCGCTTGTCCAGCTCGGGTCCCTGGGAGCGCTGCACCGCGGTGGCGACGTCCGCCGGGGTCACGGAGCCGAAGAGCCGGCCGCCGGCACCAGCGCGCACCTCGAGTGCCACCTTGATGCCGTCGAGCTGCGCCTTGACCTCGTTGGCCTGCTCGATCGTGACGATCTCGCGAATCCTGCGGGCACGGCGGATCTGCTCGACGTCCTTCTCGCCACCCTTGGTCCAGCGGATGGCGAAGCCCTGCGGAAGCAGGTAGTTGCGGGCGTATCCGTCCCGCACCTCGACGACGTCACCGGCGTTGCCGAGGCCGGAGACCTCGTTGGTCAGGATGATCTTCATGGTCGGGTCACCCTTTCCTTCAGCGCGCGGTCGAGGTGTACGGCAGCAGGGCGACCTCACGGCTGTTCTTCACGGCCGTGGCGACGTCCCGCTGGTGTTGCGTGCAGTTGCCGGTGACTCGGCGGGCACGGATCTTGCCGCGGTCGGAAATGAACTTCCGCAGCAGGTTCGTGTCCTTGTAGTCAACGTAGTTGATCTTGTCTTTGCAGAAGACGCAAACCTTCTTCTTCGGCTTGCGCGGAGGCGGCTTCGCCATTGTCTTTCTCCAGTGTGTTCAAGAAGTGTGCCCATCCGGCCAACCGTGCTCGGCGAAGCCGGCACGAGGCGCTAGAAGGGAGGCTCGTCCGAGTAGCCGCCGGAGCCACCGCCCCAGCCACCGCCGCCACCGCCACCCTGCGGGGCACTACCGGTGGCCCACGGGTCGCCGGCCGGTGCGCCGCCGCCCTGCTGGCCGCCGGAACCGCCCGGGCCGCCACCCCAGCCACCGCCGCCACCACCACGACCAGAGGTCTTGGTGATCTTCGCGGTGGCGTTCCGCAGGCTGGCGCCGACCTCGTCGACGTCCAGGTCGTAGACCGTGCGCTTGATGCCCTCGCGGTCCTCGTACGACCGCTGCTTGAGCCGGCCCTGGACGACCACACGAGTGCCCTTGGTCAGCGACTCCGCGACGTTCTCCGCCGCCTGCCGCCACACCGAACAGGTCAGGAAGAGGCTGTCGCCGTCCTTCCACTCGTTGGTCTGTCGGTCGAAGATCCGGGGCGTGGACGCGACACGGAACTTCGCGACCGCCGCGCCCGAGGGGGTGAAGCGCAGCTCGGGGTCATCGACGAGATTGCCGACGACCGTGATGACGGTCTCGCCTGCCATGGTGTACCTCTCGGCGGGTGCTGCTGGCTGCTTGCTGCTCGGATTCCGAGTGCCGAACCGTCAGGCTCAGTGCATCTCGGGACGGAGGACCTTGGTACGGAGGACCGACTCGTTCAGGTTCATCTGACGGTCGAGTTCCTTCACGACCGCGGGCTCGGCCCGCAGGTCGATGACCGAGTAGATGCCCTCGGGCTTCTTCTTGATCTCGTAGGACAGACGACGACGGCCCCAGGTGTCGACCTTCTCCACCTTCCCGTCGCCCTCACGGACGACGGTCAGCAGGGACTCGATCAGCGGGGCGATGGCCCGCTCCTCGAGATCCGGGTCGAGGATCACCATCACCTCGTAGTGACGCATGTGAGAACCCACCTCCTCTGGACTCAGGCGGCCACGGGCGCTCCGTGGCAGGAGGGTTTGATGCGTGTCGGCACAGCCCACGCCCGCGCTCGTACCGCGGGCGCGTGTGCAGACCGCTCAGGATACCCGCAACGGTCCTCCCGGTTGAAATCCGCTACGAGATGCCCGCAATCTGTAGGTATCAGGTGTGACCGGCGTCATACCGGGCGCCGCTCCCCGAGCTACGGAGGTGGCCCCATGGCACAGGCAACCGGGCAGCAGCGCACTGGACCGCTCTCCCGCCTCAACACCGACGGCAAGGCGCATCCCGTACAGAACGCCCTCGTGGTCGCCACCGTGCTGCTGGGCGTGCTCGCCCTCGCCACCGGTCTCAGCACCTACCAAGGCGCGGCGGACCTGCACCTGCTCGCGTCCTGGTCCGGCCTGGCCGGGGTACTCACCGGCGCCTGGGGGCAGTTCGTCTCCGAGACGACCGCGGAGCGTTTCCCCCTGGTCATCGGGCTGGGGGCGGCTGCTCTCGGGTTGTTCCTGGGCATGGCGTACGGCGGGTTGTTCGGCGGTCTCCTCGGCTGACCCGCTGGTCGACTCCCAACGCTCCCCGGGGCGTTGGGGTGGCCGGGCGGACAGACCCGACAAGGGCCGACCGGTCCCCGAGGGCGGCGTACGGGCCACGCCCCACACCCGCGTGTCCGCGCCTCCCGCCGCCCTACGCCACATGCCGGGTCCCGTCGCGAAGTAGGCTCTCCGGCGAGCCTCACCCCAGAACCGCGCCTGGGGTTCCGCCCGTCGCCGGAGGAGCGTCCCGAATGAGTCTGTCCCTGAGGACCATCAGCCGCGAGCAGCATCTGGCGTACATCCAGAGCCTGCCGTCGGCCAGCCACTGCCAGGTGCCGGCATGGGCGGATGTGAAGAACGAGTGGCGCCCGGAGAACCTGGGCTGGTTCGACAGCTCGGGACAGCTGGTCGGCGTCGGGATGGTGTTGTACCGCCAACTCCCCAAGGTCAAACGCTATCTCGCGTACCTGCCGGAGGGCCCGGTGATCAACTGGCAGGCTCCGAACCTGGAGGACTGGATCAAGCCCATGTTGGCGCACCTCAAGGAACGGGGCGCGTTCTCGGTGAAGATGGGCCCGCCGGTGGTCATCCGGCGCTGGGACTCCGCGGCGATCAAGCGCGGCATCCAGGATCCGGACGTGAAGCGGCTGCGGGACGTTGAGGCGACCCAGATCGAGCCACGCGCCTTCGAGGTCGCGGACCAACTGCGGCGCATGGGGTGGCAGCAGGGCGAGGACGGTGGCGCCGGCTTCGGGGACGTGCAACCGCGCTACGTCTTCCAGGTGCCGCTGGCCGACCGCACCCTGGAAGAGGTGCAGAAGAGCTTCAACCAGCTGTGGCGGCGCAACATCAAGAAGGCGGACAAGGCCGGCGTCGAGGTGGTCCAGGGCGGGTACGACGACCTGGCAGAGTGGCAGCGGTTGTACGAGATCACCGCGGAGCGCGACCACTTCCGGCCCCGCCCGCTGGCGTACTTCCAGCGAATGTGGCGCACGCTCAACGCCGAGGACCCGGGCCGGATGCGGCTCTACTTCGCGTGCCACGAGGGGGAGGCGGTCGCCGCGGCGACGATGCTGATCGTCGGTGGGCACGTGTGGTACTCCTACGGCGCCTCCGCCAACCACAAGCGTGAGGTACGCCCCTCGAACGCGATGCAGTGGCGGATGCTGCAGGACGCGCACGCGCTCGGGGCGAAGGTGTACGACCTGCGCGGCATCAGCGACTCGCTCGACGAGTCGGACCACCTCTTCGGGCTGATCCAGTTCAAGGTGGGAACCGGCGGAGAAGCCGCGGAGTACCTGGGCGAGTGGGACTTCCCGCTCAACAAGCTTCTGCACAAGGCGCTGGACATGTACATGAATCGGCGCTGAGCGACCCGCCGGCCGACCGGGCTCCCCCTCCTCCCCGCTGCCGCCCGTGCCGACGGCACAGGTGGCTACGGACCACGCCCGCCTCCGGCCCGTGGCCTGCTCCCGTCCCCGCTGCTCGCCGATGGCGTACCGTCCCCTCCGCGAACCCCTGAGAGAAAGGTCCCGGACCCGACATGGCGCTCACCCTCTACGTCGACACCGATCGCTGGCGGGCGCACCAGCAGGCGGTGATCCAACAGTTCCCCGGAATCGTCCCGGTCTGCAAGGGAAACGGCTACGGCTTCGGCCATCAGCGGCTCGCCGAGGAGGTCACCCGCTTCGGCTCGGATGTGCTGGCCGTCGGCACCACCTACGAGGCCGCCCGTACGAAGGACTGGTTCGGCGGCGACCTGCTCGTGCTCACGCCGTACCGCCGGGATGAGGAGCCCGTGCCGCTGCCGGACCGGGTGATCCGCTCGGTGTCCTCGGTGGAGGGCGTCGGACTGATGCGGGGCGCCCGGGTCGTCATCGAGGTGATGAGCAGCATGCGGCGGCACGGCGTCACGGAGGCCGATCTGAGCCAGTTGCACGCGGCGATCGACGAGGTCCGGCTGGAGGGCTTCGCCATCCACTTGCCGCTGGACCGGCAGGACGGCACGGACGCGGTGGACGAGGTGATCGGCTGGATGGACCGGTTGCGGACGGCTCGGCTGCCGCTGGACACGATGTTCGTCAGCCACCTCAGCCCGGAGGAGTTCGCCCGACTCCAGCAGCAGTTCCCGCAGACGCGCTTCCGGGCACGGGTCGGCACCCACCTGTGGCTCGGGGACCACGCGGCGACGGAGTACCGCGGCGCGGTGCTGGACGTGACCCGGGTGAGCAAGGGCGACCGGTTCGGATACCGGCAGCAGAAGGCGGCCGGCGAGGGCTGGCTGGCGGTCGTCGCAGGCGGCACCTCGCACGGGGTGGGCCTGGAGGCACCGAAGGCGCTGCACGGCATGTCCTCACGCGCGAAGGGCGTGGCGCGCGCCAGTCTGGCGACGGTGAACCGGAACCTCTCGCCGTTCGTGTGGGGGGGCAAGCAGCGCTGGTTCGCGGAACCGCCGCACATGCAGGTCTCGATCCTGTTCGTGCCGGACGACGCACCCGAACCGAAGGTCGGCGAGGAGTTGGTGGCCAGCCTGCGGCACACCACGACGACGGTGGACCGTACCGTCGACCGCTGACGCACGCTCCACGGCTCGACGCTGAAGTGCCCGTCGGCCGCCCGCGCGTGCGGGTGGCCGACGGGCACTTCGCTTGCCGGAACATCGCTTTCCGGCCGCAGCTCCGGGCGCTGGGACCCGGGACGCAGAGACAGGCTCAGCGCTCGGCCGAGCCCTCGATGAACGCCTCCACGCTCGCCCGCGCCTCGTCGTCGAAGTACTGCACCGGCGGCGACTTCATGAAGTAGGAGGACGCGGAGAGCACGGGCCCGCCCACGCCCCGGTCCTTGGCGATCTTCGCGGCGCGCAAGGCGTCGATGATGACGCCCGCGGAGTTCGGCGAGTCCCAGACCTCCAGCTTGTACTCGAGGTTGAGCGGGACGTCGCCGAACGCCCGGCCCTCCAGCCGGACATACGCCCACTTGCGGTCGTCCAGCCAGGCGACGAAGTCGGACGGACCGATGTGCACGTTGTCCGCCCCCAGCTCCCTGTCGGGGATCTGGGAGGTGACCGCCTGGGTCTTGGAGATCTTCTTGGACTCCAGGCGCTCCCGCTCGAGCATGTTCTTGAAGTCCATGTTGCCGCCGACGTTCAGCTGCATCGTACGGTCCAGGATCACGCCCCGGTCCTCGAAGAGCTTGGCCATCACCCGGTGCGTGATGGTCGCCCCGACCTGGGACTTGATGTCGTCGCCGACGATCGGGACGCCGGCCTCCGTGAACTTGTCGGCCCATTCCTTCGTACCGGCGATGAACACCGGCAGCGCGTTGACGAACGCGACCTTCGCGTCCACAGCGACCTGGGCGTAGTACTCGACGGCCGTCTGGGAGCCGACCGGGAGATAGCACACGAGGACGTCCACCTGAGCGTCCTTCAGCGCCTTGACCATGTCGACCGGCTCGTCAGCCGACTCCTCGATGGTCTCGCGGTAGTAGCGGCCCAGCCCGTCGTACGTGTGACCGCGCTGCACCCGCACCTCGGTGCGCGGCACGTCGCAGATCTTGATGGTGTTGTTCTCGCTGGCGCCGATGGCGTCCGCCAGGTCCAGGCCGACCTTCTTGGCGTCCACGTCGAAAGCGGCGACGAACTCGATGTCGCGCACGTGGTAGTCGCCGAACTGGACGTGCATCAGCCCGGGAACCCTGCTGTCCGGGTCGGCGTCCTTGTAGTACTCGACGCCCTGTACCAGCGAGGCGGCGCAGTTGCCCACGCCGACAATGGCTACGCGAACCGAACCCATTCCGGTTGCTCCCTGTGTGATCGATGAGCCTCGCCCAGTGCGAGGCCTCAGGTGGTCTCTTCGGACGGGTCCGGCGGGTTGCCACCCTGGTGCCGGGGCTGCCCGCCCGTCTCTTCCGACTGGCGCTCTTCCGGTGCGTCCGTGCGCCGGTCGCGCCCGGCCCGCTCGCTCTCGATCAGTTCGGTGAGCCAGCGAACCTCCCGCTCCACGGACTCCATGCCGTGGCGCTGCAGCTCGAGGGTGTAGTCATCCAGTCGCTCACGGGTACGGGACAGCGAGGCGCGCATCTTCGCGAGCCGTTCCTCGAGGCGGCTGCGGCGCCCCTCGAGCACCCGGACCCGTACGTCCCTGGAGGTCTGACCGAAGAACGCGAAACGGATGCCGAAGTGCTCGTCCTCCCAAGCGTCCGGACCGGTCTGGGCGAGCAGCTCCTCGAAGTGTTCCTTGCCCTCGGCCGTGAGCCGGTAGACGATCCGCCCCCGGCGTCCGGAGAGAGGTACGGCGTCCTCGGACGTGTTCCCCGGTTCCTCGATCAACCGGCCCTGTTGGACCAGTGCCTTGAGGCACGGGTAGAGCGAGCCGTAACTGAAGGCCCGGAACACGCCCAACGAGGTGTTGAGCCGTTTCCGCAGCTCGTACCCGTGCATCGGGGACTCCCTGAGCAGCCCGAGGACGGCGAACTCGAGGATGCCGGAGCGTCTGCTCATGCCCCGTCCCACCTCCCGACGTGCCGCGCCGGCGATTCCGGCTGCTGCTGGATGAGCGGCGAGGTTTCGAGCCGAAATAACGACTCGATGTATCGCCGCGATACATCTCGACGATAGAACGCCATGGCTCCTGCGGCAAGGCGCTGCCGGCGGGGCTCATGGTGAAGGGGGTCACATCCGCATTTCCTGGCGGCAGCTTGCACCGAATGAGGCGAATCTTCGGAAAACGAAGTTGAGTGGCTGCGTAGTCTGTCGCTGTGCAGACCAACGGCCGGGAACTGTGGGGCGCGGTTACGCGTCCTCGTCCTGGGTGCTGTGCGCTTCGAGGCAGTGGGCTGAGGAGCGTTCTCCGGGGGGACCAGAAGTCAACTGCCGCCGTCAGGCGAGCGCGTGCCGCCTGCCCGAGGAGTAGCTGTTTCCAATGAGCGAGCACCGTCGAAAGCAGCCGCAGGGGCGTGGCCGGCGGGCGGCGCAGCCGCCATCCGGCCGCCGCGCGGCACCGCCCCGGGAAGCCACCACCAGCTCGCACGGGCCGAGTTCGGGCGGTCGCGCCGCGGCACGCCGGGCTTCGGAGCCCCAGGGCGGCGGGGGGCGACGGCGCGCGGCGAACGCCAGCGCGGCGGCCGGAGCGGCCGCGGGAGGACGAGCGGCGGCGCGTGGCCGCGCCCAGGCGCGAGCCAAGAAGCGCTTCATCGACTACCCGCGCTCGGACCGGCACGGTGCCCGGCGCTGGTTGCCGTCCTGGAAGCAGTGGCTGGGGATGTTCGTCACCTTCGCCGGACTGATGATGGGGCTGGTCGGCATCGCGTACGCGATGGTCGACATCCCGAACCCGAACGAGGCGGCCACCTCCCAGAAGAACGTCTACTACTGGGCGAACGGCGAGCGCATGGTCACCGCGGGCGGTGGTGACCAGAACCGTCAGACGGTCCCGCTGAAGAGGATCGACAGCTCGATGCAGGACGCCGTCATCTCCGCGGAGAACGAGTCGTTCTACGAGGACCCGGGCATCGACGTGATGGGCATCGGCCGAGCCGTGTTCAACATGGCGACCGGCGGCGACACCCAGTCCGGCTCCACGATCACCCAGCAGTACGTCAAGAACCTCTACCTCGACCAGTCGCAGACGCTGTCCCGTAAGGCGAAGGAACTGCTCATCTCCATAAAGGTGGGCGCGAACGAGGAAAAGGACAAGATTCTCGAGGGCTACCTCAACACCGCCTACTACGGGCGCGGCGCGTACGGCATCCAGGCCGCCGCGCAGGCGTACTACGACAAGGACGCCGCCGACCTCAGCGAAAGCCAAAGCGCCTTCCTTGCCTCCGTGTTGAACGGCCCCAACCTCTACGACCCGCACGGCGGCGAGGGTGGCGGTCCGGCGCAGCAGCCGAAGAAGAACCGCGAGCGGGCCGAGACCCGCTGGGCCTGGATCCTGGACCGCGAGGTCGAGACGGGCCGGCTGTCGAAGGCGAAGCGCGACAAGATCGACGGGTTCCCGATGCCCAACGAGCCGGAGAAGTCCACCAACCTCAAGGGACAGATCGGCTATCTGGTCAACCTCGCCAACAGTGACGTCATCAGCAACCCGGACAGCGGGATCACCGAGCGGGAGCTGAACACCGGCGGCTACCAGATCTACACCACCTTCAACAAGAAGAAGACGATGGCCCTCGAGGACACCGTGAAGAAGGTGAAGGAGGAGAACCTCAAGCCGAAGGAGCGCGAGAAGGACAAGCACGTGCAGTTCGGCGGGGCCTCCGTGCGGCCGGGTGACGGCGCGATCGTGGCTATCTACGGCGGTGAGAGCGCGGTGACGCACTACACCAACAACGCCGACTACACCGGTGCTTCGGTCGGCTCCACCTTCAAGCCGTATGTCATGGCGGCGGCGCTGCGCGACGGCGTGCGCGACCCGGAGGGCCCGGAGGAACAGGGCCCCGACCTGCGCACCCCGGTATCGCCCAAGAGCGTCTACAACGGCGACAACAGGGTGAAGCTGCTGGAGTACGACGGCGACACCTGGCTCAACAAGGAGAACGACGAGTGGCACCAGAAGAACGAGGGTGACAAGGACTACGGGAAGATCAGCCTCCGCGAAGCCATGATCGTCTCCGCCAACACCCCGTTCATCCAGCTGGGCATGGACGTCGGCCTGGATCAGGTTCGGGACGCGACGCTGGACGCGGGAGTCAACGAGGAGAGTCTGGCGAGCCTCACGCCGACCTTCTCACTGGGTACCTCGGCTCCGAGCGCGATCCGGATGGCCACGGGATACGCCACCTTCGCGGAGAGCGGCGTGCAGGCCGAGCCGTACTCGGTCAGCAAGGTGAAGGACAACGGCAAGGTCGAGTACGCGCACGAGAAGCAGACGGAGCGCAACTTCGACGCGAACGTCGCGGACACCGTGACGAACATGCTGGAGGCCGTCGTCGAGGACGAGAAGGGGACGGGGAAGGCGGCCGGCGTGCTGCAGCGCCCCGTCGCCGGCAAGACGGGCACGACGGACGACAACAAGCACGCCTGGTTCGCCGGCTACACCCGTCAGTTGTCCACCGCCATCGGCATGTGGCGGCTGAACGACCAGATCGAGAGCCCGGAGTTCCTGTCCATGTACGGCACCGCGGGCCGGGAGAAGATCCACGGTGCCTCCTTCCCCGCCGAGGTGTGGACGGAGTACATGCAGGGAGCGACGAAGGGCGACCCGGTGAAGAGCTTCCCCGAGCCGTCTCCGATCGGTGAGAAGGTGTGCAGCCACTGTCCGGACCCCTCGCCGACGCCCACACCGACCCCGTCCGACGAGCCCTCACCGACCAAGAGTCCGTCCGACAAGCCTTCCGAGCCGAGCGATTCACCCTCCGTCCCAGATCCGTCACCGAGCGACAGCTGGCCGATCGGTGGTCCCGGCGGCGGTGAGGAGGACGGCGGCCAGAACGGCGGTCCGGGGCAACCGGACGGCGGCCAGACCGGCGGTCCAGGACAGCCGGACGGCGGCCAGACCGGCGGCCCGGGGCAACCGGACGGCGGCGGGGACGCCGACGGTGGGATCTTCGCCGGACCCAACGCGGAAGCCAGGCGGGAATGACCGCCGTGTCCCGCCGGACTCTCGGCGGGACACACGCCTGTACCCCTGGGAAGACCCCGCCGGCCAGACCGGCGGGGTCCTTCGTACGGCAGGATGTGCCCCATGACGAGCGTGCGTACCGACGAGCAGGCGAGCGTGCGGCCTACCCAGGAGGATGAGGTGGCCGCCGCGGGCAGCGAGGTGATCGGCGGCCCGCACGGGCGGCGCGCCGGCAGCGCGGGCTGGTGGAACCCGCTGCGGGTGATCGTGCTGTTGGCGCTCGGGATGTTCGCGTTGGGCATGGTGCAGAAGCTGCCGTGCTACGACGGCGCGTGGTTCTCCGGCCAGACCAGCCAGTACGTCCGCGCCTGTTATTCCGACATCCCCCATCTCTACAACGGTCGCGGCTTCGCCGACGGCATCATGCCGTACTTCGAGCGCATCCCCGATGAGGTCTCCGGTGGCATGGAGTATCTCGAGTACCCGGTACTGACCGGCCTGTTCATGACGGTGGCCAGCTGGATGACTCCCGGTGGCGGCGACATCGTGGAGCGCGAGCAGATTTACTGGATGATCAACGCCGCCATGCTGATGATCTGCGCGGTGGTGGCGACAGTGGCGGTGAGTCGTACACACCGCTTCCGTCCCTGGGACGCGCTGTTGCTCGCGCTCGCTCCCGCCTACGCGCTCACCGCGACCATCAACTGGGATCTGCTGGCTGTCGCCCTGACAGCGGTCGCGATGCTCATGTGGTCCCGCAGTCGGCCCCTGGCCACCGGCGTGCTGTTGGGACTCGCCACCGCGGCGAAGCTCTATCCGCTCTTCCTGTTGGGACCACTGCTGGTGCTGTGCTGGCGAGGGGGTCGCTGGCGGGCGTTCGGCACCGCGCTGGGTGGCGCGGCACTCTCCTGGAGCTGCGTCAATGTCCCGGTCATGATCGGTGCTTGGGACGGCTGGTTGAAATTCTACTCCTTCAGTCAGGAGCGTCCCGTCGACTTCGGCTCAATCTGGCTGATCCTCTCCCAACGTACGGATCTCCCCCTGGAGAGCACCGACGTCAACAACTACGCCATGATCCTGATGCTGCTGGGCTGTTCGGCGATCGCCGCTCTGACCCTGACCGCTCCCCGACGACCGCGCTTCCCGCAGCTCGCGTTTCTCGTCCTGGCCCTTTTCGTGCTCACCAACAAGGTGTACTCCCCGCAGTACGTCCTCTGGCTCATCCCGCTGGCGGTCCTGGCCCGACCCAAGTGGCGTGACTTCCTCATCTGGCAGGCCTGCGAGGTCATGTACTTCGTCGGTATCTGGATGTACCTCGCCTACACGGGCAGCGGAGACAAGCATCAAGGACTACCGCCGGAGGGTTATCAGGTCATCATCCTCGTACACCTGCTCGGGACGCTGTACCTGAGCGCCGTGGTGATCCGCGACATCCTGCTGCCCGAGCACGACGTGGTGCGCAGCAGCGGCGCGGACGATCCGGCTGGCGGCCCGCTCGACGGGATCCCGGACAGGTTCGTCCTCCGCCGGCATTCCTCACTCACAGCATCGACCTCCTCGACGGAACCCAAGGTGCACTGGGGTGCGGGGCGGCCTCAATGAGCAGCGAGGATCAATCCGTCACACACCGGACTCCGGAAAGCGCGCCCCAGGGCGCGTTTCACGTGAAACAGGCACCAGCTGAGACTGCGCGCGTGCCACTCACGGAGGTCCTCCGCACGCTCCTACGCCTTCCCAACTTCCGACGACTGCTCGCTGTACGGCTGCTCTCCCAGCACGCGGACGGGATATACCAGGTCGCGCTCGCCACGTATGTCGTGTTCTCCCCGGAAAACGAGACCTCTCCGGGCGCCATCGCTGGCGCCATGGCCGTACTCTTGCTGCCGTACTCGCTCCTTGGCCCCTTCGCTGGCGTGCTCCTCGATCGCTGGCGACGACGTCAGGTGCTGCTGTTCGGCAACCTGTTGCGGGCCGTACTGGCAGCCGGCACTGCCCTTCTGATCATCAACGCCGTACCCACTTGGCTGTTCTACCTCTCCGCCCTCTCGGTCACCGCGGTCAATCGCTTCATCCTCGCCGGCCTCTCCGCCGCCCTACCCAGGGTCGTGGACAATGAACAACTCGTCACGGCCAACGCCCTCTCGCCCACCGCCGGCACCGTCGCCGCCTCAGCCGGTGGCGCGGTCGCCTTCGTGGTGCGTCTCCTCGCGCCTTCCAGCAGCGCCGGAGACGCCCTCATCGTGGTGGTCGGAGCCCTGGTCTACCTGCTGGCCGGCATCGCGTCCCTCCGCATGTCACGGGATCTGTTGGGCCCCGAGCCAACTCAGACCTCCCCCGCCCGCGTGCGAGCCACGCTTCTGAGCACTGTCCGTGGCCTGGCTGCCGGGCTGCGCCATCTCGCCGAACGGCCGCTCGCTGCCCGTACGCTGACAGCCATGACGCTCATGCGCTTCTGCTACGGAGCGCTGACCGTCACCGTGCTCATGCTCTGCCGCTACGCCTGGGCCGACGGCGCCGGGGGAGCCGGCGACACTGGAAGCGACCCGTCGGGCACGCCCACACCCGAAGGCGAAGACGGCGGCCTCAAGTGGCTCGGCCTCGCCCTCGCGATCTCCGCGGTCGGCTTTCTCGCCGCCGCGATCATCACGCCTTGGGTCGTCTCCAGGACGGGCCAGTTGGGCTGGATCACGATCTGTGCGGCTGCCGCCGCCATACTCGAACCCGCCCTCGGGCTGCCGTTCGCTCCTGCCCCCATGATGGTGGCCGCCTTCGTACTCGGGCTGGTCACCCAGGGGTCGAAGATCACTACCGACACCGTCGTCCAGTCCTCCGTGGACGACGACTATCGCGGCCGAGTGTTCGCGCTCTACGACATGTTGTTCAACATCGCCTTCGTAGGTGCCGCCGGCGTAGCGGCTCTGATGCTGCCCGCTGACGGGCGATCAAGCGCACTGGTGCTCACCGTCGCTGCGATCTACGCGGCAGTGGCGCTCACAATGGCTCGTTTTAGGCGGTCTTCGTCCGCAACGTGACTGTCCCAACTGTCACATCGCCGCCACAGCTTCTCGGTTGGGGCTCGGCAATGTCAGAGCGACTGGGTAACTTACCCCTGTCCCCTGGAAGACAAACGATCCATGTCCCAGCACAGAAAGATCTCTCCCCGATGAGTTACCCGCCTCCCCAGAACCCGTACGGCCAGCAGCCGCCTCCCGGCCAGAATCCCTACGGCCAGCCGCAGCAGCCAGGGCCGGGCCAACCGCCCTACGGGCATCAGCCGCAGGGCCAGAACCCGTACGGTGGCGGAGGCCCGATGCCTCCTCCACCGCCCCAGCGTGGCGGGGCCAGGAGCGTGTTCAAGGCGCTCACGATCATAGGCATGGTCATCGTCCTGGGCATCGGCGCGGTAGTCACCTGGAGCGTCATCGACGGGCAAGACGATGCGGACACGGCGGCCCAGGGTGACTGCGTGATCAACAACGGTACGGACATCCAGCCCGACGTCGAGGTGGTCGACTGCACCTCGTCCAAAGCGGAGTTCAAGGTAGCCGAGAAGCACGACGGTGACTTCCAGTGCAACCGCGAGAAGTACGCGCAGTACTCCGAAACCAAGAACGGCGACACCACGTTCACCCTCTGCCTGACGCCTCACAGGGGCAGCGGCAGCTGACGTAACCGAGACGCGAAGCTGGGTGGTGTTTCACGTGAAACACCACCCAGCTTTCTTCGCACATGCGTCACGACCCACAACCGCCGCAGCAGTCCGACACATCCACCATGCGCGGACGTGTCACCCCTGCTGGTTGGCCCACCACTCCTTGAGCGCGGCCACAGCCTCGTGCCGCTCCATGGGCCCCTTCTCCAGTCGCAGTTCAAGCAACTGCCGGTAGGCCCTGCCCACAACCGGCCCCGGCGGCACACCCAGCACCTCCATGATCTCGTTGCCGTTGAGATCCGGCCGAATGGCCTCCAGTTCCTCCTGCTCCTGAAGACGCGCGATCCGCTCCTCCAGTCCGTCATACGCCCGGGACAACGCGGCGGCCTTGCGCTTGTTCCGGGTCGTGCAGTCCGAGCGTGTGAGCTTGTGCAGCCTGGGCAGCAGTTGCCCCGCATCCCGTACGTACCGGCGGACGGCTGAGTCGGTCCATTCGCCCGTGCCGTAGCCATGGAAGCGCAAATGCAGCTCGACCAGCCGAGAGACGTCCTTCACCAGCTCGTTGGAGTACTTCAGGGCTGTCATCCGCTTCCGCGCCATTTTTGCCCCCACCACTTCGTGATGGTGAAAGGAAACCCGACCGTCACTCTCGAAACGTCGCGTGCGCGGCTTGCCAATATCGTGCAGAAGCGCGGCCAGCCGCAGCGTCAGGTCCGGACCGTCCTCTTCCAGGTCGATGGCCTGCTCCAGCACGATGAGCGAGTGCTCGTAAACGTCCTTGTGCCGGTGATGCTCGTCCCGTTCCAACCGCAAGGCGGGCACCTCCGGCACCGTCCGCTGCGCCAACCCGGTGTCGACCAGCAGTCGCAGACCCTTGCGTGGCCGCGATGCCAAGATCAACTTACTGAACTCGTCGCGGACCCTCTCCGCGGAGACGATTTCGATGCGTTCGGCCATGGCCTGCATGGCGGCGACCACGTCACCCGCGACCTCGAAGTCCAGTTGGGCGGCGAAACGAGCCGCACGCAGCATGCGAAGCGGATCATCGGAGAACGACGCTTCGGGCGTACCAGGCGTACGGAGCACCCGCTCCGAGAGGTCGTTCAAGCCACCATGGGGGTCGATGAAGACCTTCTCCGGAAGCGCCACCGCCATCGCGTTAACCGTGAAATCCCGCCGCACGAGATCATCCTGGATCACGGCACCGTAGGAAACCTCGGGCTTACGGGACGTACGGTCGTACGCCTCCGAACGGTAGGTCGTGATCTCGATGTCGAAGCACTGCCTGTCAGTGCCCCCTTCCGAGCCACGGGGAACCGCGGCCTCCGGAGCCTCACTGCCCTGCTCCGGTCCCGGAACGTACTTCTTGCAGCCCACCGTGCCGAACGCGATGCCCACATCCCAGACCGCGTCCGCCCAGGGGCGTACGAGCGCCAGGATCTCCTCGGGGCGAGCGTCGGTAGTGAAGTCCAGGTCGTTGCCCAGCCGGCCCAGCAAGGCGTCCCGCACTGAGCCACCCACCAAGGCCAGGCTGTGCCCCGCCCGCTGGAACCGGCTGGCCAGGTCGTCGGCCACGGGGGACACCCGCAACAGTTCGTTCACCGCACGGTGCTGCACCTCGTTCAGCTCCTGGGCCGCGGGGGGCGGCGACTGTTCGGTCTGCTGGTGGTCATCCATGGCATTCGGCACAGCAGCACAGGGTACGTCGAGCGCCCTCTTCGATGCCGCCGTCCCCCGTGGATCATGACAGGATGCGGAAGCCACGGCACTTCACTCGCCAAGCGATCGTTACCATCAGAGGTCCGGACGACCAGACACCCACGACTGAACGACGGGACGGACAAGCGTGGCCGAAGCGGCAGAGATGCGGGGCACTCCGACCGCTCCCCTTCGCGGCACGCTGCGACGCGCGGCGGTCGCTTTGCTCACGATCCTGCCCTTGCTGAGCATCTTGCTCGCGAGCGCCGCGCCGACGAGTCAGGCGACGGGACTCGACCCCTCGCGGTCCGCCCCGGGGAGCGCCGACCAACCGGCCCGGGCCTCGCATGCGGCGGATTCCCCGGCGTCCGTACGGCAGGCTTCCGCGGAACGGGTTACTCCGGCGAGTCAGAGCGCGCCCACCGCCCCCTCGACCCGTTCCGCCCGTCCGGTCGACATCTCGGTCGACAATCTCGATCCGGCCGTGCCCCGGCCCGGCGACACCGTCACGATCGCCGGCTCCGCCACCAACACCGGCAACCGGGCGGTCTCGGACAGCCGGGTCGGCGTACAGCTGGGCCCCGCCATGAACAGCCGCAGCGCCATAGAGGAGACGAGCGGCTCGAACGGACCACTCACCGGAGGGGGAGCGACCCCGGCCAAGGGCCAGAGCACGAAGCTCGAAAGCCTGGCTCCGGGGGTCACCCGATCCTTCACGCTCAAGATCCCCGCAGACGAACTCGCTCTCGACGAGAACGGCGTCTATCCCCTGGCCGTGACCCTCACCGGCCAGACCAGGGCCAAACCGTACGCCCACGTCCTCGGGTCCCAACGGAGCTTCCTGCCCTGGCAAACCTCCGCGCCCCAGGAGAGGACCCAGCTGACCTACATGTGGCCGCTGATCTCCTCCTCCCACCTCACCGCCCGTACCGAGTCGAACGAGCAGCAGACCTCGGTCTTCCGGAACGACGACCTCGAGCAGGCGATCGCCCCCGGTGGCAGGTTGCAGCAGTTGGTGGCCCTGGGTGCCGAACTGCCGATCACCTGGGTCATCGATCCGGATCTGTTGGCCAGTGTCGAGGCCATGACGCAGCCCTACGAGGTGCGTACGGAGGACGGCCGTACGGAACCGGGCAAGGCACAGGCAAACGCCAAGCAGTGGCTGAACGACCTCCAGGAGGCAGTCGACGGGGAGGAGATCGTCGCCCTGCCCTTCGCCGACCCGGATCTGGCCTCGCTCGCGCACCAGGGCAAGCAGGTGCCAGGCGCCCTCGGACGGCTGCGTCCCGCCACCGAGCTGGCCCGGAAAACCGTCCAGGCCATCCTGCACACCAAACCCAACACGGACTTCGCCTGGCCGGTCGAGGGAGCCGTGGACCCGTCCGTGGTGGGCGTCGCCACCTCCGCCGGCGCCTCCAATGTCATCGCGCGCAGTGACAGCATGGGCGAGCGGGGCCGCATCCCGTACACCCCGACCGCCGCACGGCCCGTCGGTGGCGGTACGACCGCGGTGGTGGCCGACCACCGGCTGTCAACGGCCTTCGACGGGGACCTGACTCGCGCCGGCAAGTCCACCCAGGCCGTGCAGCGCTTCCTGGCGGAGACCCTGTCGATCACACAGCAGGTGCCCAATAAGCAGCGCAGCATTGTCGTGGCACCACAGCGTCAGCCGACGGTCTCGCAGGCACGAGCCATGGCCGAGGCGCTGGCCGCCCTGGACACGGACGGAGGCTGGACCGTGGGCACGAGCCTCTCGGACGCCGCCAAGGCCGAACCAGACCCGTCGGCCCGACGTACGCTCCCCGGCCCCGGCGCGTATCCGGCGGCGCTGCGTGAGCACGAACTGCCGACCGAGGCGTTCGAGCAGGTGCAGAAGACGCAGCACACGCTGGACAACTTCAGCGAGATCCTCTCCCGCGAGGACCGGGTCGTCGCACCCTTCGGCAATGCCATAGAGCGCGAGGTCTCCAACTCCTGGCGGGGCGAAGCCGAGCAGGCAGCGCGGTTCCGGGAGTCGGTGCAGGACTACCTGCTCGGGCTGACCCGCGAGGTACACCTGATTCAGAAGTCCGACCTCACCCTGTCCGGACGCAGCGCCACGATTCCGGTGACGGTGCAGAACAACCTCGTGCAGGGCGTGGACGGCCTGGTCCTGCGGCTCGAGTCCAGCAGGAGCATCGGTCTGGAGGTCGGGGAGACCCAGGCGGTGGTCGTGGACGGCGGGCACAGCCAGTCCGTCAAGTTCGACACCACGGCCAAGGCCAACGGTCGCACCACGGTCACCGCTCAGCTGTACACGAAGGACGGCAAGCCGTACGGCCCGCCCATGACGTTCCAGGTGAAGGTCACGTCGATCACGTCGACAGTGCTGCTGGTAATCGCCGGTGGGGTGCTGCTCGTCGTGCTGGCCGGCGTCCGTATGTACACCCAGCGCAAGCGAAGGGGCGCGACCGTATCGGACCCGGATGGCAACGACAGTCCAGCCGGTACGTCGGGTCCGCCCGGTGCGGGTCCCTCGGGCGGTGGCGCGGAAGGGCCGGACGGAGCCGACGGTGAGGACGACGGGTCGGACGACTCCGACAGCCCGGAAGGGACGGGTACGGCGGACGTCGAAAGCCCGGAGGAGTCAGAGGCCTCTGGGCGGCGGGAAGGCCCCGCCTCTGCTGGGCGTGCGACGCATGACACAACCGAGGTGGAGCGGGAAGGGCCTCCGGATGCGTCACAGTCGGAAAGGGCGTCAGGCCCAGCCGCGACCGCGCGCCGGGGATCGGCACCGGAAGCCGAGGTGGAGGGCTCGGACTCGACAGCCCAGGTGGTAGCGGCCGATGGTTCCGGCCGCCCGGAGCAGGCGGGTGAGCGGGGCTCGGACACCGCAGCGGAAAGCAGCGGGCCGCAGGACACGGGTGAGAAAGTGGAGCGTTGAGTCAGCCGGCCGAACAGGGGCAGGGGTAGGTAGATGAACGCACCGTACGACGGTGATCGCAGCCACAGGCCCCATGGCGGCTCCCCGCCGCCGGAAGACACCCACGCCCACGATCGCCGGGGGCAGGACCCGCGCGCCTCCGATCCCCGCGCCCCTGAGCAGCACCCAGACCAGTACGCACCGTATCAGCAGTACTACACGCCGCATGGTTCGGACGCCAGCCGGTACCCCCCCGATCCCTACGGGGACCAGCCAGCCGCCCAGCACGATCCGTACGCTCAGGGGGCTCACGGCCAGTACAACCAGTACAGCCAAGACCCCTACGGGCAACACCCGCACCACCAGAGTCGTTACCCTCAGGGACCGCATTACGGGCATTCAGCACAACACCACCAGGCAGCCGCCCAGCACGATCCGTACGCACAGGGGGCTCACGGCCAGTACAACCAGTACAGCCAAGACCCCTACGGGCAACACCCGCACCACCAGGCTCAGCAGCCGCCCAGTTCCCACGCAGCCGACCCGCGCTCCTGGGCCCCCGAGCCGATGCCGCAGCCCGAGCGCACCTCACAGTATTTCCCGTACGGTGATGATCCGGCGACTGTGCAGTTCACCGGCGTCGACGACCTGCTCACTCAGGCGCCCTGGTGGCAGCAACGGCACTCCGCGCCTGCCTCCCCGGACGTGCCGGGACCAGGCTCCGGAGCCGCGCCCTCCGGCGGCCCCCCTATGGGCTCGAAACCGGATGCGCAGGACGCCTTCGCCCACCTGTTCCGTGATCAGTATCCGCAACACGCCCAGGTTCCTCACCCGCACCAGCAGTACTGGCAGGGCCATGCCCAGGGGCAAGTCCCCGCCGGCGGGCACCCCGGACAGCAGCAGTACGCCCATCCGCAGCAGCATTACGCGCCACAGCAAAGCCAACAGACCCAGCAGATCCGGCAGCCTGGTCACCGGTACTCCGCACCTCAGCACCCGGGACCGCCCCAACCTCCCGCGACCGGCGAACCCGCCGACGGTCCCGCTGATCAGCAGTCCGGTGGGAAGGCATCCGGCCTGCTGAAGTCCAGCACTCTGATGGCCGCGGGCACCATGGTCTCCCGGCTCACCGGCTTCGTACGCTCCGCCCTCGTGCTCGTCGCACTGGGTGCGACGCTCCTCGGTGACAGCTACCAGCTCGCCATCACGCTGCCAACGATGATCTATATCCTCACCGTCGGCGGCGGCCTCAACTCGGTCTTCGTCCCCCAGTTGGTCCGGGCGATGAAGGAGGACGAGGACGGCGGCGAAGCGTATGCCAACCGCCTTCTCACACTGGTCGCGGTCATCCTCGGCGGTCTCGCCGTGCTGGCGGTGGTGGCTGCGCCACTGCTGGTGCGCATGATGTCGGTAGAGATCGCGACCGACAAGGAGGCCGACGACATCGCGGTCACCTTCGTCCGCTTCTGCCTGCCCTCCATCTTCTTCATGGGCATCCATGTCGTGATGGGCCAGATCCTGAACGCCCGCGGCCGGTTCGGCGCGATGATGTGGACACCCGTCCTCAACAACATCGTGATCATCTTCACCGTGTGCCTCTTCCTCTGGGTCTACGGCACCGCGGGCACCTCCGGTCTGAACGAGGACACGGTCCCGCCCGAGGGCGTAACGCTGCTGGGAGTCGGCACCCTGCTCGGGCTGGTAACCCAGGCGCTGGCCATGGTGCCGTACCTGCGCGCCACCGGATTCCGCGTCCGGCCCCGCTTCGACTGGCGCGGACACGGCTTGGGGAAGGCCGCCAAGCTGGCCAAGTGGACAGTGCTGTTCGTGCTCGCGAACCACGCCGGCGTCCTCGTCGTCACCCAGCTGTCCACGAAGGCCGGCTCGATCGCCATCGACGACGGCCACCTCGGCACGAACTACATCGCGTACTCCAACGCCCAACTCATCTGGACCATGCCGCACGCCATCATCACCGTCTCCGTGATGGCCGCCCTGCTGCCCAGACTCTCGCGCTCCGCCAACGACGGCGACACCGGTTCCGTCCGCGAGGACATCTCGCAGGGCCTACGGAACGCCGGCGTCGCCATCGTGCCCATCGCCTTCGGCTTCATCGCCCTCGGCATCCCCATGTGCACCTTCATCTACGGCTCAGGGGGCATCGGGGGTGCCGAGACCATGGGCTACATGCTGATGGCCTTCGGCCTCGGCCTGGTGCCGTACTCGGTGCAGTACATCGTGCTGCGCGCCTTCTACGCGTACGAGGACACACGCACGCCCTTCTACAACACGGTCATCGTCGCCGCCGTCAACGCCGCCGCCTCGGTGGCGTGCTACCTCATCCTGCCGGCCCGTTGGGCCGTGGTCGGCATGGCGGCCTCGTACGGCATCGCGTACGTCATCGGTGTGGGCGTGGCGTGGCGGCGACTGCGGCGGAAGCTGGACGGTGACCTGGACGGGGCCCGTGTCGTCCGCACCTACGCGCGGCTGGGCGGCGCCAGCCTGCCCGCCGCTCTCGCCTCCGGCGCCACCGCGTACGCGGTCACCCACGCACTCGGCCAGGACATGATCGGCTCCCTCTGCGCGCTGCTGGCCGGAGGAATCGTGCTGGCGGTGGTCTTCGTATGGACCTCCAAGCGAATGCGTATCCAGGAAATGACGGCGATGATCGGCATGGTCCGTTCTCGTCTCGGCAGGTGACACGAGCATGAACAGCAGACGCGGAACACAACCATCCGCCGACACTGCGTGTCGTGCATAACGGCGGCTGTAGGGACAATCGTTTCGGGCTGGTTCCGGCAATCAGCCGAACAAACGGAATGGGGAGGCAGAACGACGGTGGCGGAACGGAACACAGCTGCCGTCGACGTGGCCAGCACGAGCGGCGAGCACGAAGCGCAGTCCGCACAGGCGGACGAGGCCACGGCCGACGGTGCGACCGAACAGTACGACGGTGATGGGAGCGATACGGCTGCCACCACAGAGACACCGACCTCCGAGACCGAGCACGAAACCGATACCAGCTCAACGACCGCCACCAGAGATCTCGCCACCAACCCCCGGCCCCACTCCCCGGAGACCGTCCTCCCCGAGCCACCCGACCTGCACAGCGGACACAAACTCGCACAGCGCTACCGCCTCGAGGAGTGCATCACCCGGCGCGACGGATTCAGCAGCTGGCGGGCCGTCGACGAGATGCTGCGCCGGGCGGTGGGCGTGCACGCACTCGCCGCTCACCACCCACGAGCACGCTCCGTGCTCGCCGCCGCCCGCTCCGCCGCTCTGCTCGGTGATCCCCGGTTCGTACAGGTCCTGGACGCCGTCGAGGAGGAGGGCCTCGTCTACGTCGTCCATGAATGGCTTCCCGACGCCACCCCGTTGAGCGAGTTGCTGGCCGCCGCGCCTCTGCCCGCACACGAGGCATATCAGCTCGTGAGACAACTGGCGGAAGCCCTCACCGCGGCCCACCGGGAAGGATTGGCCCATCTGCGGATCAATCCGTCCTCCGTGCTCCGCACCGGAGCCGGCCAGTACCGCATCCGCAGCCTGGCGGTGAGTGCGGCACTTCGCGGTACCAGCAGCGATCGGCCGCAGCGCGCCGATACGGCAGCCATCGGTGCCCTGTTGTACGCCGCGCTCACCCAGCGCTGGCCGTACGCGGACGGCGCCCACGGTCTCAGCGGAGTAGGCAACCTGAGCGGGGGCCAGCTGATCGCTCCCGAACAGGTGCGTGCCGGAGTGCATCGCGGGCTCTCACGACTGGCGATGCGGGCCCTCCGGGAGGAGAGTGCCGGTGGACAGGACGACCAGTCATGTTCCACTCCGGAGGAACTCCGCACAGCAGTCGCCGAGCTACCACGCATCCGTCCCCCGGAGCACTCCCTCGCGTCGCCCGTCGCGCCCCAGCCAAGCCGGGCGCAGGCTGGTGGCCGGGGGATCGGCCCAACGCCACACGGGGGTTCCGACGCCGCCGCGGCATCCGAACCCACACCTCCGACGCTGCCCGGGCGTACTGGAAAGACGCTGAAGTGGGGCGTCTCGGCCTTGCTCATCATCGCGCTCGGCCTCGGCAGCTGGCAGGTCGCCGACACGCTGCTCAAGGGCGACAGCCCAGGCAACTCTCCCGGTAATCAGACCGAGGACGAATCCGATCAAGAGCCCATCAGCAGCTCTCCCATCAAGATCGTCGATGCTCAGGACATCGACCCCCAGGGCGACGGTTCGGAGAACCCGAAGACCGTCCGCGATGCTATTGACGACGATCCGAAAACGTCCTGGTACACACGCAACTACTACGGTCAGTCCGACTTCGGCAACCTCAAGTCCGGCGTCGGCCTGGTCCTGGACCTCGATAAGCCACAGCCGATCAACAAGGTCCAGGTGCGGTTCCAAGGACAGACATCCGCCGAGGTGCGGGCCGCGCCGAAGAACACCACCTCCGCGCCCAGTAACCCCGGTGCTTTCCGCAAGCTCACGGAAAGCACCGGGGACAAGCTGAACTACCGCACGAAGAAGCCCGTCACCACGCGGTTTGTACTGGTCTGGCTCACGGAACTCCCGCTGGCCGAGGACGGCAACTACCGTGGCCGGATCACTGAGGTCAACGTATTCGGCTAAGTGGGAAGCGACCAGCGAATCCCGGGATAGGCGTAGAAGGGGTGCGACCTGTGGCCACGGACGGAGAGCCCCCTGCCGCCGCGGGGGAGGTCACCGCAGTCAGCGACCGGGAGCTTTTGGAGCGCCATGTCGACGGCGACCCGGACGCGTTCAACGAGCTTGTCCGCCGGCACCGGGACCGCTTGTGGGCCGTGGCCGTACGGACGCTCGGCGACCGCGATGAAGCGGCCGACGCGGTTCAGGACGCCCTCGTCTCTGCCTACCGTGCTGCCCACACCTTCCGTGGACGGTCCGCGGTCACCACCTGGCTCCACCGGATCACCGTGAACGCCTGTCTGGATCGCGCTCGTAAGACGGCTTCACGGCGCACCACGTTCACCGATGACACGGAACGCCTTGAGCAACTGATCGACCCGCACGAGTCGGCTGCCGCTCCGGCTGAGAGACGGGATCTCCATCGGCAGCTCGTCTCCGTGCTCGGTCAGCTCTCGGCGGACCAGCGGGCGGCCTTGGTACTGGTCGACATGCACGGATACTCGGTCTCCGAGGCCGCGGAAATGCTGGGGGTGGCTGTTGGGACCATCAAGAGCCGTTGCGCTCGTGGCCGAGCCCGGCTGCTGCCACTGCTGAGCCATCTACGACCTGAAGGCTCGGAGACTCCGGCGCGGACCCGTCGGGACACGTCACCGAGCGGCGAGGATGGCCCGGGCGCCACACATGCCCACACCCCACGGAACCCCAGCCCGAGGACATCCGTCCCATCGACGAGACATGGGGATACGGATACGCGAAAGACAGGCACGGTCAAGGACGGAGGTGGCACCCACACATGACCCAATCCGCAGCGGGATTCGGCGAGCATCCTGAGGTCGACGAGATCTCGGACTACCTGGAGGATCAACTTGCCGAGAGCGGCAGGGGGGCGCTGGAAGAGCACCTCGGGGAGTGCCAGTCCTGTGCCGACGTCCTGACCTCCCTGGAGAGCGTCCGCACCCTTCTCGGCGAGGCGCCCGGACCCGGCCCCATGCCCGCTGATGTCAGCGACCGCATCTCTACCGCATTGTCGAGTGAGGCCAACATTCCGGGGCCCACGGTTCCCACGAACGGTTCCCTTGATGACCAGGCAGCAGCTGCTTCCTGGGAGGAGACCGGCTCGCTGAACAACGCCACCGTTTCACGTGAAACAGAGGCCGGACCAGACCGACAGTACGCAGCCGTCAACCTGTCTCAGGACAGCGCGTCCCCTCGTAGACAGCCACCCGACCGCCCACAGGGGCATTCGTCCGCGCCGACGGGTCCTGGCCGGCCCGGCCAACGGCGGAAACGCAGGCGAATGACGCTCTTCGCGACCGCGGGAGCAGTAGGGGCGCTCGGCCTGGGCAGTCTCCTGGTGTCAGGACTTTCCGAATCATCCGCGAACAGGACCACTGAGGCGGGGGACTCCTCAGCGGAAGGCCCCCGCCACCAGTCACAGGATCGAGCGCTCGGCGAGCGGGTCCACGAACTTCTGTCGGAGCGGCGCGGAAGAGCTGAAGACACGCAATCGCCCGGCGCCCAGCCACAGCGCAGCGCGACCGAGGACGCCCCGCTCCAGGGCGACTCTGCGACCGCGCTACCCAGCTGCGTGACCGAAGGTATCGGTCGGGACGAGGAGCCGCTCGCCGCCGACCCGAACTCCCCGTACAAGGGCCGCAACGCCTATCTCGTCGTCCTACCGCATCCTGGGAACGCTGACGCCGTGGACGCCTACCTGGTCGATCCGCGGTGTTCCACGGGTGCGGCACAGGGTCCCGCGGAAGTGTTCACGAAACACACGTACCCGCGAGGCTGAACCGGCCTCGCGTGCGTCGACACCACCTGGGAATGTCTGCGCTTGGGCATCCGTTGGAGTAGGTGAAATCCTGCGCCACGGAGATCCACACATACAGCCGACAGACAAGGAAGTTCCTGTGAGCGACGTCCGCAACGTGATCATTATCGGCTCAGGTCCCGCAGGCTACACAGCTGCGCTCTACACCGCGCGCGCGTCGCTGCAGCCACTGGTCTTCGAGGGCTCCGTCACCGCTGGCGGCGCGCTCATGAACACCACGGATGTGGAGAACTATCCGGGCTATCGAGACGGCATCCTCGGTCCTGAACTCATGGACCAGATGCGTGCCCAAGCTGAGCGCTTCGGTGCGGAACTCGTCCCTGACGATGTCGCCGCCGTGGATCTTTCCGGTGAGATCAAGACCGTCACCGACTCAGCCGGGACAGTGCACCGCGCCCGGACGGTGATCGTCTCGACGGGCTCTCAGCACCGCACTCTGGGGCTGCCGCGTGAGGAGGAGCTTTCGGGCCGCGGCGTGTCCTACTGTGCCACGTGCGATGGGTTCTTCTTCCGTGACCAGGACATCGCCGTGGTCGGAGGTGGTGACACGGCTATGGAGGAAGCTACGTTCCTCTCTCGCTTCGCGAAGTCGGTCACCGTCGTTCATCGCCGTGACGCCCTGCGCGCGTCCAAGGCCATGCAGGAGCGTGCCTTCGCTGACCCCAAGATCCGTTTCGCCTGGGACAGCGAAGTAGCCGAGATCCATGAGGAGAACGGCAAGCTCTCGGGACTGACCCTGCGAAACACCACTCACACCGAAGAGACGACGGAGCTTCCGGTAACCGGGCTCTTCGTCGCGATCGGCCATGATCCGCGCACGGAACTCTTTGAGGGTGTTCTTGAGTTCGACGAGGAGGGCTACCTCAAGGTCGACTCGCCTTCCACACGCACGAAGATCCCCGGTGTCTTCGCCGCAGGGGACGTGGTGGACCACACGTACAGGCAAGCCGTTACCGCTGCTGGCACGGGTTGCGCCGCAGCCCTGGACGCCGAACGTTTCCTCTCAGCGCAGGCGGACGAATCCTCTTCGGAAACCAAGCTCGAGCAGACCCCCGCACCAGCCGATGCCGCAGCGGTCTGAGTCCAATCCTCCAACCGTCACAACCACACCACAGCAGAACCACGCAGAGGAGAATGACTATGGCTGGCGCCACCGTGACCGCAACTGACGCGACGTTCGACGAGGTCGTGCTCAAGAGTGACAAGCCCGTTCTCGTCGACTTCTGGGCGGAGTGGTGCGGTCCGTGCCGTCAGATCGCCCCGTCCCTTGAGGCAATCGCTAGCGAACACAGCGAGAAGCTGACCGTAGTGAAGCTGAACATCGACGAGAACCCAGCCGTTGCCGCCAAGTACGGCATCATGTCGATCCCCACCATGAACGTCTACCAGGGCGGTGAAGTGGTCAAGACGATCGTCGGCGCCAAGCCCAAGGCGGCCATCGAGCGCGATCTCTCCGACTACATCGCCTGACCACGCAGAGATTCACAACGGGGCCCGTGACGCACGGGCCCCGTTTCACGTGAAACACCACGTGCCCCGAGGCTCTCTACAGCGCTGCCGGGCGCCTCCGCGGGCCGTCACCCTACAACGGACGTAGTATCGGGTCCTTCTGCACCGCTCCAATCAGTTGCCCCCAGGCCCGTTCCACATCCTCTCTCCATGAGAGTGTCGAGCGCAGATCCAAGCGCAGCCGAGGGAGAGCGCGGTGTGAACGTACCGTCTTGAAACCCACCGCAAGCAAGTAGTCAGCAGGTAGGACACAGTTGGGCTCGCTCCAACGGAGATCCCCAAACGCCTCCACCGCTCTGAAGCCTCGGCGCATCACATCCTTCGCGACCGTCTGGATGATCACTCGGCCCAACCCCTGGGACTGGTAGTGCGGCAGCACCAAGGCTGTGATCAACTGAACCGCGTCCAGAGATACGGGACTGGTGGGAAAGCTCCTTGACCGCGGTACGTACGCCGGTGGCGCGTAGAGGACAAAGCCAACCGCCGTATTGTCCACATAGAGCACCCGACCACAAGACCCCCACTCCAGAAGCACCGTCGAGATCCAGGCTTCCTTCTCTGTGGCTGAGTATCCGTTTCCGGCAACTGGCTCACCACCTACCGGACCGAGCTCCCAGAAGGCGCAGCGACGGCAAGGATCAGGAAGATCCGGAAGGTTGTCCAAGGTAAGCGGAACGAGCTGGCGCCCCATGGCTACATCGTATCCATGGGGCGCCAGCTCGTTCCGCAATCGGAGCACGCCGAGATGAGAGCCCTACCGATGGTCGTCCTCTTCCGTCGTCTGACCGCCCTCTGACTGCGCACTCGTCCCAGCCTGCAACTGTTCGAAGACGCCGTCTTCTCCCGGCGCGAGTTCTCCCAGAATTCTGTCCAGGTCCTCCATGGAAGCAAACTCGACGACGATCTTCCCCTTCTTCTGCCCCAAGTCCACCTTCACGCGCGTTTCAAAGCGATCTGACAAGCGACCAGCCAACTGATCCAGAGCTGGAGACACGCGCTTGCCAGCTCTGGGACTTTTCGCCTTCGGGGCCGCCTTGGGGTCTGAGTTGAGAAGGGTGACCAGTTCCTCCACCGCGCGGACCGAAAGACCTTCGGCCACGATTCGATGAGCGAGCCGATCCTGTTCGCCACCGTCCTCCACTGACAAGAGCGCCCGAGCATGTCCGGCCGAGAGCACACCCGAGGCCACCCGCCGCTGCACGGAGGGAGACAGACGAAGGAGACGCAGGGTGTTGGACACTTGCGGGCGAGACCGACCGATCCGGTCAGCCAATTGGTCGTGCGTGCAGTCGAAGTCCTTCAACAGCTGGTCGTACGCAGCCGCCTCTTCCAAAGGATTCAGCTGCGCGCGATGCAGGTTCTCCAACAGCGCGTCCAGCAGCAGCTTCTCGTCCTCGGTGGCGCGCACGATCGCGGGGATGGCCTCCAAGCCCGCCTCGCGACAAGCCCGCCACCGCCGCTCACCCATGATGAGTTCGTAGCGATCAGAGGACAACTGGCGAACCACCACTGGCTGCAGCAGTCCAACCTCGCTGATGGAGGTGACCAACTCGGCCAATGCGTCCTCGTCGAACACCTCACGTGGCTGCCGTGGGTTCGGCGTAATCGCATCCAGCGGTAGCTCTGCGAAGTGAGCCCCTGGCGTCTCGGCCGCATGTTCTTCCGTCATGCTTTCCTGCGACACGGTCGAACCATCCAACGCCGGCTCGCCGGACGCCGTTTCATGTGAAACGGTCGACACCGATCCGCTGTCCGGCAGACCAGCCACCTTGGCCGCGGCCACTCCTCGCTCCGGAGAAAGCACAGGCACAGCAGACGGTGAAGTAACGCCCCCCTCCTGCAAGGTGGGGCCTTCCGAATCATCGGTAGGTTTCGGAGCCGCAGGGATCAGGGCCCCGAGGCCCCGACCCAACCCCCTACGTCGATCGCTCACTACATACCCTCCGCCATACTCTGCTGCTCCTGCTGAGCAAATGGGTCACGCAAAGCGATCTCCCGGGCTGCCTCCAGATACGACAGCGAACCGCTGGAGCCCGGATCGTACGTCAGCACTGTCTGGCCGTAACTCGGCGCTTCGGAGATACGCACCGACCTCGGGATGTTCGTCCGGAGCACCTCGTTGCCGAAGTGGCTCCGCACTTCCTCAGCCACCTGCGAGGCCAACCTGGTACGCCCGTCGTACATCGTCAGAAGGATCGTCGAGATGTGCAGGTCCCGGTTGAGATGACCACGCACCAGATCAACGTTTCGAAGGAGTTGGCCCAAGCCCTCCAGGGCGTAGTACTCACACTGGATCGGGATGAGCACCTCGGCACCCGCCACCAACGCGTTGACCGTCAACAGGCCGAGAGACGGGGGGCAGTCGACCAGGATGTAGTCCAGTGGCTGATCGTATGCCTCCAGCGCACGCTGCAGCCGGCTTTCCCGTGCCACGAGGGATACCAACTCGATCTCCGCGCCAGCGAGGTCAATGGTGGCCGGGGCGCAGAACAGACCCTCCACGTCCGGAACCGGCTGCACGACCTCGGACAGCGGCTTGTTCTCCACCAACACGTCGTAGATCGACGGCACTTCGGAATGATGATCAATTCCCAATGCGGTGGAGGCGTTACCCTGCGGATCGAGGTCAACCACAAGGACCCTGGCACCATGCAGCGCCAGCGAGGCCGCGAGGTTGACCGTCGTCGTGGTCTTCCCCACGCCGCCCTTCTGGTTGGCCACCACCATCACACGCGTCTGCTCCGGCCGGAGCAGCCCTTCGCCCGCCTGATGCATGGCCTCCACCACCTGCTGGGCCGCACGGCCCACTGGCGGTACAGCTCCGCCAGATGCAGAAGGGACAGCTTCATCAGTACTCGGACTGACATCCATCGGGGGCGGCGTCTCACGTGCAGCATCCGTGGACTCAGCGCGGGGACCGGGGACCGGGTCGGCCATCGGTCCCGCGAAGTTGGCGTCGGACCGCAAGGGTTCACTCTCCTCAGCAGGACCTTGTTGAGACTCAAAGCCTGCCATGCTTCCGGGGTCATGAACCAGCGAGCCCCGATTACCTGTGGATGAATCAGACGCGGTACGTGCTTCGACATGGCCACGATCGCGTGGATTGGCAGCCGCACGCCCGCGGCTGATGATTCCGTGCAGCAGAGAGCGTCGTTTCACGTGAAACACCATGCAGCCGCACCAGTAGACGGAGTAGGCGACACTCCGCTGCGGAAGCGCACGGCGCTGCTATGGAGTAATCACGCGAACGCCGTGTATGCCCTCGTCCGCCCACGAAGCCTTTCACACATGATCTTTAAGCTCAGGCCCTGCGCGACTTCCTCGCTCGCTGCCGTTGAGCCTTCGCGGCCTTCGCCCGCTTGGCCGCGAACCGGACTCCACCCGGGCTCTCTCCGACTTCCGCTCTCACTACCGTGGCCAGTGGATCGACGACTCCCGAGCCAACCTGCACCACCGATGTCTCCACAACACCCAGCTTCTGCAGGGCCGCCCGAGCGCCCTTCAGCTCTTCTTCGGCCGTATCGCCCTTGATCGCCAACATCTCGCCGTACGGCCGCAACAACGGCACTCCCCAGCCGGCCAGCCGGTCCAGCGGCGCAACCGCGCGAGCGGTCACCACCTGCACCGGCGACAACGAGCCCAGAACCTCCTCTGCCCGGCCTCGGACCACATCCACCTGGTCGAGGCCAAGCAGCTCCACCGTCTCCTGCAAGAAGGTCGTTCGTCGCAGCAGCGGCTCCAGCAACGTGATCCTGAGATCAGGCCGAACCAGTGCGAGGGGAATCCCAGGCAGGCCAGCGCCGGAACCCACGTCGCACACGGTTACCTCGTCAGGTACGACCTCCGCCAGCACGGCGCAGTTCAGCAGGTGCCGCTCCCACAGACGTGGCACCTCACGCGGCCCGATGAGACCCCTGCGCACCCCGACGTCCGCCAACAACTCGCCATACCGCACAGCTGTCGGAAGCGCGTCACCAAAGAACTCCCGTGCCGCCTCCGGAGGCGCTGGGAGACTCTGCTCCCGCTCCGGGAGTGGTCCACTCATGGCAGCACAACCACACAGCGCTGCGGCTCCTCGCCCTCGGACTCGCTGCGCAGTCCGGCCTCCGCAACGGCGTCGTGCACCACTTTGCGTTCGAACGGCGTCATCACCCGCAACTTCACTGCCTCACCGGAGCCCTTGGCCTCCTCAGCCGCCTTCGCACCCAGCTCGGCCAGCTCCTGACGCTTGCGCGCCCGAAAACCGCCCACGTCCAGCATCAGTCGGCTCCGCTCGCCCGTCTCACGGTGCACCGCGAGACGAGTGAGCTCCTGAAGGGCCTCCAGGACCTCGCCATCCCGCCCCACCAACTTCTGCAGCGCACGCCCCGAATCGTCACCGATGATCGACACGGCGGCACGATCAGCCTCGACATCCATGTCGATATCGCCGTCCAGATCGGCGATGTCGAGAAGCCCCTCAAGATAGTCAGCCGCGACCTCACCCTCCTGTTCCAGACGGGACAAGGTGTCGGCGCCCTCCGTGGCAGTCGTCTCCGTCACTGATGGACTCCTTTATTTCTTCGACTTCGCGGACTGCGGCTTCTTCTTGCCCTGCTGTCCCTGCGGCTTCTTCTGCTGTGCGCCGGACTTCCCACCAGACCCCGACTTCTTTCCGGTGCCGGACTGCTTCGCCCCCGTCTTCGCTTGGCCGGAGCCCCCCTTCTGGCCCTGGCCCGCCTTCTGGGTCTGGCCCGCAGGGCGCTTCGTGGCCGGAGCCTCCCGGTCCTCCACGCCCGTCTGCCGCTGCGCCTTGGTCTGCCGCTTCGGCTGCGTACGGTTCGCGCGAGCCTCCTCGGCCAGCTGCTTGGCTTCGACCTCGGCCGGCTCCTCCTTCAGCTTGCCCTTGGCACGCAGTTTCTCCTGACGCTGTGTGTACGCGACACTGCCGGGCGTCGGGTTGCGCTTGATGATGAACATCTGCTGGCCGAGCGTCCACACGTTGGTGGTCAGCCAGTACACGAGCACACCGACCGGGAAGTTGATGCCGAAGACGGCGAACATGACGGGGAAGACGTACATCAGCATCTTCTGCTGCTGCATGAACGGCGTCTTCACGGTGAGGTCGACGTTCTTCGTCATCAGCTGGCGCTGGGTGTAGAACTGCGACGCCGACATCATCACGATCATGATGACCGTGACCACACGTACATCCGTGAGCGTCGCTTGCAGGGCGTTGACCTTCTCCTCGCTGTCGAGGAACTTCGCCGCGATCGGCGCGCCGAAGATGTGCGCGTTACGGGCGCTGTCCACCTGCTCAGCGTCGAGTACGCCCACCGGGTTGTCGCCGGCGATCTTGTTCAGCACCTGGTAGAGCGCGAGGAAGAACGGAGACTGAGCCAGAATCGGCAGACAACTGGAGAGCGGATTGGTGCCCGTCTCCTTGTACAGCTTCATCATCTCTTCGGACTGACGCTGCTTGTCGCTCTTGTAACGCTCCTGGATCGCCTTCATCTTGGGCTGGAGCGCCTGCATGTTCCGCGTCGACTTGATCTGCTTCACGAAGAGCGGAATCAGGCAGATCCGGATCAGCACCACCAGTGAAACGATGGACAGACCCCAGGCCCAGCCACTGTCCTTGTCGAACACAAGGCTGTACAGCGCGTGGAACTGGACGATGATCCAGGAAACAACGGTATAGAGAGGACCGAGGATCGTGTCCACGAATCAGACTCCTTGGGCGTGGGACTGTGCCCGGTGCTCCCACCGGCTGCGAAGCCGCTGATGCCACACCGGGCGCTTCCGGGCAGGGACGTGATCAACTCCACCGGGCGACCACGGATTGCAGCGCAGGATGCGCCAGGCGGTGAGCGCCGTGCCCTTGACCGCACCATGGCGATCGATAGCGCCATACCCGTAATGGGAACAGGACGGGTAATACCGGCAGACCGGCCCAAGCATCGGACTGATGGTCCACTGGTAAAGCTTGATCAACCAGAGCAACGGATATTTCACGGTGCCCTCCCCAGCAACCGCTGCAACGCGGTGTCCAGGTCTCGGGCCAATGGGTCGTGACCCGCCTCACCCGCACCGGGCAGCGCCCGTACGACCACCAGGCTACCCGGCGGAAGTGAACCAAGCCGGTCACGTATGAGCTGACGCAGTCGACGCTTGACGAGGTTGCGTACGACCGCTCCCCCGACGGCCTTGCTCACGACAAAACCCGCACGCGCGGGAGGACCGAATCCCCCCGCGGCGTACGGGTCCGCGCGCTTGACCATGTGCACGACGAGTAGCGGGCGTCCCGCTCTGCGTCCTCGCCGTACGGCTGTCGCGAAGTCCTCGCGCCGCCTCAGCCGGTTCTCGGTGGGCAGCACGTCATGGACCTGGTCTGAACGCTCAAGCCGACAGGCGCGAGCGGCCCTTCGAGCGACGGTTCGCGATGATCGCCCGGCCCGCACGGGTACGCATGCGCAGCCGGAATCCATGCGTCTTCGCACGGCGGCGGTTGTTCGGCTGGAAAGTGCGCTTGCTCACTCGGGGCTCCAGAAAGCTTGAGTCTCAACGAGACGGACTGGGGCGTCGACTGGCTGTCACCGTGCGCCCACGAGTAGCTCGTAACGCTCGAGTGTGCACCGCTTCAACTTTGCCCATCGGAGGCAGGCGGCAGCAGCCATCGACAACTCGACCTCGATACGGTACGTGCGCTCCCAGCACCGGGTCAAACACAGGTGGCTGAGGATACCCCTCCGCCAGTCGTGCACAGCCTGTGGACAACGACTTGAACCCTGCTGGTCGGCCTGACTACCGTGACTCAACTCCCGTTCCTTCCCGAGCGTCCCGAGAATCACACATTCGCGGGATCTCGTGTCCTTCCAGAAGCGGAACCCGCCCAGCGAGTGAGAGAGCGTGCCCGTGGCTGACCTACCTGCCGACCTCGCTGCGGTGTGGCCACGTGTCCGCGACCAACTCCTGGCCGACGGACAGATCGTCGAGGCCAAGGACCAACGGTGGCTCAACGACTGTCAGCCTCTCGTCCTGGTGTCCGGGACGGCGCTGCTTGGCGTACCGAACGAGTACGCCAAGGGCGTTCTCGAAGGACGGCTCGCACCGCTGATCAGCGAAGCGCTCAGTCGCGAGTGCCAACAGTCGGTACGCCTGGCCGTGACCGTGACCGGCCCTACCGCTCCGGGGGACGAGGCGATCAGCGCTCCCTCGGACACGCGTCCCGCGCCCGAGGGCCAACCGCCCACGGGCGGTCAGCCACCACCTCCGTACGACGGACGACCGCACGACGGAGCACCGCACGACCGCGCACACGACGGACCACCGCGGGACGGCCACGACGCCCCGGAGCTGCCGAGCCCCCGCGCGGCCTATCCCGATCACCCGCAGTCCCCACGGCCGCAACCGTCCCCGGAGCACCCCGGCGCGTGGCCACCACCGGCGCACGGGCAGCCGTACTCGCCCCCCCAGCAGTACCCACACCAGCACGCCCAACAGCCAGCACCGCCGTCCTACGAGACACAGCCCCCGCAGCAGTACGAGCAGCACCCGTCGTACGACCCCCCGCACCCCGCCACGTCCCAACCGTACGAACAGCAGCCGTACGAACAGCAGCATCCGCGGCCACCACAGCAGCGTTCGTACGCGCCCTATGACGCCTACGCCCCGCAGCCCGCCCAGCACCAACAAACCCAGCACCAAGCCACACAGCACCAAGCCGCGCCGCAGCACCCCGGCGGTGCCGGGGTCGCCCCCGGCACCGCGCCCGGAGGCGCGCATCCGCCACAGCCCCGCCAGGGCGAACCTCCCGCGCGGCGTTACGACGACCCCAGCCGGCTGCCCGCCCCCTCTGGTGCCCCGGGACCGCTCGCGGCGCAACCCGCGCCAGCGACGGGGCCCGGCGAACCCACCGCCCGGCTCAACCCGAAGTACCTCTTCGACACCTTCGTGATCGGCGCCTCCAACCGCTTCGCGCACGCTGCCGCGGTCGCGGTCGCCGAAGCGCCGGCCAAGGCGTACAACCCGCTCTTCATCTACGGGGAGTCGGGGCTCGGCAAGACACACCTGCTGCACGCGATCGGGCACTACGCCCGCAGCCTCTACCCGGGCACCCGGGTCCGCTACGTCAGTTCCGAGGAGTTCACCAACGAGTTCATCAACTCGATCCGCGACGGAAAGGCGGACGCCTTCCGCAAGCGCTACCGCGACATGGACATCCTGCTCGTCGACGACATCCAGTTCCTGGCCAGCAAGGAATCCACCCAGGAGGAGTTCTTCCACACCTTCAACACGCTGCACAACGCCAACAAGCAGATCGTGTTGTCCTCCGACCGTCCGCCCAAGCAGTTGATGACTCTTGAGGACCGGCTCCGGAACCGTTTCGAGTGGGGTCTGATCACGGATGTCCAGCCGCCCGAGCTGGAGACGCGCATCGCGATCCTGCGGAAGAAGGCCGTGCAGGAACAACTCAACGCGCCTCCGGAAGTGCTTGAGTTCATCGCCTCGCGGATCTCCCGGAACATCCGCGAACTCGAGGGCGCGCTCATCCGGGTCACCGCCTTCGCCAGTCTCAACCGGCAGCCCGTCGACCTCGGGCTCACCGAGATCGTGCTCAAGGACCTCATCCCAGGCGGCGAGGAGGCGGCGCCGGAGCTCACCGCCGCCGACATCATGGCGGCCACAGCGGACTACTTCGGGCTCTCCATCGACGATCTGTGCGGCTCGTCCCGCAGCCGGGTCCTGGTGACCGCCCGGCAGATCGCGATGTACCTGTGTCGTGAGCTGACCGATCTCTCGCTACCCAAGATCGGCGCGCAGTTCGGCGGTCGCGACCACACCACCGTCATGCACGCGGACCGCAAGATCCGTGCGCTCATGGCGGAGCGGCGGTCCATCTACAACCAGGTCACGGAGCTGACCAACCGCATCAAGAACGGCTGAAACCGCTTCAGCGTCGCACCGCCCGACCCGCCGGCCCGCCAGCCCGTCACGTCGTCCCGTCACGTCGGCCGTACGCACGGTGCGACGGGACGGCATACGCGCGCCAGTGCGTTCGGTCGCACTCTCCGAGCGGCACGGCCTGTCACTCGCCGTCCATCACGGGCGCTGCGGCGCCCACGTCGCGCCGCAGCGCCCCCGGGCCAGCATCCAACCTGCTGCTCGCTGTTCGATTCACGCTGCCAGGAGACCAACACTCCACAGGAATGGCGTACTTCCCACGTCCACACCCTGAGGAGAACTGAGTTATCCCAACAGCCTCCACAGACAGCCCTCGCACGAAACCATAAAGCCAGGTCAGAGGCCTGGGGATTTGTGGGCGCGAGGACTCCACAAGCTGTGGACACGGGAGTCGCCAACAGGGCGCGGATGATGTTGTCCACCGCCCGCCCACAGCCCCTCGGAAGTTGTCCCCAGCTTCTCCACATGGTTGTCCACTGTTCGGCAACGCAACGCGCCCGCTCACTGGACCGAGTGAATCAGCTCACACCGGGCCCTCCGTTTCCCTGTTGAGAAGTCGGCGAAACCTGTGGGCTTGGCTGTGGGAAAGTCAGCCGTCGCTGTGCACGGCCTGTGTACGCCGCCGTGCGATCCACAGCCACCCTGACTTGTCCACCACCGGGCCCACAGCCCGCGGTGGAAAAAACTGCCGCTCTGAGCAGGGAAAACGGAGTTATCCCCGGTTTCCACAAGCCCTACTACTACGACCACCTAGAGAGAGCCCGGGAATCCTCTTGAAGTGGGTGCTGTGCACAACTTGGGACGGCCAGGACCCCTCCCCGAGGCGATGACTTGACTCTCCGGGCCCCGACTGTCTGCGGCGTACGTCAGACTGGACCCCGGCAAGACGCCAGCGACAGCAGGAGGCGGCTGAAGGTGAAGATCCGGGTAGAACGCGACGTACTCGCGGAGGCGGTGGCGTGGACTGCCAAGAGCCTCCCCGCCCGACCGCCCGTGCCCGTCCTGGCGGGACTGCTGCTCAAGGCCGAGGACGGCACACTGAGCCTGTCCGGCTTCGACTACGAGGTCTCGTCCCGGGTCTCGGTCGAGGCCGAGGTCGAGGAGGAGGACACGGTCCTGGTCTCGGGGCGGCTGCTCGCTGACATCTGCCGTTCGCTGCCGAACCGACCCGTCGAGATCTCCACAGAGGGTGTACGGGTGACGGTGGTCTGCGGTTCCTCCAGGTTCACCCTGCACACGCTGCCTGTGGAGGAGTACCCGGCCCTGCCCGAGATGCCGACGGCGACCGGCACCGTGCCGGGCGAGGTGTTCGCCGCGGCCGTTTCCCAGGTCGCCATCGCGGCCGGCCGGGACGACACGCTTCCGGTGTTGACCGGAGTGCGTATCGAGATCGAGGGCGACACCGTCACCCTGGCCTCCACTGACCGCTACCGTTTCGCCGTCCGCGAGTTCCTGTGGAAACCGGAGGCGCCGGACACCTCCGCCGTCGCCCTGGTGCCGGCAAAGACGCTCCTGGACACCGCCAAGTCCCTGAGCGGCGGGGAGAGCGTGTCCCTGGCCCTGTCCGGCTCGGGCACCGGAGAGGGACTGATCGGATTCGAGGGTGCGGGGCGGCGTACGACCACCCGTCTTCTGGAAGGCGACCTGCCCAAGTACCGCACGCTCTTCCCGACCGAGTTCAACTCGGTCGCGGTGATCGAGACGGCCCCCTTCGTCGAGGCGGTCAAGCGTGTGGCACTGGTCGCCGAGCGCAACACTCCGGTGCGGCTCAGCTTCGAGCAGGGCGTACTCACCCTGGAGGCCGGCTCGAGCGATGACGCACAGGCTGTGGAGCGGGTGGACGCCGACCTGGAGGGCGAGGACGTCTCCATCGCGTTCAACCCCGGCTTCCTGCTGGAAGGCCTCAGCGCGATCGACTCCGCGGTCGCGCAACTCTCCTTCACCAGCTCCACCAAGCCGGCGTTGCTGGGCGGCAAGCCGGCCAAGGACGTGGAGGTGGACACCGCGTACAAGTACCTCATCATGCCGGTGCGACTGAGCGGCTGAGCCCACAGATGTGCAGGCGGCGGCAGGCGTAGGCTCGCTTGGTCGGGACATCCCGTCCCGTGTCGACGCCGGCTGTTCAGCGCACCGCCGGCGAGCACGCAGCAGGCGAGCAACAGGGAAAGAGGCGTTCACAGATGGAGCTCGGTCTCGTCGGCCTGGGCAAGATGGGCGGCAACATGCGCGAGCGGATTCGCCGCGCGGACCACACCGTCGTCGGATACGACCGCGATCCCGAACTCGCCGATGTCCACAGTCTCGCGGAGCTTGTGCAGACCTTGCCGGCGCCCCGCGTCGTGTGGGTGATGGTCCCCGCTGGCGCCGCCACGCAGGCGACCGTGGACGAGCTGGGCGAACTGCTGTCGCCGGGTGACGTCGTCGTGGACGGCGGCAACTCCCGCTGGAGCGACGACGAGAAGCACGCCGAGGAGCTGGCCGCGAAGGGCGTCGGTTTCGTCGACTGCGGGGTGTCCGGCGGCGTCTGGGGGCTTCGCAACGGCTACGCCCTGATGTACGGAGGCGCCGCGGAGCACGTCGCGGTGGTACAGCCGATCTTCGACGCGCTGAAACCGGAGGGCCCGTACGGCGCGGTGCACGCGGGCAAGGTGGGTGCCGGGCACTTCGCGAAGATGGTGCACAACGGCATCGAGTACGCCATGATGCAGTCGTTCGCCGAGGGCTGGGAGCTGTTGGAGGCCGCCGAGTCGGTCACCGACGTGCGCGAGATCTTCCGTTCCTGGCAAGAGGGCACCGTCATCCGGTCCTGGCTGCTCGATCTGGCGGTGAACGCGCTGGACGACGACGAGCATCTCGACGAGCTGCGCGGGTACGCCGCCGATTCCGGAGAGGGACGCTGGACGGTCGAGGCCGCCATCGACAACGCCGTGCCGCTACCCGCCATCACAGCCTCGCTGTTCGCGCGCTTCTCCTCCCGGCAGGAGGACTCGCCGCAGATGAAGATGATCGCCGCGCTGCGCCATCAGTTCGGCGGCCACGCGGTGGAGAACGCTCAGCGGTAAGCCACGCGGTCCAGGGAGGTCAGCGCAAGTTCGTGCATGTCAGGCATCTTTCGCTCGCCGACTTCCGCTCGTACGCCCGGGCGGAGGTCGCGCTCGAGCCTGGTGTGACGGTGTTCGTAGGTCCGAACGGGCAGGGCAAGACGAACCTCGTCGAGGCCGTCGGCTATCTCGCGACGCTGGGTAGCCACCGGGTCTCCTCGGACGCTCCGCTGGTGCGGATGGGCGCGGAGCGCGCGGTCGTACGAGCCGTGGTGCGCCAGGACCACCGGGAACAGCTGGTGGAGTTGGAGCTGAACCCCGGCCAGGCGAACCGTGCGCGGATCAACCGTTCCGCCCAGGTGCGACCGCGGGACGCCTTGGGGATTCTGCGGTCGGTGCTGTTCGCGCCGGAGGACCTGAGTCTGGTGAAGGGCGATCCTGGCGAGCGCAGACGCTTCCTGGACGAGCTGGTGACCGCGCGTGCACCGCGGATGGCGGGTGTGCGCGCGGACTACGACCGGGTCCTGAAGCAACGGAACTCGCTGCTACGGACGGCGGCGATGGCGCGTCGGCAGGGCGGCGCGCGGCGGCGTACGGCGACGAGCGGGCCGGACGCCGCGGGCGCTGGGGGGAGTGCGGGCTCGCAGCCGGAGCTGGCCACGCTGGACGTGTGGGACCAGCATCTCGCGCGTGCCGGTGCGGAACTGCTGGCACAGCGCCTGTCACTGGTCACCGCCTTGCAGCCGGTGGTGGACAAGGCGTACGAGCAGTTGGCGCCGGGAGGTGGTCCGGTGCTGTTGGAGTATCGCTCTCCGGTCGCCGGGGGCTCGTCGGCGCAGCTGTACGAGCAGTTGCTGGCCGCCCTGACGGAGGCGCGGGGGCAGGAGGTCGAGCGCGGGGTGACCCTGGTGGGCCCGCATCGGGACGATCTGCTGCTGAAGTTGGGGCAGTTGCCGGCGAAGGGCTACGCGAGTCACGGGGAGTCCTGGTCGCTGGCCCTGGCGCTGCGGCTGGCGGCGTACGAGGTACTGAAGGGGGAGGGCCCCGAGCCGGTGCTGGTGCTGGATGACGTGTTCGCCGAGCTGGACGTGCGACGCCGGGCCCGGCTGGCGGAGCTGGTGGCGGAGGGGGAACAGGTGCTGGTGACGGCCGCGGTGGAGGAGGACGTCCCGGAGGTCCTGTCGGGTGCGCGTTATCGGGTGGCGGACGGCACGCTGTTGGGGGTGCCGGGTGATGACTGATGGGTGAGCGTACGGACATGGGTGTCGGCGGGTCGGGCGGCGGGCCGGAGGGAGGCGAGCCGGCCGACCCGCCGCCGGCATCACCCGAGACGGCTCCGGAACCGTCCGGTGTGGATCTGGCACGGGTGGCGTTGCGGGCGGCGAAGGCGCAGGCGCGGGAACGTGGCGCGGCGGCCACGGAGCGGAAGCAGGCGCGCCGGGGCGGCTTGCGTTCCGGGGCGGGCCGGGATGGTCGCGATCCGCTTCCGTTGGGGACGGCGGTGCGGCGCTTGGTCACGGAGCGGGGGTGGGAGGCTCCGGCCGCGGTGGGCGGCGTGATGGGGCGGTGGCCGGAGGTGGTGGGGCCGGAGGTCGCGCAGCACTGTGCGCCGCAGCACTACGACGAGCGGGAGCGCAGTCTGTTGGTGCGCTGTGATTCGAGCGCGTGGGCCACGCAGTTGAGGCTGTTGGCGCCCCGGTTGGTGGCGCGACTGAACGAGGTGGTGGGGCAGGGCACGGTGAAGCTGATCAAGGTGCGGGGTCCGGAGGCTCCGCATCGGTCGGCGGGTCCGTTGCGTGCTCCGGGCAGTAGTGGGCCGGGCGATACGTACGGCTGACCAGCTGGCTGGCTCACCGGCTGGCTGCTGACCTGGGGGTTTCGTGTGACGGGGGTGGAGCTGGTCGGGGATGGCCGGCTTCCGGGCGTAGCGGGGCGTAACTGGAGAAACAGGCGTAAGTCAGCAAAAAGCACGTAAGGGTGAGGGAACACACACAGGTGCGGACCGTTGACGAGCGGAAGCGCTGAGTGGCGCTGTGAAGCTCTTGGGCCCCCGGCCCGCATATGGGGAGTCGACAGCGGCCACCCCAGGACGGCAGATGCGGACTCAGGTGCCGCCAAAGCCCCATTCATGGCCGAGCCACGGGTATACTGGATCCAACCCGCCCCGTTGCGGAACATGTCGAACGACGCAGCCACTCCAGGATGTCCGCGGGATGTCCCGGGGAGGGCATGTGCTGTGCCAGAAAGGGCGCTTCGTGGCCGATTCCGGCAACTCAAACCAGAGCAATACGTCCGATAGCGGTCCCGAGGGCGCCGTGGTGGAGGAAGGCCACGGCGAAGCCGCGCTGTCGCCGTCGTCCGTCGAGCAGGGCAACGGCCCGGTGCCGGAGGCACCACCCTCGTACGACGCCAGCGACATCACCGTCCTCGAGGGTCTGGACGCGGTTCGTAAGCGCCCTGGGATGTACATCGGCTCGACGGGGGAACGCGGGCTGCACCACCTGGTGAGCGAGGTGGTGGACAACTCGGTCGACGAGGCGCTCGCCGGTCATGCCGACACCATCGACGTCACGCTGCTCGGCGACGGCGGAGTGCGCGTGGTGGACAACGGACGTGGGATTCCGGTGGACATCGTCGCCTCGGAACAGAAGCCCGCGGTCGAGGTCGTGATGACGGTGCTGCACGCGGGCGGCAAGTTCGGCGGGGGCGGCTACGCGGTCTCCGGCGGCCTGCACGGCGTGGGCGTGTCGGTGGTGAACGCGCTGTCGCAGAAGGTGGCGGTGGAGGTCAAGCGGGGTGGTTACCGCTGGACACAGGACTACAAGCTGGGTGCGCCCACGGCGCCGCTGAAGCGGAACGAGGCGACGGACGAGTCCGGCACGACGGTGACCTTCTGGGCCGACGGGGACGTCTTCGAGACGACGGACTACTCGTTCGAGACACTGGCCCGCCGGTTCCAGGAGATGGCCTTCCTGAACAAGGGCCTGACCATCTCGCTCACGGACGAGCGCGCGGAGCACGTCGACGAGGACGGCAACCAGAACTCGGTCCGCTATCACTACGAGGGCGGCATCTCGGACTTCGTCCGGCACCTCAACTCCCGCAAGGGCGAGCTGGTCCATCCCACGGTGATCGACTTCGAGGCCGAGGACACCGAGCGGATGCTCTCCCTCGAGATCGCGATGCAGTGGAACAACCAGTACAGCGAGGGTGTGTACTCCTTCGCGAACACGATCCACACCCACGAGGGCGGGACCCACGAGGAGGGGTTCCGGGCCGCGATGACGGGCCTGATCAACCGTTACGCCCGCGAGCGCAAGCTGCTGCGCGAGAAGGACGACAACCTCACCGGTGAGGACATCCGGGAGGGCCTGACGGCGATCATCTCGGTGAAGCTGGGCGAGCCGCAGTTCGAGGGCCAGACGAAGACGAAGCTGGGGAACACCGAGGCGAAGACCTTCGTCCAGCGGATCGTGCACGAGTACTTCTCGGACTGGCTGGACAGCCATCCCAACGAGGCCGCGGACATCATCCGTAAGGGCATCCAGGCCGCCACGGCGCGGGTGGCCGCTCGTAAGGCACGGGACCTGACCCGTCGGAAGGGCCTGCTGGAGACGGCCTCGCTGCCCGGGAAGCTCTCCGACTGCCAGTCCAACGACCCGGCGAAGTGCGAGATCTTCATCGTCGAGGGCGACTCGGCGGGCGGTTCGGCGAAGTCCGGCCGGAACCCGCAGTACCAGGCGATCCTCCCGATCCGCGGCAAGATCCTCAACGTCGAGAAGGCCCGCGTCGACCGGGTGTTGCAGAACGCCGAAGTGCAGGCGCTGATCTCGGCGTTCGGCACGGGCATCCATGAGGACTTCGACATCGAGAAGCTCCGCTATCACAAGATCATCCTGATGGCGGACGCCGACGTCGACGGCCAGCACATCAACACGCTGCTGTTGACCCTGCTCTTCCGGTTCATGCGTCCGCTGGTGGAGGCGGGTCACGTGTTCCTCTCCCAGCCGCCGCTGTACAAGATCAAGTGGAGCCGAGACGAGTACCAGTACGCGTACTCCGAGCGGGAACGCGAGAGCCTCGTCCGGCTCGGCCGGGAGCAGGGCAAGCGCATCAAGGACGACGCGATCCAACGCTTCAAGGGCCTGGGCGAGATGAACGCCGAGGAACTCCGCGTCACCACCATGGACCAGGACCACCGGGTGCTGCGCCAGGTGACGCTGGACGACGCGGCAGCCGCCGACGACCTGTTCTCGATTCTGATGGGGGAGGACGTGGACGCGCGGCGCTCGTTCATTCAGCGCAACGCCAAGGACGTCCGCTTCCTCGACATCTGAGTCGGCCCGCCCGCAGCACAGACGCAGCACAGACAAGGACTTTGACCAGCGATGGCCGACGACAACAGCCCTGACAGCCCCCTCGAGTCCGCTCCCGGGGACCTCAGTCCGCTCGCCGCGCAGGCCGGTCTCCGAGTGGAGCCGGTCAGCCTCGAGACGGAGATGCAGCGCTCGTATCTCGACTACGCGATGAGCGTGATCGTCTCGCGCGCGCTGCCCGACATCCGGGACGGTCTGAAGCCCGTGCACCGCCGGGTGTTGTACGCGATGTACGACGGCGGGTATCGGCCGGAGAAGGGCTACTACAAGTGTGCCCGGGTCGTCGGCGACGTGATGGGTACCTATCACCCACACGGTGACACCTCCATCTACGACGCCCTGGTACGCCTCGCGCAGACCTGGTCGATGCGTATGCCACTGGTGGACTCGAACGGCAACTTCGGTTCGCCAGGCAACGACCCGGCCGCGGCGATGCGGTACACCGAGTGCCGGATGGCGCCGCTGGCCATGGAGATGCTGCGGGAGATCGACGAGGAGACGGTCGACCTCCAGGACAACTACGACGGCCGGAACCTCGAGCCGACCGTGCTGCCCTCACGGATCCCCAACCTGTTGATCAACGGTTCGGCGGGCATCGCGGTGGGGATGGCCACCAACATCCCGCCGCACAACCTCCGCGAGGTGGCCGCCGGCGCCAAGTGGCACCTGGACCACCCGGAGGCCAGCAACGAGGAACTGCTCGAGGCGCTGATCGAGCGGATCAAGGGGCCGGACTTTCCCTCCGGTGCGTTGGTGGTCGGCCGGCACGGCATCGAAGAGGCGTATCGCACCGGGCGCGGTTCGATCACGATGCGCTCGGTCGTGGAGGTCGAGGAGATCCAGGGGCGGCAGTGCCTGGTCGTCACGGAGCTGCCGTACCAGGTCAACCCGGACAACCTCGCCCTGAAGATCGCCGATCTGGTGAAGGAGGGACGGGTCGGCGGCATCGCGGACGTACGCGACGAGAGCTCCTCGCTCACCGGACGGCGGCTGGTGATCGTCCTCAAGCGGGACGCGGTCGCGAAGGTGGTGCTGAACAACCTCTACAAGCACACCGACCTACAGACCAACTTCGGCGCGAACATGCTGGCCCTGGTCGAGGGCGTGCCACGCACCCTCTCGCTGGACGCGTTCATCCGGCACTGGGTGAAGCACCAGATCGACGTGATCGTACGCCGCACCCAGTACCGCCTGCGCAAGGCCGAGGAGCGCGCGCACATCCTGCGTGGACTGCTGAAGGCGCTGGACGCGATCGACGAGGTCATCGCCCTGATCCGGCGCAGCCAGACCGTCGAGGAGGCCCGCGAGGGTCTGATGGGGCTGCTGCGGATCGACGAGATCCAGGCGAACGCCATCCTCGAGATGCAGCTGCGCCGGCTGGCCGCGCTGGAGCGGCAGAAGATCACCGCCGAGCACGACGAGCTTCAGGGGAAGATCGACGAGTACAACGCCATCCTCGCTTCGCCGGAGCGGCAGCGGGAGATCGTGGGCGAGGAGTTGACCGCGATCGTCGAGAAGTACGGCGACGACCGGCGCTCCAAACTGGTGCCCTTCGAAGGCGACATGTCCGTCGAGGACCTGATCGCGGAGGAGGACATCGTCGTCACCATCACCCGTGGCGGCTATGTGAAGCGCACCAAGACGGTCGACTACCGGGCCCAGAAGCGCGGCGGGAAGGGGGTGCGGGGCACGAAGCTGAAGGAGGACGACATCGTCGACCACTTCTTCGTCTCCACCACCCATCACTGGCTGCTGTTCTTCACCAACAAGGGTCGGGTCTACCGGGCCAAGGCGTACGAACTGCCGGACGCCGGACGGGAGGCCAGGGGCCAGCACGTCGCCAACCTGCTGGCCTTCCAGCCGGATGAGCAGATCGCCGAGATCCTCGCCATCCGGGACTACGAGGCGGTGCCGTACCTGGTGCTCGCCACCAAGTCCGGTCTGGTCAAGAAGACGCCGCTGAAGGACTACGACTCGCCCCGCTCCGGTGGTGTCATCGCGATCAACCTGCGGGAGATGGAGGACGGTCGCGACGACGAGTTGATCGGGGCCGAACTGGTCTCCTCCGAGGACGATCTGCTGCTGGTCAGCAAGCATGCCCAGTCCATCCGCTTCACCGCGACGGATGACGCGTTGCGGCCCATGGGTCGGGCGACGTCCGGCGTCAAGGGGATGAGTTTCCGGGAAGGCGACGAACTCCTCTCGATGAACGTCGTCCGAGCGGGTACGTTCGTCTTCACCGCGACCGACGGCGGTTACGCGAAACGTACTCCGGTGGACGACTACCGCGTCCAGGGACGTGGCGGTCTGGGGATCAAGGCAGCCAAGATCGTGGAGGATCGCGGTGAGCTGGTCGGCGCCCTGGTGGTGGAGGAAACCGATGAAATCCTCGCCATCACGCTCAGCGGTGGAGTGATCCGGACGCGGGTCACGGGCGTTCGGGAGACGGGCCGTGACACGATGGGCGTCCAACTGATCAACCTGGGTAAGCGAGACGCCGTGGTCGGTGTGGCCCGCAATGCCGAGGCCGGTCGTGAAGCCGAGGAAGTCGAGGCCGTCGTGGACGCGGCCGGGGAAGCACCCGAGAGCGAACCGGGTGCGGAGCCGGAATCCGGGTCCGAGTCTTCGGCCACGTCGAGCGACGAGGAGTAAGGCGTGAGTGGTGCCCAGCCCCAGCCGCAGGCACAGCCGCAACCTGGGGTGCAGCAGCCGCAGCCCCAACCTCAGCCGCACACCCAGGCGCAGCCACACACCCAGGCGCAGCCACACGCACAGCAGGCTCAGGCCCAGCCGCAGCCCGGGATGCAGCAGCCCCAGCCGCAGGCCGCGTCGGCGGCTGCCGGTGGCCCGCCGCCACAGCAGCCTCCGCGGGCGTACGTCTCACCGCGGCAGCAGGCGGAGGCCGGTGAGGGGCAGGGAACGAGCGAGTCCCAGCGACGCTCCCGCACCGGGGCTCGTACGATCCCGCAGACTCGTCGGGCCCGGCTCCGGGTCGCGAAGGTCGACCCGTGGTCGGTGATGAAGGTCGGTTTCCTGCTGTCCATCGCGCTGGGGCTGTGCACGATCGTGGCGGTCGCGGTGCTGTGGATGGTGATGGACGGCATGGGTGTCTTCTCGACGCTCGGCGAGACCATCAGTGAGGCGACGTCCTCGGACGACGGCGGCGGATTCGACCTGCAGGCGTTCCTGTCGCTGCCCAGGGTGCTGCTGTTCACCGCGATCGTCGCGGTGATCGACGTGGTCCTGGCCACCGCGCTGGCCACGCTGGGCGCGTTCATCTACAACCTCTCGGCGGGCTTCGTGGGCGGTGTGGAGGTCACGCTGGCCGAGGACGAGTGAAGCACTTCCGGGATCCCCGCGGAGTCCCGCGGGGATCCCGCACCGGAGTCCGGGTAACCGATTTTGGGACGGGGACCGGAGTGCGCTAATCTTTCGGTGCAGCGCGCGGGGCTATAGCTCAGATGGTTAGAGCGCATCCCTGATAAGGATGAGGCCACAGGTTCAAGTCCTGTTAGCCCCACCAGTACGACCCCCGGCCGGTTGTTCGCCGGGGGTCGTCTCGTGGTCGCGCCAGGTGACTCCGTCCCGGCGCTCGACCGCCACTCGGGCCGATCGCTTTGTGTGTGCCGACCTTTGGGTATCATCGCTCTCCAGAAGGTCCCAACGTCTATGAATGACGAGGTAGCGCGGTGAAGAAGCTACTCCTGGTCGCACTGGCCGCCGTCGGCGGGCTCCTCGTGTACCGCCAGATCCAGGCGGATCGCGCCGAGCAGGATCTGTGGACGGAGGCGACCGACTCCGTGCCCGCAGGTTCGGGTGTGTGAGCCCCGCAGATTCCCGTAGGCCCCGATCGCGTCGCGCGGTCGGGGCCTCATCTTGGTTGTGTACGGCGCTCGTTCACCGGGGGAGTTCACCGGGTTGGCGAGGAGCGGGCGTTCCGGTGACCTGTCCGTGCGCCGGGACCGCCCGTACGTACGCGGCCGCACGGGCTTGAGGCGTCAGCGGTCCCACCCCCGTCAGTTCTGGTGCTCCTCGTAGTGCTTCACCGCGTCCGAGGTCCGTCCCGCGCCGTACACCCGTAGGAACTCCGCCAGTTCGGGATGTGTGCCCGCCAGGGTGGCGGAGGCGTCCAGGATCTCCGAGGCGTCGGAAACGGACCGCAGCAGCGCCTGGATCTCCCGCACGACCCGCTTCACGGGCGTCTGCGTGGTGCCTGCGGCGGTGTGCTGGGCTGTGTTGTTGAGCACACTTCCCGCGGCGGTCCTTCGAATCTCGTCCATACGCTGCGTAGCGTCTCCAGCACTCACCTCGCCCCGGGCGACGTCCGCGGCGAGGTCCTGCAACGCTTGCACCCGCTGCACCACCGCGGGGTTCCCGATCTTGGCTCGTTGTCCGCTCATCAGCTGGGAGAGCATGGGCGCGGAGAGCCCCAACACCGTGGCCAGACGGGCCTGGTTGAGCCCCAGGTCGTCTATCAGGCGGCGAAAGAGCGATCCGAGCGGCTCTCCGTACCACTGGCTCTGCAGTTCCTGCGCCTTGGCAGCGGCTTCCTGCTGTGCTGCGTCCATCACGTCTCTCCCCTGGACTCGCGGGTGTCGCTTCGCTGGCGCGAACTTGTCGTGCATCCTACGGAGGGTGATGGCGGCCCGGCGATACCCGGTCGGAAATCAGCCGACGGACCGGGTAGGCTAGGGCCAGCGGGGCCTTAGCTCAGTTGGTAGAGCGCCGTCTTTGCATGGCGGATGTCAGGAGTTCGACTCTCCTAGGCTCCACCCCGACGATGCCCGGGAGTTCTCGATCGCTCCCGGGCATCGTGCTGTTCGGACGGCGGGCGGGCCGGCCGTGATGCTCGCTCGCCTGGTCAGTCGTCCTCCCGTACGCGCACGAACCGCACCGGCCGGTGCGTCCCCGTGCTGGTCTCCCCCTCTGCCGGGAGCGGTGGATTCAACCGCCTGAACTCGCCGTGCTCCGGGTGGATTTCGGCCGGGCCGAGGTGTCCGGCCACAGCGTCGCCGACCTGCTTGCGTTGTACGGGCGACAGCTGCGGGGAACACATCACCCGCTGTCCGTCCGGTAGTTCCAGCTGTACCCAGCGCGGCCGGTCCGCCGGGCCGGCGACGGCGACAAGCTGGGCGTCCACCGTCTCGGAGTGCCGGAACTTCACCCAGCGTGCCTGGGGGTCGGACGGCCGATAGCGGGTGTTCAGCCCGCGGCACACCAGGCCCTCCACGCCCAGCGGAGCGAGCGTCGGTCCCCACCGCAGTGCCTCGGGACGGACGTTGGTCGCCTTCACGAGCTGAAGTGGCGGTCGTACACCGCGAAGTGTCCGGGTCAGCAACTCCCAGCGCTCGCTCAACGGCCGCTCCCGGACGTCCTCGCCCGGCCCCGCCAACTGGTCGAAGGCGACGTACGACAGCGCGGCCCCGTCCCGTTCCCGAGCCGCCCGGGAACGTAGCAGCTCGCGGAAGGCCAGCGCGCCGTTCCGCCAGGCGCACAACTCGCCGTCCAGCACCACACCGGCCGGCAGCTCCGCGATCGCTTCCGCGACCGCCGGGAAGTCCGCCGAGCGGTCCCGGCCCGAGCGGGACTGCAGTACCGCGCGGCCGGCGCCGAGCGCGAAGCCCACGATGCGCAGGCCGTCCAGCTTGACGGAGTACTGCACGCCACCCGGCAGTGCGTTGGTGGCCGGCACGGTACGAGCCGCTCGTGGGCGCATCACGTCCACCGGCGGCGGCACCGTGACGGCTTGGTCACCCACCATGCCGCCGCAACCAGTCAGCGTGGCCCCTCGGGACGTTCCGCGTCGGATTCGTCATCCCGGCTCGTCCCCTCTGGGCCGCTCGTACGGTCCTCGCCGCTCCGGGAGTGCTCCGTGCCCGGGCTGGGGCTGGGGCCGGGGCCGTCAGCCAGCTCGGTCGCCTGCGGTGGTTCGACCAGCCAGTCCGGGTTGGCCTGTCGGTCCCACCAGCGCCAGGCGGCGTACGCCCCACCGGCGAGCAGTCCGACGACGGCCAGCCGCTTCGCGAGGCGGCCCGCACGGTCGCACCGGCGCCGACGCGCCACCAACCGCTCGACCTCGTCCGCCGACACCCGGCCGCGCAGCGCAGCCAGGGCGGCGGTACTGCGTGAACGGGCCTCGTCACGGGCGGGACCGGCCGCGGACAGAGCCGCGTCCAGCCGGGGTGCGGCGTAGTCGGTGGCCTCCCGCGCCGCCTGTCGGGTCCTGCGCGCCGCGCGGTGCGCCGTCTGGTCGACCTCCGGCGGCAGCGCGTCCCAGGCCCTACTCAGCCGGGGGGCGACATGGTTGTCGTATCCCTCGCGGGCGGAGCATCGGGTCAGCCGCGCGGCCTCCGACACCCTGGGGCCCAGCCGGGCGCCGGCCTCGTGCGCGTAGTGGGTGGCGGTCTCCTTGGCGTTCTCCGCGTAGGGTGCCGCGGCCTCCGCGGCGTGCCGCACACTCTCCCGGGCGCTGTCGGCCGCCGCGCGTGCGCTGTCGATGCGGGTCACGGGTCCTCCTCCTCGATATGTGTCCAGTGATTCGAAGGGACTCCTCCGGAGAATCCTCCCGGACTGCTCCGGAGAATCTCCAGAGAAAACACAGTCTCTCGCGTTCCACCCGTTTTGCAGATCATGCCTGGCGGGTCGAACACCGGCAGGTGTACCCAGGCGTCCGAGTCACGCGCGCGCCGGGTGGCCACTGGTCCATGGGAGTATCGGTCGAGCACTGCACGCAGAGGAAAGGTAGACCGTGGCCGAGCAGCTTTACGCCACCCTCAAGACCAACCAAGGCGACATCCGGGTCCAGCTCTTCCCGAACCACGCTCCGAAGACGGTCAAGAACTTCGTCGAACTCGCCCAGGGGTCCCGCGAGTGGACCCACCCGGAGACCGGGAAGAAGTCGAGCGACAGGCTCTACGACGGCACCGTCTTCCACCGGGTGATCAGCGGGTTCATGCTCCAGGGCGGTGACCCGTTGGGTAACGGCACGGGCGGCCCGGGGTACGAGTTCGCCGACGAGATCCACCCGGACCTGGTCTTCGACCGGCCGTACCTGTTGGCCATGGCCAACGCGGGACCGGGGACGAACGGTTCGCAGTTCTTCATCACCGTCGCGCCCACGGCCTGGCTCACCGGCAAGCACACCATCTTCGGTGAGGTCACCGACGAGGCGAGCAAGAAGGTGGTCGACGCCATCGGCGCGATGGAGACCAATCCGCGCACCGACCGTCCGCTGAGCGATGTTGTGGTTGAGACGGTGACCATCGAAAACGCCTGACCCCGACGAGTCGGGGCCCCGGCCTGCGGGACTGTCGGGCGGCGGCTTCCGGACGGACTCCGCCGCTCGTGCTCCTCGCTGGCAGGTGGAACGGCCTGCCGCGGGTGCTGGCGCCGCCCGTCGCGCGGGAGCCGGCGCATCGGTGAGGTTGCCGGAGCGGCCCGTCAGGTCGGCCGGCTGACGTGTCCGCCGCCCGCGGTAACCCGTGGCCGGACACGGGAACTGTGGCGCCCGCTCGTCCGTAGAAGAGTGGGGACGCTTTCCCGCTCCTCGACTCCGCCGAGTGGGGTAGCGGGTTCGCGGGGCAGCGAGGTTGTGACGCCGTGAGGTCGCTGTTCGTGGACCAGTGCCTCCGGAGGGTCGCCAGCAGACGTGGTCTGGCAGGTCAGACCGAAGGGAAGCCCATGGATCAACACCAGTCGGCGGTAGTGTGCTACCGGCATCCCGACCGGGAGACCGGCATCCGCTGCACGCGCTGTGAGCGGCCGATCTGCCCCGACTGCATGATCACGGCATCCGTCGGTTTCCAGTGCCCGGAGTGCGTCCGGACCGGCTCCGGCACGGGCCATGCCCCACACGCGAACCAGCCCCGTACGCTCGCGGGAGCGCGTGTCGCCGCCGACCCCCGGCTGATCACGAAGATCCTGCTCGCGGCCAATCTCGCCCTGTTCGTCGCCGTGCAGGCTGTCGGCGACAAGCTCACCGCGGATCTGGTGATGCTCGGGCAGTGGCCCCACGACTCCTTCTACCAGCCGACCGAGGGGGTCGCCGAAGGCCAGTGGTATCGACTGCTGACCTCGGTGTTCCTGCACCAGGAGATCTGGCACATCGCGATGAACATGCTGGGTCTGTGGTTCCTCGGACCACCCCTGGAGTCCGCCCTGGGGCGGATCCGGTTCCTCGCGCTGTTCCTCCTGTCCGGGCTGGGCGGTAGTGCGTTGACATACATGATCGCCGACCCGGGACAGCCGTCGCTCGGCGCCTCCGGGGCGGTCTTCGGACTGTTCGGCGCGACTGCGGTGCTGATGCGGCGGATGCAGTACGACATGCGGCCGATCCTCGTGCTGCTGGCCGTCAACCTCGTCTTCACGTTCACCTGGTCGAACATCGCCTGGGAAGCGCACATCGGCGGTCTCGTCATCGGCGCCGCCATCGCGGCCGCGATGGTGCACGCACCGCGTGACAGACGTACGCTCGTGCAGTCTGCCGCCTGCGCCGGTGCCGTGCTCCTGATACTGGCCCTGTGCGTCATACGCACGCTGATGCTCTCCGGCTGAACCGCTGCCGTTGCGCGTACGGAAACCCTCGGACATCCGTCAGCCCGGACACGGAGCGCCGCACGGGAAGGCAGGGCTCGCGTCAGTTGTCCACAGGGTGATCGAGATAGTGTGCGACACAGCCCGAAGCCGGCCACGAGCCCCCTGAGGACTGCGTTTGTGCAGGAAGAACGGCAGGTGAAGGGGCCGCGCGGCGTTCGTACGAATCGCACTGGCGTCAACGGGCGTTGAGTTATCCACAGATTTTGTGAGTTATCCAGGGCTGTGGATCGGGCTGTGGATAACTTCGAAGGGGCGTGCTACTTCCACTGTGTGGAGACGACGAAGCCGCCGGCGATGAAGCCGAAGCCCACCACGATGTTCCAGTTGCCGAACGCCTCGACCGGCAGCTCGCTCTTGGTGACGTAGAAGAGCACGATCCACGCCAGCCCGATGCCGAAGAGCCCGAGCATCAGCGGCGCGACCCAGCGTCGACCACCGCCGCCCAGGTCCAGCTCCGTCTTCTTGGCGGGCGGGGGCGTGTAGTCGTCCTTCTTGCGGATGCGTGACTTCGGCACGAGGGGGCTCTCCTGTCGATGCGCTGCGTCACCGCGTGGGGTGAATCGTGGTTTCGGTGGTCCGATAGCGTAGTGCGTACCCGGGGCGGAAGGAGACAAGGGTACGGTGTCCAAGTTTCGCATCAGACCCGCACGGCTGGCCACTGGCGGTATCTTCGCACTTGCCGGCCTCATCTTCTGGGTCAGCTTCAGCACCGCGGACGGCACGAACATCCGTACCGACGACTCCCTCCTCCGGTTGTCCGACCTTATCCGGGACCGCAGCGACAAGAACCACTCGCTCGAAGCCACGGCCGCCGACATCCGCGCACAGGTCGACGCGCTCGCCGAACGCGACGGCGAGTCCACCGAGGAGGAACGGCGCGTGCTGCGGGAGCGTAAGCGTGCCGCCGGCACCAGCGCGGTCTCCGGCTCCGGGCTGACCGTCACCCTCACCGACGCACCCGCGGACGCCACTCCTCTTGTCCCCGGAGTCCCGGACCCGGAGCCGAACGACCTGGTCATCCACCAACAGGACCTGCAGGCCGTCGTGAACGCGCTGTGGAAGGGGGGAGCCAAGGGCGTCAGGGTGATGGACCAGCGCCTGATCAGCACGAGCGCCGTCCGGTGCGTGGGAAACACCCTGATCCTGCAGGGCCGGGTCTACTCCCCGCCGTACGAGGTCACCGCCGTCGGGGACACGGAGGAGCTGCGGCAGGCGTTGGAGAGCACCCCGGCGATCCAGAGCTACCTGCAGTACGTGGAGGCGTACGGCCTGGGCTGGGAGGTGGACACCCGCCAGGAGGTGACACTTCCCGGTTACAAGGGCACCGTGGATCTGCAGCACGCGACCCCGGCCGAGTGACTCGTCGAGCGGACCCCGCGGACCCGCCGCGGACACGGCGTGGACAACTGCGGTGGACACGCCGCGAACACGGTCGCGAACACTGCTGTGAACTCGGTCGCGAACCCCGCACACACGCGCGTCAGCGGCGGTACCCCGCGCGCTGACGCCGCTCCGCCGTGCCGCGCGGACCCCTTAGTCTGGGGGACGCGCCGCAGAGGTGTTTCGAGGAAGGGACGGCAACCGAGGATGTACGGCTGGATCTGGCGGCATCTGCCGGGCAACACGTACGTGCGGTCGTTGCTCTCGGCGCTGTTGATAATGGGCGCTGTGTTCCTGCTCTTCCAGTATGTCTTTCCGTGGGCGGAGCCCCTGTTGCCGTTCAACAACGTGACCGTCGATGACGGTGGAGGGGCGGGCGGTGGCTGATGGGCGTGCGAATCCTGGTCGTGGACAACTACGACAGTTTCGTCTTCAACCTCGTCCAGTACCTGTACCAACTCGGTGCTGAGTGCGAGGTCATGCGCAACGACGCGGTGCGGACCGAGCAGGCGGCGGAGGGCTACGCGGGCGTGCTGCTCTCCCCCGGCCCCGGGACTCCGGAACAGGCCGGTGTGTGCGTGGACATGGTGCGGCGATGTGCCGCCGATGGTGTGCCGGTGTTCGGCGTGTGCCTGGGCATGCAGTCGATCGCCGTCGCGTACGGCGCGGTGGTCGGCAGAGCCCCCGAACTGCTGCACGGCAAGACCTCAGCGATGCACCACGAGGGTGCGGGCGTCTTCGCTGGCCTGCCGTCGCCGTTCACCGCGACGCGCTATCACTCCCTCGGCGTGCGGCCGGACACCGTGCCGAGCGCGCTGCGGGTCACGGCTCGTACTGACTCCGGGGTGCTGATGGGTCTACGGCACCGCGAACTTCCCGTCGAGGGAGTGCAGTTCCACCCCGAGTCCGTACTCACCGAATGGGGCCACCGGATGCTGGCGAACTGGCTGGTGGAATGCGGTGACCAGAAGGCGGTTGACCGGTCCGCGGGCCTCGCACCGGTCGTCGGCACGTGAGTCGCGGGCCCTCGGCGTACGGTGACGACCAGGGCAGCCCGTACGGTGACCCGCACGGGGCCGATCCGTACGGGGAGGACCCGTACGGGGCGAGGGCTGACGCTGGTGCGGGGACGTACGCGCCCCGGCATGCCGCCGGAGGCACCGGTTCGGGCCGGCACGCGGCCCAGCCGCGGGGGCACGATCCGGACGGGCACACGGCGGAGCACCGAGGCGACCCGTACGGCGCTGACCCGTACGGGTCGACATACGGTGCCGAGGAGCCCGCCGGTGACTACCGGAGCCCCGCGTCCACCGGGTGGCGACCCGGGACGTACGAGGCCGCGGTGGACGCGCTGAACGATCCGCTGACCGACCCGCTGCCCGGCCGGGGCCGGCGTCGTGCGCCCGCTCCCGGGCCCGTCCCGGAGGGTGCCGACGTCCCGGAGACGCAGGGATTCCCCGGACACACCTCACCCTGGTTCCGTACGTCGCAGGGAAGCACGCACCCGAGCGACCCGCACGGTGCCGACCCGCACGGTGCCGACCCGCACGGTGCCGACCCGCAGGGCGCTGCCGCGCAGCCGGCCGCCCAGTGGCCACGGCAGCGAACCGGTGAGCCGGCTCCAGGACAGACCTCCGGTCAGCGGCCGGACTCCGCTGCGCAGCACGGCACTTGGCAGCCCGCGGCGACGACTCACGCGGTGTATCCGGTCACCACCGCGGCCGCTGCTCCGGCTTCCTCGGGGTCACACGGCACCGGCCTGGTCTCCGCGGAGGGTCAGGACTGGACACTGCCCTTGTCCACCGCGGACGTGACGGTGGCGGCCCCGGAGGCCGACGTGCGAGCGGCCCGGCAGCCGGACGGGGACGAGGAGCGCAGTACTGTCGGCCTGCGCCGGCCGGACGCCGCGGAGTTGGGGCGGGCGGCACGGCGTAAAGCCGCCGCGCGCAGGCAGCATCGCCCGGGGCAGAGCCGGCCCGTTTCCTCGACGGGCGCCGCCGGCACGCGCCTTGAGGCGCGCCGCGCCGCGCGGGCCGCCAAGGACGGCCCGGTGGTCGTGCTCAGCCGCTTCATCGGCGAGATGTTCATCACGCTGGGCGTGTTGATGCTGCTGTTCGTGGCGTACCAGTTGTGGTGGACGAACGTACTGGCGGATCAGCAGGCGGGTAAGGCCGCCAACGACCTGACCGACCGTTGGGACAAGACCCCGGAGCGCAAGCCGGCCAACTTCACGCCGGGTGAGGGCTTCGCGATCATGCACATCCCCGCGTTGGACGTGAAGGTGCCGATCGCCCAAGGCGTCGACAAGGAGCAGGTGCTCGACAAGGGGCTGGTGGGGCACTACGACAAGTCCTCCGGACTGAAGACCGCGATGCCATGGGACGAGAGCGGGAACTTCGCCCTGGCCGGTCACCGGAACACGCATGGCGAGCCGTTCCGCTACATCAACAAGCTGGTGGGTGACGACAAGATCATCGTGGAGACCGCTGACACGTACTACACCTACGAGGTGTCCAGTCGGCTGCCGTCGACCTCGCCGTCCAACACCAGCGTGATCGAACCGGTGCCCCCGCAGTCCGGTTTCGAGAAGCCGGGACGGTACGTCACGTTGACCACCTGCACTCCGGAGTTCACGTCCAAGTACCGTCTCATCGTCTGGGGCAAAATGGTGGACGAACGTCCACGCGCGGAGGGCAAGCCGGACGGGCTCGTGGACTGATGCCGGAAGGGGGACGGCGGGACGGTGGCGGACAACTCCCGGGACGCCGAGGGGCGTTTTACGGACAGCGAGCGGCGCGCGGAGCGGGATGTTCCGGTGGATGTGGGGGTGAACGCCGTCCCGCCGGACCCGCCGGGTGCCTCGGACCCGCCAGATGCGCGGGATGTCGAGGACGCCACCGAGGAGAAGGAGCGCGACGCCGACTCGGACGAGGATGACGCCACCGGCGGTGAGGGAGCGGGCCCGCCCGACGCCGAGCAGGCGGAGATCCAGGGCTCGGAGGACCTCGCGGAGACCGGGGCCCCCGCGGAGACCGAGGACCCGGAGGGCCCTCCGGCCGTCCCGGAGGCCGGGAGTCGTACCCCGCGTCGGCCCCGCTCGCGCGGCCGAATAGGCACCGTCATCAGCGTGCTCGGCGAGTTGCTGATCACCGCCGGAGTCGTTCTCGCGCTCTTCGTCGTCTACTCGCTGTGGTGGACGAACGTCGTCGCGAACCGTGCCGCCGACCGGCAGGGCGAGAAGGTGCGGGACGGGTGGTCACGGGAGGACACCCGGGGGGAGGCCGGGGAGCGGGACATGAAGAACGGCGTCGGATTCCTGCACGTCCCGTCCATGACCGAGGACGACATACTCGTCACCGAGGGGACCAACGTCGACAAGCTCAACGACGGGGTCGCCGGCTACTACACCAAGCCGGTCAAGTCCGCGTTGCCCTGGGACCAGTCGGGGAACTTCTCGGTGGCCGCGCATCGTGACGGGCACGGCGCGAAGTTCCACGACATAGACAAGATCACCAAGGGCGACCCGGTCGTCTTCGAGTCCAAGAACACCTGGTATGTCTACGAGGTGTACGGCATCCTTCCGGAGACCTCCCGGTACAACGTCGACGTGTTGGACCCGATACCCGAGGAGTCCGGCAAGGACGAAGCCGGCCGTTACATCACGCTGACGACCTGCACGCCCGTCTACACCTCCGAGTACCGGTACGTCGTCTGGGGCGAGTTGGTCCGTACGGTGCCCGTCGACGGGGACCGCACCCCGCCGAAGGAGATCCGCTGACGACACGTCCACACCCACGGTCGTACGTCCTGGCCGAGGCACCGGCATCCACCCGAACACCGGGGGTGGGGTGCTACGAGGTGGCAACCACGTCCAGCGGCATCAGCGGTGACGGGACACGCGACCGGGCTGGCCGATCCCTGGACCAGCCAGCCCGGCGCCGCGCGCACCGCCGCGTCCGCGGCCGTTCCGTACGTGTCGTCGATTGAGAAGGCAAGGGTCGGTACTCGGGTAGGTGTTGAATACGTGGTCGGTTCTGTCCGTGTGGAAGGGGGTGGAGTTCACCGACCTACCCCGGCGCAACTCCTCGCCCAGCTCACCTTCCACTGGGACCCGCGTACCGTCCTCCCTCACACCCCGCCATGGCTCCACGCAGTGACCACCCTCATCCAAACCCGCGCCACAACGGCCACCGCGCCATACATTGAACACAGCGCATCAGCACGAGAACACCTGATCACTCGCAGCGACCATGCTCGTGAGGTAGGCGAGGCGGGGGAGCACGCGGAGGCTGCGCGGCTGTTCGCGGAGTTGGCCGCAGATCGGGCGCGCGCGCTGGGACCCGACCACCCTCACACCCTGAACACGCGCCGACTCCATGCCCATGTGTTGGGACGGGTGGGGGAGCACGCGGAAGCAGCCCGGCTGCTGACTGACCTGATCGCGGACGCAGCACGTGCGCTCGACGCCGACCACCCCTACGCCCTGATCACCCGCCTCAACCATGCCCATGCGCTGGGACGGGCGGGGGAGCACGCGGAGGCTGCGCGGCTGTCCGCCGAGTTGGCCGCCGACCTGGCGCGCGTGCTGGGACCCGACCACCCTCACACCCTCAACGCCCAGTCGCTCTCAAGCCACTGGAGCGAGTGAGCGTGTGGATCGCGGTGACCTTCCCCTGCGGCGAGACGGGATGCTCGACCTGCCTGCCCATCCGCCGGTTGGCGTCGTAGAGGGCCACCGCTTCTTGCCCTCGGAAGGCTGCTCGACCGTCCGGCACGAGCAACAGACCCCGGGCAAGCCGCTACGACGTGGGCAAAACCGTCCGACGTGAGAAGACGGTCATCCCCCCGAGAGTTGCAGAGCGAAGGACAAGCTCAGCCTCCGGCTCCGGCCAGCAGGCCGCCGTCATCCGGGGGTTCGTCTCCCGGCGGTGGCGGCTGCGGGCCGCCGGGCTTCCCCGGCCGGGCGATGATCGTGACCGTGTCGCCCTTCTTCGCCTGGGTGTTGGCCGTCGGGTTGGTGCCGACCACGGTGCTGTTGTTCTCGTCCGGTGCTCCCTGCACCTCCACGGTGAAGCCCGCTCCCTCCAACTCGGTACGAGCGTCCGCGACCAGCTTGTTGGTGACGTCCGGCACCGTCGCCGGCTCGTCCTCGGGTGCCTTGGCGACCGTCAGGGTGACCTGACTGCCCTCGGCGGCCTGCGAGCGTGCTGCCGGGCTCTGCTCGATCACCTGTTCCGCCGGAGTCTCCGGGTCCTCCTTCTCGATCTTGGCCACCGTGAAGCCGCGGCTCTCCAACTGCGCCTTGGCGTCATCGAACTTCTTGCCGACGACGCTGGGGACGGAGGTCTTGGCCTGTACGGCCACGCTCAGCGTGATGGTCGTGCCAGGCGTGGCCTTGCCGCCGCCGGCCGGGTCCTGGCTGATGACCGTGTTCGCGGGCTCCTCGGACTCGGTGTTGTTCCGCTTGACCTTGAAACCGGCTTCCTCGAGCTCCGACTCGGCGTCGTCGAACTCGTCGCCCTCGACGTCCGGGACCTCCGTCGGCGCTGGCCCCTTCGAGAGGGTCACACTGACCGTCTCGCCGCGGTCCATCCGCGTCCCCTCGCCCGGGTTGGACGAGCAGATCGTGCCCTTGTCCTGGTCGCAGTACTTCCGCTGGCCCTTCTCTATCTTGAAGCCGCCGTCCTCGGCGAGGTTCCGGGCCTCCTTCATGGTCTTGCCGGCCAGTGCGGGCACGGACACGTCGCCCTGGTCCGGATCCTGCCCGAAGAGTGCCTTGCCCATGAAGACGGCGCCGACCAGCACCAGGACGAGCGCGATCACCAGCAGGATGGTGGAGGTACGGCCCTTCTTCGGCGGGCGCTGCCCGGGCTGGTCGTCGTAGTAGCCGCCGTCCTCGCTGCGCACCGGCGGGAGCATCGAGGTGTGCCCCTCCTGGGCCCGCAACGCGGCCGTGGGCTGGTCCGGCGGGTGGCCGCCGTAACCGACCGCGCCGAGCGCCGCGGTGGCCGCGACCGGCTGACCGTCGAGGCAGGCGTCGATGTCGGCGCGCATCTCGTCGGCGCTCTGGTAGCGGTAGTCCGGGTCCTTCGTCAGCGCGCGCAGGACTATCGCGTCCATCTCCGGAGTGATCTCCGGGTCGAAGGCGCTGGGCGGTTGAGGCTCCTCGCGTACGTGCTGGTAGGCCACGGCGACCGGGGAGTCACCGACGAACGGCGGGCGCACGGTGAGGAGTTCGTAGAGCAGGCAGCCGGTCGAGTAGAGGTCGGAACGGGCGTCGACGGACTCGCCCTTGGCCTGCTCCGGTGAGAGGTACTGCGCGGTGCCGACCACGGACGAGGTCTGGGTCATGGTCATCCCGGCCTCGCCCATGGCACGAGCGATGCCGAAGTCCATCACCTTGACCTGGCTACCTCGGGTCAGCATCACGTTCGCGGGCTTGATGTCCCGGTGCACGATGCCGTTGCCGTGCGAGTAGCCGAGGGCCTGCAGGATCCCGACGCACATCTCCAGTGAGCGCTCGGGCAGCAGCTTCCGGCCGGAGTGCAGTAGTTCGCGGAGCGTTGACCCGTCGACGTACTCCATCACGATGTACGGGATGGACACCTGGTCGACGTAGTCCTCGCCGGTGTCGTAGACCGCGACGATGGCCGGATGGTTGAGCGAGGCGGCCGACTGGGCCTCGCGACGGAACCGGGCCTGGAACGACGGGTCGCGGGCCAGATCGACACGAAGGGTCTTGACGGCGACCGTGCGACCTAGGCGGGTGTCATGCGCGAGGTACACCTCGGCCATGCCACCTCGGCCGAGCACCGAGCCCAACTCGTACCGGCCGCCTAGGCGACGCGGCTCTTCCATAGTCTCCAGCCCTCTCCGTTCGTCCGGGCCGCACCTGGCGTACGGGCGCCGGCGGTGTGCTGCTCGGCATACGGTACCCGTCCGCGGCGAGGTCTCTCAGGCGGTGGCGGTGACTGAGGTCACCGACTGCACCGACGCCGGATCACTGCTTGTTGTCAAGGACCGCCTTCATGACGTCAGTCGCGACGGGAGCCGCCAGCTTGCTGCCCGAGATCTCGTCCCGTTGTGTGTCCGAACTCTCGATGACGACGGCGACAGCCACGGGTGAATTGCCGTCTTCGCCCTTCGCGTACGAGATGAACCAGGCATAAGGATTCTTGCTGTTGTTCTCACCGTGCTGTGCCGTACCGGTCTTTCCGCCGACTGTGACGCCGGGAATCTGCGCGGTGGTTCCCGTGCCGTCCTGCACGACGGTCTCCATGGCCTCCTGCAGCTTCTGCGCGTTCTCCGAGGAGACGGGCTCGCTCATCTCCTGCGGGTCGGTCTGTTCGATGACGTTGAGGTTCGGCGCGACCAACTTGTCCACCATGTACGGCTTCATCAGGGTGCCGTCGTTGGCCACCGCGGAGGCCACCATCGCCATCTGCAGCGGGGTGGCGCGGTTGCTGGCCTGGCCGATGCCGGCCATGGCGTTCTGCGGCCGGTTGTCCTCGGGGTAGACGCTCTCCGCGGCACGTACCGGGATGTCCAGCTCGTCCTCGCCGTAGCCGAACTTCTGCGCCATCTCGCGCATCTCGTCGTTGCCCAGCTTGTCGCTCATCTTGGCGAAGACCGTGTTGCAGGACCACTGCATCGCGACCCGGACGGAGGCGTTCTTGCAGGCCGGGTTGTCGCCCTCGTTGCCGAGCTTGGTGCTGGAGTCGGGCAGCAGGTACGGGTCCGGGGAGTTCGTCTTGTCGTCCAGCGTGTACTTGCCGCTCTCCAGCCCCGCGGCCGCGGTGACCACCTTGAAGGTAGAACCGGGGGGGTAGGTCTGGCGCAGCGCCCGGTTCAGCATGGGCTCGTCCGGATTGTTCCCCTTCTGCAGCTGTGACCAGGCCTCCGAGTCCTTCTCGCCGTTACCGGCGAACGAGGAGGGGTCGTACGACGGCGTGCTGGCCAGCGCGAGTACGGCGCCGCTCTGCGGGTCGATCGCGGCGACCGCGCCCTTCCGCTGCCCCAGGCCCTCGAACGCGGCCTTCTGCGCCTCCCGGTCCAGGGTGGTGACCACGTTGCCGCCCTGCTGCTCCTTGCCGGTGAGCATGTCGATGGTCCGGTTGAAGAACAGCCGGTCGTCGTCACCGGTGAGGATGCCGTCGTTCAGCGCCTCGAGCTGGCTGGCGCCGAACGCCTGGGAGGCGTATCCGGTGACCGGGGCCCACAACTCGCCGTTCTTGTACGTGCGCTTGTACTTGAAGTCGGCGCTGTCGGTCTCCGTGGAGCCGGTGATGGGCTTCCCGTCGCTGGTGAGGATGTCGCCACGGGGCTGTGCGTAACGGTCGATCGCGACCCGGCGGTTGTTCTTGTCGTTGGACAGCTCCTCGGCCTGGACGAACTGGACCCAGTTGGCGCGCAGCAGCAGGGAGAGCATGAGCAGGCCGCAGAAGATCGCGACCCGTCGAAGTGGCTTGTTCATGGTCGGACCACCTGGGTCATCTCGGCGTCAGGGGATGGAGCCGGAGCTGGAGCCGGCCTGCGCGCGGTGTCGCTGATGCGTAGCAGGATGGCGACCAGTGCCCAGTTGGCGATCACCGAGGAGCCACCCTGGGCGAGGAAGGGCATCGTCATGCCGGTCAGTGGGATGAGGCCGGTGACACCGCCGGCGACCACGAACACCTGAAGGGCGAAGGCGCCGGTGAGGCCGACGGCGAGAAGTTTGCCGAAGGGGTCACGGGCCGCCAGCGCCGTGCGCATGCCGCGCTCGACCAGCAGGCCGTAGAGCACGAGGATGGCCATCAGGCCGGTGAGGCCCAACTCCTCGCCGACCGTGGCGAGGATGTAGTCGCTCTTGGGGGCGATGCCGCCGATCAGTCGGGAGTACCCCTGTCCGAGCCCGGAGCCGAGCATGCCGCCCGAGCCGAAGGAGTACATGGCCTGTGCGGTCTCGGTGACCGCGCCGTTCTCCGTGGCGAGCGGGTTGAGCCAGTTGTCCACCCGGCTCTGCACGTGGCCGGCGAAGGAGGCCACGGCGACGGCGCCGGCGGCGCTCAGCCCGAGCCCGAACACGACCCAGCTGGTGCGCTCGGTGGCGACGTACAGCATGATGACGAAGAGGCCGAAGAACAGCAGCGAGGTGCCCAGGTCGGTCTCGAAGATGAGGATCATCAGGCTGAGCGCCCAGATCGCCAGGATGGGCCCGAGGTCGCGGCCACGCGGCAGGTACAGGCCCATGAAGCGGCGGCTGGCCAGCGCGAGCGCGTCCCGCTTGACCATCAGGTAGCCGGCGAAGAAGACCGCGATGATGATCTTTGCGAACTCGCCGGGCTGTAGGGACCCGACGCCCGGGATGGTGATCCAGATGCGGGCGCCGTAGCGTGCCGGGAAGAACATCGGCAGGATCAGCAGGATCAGCGCCACCACCATGGAGATGTAGGTGTAGCGCTGGAGGACCCGGTGGTCCCGGAGGAAGATCAGCACGCCGAGGGCGAGGGCGACCCCGAGCGTGGACCACATCAGCTGTCCGGGGGCCATCGCTCCGCCGAGTGCCGGTGTGGTGATGGTCGGTTCCTGGTCGAGACGCCAGATCAGCACCAGGCCGAGGCCGTTGAGGAGGGTCGCGACGGGCAGCATGAGCGGGTCCGCGTACGGTGCCCAACGGCGTACGACCAGGTGGGCGATGCCGGCCAGCACGCCCAGGCCCAGCCCGTAGCCCAGCATGCCGGCGGGGATCTCGCCGTCCTTGGCGAGACCGACGTTGGCGTACGCGAACGCCGGGATGAGCACGGCGAAGACGAGCATCGCCAGCTCGGTGTTGCGGCGGCTGGGCAGGCCACCGGGGGACACCGTGGTGTTGCTGCCGGTGTTGATGTTGACGTTACTGCTCATCGCTGCTGCGGCCCCCTACGGTGCGGTGCACGTCTTGGCGAGCTCGCGCTCTTCCTCCGAGAGCTGAGGGCCGGGTGTCGGAGAGCTGGAACTCTTGTCGTCGCGCTGGTTCTTGTCGCGGCCGTCCTTGTCGGACTCGGTCTGGGCCCGGTCACCGGCGCCCGCGCCACCGCTGCGGCCGGCGTCGGACGACTGGTCGCCCTTGCCGCCGTCCTTCTGGTCCTTGCCGTCCTTGTTGCCGTCGGCTGGTGGCTGGTCCTGCTCCTGCTCGGCGACGATCTTGCAGACCCTCGCCTGGGTGGCGAGTGAGCGGACCTTGTCCTCGGCCTCCTCGAGGCTGCCCGCGGCGATGGTCTCCTCGACCTTGTCGCGCTGGACCATCGGCAGGTACTTGAGTTCGATCTCGCGGTGGTCCTCGTGCACCTGGCTGAGGCTGATGCCGGCCAGCTCCTGGTTGATGCCCTGGTACAGCGCGACGTGATCGTCGTCCTTCGCCCCGACGTAGTACTGCGACTGCGTCCACCGGTAGCCGCCGTACAGCGCGGCGCCGACGACGACCAGGGCGAGGGCGATGATCAGCGAGCGCTTTCCCCACTTGGCGCGCTGCTGCGGCTTGGTGAAGTCCTCGTTCGTGTAGGCGCCGAAGCTCCCCACGGGTGGTGGTGGCGCGGGGCTCGGACCGCTGCCGCTGCCGGGCGGCCCGAAGGTGCCCTCGGGTGGCGTGGCTCCGCCCGCCTGTTGTTGGGGCGGCACCTGGCGACCGAGTTCGGCGGCACGGGCGGCCGGGGTCTGGGCGTCATTGCCGAGCTGCGGCTGGTTCTCCGCGACGGCACCGACGATCACCGGGGTGTCGTTCAACTGCTCGGCGCGTGAGTCGCTGTCGACATCCAGGACATCCGCGACGAGGCAGGTGATGTTGTCGGGACCGCCGCCACGCAACGCCAACTGGATGAGTTCCTGGACCGTTTCGTGCGGGCCCTGGTAGCTGCCCAGGGTCTCCTCGAGCGTCTGGTGCGAGACGACCCCGGAAAGGCCGTCGGAGCACAGCAGATAGCGGTCGCCGGCGCGTACCTCACGGATCGACAGGTCCGGTTCCACGTGGTCGCCGCTGCCCAGCGCCCGCATCAGCAACGAGCGTTGCGGATGCGTGGTCGCCTCCTCCTCGGTGATCCGCCCCTCGTCGACCAGGCGTTGCACCCAGGTGTGGTCCTGGGTGATCTGCTCGAGACGGCCGTCGCGCAGGAGGTACGCGCGCGAGTCGCCCACGTGCACCAGGCCGAGCCGCTGTCCCGTCCACAGGAGCGCGGTGAGCGTGGTGCCCATGCCCTCCAGCTGCTGGTCCTCCTCGACCATGAGGCGTAGTTGGTCGTTCGCCCGCTGAACGGCGTTGCCCAGCGAGGTGAGGATGTCGGACCCGGGGACGTCCTCGTCCAGCTGCACGAAGGTGGAGATCACCTCCGAGCTGGCGACCTCGCCGGCGGCCTGTCCGCCCATCCCGTCGGCGACCGCGAGCAGACGGGGTCCGGCATAGCCGGAGTCCTCGTTGTGCTCGCGGATCATTCCGTCGTGCGATCCGGCGGCGAAGCGCAGTGACAGACTCATGCGCACCTCGCCCGTTGGCTCCGGGTACATCCGCACGGTGCCCACCCTCCGGTCGTCATGTCTTCGGCCTGTCTATTTCCGCAGCTCGATGACCGTCTTGCCGATACGGATCGGCGCGCCGGGCGGAATCGGCGTCGGCGTGGTGAGTCGGGTCCGGTCAAGGTACGTACCGTTCGTGGAACCGAGATCCTCGACGATCCACTGGCCGTCACGGTCCGGGTAGATCCTGGCATGTCTGCTGGACGCGTAGTCGTCATCCAGCACGATTGTCGAGTCATGGGCCCGGCCCAGGGAGATGGTCTGCCCCTGGAGCGCGACGGTCGTGCCCGTGAGCGACCCTTCGGAGACCACCAACTTCGTGGGTGCGCCGCGGTTGCCCCGCCCACGCCTGGCCGGCTGGGGCTGTTGCTGCTGGCGCTGTGGCGGCTGTTGCCGCTGGGCGCGCGAGTCGTTGCGCCGCGCGGCGCGCTGGGTCACCCGGGTACCGAACAGGTCGCTGCGGATGACCTGCACGGCGACGATGACGAACAGCCACAGTACGGCGAGAAAGCCCAACCGCATGACCGTGAGGGTCAGCTCTGACATTGCCCCCGCTTCACCCTTCGGCTTGCCGGTAAATGATGGTGGTACTGCCCACGACAATGCGCGAGCCGTCGCGGAGCGTAGCGCGAGTGGTGTGCTGTCCGTCCACCACGATGCCGTTAGTGGAGCCGAGATCCTGGATCGAGGACGGTTCGCCGGCGCGGATCTCGCAGTGCCTGCGGGAGACTCCGGGGTCGTCGACGCGTACGTCGGCCTCCGTGCTGCGGCCCAGCACCAGGGTGGCACGGGAGATCTGGTGACGGTTTCCGTTGATCTCGATCCAGCGGCGGGTCTCGGCCCGCGGCAGCGGACCACCGGACCCGGGGGCGTACGACGGAGCCGCTGGTGGGGAGGAGGGCATCGGAGGCGAACCGGCGGGACGCGGTGGGAAGCCGCTCTGTCCGCCCGGGCCGGCCGGGGGCGGGCCGCCGGGCGCGCCCGCCTGGGTGGGGGCGGCACTGGCCGGGGACTGTGAGGAGCTGGAGGCCAACGTGCGGCTGCGTACCCGGTAGAGGCCGGTGTCGAGGTCCTCCGCCTTCTCCAGGTGCACCTTGATGTTGCCCATGAAGGTGTACCGCTGCTGTTTGGCGTAGTCCCGCACCATGCTGGACAGTTCGTCGCCCAACTGGCCCGAGTAGGGGCTGAGTCGGTCGTAGTCGGGGGTGCTCAGCTCGACGATGAAGTCGTTGGGGACGACGGTGCGCTCGCGATTCCAGATCGTTGCGTTGTTGTCACACTCGCGCTGCAGGGCACCGGCGATCTCGACGGGCTGCACCTCGGATTTGAAGACCTTCGCGAAGGTGCCGTTGACCAGACCCTCGAGCCGCTGCTCGAAACGCTTCAGCACTCCCACGGTGCACCTCCTTCCCAGATGGCCGCTGAACTAGTGCGGTGGTCTCCGCTCCAGTGTCTCCGCTCCAGTGTCTCCGAGCGCAGTCGGGCCGCGTCGCCCCAGTCTCTCCCTGCCCGGCCCCCCGTCACCGATACGGCCACATTGCCGATACGGCCCACTGATCGTATCCACGCGTGGGGAAATCGGCTGGTTCCCCGTCACGCCCCCGTCCTTGAGTGTCACCTCTCACACCCTTGCACGGAACGCGGGCGCTCGGAGCAGTCTCTTCCGGAGGAGCGCGAGGGCGGGTGAATACGGATGTGATGACACCCCGGTCAGCGTGCTAATCTTCTGGACATCGGCGGGCAACCGATCGGGGGCCTACCGAAGGACCTTCCTCATGATGTGGGGAAGCACCCATGCGCGAGTGGCGGAATAGGCAGACGCGCTGGATTCAGGTTCCAGTGCCCGAAAGGGCGTGGGGGTTCAACTCCCCCCTCGCGCACAGTGCGAAAGCGCCGAGCGGGCCGATGTACGTGAGTGAGTTCACGTGCACCGGCCCGCTTCAGTGTGTCCGGCTGCTCCGGCGGCACGAGGGTTGGCCGCGACTCCACCGTCCCGGCGTACGGGCCATCGGCCCCGCCGGGTTCCGGCGTCCTCAGACAGGGCCGTGGGGGACGTACCGCGAACGCCGACGGGGTCTCGGCAGCCTGGTCGGGGGCTGTTCTGGGAGGTTTACGAGGCCAGCTGTGTGGCCAGTGTCTTCGCCTTCGCCTCGGCGTCGGCCAGGGCCCGTGCCTGGGACTCCTCGAACTGCGGGACCAGCTCGGACATCGCGGGTGTGGAGGGGGCGAGGGTCAGCTCCGGGATGATGAACTCGGTCTCCAGGCCCAGCTTTTCCCCCAGGATCATCCGCAGGTACGGCAGCGCGTGGTCGTTTCCTTCCTGCGGCGTGCCCGGCTGGTACGAGCCGCCCCGGCTCGCGACGACCACGGCGCGCTTGCCGGCCAGTGAGGGCGGGTTGGCGGCGACGGTGCGGCCCATGGTCACGACGTGGTCGAACCATGCCTTGAGGCTGGAGGAGATCGTGTAGTTGTACAGCGGTGCACCGAGGAGTATGAGGTCGGCGGACTCGGCTTCCTCCAGCAGTTCCTCGCGGAGGGCGACCGCGGACGCCTGCTCCGGGGTGCGCTCCTCCGAGGCCACGAAACTCGCGTAGTAGGCGGGCGCCGTCATGTGCGGCAGGGGGTCGGCGGCGAGGTCGCGGTAGCGGACCGTTCCGTCGGGGTGCTCGGCCTCCCAGGTGCGGCGAAACGCGGCGGTCACGGCGCGGGAGTGTGACTTCTCTCCGTTGAGAGAGGAGTCGAGGTGCAGCAGGGTGGCCATAAGAGGGCTCCAGTCAGTATGTTACTGAGGTTGAGTATGTAACTACTTCTATCATAGGTACTTACTTTTCTGCACCTACTTGTTCGGATGCAGTATCGTGAAGACATGGCAGAGCGGCGGGAAGCTATCGTCGACGACGCGTCGCGTCCCGACATGGAGCACTCCGGGACCTGCACGGAACCCAAGGCGTCGATCACCCGGGTCTTCGAGATGCTGGGCAAGCGCTGGACCGGCCTGATCATCGCGGCGTTGATAAACGGTCCCGGGTACTTCGCCGAACTGCGCCGCGCCGTACCAGGGATCAGCGAGCGCATGCTGTCCGACCGGCTCTCTGAGCTGGCGGAGATGGGCCTGGTCATGCGAAAGGTGGATCACGGTCCGCCACTGCGAGTCGGCTACGAGCTGACGCGTGCCGGTTCGGCGCTGCGCCCTGCCATGGAGGAGCTCACCAGGTGGGCCGAGGAGCACCTGCCCGCGCAGGAGTCGGCCGGCTGTCCCGACTTCTCCGGTAAGGAGTCGGCCCGAGCCTGAGCTGTCCGGGAGCCGGCCGAGGAGATCGAGCCCGGGATGAACGGCCGAACTGGGTGTGCGAGCCGGTGTTCCGTAGGCTGGCCGGGTGAGCGATCCGGAAGCCGAACAGGTCGAGCAGAGCGAGCAGACAGAGCAGCAGGCTGCGGCGGGCACTCAGGGCAGCTGCTCCGCGGAGTCCGGCCCGTCGGATGAACCGAGCACCGCGCGTCTCGAGAAGGCAGTGCGGGCGGCGGAGGACGCGCTGATCGAGTTCGAGATCGCGGTGGAGACCTTCCGGGTGGAGGTGGAGAACTTCTCCCGTCTCCATCACCAGCGGCTCGGTCCGATGTACGCGCGCATGGACGAGCTGGACGCACAGATCGCGGAGGCCGTGGCGGCGCGTACGGGCGACCCTGAGGACGTCCGCAAAGCCGACGAGGCGCGGGCGATGGTGCTCCCGATGCCGGGCGTGGAGGAGCTGTTTCACGGCTGGATCGACTCGGAGGGGCTGTCCGCCGAGGGCTCGGCGATGCTCAACGACCAGCCCGTACGGCCGCCGAGCCGGGTGCGTCCGGGAGAGGAGGCCCGTAAGGCGTATCGGGAGTTGGTGCGCAAGGCCCATCCGGACCTCGCCGCCGACGACTCCGAGCGGGATCGTCGTGAGTCCTTCATGGTTCGGGTCAACATGGCTTATGCCAACGCCGATCTGGAGGCCCTGCGGCTGCTGGCCGTCGAGTGGGAGGAGGGCCCCACGGCGGAGCGGCTGCTGAGCCGGGGCGAGGAGCTCTACGCGCGGCTGGAGTGGCTCGCGCGGCGTAAGGAGATGCTCGCCGCGGCGGTCCAGGAGATGGAGGAGAGCGCGATCGGTGCCATGCTGCGGATGGCGCCGGACGACCCGGACGCCTTGCTGGACGAGATCGCGGAACAACTGCTCGCTCAGGTGGCACAGCGCGAAGCCCGCCTGGCGGAGCTGCTGGCCTCGGACGGGGTGGTGGTGACCTCCGCGTCGGGGGCCGCCGACGCGGAGCCCCCGGGGCCGGAGCAGGAACAATGACGAACGGCGAGCAGCAGAAGAAAGGCCCAGAGATGCAGTTTGGTCAGATGCCCCAGCTGACAGTGGAGCAGGTGCCCGCCGACGGGTTCCTGCTGGACGTGCGGGAGAGCGACGAGTGGGCCGCCGGGCACGCCGAGTCGGCGCTGCACATCCCGATGAGCGATTTCGTGCGGCGGGCGGGGGAGCTGAGCGAGCACGTCGGGGAAGGCCAGCGCGTCCATGTCGTGTGCAAGGCCGGCGGACGGTCGGCCAAGGTGACGCAGTACCTGCGTCAGCAGGGCTGGGACGCCGTGAACGTGGACGGCGGCATGCTCGCCTGGGAGCAGGCGGGTCGGCCGCTGGTGGCCGATGCCGGAGATGGTCCCGCGCAGGTGGTGTGAGGGCGGATCGGCCGAGTCGCACGCGGCACGATCCTGCTCGACGTACGACGGAATCGCGGTTCGACCCACGACGGGTCGAGCCGCTGCTCGTGATCAGTGCACCTAAGCGTCGAAGTCGACCGTGACCTCAGCGGTCACCGGATGGGACTGGCAGGCGAGTATGTAGCCCGCCTTCAACTCCTCGGGCTCCAACGCGAAGTTGCGTTCCATCCGGACGTCTCCGGACAGCAATCGCGCGCGGCAGGTGCCACAGACCCCACCACGGCAGGCGTACGGCGCGTCGCTGCGGTTGCGGAGGACCGTTTCCAGCACGACCTCGCCGTCCCGTACCGGCCAGCTGCCGGAGCGGCCGTCCAGGGTGGCCGAGACGGTCGCCGAGTCCGGTGTGGGCACGGACACCGGCACGGGCGGTGCCTGGGCGTGGAAGATCTCCTGATGCACTCGCGTGCGGGGCACACCGAGGCCGTGCAGCGCCTGTGTGGCCTCCTGTACGAGGCCCATGGGGCCGCACAGAAACCATCCGTCCACGCCGTCCACCGCCGTGTTGCCGGAGGCGCCCAGGACGGCCGGCAGCAGGGTGGTGAGCTGGGCCTGGTCCAGCCGGCCCGAGGGCAGGCCGGTCTGCTGCTCCTCCCGGGAGAGGACGGTCACCAACTGGAACCGGTCCGGATAGCGGTCCTTGAGGTCGGCCACCTCCTCCAGAAACATGGTGGACGCCGCGGACCGGTCACTGCGCACCAGGCAGAAGCGGGAGTCCTCCTCAGCGCTCAGCAGAGTGCTGGCCATGGACAGGACGGGCGTGATGCCGCTGCCACCGACCACCGCCACGAAGCTGCCCGGGCGGGGCCGGAGGACGAAGCGCCCGGTGGGGGGCAGCACGTCGACGGTGTCGCCGACGGACAGTTCCTTGACCGCGTGAGTGGAGAACTCACCGCCCTCGACGCGGCGGATCCCGATCCGGAGCGTGTCCGGAGCCCCCGTGGCGGGGGCGCAGAGGGAGTAGGTGCGGCGGATCTCCTCGCCGTCCGAGCCGCGCCGTCGGAGGGCGATGTGCTGCCCCGGTTCGTACGCGTAGGTGGTGCGCAGTTCCGCTGGCACGGCAAGACTGACGGCCACGGCGTCATCGGTGATCGACTCGAGCCCGGTGACCCGGAGCGGGTGGAACATCGTCACAGCTCCTTGAAGTGGTCGAACGGCTCACGGCAGGTGTCGCAACGCCGCAGTGCCTTACACGCGGTGGAGGAGAAACGACTGAGCAGGCTCGTCGCCGTCGATCCGCAGCGCGGACAGCGGATCGGATCGACGGCCTCTGCCAGTTGGCTCCCCTCGGCGGCGTGCTCGTCTGAGCCGTCTGCCGGCGCTCCTCGGGTCGCGCCCAGCGCAACGACGACTGGTTCCGTCCGATGCTGTCCGCCGCCCGGTCGTGGAGGCGCGATCCCGAACTCCGCGAGCTTGCGCCGCCCTTCGTCCGTGATGTCGTCGGTGGACCAGGGCGGGGTCAGCACCGTTCGTACGGTGACGTGCTGAGCGCCGTGTTCACGGAGGACCCGTTCGACGTCCTCGGCCATGCTGGCGAGGGCGGGACAACCGGTGTACGTGGGTGTCAGCTCTACTTCGATGTGCCCGGCCGACGTCTCCCGCAGCATCCGCAACACGCCAAGCTCCGCCAGGCTCACCGCGGGGAGTTCCGGGTCGGGCACGGAGCCGGCCACCTCGCGCATCCTGCGCAGTCGTTCGTCGGCCATCACTACCATCTCGCTCCGGGATGGCTCCGGTGCAGATGCTGCATCTCCGCGAGCATCCGACCGAACGACTCGGTGTGCAGCCCCTGCCGACCCGCGCCAGCGCGCCAGCCGCTCTGCCGTGGGCTCTCCGGCACCCTGAGGGTGGCGCGGTCGAGGACGTCGGCGACGTACCCGTCCCAGCTGACTCGCAGTGTGTCCCAGTCCACCGGGTGTCCCTCCACCGTCAGTCCTTCCAGCGGCTGGAACAACTCGCCGGTGTATCGCCAGAGATCGTCGACGGCCCGCTGGGCGCGCTCGTGACTTTCCGGGGTGCCGTCCCCGAGCCGCAGCGTCCAGTGCTCGGCGTGATCCCGGTGGTAGGCGACCTCCTTGACCGCCTTCACCGCCAGTGGACGGTCGGTGAGCTGGCCGTACAACAACTCCTGCCAGCGGGAGAAGAAGAGTTGCCGCACGATGGTGGTCGCGAAGTCGCCGTTCGGCTGCTCGGTCAGCTGGCAGTTCCGGAACTGCCGCTCCTCGCGGAGGTAGGCCAGCTCGTCCTCATCGCCCAACTCGCCGTAGAGAGCGCGGGCCTGTCCGAGCAGGTCGAGCGCGATGTTCGCCAGGGCGACCTCCTCCTCCAGCACGGGAGCGTGCCCGGCCCACTCGCCCAAGCGGTGCGAGAGGACGAGGGCGTCGTCCGCGAGGGCCAGCTCGGGGCGGGCCAACAGCGCCGCCGTGGAGTCCGTCACAGGTTCCGCACCCCTTCCGGAACCTCGTAGAAGGTCGGGTGGCGATACGCCTTGTCACTGGCGGGCTCGAAGAACGGGTCCTTCTCGTCCGGAGAGGAGGCGGTGATCACACTGGCCGGCACCACCCAGATCGAGACGCCCTCGGAGCGGCGGGTGTAGAGATCACGGGCGTTCCGCAGGGCCATCTCGGCATCGGGGGCGTGCAGGCTGCCCGCGTGCGTGTGGGACAGTCCGCGCCGACCTCGGACGAAGACCTCCCACAGGGGCCAGTCGCTGCTCATCGTGGGTCCGCCTCCCTGGACCGCGGTCCTTCGTCGGTGTCCGGCCGCCCGCCCTCGGAGCCTGCCGTGACGTGCTGCTCGGCGGCGGGAGATGGGCCGGTGGCGTTTCGCGCGCCCGTCGGCTGCCGTTTGCGGGCATAGGCGCTCGCCGCCGCGCGCACCCAGGCGCCGCTCTCGTGGGCCGCACGACGCTGGCTGAGTCGCTGCTCGTTGCACGGACCGTGTCCTCGCAGCACGGCCTTGAACTCGCTCCAGTCGATGGCGCCGTACTCCCAGTGGCCGGATTCGGTGTCCCAGCGGAGGTCCGGGTCCGGCAGGGTAAGCCCGAGGGCCTCGGCCTGCGGCACGCAGATGTCGACGAAACGCTGGCGCAACTCGTCGTTCGAGTGGCGCTTGATCTTCCAGGCCATGGACTGGGCGCTGTGCGCCGACTCGTCATCCGGTGGCCCGAACATCATCAGGGAGGGCCACCACCAACGGTCCACCGCGTCCTGCGCCATCGCGTGTTGTGCCTCGGTGCCGCGGCTCAACTCCAGCAGGAGTTCGTATCCCTGCCGCTGGTGGAAGGACTCCTCCTTGCAGACGCGGACCATCGCACGGGCGTACGGTCCGTAGGAACAACGACACAGCGGCACTTGGTTGGTGATCGCGGCGCCGTCCACCAACCAGCCGATGGCGCCTACGTCCGCCCAGGTGAGGGTGGGGTAGTTGAAGATCGACGAATACTTCTGCCGCCCGCTGTGCAGCTTCTCCAGCAATTCCTCGCGGTTGACGCCCAGGGTCTCGGCGGCGCTGTAGAGATAGAGGCCGTGCCCCGCCTCGTCCTGCACCTTCGCCAGCAGAATCGCCTTGCGGCGCAGCGAGGGGGCGCGGGTGATCCAGTTCGCCTCCGGCTGCATGCCGATGATCTCTGAGTGCGCGTGCTGGGCGATCTGGCGCACGAGCGTGGCTCGGTAGTCGTCCGGCATCCAGTCCCGGGGCTCGATCCGCTCGTCCGCGGCGACAGCGGTGTCGAAAGCCCGCTGGAACTCCTGGGCTTCCGCGTCCGTGCCCTGCTCCGGCAGCACCGTTGTCATACGCGACTCCTCGGCTTGAGCGGACCTACCGACCGATCGTTCGGTTCAATGGTGTGCGCGCCTGCGGGACGGTGTCAAGACCGGTCTGAGTGTGACTAACCTCTGGGGCGGAACTCTGCGAGGGAACGGGGAGGGCATGCAGCCTCTGGACGAGGAAGGGCGGGGTGGCGGCGTCGGGTCGCTGTCACTGCCCGGGCGGATCACCGTCGCCATAGCCACGGCAGGCGTGGCGCTGGCGGTGATCGTCCACGTGACGATGGTCTTCCTGCACGTCGCGCCGGAGAACACGATGAGCAAGGAGCATCGCTCCACCGTCAGCGACTACGTCCTGCCGGAGTTCGAGCAGAACTGGAAGCTGTTCGCCCCGAACCCGCTTCAGGAGAACATCTACGTGCACGCCCGCGCACAGGTGCTCAAGGACGACGGCGGCACGGAGAACACCGGCTGGGTCAACCTCTCGGCCATGGATGGCGAGCGTATCCGCGGCAATCTCCTGCCGAGCCACTCCGCGCAGAACGAGTTGCGCCGGGCCTGGGACTTCTACACCGGCTCGCACGACGAGGACCACCAGCCCACCGGGATGCGTGGTGAGCTGTCCAAGCAGTACGTGAAGCGGATCGTGATGGAGCGCTTCGGTCCTGAACTCAACGGCGGGACGGTCGAGCGCATCCAGTTGCGGTCGGCGTCCACCAGGGTGGCCCCACCCGACTGGAGCGAGGAGAAGGTGGACACCGACACCGAGTACTGGGTCTTGCCGTGGTGGGACGTCAGCGAGGCGGATCTGAGGGGGGCACGGTGACCGAGCAGGGGGACATGGCAGGCGAGGAGCCCGGCGTGCGTGGCGGTGGCTCCGAGCCCGGCGAGCACGCCAGGGGCGCTGAGCCCCGTGAACGGAACCGGGCTGAGGACGGCGAGACCGCGTTGGGTCGCCGGGACGAGGGACGCTCCGCGGGCGAAGCCCGTACGGCGGCCGGGGGAGCCGTACCGTCAGGGACAGCGGACCAGCCTCGGCCGGCAGACCGCTCGGGGTCGCCCGCACGACCGCCGGCTCCAGCGCCGTCGTCGGGACCACCCCACTCGGCCCGGGCGTCCCTGGCCGCGTGGCGGCCGCGACTGGAGGAGTCCGCGAACCGCGGCTTCGCGCGGGTGACTGGCGCCGCCCTCGGGCCGTACCAGAGCGCCGTGGTACGTATCGGGTTCGCCGCCACCTGGCTCTTCTTCCTGCTGCGTGAGGTGCCTCACCGACACGAGCTGTACGGCCCGGACAGCCCCTGGGGCTGGGACCTCGCACAGCGGCTGGTCGACTCGAACGGCTCCTTCACGGTGCTGTTGTGGACGGAGAGCGACCTGTGGTTCGAGTTGGTGTACGTGCTCGCGGTGCTGTCCAGTGCCGCCCTGCTGCTGGGCTGGCGGACCCGGACGATGTCCGTGCTCTTCATGGTCGGCGTGCTCTCGCTGCAGAACCGCAGCGTGTTCATGGGCGACGGCGGGGACAACATCATCCACCTGATCGCCATCTACCTCGTGCTCACCCGCTGTGGCCGGGTCTGGTCGCTGGACGCCCGGCGCGAGTCGCGGCAGTCGGACACGGGTGCCGGGGCCCGGGACACCACCGGCGTGGTGTTGTGGGCGCTGTCCGGGATGACTCTCCTGGTGGTCACGCTCGGTCCGGGGTTGAGTGCCGGTTGGGCAGTGGTCTTCTGGGGTCTGTGGGTGGTGCACGCCCTGTGGTGGAAGGTGAACCGGAACCACTCCGAGCCGCGTCAACTCTGCGACATCATCGCCAACCTGGTGCACAACGGCGCACTGCTGGTGATCATGATCGAGGTCTGCCTGGTCTACGCGACGGCTGGCTGGTACAAGATCCAGGGCTCGCGCTGGCAGGACGGCACCGCCGTCTTCTATCCCATGAAGCTGGACTACTTCGCGCCCTGGCCGGAACTGAACGACGTGCTCGCGAGCAACGGGCTGGCGATCATGCTGATGACGTACGGAACGGTCTTCGTCCAGGTCGCGTTTCCCTTCGCGCTGCTCAACCGGCGGGCCAAGAACGTCCTGTTGGTCATCATGATCGTGGAGCACCTGAGTATCGCCGTGCTGCTCGGTTTGCCGTTCTTCTCCCTCGCGATGGTGGCCGCGGACGCGGTGTTCCTGCCCACCGCCGCTCTCCTCTGGATGGGTGCCCGTGCCTCCGGCCTGCGAGGCCGTCTGACACGCGATCGCCGCCCTGACGGCGACGGCTCGGCGCGCACCGCGGAGGCGGAGGCGGAACCGGAAGGTCCGGAGAAAGCCGGTCCGCGGACGCGGTCGGCGAGTGTCGGCAAGCAGCGGCAGCCAGCCGAGTCCGAGACGACCGACTCGTCGTCGCCCGGTTCGCCCGTACGCTGAGTCGGTGACCGAGCACCAGCGGGTGGGACCCGGCGATCAGCACCGAGCCGAGCCAGGCGTGTCGTACGGTCCGCGCGGTGCTGCCGGTGCTGCCGGTGCTGCCGGCGCGGAGCCGGACGCCGAGCGGACCGAGCACGCTGAGCGTGCCGTGCTGCGCTGGCGGGAGCTGGCCGGGGAGACCGTGCTGCTGGACGGTTTCCACGTGCTGAAGCACGCGTTGCGGTTCGGTGCCGGGGTGCCCCTCGCGCTCGCCGAACAGCCGGCGGCCACGCTCCGGTTGGCGACCGAACTGGCTCCGGACCTGGTGGACACGTTGGGCGGGCTGTTGCGGGAGGTGCCGCCGGACACCCTGCGGCAGCTCGTACCGCGTCCGCATCCCACTGGGGTGGCGGCACTGGCCGTACCGGCTGGGGTGGCGGTCCCCGGGGAGACGTCCGTACGGGACGATGCTGGCCACCCGGGCGCCCCGCGCGGCTCGGACAGCTCGATCCAACCGGACGGCCCGCTTCGCTCCGGCGGTCCCGATGGGGTCGACAGTCGTGCACGGCCGCGTACGGCGCCGCTGGTGGTGCTGGACAATCCGCGGCACTTGGGGAACATCGGCGCCGTCGTCCGGCTGGTCGCCGGCTGCGGTGCCGACGGGGTGTTGACCACGGGCAGTGTCGATCCCTGGCATCCGAGCGTCCTGCGGGCGAGCGCGGGTCTGCACTTCGCCACGGCCGTCGCACGTCGCGCTCCCGCCGAACTTCCTCCGGGCCCGTTGTACGGTCTGGACCCGGCGGGGACGGACCTGCGCTCGCTGGTGCTCCCGAACGACGCGCTGCTGGCCTTCGGCTCCGAACGGCACGGTCTGTCGGACGAACTCCGTGCCCGTGCGGACCAGTTGGTCTCCCTGCCGATGCGGCCACAGGTGTCCAGCTTCAACCTCGCCACCAGTGTCGCCATGACGCTCTACCACTGGATGGCCCAGTCATCCGGCAGCGCCTGAGCCGGCTGGCCGGCTCAGGCGTGCGCCTTTCGCTATGCCGGGCGCCGCACCTCGACCATCCGGAACCTGCCGGCGACGAACGCGCCGTCACACAGCGCGGAGTTCGCCGCCGGGTTGCCGCCGGAGCCGTGGAAGTCCGAGAAGGCCGCCGTCTGGTTGACGTACACCCCGCCGGTGAGGTTCAACGAGAGTTGCGCGCACTCCTCCAGACACGCGTCCTCGATCAACTGCTCCATTTCCGGGGAGGTGGTGTAGCCCGCGACTGTCATGGCGCCCTTCTCCCGCACGGTGCGTCGCAGCAGGCGCACCGCCTCCGGAGTCGAGTCGACGGCCACCGCGAACGAGACGGGGCCGAAGCACTCGGAGAGATAGGCAGCCTCCGCTTCCGGTTTGGTCGCCTCCAGCTTGACGATGACCGGAGTACGGACGGTGGCATCCGGGAATTCCGGATGGGTTACCGCACGAGAGGCCAGAGCGACTTCCCCCAGCGAACCCGCGGCGTCGATCCGCTCCCCCACCTGGGCGTTGACGATCGCCCCGAGCAGCGCGTTGGCCCGCGCGTCATCCCCCAGCAGCTTGTCGACGGCGCCGGCCAGATCCGTCACCACCTGGTCGAAGGACTTCGCGCCCTCGTCCGTGTCGATACCGTCGCGCGGCACCAGGAGATTCTGCGGGGTGGTGCACATCTGGCCGCTGTAGAGGGACAGGGAGAAGGCCAGATTGGCGAGCATGCCCTGGTAGTCGTCCGTCGAGTCGACGACGACCGTGTTCACCCCGGCCTTCTCGGTGTGCACCAGGGCCTGTGTGGCGTGTGCCTCCAACCAGTCGCCGAAGGCGGTGGAACCGGTGTAGTCGATGACGCGCACCTGCGGATGCAGGGCCAGCTCCTTCGCCAGGCCCTCGCCCTCCCGCTCGGCGGCGAGCGCGATCAGGTTCGGGTCGAAACCGGTGGCGCTCAGCACCTCACGGGCGATCCGGACGGTCAGCGCCAGGGGGAGTACGGCTCGCGGATGCGGCTTGACCAGCACGGGATTGCCGGTGGCCAGCGAGGCGAACAGCCCGGAATAGCCGTTCCATGTCGGGAAGGTGTTGCAGCCGATCAGCAGCGAGACACCGCGTCCGACCGCGGTGAACGACTTGCTCAGCTCGAGTGGCTCCCGCTTGCCCTGCGGCTTGGACCACTCCGCCGTGCGGGGCGTACTCGTCTGCTCCGCGTACGCGTACGCCACCGCCTCCATGCCGCGATCCTGCGCGTGGGAGCCGCCGGCCTGCAAAGACATCAGGAAAGCCTGGCCGCTGGTGTGCATGACCGCGTGCGCGAACTCGTGAGTGCGGGCGTTGATCCGCGCCAGGATCTCCAGACACACCGCCGCCCGGACCTCCGGGCCGGCCTCCCGCCAGGCGGGCATGCCCAGCCGCATGGCGGGCAGCAGCGTGCCGACGTCGACGTGCGGATACTCGATGTCCAACGCGATGCCGTACGGCGAGGACTCGGTGGCTGTCCAGCCGTCACCACCCGGCTGGCCGGGCAGCTCGAAGCGGCTGCCGCGCAGCTCCTCGAACGCCGCTCTGCCTTCCTCGGCGCTGAGCGTGCCGCCCTCGCCGTACGCCTTGGGGTGCTCCGGGTGTGGCGACCAGTACGCCCGGCTGCGGATGGTCTCCAGGGCCTGGTCCAGGGTCGCGCGGTGTTTCTCGAGCAGCTGCACAGGGCCGACCTCGGGGGATCCGGCGGTTCCGGCGGTCACGATGACCAACTCCTCGGCGAGCTGGGACTGGGTGGGCGGGTTGCACGCGCCGCCTCCGGCCGCTTGGCCGGAGGCCGCTTCGCGTCAGATACTGCTACCGAACGATCGGTCGGGGCAAGAGGGGTCGAGGGCAATGACGACGGACGGCGCGGGAAAGTTCCCACGGCGCACGGATAGCATCGGCGGCATGCCGGTCAAGCGCGACACCTACACGCCCGAGTCCCTGCTGACGGTCGCGGTGCGGGTGTTCAACGAGCGGGGCTACGACGGCACGTCCATGGAACACCTCTCGCGGGCCGCCGGCATCTCCAAGTCGTCCATCTATCACCACGTGCGGGGCAAGGAGGAACTCCTCCGTCGCGCCATAAGCCGCGCCCTGGACGGGCTGTTCGGCATTCTGGAGGAGCCCGGCGCGGTGCGTGGCCGAGCCGTCGACCGGCTGGAGCACGTGGTTCGACGCACGGCTGAGGTGTTGATGGACGAGCTGCCCTACGTCACCCTGCTGCTCCGGGTGCGCGGCAACACCGACACCGAGCTCTGGGCCATGGCCCGCCGCCGTGAGTTCGATCAGCAGGTCACCCGGCTGCTACGGCAGGCGGCGGCGGAGGGCGACCTGCGTGGCGACGTGGACGCCCGGCTGGCGACCCGGCTGCTGTTCGGGATGATCAACTCGCTGGTGGAGTGGTACCGCCCGGAGCGCGGTGACACGGCTGGGGGTTCTGGTGGGCCAGGGCGCTCCAGCCGGGACGAGGTCGCGGAGGCCGTGGTTCGTACGGCCTTCGCCGGGCTTCGTACCGCGCCAGACTGAGCGGCGCACGCCCCGGGTCGCGAGCCGTCACCACCCGAGGCTCGCCGCCCGCCGCTCAGGGCTCAGGGCTCGAATCGATCGGAGCCGGGGCCATCGAGCACCCGGTCCAGGTAGGAGCCGACGGCCTCGGCGAAGGCATCCGGGGCGTCGTCGTGGAGCCAGTGCCCGCAGCCGGGCAGCTCGACCAGTTCGGTGTTCGGCCGTTCTCGGGTCATCCAGCCGGCGGTCTCGGGCGTGAGGATGAAGCTCCCGCCACCGCGCAGAAGCAGCGCCGGTTGCCCGGAGGCGCACCAGGAGGCGCTGAAGTCCCCGGTCAGGGCGTCTTGTGAGGCCATCATGTCGTCCGGATCGAAGAGCAGGCCCCAACCGTCCTCGAAGCGGTGCGCGCTGTGCAGGAAGTAGCTCGCGTCCGGGATGCCGCGCGCCTCGATGTCGGCGCGGAGTTCCTCGCGGGTGGCGGTACGCCGGGGCCAGCCGGAGACGTCCAGCACGGGTTGGACCTCCGGTGCGTGGTTTCGTACGGTCATGTCCGCGACCACCAGGGCGGCCACCAACTCCGGGTGGCGCTCGGCCAGCAGATAGCCGATGGCGCCGCCCATGGAGTGGCCGAGGACGGCCACCGGCGGCAGTTCGAGCGCGCGCAGGAAGGCGGCGGCGTCCGCGACGTAGGCCCCCGGCGTCAGCTCACCACCGCTCTGGGAGAGCCCGTGTGCCCGCTGGTCCGGGGCGATGACCCGGTAGCGGTCGGCGAGGGCGGCCGCCAGCGGGGCGAAGATCCGACCACGTCCGAAGTGCCCGTGCAGGGCCAGGATCACCGGCCGCTCGTCGGCAGGCGGATACGGAGCCGGCCGCCCGAAGTCGAGGAAGCTCCAGCGCCGGCCCCGTAGGGTGCGGAAACTCTGTTCCGGAAGGGTCGGATGGTCCTCGTGCACGGTCATGACCCCAGGTAGCGGAGCACGGCCAGCACGCGCCGGCTGTATCCGGTGGTGCGGGTGAGGTCGAGTTTGTCGAAGATGGTGTTGGCGTTCTTCTCCACGGCGCTCTGCGAGATGTAGAGCCTTCCCGCGATCGCGGCGTTCGTGAAGCCCTGTGCCATCAGGTCCAGGGTCTCCCGCTCACGCGGGGTGAGCCGGCTCAACGGGTCCGTGTGGGTCGTGTGGGTCAGCAGTTGGCGTACGACCTCCGGATCGATGGCCGCGCCGCCCGCGTACACCCGCTCCAGGGACTCCAGGAACTCCTCGACCTGCGCCACCCGGTCCTTGAGAAGATAGCCCACCCGGGCGGAGTCGGATGTGAGGAGCTGGGCCGCGTAATGCTTCTCCACATGCTGGGAGAGCACCAGCACGCCGATGCCCGGCCAGCGTTCGCGGATCTCCAGGGCCGCGCGGAGTCCCTCATCGGTGTGGGTCGGGGGCATTCGGATGTCCACGACGATCAGCTCCGGCTGGTGTGCCTCGACCTCCCGCACCAGGCTGGCGCCGTCCCCGACCGCCGCGACGACCTCGTGGTCCTCCTCGGTGAGCAGACGTACGAGGCCCTCCCGTAGCAGGGTCGAGTCCTCGGCGAGAATTATGCGCACGGCAGCTCCGCGGTGATCGTGGTGGGCCCGCCCGGCGGGCTGTCGACACGCATCCGGCCGTCCAACGCGGCCACCCGGCGGCGTAGTCCGGACAGGCCGCTGCCCTCCGCCTCCGGGTTCGCGCCGCCGTCGCCGTTGTCCTGGATGCGTACGAACACGGCGTCGTCCAGCTTCGCCAGGCTGACCCGCACCTGGTCGGCCGCCGAGTGCTTGGCGGCGTTCGTCACCGACTCGGAGACGACGAAATAGGCCACGGTCTGGGTGGAGTGCGGTATGTTCTCGGGTAGTTGGAAGTCCAGGGTGAGCGGGATGCCGCAACGCTCGGCGACGCCGTCCAGCGCCTCCCGCAGGCCGAGGTTGTCCAGCGCCGTCGGATAGACCCGCCAGGCCACCTCGCGTAGTTCGCCGAGCACCTCCTGGGACTCCCGGTGCGCCTGTTCCAACAGGGCGTCCCCCTTCTCGGAGGTACGGTGTCGGCGCGCCCGCCCGAGCAGCATGGCCAGCGCGACCAGCCGCTGTTGGAGACCGTCGTGCAGGTCGCGCTCGATGCGGCGGCGCTCGGTGTCGACGGCTTCGACGATCCCGGCCCGGGTGAGGGCCAGTTCGTCGATCCTGCGGCGCATCAGCTCGCGTTCGGAGGGGCCGAAGTGCTGCCGGGCCAGTCGCCCGTCCAGCGCCTCCAGCGAGATCAGCCCCTGGATGTTCAGGAACAGCAGCACGAAGCCGAGGACGGTCTGGCCCATGAGTTCGCTGGCCGGCGAGTCGCTGTGGAAGTAGCCGATCACCAGGAGCACGGCCAGCACTACCCCGAAGACCAGCAGCGAGATCACGAAGGCGGTCAGCAGCCCGGCGAAGGTGCGGGCCGCGAGGTAGAGCAGCACCTTGCGCGCGTGGTCGGCGGGGAGGAACTGGTCGCCGAAGAAGGTCGTGCGCCGACGCCGCTCCACGCCGGCCAACCGGTGCGCTCCGGCTTCCAGGGTGCGTCGCGCCGCGGGACGGGTGCGTGGCCAGAGCAGGGCCGGGCCGAGCACCGTACCGACCAGCAGGAAGTAGAGCAGCCCCGGCACGGCGGTGGGGATGCCGAGCAGCAGGCCCACCGCCCGGCGTGGGGCCGAGCCGACGGCTGGCGGCTCGGTCTCGGGTATGGCGCGATCCCCGGCTGACATCACGGCATCACGGTTTCCGGTGCTGGGCCCCGCTCTGGGACCGGCCACGGGTGAGGCGCAGGACGATGAACACGGCGATCGCCACCAGCACGATCACCAGCACCGCCTTGGAGATCACTCCGACGTAGCTCTCCACCAGGTCCCACTGGTCTCCCAGCCAGTAGCCGGCGAGAACCAGCACGGAGTTCCAGAAGAGGCTGCCCACCGTGGTCAGGGCCACGAACACCGGCATCCGCATCCGCTCGACACCGGCCGGCACCGAGATCAGGCTGCGGAAGATCGGCACCATCCGGCCGAGGAGCACCGCCTTCGTCCCGTGCTTGGCGAACCATGCCTCCGTCTTCTCCAGGTCAGCGGTCTTCACCAGCGGCAGCCGGTCCCAGATCGCGTACATCCGGTCCCGGCCGAGCAGCGCCCCGATCCAGTACAGCGCGACCGCGCCGACGACCGAGCCCAGGGTCGTCCAGAACAGCGCCGAGGTCAGGCTCAGCACGCCCTGCCCGGCCGCGAACCCGGTGAGGGGCAGGATCACCTCGCTGGGCAGCGGCGGGAACAGGTTCTCCAGGGCGATGGCCAGGCCGGCACCGGGACCGCCCATGGTGTCGACGAGGCCGGCTGCCCAGCCTGCGATGCCGCCTTCGGGCTGGTCGGAAAGGGCCAGGAGCGCGGACTGCATGCGGTACCTCTGCGCGGGTGTCGGAGTGCGGCACGAGGCCGCGGGACTGTCGAAGCCTAGGATTCGCTGGTCAGGCCGGCCAGGTGGGGAGCCTTCCGCCTTGGCGCGGAACACCACACACACGCTTGCGGACAACCGCAGCTCCCGGGCCGGTTGATCCGGACCGTGACCGGTGTACGCAGTCAGGTTACAGGCGGCCGAGCGGTCACCGGACCGAGCCGGCAGTGGCGGAGCCGGGGCGCGCGGGGGCGCGGACCGTAGCGGGCGCGGGGGGACGTACGAGACGCGGGGGCCCGCACGAGGCGCCCGGGGCCGCACGAGGCGACCGGGTCGCTCGGCGCGGAAACCGTTTGCGTCTCCCCACCAGCCCGCACAGCATGGCCGGCATGCCTAGCACGCCCCAGCGCACCCTGACCGACGCCCAGGTCCGCGGCTTCGTCGAGGACGGCTTCGTGCGGCTTCCGGCCGCCTTTCCCCGCTCGGTGGCCCAGGACTGTACGGCGGCCCTGTGGCGGATGTCGGGTCTGGACCCGGACGACCCGAGCACCTGGACCCAGCCCGTCGTACGGATCGAGGGTTCCGCGGAGGAGCCGTTCCGGCAGGCGACCAACACGCCGGCGCTGCTGGGGGCGTTCGACCAAATCGTCGGTGCGGGACGCTGGGTGCCTCGTGGCGGTCTCGGCACGTTCCCGCTCCGCTTTCCGTACCCGGACGATCCGGGGGACGCCGGCTGGCACGTGGACGCCAGCTACGCCCAGGACGATGACGCGTGGCCGTGGTTGAACCTTCGCTCGCGGGGGCGGGCGTTGCTGATGTTGTTCCTGTTCACCGACGTCGGCCCGGAGGAGGCGCCCACCCGCATCAAGGCGGGCTCCCATCTCGACGTCCCGCCCTTCCTGGCGGAGGCCGGCGAACGGGGCCGGAACATGCTGGAGCTGTGCCAGGCCATGGACGCCGCCGGGCGATTGGACGCCGCGGAGCGGCCGACGGTGTACGCCACCGGGCAGGCCGGTGACGTGTACCTGTGCCACCCCTTCCTCATCCACGGCGCGCAGCCGCATCACGGCAGCGCGCCGCGGTTCATCGCCCAACCGCCGCTGGAGCCGGTCGGGGAGCTGGAGTTGGAGCGGGCGGACGGCGCGTACACGCCGGTCGAGGAGGCGGTACGCCGCGGGCTCGGGTGGGCGGCAGGCACGGCGTGACAGGCACGGCGTGACAGGCACGGCGGAACGGTACGGGGCGCGGGCGCGTCTGGGTGCGCCTCCAGCAGCGAGAACACGCTGTGGCAGGACCTCGATGACCTCGCTCGCCGTGTGGTCGACGAGACCGCCCGGCGGAGGCGGAGGGCGCGAGGCAAGACGTGGTACGGGTTGGCTAGTCGTCCAGCAGGCTCTGGCGTACGTCCATCAGCGCGAAGCCGAGCAGGTTGAGACCGCGCCAGGCGGACGGAAGCTGAGCCTCCGGCTGGTCCTCGGAGTGTCCGACGCCCCAGACCCGGTCCTCGGGACTGGCCTCCACCAACACCTTGCCGACCGTGGAGCGGAGGTAGTCCCGCAGCTTCCCGTGCGCGGCGAACTTCGCCCTGTTGCCGGCCACCACGATCTCGTAGCGGTGCCGTGCCCAGGTCTCCTCGTCGAAGCCGCGCACGTGCCGTCCGACGTCCTTCGCCAGGGCGGGGGACGGTCGCGCGAGAATCTCCCGACGTGCCCCGTCGTCCCCGAACAACCGCGCCTTCTCGGCCATCATCCAGTGCTCGGCGGTCTGGTACCGGACGCCGGACACGGTGAACGGCGCGTCGTACCACTGGCTGAGGCAGCCCTTCCGCTGCGGGCCGCCCCAGAAGAGCACGAACTCCGGTAGCCGTCCCTCCCGTTCCAGGGTGAGCAGTTCGTCCATTCGCATGCCCGGAGCCTCACAGTCCGAGATCCGTCCGGCAACCGAGTATCCGGCTCGCGCACGCCCTCCGCGTCAGCCTGATCGGCGGCGCCGGATCCGCCGTACCCCGCGGCGCGGGCGGTCGGCGGGGACGCGGAGGGTGGTGATCACGGTGGCGAGCATCGTGTAGTGCCCGACCAGCAGGCAGAACTCGACGGCGGTCGGCTCGTCGAGCTGGCGGCGCAGTGCGGCCCAGGTCTCGTCGTCGAGGTCGCTGTCCCGGACGAGTTGGTCGGTGGCGGTCAGCAGCACCCGTTCCCGCTCTGTCCACTCGGTCGCGTCTGGACCCTCGCGCACCCGGCGGGCGTCCGCGGCCGTGACGCCGGCGCGTCGGCCGAGGCGTACGTGGTGGTCGAACTCGTAGCGACAGTCCCGCAGATGCGCCACCCGCAGGATGACCAGCTCGGAATGGCGACGGGGCAGCGTACCGCCGGGCATCAACCGCCCGGCGAAGTGCAGCCAGCCCCAAAAGAGGCGGCGGTGCCGCCCGAGCGTGCGGAACAGCCGCGGCGCCTCCGTGCCTGTCACCAGGCCAGCGGCTCCTACGAACAGCCAGGCCGGCAGACCCAGTTCGCGGCGGGTGCCGGGACGGACCCGGGGAGACGGGTCCGGGCTGTCCGGACCGTGTGGATCCGGGTCGTCCGGTGCCGGGACGCACGGGTCCTCGCTGTACGCGTGATGCCGGCGCGGCGTGCTCAACGGTCCTCCGGTTGCTCGGTGGTGAGCGGAGCGTGCTCCTCCCGGGCCACCTCCAGCGCCTCGGCCAGGTCGCGCCGCCCGATCCGCTCGACCACACGCTGCGCCACGGGTCGTACGGGCAGCACCGGCGCGACCCACCAGGGCGCGACGATACGACGGGAGCGGCGCGCTATGCCGCGTTCCAGCGCGGTCACGCCGGTGCTCAGCGGCGTGAGGCGGGACAGCGAGCCGCCGCCGGTGAGCAGCGCGGCGGCGCGGGTGCCGAAGCCGCGGCTGGTCATCTCGGTGTCCAGTTCGGCGAAGTAGGCGACGCCGACGCGGGCGCCGCTGGGGCGCAGTTCGATCCGGGCGGTGTTGCCGAGGGCCTCGACGGCGGCCTTGGACGCGCTGTAGCCGCCGAGCAGGGGCAGATGGACGGCCGCGGCGAGCGAGGAGATCACCAGCGCGTACCCACGCGGGTGGGCGAGATGCGGGCCGGCCGCGCGCAGGGTGTGGTAGACGCCGAGGACGTTGACTCGGAGCATTCGCTCCAGCCTCGCCGGGTCGCCGCCCACGAGTGGCAGTTGGCCGGCGATGCCCGCGTTCGCCACGACGACGTCCAGGCCGCCGAGTTCGGCGGCCAGTTCGGCGACCGCGGTCTCGGTGGCCGGGTGGTCGCCAACGTCCAGGGTGCGGTACGGCGCCTCGCACGCGGTGGCCACGGAGGCCAGCCTCGCTGGTTCCAGGCCGGCCAGTGCGAGGCGGGCGCCGCGGGCGTGCAGGCGGCGTGCGAGCGCGGCACCGATGCCTCGTGCCGCACCCGTGATCAGCACCCGCCTGCCCGCCAGCGGCGGAGGTCCGGGGGGAACGGTCCGGTTCATGGTCGGAAGTTACCAGCGGTAATTACCGGAAACCAGAGGGCCGTCGGGGAGATGTGACCGTGGGTGGAAGAACTCGCCCGCCCCGTGCCGTACCGCGCGCGTCGTCGATCACGCTCCTGAGCCGCCCGGGACGGAGAGCCAGGGGAACTCGTTCAGGCGGTCGCGTAGCTCGGCGGGGAGTTTCGCCAGCAGGCCCTCGCGAATCTTGGTCATTTCCTTCTGCGCGGTCGGCAGGTCGCCGTTGAACTGCTCGTACGGGGTCTTCGCCGGGATCGGGAGCGGCGGACCGTGCGGGACCCGTGGCGGCTGGTCGATGACCCGGTCGCCACCGCCGTTCTCGGAGTTCGGGTTGATGTCGTAGGCGTGGTCGCCGCTGAAGTAGCCGACGACGCCGTTGGCGAACCCGAGGAGATTCGTGATCGGGTTCTCCGAGAAGCAGATGCCGTCGTTCTTGTTGCAGATCTCCTGGACCTTGAGGTCGCCGAAGCCGCGCTCCCCCTTCATGGTCAGCCCGGGGATGATGGTCGGCAGGTTGCCCTCGATGCCGCCGGGGCCCTCGCCACCGGGGCGCCGCGGGTCGCCGTACAGCACGCCGTTGATCTGGTCGTGCGGGACGCTGTTCTCCTGGGACAGCCGTGCCAGTTGGTCCCCGGCCACGATCGCGCCCTGGGAGTACCCGGAGATGGTGATCTGGGAGGAGGGGCACGCGGCGTGGAAGTCGCGGACCTCTTTGTCCAGTTTCTGGAGCCCCTCGGCGACGGAGTCGTCCAGGGACTTGGTGTCGCCGGGGAAGGGCGCGATCTCGGCGGAGTAGTGGATCTTGGTGAAGTCGACTCCCGCCGGCAGTGCGGCGTTGCTCTTGTCGTAGACCGTGGCGTCGCCGTCCCTGTGGCCGCCCACCTCGAAGATCATCTTGTCGGCGCAGCCGGCGGCCTGGGCGGAGTCAGGCTGGTCGGCGGTGGCCACCCCGGTGGTGATGAGCCCCGCGACCGGCAGTATGGCGAATCCCGCCAGAATCCCTTTTTTCTTGTGCATTTCTCACGCCCATTTCTGTGCTGGTCTTCTGGTCCACGTACGGGCCGCCGGTCCGGAAGTCCCCCCGGGGCCGGCGTGCGGCGTGAACTCTAGGGGTGAGTCCTGGTGTTGGAAAGTGGGTGGCGGGGAAATGGCCAATAATTCCGCGAGAAATTATTCAGCGGTGTGTACCACTGGAGAATTATGGTCGCAGTGTCCCTTGTGGCGTTCGCGTACTTCTACGCGGAGCGGAAATGTCCCGGTCGCGCGTGGGAATCCCAGATGCTTTCGGACTGGCCGCGCGCGGTGCTCGAGTCGCCCGAGACGGGCCTCGGAGGGCGTATCGTCGGCCGCTCGCCGACACGGTCCGGTCGCGGACTGACCGTAGGGCCCGGTGTTCGGCGCTGGTCGTGGTGCCGCCGACGGCGAGTGTCACGCCTCCGGTTCGAGGTCCGTCTCCTCGAAGACCAGCAGAGTGCGGGTGCTGAGCACCTCGGGAATGGCCTGGATGCGGGTGAGTACCAGATCCCGCAGGGCGCGGTTGTCGGCGGTGTGTACCAATAGCAGCACGTCGAAGTCGCCGCCCACCAGGGCCATGTGCGCGGCCCCGGGCAGCTCCCACAGTTGCTCGCGTACGGAGCGCCAGGAGTCCTGCACGATCTTCAGCGTGATGTACGCGGAGGTGCCGTGCCCCGCGCGCTCCTGGTCGATGCGGGCGCTGAACCCCCGGATCACGCCGTCCTCGAGCATGCGGTTGATCCGGGCGTAGGCATTGCCCCGGGACACGTGCACCCGCTCGGCCACGGAACGTACGGAGGCCCGGCCGTCCGCCCGCAGCAGGGCCAGGATGTCGCGGTCCACGGCGTCGAGCGGGCGTACGGGAAGCCGGCCGGCGGACGGCGGCTCGGACGTGGCCGCGACCCGCGGCGAGCTGCCGGGTGCCGAACGGCGGCCCGCGGCTCCATCGGGCCGG
>NZ_LJGU01000148.1:167162-185965 GCF_001751245.1 Streptomyces oceani
CGAACGGCGGCCCGCGGCTCCATCGGGCCGGTCGCCCGGGTCGCTCGGGCTGCTCGGGTCGCCGGGGCCTCCCGCGGGTGTTGGGGGCGCCGCGGGTGTGCGGGGCGTCTCCTGCCGGCCCGCGATGTGGCGGTCGTCGGACCGGGGACTGGCCATTTGTTCGTCCGGCATCGGGTGTGGCTCCCCCTCCGTGGACAAGTTGGCCCCATGGAACGACCTGTTGGGCAGTTTGTCCACAGGCTGCGGAGGCGGGTAGCCAAAGTGTGCTGGCGACCGAACAATCGGTTGGGAGGCTCGTTCGGACGAGGCGAGGCACCGCACCATGCGGCGGACGCCGTGCGGCGCCTGGCCCGGACAACGCTCACCATGCCCGTAGGGACGCTACGGACTGGCGACCACACGAGGAGGTGCTCATCATGACGGTTCTTGAGCAGCCCGGTGCCTATCACCTCGCCCCGCCGCCCGCCTGGCGGCCCCGGCTGGACCCCGCCCCGCTGCTGCCGGACGGTGAGCCGTACCACCTGCTGGGCACCGAAGCCGATCTCGACCCGGAGCTGCTCTCCCGCCTGCACGCGGGGGTGGTGCGTGGCAGACGGTTCAACGAGCAGGCCACCGCCCTCACGAAGCAGGGCCGGCTGGCCGTCTATCCGTCCTCCACCGGCCAGGAGGCGGCCGAGGTGGCGGCGGGGCTGGTGTTGGCCGAGCAGGACTGGCTCTTCCCGAGCTATCGGGACACCCTCGCCGCCGTCGCACGCGGCCTGGACCCGGTCGAGGTGCTGTCGTTGCTTCGTGGCGACTGGCACAGCGGATACGACCCGCGTGCGACCCGGGTGGCGCCGCTGTCCACCCCCCTCGCCACCCAACTCCCGCACGCCGTGGGGCTGGCGCACGCCGCGCGGCTGCGCGGGGACGACACGGTCGCGCTGGCCATGGTGGGAGACGGGGGCACCAGCGAGGGCGATTTCCACGAGGCGCTGAACTTCGCCGCGGTGTGGCAGTCCCCGGTGGTGTTCCTCGTGCAGAACAACGGCTTCGCGATCTCCGTGCCGCTCGCCAAGCAGACTGCGGCCCCCTCGCTCGCGCACAAGGCGGTGGGGTACGGCATGCCGGGCCGGCTGGTCGACGGGAACGACGCCGCCGCCACCCACCAGGTGCTCGGTGAGGCGATCGAGCGGGCGCGCGAGGGGGGCGGGCCGACGCTCGTGGAGGCCGTCACCTACCGCATGGAGGCACACACCAACGCGGACGACGCGAGCCGGTATCGCAGCAGCGAAGAGGTGGAGCACTGGCGTGCGCACGACCCAATAGCGCTGCTCGAGCGGGAGCTGCGCGCTCTGGGCCGGTTGGACGAGCACACGGTGGAGGCGGTGCGCGCGGACGCCGAGGACATGGCGGCCGGGATGCGGGACCGGATGAACGCCGACCCTGTGCTGTGCCCGACGGAGCTCTTCGAGCACGTGTACGACCAGCGGACGCCGCAGCTGCGGGAGCAGTCGGCCCTGTTGCGGGCGGAGTTGGCGGCCGATGAGGAGCTTGCCGCCGAGACGGCCGCCGGCGGGACGGGCGCCGAGCGGGCGGGCGTTCCGTCTGGCGCGGACGAGGGCGTACGCCGCCCGGGGAGCGAGACGCGATGAGCACCGTGGAGACGATCAGCGCGGCGGATGGCACCACCGCGGCACGCAAGCCGGTGACCATGGCCCAGGCGCTCAACCAAGCCCTGCGCGACGCCATGCTGGAGGACCCGACCGTCCACCTCATGGGCGAGGACATCGGCACCCTCGGCGGGGTGTTCCGGGTGACGGACGGGCTGGCCGCGGAGTTCGGCGAGGACCGCTGCACGGACACTCCGCTCGCCGAGGCCGGCATCCTGGGTTCGGCGATCGGGATGGCGATGTACGGTCTGCGGCCGGTCGTGGAGATGCAGTTCGACGCCTTCGCGTATCCGTCCTTCGAGCAACTGGTCTCGCACGCCGCCCGGATGCGGAACCGCACCCGGGGTGCGCTGCCGATGCCGATCACGGTGCGCGTGCCGTATGGCGGTGGCATCGGCGGGGTCGAGCACCACAGTGACTCCTCCGAGGCGTACTACATGGCGACACCCGGGCTCCAGGTGGTCACTCCGGCCACCGTCGCGGACGCGTACGGCCTGCTGCGCGCGGCCATCGTCGCCGAGGACCCGGTGATCTTCATGGAGCCCAAGCGGCTCTACTGGGGCAAGGCGGACTGGTCGTCGGCGGAGCCGGAGCGGGTGCCACCGATCGGTCGCGCGGTGGTGCGCCGCCGGGGTGCCTCGGCCACGCTGATCACCTACGGACCCTCGGTGCCGGTGTGCATGGCGGCGGCGGAGGCAGCCCGCGCGGAGGGCTGGGACCTGGAGGTGGTCGACCTGCGTTCGCTGGTGCCGTTCGACGACGTGACGGTGGCCGAGTCGGTCCGGCGCACCGGCCGCGCTGTGGTCGTGCACGAGTCGGCGGGCTTCGGCGGGCCGGGCGGGGAGATCGCCGCGCGGATCACGGAGCGCTGCTTCCACCATCTGGAGGCGCCGGTGCTCCGGGTCACGGGCTTCGACATCCCCTACCCGCCGCCTATGCTGGAGAGTCATCATCTGCCGGGCGTCGAGCGTGTGCTGGACGCGGTCGGGCGGTTGCAGTGGGAGAGCGACTGGACGGCGTCCGGTGTCAGTTCGGCGGGCGGCTTCGAAGGTGGCGGTGAGTGATGGCTGAGGTTCGTGAGTTCGCGCTCCCCGACCTGGGAGAAGGGCTGACGGAGGCCACCGTGGTGCGGTGGCTGGTGGCCGTCGGTGACGTGGTCGCGACCGATCAGACCGTCGTGGAGGTGGAGACGGCCAAGGCCATGGTGGACGTGCCCTGTCCGCACGCCGGCGTGATCACCGGACGGTACGGCTCCGAGGGTGACGAGATCATGGTGGGGACACCACTCGTGGCGGTGGCTGTGGACGCCGCGGAGCAGTCCGTCGTGCCTTCGGAGAGCGACGCCGCCCCGGGGGCGAACGGCGCGTCGGGGAGCCAGCGAGCGGAGGACTCACCGGCAGCCCGGGAGCCGGCAGCCCGGGAGCCGGACGCGGATCCTGGCGGTTCGGGGAACGTCCTCGTGGGATACGGCACCGTGGGCGAGTCGCGGCCAGGCGCACGTCGCCGCCGGCGGGTGCTGGTGCCCGATCCTGACGCGACGGGCTCACACGGGGCGGTGGCCGGAGGCGTGACGGCCGGGCAGCCGGACGATCCGGCGCGGGTCGGCGGTGAGGCCACCGGAGGCTCGACACCGCCGGTGGAAGACATCCCGCCCGGGACGATCGACGGTGGCGGCCGGCACGGCGGTGCCGCTTCACGCGGCCCACGCGATCCACGCGGGCGGGGCCAAGCAGTCGAGCCGCCCCCGGGGCGGGCGGAAAGCAAGCCTCCGGTCGCGGTCATCTCGCCACTCGTGCGCCGGATCGCCCGGGAGCACGGCATCGATCTGCGGGGCGTCGTCGGTTCCGGCCCGGACGGCCTGGTGCTGCGGGCCGATGTCGAGCGAGTCGTGCGGGACCGGGGGCAGCGGCCGGCCGGACCGACCGACGCCGATGCGCTTGCCACCGCTCCGTTCGAAGCAGCCACCAGCAGCGCGCCGGCCGCCGTCCTCGGCGGGACCCGGGTGCCGTTGCGGGGCATGCGTGGCGCGGCGGCCGAGAAGCTCACCCGTAGCCGTCGGGAGATACCAGACGCCACCTGCTGGGTGGACGCCGACGCCACGGGGTTGCTGGCGACCCGCAGGACCCTCAACTCCGCCGGCTCGGGGATCCCCCTGTTGGCGCTGTTGGCCCGGATCTGCACGGCGGCCCTGGCCCGGTATCCCGAACTGAACTCCACCGTGGACACCGCTGCGCACGACATCGTCCGACTCGACGCAGTTCACCTCGGCTTCGCGGCGCAGACCGATCGCGGGCTGGTCGTGCCCGTCGTGCGGGACGCGCACGCGCGCAACACCGAGCAGCTCGCCGAGGAGATGACCCGGCTCACCGAGGCCGCCCGGGCGGGCAAGCTCTCTCCGGCGGAGCTGACCGGCGGCACGTTCACCCTCAACAACTACGGCGTGTTCGGAGTGGACGGCTCCACGCCGATCATCAACCATCCCGAGGCCGGGATGATCGGAGTCGGCCGGATAACCGAGAAGCCGTGGGTGGTGGAGGGGGAGTTGGCCGTGCGGAGCGTCGTGCAGCTGTCGTTCACCTTCGATCATCGAGTGTGCGACGGCGGCACGGCGGGGGGCTTCCTGCGCTATGTCGCGGACTGCGTGGAGCAACCAGCGGTGCTGCTCCGTACCCTCTGAGGGGTGGAGACGTACCCGCCCTCGCCCAGTGGCCCGCCCACGGGTGAGCCCCCGCCCGCAGACTCGCCAGCCAGCGACCGGCCAGCCAGCGACCGGCTGGCCGGTGGGCTGCCGGCGTCCGTACGCCAGTCCCGGGACACTCCGTGGCCGCCGCACGACGTGGTGGTCCTGGCAGGGGGCGCCGCCCGGCGGCTCGGCGGCAGCGACAAGCCGTCCCTCACGGTCGGCGGTCGCCCACTGCTCGACCGAGTGCTCGCGGCCTGCCCCGGCGCGAGTACGACGATCGTGGTCGGCCCGCGCCGCCCGGTGCGCCGCCCGGTGCGCTGGGTACGCGAAGAGCCGCCGGGTGGCGGCCCCCTGGCCGCGCTGGACGCGGGACTCCGGTACGTGACACGGGAAACGGCGCTGGTGCTGTCCGCCGACCTGCCGTTCCTGCACCCGAGCACCGTTCGGAGCCTGCTGGACATGGGCGGTGAGGAAGCCGCGGTCGTCCATGACGGTCGCGACCAGCCACTCGTAGCCGCCTACCGCACCGAACCGCTGAGGCGTGAACTCGCCCTGCTCCGCACCGAGTACGGCCCGCTCACCGGTCTGCCCCTGCGGTTGCTGCTGCCCGAGCTGCGGCTGCGGCGCGTCCCGGCGGCCGACGCGGGGGACTGCGACACCTGGGAGGACCTCGTCGCCGCCCGGGCCAGGATCAGGGACCATGGCACGGTGCTCGATGAATGGACGACCGCGGTAGCCGAAGAACTGGGCATCAGTCCCGAGCTGGACGTTGACGCTCTGCTGGACCTCGCGCGGGACGCCGCGCATGGCGTGGCGCGCCCGGCCGCGCCCCTGACCACGTTCCTGGTGGGATACGCCGCGGCCACCCGGGGCGGCTCCGCGCAGGACATCGCGGACGCCTCCCGAGCCGCCGCGCGGCTGGCTGAGCGTTGGGCGGCCGAGACCGGCCCCGGAGCCACTGGCGAGGAAACGAGCGGGGCATGAGTGATCCGGACGAGTTCGACGAGGCGATGGCGGTCGCGAACGGCACCCCGACGTACCGTCCTCAACCGCGCCCCAGCGAGGGGGTCGAGGACGACCTGCTGCCCGACTGGCTCAGCACCGGACGCACCGCGGACCGGGCCAGTCGCCCGAGTCACACCAGCCGACCGAGCCGCTCTGCTGGCCGTTCCGGAGGTACCGGCGCGGCCGCCCCCTCCCGGCCTGGCCGCGCTGAGGCCGGCCGCGCCGAGCGCTCCGAGCGTGGCGGTACGCAGCGGGACGGGGCGCGGCATGCCGGCCCGGCGGCGGTCGATCCATGGGAAGCCATCTCCCGCACGGACGGGAAGGCACCCGGGTTCGCGTCTCCGGCGGGCGGAAAGCCGGACGCCGGCGCCGCCGCTCCGAAGGACACGGAGCTGACCCGTGACGAGGAAGGACCGGCCGACCCGCACGGTGAGCGGCGCGCAGGCCCCGCGCCGGCGCCGGACGCGCCCCCGGTAGCGTCCGATCCGGCCGCGGGCACAGCCGCGGCCTCAGCACCGGCCACCGGAGGTGCCGAGGGGCGGACGGACGGCCCGGCGCGACCCCCGGCCGTCTCCTGGTCGGAGGCACGAGCCCGGGCCGCCCGTGCGGCCCGCCCGGCCCGGCCCGGCACGTTGCCGTTGGACAGCGCGCTGGACCACGTCCTGGCCGAGCCCGTCGTGGCGACCACCGACCTGCCGGCCTTCGACAGTTCCGCGATGGACGGCTGGGCGGTGTCCGGACCGGGGCCCTGGCAGATCCTCAGCGCCGACACCCCCGCCGACACCCCCGCCGACCCGCCGCACGTAGCGGCCCCGCACGTGCAGGCCCCCCATGCGGACTCCCCCCGCGCGCAGGTCGCCGGTGCCGGTCTCCTGGCCGGCGACCCGCCCGCCGCCGACCTCCCGGACGGCCACGCCCTACGGATCGCCACCGGCGCCCGGGTGCCGCATGGCGCGACCGCCGTGCTCCGCAGTGAACGTTCCCGCGTGCGTGGCGAGCGGCTGCACCTGGGCCCGGACGCGCCCACTGGCAGTGCGGCACACGGCGCCGACGTACGTCCACGTGGCCAGGAGTGCCGCTCCGGGGACCAGCTCGTCGCCGCCGGTACGCCCGTGACACCCGCCGTGCTGGGATTGGCGGCGGCAGCCGGTCACGACGAGCTGACCGTCCTCCCCCGACCGCGCGCCGAAGTGCTGGTGCTCGGGGCGGAGTTGCTGCGGCGGGGCCGTCCGCGGGAAGGGATGGTCCGGGACGCCCTCGGCCCCATGGTCGGCCCCTGGCTGACCTCCCTGGGTGCCGAGGTACTGGTGACCAGACGGCTCGGCGACGACGTGGAGGCGCTGCACGAAGCGGTTGCCACCAGCACAGCGGACCTGTTGGTGACCACCGGCGGTACGGCCGCCGGGCCGGTGGATCACGTACGTCCCACGCTCGATCGCCTCGGCGCCCGGCTGCTGGTGGACGGCGTGGCCGTGCGGCCGGGGCACCCCATGCTGCTCGCGGAGCTGCCCCCCGCGCCCGCCCCCACGGGCGGGGGCTCGAGCCGGGAGAGCCGGTACCTCATCGGTCTGCCGGGCAACCCGTTGGCCGCGGTGGCCGGGCTGGTGACGCTGGCCGGCCCGCTGGTCCGTACGCTCGCGGGCCACCCGGCCGCGCTCGCGGACCGCGCCGACGGCCCCGACCGCCCCGTTCACCTCGACGGCCCGGACCACCCCGACCGTCGTGCCCATCCCGACCACCTCTCCGGCGCCCGGCCGTGGACCCACTTCGCCGTACGGGAGCGGGCCGCCCTCACCGCAGCCCAGCGGGGGCATCCGCGCGACACCCAGCTCGTGCCGGTCCACCGCCCTGGCGGCGCCGGCACGGAGGCGAGTCCGGTGCCGTACACCGGTCCGGCCATGCTGCGCGGCATCGCGGCCGCGACACATCTGGCCGTCGTTCCGCCCGGGGGCCTCCCCGCCGGCACGGCCGCCGAGCTGCTGGACCTTCCGTGACGGGCGGTCGTCCGACATCGGAACCACGACAGCCGAACCCCCTCTGGAAGGCCCTGCTCACGGGGCGACAGCGGGAAACCGGGGCCGGGCGCCTCGACGCGCGGACGTTGACCACGCCGAACTTGGGCGCCGGCGGGCGGGAGGCGGCCGACCAGCACATCCAGCTTCCGCAGCCCTCCGTCGGCCCGTTGCGGCAGGTCGCGCGGCGACTGCTCGCGGCGACGCTGGTGTTGGCGATAACCGTGCTGTTGGTGTATTTCGGCCGGGACGGCTACACGGACAACCACGATGACTCGGTCTCCTTCCTGGACAGCTTCTACTACACCACCGTCACGCTCTCCACCACCGGGTACGGCGACATCGCCCCCGTCTCCGACAGCGCTCGGATCGTCAATATCCTGCTGATCACCCCGCTACGGGTGCTCTTCCTGATCATCCTGGTGGGCACGACACTCGAGGTGCTCACGGAACGCACCCGTGAGCAGTGGCGTCAGGCGCGCTGGAGGTCTGCCTTGCGTGATCACACGGTCATCGTCGGCTTCGGCACCAAGGGCCGTTCCGCGACGGAGACGCTGCTCTCCACCGGTACGGCCAAGGAACGGCTGGTGCTGGTCGATCCGAGCCACCACGTCATCAAGCTCGCCGCCGAGGAGGGCTTCGCCGGCGTGATCGGCGACGCCACCCGCAACGACGTGCTCGCCCGAGCGGAGGTGCAGCGCGCGAAGCAGATCGTCGTCGCACCACAGCGCGACGACACCGCCGTGTTGGTCATCCTGACGGCGCGGCAGGTCAATCCCCGGCTGCGGATCATCGCCGCCGTCCGCGAGGCGGAGAACGCCCCGCTGCTACGGCAGTCCGGCGCGGACGCGGTGATCACCAGCTCCAGCGCGGCCGGTCGGCTGCTCGGCCTGTCCGTGCTCAGCCCGAACGCCAGCTCGGTGATGCAGGACCTGATCCAACAGGGCACCGGTCTCAGCCTGCGGGAACGCCCGGTCACCAAGGCGGAGTCGGGGCATTCCCCGCGCGAGTGCCAGGACCTGGTGGTGACCGTCGTACGCGGGCACCGGCTGCTCGACTTCGACAATCCCGACGCCGATCCGCTGCAACTGACCGATCGCGTGGTGGTCATTCACCGGTCGACGCCGCAGCCGGACACGGAAGGGGCCTGACCCGCCGGACCCGTCCCGGTGGGGCGCGCGCCGTGCCCGCCGGCGGGGTAGCGTCGGCCGCATGCATGCGATCACGATTCCCGAGCCGGGCGGTCCGGAAGCTCTCGTCTGGGCCGAGGCCCCCAACCCGGTGCCCGGCGAGGGCGAGGTGCTCATCGACATCGCCGCCAGCGCGGTCAACCGCGCGGATCTGCTGCAGCGACAGGGCCTCTACGACCCGCCGCCCGGCATGTCGCCGTACCCGGGGCTCGAGTGCGCGGGACGGATCAGCGCACTCGGTCCGGGCGTGGCGGGTTGGGCGGTCGGAGACGAGGTGTGCGCGCTGTTGGCGGGCGGCGGATACGCCGAATGCGTCGCGGTGCCCATCGGGCAGTTGCTGCCGGTGCCGGCGGGGCTCGACCTCGTACAGGCCGCCGCGCTGCCGGAAGTGACCTGTACGGTCTGGTCGAACGTCTTCATGATCTCGGAACTGCGGCCCGGCCAGACGCTGTTGGTGCACGGCGGCTCGAGCGGCATCGGCACGATGGCGGTACAACTGGCCGTGACGCTCGGGTCGCGCGTCGCGGTCACGGCCGGCAGCAAGGAGAAGCTGGACCGCTGCGCGGAGCTGGGCGCGGACATCCTGATCAACTACCGCGAGCAGGACTTCGTCGCGGAGTTGCGGGCGGCGACGGACGGTGCCGGGGCCGACGTCATCCTGGACAACATGGGTGCGCGGTACCTCGAGTCGAACGTGCGGGCGCTGGCGACGAGCGGGCGGCTCGCCGTCATCGGCATGCAGGGCGGCGTCAAGGGCGAGTTGAACCTGGGCGCGCTGCTCCGGAAGCGGGGTTCGGTGACGGCGACGTCCCTGCGTGGCCGACCGCCAGCGGAGAAGGCGGAGATCGTCGCGGCGGTGCGGGAGCATGTCTGGCCGCTGCTCGCCGACGGTCGGGTGCGGCCGGTGGTGGACCGTACGCTGCCCATGTGGGAGGCGGCTCAGGCACATCGGGTGCTGGACGAGAGCAAGCATGTCGGGAAGGTCGTACTGACCCGCTGAGCGCTGGCCCGCTGAGCGCCCGAACGGTTTCCCGATCCCCGATCCCGGTCCGTGGCCGACCTGTTGGCTGCGTGCCGCGCGCGCGAGGGGCGCGCACGATGACTCGGCGTCCCGGATGCCGGATTTCGTACGTCATGCAACGCTTGTTGCGGTGACGGTACGGGTGAGGCACCGGGCAAGGGAGGGTCAACCGTGCGTGACGTCCACGACTCCGAGGACCGCCTGCCACCGTCGTACCCGCGCGGACCGCGCCGTGCCGCGAGCCGGCTCCTCGTACCGCTGGCTGGTACGGCGGTGCTGCTGCTGACCACCGTGCCCAGCAGTGCCGCGGCCGGCGGCGCGATGCCCGGCGGCGCGGCCGACCACGCCATGGCTGAGGAAAGCCCTGCGCGCGAAAGCCCTGCGTACGGACACGTGGAGGGCGGGGCCGTCACCGCGGACCGGTCCATATCCGCCCCGCCCGGAGGAAAGCCGGTGGCCTGGAGCCCGGCACCTGTCGTGTCCCCTTCGGATACGTCCGCGGACCGGTCGGCCGGCGCGTCCCCGCACCCGCGAACGGATCCGGACTCCCGCGATCACGCGCGGCGCGACGGCGACTCACCCCACGAGCGGCGCTTCCGGGAGGCGCCCGCCAGTACGCCGGGCTCCGGCGGTCCGTTGCTGCCGGTCCTCCCGCTGGGCGCCGGGCTGGCGTTCCTGGGTCTGGGCCTGGGTTTCCTGGCGCTGCGCCTGCGTCAGCGGTGAACGGACCAGACCGAGCGAGTGGGGTGGCGGGATGCAGAATGGGGGTATGACACAGCCCAGCAATGAACGGTCGCAGGAGAGCCCGCACGTCCTGGTCGTGGGCCCGGACGGAATGGCTCTCGGCAGTGCCGCCCCCAAGGGCGGCGAAGGTGAAGCCGGAGAGCAGGCTGAGGTCCCCGTGACGGAGATGGTCGAGCAGCCAGCGAAGGTCATGCGGATCGGCAGCATGATCAAGCAACTGCTGGAGGAAGTGAAGGCCGCGCCGCTGGACGAGGCGAGCCGGGCCCGGCTCAAGGAGATTCACTCGAGTTCGGTGAAGGAGCTCGAGGACGGGCTCGCGCCGGAGTTGATCGAGGAGTTGGAGCGGCTGTCCCTGCCGTTCACCGATGACAACGTGCCCAGCGACGCCGAACTGCGCATCGCGCAGGCACAGTTGGTGGGCTGGCTGGAGGGGCTGTTCCACGGCATTCAGACGGCCTTGTTCGCGCAGCAGATGGCTGCGCGTTCGCAGCTCGAGCAGATGCGCAGGGCACTGCCGCCGGGCGCGGTCCCGGAGGACATGGTGGAGTCGGAGGCCGAGGCCCCCGGCCACGCCCGTGCGGGTGGTCCGTACCTCTGACTCCAGCGAGCACCTGGCAGGTCCCGCCCCAGCACCGCTGACACACGCCTCCGCCCCCCCCCCGCACGCGATCAGCCGCCTCCCGGCTGTGATCCCGCGCGGAAAGCAGTACGGAAGCAGTACGGCCAGCGCAGCGCACCTCGGTTGCGCTCGCTGGCCGTCTGTCGTCCGTCGCCGGGTCAACGCCCGGCGGGCGGTCAGGGCTTGCCGGTGGAGACCGTCAGCTCGACCTTGTCCTTCTTCGGGTTGAACGCGTCGTAGCTGTCCGGGCTCTGCTCCAGGACGGTGTTCTTGCCCCACTCGTTCTCGTCCTCGTACGTCACGTCGTCGAGGGGCCAACCGGCCGCACGCAGGCACGCCTTCACCGAGGCGAGGTTCTTCTGGGTCAGCTCGGGCATGTTGACGCTGTCCTTGTCGCTGTAGTGCTCCCGCGCGTCGGTGCACTCCTCCGAGTCGATGGTGCGGTTCTTGTTCTCGCCCTTGAAGGTCTCCTTGGCGGTCGGCGTGTTGCCGCTCGTGCCGCCGGAGTCGGTCCCGCCGCCGCCCTTGTCCTCCTGGGAGGAGGCGCTGGGATCGCCGCCGGCCTTGTCCTCGCTGTCCCCGCTGCTCATCGTCACTCCGACGATCACGGCGGTGACGGCGATGATCGCGACCACCGCGGAGCCGACGATCACCGCCATGTTGTTCTTGCCGCCCTGACCGCCGCCGGTGGCCGGGGCGGAGTTCGGCGGCAGGGTCGGCGACGCGCCACCCTGCTGCCCGTACGGACTGACGGTCTGCTGGTTCGGATAGCCGTACGCCGGCGTGGGTGGCGGGGTGGCCGGGGCGTATCCGCCGTACTGGCCGCTCTGGTAGGGCTGTACGCCGCCGGGCGGCGGGGGCGTACTGGTGCCGACGGGCGGGAAGACCGCCTGCCCCAGGCCGGCGCCGCTCGCTCCCGGGCCGCTGCTGACGATGGTCGGCATGGCGTTCGTGGCGGTGCCGGAGCTGGCCACCCGGGAGCACTCGGCGAGCATCACCTCGGCGGAGGGGAAGCGTTCGTTCGGGTTCTTCTTCAGCGCGCGCGCGACCAGCGCGTCCATGGTCTGCGGCACGGACTGGTTGATGGAGGAGGGCATGACCGGCTCCTCCTGCACGTGTGCGTACGCGATGGCCAGGGGGGAGTCGGCGTCGAACGGCAGCCGCCCGGTGACCAGCTCGAAGAGCATGATGCCGACGGAGTACAGGTCGGACCGCGCGTCCACGCCACGTCCCAGCGCCTGCTCCGGGGAGAGGTACTGCGGGGTGCCGACGACCATCCCGGTCTGGGTCATGGAGGTCACCCCCGACTCCATGGCCCGCGCGATGCCGAAGTCCATCACCTTGACCACGCCGCGCCGCGTCACCATGACGTTGCCCGGCTTGATGTCGCGGTGCACGAGGCCCATCTCGTGGCTGACGTCCAGCGCGGCGACCACGTCGCTGACGATCTTCAGCGCCTTGTCCGCCGGCATCGCGCCGAACTGCGCGATGTCCTCGTCCAGCACCGAGCGCAGGGGCTTGCCCTCGACGTACTCCATCACGATGTACGGCACCATCGCGCCGTCGATCTCGTCCTCGCCGGAGTCGAAGACCGAGACGATGTTGGTGTGCGTCAGCTTGGCGACGGACTGCGCCTCGCGGCGGAAGCGCTCCCGGAAGGACTGTTCCCTGCCCAGGTCGGTGTGCAGCGTCTTGACGGCGACCTGCCGGTCGAGGACCGAGTCGTACGCGAGGTAGACCGACGCCATGCCACCGGCGCCGAGCAGACTCTGCAGCTGGAACCGGCCGCCGATGGTGCGCCCGATGTACTGCCCCGCGTCCTGTGCGCCGTCCTGGCTCATCTGACTGCTTCCCCCTTGGCGGCGCGCTGCCGGCGCGTGCTGTCTCGGCGTGACCGTGCCGCTGGACACGGTACGAGGGTCGGCGACGCGACCGTTCGACCGTCGCGCGGGTCCCGCGCGCGAGCCCAGTGGTCCTGACTTACCCGGCCAAGTCTGCCCCAGGGCACCGACACGTCAAGTTCGTTGCCCGTTCCGTAACCGGATGAGCATCGTGTGAGCACATCCAGGAGACGTTCGTCTCATTACCCCCGCATCCGCCCGCCGCGGTCAGCGAACTTGCCAGTCGGGTGCGGCAGCCGATTGGATGGCCCCCTCCGTCCCGTCCCGACCTCCTCCCCCGAGGCGGTAGCCTCCAGGCGGGGAACGGCATATGCAACGCACTACCCGCGGACCGACCAACGGCGAGGACTGATGGCACAGGCGCAAGCCGCAGGGGGCTCTTCGGAGGACCCCGATGCGACGGGCGGGTCTGCGGGCGGCTCGATGCCCGATTCGCCGGAACTATGGGGAAACCGGGGGCTGGTCGGTGACGGCCGCTACCGCTTGACCCGGCGGCTGGGCCGGGGCGGCATGGCCGAGGTGTTCGGCGCCGAGGACCTGCGCCTGGGGCGTACGGTCGCGGTCAAGCTGCTGCGTTCCGATCTCGCTGAGGACCCGGTCTCCAAGGCCCGGTTCACCCGCGAGGCACAGTCCGTGGCGGGGCTGAACCACCATGCCGTGGTGGCGGTGTACGACTCCGGCGAGGAGATCATCGGCGGGAACGTCACGCCGTACATCGTGATGGAGCTGGTCGAGGGGCGGACGATCCGCGACCTGCTGCTCAACGCCGAGGCGCCGCCGCCGGACCAGGCGCTGATCATCGTCTCCGGAGTGCTCGAGGCCCTGGCCTACAGTCACCAGCACGGCATCGTGCACCGGGACATCAAGCCGGCGAACGTCATCATCACCGACGCCGGTGCCGTCAAGGTGATGGACTTCGGCATCGCCCGCGCGCTGCACGGCGCCTCCAACACCATGACCCAGACCGGCATGGTGATGGGGACCCCGCAGTACCTCTCGCCGGAGCAGGCCCTCGGCAAGACCGTCGACACCCGCTCCGACCTCTACGCCACCGGCTGTCTGCTGTACGAACTGCTCACGCTTCGTCCGCCGTTCGTCGGCGAGACGCCACTGTCCGTGGTGTACCAGCACGTGCAGGACGAGGCCGCGCCGCCGTCCGAGGTCTCCGACGCCGTGCCGCCGGAACTGGACGGTCTCGCCATGCGTTCGCTGGCGAAGGAGCCGGACGACCGGTTCCAGAGCGCCGAGGAGATGCGCGGCCTGGTGCAGTATTCCCTGCGCATGCTGTACGAGCAGGGCAGTCACACCGGCGGCCTGTGGAACACCGGCGCGGTGCATCCGGGCGGCTCGACACCGGCGATGGGCGTACCGGGCGCGGCCCCGGGCGGTTCGCGGGACACCTCGCAGATGGGGCCGCCGCTGCTGATGGGGCGTCCGGACCGGGACGACGGCGGTTCACGGTCGGACTCCGGCAGCGGCGGACGTAAGGGGGGCGGCGTCAAGTACGCGCTGATCGCCTTCCTGGTCGTCATAGCGATCGCGGGCGGGATCTTCTACCTGCTCAACGTGAACGGCGACGATCCGCCACCGCCGCCTCCCTCGGACAGCTCCTCGTCCAGCAGTGCGGACAAGGAGACCTCGAACGAGCCCACCGAGCAGCCCACCGAGACCGAGGAGGACCCGGACGACACCACCGGCGGTGGCGAGGACGACTGGACGCCCTCGCCCACGGAGGAGAGCCCGACGGACGACATGGACTCGCCGTCGAACCTCCCCACGAACCTCCCGACGGAGAGCGACTCGAGCACCGACGGTGGCCTGCCCGGTGGCGGCGGTACGGAGACCGGTGGCGCGGACGGCGGTGTGGACGGCGGCCCGACCGGGGAGCCGGACCCGACCGGGGACAACGCGGGCGGCACCGACCCCGGCGACATCGAGGGTGGCGCGGTCGAGGGCGGCGAGGGCGGCGACGAGGCGACCGGCGCTGTACNCGGCGGTTCACGGTCGGACTCCGGCAGCGGCGGACGTAAGGGGGGCGGCGTCAAGTACGCGCTGATCGCCTTCCTGGTCGTCATAGCGATCGCGGGCGGGATCTTCTACCTGCTCAACGTGAACGGCGACGATCCGCCACCGCCGCCTCCCTCGGACAGCTCCTCGTCCAGCAGTGCGGACAAGGAGACCTCGAACGAGCCCACCGAGCAGCCCACCGAGACCGAGGAGGACCCGGACGACACCACCGGCGGTGGCGAGGACGACTGGACGCCCTCGCCCACGGAGGAGAGCCCGACGGACGACATGGACTCGCCGTCGAACCTCCCCACGAACCTCCCGACGGAGAGCGACTCGAGCACCGACGGTGGCCTGCCCGGTGGCGGCGGTACGGAGACCGGTGGCGCGGACGGCGGTGTGGACGGCGGCCCGACCGGGGAGCCGGACCCGACCGGGGACAACGCGGGCGGCACCGACCCCGGCGACATCGAGGGTGGCGCGGTCGAGGGCGGCGAGGGCGGCGACGAGGCGACCGGCGGTGGCACGGGCTGACCCGCCCTGCCACCCGCCGGCACTCGCCCGGTGCCCGCCGGCACGGGCGCCCGCCGGCCGACGCGCACCGAATCAGCCGCCGAACCCGCCGTGAATCAGTCGCCGACCGATCCTCTCGACCGGCTCCGAAATGTCGGCATCATCCGATTCCGACCGCTCCCCCGTCTCACATACTGGCCCCCGTTTGCTCTTCCCGTCCGTGCTGGCCACGGGATACCGTGCGCGTGTCCCCTGCCTTGCGAGGCTGTGACCAGTGATGTTCGCACCCTGCTGCCGATACTTGGATTTCCAAGGAAAATAGCAGGTCAGGCCGCCTTCGCGGATGTGCGGAAGTGCTGGGTAACTTGTTCTTAGCGGGTACGAAACGAGGGGACACCCAGTACCGCTCGGCTCCGCCCGCGACGCACCCAACCCCGTGCGACGTATCGGGGCCTGGCGAGCCGCACTGGCAGCCCGGCGGACCCCGGGGGCCGGACAGACGGAGGAGCATACGTGACCGTGGAAGGCACTGCCGCGCGCAGCACGCCGCGCCGCAGCAGCGGCGGCACCGGGAAGCGCGCGAGCGCGGCCAAGAAGGCGAGCACGACCAAGAGCGCGAGCGCGGCCAAGAAGAAGAAAACGGCCGCCGCGCCCACCGAGCCGCAGCTCGTACAGCTGCTGACCCCCGAGGGCGAGCGGGTCGAGCACCCCGATTACGCCATCGACCCGAGCCCCGAGGAACTACGCGGCCTCTACCGCGACATGGTGCTGACGCGGCGCTTCGACGGGGAGGCCACCGCGCTGCAACGGCAGGGAGAGCTGGGTCTGTGGGCCTCGCTGCTCGGCCAGGAGGCCGCCCAGATCGGTTCCGCCCGGGCGCTGCGGGACGACGACTACGTCTTCCCCACCTACCGCGAGCACGGGGTCGCCTGGTGCCGCGGGGTGGACCCGACGAACCTGCTGGGCATGTTCCGCGGCGTGAACAACGGCGGTTGGGACCCGAACAGCAACAACTTCCACCTCTACACCATCGTCATCGGCTCCCAGACGCTGCACGCCACCGGTTACGCCATGGGCGTCGCCAAGGACGGCGGCGACTCCGCGGTGGTCGCCTACTTCGGGGACGGCGCGAGCAGCCAGGGCGACGTCGCCGAGGCGTTCACCTTCTCCGCGGTCTACAACGCCCCGGTGGTGTTCTTCTGCCAGAACAACCAGTGGGCCATCTCCGAGCCCGCGGAGCGGCAGTCCCGCGTCCCGCTGTACCAGCGCGCGGCCGGCTACGGCTTCCCGGGCGTACGGGTCGACGGCAACGACGTGCTGGCCTGCCTGGCCGTCACCAAGGCCGCGGTCGAGCACGCCCGTTCCGGGCAGGGCCCGATGCTCGTCGAGGCGTTCACCTACCGCATGGGCGCGCACACCACCGCGGACGACCCGACGCGCTATCGGCGCGCCGAGGAGCGGGAGTCCTGGGAGGCCAAGGACCCGATTCAGCGCCTGCGCCTACTGCTGGAGCGGGAGAAGCTGGTCGACCAGGAGTTCCTGGACGGCGTCGAGGAGGAGGCCGACGCGTTGGCCAAGCGGGCCCGCGAGGCCGTACGCGCCATGCCGAACCCGGACAGCATGGCCATGTTCGAGCACGTCTACGCCGACGGCCATTCGCTGGTCGACGAGGAGCGCTCGCAGTACGCGGAGTATCTGGCGTCCTTCGCCACCGAGCCGGAGAGCGGCGCCGCCGCGCAGGGGGGGAAGTGACCATGGCTGGTACGAGGATGCCGATCGCCAAGGCGATCAACGAGGCGTTGCGCGGGGCCATGGAGGACGACGCCAAGGTGCTCGTCATGGGCGAGGACGTGGGCAAGCTCGGCGGGGTCTTCCGGGTCACCGACGGGCTGCAGAAGGACTTCGGCGAGGACCGGGTGATCGACACCCCGCTCGCCGAGTCCGGCATCGTCGGCACCGCGATCGGTCTGGCGCTGAGTGGCTACCGGCCCGTGGTGGAGATCCAGTTCGACGGTTTCGTCTTCCCCGCGTACGACCAGATCGTCACCCAGCTCGCCAAGATGCACGCACGTGCGCTGGGCAAGGTCCGGGTGCCGGTGGTCATCCGGATTCCGTACGCCGGTGGCATCGGCGCGGTGGAGCACCACAGCGAGTCGCCGGAAACGCTCTTCGCGCATGTCGCGGGGCTGAAGTGCGTGTCCCCGTCGAACGCCGCGGACGCGTACTGGATGATGCGGCAGTCCATCGAGTGCGACGACCCGGTGATCTTCTTCGAGCCGAAGCGGCGCTACTGGGACAAGGCCGAGGTGGACACCGAGTCCACGCCGGGCCCGCTGCACGGCGCTCGGATCGCGCGGCAGGGGAGCGACCTGACGCTGGCGGCGTACGGTCCCATGGTGAAGACCTGCCTGGAGGCCGCGAACGCGGCCGAGGAGGAGGGCAGCTCCGTCGAGGTGGTCGACATGCGTTCGATGTCGCCGATCGACTTCGACACCCTCCAGCGATCGGTCGAGCGGACCGGCAGGCTGGTGGTGGTGCACGAGGCGCCGGTGTTCCTCGGTACGGGCTCCGAGGTGGCGGCCCGGATCACGGAACGCTGCTTCTACCACCTGGAAGCGCCGGTCCTGCGGGTCGGCGGCTTCCACGCGCCGTATCCGCCGGCCCGACTGGAGGACGAGTACCTGCCGGGGCTGGACCGGGTGCTCGACGCCGTCGACCGTGCGTTGGCGTACTGAGGATCGAGGAGAGTCGTGATAATGACGAGTACTTCGACCCGTATCCGTGAGTTCCGGATGCCCGACGTGGGCGAGGGACTGACGGAGGCCGAGATTCTCAAGTGGTACGTCCAGCCGGGCGACACGGTGACCGACGGGCAGGTCGTCTGCGAGGTGGAGACCGCGAAGGCGGCGGTCGAGCTGCCGATCCCCTTCGACGGGGCGGTGCAGACACTGGGCTTCGAGGAGGGCACCACGGTCGACGTGGGCACGGTGATCATCACCGTGGACACGGACCCCTCGGCGGGTCCGCCTGCGGAGGCGACCGAGCCGGCCGCCGCTCCCGCAGCCGCCGAGCCGGAAACGGCCGGGTCACCGGCCGCCGAGGAGGCCGGTGCCGGCGAGGGCGGTCGGGAGCCCGTGCTGGTTGGTTACGGCGTCAGCGCCGGCTCCACCAAGCGCCGGCCCCGGAAGCCGCGCCCGGACGAGGGCGCCTCGGGCGGGCAGGCGGAAGCGCCCGCGACGCGGAGCGAGTTGAACGGCCACGCGCCCGCCTTGGACGGCACGACGCCCGCGACGGGACGTCCGCTGGCCAAGCCCCCGGTGCGCAAGCTGGCCAAGGACCTGGGCATCGACCTGGCCACCGTCACCCCGACCGGCCAGGACGGCGTGATCACCCGCGAGGACGTGCACGCCGCGGCGGCGCCGCCGAAGCCGGCGGCCGAGCCGGCGGGCGCGGGCC
>NZ_LJGU01000077.1 GCF_001751245.1 Streptomyces oceani
CACCACCGCCAACACCGGATGCCCGCCACGCCGCGCGTCCGACAACCGCTCGACCAACAACATGCCGGCACCCTCGGACCACACGGTGCCGTCCGCGTCGTCCGCGAACGCCTTGCACCGCCCGTCCGCCGCCAACCCGCCCTGCCGGCTGAACTCCACGAAGGACGCCGGCGTGGACATCACCGTCACGCCGCCCGCCAGCGCCAGGTCACACTCCCCCGACCGCAGCGCCTGCGCCGCCAGGTGCAGCGCCACCAGCGAGGACGAGCACGCCGTGTCCACCGTCACCGCCGGACCCTCCAGGCCCAGCGTGTACGCGATCCGCCCGGAGGCCACGCTGCCCGCCCCACCGGTCAGCAGGTGTCCGCGTACGTCCTCCGCCACGTCCTCGGCGGCCCCGCCTCCGTAGCCCTGGTAGGCGCAGCCGACGAACAGGCCGCTGCGGCTGCCGCGCAGGCTGTGCGGGTCGATGCCGGCGCGCTCCACGGCCTCCCAGGAGGTCTCCAGCAACAGCCGCTGCTGCGGGTCCATCGCCAGCGCCTCACGCGGCGACACCCCGAAGAAGCCCGCGTCGAAGTCCGCCACCCCGGCGAGGAAGCCGCCCCGATCCGTGTAACTGGTGCCCTCCCGCGCCGCGTTCGGGTCGTACAGCCGCTCGACGTCCCAGCCCCGGTCGCCCGGGAAGTGACCGATGGCGTCGGTACCGGAGGCGACCAGCTCCCACAGGTCCTCCGGCGTGTCGATGCCACCGGGCATCCGGCAGCTCATCGCCACGATCACGATCGGGTCCTCGGCGGCGTCGACGCTGACCGTACGGGCCGCGGCGCCGGCACTCGCCGGGTCGGCCGGGTCGGCGGGACCGGCGGCCCCAACCTGACCCCCCAGTTCGGCGTCCAGGTGCTCGGCGAGCACGGTCGGGTTGGGCTGGTCGAAGACCAGGGTGGCGGACAGCGCCAGGCCGGACACCGAGGCGAGGGCGTTCCGCAGTTCGACGGCGGTCAGTGAGTCGATGCCCAGGTCCTGGAAGGCACGGGCGGGCTCCACCGCCCCAGGACCCGGATAGCCGAGCACGGCCGCGGCCTGCTCCCGTACGAGCCACAGCAGCTCGCGCGCCCGCTCCTCGGGCCGCAGCCCCGCCAGCCGCTCGCGCAGCTCCCCACGCGCGCCGGACTCCGGCTCGACGGCGGGCGGTACGGCCTCCGGCAGCTCCCGGAAGAGCGGGCGTACGCCGGGCGTACGCGGGGCGGCGGGCTGTGCGGCGGCCAGGGTCGGCCAGTCGATGTCGGCGACGACCAGCTGGCTCTCGCCCTCCGCGAGGGCGGCGTCCAGCAGCGCCAGCGCCGGCTCCGACGGCAGCGGGCTCAGGCCGCCGCGCCGCAGCCGGGCGAGGACCGTGGGGTCCTCGGCCATGCCGGGTCCCGCCCAGGGGCCCCAGGCGACGGAGAGCGCGGGCAGGCCGAGGTGCCGGCGGTGTGCCGCGAGGGCGTCCAACGAGGCGTTCGCGGCGGCGTAGTTGGCCTGTCCGACGGCGCCGAAGGCGCCCGCGATCGAGGAGAACAGCACGAAGGCCGACAGCTCCCGGTCCCGGGTCAGCTCGTGCAGGTGGGTCGCCGCGTCCGTCTTGGCACGCAGCACGGTCGTGAAGCGGTCCTCGTCGAGGGCGTCCAGCATGCCGTCGTCCAGGGTCCCGGCGGCGTGGTAGACGGCGCTGAGCGGACGCTCCTCGGGGATGTCGGCCAACAGTTCGGCGAGCGCGTCCCGGTCGGCGGGGTCGCAGGCGGCCACGGTGACCTCGGCGCCGGCCGTACGCAACTCGGCGACGGTCTCCTCGACTCCCGGCGCGTCCGGGCCGCGCCGGCTGACCAACAGCAGGCGTTCGGCGCCTCGCTCAGCGAGTCGCCGGGCGAGAAGGGTGCCCAGGATGCCCGTGCCGCCGGTGATCAGCGTGGTGCCGGCGAGGCTCGGGTCGGCGGTCGGGGCGGCTTCGGCTTCCTCAGCGACCGCCCGGGTCTCCGGTGCCGCCGCTCCGGGTGCGCCACCGCCGTCGGTTCCCGGTGCCCGTACGAGACGCCGGGCGAACACGCCGCTGGCGCGCACGGCCAGTTCGGTCTCCGCCACCGCCCCGGAGAGCACGGCCCGCAGCCGGTCCCAGGCACGCGCGTCGGGCTGCTCCGGCAGGTCGATCAGCCCGCCCCAGCGCTCGGGGTGCTCCAGCGCGGCGACCCGCCCGAGACCCCAGTCCGCGGCCTGTAGGGGTGCCTGCGGCGAGTCCGAGCGGCCGGTGGACACGGCGCCCCGGGTGAGCGTCCACAGCGGCGGGGCGGCGGGCGCCGAACCGAGCGCCGCCAGCAGCGCGGTGGTGAGCGCGAGCCGGGCCGGCAGCGCGGCGGGGCGCTGCTCCTCGGCGTGGGCGAGGAGGGAGAGTACGGCGGTGATCCCGTCGGTGGTCGGGGCGTCAGCGGCCGAGCTGGCACTGTCCGGCGAGGCGTCATCCGGGCTGGCGGCGGCCAGTGCCTCGTGCAGCCCGGCGGTGACCTCCTCGCGGGTCTGTCCGGGACGCAGGCGCAGCGTGGCGGGGGCCGGGCCGGCGGAGCCGGGTCCGCCCAGGTGCTCCGACAACGCGCGCAACAGGGGGTGTTCCTCCGGCATGTCGGCCGGGAGGACCAGCAGCGGGCGGCCGGCGCCGGGGACGCCCGTGGGCAGGGCGCCCAGCGGCTTCCAGCGCTCGCGGTAGCGCCAGGACCGGGTGGTGGCGTGCCGCTCCTGGTCCCGGTGCCAGTCGGCCAGTACGGGCACGACGGGGGCCAGCAGCGTGCGGTCCAGGCCCAGGGTGTCGGCGAGCCGGTCCACGTCGCCCTGTTCGACGGCCGCCCAGAAGGCGCTGTCGGTGCTGCGGGCGGTGGTGCCCGAGGAACCGGTGGGGTCGGCGGACGCGAGCCAGTAGCGGCTGCGCTGGAAGGCGTAGGCGGGCAGGTCGACCGTACGGGCACCGGGGTAGAGGGCAGTCCAGTCGGGCGACAGGCCGTCGTTGTGCAGCCGGCCGAGGGCGGTCAGCAGGGCGTACGGTTCCGGCTGGTCCTTGCGCTGGGCGGGCACGCAGAGGGGGTTGGCGTCCGGGAGGCAGGACTGTGCCATGGCGGTGAGGGTGCCGTCCGGGCCGATCTCCACGAACCGCGTCACACCCTGAGCGGTCAGCGCCGCCACACCATCGGCGAACCGCACCGCCTCCCGCACGTGCCGCACCCAGTACTCCGGGTCCGTCAACTCCTCGACGGTCGCCAGCTCACCCGTGACATTCGAGACCACCGGCAACGACGGACGCTCATACGCCACCCCCTGGGCCACCCGACGAAACTCCGCCAACATCGGCTCCATCAACGGCGAATGAAACGCGTGCGAGACCGACAACCGACGCGTACGACAACCCCGCGCCCGGAAATGCTCCCCAATCTCGGTGACCGCGGCCTCCACGCCCGAGACCACCACCGACCGCGGACCGTTGACCGCCGCCAGACTCACCTCATCCGCGCGGCCCGCCAGCAACGAAGCGACCTCGGCCTCCGACGCCTCGATCGCCACCATCGCACCGTCACGCGGCAACGCCTGCATCAACCGCCCCCGCGCCGCCACCAGCGCACACGCGTGCGGTAGGGACCACACCCCCGCCACATACGCCGCCGTCAGCTCCCCGATCGAATGCCCCAACAGCACATCCGGCCGCACACCCCAGGACTCCACCAACCGGAAAAGCGCCACCTCGAACGCGAACAACGCCGGCTGCGTCATCCCCGTCTCACCCAGACCATCCCCAGCCTCGGCATCCTCCCCGAACACCACATCCCGCAACGGACGGTCCAACTCCCCATCCAACCGCGCGCACACCTCATCAAAGGCATCCGCGAACACCGGGAACGCGGCATACAACTCCCGCCCCATCCCCCACCGCTGCGCACCCTGACCCGCGAACACAAAACCAACCCGCCCACCCCGACGCGCCACACCCCGCACCACGTTCGCCGCCGACTCACCCGCCGCCACCGCCGCCAGCCCCGCACCCAACTCAGCACGGTCACTTCCGACCAGCACCGCCCGGTGCTCAAGCGCGGCCCGGCCGTTGGCCAGGGTGAAGCCGGTGTCCTCGACGGTGAGTTCCGGCCGCCGCTCCAGATGGCTGAGCAGCCGCCCGGCCTGGGCGCGTAGCGCAGCCTCGTTACGGGCACTGAGCACCCAGGGGAGTACCGGAAGCGTCGTGTCGCTCACCGCGTCCGAGTCACCCGCGCCAGCACCCGCGTCCGTACCCGCCTCGGCGGCGCTGTCGACCGGCGCCTGCTCCAGGATGACGTGCGCGTTCGTGCCGCTGATCCCGAACGAGGACACACCCGCACGGCGCACCCGCGCGCCGGTGCCTTCCCCAGCCGACCACTCCACCGGTTCGGTGAGCAGCCGTACGCCACCCGCCGACCAGTTCACGTGTGAGGTCGGCTGATCCACCCGGAGGGTGCGCGGCAGCTCCCCGTGCCGGAGCGCGAGCACCATCTTGATCAGCCCGGCCGCGCCGGCGGCGGACTGGGTGTGCCCGATGTTGGACTTCACCGACCCCAGCCACAAAGGCCGGTCCGCGTCCCGCCCCTTGCCGTACGTCGCCAGCAGCGCCTGCGCCTCGATCGGGTCACCCAGCGTCGTACCGGTACCGTGCGCCTCCACCGCGTCGACGTCGCCGGGCTGGAGCCCGCCCTGCGCCAACGCCGCCCGGATCACCCGCTGCTGGGCGGGGCCGTTGGGCGCGGTCAGCCCGTTGGAGGCGCCGTCCTGGTTGATGGCGGAGCCGCGTACGACCGCCAGTACGGGATGGCCGTTCGCCCGGGCGTCGGAGAGCCGCTCCAGCAGCAACATGCCGGCGCCCTCGCCCCAGCCCGTGCCGTCCGCGCTCTGAGCGAAGGGCTTGCACTGCCCGTCTGCGGCCATCCCGCCCTGACGGCTGAACTCCACGAAGGCAGCGGGCGTGGACATCACCGTCACGCCACCGGCGAGCGCCAGGTCGCACTCGCCACCGCGCAACGCCTGCGCCGCCAGGTGCAGCGCCACCAGCGAGGAGGAGCAGGAGGTGTCGACGGTGACGGCCGGACCCTCCAGGCCGAGCGTGTACGCGATGCGGCCGGAGACGATGCTGCCGGCGTTCCCGGTCAGGATGTGGCCCTCGAGGCCCTCCAGCTCCTTCGAGTCACTGTCCAGCCCGGAGCCGTACTCCTGGTTGCTGCACCCGGCGAACACGCCCGTACGGCTGCCGCGCAGGCTGTGCGGGTCGATGCCGGCCCGCTCCAGCAGCTCCCAGGAACTCTCCAGCAGCAGCCGCTGCTGCGGGTCGGTGGCCAGCGCCTCACGCGGGCTCATCCCGAAGAACTCCGGGTCGAACTCGTCCGCGTCGTGCAGGAACGCACCGCGGGTGGTGGCGCTCCCGCCCGTACGGGCGCCGTTCGCGCCGCTGAGCGTGTCCAGGTCCCAGCCGCGGTCGGCCGGCATCTCGGAGAGGGCGTCGGCCCCGTCCACGAGCAGTCGCCAGAACTCCTCCGGACTGTCGGCGCCGCCGGGGAAGCGGCAGTTGACGGAGACGATCGCGACCGGTTCGGTGGCGTTCTCGGTCAGCCGCTCATTCTGCTTCCGCAGCTCGTCGTTCTCCCGCATCGAAGCCCGCAGGGCTGCGACTACTCGGTCCTCGGACGTGGCCATCTTCAGCTCCGCAGGTGGTGCGTAAGGGTGTGCTTCAGGGCTTCGGGGTTCGTGGGTGGCGGCCGGCGGCTTCCGCGCGCCTGTGGCACGGCCGCGGCGCCGCCGCGACCGCTCGGCTCATTCGGGGGGTTCGGCGCACGGTTCATTCCTCATCGCCGAGGACCATCCGCACGAGATCGTCGACCTCCACGTCCTCGTACGAGTCCGCGTCCGGCTCCGCCGCCTCCGGCTGACCGTCCGTACGCCCGTCCGCGTCCGGGCCGCCGGCCAGCGCGAGTACCGTGTCCAGCACGCCGGAGCGGCGCAGGGCGTCGACGGGGACGTTCGCGAGGGCCTCCCGGATCGTCGCGTCGTCCACGGCGTTCGTGCCGTCGGCCGCACCGCCGGGCGTTTCGTCCTCGCCTCCGTCCGGGAGGAGTTCCTCGCACAGGTGCCCGGCGAGCTCCAGCGGCGTCGGATAGTCGAAGATCAACGTCGCGGGCAGCGTGAGGCCGAGCGCCGTGCCGAGCCGGTTGCGCAGCTCGACCGAGGTCAGCGAGTCGAAGCCCAGCTCCTTGAAGGTCACTTCCGGTCCGACCTCGTCGCCGGAGCCGTAGCCCAGCACCCCCGCGACCTGGGCACAGACCGTGTCCAGGACCGCGCGCTCCCGCTCGGCCGGCGACAGCGCGGCCAGCCGACGGGTGAGGGGCTCCGCGTCGTCCGACCCCTCGCCGCTGGCGGCCGTACGCCGGCCGGCGGGCTGCGCCAGGCCACGCAGCAGAGGCGGTACGGGGCCGCCGCCGCCCAGCGTGCGGCTGTCCACGGCCATCGGCAGCAGGGCCGGGCCGGGGTGCTCGAGGGCGGCGTCGAACAGGGCGAGGCCCTGCTCGGGCCGCAGCGCGGGAAGGCCGGCGCGGGCCATCCGACGCAGGTCGGCCTCGCTGAGGTCGCTGGTCATGCCGGTGCTCTGGGACCAGGGCCCCCAGGCCAGCGAGGTGGCCGGCAGGCCCTGCTGGCGGCGGCGGGTGGCGTACGCGTCCAGGAAGGCGTTGGCCGCCGAGTAGTTGCCCTGGCCAGGCGAGCCGAGGACACCGGCGGAGGAGGAGAAGACGGCGAACACCGCCAGGTCGTCCTCCCGGGTCAACTCGTCCAGC
>NZ_LJGU01000149.1:0-20995 GCF_001751245.1 Streptomyces oceani
CCTTCTGCCCGTACCAGTTCGCGGTCAGCCGGCGGTGGTGCCGGCCTGGGGCGACCCGGGTGTCGGGCGCGTCCAGTAGGGCGAGCACCCTGCGGACGCTCTCCACGTACGACCACGGTTCGATGGGCCGGTGGCTGATGTTGTGCTGACCCGAGGTGTGCCGCACCCAGTGGTAGCAGGTGTAGTCGTGCACGGTGGCGACCCGGCTGGTCAGCAGGTACGCCCGCAGGGTGAAGAGGTGGTCCTCCAGCCGCACGCGCCCTTCGGCGAAGCGCAGTTGGTGTCGGTCCAGGAAGGACCGGCGGAAGAGCTTGTGCACCGTCATGGAGCCGAGCAGCACAGTCTCCGTACGCAGGTCCGAGCTGGCCAGCGGCTTCTCGAAGAGCGCACGGGGCGCTCCCCGGCCGTGCCCGGCCATGCGGCCGATGACGATGTCGGCATCCGTCTCACGCGCACGGGCGTACAGCCGCTCCAGGGCCTCCGGGGCGAGCCAGTCGTCGTCGTCGACGTAGTGGACGTACTCGCCGCGGGCGGCGTCGGTGCCGATGTTCCGCGGGCGTCCGGGCCAGCCGGAGTTCTCGATCTGCAGCAGGCGCACCGCCGGTACGGGACCGTGGGCGGCGATGTCGGCCCGCAGCAGCTCGACGGTGTCGTCGGTGGAGCCGTCGTCGACGTAGACGATCTCGTAGTCCGTCGGGGCCATCGTCTGTGCCCGCAGGGAGCGCAGTCCGTGGAGGAGTGTCTGGCCGGTGTTGTACAGCGGCACCACCACGCTGACCTTGAGCGGTGCCCGATCGTCCGTCGTGGGGGGTAGCGCATGCACGGTGACCATCCCGGGGTGAGGTGCTGAAGTACGATATTTACGGTCATACGACGAAATGACATCAGCAATGGTTGTACCTGATGGTCGTGCGAATGGCGCGCTGCGACGGAGCGCGGGCGTGTTCCGGATCGGGACGGTGCGGGTGGGGTGGCCGGTACGGCGGTGGGATCACCGGCTGGCGGCCTCGTACGGCTCCGCCCTGGCCCGGTGCCGTGGTGCGCGTTGCGCGGGCAACCGGGCCGGGGCGGGCTGGAGTGGGGGCGGGCCGGGGCCGGACGACCGTCGTACGGGGCGCCGAGCGTCAGCCGGGCGTGCCGAGCAGCTCCATCCCGGGGCCGAGGCCGAGCGCCTTCACGCGCTGCTGGAAGGTGTCGTACGCCAGTCCGTCCGGCGTGCCGCCGCTCCACATCTTCTGTCCGAGCACTCCCAGTGTCCTGTTGACCAGCCCGTGCACGTCCCGCTCGGTGTAGGGGTGGTGCACGAGGTCGTTCCACACCCCGGAGAACGCGCCCAGCAGCGCGGGGTCGAGCGGTTCGACGCTCTGGCCGTCGGGGAAGACGTGCGGCGCCCACTTCTCGTAGAGGTGGCGGCCGTCGAGTCCGTCGCCGTGGTAGTAGTCCGCGAAAGGCACGATGTACAGCGTGGCGTCGTTGATGTTGACGAACCGGAAGCCGTCCTTCTTGATCGCCTGCGGCCCGTACCAGCCGTTGTTCCAGCTGTACATGTGGACGTCCCGGTCGTAGCCCTCGGCCGAGCCTCCCATCTGGCTCAGGCTGCCCCAGGCGGCCGGCTGCCTGCCCAGGTCCCTCAGGTGCGAGGCGATGGTGTTGAAGTAGGCGCGGTACTGCTCCACCGGGCCGGTGTACTCGTCGGCGCCGAAGTGCACCACGGGGCTGCGGAACCACGGGTCGAAGTGCGTGAACAGGTCCCGCATGAAGCGGGTCGCGTCCGGGTTCCCGAGGTCCAGGTGGTCCGAGTCGCCGCCGTTCAGGCCGATGTCGGGACGGAACCTCACGAACGCGCGGGAGTGCGCGGGCGCGTCGATCTCCGGGGTCAGCCGGACCGCGCGGGCGGCGGCCAGTTCCTCGAACGAGTCCCAGGTGGCGCGGTCGTACGAACCGTCCTTCGCGGCGAGTCCCGACCAGTCCGGATGCTCGCTTGCGAGTCGGAACGCGGACTGCGCCTTGCTCCAGTCGCCCTCGGGCGGCTCGATCTCGTTGTCNTACGGCACGCTCGTCGCCGTACGCCGCGGGGAGCAGCACCCGCGCGCAGATCAGCTCCAGTTGCAGCCGCGGGGACGTCGCACCGCGCATCTCGGTCAGTCCGGAGTTCACCAGGTCCGCGGCCCGGCTCAGCTCCGCCGCGCCGAAGCTCGTCGCCTGCCGCCGCATCCGCTCGACGACCTCGCCAGGGGCGTCCAACAGCCCCTTCTCCAGGGCGTCCGGGACCGCCGCCAGGATCACCAGGTCGCGCAGCCGCTCCAGCAGGTCCGCGACGAAGCGACGCGGCTCGTGGCCGCCCTCGATCACGCGGTCCACCACCTCGAAGGCGGCGGCGCCGTCCCCCGCCGCGAAGGCGTCCACCACCGAATCCAGCAACGCGCTGTCGGTGTATCCGAGCAGCGCCGTCGCCATGGCGTACGTCACGCCTTCCTCGCCCGCGCCCGCCAGCAGTTGGTCCAGCACGGACATGGAGTCGCGTACGGAACCGGCGCCCGCGCGCACCGCCAGCGGCAGCACCGCGTCGTCCACCGGGATCGTCTCGCTGCGGCAGACCTCGGCGAGGTAGTCCCGCAGGGTGCCGGGCGGCACCAGGCGGAACGGGTAGTGGTGGGTACGCGAACGGATGGTGCCGATGACCTTCTCCGGCTCCGTCGTCGCGAAGACGAACTTCAGGTGCTCCGGCGGCTCCTCGACCACCTTCAGCAGGGCGTTGAACCCGGCCGGGGTGACCATGTGGGCCTCGTCGACGATATAGATCTTGTACCGGCTGGCGGCCGGCCCGAAGAACGCCTTCTCCCGCAGTTCACGGGCGTCGTCGACGCCGCCGTGCGAGGCGGCGTCGATCTCGATCACGTCGATCGAGCCCGGGCCGTTCCGCGCCAGGTCCCGGCACGAACGGCACTCTCCACAGGGTGTGGGCGTGGGCCCCTGCTCGCAGTTCAGGCACCGGGCGAGGATGCGCGCGCTGGTGGTCTTGCCGCAGCCGCGCGGGCCGCTGAAGAGGTACGCGTGATTGACGCGGTTGTTCCGCAGCGCCTGCTGGAGGGGGTCAGTGACATGCTCCTGCCCGACGACCTCGGCGAAGGTCTCCGGGCGGTAGCGGCGATACAGAGCGAGCGACGACACAACCCCGACGATATCCGCCCGCACCGACAGGCGCGGAGCCCTCCGCCGACCGAGGCCGCCCGTACGCCTCGCGCCGCCGTACGATCCCGGGTGCCGTGCGCCGGCGCCGTACGATCCGCTGCCCGTGCGCGCACACGCGAACGCCCCCCACGTACCCGCCAGAGCCCCCCTACCCTTGCTGCCTTCCGGCCCTGGGGGAGTTCAGAGAGATAGCGCCACGTGAGGGGCTGCGCCAACCGTACCCGATAAGCCGACGCGGGATCGAGTTCGCGAGCACCCGCCCTCGTCTTGTACAGTCTCCGGCGGAGGATTCGCCTAGTGGCCTAGGGCGCGCGCTTGGAAAGCGCGTTGGGGGCAACCCCTCACGAGTTCGAATCTCGTATCCTCCGCCCAGCCTTCACCGGGCTGAACGCAGGGCCCCACCGCCTCGGCGGTGGGGCCCTGCGCGTTGTCTGTCAGGCGCTGTGGTGATCAAGAGTCTGGCTCGTCCGTGAAGGGGGAAAGCGCCGCCTGGGCGAGGAGGTGCCGAGGCGACGCCGACCAGTAGGCCGGCCAGCGACAGCGGACTGTTCCGTGCCGCACGGTTGGTCAGTCAGGTCTGCCGCGTGGGGGTGAACGCATGGGTGTTCTCCTGAGCCCATTGCCGGAATGTCCTGGCCGGTGAGCCGGTGACCTCGTGCGCCGTGGTCAGGACGTCCGGGCTGGCGAGGCCGGACACCCCGGGAACCATCAACCCCTGAGAGGGTTCGTCGGGCGCCTGCTCCTCGATCCGCTGAAGTGCCTGCGGGTCCGGTCGTTCCTCGAGCTCAAGGGCCCGGCCGAGAACGTCCGCCAACGTGTTCACCTTGTCGGCCGGAGTCAGCAGTTCGGGGCCGGTCAACGAATAGGTTAGCCCTCCGTGGCCGTCTTCGGCCAGCGCGCGAGCAGCGACGGCAGCGATGTCCGCCGGGTGGATCGTGGGTGATGGCAGTCCGGTGCGCGGCAGGCTCACCACGCCGGTGTCACGGATCATCGGGGCCCACGCCAGTACGTTGGAAGCGAACTCCCAAGGCCGCAGTACGGTCCACTGCACTCCACTGTCGTGGACGGCTCGCTCGTCCTCCTGGGCGGAACGCCCCACGAACGACTCCGGATGCGTCCGCGCCAGCAAGGACGTCACCAGCACGACTCGCCGCACGCCTACGCGCTGTGCCGCGGCAAGCACACCGGCGACGGCGCCGCCGGTATTGGCCAGGAGGAAGAGTGCTTCACCGCCGGCGAAAGCCGGCTCGAGCGACGCCGGTTGGGCAAGATCGGCTCGTGTGACTTCGACGCCCGTCGGCGCCGTGACCTTTCCGGTGTCGCGGGACAGCGCCCGCACGTCGGCACCGGCGTCGACGAGTTGCCGTACGAGGGGGCCACCGATGTTGCCCGTCGCACCCGCCACCAAGATCATTTGAAAACCTCCGCGTAGGACTGCTCCGTCGTCGTCTCGCTACTGGATTCCGAGCAGTGCACGGTAGGAATCCATGCGAAGGTGGGCTCCCTTGAGCCGAGAGGTCTGGTCCGCCCCGAGCACCCCGACCTCAGCGGAGTACGAAGCACCACCGTGCGGGCCGAGAGGAAGCGAGAGGCCCGGCGCCGAGGGCCGATAAGCCGTGAGCTCCGAGCGTCCCTCGATGAGGGCACGAACATTGGCTGCGGCGACCGCGGCGTGCTCGCCGGCGGCTTTGGCCATCTTCGCCTCGGGCAGCGCGGTGAGGTCTCCGATCGCGAAGACCCCTTCTCTGCCTGGCAGCCGCAGCTCCGGTGTGACCTCGAGCGACCCGTCGGCCCGGAGGGCATCCGTCAGAGGTGCTGCCAGGTATCCGCTGTTCGGTACCGCGCCGAAGCAACGGAACCACACGTCGGCCGTGATCTCCTCGCCCGAGAGCGTCGTCACCGTGACGGATTCGCCTTTCCCCGGAGCGGACGGGGGCAGTTCGCGCAACGACGTGCCGAGTACGAGCCGAACGCCCAGCCCGTCGAGCTGGCCGCGCAGCGCGTCCCGGAAGTCGTCCGGGTACTCCCCCGAGAGGATGTCGGCCGCGGGATCCACCACGACAACGGACTTCCGCGGCCAGACTTCCTTGATCTCACCCGCCAGCTCGAGTCCCACCGGGCCCGCGCCGAGAAGCAGAACGCTGTCCGCGTTCGCCAGTGTCTTGCGCGCGGTACGGAGTCGTGCCCTCGCTTGCTCGCTGCTGTCATCGACGTCGGTCTTCGCCGGGAACGGGTAGGTCGATCCGGTGGCCAGCACCAGATAGTCCGGACGGAGCCGTTCCGCGCGGCCGAGCGTCACCGTTTCGCCATCCACCCGCACCGCCCGGTCCTGGATCACCCGTCCGTGTTCGAGAAGTCCTCCGTAGGGCAAGAAGATCCGTTCCGCCCACTCCGCATCGACGAGACCACGGAGCAGCGCGACGTTGTGCACGAAACCATCGCCGGGGTCGACGAGGACGACGTCCGCCACCTCATCGAGCGCTTTCGCGGCCGCGACACCTCCGTATCCGCCGCCGATCACGGCCACGGTCGCACGCATCCAACCACCCCACCTAGTTCGTATTACAAATAGTATGTAATGCAAACTAACATAGTTGGGTGTGCGAACCATCGTCAAGTAAGCTGTGGGTGGAGGCCCTCCCATGACTCGCACCAACACCGACCAAGCCACCGGGCTCGCGTCGGCGGCGACTGGCGCTGTCGGGCAGCTCGGGCTCGCGGTCAGCCTGGTACGTCTGACGCACCTGGTTCAACGCGTCTTCGATGACGCCAGCCGCCACCACGACCTCACCCCACAACAGGCCCAGTTGCTGTGTCGGCTGGTCGATGGTCCAGTCGGGATGACCGAGCTTGGCCGCATGCTCCATCTGGAGAAGTCCAGCGTGACGGGGCTCGTCGACCGCGTGGAGCTTCGTGGCCTGATCACACGCGCCCGCAGCACCGAGGACCGGCGAGCCTGGTACGTCGCCCTGACTGAACAGGGCGAGCGGGTGGCCGTCGATACCCATCACGAGGTGATCGCCCAGCTGGAGAAACTCGTCGGCGACATCTCCACCAGCGACCGGGAACGACTCATCTCTCTGATCGCCGGAATCATCGGGCCACAACCCTCATGACCATGGTGGGTCGCAAGTCGACCACCGTGGTCGGTACTGGCAGCGGTGGTGCCGCGCGGAACTCTCAGGAACCCGCCTCTTTGACAAGGCGCTGCCATCGGGACGACGGCTTGTCCCTGTCCGCAGCCATGGCCAAAACGGACCTGCACCGTTATCCAGAAGCCTGATTCACGCCACGCCCACAGCTGCCCCTCGGGACAAGCTCCATGGCCGGGATGACCTGCCTCCGGAAGCCCGCGAGGCGTGCTCGCCGAACGCCGCCAAAGGTGTGGCGCCCTGCCCACCCTCCCCCTCGGCTGGGGACGAAGACGGGGACGCTCCCCCAGTCGCAGCGAGAGGACGAGGTCCCGTGATCTCCGACAGAAACCCGGGGCGATCCGGGTGCCCGAGATCCGGCAACGACGAATCCACCTCTATGCCACATCCGGTGCGCCACACCCCGTTGGCCGCCTCTTCACGGTAGCGGGGACATTATCGCGCCAACGGGGCTCGTCACCGGATGACTTGCGGCAGCAGCCATTCGCGGTGCTCGAACTGGGGCGGCTCAAGGGGTCGTTGCGCACATGCCGATAGTGAGCGACGGCAGACGAAGTGACGTCCACGAGCAACGTCCCGTCCTCAGAATCCAGTTGCGGGCCACGGGTCACACCGACGCCCACGTGTCGCCCCGCTGGCCCCATGGCCATCGGGCGCGCCCTTGTCTAGCCTCGCGATGAAGGTCGTGGCTCGCCACTCAGGAGGCCCTGGTGCACGATGGTCAAAGGACGCGCCAACGACGGTGGTTCGACTTCGTCGCGTTTCGTCGGGACGTCCGCGCAGCCCTGGTCGACGCCACGGCGGCGCTCATCGTCACGCTGGTCGTCTTCGTCTGGCTCCACTGGCGCATTGAGACCGGTTCGTCGATGACCTTGCAGGTCATGCCGATGCTGGCCGACGCGGACACGTACTGGATGTACTGGATGTGCGAGGCGTTCGGGTGGTCCGGCCTGCTGTGGGCGTGGATCACCGTGATGCTGGGGCTGATTCGCTCCAGCCGTCGTCTTGGCTGGCTTCCGGTATCCGTCGCCCGGATCGAGAAGTGGCACCGGACCACCAGCCTCACCACCATCGCGCTGATGTTCGCCCACGCGTTCTGGCTGTTCGCCGAGTTCGTCCGCGCCAACGAGGACCAGCGCGGCTGGGGCGGGCGGACCTGGAGCGCGTTCGTCGACACCTTCGTCCCGGGCGCGTACGCCAGCGGCACCGGTAGAGTCGCCATCCTGATCGGGCTGCTCGCCTTCTATCTGGCCATCCCGCTCGGCCTCGCCTTCTACGCGCGCAGGTCGATCGGCGTACGGACCTGGCGGGTGCTGCACGCCTCGATCCTGGTGGTGTACGTCCTCAGCGTCTGGCACACCCTGCTGTACGGCACGAACGTGTGGTACGACGGCTGGTTCCGCACCACCGTCTGGCTGCTCCAGCTGCCCGTCGCCGCCCTGCTGCTGGCCAGACTGCTGGCACCGGCACGCCGCCCCGGACGGCGCGGGCTCGACCTGTTGGGACGGGCCGTAGGACGCGCCTGCGCCGCGGCGAGCATCGTCATGGTGCTCGCCGTCGCCGCCAGCGGGCGGGACGGCGGGCGTACCCCCGGGGTCGACGGCGCCGGACTCAGTGCCACGCGCACCATGGTCTGGATCGGGCTCGGGGTGTTCATCGCCGCGGTCGTCGTGTGCGCGTACCGGGCACACCGCCTCACCCCCACTCGACAGGCCAGGGCCGAGGGCGAGGAGGACGATACCTCGCCCTCGTGAACCGGGTGGGGCGTCGCTTGCTGAAGAGTCGGCGTGGCACGGGCTGGCGCCGGTGTTTCTGTCACCGCTTGCCCGGAATGTCATCCAGGCTGGGAGCCACCAACGGTGGCGAGGACGACCACCGGCACGGCGGCGCGAAGAGGAGCGGAGCATGGCTGACAGCACACTGCGGGACAAGGTCACGGTCGTCGGCGGCGGGGAGAGGAACCTGGGAGGTCTCGTCAGCAGGACGTTCGCCGAGGCCGGGGCGAAGATCGTGGTGCACTTCCACACCGCCGAGCAGGACGCGGAGCGGACGGCCGAGGCCATCCGGGAGGCGGGCGGCCAGGCCGTGACGGTCCAGGGCGACCTCACCCGCGTCGCGGACGTGCGGCGGCTGTTCGACACCGCGATCGACACGTACGACAGGGTGGACATCGCGGTGAACACCACCGGGATGGTGCTGCGCAAGCCGATCCTGGAGACGACGGAGGAGGAGTACGACCGCATGTTCGGCGTCAACGCCAAGGCGGCGTACTTCTTCATCCAGGAGGCCGGGCGCCGGCTCAACGACCACGGGAGGATCATCAGTCTGGGCACCTCACTGCTGGCCGCCTTCACCGACGGTTACTCCACCTACGCGGGTGGGAAGGCCCCGCTGGAGCACTTCACCCGTGCGGCTGCCAAGGAGTTCGCCGGTCGGCGGATCTCGGTGAACACCGTGGCTCCCGGGCCGATGGACACCCCGTTCTTCTATCCCCAGGAGACGCCCGAGCGGGTGGAGTTCCACAAGTCGCAGGCCATGGGCGACCAGCTCACCCGGATCGAGGACATCGTCCCGGTGATCCGGTTCCTGGCCACCGAGGGCTGGTGGTTCACCGGCCAGACGCTGTTCCCCAACGGCGGCTACACCACCCGCTGACCGCACGCGCGTGAGACGGGCGCCGGCGTACGCCGGAGGCCGCCAACGGCATGTCACAGGACACCGAGGCATCTCGTCCAAGGGTGTAGCCACTGGCCGAACCGCAGAGGAGCGCATCATGGACGCCCGACTCGACTACTTCTCCGGCCCGACCGCCGACAAGATCGTCAAGCACGTGATGGCGATGGGCAGGACGCTCAGGGAAATGCCCCTGCCGAGCACGACACAGGAACTGGTGGCGCTCCGTGTGAGCCAGATCAACGGTTGCGCCGCCTGTGTCGACATGCACACCAAGGACGCCGCCGCCGCCGGCGAGACCACCGTACGGCTGCACCTCGTCTCCGTGTGGCGGGAGGCCACGGTCTACACCGAGGCCGAGCGTGCCGCCCTGGAGCTGGCCGAGGAGGGCACCCGGATCGCCGACGCCGCCGGCGGAGTCAGCGACGAGGTGTGGGCCCGCGCCGCCAAGCACTACGACGAGGAGCGGCTCGTCGCCTTGGTGTACCAGGTGGCCTTCATGAACACCGTGAACCGGCTGAACGTCCTCGCCCAGCGCCCGGCCGGCGACTACGAACCCGGGCAGTTCGGCTGACCGACGTCACCGTCCGGGTCCACGGGGTTACGCTGCCGCCGTAACCCGGACGATCACCGGAAAACGCCCGCGCCCCGACGACCACGTCCGGTGGCGGCGCGGGCCTTGAGCAGGGGGTTCGGCATGCGCGAGACCGACCCGGCCGACACAGCCGCCACGAGCGACGCGGCTGACAGGGCCGACAGCTCCGACGCGGATGACCGCGTCGCGGAGTTCGAGGAGCTGCGCCCGCTGCTCTTCTCGATCTCCTATCGCGTCCTGGGCAGCGTGGGAGAGGCCGAGGACGCGGTGCAGGAGACGTGGCTGCGCTTCGCCGGCTCCACGACCCGACCCGCGTCGACCAAGGCGTTCCTGTCGACCACGGTGACCCGGATCTCGATCGACGTGCTGCGCTCCGCGCGGGTGCGGCGCGAGGAGTACGTCGGCCCGTGGTTCCCCGAGCCGCTGCTGCACGATCCGTACGAGGACCCGGCACGCTCGGTGGAATTGGCCGAATCGGTGTCGCTGGCGGCGTTGATGCTGCTGGAGCGGCTGAGCCCGCTGGAGCGGGCGGTGTTCGTACTGCGGGATGTCTTCGCCTTCGGCTTCGACGAGGTCGCGGTGGCGGTGCAGCGCTCGGAGTCGGCGTGCCGGCAACTGCTGGTGCGGGCGCGCCGGCACATGGCGGACGAGCGGCCCCGGTTCGAGACGACCGGGCGGGAGCGGCGGGAGCTGGCCACCCGCTTCTTCGACGCGCTGCGGGACGGCGATGTGGGCGGGCTACGGGAACTGCTGTCCGCCGACGTGCGGTTGGTCGGCGACAGCGGCGGCAAGGCCCCACGCTTCGCCCAGCCCATCACCGGGGCGGAACACGTGGCGCGGCTGCTGGGCATGGGTGTCGACGGACTCCACCGCATCGGCGTGACGTTCGAGCCGCGCGAGGTGAACGGCCAGCCCGGAGCCGTGTTCCGGGATCGGGAGGGCGGGATCCTGCAGGTCCTGGCCCTCGATGTGCGCGAGGGGCGGGTACGGACCGTCCTCGGGCTGCTCAACCCGGACAAGCTCCGCCACCTCGGGCCGGTCGCCGACCCCTGGGCCGCCAGCCGCGAGATGAAGCAGGCACGCCGACGTCGGACGTGACAGCCGCGGATCTGAGTACGGGTACTCAACCGGGGGCCGGAGCGTACGGCGCACACTCGAAGCATGGAGACCACACCAGGGGCGCCCGTGAAGCCGCTCCCGATACCCACCGCCCTGCGCGCCCCGTTGCGCGAACGCCCCCTTCTCGAGCGGATGTTCGTACGGCTCGTGGGGCTCGGCCTGAGCGTCGTGGCGTACCTCCTCTGTCTGCCCTGGGACCTGCGGAACCGCCCGGAGAGCCCCGGCTCCATCGATGAGACCACCCCGGTGGAGACCGGCGGCGTGCTGACGCTGGCGGTCGTCCTGCTGCTGCTCGCGGCCTACTTCGGCTACCGCGACCGGCTGCTCTGGCCGTTGCCGCTGGTCGCGCTGCCACCGGTGGTGCTGCTGTTCGTGTCGTTCTCCAGCCACCCCGCGCCGGACGCGAGCGCCTGGCCGATCGCCTGGATCTTCTTCTCGATGCTGATCTTCGGCGGGGTGCTGATGGTGGCGACGATGGCGCGACGGGCCGCGAAGCGGGCGGCGGGCCAGCCGTAGTCGTACGGGGCGCCCGTTGCCGTACGGCCGGCCGCCGAACGCGCGGGGTGTGTACTCCGCCCTACGGTCACCGACGACCACGGGGGCGTGCACCGCGGCACCGCAGCAGCACCACCGCCGTGGCTCGCTCACAGCCAGCCACGCTCCCGGGCCATCCGGGCCGCCGTGTGCCGGTTCTCCGCGCCCAGCTTGGCCGCCGCCGCCGAGAGGTAGTTGCGCACCGTGCCGGGGGCGAGGGAGGCCCGCTTGGCGATGTCCGCGATGGTCGTCCCGTCCGCCGCGAGGTCCAGCAGCTCCGCCTCCCGGGAGGTCAGCGGGGAGTCGCCGGCGCTGATGGCGTCCGCCGCCAGCTCCGGGTCGATGTACCGGTCGCCCGCGTGCACGGACCGGATGATCTCGGCCAGTCGCTGGGCGGACACGGTCTTCGGGAGGAAGCCCCGCACCCCCGCGGCGAGGGCCTGCTTGAGGTTCCCGGGCCGGCCATGGCCGGTGACGATCATGACCGTGCAGCCCGGCAGCTCGTCCCGTAGCGCCTGGGCGACCTCCACCCCGTCCGCGCCCGGCATATTCAGGTCCAGCACCGCCACCTCGGGCCGGTGCGCCCGTGCCATCGCCAACGCCTCCGTGCCGGAGGCGGCCTCCGCCACCACCTCGAGGTCCTCCTCCAGCGCCAGCAGCGTGGCCACCGCACCCCGGATCAGATGCTCGTCGTCCGCCAGCAGCACCCGCAGTCGCGGCTGCTCGGTCACGTCCTCACCGCCTTCCGCTCACTCCGCGTCTCGGAGGACAGCGGCACCTGAGCGGTCAGTCGGAACGTACCGTCCGCACCGTGCTCCGTGACGACGCTGCCGTCCACGGCGGCCAACCGCTCCCGTAGCCCGCGGAGACCGGACCCGCCGTCCCGGCCATGCTCCTGGTCCTGGTCCGGCTCCCGCTCGTCGGCGCCGTCCGCCAGGGCAGCGTCGACCGAGGCAGCGTCGACCGAGGCGCGCGTGGCGCCGTTGTTCGCCAGCACCAGCACCGCCCGCCCCCGCTCCCGGTCGACGGACAGCCGGATACCGCAGTTCGCCGCCTCGGTGTGCCGCAGCACGTTGGTGGTCCCCTCCCGTACGACCCAGCCCAGCACCGACTGCACCGAGTGCGGAAGCTCCCCGACGCCCTCCGTGGAGATCTCGCACTCGATACCCGCCGAGGCCAACACGCCGCGCGCGCCCGCGAGTTCGGTGTCCAGGCCGGCCTCGCGGTAGCCGCGCACCACCTCCCGTACCTCCCGCTGGGAGTCCCGCGCGATCCGCTGCACCTCCGCCATCTGCGTCATCGCCCCGCGCTGCCCCTCCACGCCGCGCTGAGCGAGCTGCACCGCGAGTTCGCTCTTCAGCGCCACCACCGAGAGGTTACGGCCCAACACGTCATGCAGGTCACGGGAGAACCGCAGCCGCTCCTCCGCCACCGCGAGCCGCGCCTGGGTCTCCCGGGCCACGTCCAGCTCCCAGACCACCCTCACCATCCAGGTGGACAGTCGCATGGTGCTGACCATCCCGCCGGCGAAGATTAGGGTGCCGAGGCCCATCCCGTACGTGGTGTGCTGGGGAAGGCCGAACACGAGGCCACACACCACCGGGGTGGCGGCCGTACCGGCGACCAGGTGGGGAATCCTGCCCGGACGCAGGCTGACCGCGACCGGCATGATCCCGAACACCAGCGGGAGCATCACCTTGAGGGCCGTGTCCTCGTGCGACAGCTCTCCGAGCGCCCACAGGCCGAGGGCACTCAGGGCGTACGCCAGCCCCAGGGCGGCGGAAGCGACGAACTCCGCGGTCGGCCGCCCTCGGCGATCCAGAGCCCAGTCCAACGCGCGCCCGGAGCAGAGGATCACATACAGACCGTGCGGAATGATCAACGCCACCAGCAGCACCTGGGCGACCGTCGGCACCTCGGAGCCCGTCGTGAGCACGGTCAGCCACACCATCTCGACGAGGCCGAAGGAGTAGAAGGTCCACCTGGTGTACAGCTCGATCCGGGACGGGTCGCTGTGCCGCGACCACCAGTCGGTCAGCTTCCAGGGCGACATCCGCGCTCCTCGTTCCGTCTCGGCCTGCCGTCGGCCCCGTCACCGACACGTCCGCCGGCGCTGTCTCTGTCTGTCCGTTCTGGCAGGGCCTGCCTGGGTCCGCCGGATGCTGCCTGGGTCCGCCGAGGCCCTGCCTGGTACTGCCTGGTACTGCCTGGTACTGCCTGGTACTGCCGGGGCCGGTCAGCGCCGCGGCTCCCAGCGGAACCACCGGCGTACAGCAAACACCGCCAGCGCCGTCCACGCCAAGGTCACACCCAGTGCCCGCAGCACCTCCAGCGCGTCCATGCCGCCCAGCAGCCCGCCCTGCACCAGCTGCACGGCCGGGGTGAGCGGCAGGAACCGGCAGACCTCCGCCACGGCACCCGGCAAGGCGTCCAGCGGGGTGACCATGCCGGAGGTCACCATGGTCACCATCATCACCGGCATCACGGTGATCTGCGCGCTCTCGACGGTACGGGTGATGATCGTGGTGACGGCGGCCAGCAGCGCCGTCAGCAGCATGCCGGACAGTACGCCCACAAGCAGCAGGTCCGGCCGCTCCGGCACCCCCACGTCCATCAGGGTCACGCCCGCCACCAGCAGCAGCACCACCTGCGCCAGGCCCAGCACCGTCACCGGCAGGGCCGTGCTCGCCAGGATCTGCGTGTCGGAGGCCTCCCCCGTACGCAACCGCTTGAGGACCAGTTCCTCGCGCCGGGTGACGTAGGAGGCGACCAGGGTGGTGTAGATGGCCATCGTCAGCACCAGGCCGAAGCCGGTGGCCATCAGCATCTCGCCGATGCTGAGCCCGGCCTCCCGCACCATCGGCATGCCGTCGAACATCTGCCGCGCCCCCAGCACCAGCCCGGGCGGTACCAGCAGGGCCGTGAACATGGCCGAGCGGTTCCGGACCAGCAGCGTGAACTCGGCCCTGCCCAGCGCACTCATGCGTCCCGCGATCGTCGTCATCACACGACCTCCCTCTGCCGCCCGCCCGTCAGCGCGACGGCCTCTTCCTTCGCTGTCTCGGTCTGCGCGATGTCCAGGAACGCCTCCTCCAGCGAGGCCGTACGAGCGTCCAGGTCGATCAGTCGGGCGCCGCACTGCCGGGCCCAGAGCATCAGTTCGGTGAGCGCGGACTGCAGGTCGTCGGTACTGACCCGCACCTCCCGGCCCTCCCCGGCGGCCCCCAGCGACGCCGGCAGCTGCCACTTCTCCACCCCCTCCGGCAGCGTGAACCGGATACGGGACGGCTGGGACCGGGTCACCTCGGCCGGAGTGCCGGAGGTGACGATCCGGCCGGCGCGCATGATGGCCAGCCGGTCCGCCAGCGCCTCCGCCTCCTCGAGGTAGTGCGTCGTCAACAGCACGGTCGTGCCCCGCTGTTGCAGCTCGCGTACGAGCTGCTGGGTGGTGTTCCGGGCCTCCGCGTCCATGCCGGTGGTCGGCTCGTCCAGGAACAGCACCTCGGGCTTCCCCAGCACGGCCAGCGCCAGGTCCAGCCGTCGCTTCTCGCCGCCGGACAGTTGCTTGACCCGTACGTTCTCCCGGGCGGTCAGCCCGACGAACTCCAGCGCCTCGCCCAGCGGCATACAGTTCGAGGTGCAGCCGCCCCACATCCGCGCGGTCTCCTTGACCGTCAGCTCGGAGGGGAAACCGCCCTCCTGGAGCATCACCCCGATCCGCGGGCGCACCTTGGCGCGTTCTCCGTACGGGTCGTGGCCCAGGACGCCGATGGTGCCCTCGGTGGGCCGGTCCAGCCCCTCCAGCAGCTCGACCGTCGAGGTCTTCCCCGCGCCGTTGGTGCCCAGCAGGGCGAACAGCTCGCCGCGCCGGACGGAGAAGTCGAGCCCCCGGACGGCCTCGAAACCACCCGCGCCCCGCGGACCGTACCGTCGACGCAGTCCGCGCACATCGATCACTCGCTCGTCGGTATCCATGCCCTCAGCCTTCCGTCGATTCCCCGCGCGGGTCAGTGCGAGGTGTCATCCCTCGAGGTGACAAATGTCAGAACCCCGGTTCGTCGCGACGCGACCGCGAACAGCCGACGGTGCCAGCCGGTACGGGTCTTGCCACCGAACTCGGGGCGACGAACGGCTGCTGGTCGACCTAGTGAGGCGGTGATGTCAGTGGTGGCTGAGACGCTGTTCCCGTGATCCCGTGGACTCTGCAGGACATCGACAGGGCTCTGCGTGCCAGTTGGGCCGCCGACACCTGTTCACCGGACGACCTCGATCGCGCCGGATGGCAGCCGGGCAATCCGGCGTGGGGTCACTGCGACCTCACTGCCTTGCTGGTGCACGACATCTTCGGCGGCCAGCTGATGGTCGGCGAAGTTCACCACGGCGGGGAACAGCACGGATTCCACTGGTGGAACCAGCTGCCGGGCGGCGTGGAACTCGACCTGACACGCGAGCAGTTCCGGGAAGGCCAGACCGTGACGCTCGGCCGTGTGGTCCAACGCCCGCCGGGGCCTCTGCCTCGTCGCTGGGAGGAGTATCTGCTCTTGCGTGAGCGCGTCATCGCTCAGCTGGGGCACCTTCCCGGCCCGGCTGTCTGACCAGCGCCCGTGCGCCCGGGCGGTGTTCCGGACCTTCGACACCCGTACGGTCCCGAGCGTACGGTCGACGGAGCCGACAGGACCGCCGCGACCACCGCGGAGGTCAGTCACGCGAGGCGGCACGGGGGAGAGATGCAGCGACCGGGCGAGGGCTCGTGGGGACAACCGCCACCGCCGCCAGCACCGCAAGCGGCGGGACAGCGGCCGGAGGCACCAGGGACACCGCCGCGGCAGCCGCCGTACGGCGCGAGCCAGCCGTACGGACCCGCCCAGCCGTACGGATACGGCGCGCACCCGCCCCGCTGGGAGCAGCAGCGTGCCGGGCGCCAGTCGCCGATCGGCGGACAACGCCTCACCGACACCCGGCTCTGGTCCGTGGTGGGTCGTGGCCGGGGCGCTCGCGGGGCGCTGCTCGGGCTGGGGCTGCTGGCCGCCGGGGTGCTCGTAGCGATCGTGCTGTGCCTGCTCCCGCCGCACTGGACCGCGTTGCGCGTGCTCGGCTTCCTTCTGGGCGTGGCCGGCGGCTGCGCTTTCGTCGGGTACGCCAACAACGGCCGCAAGCCCCTCAGCGCGGGGATCGGCCTACTGTTCAGCTGCCTCTTCCTGGGCGCGGCGCTGTACACCTTCGAGGACACGATGCTGGCGGCGACGGGCGTGCGGGGCGAGTGCGACGTGGTCGCGTCGGAGAAGTCGAGAACCAAGGGCGGCACCTACCAGTACACGTACGAGGTCGAGTGCCCCGAAGGGGTCGACTCCACGCTGCGTGGCCAGTACAGCCCGCCCCCGGACTCGCGCACCGTCACCGTGGTGTACCAGCCGGCCGGGTTGATCGAGCCGCAGGCGCCGGGGGACGTCTCCCCCGCGCTGAGCCTCGTCGGGGCGACCCTGAGCGGCCTGGCCTGTGTCGGCTGGGCGCTTGCCGGCCTGCCCCGACGCACGCCCTCCGGCCCGTACGCCCGCCCGATACGGTGAGCGACGAGCGTTCGGGAGGGCGACAGCGTGTCCGGCACTACGGCGCTCTCGTGTCCCACCGGCCCCGAGACGACCCCGGAGCTGTGGGTGCCCGCCCGTGAACTCGGGGAGGCGCACCGGCACATCGTCGGACGCGTCGAGGTCGTGCGCGGGTTCCGCCCGGAGGGGCGGAGGCGCGGAGGGACGGACCTGACGTGACTTCCGCTCCCCGGCCCCAGCCACGACACCGGTCCGGCGACGAAGCGGGCGCTTACCGTACGGGCGTTACGCTGGCCGGCATGGCGAGACGCGGCCCGTACGAGAAGGGCGCGGCCAAACGCGCCGAGATCCTGGACGCCGCGCTGGACGTGTTCGCCGCCGAGGGCTATCGCGGCACCTCGCTGCGCAAGGTCGCCGCCCGCTGCGAGCTGAGTCTGCCCGGGCTGATGCACTACTTCCGCTCCAAGGAGGACCTGCTCGCGCAGGTACTGCGGGCTCGGGACGAGCGCACCCGCACCCGGGTCCGCGCCCAGGCGCGCGCCGAGCGGGAAGTGGACGCGGTGGACCGGGCGGCGGGTCAGGCGTCCGGTCAGGCCGTCGACCCGGGTGAACTCCCGGACGACGGCAGCCCGGAGAGCTACCTGCGGGTGATCCGGGAGGGCACGCGCACCCCCGGCCTGGTGGAGCTCTTCGTGTCCCTGGCCGCGGCGGCCAGCGACCCGGCGCATCCGGCCCGGCCGCACTTCGCCGAGCGGTACCCGGCGCTGCGGGAGCAGCTCGCTGACTGCCTGCGGCAGCGGGCGGACACCGGCAGGCTGGCCACCGACATCCCGCCCGAGCGGCTGGCCGTCCTGCTGATCGCGCTGGTGGACGGGATCCAGCTGCAGTGGCTGGTCGATCGCTCGGTGGACATGGAGCAACCGCTCGCCGACCTGCTGCGCCTGCTGGAGCCAACCGAGCCCGCGCGGGACGCGGACCGTTGAGCCACGTGTCCGCCGGCCGCCCGGTGGGAACAGACCCGGGACGCGCACGCCCCGCACGCCCCGGACACGCATGCCCCGGGCGGGCGGGCCGTCAGTCGGACGGTTCCTCCGGCGCGCCCTTGCCGGACCCGCCACTCTCGGCCACGCGCGCGGCCATGTCCCGTACGTCCTCCGGCGGTACGGGACTGTCCGGGAACTCGGCGATCACCTCCAGCGGCATGTCGGCCAGGAAACGCAGGACCTCCGGGCTGTCCAACAGGCCCGGGCCCGCCGGCTCACCCGTCGAAGCCGCCCCGGACACCCGCGCGGACGCCCGCGAGCGGGCCGCGACCCGCTCCCGCAACAGCCGCCCGCCCACCGGGTGTTCGAGCCACTCGCCCAGCGTGTTCCGGCCGCTCAGCCCCATCCGGGGCGGGTCACCCGGCACGGTCAGCTCGGTCGTCAGGCGGATGTCCCGGGAGGAGGCGCCGATGTCGATCCGGTACCGGCCGCCCTCGACCCGCCAGCCGCCCGCCCGCTCGCTGTAGTACGCCAGGTCGTCCCTCGCCAGCTCCACCTCGACGCGGTCGCTCGCGCCCGGTTCCAGCCGTACGGCGGTGAAGCCCCGCAACTCCCGCTCCGGGCGGGCCACCTTGGAGCCGGTCGGCCCGCCGACGTACACCTGGACGACCTCCCGGCCGGCCCGCGGCCCGGTGTTGGTGACGGTCAGCCGCACCGTGAGGCGCGAGCCGTCGTCACTGGCGCGCACGTCCAGGCCGTGGTGGTCGAAGGTGGTGTACGACAGTCCGTGCCCGAAGGGGAAGGCCACCGGGCTCCGCCGCGCGTCGTAGCCGCGGTAGCCGACGAAGATCCCCTCGCCGTACCGCACCCTCCCCTCCTCGCCGGGGAAGTTCAGATGGCTCGGGGTGTCCGCCAAGCGCAGCGGTACGGTCTCCGCGAGCCGTCCGGAGGGGTTGACCAGGCCGAACAGGATGCGCGCCAGCGCGCCGCCCCCCGCCTGGCCGAGCAGCCAGCCCTCCAACAGTGCCGGCACCTCCTCGTGCCAGGGCGCGGTCCGTACGACGCCGCCGTTGGACAGCACGACGACCAGCCGGGGGTTCACCTCCCGCACCCGGTGCAGCAGTTCGAGCTGTTCGGCGGGCAGGTCGAGATGCGTACGGTCGAAGCTCTCCGACTCGTCCGGTGCCGGCAGGCCCAGGAAGAGCACCGCGACCTCGCTGCTGGCAGCGAGCCGTACGGCCTCCGCGAGGACTGTGCCCTGGGCGTCCGGGGAACTCGACGAGCCCGCCGAGCCCGGCTCGGCGGGCAGTTCGTATCCGGGCGCGAAGTCCACCCGGGCGCCGGCGGCCAGTTCACGCAACGCGTCCAGCGGGGTGTCCAGCCTGGTCGGCGTCACCAGGGAGCTGCCTGCGCCCTGGAAGCGTGGCGTACGGGCCAGTTCGCCGAGGACGGCCACGCTGCCGCTGCCCGGGTCCAGCGGGAGCAGACCACCGTCGTTCTTCAGCAGGACCGCGCTGTGCTCCGCCGCCTCGCGGGCCAGCCGGTGGTGCGCCTCGTACGGCACCGACCGGCCGGCATCCGGCGAGGCACCGGACGCGGCGCCGGACGGGGCACCGGGCGAAGCGTCCGGCGAAGCGCCCGTGGAGACGCCCGTGGAGGCACCCGCCCGCGCGTCGCGTGCCAACCGCACCAGCCGGGCCACGGAACGGTCCAGCACCGACTCGGCCAGCTCGCCGCTGTCCACCGCCGCGCTCACCTCCCGGTCCGTACGGCCCTCGGTACCCGGCATCTGGAGGTCGAGCCCGGCACGCAGGGCGGCGACCCGGTGGCGTACCGCGCCCCAGTCGGACACGACCACGCCCTCGAAACCCCACTCGGTGCGCAGGATGTCGGTCAGCAACCGGGGATTCTCGCTCAGCGGCACGCCGTTGATCCCGTTGTAGGAGCACATCACCGTCCACGGGCGCTCGCCGCGCACCACGCGCTCGAAGGCGCGCAGGTAGATCTCGCGCAGCGGACGCTCGTCGATGTCCGCGCTGACCCGCATTCGGTCGGTCTCCTGGTTGTTCGCGGCGTAGTGCTTCAACGAGGCGCCGACCCCGCCGGCCTGTAGGCCACGCACCAGCGCGGCGCCCAGCTCGGCGGTCAGCAGCGGGTCCTCGGAGAAGTACTCGAAGTTGCGGCCGCACAGTGGGGAACGCTTGATGTTGATGCCGGGGCCGAGCACGACGTGCACGCCGTACTCCCGCGCCTCGGCGGCGATCGCCCCGCCCACCCGGGCGGCCAGCTCCGGGTCCCAACTGCTGCCCAGCGCCACCGCCGGCGGAAAGCACGTCGCGGGAGCGGCGCTGCTCAGGTCGAACTGCCCGCCCTCGGCGCTCGGCCGGGGCAGCCGCAGACCGTGCGGCCCGTCGGACATCTGGACGCGTGGCACGTCGGCGGCCGGCAGCTCCTCGGTGCTGAAGGCGCTGGCGCCGCTGGTGAGCGACGCCTTCTCAGCGAGCGAGAGGGGCGGATCGGCCGGCGCCGGATCGGCGGACGGCGGGTCGGCGGACGGCGGGTCGGCAGGCGTCTGCTCGGCGGGTCGGCGTGCGGAGGCGGGCTGGGACATGGGCGCACCTATCGGTCGTCCGCTGGGCTGCGATCGCTCCTCTGACCACGGCGTGCCCGACGGGAGCCTCCGCGGGCACACACAGAAAAACCGTAGAGTGATCGGTTTTCGCGGTCAAGCAGGCAAGCAGGCCCTCCCCGCCCGACCGTTCCGGGGCCCCGCAGGCGCCTGTCCGCCCTCACGGGAGCTCGGTCAGCAGCCCGTACGCGGCCTGGGTGAGGGTCGTACGCGCGCTGTACCGGCGGGTGGCGAGCGCCACCAGCGCCCGACCGGTGTCCGGCTGGAAGGCGAGGAACGCCTCCTGCCCCGTCGTGGCGCCCGAGTGGAAGTACAGCGGACCGTACGGGCTGGGGTGGCGGACCCAGGCCAGGGTGTGCGTGTGCCGATGGCGTATCCCCCGGTCGAGCAGCGGTCGCTGCACGGCGAGCAGCGCCGTACGCAGCCGGTCGGCGTGCGGCCCCGCGTGCGGCCGTAGATGCGCCTCGAGGTAGCTGAGCAGGTCCGCCGGGGTGGCGCGGACGGCACCCGCCGGCAGGAAGCCCTCGCCGGTGTCGAACGGCGGCACGGCGGTCACGCCGTCCCGCGCGTGC
>NZ_LJGU01000149.1:22672-91915 GCF_001751245.1 Streptomyces oceani
CGAGCCGTCCGGAGGGGTTGACCAGGCCGAACAGGATGCGCGCCAGCGCGCCGCCCCCCGCCTGGCCGAGCAGCCAGCCCTCCAACAGTGCCGGCACCTCCTCGTGCCAGGGCGCGGTCCGTACGACGCCGCCGTTGGACAGCACGACGACCAGCCGGGGGTTCACCTCCCGCACCCGGTGCAGCAGTTCGAGCTGTTCGGCGGGCAGGTCGAGATGCGTACGGTCGAAGCTCTCCGACTCGTCCGGTGCCGGCAGGCCCAGGAAGAGCACCGCGACCTCGCTGCTGGCAGCGAGCCGTACGGCCTCCGCGAGGACTGTGCCCTGGGCGTCCGGGGAACTCGACGAGCCCGCCGAGCCCGGCTCGGCGGGCAGTTCGTATCCGGGCGCGAAGTCCACCCGGGCGCCGGCGGCCAGTTCACGCAACGCGTCCAGCGGGGTGTCCAGCCTGGTCGGCGTCACCAGGGAGCTGCCTGCGCCCTGGAAGCGTGGCGTACGGGCCAGTTCGCCGAGGACGGCCACGCTGCCGCTGCCCGGGTCCAGCGGGAGCAGACCACCGTCGTTCTTCAGCAGGACCGCGCTGTGCTCCGCCGCCTCGCGGGCCAGCCGGTGGTGCGCCTCGTACGGCACCGACCGGCCGGCATCCGGCGAGGCACCGGACGCGGCGCCGGACGGGGCACCGGGCGAAGCGTCCGGCGAAGCGCCCGTGGAGACGCCCGTGGAGGCACCCGCCCGCGCGTCGCGTGCCAACCGCACCAGCCGGGCCACGGAACGGTCCAGCACCGACTCGGCCAGCTCGCCGCTGTCCACCGCCGCGCTCACCTCCCGGTCCGTACGGCCCTCGGTACCCGGCATCTGGAGGTCGAGCCCGGCACGCAGGGCGGCGACCCGGTGGCGTACCGCGCCCCAGTCGGACACGACCACGCCCTCGAAACCCCACTCGGTGCGCAGGATGTCGGTCAGCAACCGGGGATTCTCGCTCAGCGGCACGCCGTTGATCCCGTTGTAGGAGCACATCACCGTCCACGGGCGCTCGCCGCGCACCACGCGCTCGAAGGCGCGCAGGTAGATCTCGCGCAGCGGACGCTCGTCGATGTCCGCGCTGACCCGCATTCGGTCGGTCTCCTGGTTGTTCGCGGCGTAGTGCTTCAACGAGGCGCCGACCCCGCCGGCCTGTAGGCCACGCACCAGCGCGGCGCCCAGCTCGGCGGTCAGCAGCGGGTCCTCGGAGAAGTACTCGAAGTTGCGGCCGCACAGTGGGGAACGCTTGATGTTGATGCCGGGGCCGAGCACGACGTGCACGCCGTACTCCCGCGCCTCGGCGGCGATCGCCCCGCCCACCCGGGCGGCCAGCTCCGGGTCCCAACTGCTGCCCAGCGCCACCGCCGGCGGAAAGCACGTCGCGGGAGCGGCGCTGCTCAGGTCGAACTGCCCGCCCTCGGCGCTCGGCCGGGGCAGCCGCAGACCGTGCGGCCCGTCGGACATCTGGACGCGTGGCACGTCGGCGGCCGGCAGCTCCTCGGTGCTGAAGGCGCTGGCGCCGCTGGTGAGCGACGCCTTCTCAGCGAGCGAGAGGGGCGGATCGGCCGGCGCCGGATCGGCGGACGGCGGGTCGGCGGACGGCGGGTCGGCAGGCGTCTGCTCGGCGGGTCGGCGTGCGGAGGCGGGCTGGGACATGGGCGCACCTATCGGTCGTCCGCTGGGCTGCGATCGCTCCTCTGACCACGGCGTGCCCGACGGGAGCCTCCGCGGGCACACACAGAAAAACCGTAGAGTGATCGGTTTTCGCGGTCAAGCAGGCAAGCAGGCCCTCCCCGCCCGACCGTTCCGGGGCCCCGCAGGCGCCTGTCCGCCCTCACGGGAGCTCGGTCAGCAGCCCGTACGCGGCCTGGGTGAGGGTCGTACGCGCGCTGTACCGGCGGGTGGCGAGCGCCACCAGCGCCCGACCGGTGTCCGGCTGGAAGGCGAGGAACGCCTCCTGCCCCGTCGTGGCGCCCGAGTGGAAGTACAGCGGACCGTACGGGCTGGGGTGGCGGACCCAGGCCAGGGTGTGCGTGTGCCGATGGCGTATCCCCCGGTCGAGCAGCGGTCGCTGCACGGCGAGCAGCGCCGTACGCAGCCGGTCGGCGTGCGGCCCCGCGTGCGGCCGTAGATGCGCCTCGAGGTAGCTGAGCAGGTCCGCCGGGGTGGCGCGGACGGCACCCGCCGGCAGGAAGCCCTCGCCGGTGTCGAACGGCGGCACGGCGGTCACGCCGTCCCGCGCGTGCCCGACCGCGTCCGTACCCGGCCCGAGCGGCAGCACGCCGGCCGAGGTCATCCCCAGCGGACCGAACAGCCGGTGCGGCAGCAGTCGGGCGTACGGCGTCCCGGTGGCCGCGCCGAGGACCGGGCCGAGCAGCGCGGCGCCGAAGTTGGAGTAGCGCCAGCGGCGGCCCGGGGCATGCCGGGGCCGGGTGCGGGCGTAGGCCGCGAGCAGTCGGTCGCGGGAGTAGCCGGCGTACGGGTTGCTGCGCCAGCGGGGCACGGCCTGCCGGTAGAAGTCCCGGGGCAGCCGGGGCAGTCCGGCGGTGTGGGTGGCCAGGTGCAGCAGGGTCACGGGTCCCGGGTGGGGCGGCCGGGACGACTGGACTCGCCGGGCTCGGCGCGTCCCGGACGGGACGCCGAGCGAGGTGGCGGGCGGGGGGAACAGCCACGCGTCGGCGGGGTCGGTGAGGCGTACGTGCCGGCGGGCGGCGAGGTCGGCGAGCAGCAGCATGGTGAGGGTCTTGGAGGCGGAGCCGATCTCGTAACGCAGTTCCGCCCGTGGGGTCTCCGGCGCGGTGCCGGTGCCACCGGTGGTGATGGTGCGTCGGCCGTGCCGGCTGTACGCGAAGACCACGTCCGGGGCGTCGACGGTGTCCACGGCGGCCCGGACGCGGTCGGACAGCGTACGGTCCGCCGGGTCCGTCGGGTCCGCGTGGTCGGCGTTCACCGGGGCTCGGGGGACGGCCCGGTCAGTGCCGTCATGGCGCGTGAGGTGGCCAGCACGGAGGCGAACGCGGCGACGAGTGTGGGGTGGTACATCCAGTCGAAAAGCTCGGCGGGATCGGCGCCGCCCTCGCCTGGACTGCCGCCCTCGCCCGGGCTGCCGTCCCCGCCACCGCCGCCGGCCGCGGCACGCTCCGGCGCGTCATCGCGTGCGGGCATGGCACCGTCCGGCAGTTGGGCCGCGGCGTACCGCTGCCACAGTCCCGCGTCCAGGGTCGGTTCGGGCAGGCAGGCGTCGACGACGAGGAGTTCGCCGAGCAGGTCCCACTGCCGCAGCTCCGCCCAGTCGTCGAGCCATACGGGCAGCCACCGCGCCAGGTAGTCGGCGATGTCGGCGGGCAGGTACTCCGGGTGTTCGCCCCAGTCGGTGCGGTGGAACACGGTGTGGGTGACGTCGTAGGCGATGTGGTATTCCACCGTCCAGGGCTCCGGCGTACGTCCCAGCCAGGTGCGGCGGAGCGCCTCGTCCGGCTCGATGCTGGGGCTCAGCCCCGCGCGCGACTCCACCCTGGACAGGCCGAGCCGCCGGTTCGGCACCACCTCCACCCCGCCCCAGCTGGCCAGCCCGTGCGCCAGCCGTACGGTGGACTCCAGGTCGCTGTGCTGCCGTCCCAACTCCCGGAAGGGGACGTACAGCTCCAGCGGGATGGGCGACATCGGCTCCTGACGCTGCACCCAGGCCAGCAGCTCGCCGCCCTCCAGCAGATCGTCCCAGGCGAAGTCCAGCAACTCCCGGATGAGCACGGCCTGTTCCGAGCCGGCGACGCCCTCGCGCAGCAACACCTTGCCGATCACCGCGAGTTCCCCGATCGGCTTGAACCGCTCCATCACCTCCACCCGGGTGGTGGTGGCGTCCGTACGGGCGCGGAACTGCTCGCGGTTGGCGCTCAGCCACTCCAGCGCACGGGCGCCGACGCCGTGCAGCAGGCGCGGCGCCGCGGTGCCGGGCACCGACGCGCTGGTCGCGGACGTACTGGTCGCGGTCACGATCGGTCACCACCGGTGGTCGGGAGGGACAGCGGGACGGGCGACGCGGCATCGGCGTCGGCGTGCGGACGTACGGTCGCGCCGGTCATGGCGGTCGCGGCGCTCGTACGGTGCCGCGCGGCGGCCAGCACGGCGGCGAGGGCGGCCACCACCGTCGCGTGGTAGCAGGCGCGGAAGACGCGCTCCTCGTCGTGGTCGGACTGCCCGGTCTCCGCCGACGGCGGCGTGCCCAACTCCGCGTACGCGCCATCCGCGTCCTGCGCCGCCGCGTACGCCTCCCACGCCTCGGCGATCGGCACGGCGCCCGCGTGCGGCGGCGGCAGGATGGCCGCCACGGCGAGCAGTTCGCCGGTCAGGTCCCAGTGTCGGCCCGCCACACAGCAGTCCAGCCAGGCCGGCAGCCACAACGCCAGGTGATCCCGGACCTCGGGCGGCAACTGTTCAGGCAGAGCACCCCAGTTGGTGAGGTGGAAGACGTGGTGTGTGAGCGCGTAGCCCACCCGTGCCTCGAAGGTCCAGGGCTCGGCCAGGCCACCCAGCCAGGTGCGGCGCGTCGCCTCGGCGAACGCCTCGTCCGTCGTGGCCCGCGGATCGGCCGTTCGGGCACCTCCCAGGGCGTACGAGACGCCCAGCCGGCGCCGGGCGTTCAGCAGCGCCAACGCGCGGGTCGGCGGCTCCTCGGCCAGCGACCAAGCGCGGGTGGTGACGAGGAAGCGGGCGTACTCCTCGAACTCCCGGTGCCGCAGCCCGGCTTCGGCGAACGGCCCGTAGGTCTCCACCGGGTGTACGGCATGTGGCTCGTCCCGCGCGAGGGTACGGAACAGCTCGCCGCGCCCGGTCTCCCGCCAGGCGAAGTCCAGCATCTCGCGGGCGAGTCGACGCTGCACGCTGCCCGCCGGGGCGGCCCGCAGAACGCACACGCACAACTGCGCCAGCTCACCGAGCGGCTTCAGCAGCAGGTCCCGGCTCTCCCCCGGCGTGTCCACCGGGTCGGCCACCCCGGGCGGCGGCCGGAACCGCGGCAGCCGCCCGTGCAGCCAGGACAACGCCGCCCGTGACACGTGCTCCCAGCCAGCCAGGTTCATACGCTGGCCTCGCTGGGCACGCGCGTCCGCTCGGCCGCCAGTTGCGCGGCCCGTACGTGCAGCGCGACCCGGGCGTCGGCGCCGCCCATGTGCCGTACGAACTCCAGGCCCGCCGGCAGGCCCAGCGAGGACGGTACCCCCGGGGTCACGGTCAGCCAGCGGCCGGCGCCGGCGGCCTGGGTCCAGTCCCGTCGCCGCACGGCCCGTACGAAACCGCGCGCCAGGTCGACCGGACGGGCCGCCACGGCGGTGGCCAGCGGGGAGGGCAGCCCGGGCAGTGCCAGCGAGGCGAGTTGGGCGAGCTGGTGGGTCATGCGCTGCCAGGGCTGCGCGGCGACCCAGGCGGTGTCCGGGGCGGTGTGCTGGTGCGTCTCCCCACCGGGGGCCCCGACGTGCAAGCGGCCCAGCGCGGCCCGCATACCCCAGTGACTCCACACGGTGGGGACGGCGGCGTCCGGGGTGGGCGGGTAGCCGTCGATCGCCTGGCGGAAGAGCAGCACGTCCCGTTCGCTGGTGGCCTTCTCGGCCAGCAGGCAGGGGGCGAGGGCGTCGGCGGCGAGTACGCGTACGGCCGCGGCGGCCAGCGGGTCGTCATCCTGGGTCAGCACCGAGCCGAGCAGGTCGAAGCGGTCGTCCCCACCCCGAAGGGCGGGGACGACCGCGGAGGCGAACTCCTGCACCACGTCCGCGAGGCGACTCGTGGTGCCCGAACCCTCCGTCTCCACGACCTCGGTCAGCCCTTCTTCGGTCGGGGCGTCGGCGAGGACAAGAGCAGCAGTCCGAGAAGCGTGCCGCCGCCCTTGCATTCCGCGGTGTCCCGGAACGTACCGTCCGCTTCCGCCGGGTTGAGCAGCGCTTCCACGTCTGCCGTGGTGTCGGAGGAGGTCGGGAGCTTACGCGGAGTCTCGACCGGCATCATAGGATCACCCCTCATGGGTCGGTTTCATGCCGTTCATCCAGTAGAGGGTGATATGTCCACCTTCGCAAACGGAGTCTCAGCAACCGCTCTCTCCCGCCCCCACTCCGGGTAGCCTGAACGCCGCTCCCGCCGCCCAACTCCGTGTCCTCCGGTCAACCCGCCTCCCCGTTCCGGGTTCCTGTGGATACAGCACATGCCCAGGCGGCAGGTGCGCCCTCAGGGTTCGCTCGCCTCCCTGCTCCGGGTTCTGTGGGGGACAGCGAGTGAGCATGGGGTCTCCCCCGCCCGGAGGCCGAGGGGACGAGCGAGCCTGCGAGCGAGTGCAGCGTCGAGGAGCGTCGACACCGGGTACGAGCGCCCGGAGGCGAACCGAGCGTAAGAAAGAGCGAACCGAGCGCATGAAGGAGATATCCCGCATGTCGTCCGAACCGTCCCGCCCACAACCCAGCGATCCGCCGGCCGACCAACACAACGTCATCCAGGTGCGGGGCGCGCGCGAGAACAACCTGGCCGACGTGTCGCTCGACATCCCCAAGCGCCGCCTCACCGTGTTCACCGGCGTATCCGGCTCCGGCAAGTCCTCGCTGGTGTTCGGCACCGTGGCGGCGGAGTCCCAGCGCCTGATCAACGAGACGTACACCGCCTTCCTGCAGTCCTTCATGGGCAGTCCGAGCCGGCCGGACGTCGACGGTCTGCACAATCTCAGCGCGGCGATCGTCGTGGACCAGGAGCGGATGGGCGCCAACTCGCGCTCCACGCTGGGCACCGCCACCGACGCGTACACGATGCTGCGGATCATCTTCAGCCGGCTGGGCACCCCGTACGTCGGGCCGGCGACCGCGTTCAGCTTCAACGGTCCGGAGGGCATGTGCCCCGAGTGCGAGGGGATCGGTGAGACCTCGCAGATAGACCTGGACCAACTGCTCGACCGAGACCGCTCGTTGAACGAGGGCGCGATCACCGCCCCCGGTTTCCAGGTGGACTCGTGGTACTGGCAGGTGCTGGCGCACTCCGGCTTCTACGACCCGGACGTCCCGCTCCGGGACTTCACCGAGACGCAGTGGCACGACCTGCTCTACAAGCCCACCACCAAGATCAAGGTCGGCTCGAACAACATCACCTACGACGGTCTGGTCCACAAGATCCAGCGGACCTACCTCAGCAAGGACCGCGACTCGATGCAGCCGCACCTCAGGTCCTTCGTCGACCGTGCCGTGGTGTTCGCGGCCTGCGCCGCGTGCGGCGGCAGCCGGCTCAGCTCTGCCGCGCTGTCCTGCACCATCGAGGGCGTCAACATCGCCGACTGCTCGGCCATGCAGATCGACGACCTCGCGGAGTTCCTGCGCGGCCTCGACGACCCCTCCGTCGCCCCGCTGTTGACGAGCCTGCGGGAGACCCTGGACTCGCTGGTGGAGATCGGCCTCGGCTACCTCACCCTGGACCGCACCTCGTCCACCCTCTCCGGCGGCGAGGCCCAGCGGGTGAAGATGGTCCGGCACCTCGGCTCCAGCCTGACCGACGTGACGTACGTCTTCGACGAACCCACCGTCGGGCTGCACCCGCACGACATCCAGCGGATGAACGACCTGCTGCTGCGGCTGCGCGACAAGGGCAACACCGTGCTGGTCGTGGAGCACAAGCCGGAGGTCATCGCCATCGCGGACCACGTCGTCGACCTGGGCCCCGGGGCGGGTGAGGACGGCGGGCGGATCTGCTTCGAGGGGACCGTGACCGGTCTGCGGGCCTCCGACACCCGCACCGGGCGGCATCTCGGGCACCGCGCGCGGTTGCGGACCCAACCCCGCGAGCACCTCGGCCAGTTGCGGATCAAGGCCGCCGACCTGCACAACCTGCGGAACGTCAGCGTGGACGTGCCGCGCGGCGTGCTGACCGTGGTGACCGGGGTCGCGGGCTCCGGTAAGAGTTCGCTGATCCACGGCTACCTGTCGGGTCGGGACGACGTGCTGGTCGCCGACCAGTCGCCCATCCGCGGCTCCCGACGGAGCAACCCGGCGACGTACACCGGGGTGCTGAGCCCGATCCGTACGGCCTTCGCGAAGGCCAACGGCGTGAAGGCGGCGCTGTTCAGCGCCAACTCGGCGGGCGCCTGCCCGGGATGCAACGGCATCGGGCTGGTCTACACCGACCTGGCGATGATGGCCGGGGTGGCCTCCGTCTGCGAGAAGTGCGAGGGGCAGCGGTTCACCCCGCAGGTGCTGACGTACACCCTGCGGGGCAGGAACATCAGCCAGGTGCTGGGCATGTCGGTGGCCGAGGCGCGGGACTTCTTCCCCTCCGGGCAAGCCCGGACCGTACTGGACCGGCTCAACGACGTCGGGCTGGGCTACCTGCGGCTGGGCCAGCCGCTGAACACCCTCTCCGGTGGCGAACGCCAGCGCCTCAAGCTGGCCATCCACATGGCGGAGAAGTCCTCCGTCTACGTGCTGGACGAGCCCACCAGCGGTCTGCACATGGCCGATGTCGACCAGCTGCTGGGGCTGTTGGACCGGCTGGTCGACGACGGCAACACGGTGGTCGTCATCGAGCACCACCAGGCGGTGATGGCGCACGCCGACTGGCTCATCGACCTGGGTCCGGGCGGCGGACACGACGGCGGCCGGATCGTGTTCACCGGCACCCCCGCCGAACTGGTCGAGCGGGGCGAGGGCCGCACCGCCCAGCACCTACGTACGTACGTCGACGCCGGCTCGCGGTAACGCGTCCGTCGTCCCGAGAACCGTTCGAGCCCCGGCATCCGATGAGGGGGTGTGGACGACATGCGCCGGGCGGACCCGGGAGACCGAAGCGAGCAGGACGGCCGGGGGCGGCGGAACGCCCCCGGCACGCCGCCGCGTACGGCTGCCCCGGGAGCGGCACCTGACACGCGCCAGGGCCCGCGGGCGGCGCGGACGGACGGCGAGCTGCTGCGTGCCGCCACCGCCGGCGACCGGCACGCCTTCGAGGAGCTGTACCGCACGCACGCTCCCTGGCTGACCCTCCGCCTCCGTAGCCGCTGCGCCGACCACGCGCTGGTCGACGACCTCGTCCAGGAGACCTTCCTCGCCGTCTGGCACGGCACGGCGCGCTACCGGCACGACGGCGACGTGGCCGGCTGGCTGTGGCGGATCGGTTCCCGCCGGCTCATCGACGCCGTACGCGGCGCCAGCGCGCGCGGCCGGGTGCGCCAAGCGCTGGCCCGGCTCCGGCACCGGACCGAGGACTCCGCCGAGGACCGGGTGCTCTCCGGCGTCGAACACGGCGACCTGGCCGGCTCGTTGGCACGCCTCGCCCCCGAACTCCGAGCCGTCCTGCAGGCGACCGTGCTCGACGGCCTCACCACCCGGGAGGCCGCGATCCTGCTCGGCATCCCCGCCGGAACCGTCAAGACCCGGGCCATGCGCGCCCGTAAACAACTGCGTCAGGAGCTGACTTGACTTCCGCGAAGCCCTGGCACGTGTCGGAGGAGGACCTGCGGGCGTACGCCGCCGGCGACCTCCCGCCACCGCGCCTGTGGTCGGCCGAGACGCATCTGGCCGGCTGCCCGCACTGCCGCTCCGTCCTCGCCGAGCACGCCGACCCGCGGGAGCTGGCCGACGGCTGGGCGCGGCTGGACGCCGAACTGGACGCGCCCAGCCCGGGACTCGCCGAGCGGCTGCTGCTCCGAGCCCGGGTGCCGGACCACATCGCCCGGCTCCTCGCCGCGGCCCCGGTGCTGCGCTGGTCCTGGTTCGCGTCCGTGCTGTTCGTACTGGCGCTGGCGGTACTCGTCGGCCGTACGACCACCCCGCTGCTGCTGCTCAGCACCGCGCCGCTGCTGCCGCTGGCCGGGATGGTGCTGTCCTTCGGGCCGGGGCTCGATCCGGCGTACGAGCTGACCGTGACCGCGCCGCTGCACACCTTCCGGCTGCTGCTCGTACGGGCCTCGGCGGTACTGGCCAGCACGCTGCCGACCGGGGTGCTGGCGTCGTTGGCGATGCCGTCCTTCGCGACGGTCACGGCCGGCTGGCTGCTGCCCGCCCTCGCGCTGACCACCCTGGGCCTGGCCCTGATGCCCCGGCTCGGGCCGGTGCTCGCGCCCGGCCTCGTCAGCGCCGGGTGGCTTCTGTCGCTGCTGCTGGGCTGGCTGCTGTCGCACGGCCCGCCGTTCCCGTACACCGCCGTCGGGCAGCTGACGACCGCCGGCACCGGGCTGCTGGCCGGCGTCGCGCTGGTGGCCGCGCGCCACCACTTCGAGACCGCCCGACACCTCACCCCGTCCTTCCGATTCGCCGCCAGGAGGCTGCTGTGACCACTCGCCCTTCCTCTTCCGGGACGGCGGCGTCGCCCGGCACCGCGGCGCCGGCCGATGCCACGCGCCGACCGGCCGCCGGGACGCCGACGGTCGCGGCCAGCGGCCTGAGCCTCACCTACCACCGCACCGTCGCCCTGGACGAGGTGTCGCTGCGCCTCGATCCGGGCGTGACCGGACTACTCGGCCCGAACGGCGCCGGAAAGACCACCCTGCTGCGCGTCCTCGCCACCGCGATCCGCCCGGACCAGGGCACGCTGACCGTGCTCGACGACGACCCCGGCAGCGTGCGCGGTCGCACCGCCGTCCGCCGAAAGCTCGGCTACCTGCCGCAGAGCCCCGGCTTCCACCCGGGCTTCACCGCCTTCGAGTTCGTCGACTACGTCGCCATCCTCCGGGAGCACACCCACCGTGCCGCCCGACACCAGGAGGTGCGCCGGGTGCTGGCCGCGGTCGGTCTGTCGGACGTGCGCGGCAAGCGCATCCGGGCGCTGTCCGGCGGCATGCGCCAACGCGTGGCGCTGGCGGCGGCACTCGTCGACGACCCCGGCTTCCTCGTACTCGACGAGCCGACCGTCGGGCTGGACCCGGAACAGCGCATCCGGTTCCGTGAGTTGATCGCCGAGGCCGGCGAGGACCGGACGGTGCTGCTGTCCACCCACCAGACCGAGGACGTCGCGATGCTGTGCCGTCGGGTGGTGGTGCTGGCGCACGGCCGGATCGAGTTCGACGGTACGCCGGCCGAACTCGCCGAGCAGGCCGCGGGTCGGGTGTGGGCGAGCACCGCACGCGAACCGGCCGCGCTGGCGGGCTGGCGTACGGGAACCGGCGAGTTCCGGAACCTCGGCGACCCACCGGACGGGGCGAGACTGCTGGAACCCACCCTGGAGGACGGCTACCTGCTGACGCTCGGCGGCCTCCCGACAAAGGAGGACGCGTGACCGGGGCGGGACGTACGGACAAGGACGCCGCCGGCACGGGCCCCGCCGGCACGGACAGCGCCGACACGGCGGTGCTGTCACCATCGGGCCCCTCGGACCCGCTGGCCCCCGCGGAACCGGCCCCGGCGGCGGCTCGCCGCGCGACGCTGGCGCTGGCTCGCACGGAGGCGTGGCGCCTGGCGCGGCATCCGCTGGTGCTGCTGGCGCTGCTGGGCACGGTGGTGACGCTGTTCCTGCCCGGCGAGGGCCCGGACGCGTACCCGGTGCTGCACTACGCCGACCAGGACGCCCAACTGGGCGCGCTGCTGGTGGGCCTGGCCGGGATGATCGCGACGAACTCGGCGACGCTGCGCGCCCACCGACACGGCACCGATCGGCAGTTCGACGTGCTGGTGCTGGCGCCGCACCGGCGCACCCTGGCGCGGGTGCTCGCCGCACTGCCGCTGGCGCTGGCGGTGGCGCTGCTGACGCTCGCCGCGTACCTGCGGGACGCGCTGCGGCCCGGCGCCGTGGGGCAGGGCTCCGTCGCCGAGCTGCTGACCGGGCCGGTGGTGGTGCTGTGCCTCTGTGCGCTCGGGGTGCTGCTGGGACGGCTGTCGCGCTCGGCGCTGCTGGCGCCGTTGGTGACGCTGCTGCTCATCACCGTGACGTTCGTGTTCGTCGGCGCCCCGGAGGGCTCGGCCTGGCTGGCTCCGACGGTGCCCTCGCTCGCGCCGGAACCACAGCCCGCCGCGCTGCTGGGCCGCCCCGCCGGCTGGCACGTCGTGTACCTGCTGGCGATCGCGGTGCTGTGCACGGCCGCCGCCGGGTGGTTCAGCGGCAGCCGTGGCCGGCTCGTACGGAGCGTGCTGATCGGCGCGCTGGTGGTCGCCGGCACCGCCGGGGCGCTGCAGACCCGAGGCCCGAGCGCCGAGCTGACGGCCGACCGCGAGCGGGCGACCAACGACCCGGCCGCGGTGCAGGACTGCGTACGGCACGGGCGGACGACGTACTGCGCGTACGACGACTACCTGCCCCGGGCCGACGAGTGGCACGCCGTGACCGAGGCCGTGCGCACGCTGGTCGGACCGCCGGCGCGGGAGGCGCCCCGTACGGTACGACAGCGGGTGGACGCCGTAGGGGCGCCCGAGGGCATCAGCATGAAGCCCGCGGATGACGCGGGCACCGTGGGCACCGCCTGGGGGGAAACCGACACGGAACTCGAGTTCGCCGCGAGCTTCTCCCGGTCGTTGGTGCTGGACGACGACCCACCGGCGGCGGGGCGGTACTGCGACTCCCGTAACGTCCTCATCGGCTGGCTGGCCACTGCCGCGACCGACACCACGGACGTCCTGCCCGGCCTCCAGGAGCAGACGGAACGCATGCTGCGGGAGCTGCTGCGGCAGCCGACGGACGAGGTGACCCAGCGGGTGCGTCAGCACCTGACGGAGCTGACCCGGCCGGGCGTCTCCGCCGAGCGGACCGCCGAACTGCTCGGCGTGAGCCCGCCGGCCCATGCCGGCACCACTTCCTCGAGCGCGTGCTGATGCCCGCGGGCCGGGCCGATGTCCGGGGGCGGGCCCCGACGGCCTCCGGAGCCGGCACCCGGGCCCGGCTGGTGGCGGTGCTGCTGCGGACGGAGTCGCGTGCCCTGCCCTGGCGTTCACCGCTGGCCGCCGCGCTGGTGGGCCTGCTGCTGGCGGCGGTGCCCTGGGCGTTCGCGCCGGAGCTGGACCAGGGCGTACGGCTCAACGTGCTGCGGGCGACGGCACTGTGCGGCGCGCTGGCCGCCGCCTTCCTGCTGGACGACCCGGCGCGGCACACCACCGGGGCGGTGCCCGTGCCGCGCCCGCTGCGCCAGGCCCTGCGCGTCGGGCTCGTGCTGCCGGTGGCGGCGCTGTGGTGGGCGGCGGCCCTGCTGCTCAGCCAGCGCGGGGACGCCGCCGTACGGGCGGAGGGTCTGCCGTACGGCGCCGTGACGCTGGAGGCCGCCACGCTGTGCGCGCTGGCGGTGGCGCTGTCCGCGGGGGTGGTGCGCTGCACGGGGGTCTGCGCACCGGGGGCCGGCGTCGGCGGCGCCGTACTGGCGCTGGTGGTCGTGGTGATGGCGCTGCAGCCGGACGGGTTCGAGCTGTTCGTGCCGCTGCGGGACCCGCGCTGGGAGGTGGCGCACCAGCGTTGGGCCGTGCTGCTCGCGGTGGCGGTGCTCGGCTGGGCCGGCTGCGCGCCTGATCCGGTACGGCGGTTGGGCCGCCGGCGGGGCTGACCACCACGGTCCGTTACGGACAGCCCGCGCGGGCGGCCGCTCGGAGGCCGTGCCAGGCCCGTTCAGCGTCCTCGGAAGACGGCGCGGGGCCGTCGCGAGGGAAAACAGTAGCCTCGGAGCCGAAACCAGCGGCGCATCAAAGTCGTCACCTTGGGTAGCAGCAGCTTTCGTCCCCCCATCGGCGTGGTGTGGGATGACGTACGAATCGCGAGACCAGTGAACAGGGGGACGCGTGGCACGAGCTGACGACCTGAGAAGGGCAGCCCGTACGGTGGCCGAGAGCCAGGGTGCCGGAGAAGTGCTGGACGAGTTCGGCGAGCGCACCGGCGTACGGGTCACCGGCGGCAACCGCGGTGGCAGGTCCGGTGGCCGCGGCGGCTCGTCGGGCGGCAAGTCCGGCGGCAGGTCGGGCGGCAAGTCCGGCGGCCAGCAGGACGGGGCGGAGGGGCCCCAGGAGGACGGCATGAACCCGTCCGACTTCCCCGCCGCCAAGGAGCAGGGCGGGGACATCGACACCGTCATGTCCGAGCAGACCGTGGCCCTGGACGAGGCCGGGGAGACGCTCAACCGCAGCGAACAGGTCCGGGAGGGCGGGCAGAAGGTGCACTCCATCTGCCCGATGGTGATCCCGCGCGGCCGTTCCTTCCTCAGCATGCTGCCGGTCTGCATGCTGCTGGTCGTCGGAGTCATCGGCACGGCCACCGCCGCGGGCATCTCGGACAGCGTGCTGACCAACCCGCTCTTCGGCCTGCACTACTGGCTGATGTCGCTGCTGGCGATCGCCTTCGTGTGGTGGCGGCAGGGCATGGTGATGGTGCCGGACGGCTGCCACGCGCTGATCACCCGGTTCGGGAAGCTGGAGGCGGTCGTCGGGCCGGGCAGGGTGATCCTGCTCAACCCGTGGAAGCGGGTGTCGTACATCGTCAACACCACCCGCGAGTACCCGTTCAACGCGCCGGTGCGGGAGGCGCCGACCCGAAGCGGGGTGAAGGCGTCCATCGACCTGTTCATCCAGTTCCGGATCAGCGACCCGGTGGAGTTCGTGTACACCCTCGGCGCGGTGCGGGGCTTCGAGGAGAAGCTGAGCAACGCCGTCAGCGAGACCATCCGCAGCCTCATCTACGAGCAGGAGGCCGCGACCATCTACGACATGGTGGGCGAGGACACCAGCCGGCTGCTGGAGCAGTTGAACGGCCAGTTCCGGCCCGCCGTGGAACTGACCAACGCCAACATCACGCATGCCGAGCCGTCCGACCGCAACTACCGCATGGACCTCGCGGCGCCCGAGATGGTGCGGCTCGCCAAGGAGGCGTACACCCACGAGTACTCCCTCCAGCTGCGCAAGGAACAGGACGAGGGCGACCTGAGCAAGGAGCTGGCGACCCGGCAGGAGACGCTGTCCGCGATCCAGGCGGACATCGCCCAGCACCAGGCGCGGATGGACACCGCCGTGGAACGGGAGACCAACCGGGCCCAGGCGCTGGCCCGCCAGCGGTACGTACAGGCCGAGTCGGAGGCCAAGGCGAACGCCGCGCTGCTGGAGGCTCAGGCGCTCGACATCCGGGCGGTGACCGCGGCCGAGGCGCCGGAGATCCTGGAGTACCGCTACCAGCGTCAGGTGCTGGACACCCTGGAGCAGGTCGCCGACCACCTGCCCCGGCTCGTACGCATCGGCGGCTCGGAGGAGGACGGCGGCGCGGCCGGCGTGGACTTCCTGGCACTGGCCCGGGAACTCGTCGGCGAACAGGGCACGGAGCTGTTCTCGGAGAGCGACATGGCCGCCGTACGGGCCCGGTTGGACGAGGTCTCGCAGCGGATCGCCGGGCGGGAGACGGAGATCGCGGCGCTGCTGCGGACCGATCAGCCGACCGTGCCGGGCACGGGCGGCGAGGTCGAACCGTCCGCCGAGGGCGAGAGCACGCCGGAGGGCACACCGGAGAGCACGCCAGCCGCGGAGACGAGCGGCCCGACCGGCGCCGGCACGGACACCGGCACGGACACCGCCCAGGCGGGCGGCACCGGTGACACCGGCACCGCCGTCTTCCGCTTCACCGACGGCCGACTCAGCGACCAGCACGACGACGACCTGGGGGAGGCGGGCGAATGAGCACCGCACGGAACAGCCGCCGATCGGTCATCACCGAGGAGGTCGCCGCCTGGAGCGACATCCCGCAACTGCTGCGCGGCGGCGACGCCGGCACCCTGGTGCCGGTCATCATCCCCCGGCACCGCCGCCGGGTGTGGTGGATGCTGCCCATGTGGCTGGGCGTCTTCGCGCTGCTGACCGGCATCATGCTCTCGGCGCAGGACTCCGACGGCGCGAGCGACATCGCGTACGGCGCGCTCGCCGCGGTGGCGTACGTCTCCTCCGTGGTGTTGCTCCTGGCCGGCGGGCTGTGGTGGGTACGCTCCTCGATCGTCAAGATCGAGCAGGGCACCACCGGCGTCCTCACCCGGTACGGCGCGATCAGCAGCACCCTGGAACCGGGCCGGCACTTCCTCTTCCACCCCTGGTCCCGGGTGGACTTCGTGGTGGACACCGCGACGGAGATCCCGTACTCCGCGCCGGTGGTGGCCTGCCCGACCCGGGAGAACGTGCCGCTGCGGTCCATCGAGTTCTTCCTGAAGTTCCGCATCACCGACGCCGTGCTCTTCGTACGCACCATCGGCGCCGGCAACTTCGACCTCGTCCTCTCCAACGCCGTGCAGGACGCCATCCGGCAGCGCGGCCGGCAGGTGCGCACGGAGCAGGCGTACGACCTGCGCGGCTCGGACGTGGACGACATGCAGCAGCTGCTGAACCACCAGCTGTCCCGGTACGGCGTGCGGATCACCGGCTGCAACATCCCGGACGTCCAGCTGCCCGTGCAGTACCAGCAGCACCTCGCCACCCGGGAACGGGTCGCCAAGGAGCGCACGTCGTACGAGCAGGAGTGGGGCCTGACCCGCAAGCGCCGTACGGACAGCCTGCAGATGGACATCGAGCGGGCGAAGAAGGTGCGGGACGCGCGCATCGTCGAGGTCAAGGCCGCGCTGAACAAGGCGCGTGAGGACGTCGCCCAGCTGCTGGAGGAGCGGGAGACCGAGGCGCAGAAGGTCCGCTTCGAGATCGAGACCCGAGGCCGCAGCGAGCTGATCTCCGCCGAGAACGAGGTGCGGGCCCAACGTCGGCTGGCTCAGGCGTACCGCGACAACCGGGTGGTGTTGCAGTACGAACTGGCGCGCCGTCGGCTGGAGGTGGGCGCGGAACTGGTCGGCCAGGCGCCGCAGCCGCTGGTCGTACGTACCGACGGGCGGGACGGTGGCGGCGACACCTCGGCGCTGTCCACGCTGCTCACCGCGCAGTTGCTGCCCAGGATGGGCACGCTGCCCGGCGGTGGCGTGAGCGGCGGCAAGGGGAACCGGACGCGCGCCGAGCGCGCCGCGGAACGCGACGACGAGTAGCCACCCGTCGGCCGTGCGGCGGCCCCGCTTCCTCGTCCCGTGCGGGCTGGGGAGGCGGGGCCGCCGGTTTCTCGTTCGTACGCCCGACCGGAGAGGCGGGCCCGTTCCGCGGGCGGGCGAGTGACGGCCCCGCCCGTGCTGCGTTCCGGGCGGGGCCGGTTCGCGGCCGGCACGCACCGGTTCGGCCACGCCCAGATGCGCCAGGGCACGGTGTACCGGCGTGTAGCACGCCGCGTGTTTACTCCGGAGGCACGTGCGCCGTAGCGCACGGGCCCCCGGCTCATCCCCCGGTTATCGAGCCGCGGTACTAGCGGCTCGGCCAGACAGACGTTATGCGCCACCGCACCCGCCGACCAAGGTGCACGATGCTCAATCGCGACCGCCGATTGTGCACGGCGCTCAGTCGACCCGCCGGATGGCCGTGACGTGGAGCGCGTGGACGACATCGTGGACGCCGATCCCGGTGGTCAGCAGGTCGAGCCCCAACTCCGTCTCGGCGGTACGCAGATGGGCTCGTACGGTGTTGCGGCTGATGCCCATGTGACGGGCGGTCCGTTGGGCGTCGGTGTTGGCGTCGATCCACTCCCGCAGCGTGCGGCGATACCGGGTCTCGAGCGGGCGGAGAGTCGTGTGCGCCCAGACGGCGACGCGTTCGGTGTCCAACAGCTCCTTCAGGGAGGGCGGCGGGCGGTCCTCGTACCCGGACTCGAGCGGCGGGCACGAACTGTCGAGGGCGAGGGCCAGGTGCACGGCGGCACGGCAGCGGATGTCGGCGAGGTCCTGGCCGAGGGCGTGTTCCGCCCGTCGGATGTGCGCCGTGACGGTGTTGCGGCTGAGGCCGAGCAGCCGGGCCACGGCGGATCGGGGCATGCTCACGACGAGCCGGGTGACGTCCCGGCTCGTCTTGGGTGCCGACTCCAGTGGCCTCAGGAGCGCGCGTGCCCACTCGAGGGCGGGTTGGCGCGGCAGGAGTCCGTCCAGCGGAGTCCGGCCGTGGAAGAAGGCGACGCGGCCCGGTGTCGTACGGGCGGCGGCCAGGGCGTTGGCGGCCTGGCTGTACGCCTCGGCCGTCGCGCCGAGGACATGTGACCCGCTGACCCCCAGCGCGTAGGCCGGGTTGTCCCGCACCATGCGGTGCAGAGCCGCTCCCCGCCTCGGAGGCCGACCGTCGGAAGGGTCCGCGCGCTGCTCGTCGGCACCGCGCTGCTCGTCGGCACCGCGCTGCTCGTCGGCGACCAGGCATATCAGCAGGTCGTTGAAGACGGGGCACTGCACCAGCAGGTCGGGCCCGTGATAGCCGGAGGGGTCCTGCTGAGCCCTGGTGATTCGGTCACGCTCCGCCGGCGGACACTGCAGCAGGTAGACGCGGAGTCGACCGGCGTCCAGCAGCGGGGGAACGGCGCCCGTCGCCATCCGCCGGGCCAGCATCGGTTCTCCCATCAGCAGCGCGGAGAGCACGGCGAACCGGAACTGACGTGCCTTGTACTCGTACTCGCGCCAAGCCCGGTCGCCGACCCCGGCACGTCGTAGCAGGGTGAGGACGCTCGCGGTCTGCTGACACAGCGCGACCGTCTCCGGGGTCGGCTCCGAGGCCCCGACGACCACCAGCACCGGACCCGGCTCGTGCGGTCCCAGGGCCTCGCAGCGCACGTGCAGCGCCCCGGCCGTACTCGCGGCCGCGGCGAGCTGACCGCTGACCAACCGTTCGAGCAGCGGTGCCAGGACGCCCAGCGCCGTACGGGGGAAGTCCTCGGTGGCCGCCTCCACCGCGTCCCCGGCATCCCCGGCGCCGGTGTCCCCGACCAGAGCGACGTGCGTGCCCGTCTGGCGTCGCAGCCAGTCGAGCACCTCGCGTACGTCCGGCTCGACCCCGCGAGTCGTCTGGCGCCGCACCACCTTCAGCAGCCCGTCCAGCTGCCCGGCCTGTGGCCGGGCTCCCGCATCCCGCACGTCTCTCCGTCCCCTCCGCCGGTCTGTCGGCACCGCGAGGCTCCGTCCCGCCATGTCCCCTGCCCACGCCGGCGCGCTCCTACCGTGTCGTCCGCCACACCCTGCACCGCCGGGCGCCACGCTCAGTACCGTCGGTCCGCTTCCGCACGGAACGCACACATCCCTCGCCGGCTGGAGGTTCGTTGCGTCCGCGAACAGCGGGCTCGCCGGAGCCGCGTGGCGCGTGGTGCTCGACGCGTGGTGCGTGGTGAGTGGTGACCGCGCGATGCGTTCGAGTGTCGCGTTCGAGTGCCCCCGGCCTCGGGCGGAGAGTTATCCACACCCGGATGCGGCCCGTACGTGGTCGGGGGATGCTGAGGCCATGGACGTTAGCGTACGGCTCGCGCAGCAACCCGAGGCCGATGAACTGCTCAGCCGCGACCCACTGGCGGCGCTGGTCGGCATGCTGCTGGACCAGCAGGTGCCCATGGAGTGGGCGTTCACTGGTCCCTACACCATCGCTCAGCGCATGGGCACCGACCAACTCAACGTGCACGCGATAGCCACCTATCCGCCGGAGGAGTTCGCGGCGCTGTTGTCGGCGAAGCCGGCCGTGCACCGCTATCCCGGATCGATGGCGAAGCGCGTGCAGCAGCTCTGCCAGCACCTCATAGCGGAGTACTCCGGCGATCCGCGTGCCCTGTGGCAGGACGTGGACAGCGGCACCGAGCTGCGCTCCCGGCTGCGGGCACTGCCGGGTTACGGCGCGCAGAAGGCGCAGATCTTCCTCGCGCTGCTCGGCAAGCAGTATGCCGTGCGGCCGGAAGGCTGGCGGGAGGCGGCGGGGGCGTATGGCGAGTTGGGGGCGCATCGTTCGGTGGCGGACATCACCGGTCCGGAGTCGCTGGAGAAGGTGCGGGCGCACAAGCGGGAGGAGAAGCAGGCCGCGAAGGCGCGGGCGCGGCGGGACGACTGAGCGGGGCCGACGACGGCGTGCCACGGTCCGATCACGTCAACTTCCGCTGTCACATGGGGACTCATCGTCTCGGGAAGGTAACGGAGCCGCGACCGTTCGCCACGGCTGGCATGGACCCCGTGTCCGGCGGCAAAAGTGGCGGAGGGAAGCACTCGACGCGAGGCGTGGGAAGGTACGAAGGACTCGGGGGGCATCGTGGAGACCGTGGACGACCTGTTGTACGGCGAGAGTTCGCGTAGCCCGCTGGCACGACGCGTCCAGCTGGACAAAGGGGAAGTACGCATCGGTCGAGGTAGGGTCCCGGTGGCGGAGCTGAACCTGCTGGCGATGGCGGACGCGTACCTACGCGACCAGTGGCTGGGCGGAGGCGGCGCCGAGCGGCCCCTCCGCGACCTCGGGGCCTCGCGCGACTCCGTCCCCCTCACCCGCGTGTCCGGGTCCAGCAGGCCGGTCAAACCGCGCCGCGCCGCCGAGTTCGCCCGCGCGCTGGGCGAACTGGCCGTGCGGCACAGCGGCGGGCCGGAGACGGTGCGAGAGCAGGCGGATCACGCCCTGATGCTGGACGTCCCGCTGTGGATAGCCCGCCGTGCAGCATCGGGACCGGCCGGCCCGGTCACCGTGGCGGTGGACCGACTGTCCGCGCGCGTGGACGTGTGGGCGGAGCAGGCGTGGCTTCTGCAGTTACGGGCCGGCGAGCTCCCGCTGGCTCCCAGCGACCCCACCCGGAGTCTCCGGATCACGCTCGACCGCCAGCCCGTCGAACTTTTCCTCAGGGAGAGGTATCCCCCACACGAGGTCGTCCTGCGGATGGTCGGTCAGGAGTGGATCCTGCGGCGGCGGGGGACGTACGGTTCGCGGCTTCTGCGCGAGGGGCACGAGATCGCCGAGATCGTCAAGCCCAGGAAGTTTCCCTCCGGCCAGGTGCTGCTGCCACTGGCGGAGATCTCGCACCACACCAGCGAGCCCCTGGACGCGGTCGCCGCGCACATGCTCGCCGTGTCCTTCGGTATCGGCGACACCAACGGCGTGATCCGGCTTGGCGCGGACGACGAGCGACGGGTCTCGAGCCCGAAACGCTGGGGGAAGCGGTGGCCCACCGGGGCCGGGACCTGCCGCGGCGACACCGGGCTGGGCGCCAGTCTGGACGGGTGGCGCGGGGGCAGGGGCGGTGGCAGCGGGGGCGACGCGAGTGACGGGGGCGACGGGGGTGGTGGGGGTGACGGGGGAGGCGAATGACGCACTCGGGGGGCCGGTGGATGCGGTGATCGCACACGCGCGCGCCGTCGGCAGCGGCAGCGACACGGGCGAGGGGCGCTTCAGCGTCCACCGTCAGAAGGACCCGTCCAGCAGCGAGCGCTGGGGGAAACCGTGGTTCACCGGAGCCGGTAGCTGCCACACCGGCTGCGGACCGGGAGACCGCGGTGACGGCTGGGGCGGTCGTGCCGGTGGCGAAGACGAAGGTGGCAGTGGAGGCGACGGCGAATGACGATCATGGAAAGCCAGTTGTACGACGAGAGCTCATACAATCCGTTCGCCCGGCTGGTGAGGCTGAACGAACGGATGCTCCAGGTGGGATTCCAGCAGATCCCGCTGGTGGAGCTGAATCTCCTGGCCATGGCGGACGCGTACCTGCGCGGCCAGTGGCTGGGCGGAGGCGGTGCCGAACGCCCCCTCCGGAGTTTCGGCACGGAGCGCGGCATCGTGCCGCTCACCCGGGTCTCCGGCGCCGCCGTGCCGATCAAGCCGCGTCGCGCCGCCGAGTTCGCCCGCGCGCTGGGCGAGTTGGCCGTACGACACAGCGGCGGGCCGGAGGCCGTCCGGCAGCACGCGGAGTACGCCCGGGCACTCGACGTCCCCCTGTGGATGGCTCGCCGCACGGCGCCCGGTCCACACGGCCCGGTCACCGTGACGGTGGACCGGTTGACCACGCGGGTGGACGTATGGTCGGAGCGGGCGCCACTCGTCCGGCTGCGCGCGCCCGCCGGGCTCTCGCTGCACCGGAAGAATCCCACCCGAGGTCTCGCGATAACCATCGGTGACCAGCACGCCCAACTGGTCGTCGACACACGCGGGCTGTTCTCGCCGAAGGTCGTCACCCTGCGGACGGACGATCAGGAGTGGCTCCTGTGTATGCGGAACGGCCACAGTTCGGAGTTGCTGCGTAACAAGCAGCGGGTCGCCGTGATCACCAAACCGCCGCGATCGAGGGGCCCGCGGCCGCTGCTGCCGCTGGCCGAGGTGTCGTATGGCCCAGGGCAGCCGGTGGACCAGGTGGTCGCCCACGCGCTCGCGGTGTCCTTCGGCATCGGTCGCCACGCCGGCACCGTGCGCTTCAGCGACAGCCCCCATCAGCATCTGTCCGCTACGCACAGGTGGGAGCAGCCGTGGTTCACCGGAGTCGGCTCCTGCGGCGGCGACTCCGGCCCGGGAGCCGGTGGCGACGGCTGGGGCGGTGGTGACGGCGGTGGCGACGGCGGCGGTGGCGACGGCGGGGGTGGTGGCGACGGCGGGGGTGGTGGCGGATGACGCCCCTGGCCGGTCCGGTGCACGGCGAGAGTTCAGGCGTCCTGCTCACCCGCGCCCTCACCCCGGACGGCCGCGAACTCCCCGTCGGCCCCCAGGTCGTCTCCCTCCAGAAGCTGAACCCCCTGGCTCCGGCGGACGCGTACCAGCGCGGCCAGTGGCTGGGCGGAGGAGGCGCCGAAGGTGCCGGACCACCAGCACCTCCCGGAGCGGGAGCGCTGGGGCCCGCGGTGATTCACCAGGGTGGATTCCCGTGGCGGCGATTCCGGTCCGGGCGCCGACCGGGACGAATGGGAGAGTGGCACCGGCGCGGCAGCGGAACGGGAGGCGGTGACGACGGTGCCGGCTGAGGAACGGACCGCGGACGAGGGACCTCGCTGATGGCGTCGCGATCGTATCTCTACCACGAGCCGACTGGTAACCCGTTCGACAAGCCGGTGCGGCTGTGCGCGGAACACCTGCGAATCGGTCGGCAGCGCGTGCCACTTGGCGAGCTGAACCTGCCCGCGATGGCCGACGCGTACCTGCGTGGTTCGTGGCTGGGCGGCGCCGGCTCCGAACAGCCCCTGTGGCACGTGGAGATGGCGCGCGCCGTCCCGGTCACCAGGATCTCCGGCTCCACGTTCCTCGTACGCCCCCTCCAGCCCGCGGTGTTCGCGCAGGAGCTGGGCGAGTTGGCGGTACGCGCCTCCGGCGGCCCGGAGACGGTCGCCTGGCACGCTCAGCGTGCCGCGGAGGAGGAGGTGCCGCTGTGGATCGCCCGGCGCTGGGCACACGGCCCGCACGGTCTCGTCAGCGTCGCGGTGGACCGGCTCTCGCAGCGGGTCGACGTGTGGGCCGTGGACACGTCCGCGCCAACCGAGCCGGAGACGCCCGCGGCGGCCGTGCCCGTGTCCTCGTCCGAGTCGCCCGCACGACCCAACTCGCCTGTCTCACCCGACTCGTCCGTGTCCCCCGGGCCACCCGCGTCGCCCCACCCGTCGGCGTCGCCCGTACGCATCCGCGCGCCGTACGGACTGGTGACCGGTTCGGCCGACCCCGCCCGAGGACTGCGGCTCACGATCGGCCCGGACAGCGTCGACCTCGACATCGCTGACCTGGTGCCGCGCCTGGACCAGCAGAGCATCGCCAGCACCCTCACCGTGCGCACTCCGCATCACGAATGGCTGCTACGGAAGGCCGGTTGGCGATCCAGCGAGCTGCTGCGCGACACGCACCCGATCGCGACGATCCGCAAGCCGGGCCGGCGGCGTGCTCCGGAGCCACTGTTGGCACTGGCGACGGTCGAGTACGGCGACTGCGATCCGCAGGACGTACTGCTGATCCACGCCCTGGCTGTCGCCTTCCGGCTGGGCAGGTTCACCGGCGGTGTGCGGCTGGCCCCCCAGAACCGCCTGCGGGACACCACCCGGGACGTCTGGGGCCAGCCGTGGTGGACCGGGGTCGGCAGCTGCCCTGGGGATTCCGGACTGGGGGCGGCGCACGACGAGTGGGGCGGGCTGTTCGATACCGACCTTGACGGTTCCGGCGGTGGCGGGGGCGGGTTCTCCGGTGGCGCCGGAGGTGGTGACGGCGGTGGAGGCGGCGGCATGTGACCGCCGTCCTGCGCGGCACCGTGCACCACGGCGGCGTGCCACCGCGTCAGCTGTGCGGTTCCCCGCTCTCGCCCCCCGGCCCGGTGAGGGCGGCGTCGCCGCCGTCACTCGCCGCGCCGTCGTCGCCGACGTCGCCCTCGGAGTCAACGGGTCGGGCGCCCTCCCGGGCGACCGTCTCCCCGGAGCTCCCGTCCTGCGCCGAACCGCCCCGCACACCAGCGCCCTTCGTGCCGGAGTCCTTCCCGGCGCTCGCACCGCGCTTGCGCAGCGAGACCTCGCCACCGGCGTTCGGTCCGCCCAACCGCTGGGCGATCGGCTGTGTCCAACGCGCGGTCAGCGGGCCCAGAATGACCATGATCAGTACGTACGCCGTGGCCAACGGCCCGATCCTGGGCTCGCTCCCGACGGCCAGGCCGGCGATCACGATGGAGAACTCGCCCCGCGCGACCAGGGTGCCGCCCGCCCGCCAGCGGCCCTTGGCGCCGATGCCGGCCCGGCGCGCGGCGTACCAACCGGTCGCGACCTTCGTACAGACACTCACGAGGGCCAGGATCAGCGCCGGCAGCAGCACGTGCGGGATCTTGCTGGGGTCCGTGCTCAGCCCGAAGAAGACGAAGAACACCGCCGCGAACAGGTCGCGCAGCGGTGTCAGGAGGTTGAACGCGCCCTCGGCGACCTCCCCGGACAGCGCGATGCCGACCAGGAACGCCCCCACCGCGGCGGAGACCTGGAGGTCCTGGGCGATTCCGGCGACCAGCAGGGTCAGGCCGAGCACGACCAGCAGCAGCATCTCCGGGTTGTCCGAGGACACCGCCTTGCTGATGAGGCGACCGTGCCGCAGGGCGACGTACAACACGGCGCCGACCGTGCCCAGCGAGATGAGCACGGTGAGGCTGCCGCCCGCCAGGCTGACGCCGGCCAGCAGCGCGGTCAGCACCGGCAGGTAGATCGCCATGGCCAGGTCCTCGAGGACCAGCACCCCGAGGACCACCGGCGTCTCTCGATTGCCGAGCCGGCCGAGATCGCCCAGCACCTTCGCGATGACTCCGGAGGAGGAGATCCATGTGACACCGGCCAGCGCGACGGCCGCCACCGCCCCCCAGCCCATGAGCAGCGCAGCGATCGCGCCGGGCAGGGCGTTCAGCATGAAGTCGACAGCGCCGGAAGGGTATTGCTTCTTGAGCGTGTGAACCAGCTCGGAGGCGCTGTACTCCAGCCCCAGCAGGAGCAGCAACAGGATGACGCCGATCTCGGCGCCCGTCGCGATGAACTCCTCGCTGGCGCTCATCGGCAGCAGACCACCGTGTCCGAAGGCCAGGCCGGCCAGGAGGTAGAGCGGGATCGGCGAGAAGCCGATCCGTTCGGCGAACCGGCCGAGTATGCCCAGCCCCAGGATGACGGCGCCCAGTTCGATGAGCATGGCGGTGGTGTCGTGCACGGGCTTATCCTCCGGCGATCAGTTCGGCAACGGCGTCCACGCCCTCGCGGGTGCCGACAACGACGAGTACGTCGCCGGTGGCGAAGCGGAAGTCCGGGGTGGGGGACGGTTCGGCGGAGGTACGCCGCAGCACGGCCACGATGGACGCGCCGGTGCGGGAACGTACCTGGGTGTCGCCGAGAGTCCGCCCGCTGTAGGGCGACTTGGCGGTCACCGGGATGTGTTCGGTGACCAGGTCCAGCTCCAGGTTGTGCTGGTGGAGGTGCGCGACCGGGTCGGGGGCGAGCAGCCTGGCCAGCGCGGTCGCCTCGTTCGGTTCGAGGGGCGCGGCGTCCTTGCAGGCGTCGTCGTCCTCCGGGTCGTGGAAGGAAACGATCCGCCGGCCGTCCTGGTGCGCCACCACCGAGAGGTGGTGGCCGGCGTCGGTCTGCAGGTCGTAGCGGGCCCCTACTCCGGGCAGGCTGGTCTTACGCGGGTGGGCGGTGGGCTCCATGACAGGCTCCAAGTGCACGGTTCCGACGAGTTCGCGGTTCCGGCGCTCAGCCGTAACTGGTCCGGACCGCGACGGTGAGTATGGCGCCAACACTTGCTCGGACGCACGGCACAGTGGAATCGCGCCCCCTCTCCATCAACCGGCTCTCACGTGCGGGCCACCACGCTGCGTACACACGACGGCCTTGTCTTGACCGTGACATTACCTGGCGGCAGTTCCGGCAAATTTCCGCAGAACATCGCAATACCGGGCATAATTTTTGTGATTTCGTCGCGACGGGTCATCGATCCGGTTCAACCGGAGACGACGCACGAGCACGCTCAGACGCGGGTCACCGGGCGTGGCGACTCCGGGTCACCGTGCTCCCCGAACCAGCGCGCCAACTTCCCCCGCCGGCCCACCGCGCGCAGTTGCCGCTCCGCCGCCTCCCGCGTACGCGGGGTCGTGACCAGCAGCAGCTCGTCGCCCGTACGCAGCACCGTCTGCTGGTCGGGCACCAGACTCGCGCCGTCCCGGACGATCAGGGTGACGACCGTCGGATGCGGCAGCCGTAGTTCGAAGATCGCCACTCCGTGCAGTCGGGAGCCGGCCGGTACGGCGGCCGTGAGCAGATCGGCGTCGAGCACGTCCAGGGGCGCGGTCTCCACCTGGACCTCCCGCGGCTCCCCCGGGTCCGTCAGGCGGAACAGCCGGGCGGCGAGGGGAAGTAGCGGCCCCTGCACCAGAGTGAAGATCACCACGAGCACGAAGACGATGTTCAGCAGGTCGCCGCCTCCGGAGATACCGGAGACGATGGGATAGGTGGCCAGCACGATCGGCACCGCGCCGCGCAGCCCCGCCCAGGAGACGAACGCCCCCTCCCGCCACGGGGTCTTGAAGGGCGCCAGACACACCAGCACCGAGACCGGACGGGCCACCAGCAGCAGCACCAGGCCCACCACGATCGCGGGCAGCACCGCCGAGGGCAGCTCACTCGGCGAGACGAGCAGCCCCAGCATCACGAACAGCCCGATCTGCGCGAGCCATCCGGCGCCCTCCGCGAAGGACCGGGTGCCCGCCCGGTGCGGCAGGTCGGAGTTCCCCAGCACCAGCCCGGAGAGGTAGGCGGCGATGATGCCGCTCGCGTTGGCCGCGCCGGCGGCGGCGAACGCCACCATCCCGAAACCGACCGTGGCCAGCGGGTAAAGCCCGGTCGCGGGCAACGCGATACGTCGCAGCGCGAGCACCCCGGCACCGCCGATCAGCAGGCCGAGCGCCCCGCCGAGACCGAGCTGGTAGAGCAGGTTGCCCAGCAGCGCCAGCGGATTGGACAGGTCCGCGTCCGGCTGGCTGAACAACAGCACCAGGATGATCGTCGGCGCGTCGTTGAAGCCTGACTCGGCCTCCAGCAGACCCGTGGTCTTCTTCGGCAGCGGCAGCGCGCGCAGCACCGCGAAGGTCGCGGCGGCGTCGGTCGACGACACGATCGCGCCCAGCAGCAGCGCCAGCTTCCAGTCGATGCCCAGCAACAGGTGGGCACCCGCGGCGGTCAGCAGCACCGAGATCGCCACCCCTGCGGTGGCCAGCACGGACGCCGGCAGCAGCAGACGGCGTACCTGCTGCCAGGGGGTGCTGAGACCACCGTCGACCAGGATGACGGCGAGCGCGGCGGTACCGAGGTTCTGGGCGAGTTGCGCGTCGTCGAAGGGCAGGCCGATCACGTCCTCGCCCAGCACCACACCGACGGCGAGGAACAGCAGCAGGCTCGGCAGACCGATCCGGCTGGCCGTACGGGCGGCGGCGATGCTCGCCAGCAGCACTGCACCCCCGATGAGCAGCGCGATGTAGAGCTGCTGCAGGGTCATCGGGGAGCCTCCGTACCGACCGGGCCAACGCTGCTCCCAGTCTCCGGGGTGCGCTGCTCGCGCGGGCGACGGGGGGTGTCAAGGACGGCGACCAGGCTGTGGTACGTACGGCCGCCGCGCGCCCCGTGGCTCCCGCGGGAGTGCCCCCGACAGCCGCGGCTCCCCCGTCGGTGACCCCTGCCCCCGGGCCGTCGTCTCGCGTGGGCCCGACTGCCGTGGCCCCGGCTCGCGCCAGTGCCCTGCCGTACGGCGGCGCGGACCTGCCGGCTCGGGGCCCGCCGCCGTACCTCTCGGGGGCGCGGACCGCAGCGCGCCGCGGCCTCCCCGCAAGGGCGGGCCGGGCCGGAGTCAGTGGTTCGGCGGCTCGCTGTGAACCCCCGCGTGACACCGGTCGAACAGGTGGCCTGCGAGCCCGGCCAGCACGAGACCGACCGCGATGACGAGGCCCTGCCCGAGCGCGATGCCGAAACCCAGCCCCAGCAGAGCGAGCACCAGCAGCACCCAGGCGACACGACGCTCGTACCACGCGACAGGAGCGGGGCCGGGGGCAGCGGGGCGGCGGGGCCGAGGACTCGATGGGACCGGCGTGGCCGGTGGACCTTCCACACCGGCCACTTCCCGGTCGTCACCCACGTCCTGTTCCGGAATCCGACCCTGTGCTCGGGCGTCGGCCTCGAGATCCCGGAAGAGGTCGGGGGCGGCACGTCGCAGTTCGGCCTCGAGTTCGTCGAGACGGTCGTCGTGGTGTGCCATGACCCCTCCTTTCCGGCACGTCGGTATGTGCCAGCGCTGGTTGGATCCGGGGCGATGCCGCGCGAACTCATCGGCGTCTCCTCGGCAGCCAGACAGCGGGTCGACAGATCGGCGCGCGGGCACGGACGGGCGCGTCAGGTCAACTCGCGGTCAGGCCAGCGGGATCGTGGAAGGCTGACCGGCGCGCCGCCAACCTCGCTCCCCACTCTGGGCGACCGGCCGACAGTACCGCTATGGGGACTGGCACCCATATTCGGGCGGCCCAGGCACGCATTTCCGTGCGGGTCTCCGCGCGCGAAGCAGCCGCCGACGTCCTCGCCCCGGCTCGTACGACACGCTCCGGAGTCGTGCTCCTCCGACGGGTCACCGGTGCTACGCGCTGTGCCGGGCACACTCCACCGCATCAGCACCGCTCGCGCGGCGGCCGGGGTCGGCCTTCACTGGAAGGACGGCACCGCACGACGGCGTCGCGGGCCGTCCCCGAAAGCCGGGTACGAAGAGTTCCCAACCGAAGTCCCGGTGACTACGGTCCAGACACCGTGTCCGCAACCCGGACAGCGAACCCGTACTGCGAACCCGGCCACCGATCAACGCCGTTGCCACCGCTAGGCGTTCCTGTCCGCCACCGGAAGGATGTCGCACGTGCCCGACGCACCTCGCCCACAACGCAGCCGCGGAAGACGCAGCAGACGCCAGGCCGTCGCCGCCCTCGCCGCCACCGCCCTCGCCACCCCGCTGCTCCTCGCCGCCTCCGCCGGCCCCGCCACGGCCGGTCCGGACACCGGGAACGCCCGTGCCGCCGGAAACACCGGAAAGGCCGGGAACACCGGAAACGCCGAGCGCCTGGCCAAGGAACTGGTCGAACGTGCCGACGCGAAGAGCGCGATGAAGCACATGAAGGTCTTCCAGGCCATCGCGAACCACAGCGACGACAACCGCGCGGCCGGCGCGAAGGGCCACGAGCGCTCCGCCAAGTACGCCGGCACCCTGCTGCGTCTCGCCGGATACGACGTGACCTACCAGGACTTCGAGTTCACCTACCGGGAGACGCTGGCCGAGCGGATGAAGGTGCTCACGCCGAACGAGCGCGACGTCTCCGTGAACCTCATGACGTACACCAAGAGCACTCCCGAGGGCGGGACCGAGGCCGCGATCGCCGCCGTACCCCCGGACGACAGCACCGGCTGTCAGGCCGCGGACTACGCGGACGGCGACTACCAGGGCAAGATCGCGCTGATCCGTCGCGGTGCCTGCAGCTTCGCCGAGAAGCAGGCCATGGCCGCGGACGCGGGCGCGAGCGCGGCGCTCATCTACAACAACGAGAAGGGGGAGTTGAGCGGCACCCTCGGCAGCCCCGACGCGAGCCGCGTCCCCACGGGCGGGGTGTCCCAGAAGGACGGCGAGGCCCTCGCCGCCGAGGCCGCGAAGGGCGAGGTCACCGTCAACCTCGAGATTCGCGAGCTCCAGGAGAAGCGCAGCACCCCGAACGTCATCGCCGAGACTCCCGGCGGTGACCCGGACAACGTGGTCATGCTCGGCGCGCATCTCGACTCGGTCACCGGCGGGCCCGGCAGCAACGACAACGCCTCCGGTTCGGCCGGACTCCTCGAGGCCGCGCTGGCGTACGCCCGCGCCGACAAGCAGGCCCCGGAGGGCGAGCAGGGCAACAAGGTGCGGTTCGCGCTGTGGACCGCCGAGGAGGTCGGCCTGGTCGGCTCAGAGCACTACGTGTCCGAGCTGTCCGAGAAGGAGCGTGAGCAGATCGCGCTCTACCTGAACTTCGACATGATCGCCTCGCCCAACCACGGCCTGTTCGTCTACGACGGTGACGACTCGGACGGGGTCGGCGCCGGACCGGGACCCGAGGGCTCCGCCCAACTGGAGCGCGACATCAACGAGTTCATGCGCTCCCAGGGCAACGAACCGCGCGGCACCGACTTCACGGGCCGCTCCGACTACGGACCGTTCATCGAGGTCGGCATCCCCTCCGGCGGCACCTTCACCGGGGCGGAGGGCATCAAGTCGAAGGAGGAGCAGCGGCTCTGGGGCGGCGAGGCCGGGGAGGCGTACGACAGCTGCTATCACCAGGCGTGCGACGACCTGGACAACCTGTCCATGAAGGCGTTCGACGCCAACATCGACGTCATCGCCGACGCCGTGGGCACGTACGCCTGGGACACCAGCGGCCTCCAGCAGCCGGCACCGAAGCAGGCCAGCGAGCGGACGGCGGGCAGCACCGAGGCACCGCACGGACACCACCACAACACGCGGTGACCTGATCACGCGGTAGCCGGGTAGCCCGATAGCCCGGTGGTGCGATACCGCCGGCCGGGCGGTGGTGGGGCCGATCCGTCGCCCGCCATCGCCCGGCGCCCGGCCGTCCGTACGGTCCGCGCGGGCACCGGTATCGATCCGACGGCGCGACCGGATCGGCGCAGCGGGAAGGTACGGCTGCGCCTGACACCGCTTGGCCGGTAGGCTTTCCGTGTGATCTTCAAGCGAATCGGAAACGGGCGGCCGTATCCCGAGCACGGCCGGGGGAACACCCGCGAGTGGGCGGACGTGGCCCCACGCCCGGTGCGTCTTGATCAGCTGGTCACCACCAAGGGGCAGCTGGATCTGGAGACCCTGCTGGCCGAGGACTCGACCTTCTACGGTGACCTGTTCGCCCACGTCGTGAAGTGGCAGGGCGATCTCTACCTCGAGGACGGGCTCCACCGCGCCGTACGGGCGGCGCTGCAACAGCGCCAGGTGCTGCACGCCCGGGTGCTGGAGATGGACTGAAGCGCGTCCGGCGCGGCGACCAACTCCCGGATGGACCAAATATGACGGCCATTCCGGCCGGTCTTTGATCATTTAGTAGGCATTGCCGCCACTCCGGATTACTGTGCGCTCATGAGCATGCTCACTCCCCCCGGCATGGGCGGTCAGTACCGGATCAAAGGTGACCGCTACCCCCGCATGCGCCCGCCGCGCAACCGTCGTCGGTTCGTCTTCGCCTCGGCCGGCACGGTCATCACGCTGAGCCTGATCAGCTGGGGGACGTTCCAGCTCATCGACGTCTTCTCGGCCAACGGCGGCGGCTCGGCGCAGGCCGCGGGTCAGCACGACGGAAAGTGCGCCACGACGGACGGCAAGGGGAATTCCGGAACGGCGGGGGCGGCGGCCGGACAGGGCGCCGCGGACGCGTCGGCGGCCCAACGCGGCGGGCTGCCGAAGCCCGACGAGATCACCGTGAACGTGCTCAACGCCACCAAACGCAGCGGCCTCGCCGCCGACACCGCGGACAAGCTGGAGAAGCGCGGCTTCACCATCGGTGACGTCGCCAACGCGCCGGCCTCCCTCGACCAGCAGGTCAAGAAGCCCGGCCTGCTCATCGGCGCGACGGGCAAGCAGATCAAGGGCAGCTTCCAGGTCCTGGGCAGCCATCTCGAGGGCGAGGACACCCGTCGCGACAACCGCGACGACGAGGACGTCGACCTGGTCATCGGTGACGGCTTCGACGGGCTCACCACGAAGCGGGACGCCGAGCGAGCCGTCGCCGCCCTGACGGAGCCGGACCAGCCGTCACCCAGGCCCTCACGGTCCTGCTGACCCGCGCGGCCGGACCGCCACGGCAGCAAAGCGAGGGCGCGCGCCCGCCAGCGGAACCGTACGCCAACCGGCCGATACCCGGCCTCCGACGCTCAGCCCGCGGTGCCGTACATCCGGTCGCCCGCGTCGCCCAGCCCCGGCACGATGAAACCATGCTCGTCCAGTCGGCTGTCCACGGACGCCGTGACGACCGTGACCGGCGTACCCGCCAACTCCCGCTCCATCAGGGCCACTCCCTCCGGCGCCGCCAGCAGGCAGAGCGCCGTCACGTCGTCGGCGCCCCGCGAGATCAGCTCCTGGATGCCCGCGACCAGCGTGCCACCGGTGGCGAGCATCGGGTCCAGTGCGTACACCTGGCGCCCGGAGAGGTCGTCCGGCATCCGGCTCGCGTAGGTGGACGGCTGCAGGGTGTCCTCGTCCCGGATCATCCCGAGGAAGCCGACCTCGGCGGTCGGCAACAGCCGCACCATGCCCTCCAGCATGCCCAGTCCCGCTCGCAGGATGGGCACCACCATGGGACGCGGATGGGACAGCCGTACCCCGGTCGTGGTCGTGACCGGGGTGCTGATCTCCACCGGATCCGTACGCACGTCACGCGTCGCCTCGTACGCGAGCAGGGTCACCAGCTCGTCGGCCAGCCGCCGGAACGTCGGCGAGTCCGTGCGCGCGTCGCGCAGCGTCGTGAGTTTGTGCGCGACCAGCGGGTGGTCGACAACGTGAAGGCGCATGGCGTCGACGGTAACGGAGAGCCCATGGCGGATCAGCACTGGCGTCCCGACCGGCGGCGAGGGAGGGTGGAGGCGCGTCCCCGGAGGTGGCAAATGCCCGATTCGCCGAGTACGGACGGGCGCGATGCCGGGGACGGCCGTCCCGTCGTCGACCCGGAGCGCCTGCGCCGCAGGGCCCGCTTCCTGCGGGAGCTGCGCGAGGCGAAGGAACTGCGGGAGCGCGTACAGCCGCGCCGCGCCCGAGTGGCACGTATGCGGCAGCAGCTACGAATGCGGACGTTTCGCTGGTGACGCGCGCCACCACGGGCCCGGTTCGGGACAACACCCGCACGACGCACGCGCCAAGAGGCTCCGTGCGGCGCCGGTTTCTGCCACGATTCGAAGAGGGCGGGGCGTGGGTCCTCGCCGGCACTCGGACACACGGAAACCAGTGGGAGAGTCACGGTGTATTTCGCCGCACTGCTCGCTCGCACCGAAGACGGGTGGGAAGCGAGTGATACGGAACTCGATGATGTGGAGACCCTCGCCGACCTCGCTGACCTGGCCCGGGAGGCCGCGTCCGAGGACGAGCCGGTGCTGCTCTGCATCGAACAGGACGGCACCTGGTTCGGTGTCGTTCGCGTCGACGGTGAGGACGACCCCCGGGTCTTCGTCTCCGACGCCGCAGCCGCCCTGCGCAGCTCGTACGGGGAGATCCTGCTCTCCGACGAACTGCTCGACCGCGAGCCGGACGACCCGACCGCGCTCGACCAACTGGTCGACCTGGACGGTACGGAGGACGGCGAGCCGACGGACGAGGACGACGGCCCGGACGCCGACGCCGACGACGCCAGCGCGGTGCCGGCCGGCCCGCTGGGCGACGCGGAGCTGCTGACCGACCTGGGCATGGAGGAGAAGGACCTGCTCAACCTCACCTCCGGGGACGCCCTCTCCTCGATCGCCGACGCGCTGGGCTGTACGGACGTGCTGGAGGCGGTACGTTAGCGGCGCGCCGCACAGGCCAGCCCTCGACCCCGGGAACAGATGACCGAGCACGCACCCGAGACCCCCTCCGAACCGGCCGCTGAGCCGCCCGGTGGGCGCACCAGTCGGCACGGCCCGGCGCCCGATCCCGTACGGGACCCGTGGCTGGACCCGATGGGACTCGCGCTGGAGGAGGCCGTACGTGCCACGGCGGGCGGCGACGTCCCGGTCGGCGCGGTGCTGCTCGGGCCGGACGGCGCGGTGCTCGGGCGGGGCCACAACGAGCGGGAGGCCAACGGCGATCCCACCGCGCACGCCGAGGTGCTGGCCATCCGGGGCGCGGCTCGGGCACTCGGCGGCTGGCGGCTGCACGGTTGCACGCTGCTCGTCACGCTGGAGCCGTGCACGATGTGCGCGGGGGCCGCAGTGCTCGCCCGGCTGCGACGGGTGGTCTACGGCGCCCGCGACGACAAGGCGGGGGCTGCGGGATCGCTGTGGGACGTGGTGCGGGACCGGCGGCTGAACCACCGCCCGGAGGTGATCTGCGGGGTGCGCGAGGAGGAGTGCGGGCGGCTGCTGACGGACTTCTTCCGCGGCGCGGGCGACCGGGACGGCTGAGGCTCCGCCGCCGCTGGGCACCGATTTCGACTCACGGCTTCCCGTGGGATACGCTTCCTCGCGGTAGCGTGTCCGAGCGGCCGAAGGAGCTCGCCTCGAAAGCGAGTGAGGGGCAACCCTCCGTGGGTTCAAATCCCACCGCTACCGCAGGTCAGTGGGGTGGGACTCGTCCGCGAGTCCCACCCCACTGCGCGTGGGTCTCAGTTGGGCCTTCGACCTTGACCAAGGTCCCCGATCCGGGCTGTCTCGGCTGCGAGTCGGGCGGTGTCGGCTAACCGGAACAGCAGGGATCGCCTGCCAGCGCGGGGCTCTCGCCCATCTCCTCGGCGTCGGCCTTCACGACGTAGACCTCCCATGGTTCCCGCCCCGGGCCGTGGACCCACACCTTGTCCTGGAGCGCGTAGCAGCAGGAGGTGTCGTTCTCCTCGAAAGTCGCCAGGCCCGCTTCCTTGAGGCGTTGGGTGGCGGCGGCGACCTGCGGGTCCTCCTCGACCTCGACGCCGAGATGATCCAACCGCGTGTCCTGTTCCGCCTCACCTTCGATCAGGACCAGTTTGAGCGGCGGCTCCGTGATCGCGAAGTTGGCGTATCCGGGACGGCGCTTGGCTGGTTCGACGCCGAAGAGCTTGGAGTAGAAGGTCACTGATCCTTCCAGGTCGGCAACGTTCAGGGCGAGCTGCAAACGTGACATGGCAAGCCTCCCAAACAGGCTGTATTGACATCCTTCAATGTCGAGCTTGCCGCTCTCATCGAAAAACGTCAACATAGAAGCATGTCGAAACAAGAGCTTGAGGTCGTCGGCCCAGATGTCGAGGGATGTTGCCCAGCACTGCTGACCGCACCCCTGGACGAGGAACAGGCTGAGGCGCTGGCGAAGGTGTTCAAGGCCCTGGGGGACCCGATCCGGCTGCGACTGCTGTCGATGATCGCCTCAAGGGCGGGCGGGGAGGTGTGCGTCTGCGATCTGACTCCGCACTTCGACCTGTCCCAGCCGACCGTCTCCCACCACCTCAAGCTGCTGCGGCAGGCAGGCCTGATCGGTTGTGAACGTCGCGGGACGTGGGTGTACTACTGGCTGTTGCCGGAGACGACCGACCAGCTCGCGGGAATTCTGACCCGCCCCGCCGGTCAGCCCCTGCCCGAGCCCGTCGACGTGGCCTCCGGAGCCGCCTCGTGACCGCGGAAACCAGCACGGCGGCAGGACCTGTCGCGGCCCGACTGTCATTTCTGGACCGCTTCCTCGCGGCATGGATTCTGCTGGCAATGGCCAGCGGTCTCGTCCTCGGGCGCCTCGCTCCCGGACTGGGAGACGCGTTGGCGAGGGTGACGGTCACCGGCGTCTCGTTGCCGATCGCGTTCGGTCTGCTGGTGATGATGTACCCGGTCCTGGCCAAGGTCCGCTATGACCGTCTGGACACCGTCACTCGTGATCGCCGCCTGCTGATCCCCTCGTTGGTGATCAACTGGCTCGTCGGCCCGGCCGTCATGTTCGCCCTGGCGTGGCTCTTCCTGCCGGACCTGCCGGAGTATCGGACCGGACTGATCATCGTGGGGCTGGCCCGCTGCATCGCCATGGTCATCATCTGGAACGACCTGGCCTGCGGTGACCGCGAGGCCGCCGCCGTGTTGGTCGCCCTGAACTCCGTCTTCCAGGTGCTGGCGTTCAGCCTGCTGGGCTGGTTCTATCTCTCCGTCCTGCCCGGCTGGCTCGGGCTGGAACAGACCGGGCTGAACGTCTCGGTGTGGGAGATCGCCCGTAGCGTGTTGATCTTCCTCGGCATCCCGCTGGCCGCGGGGTTCCTCACCCGTCGCTTCGGCGAACGGGCCCGGGGCCGCGTCTGGTACGAGACGAAGCTGATACCCCGCGTCGGCCCGTTCGCTCTGTGGGGGCTGCTGTTCACGATCGTCGTGCTGTTCGCCCTGCAGGGCGACGCGATCACCTCGCGTCCCCTGGACGTGGTCCGAATCGCGATCCCACTACTGGTGTACTTCGCCGTGGTGTGGGCTGGCTCCATGGTCGTCGGCCGCCTGGTGGGACTCGACTACCCCCGGGCCACCACACTGGCGTTCACCGCGGCGGGCAACAACTTCGAGCTGGCCATCGCGGTCGCCATAGCCACCTTCGGCGCCACCTCAGGTCAGGCCCTCGCCGGAGTCGTCGGCCCCCTCATCGAGGTTCCCGTCCTGATCGGCCTCGTCTACGTCGCGCTGGCGGCCCGCAGGTACTTCCCCGATCCCCAACCCGTAGAACCGACAGCACCGCCGGGAGAGTCCGCCCGCGTCTGATCCCGAAGCCGGCGGCGCGCTGCCAGGGGTCGCACAGGCGGTCGGTGCCCGAGAGCGAGGGAAGTCCCGCGCCTCGGGCGGAGCGTGCGGCCCCGAACCGAGCAGCGCCCGAGTGCGTTGGGAAGAACGGCGCCGCTCGCATCATCCGTTACACACCCGCGTCTCCCATACCTGACGCCCCGTCAGGGCGCTCCGTCGCCGGAACGAGCGCTGCTGCTGCCGGAAGCGGCGGACCAAGTCAAGGCTTACTTGTCCGCGGTGTTTCCACTACGTTGACCGTCCAACCGCTTTGCCCTTGGGTCTCGTTCACAACGTACGGGGGAGGGCCTGGCAAGCAGTCGATCGACGAGCATCCGGAACAGCTCAGAACCCCTCCCGCGGCGGGTGGGATCAGTCCATCGCGAGATTGTCCGCCAGTTCCGTGAAACACGGGAAGTGCTGCACCAGCAGGCCCTCCGCCCGACGCTGCCGGACGGATCTCACCAAGAGGCGAGCATGGCGTACCCCTCCTTCTGGTGCACGGCGGGCCGGGATACCCGAGCGATGTGCCGTTCGAGGCGTTCGAGCCACTGGCCCGGGAACGCGAGATCATCTGGAACGACCAGCTCGGGGTGGGACGCTCGGACCCGATCGAGGACCCGTCGCTGCTGACGGTGAACCGCTTCCTCGACGAACTCGGCGCCGTGATCGAGGGGCTCGACCTGGAGAGCCCGCACGTCTACGGCCATTCCTGGGGCGCGATGCTCGAAGAGGCGTCGCTCCGCCGTGCCTACGTCGAGATCGTCCAGAGCTACCTGGCACGAATCGAGGCACGCCCTCACCTCACCACCACATCCACCGGCGCGGCGACCCCGGCAGTCAACGACAGCCGCCAGAGTTGACCGAGGCGACCTACCCTCGACGAACGGGCCTCTCGCGCCCGCCCCGGGGGGCGACCCGCGCGACGTATGTAACCGCCGCGTCCCAGTGCCGGACGCGGAGCAACGCGCCCCCACCCGCACCACGTCCTTCCGATCACCACAGCAGCGCTCCACGGGAGAAGCGCGGGACAGGAGGATGACGATGGCGGACGGATGCCGGGACTGCGCTTCGTGTACGAAGTCGTGGCTGGGCCGAGTGGCGCAGAAGCTGGCCACCGGCGTGCTGTACCTCTGCACGATCGGCGTCGCGTTCCTGGTCAAGCGGGGCGTGATGCGGCACTGCCCACAGTGTCACCACCTGCTGTCCAAGCACGCGCGTCGCTCCGACGGCTCGTTCCGCGACTGACCCCGCGGAATCCGGCCGCCCGAGGGTCGTACGCCCCGGCGCCCGCGTCCAGCCCCGCGGGCGCGGGGCATGCGCGCCCGCGGCATGCGGGTGCGGGGTGGTGGAGGCTTCCCACGACGACGTGCTGGCCCCGGAGCACGTGGTGGCCCGGCGGGACCGGGCGGACGGCCGCCCGACCGGGCACAGAGCGGCCCGCGGGCCACACAACCGGGCCTTCCGGCGGCCGAATTGGCGTGCAACTCCCCCTCACCTGGCCGACCTGGCTGGCTAGACTCACGCGGGGACAGGGTTACGCGAGCCGACTGTGGAGGTCAGGTCGAGGTGGACATCAAGAAAGTCGTGCAGTACGTCGTCATCGTCTTCGTGCTCTACACCATCGTGACCTCGCCCGCGCGTGCGGCGGACCTCGTTCAGGTGGGCTTCGAGGGGATATCGGACGCGGCCCAGGGTGTCGGCGACTTCATGACGGAACTCATCACCTGACCCCGGCCGTTCCGCCGTAGGCGCGAGTACGCGTCGGCCGCTCCACGGCCCGCCGCCACCTGTCCCAGGTCGGCCCACCCCGCCGCCCCGAGCACCTTCAGCACCGCTGACCTCCAGCACCGCCGACTTCCCGCGGCAACACGGAATAACCAGGTGCTTGCACCCTGTGCACATGTCTTGTGATGCTATGACCGCTTTTGACGGAAATTTTTCCAAGCGTCGCATCGCGAAGGGGTGGTGGCCGAGTGGAGGAGTCCCAGGTCACCCAGGCTTCCCCGGACGACCCACCACGAAGCCGGAGCGCGGCGGCGCGCGCCCTCACCCAGGTGCTGTTCGAGCAGCTGACCGGTCTGGAGCCGGGTACTTCGGAGCACACCAAGGTACGGGACGCGCTCATCGAGGTGAACCTGCCACTGGTGCGCTACGTCGCCGCGCGGTTCCGCAGCCGCAACGAACCGATGGAGGACGTCGTCCAGGTCGGCACCATCGGTCTGATCAACGCGATCGACCGCTTCGACGCCGAGCGGGGCGTGCAGTTCCCCACCTTCGCGATGCCCACCATCGTCGGGGAGATCCGACGCTACTTCCGGGACAACGTACGCACCGTCCACGTCCCTCGTCGGCTCCACGAGATGTGGGTCCAGGTCAGCGCCGCCACCGAGGACCTGACCGTGCTGCACGGTCGCTCGCCCACCACCGCGGAGATCGCGGAACGGCTGAACGTCTCCGAGGAGGACGTGCTCGCCTGCATCGAGGCCGGCCGCTCCTATCGCGCGACCTCGCTGGAGGCGGCTCAGGAGCGCGAGGACGGCCCGCCCGGGCTGCTCGACCGGCTCGGCTACGAGGACCCGGAGCTGGACGGTGTGGAGCACCGGGACCTCGTACGCCACCTACTGGTGCAGCTACCGGAGCGGGAACAGCGCATCCTGCTGCTGCGCTACTACCGCAACCTCACCCAGTCCCAGATCAGCGTGGAGCTGGGCGTCTCCCAGATGCACGTGTCCCGGCTGCTGTCGCGGAGCTTCGCCAGACTGCGGGCCGCAAATCCGATCGAGGCGTAGGTCGCACGGGGGACGCCGGCGGGCGGGACGCACCCGCGCCGGGGTGAGTTCCGACACAGCGTGGCCCGGTGAGGCCGGCGCCTGTGGGCTGCGTACGACGCGAAGGGGAGCCGAATCGCGGACGCGCGAAAATAATGTCGACTTGGCGCTACGTCGCGTTGCTGACTTGTGACATTCTGCGAGAGCAGCGTTTGCCGTGGCGGCGCTTCCGGTATGGAGGGGGAGGTGCCCCTTCCACCGAAGGCGCCGTTTCGAACCGTCCGCGACCTCCAGGGGGTGGCATGTCCGTAGAACTGGGCAGCTCGAAGGTGCTCGCCGAGAACACGACCGCCGACGAACCGCGCTTCGCAGCCGAGGACGTACCCGTCCCGGAGGCGCCCACCGGCGCCGCAGACTTCGACACCCGCACCCTTTCCCGTTCCCTCTTCCTCCGACTCACCGTGCTGGACCAGGACAGCCCGGAGCGGACGTACGTCCGCGACACCCTGATCGAGCTGAACCTGCCGCTGGTGCGTTACGCGGCGGCGCGGTTCCGCAGCCGCAACGAGCCGATGGAGGACATCGTCCAGGTCGGCACCATCGGCCTGATCAAGGCCATCGACCGCTTCGACTGCGAACGGGGCGTGGAGTTCCCCACCTTCGCCATGCCGACCGTCGTCGGGGAGATCAAGCGGTTCTTCCGGGACACCGCCTGGTCGGTGCGGGTGCCACGCCGGCTCCAGGAGCTGCGACTGGCGCTCACCAAGGCGAGCGACGACCTGTCCCAGACGCTGGACCGCTCCCCGACCGTGCCCGAACTCGCCGCCTGCCTCGGCGTCTCTGAGGAGGACGTGGTGGACGGCCTGGCCGTCGGCAACGCCTACACCGCCTCCTCGCTCAACTCCCCGGCGCTGGAGGAGGACGGCACCGAGGGCTCCCTGGCGGACCGACTGGGCTACGAGGACGGCGCGCTGGAGGGCGTCGAGTATCGCGAGTCGCTGAAGCCGCTGCTGGCCAAACTCCCGCCCCGGGAGCGGCAGATCATCATGCTGCGGTTCTTCTCGAACATGACCCAGTCACAGATCGGCGAGGAGGTCGGCATCTCCCAGATGCACGTCTCGCGGCTGCTCACCCGGACGCTGGCACAACTGCGCGACGGGTTGACCAAGGAGGACTGAGGTGGGGGCGCGCTGGGCCAACGCCGGCGCGCCCCGAGCTGACAGCGCTTCGAGCGGACGGCCCGGCCAGACGCCCCGAGCTGACGTGCAGAAGCGCCCGGGCAGATCAGCCTGGCCCCCGACGAAGCGCGATCAAGCGAACGCGAGCCAGGCCACCCCGGCGAACACCGCGATCACGGCGACCGCACCGATGACCAGCCCGATACGCGCTCCGGAGCCGGCGCCCCGGTCGCTCGACGGGCCCCGTCCGCCTTCCCCCTCGTCTACGAAGGCACGGAACATCTGCGTGCTGCCCGCGGGGTCGCCCTGCGTTCCCTGCGGCTCCTGCGGTACGTGCGGGTTGTGAACCATGAGGCTGGACCCTAGCGAACCCACCGGTGGCGAGACAGCCTTGGCCAGAGCCGGCGGCCTCGGTTTCGCGGCCGAGCACGGCTTGGTCAGGAGTACGCAGACTCTTTAGCCAGACTTTGCCTCGCATGCCCGAATTGAATTTGCGTGCAGCAAGTAACCGTTCGTATGGTTGCCTCAAGCAACGAACAAGTGGGAGGCAGTGGTGTCAGCGGAACGGGCAGAGCACCGGGAGCTCGCCCGGCAGCTCCGCTCGGTCGTAGCGGTCAACCGGGAGCTCGGCCGGCATCTGCCGAACGAGTGCCCGCCCGCCTCGGCCGGAGTGCTCGCACTGCTGCGCAAGTACGGCGAGTTGCGCATGAGCGAGCTGACCGAACTGCTCGGCATCGACATGAGCGTCACCAGTCGCCATGTCGCACACGTCGCCGAACGGGGCTGGATCGAGCGCCACCCGGACCCCCGTGACGGTCGGTCCCGGCTGCTCCGGCTCACCGAGAGCGGCGACCAGCAGCTCGACGAACTGTCCGAGCGGACCGTCGACGTGCTCGAGCATCAACTCGCCGACTGGTCGGAAGCCGATGTTGCTCAACTCAGTTCACTATTGGACCGGTTGCGTGAGAGTTTCTGCCCAACACACATCCCCACACCGCGACACTGAAGCTCAGAGAAGGAAGTAATGGCCACCCCCGCACCCACCACCGGTGTGCCCGAGGACGAGCCTGGGCGCGGCGGCAAGCACGCGGCGTCAGCCCACTCCTCCGCACCGGCGATGACGCGCCGGCAGATCATGGAGGCCCTGTCCGGGCTGCTGCTCGGCATGTTCGTCGCCATCCTGTCCTCGACGATCGTCTCCGCAGCGCTGCCCAAGATCATCAATGATCTGGGCGGCGGCCAGAGCGCGTACACCTGGGTCGTGACGGCCTCGCTGCTGACGATGACCGCTTCCACCCCGCTCTGGGGCAAGCTGGCGGACCTGACCAGCAAGAAGCTGCTCGTACAGCTCTCCCTGGTGATCTTCGTGCTCGCCTCCGCCGGTGCCGGACTGGCGCAGAGCTCGGGCATGCTGATCGGATTCCGCGCGATCCAGGGCCTGGGGATGGGCGGCCTGACAGCCCTCGCCCAGATCATCCTCGCCGCGATGATCGCGCCACGCGAGCGCGGACGCTACAACGGCCTGCTCGGCGCGGTGTTCGCCGTGGCCACCGTGGGCGGCCCGCTGCTCGGCGGAGTGATCACCGACGCCGAGGCGCTCGGTTGGCGCTGGTGCTTCTACGTGGCCGTGCCGTTCGCCGTCGTCGCGCTCATCGTCCTGCAGAAGACGCTGCACCTGCCGGTGGTGAAGCGTGCCGGTGTCAAGATCGACTGGCTGGGCGCCCTCGTCTTCACCGCCTCCGTATCCGTGCTGCTCATATGGGTGTCGCTGGCCGGAAAGAACTACGACTGGTTGTCCGTGCAGACCTACGTCATGGTCCCGGCGGCGCTCGTGCTCGGCCTGCTCTTCGTCCTCGTCGAGAGCAGGGCGAAGGAACCCATCGTCCCGCTGCGGCTGTTCCGCAACCGCACCATCACGCTGGCCTCGCTGGCCTCGCTGTTCGTCGGTGTGGCGATGTTCGGCGCGACCGTCTTCCTGATCCAGTACTTCCAGCTGGCCCGCGGCAAGAGCCCGACCGTCTCCGGGCTGATGACCATCCCGATGATCGGCGGGCTGTTCCTCTCCTCGACCGTCTCCGGCTGGATCATCACCCGAACCGGCCGCTGGAAGTCCTGGCTCAGCGCGGGCGGCGTGCTACTCACCGCCGGTCTCGGGCTGCTGGGCACCATGGCCTACGACACTCCGTACTGGCGGGTCGCGGTCTTCATGGCGCTGCTCGGCCTCGGCATCGGCATGATGATGCAGAACCTCGTACTGTGCACACAGAACCAGGTCGACATGCGGGACCTCGGCACTGCCAGCTCGGTGGTGGCATTCTTCCGCTCGCTGGGCGGCGCGATCGGCGTCTCCGCGCTCGGCGCGATCCTCGCCGAGCGCATCACGCACTACACCCGGGAGGGTTTCGCCGAGCTGGGCAGGCAGCCGCAGCAGGGTTCGGGCGGCACCAGCGGCATCCCGGACCTGAGCAAGCTGCCGGGACCGGTGCGTGGGGTCATCGAGTCGGCGTACGGCGACGGCATCGCCGACATCTACCTCTACGCCACCCCGCTGGCGCTGGTCGGGCTGCTCCTGGTGCTGTTCATCAAGGAGGTCCCGCTGAAGACCAGGTCCGCGATGGAGGACGATCCGACGAAGCCGAGCATGGTCGAGGCGGAGTACGGCTCTCCGGGAGGGTGGCCGGACGCATCCGCCGGTCCAGCGGAACAGCCGAACCGGGAGACGTCGCGGCTGGACGTGGGGCAGGCCACGGAAGCGCCCGCCGACGCCACCAGTCAGCTGGCCACCGTGGGCGCCGCGCCGAACGGCGCCGGCCCGAACGGCGCCACGCCGCGGGAAGCCCCCAGCTGGGCCCCCCTGCCGGACGCCGCCGGCGCGCCCGCGGCCCAGAAGGCACAGACCGCGCGGGCCGAGCAGAGCCCGGCGGCCACCGCGGTCAGCGCCGCCGCGGCCTCCATAGACCCCTCCGCGGGCACCGGTCTGCACGGCACCGTACGGGACCCGGGTGGCGCGGCCCTCGACCACGCCACCGTCACCCTGATCTCCCTGGACGGCCGGCAGCTGGGCCGGTGCCTGGCGCACGCCGACGGCAGTTACGTCCTGGACGCCCCCGGCCCCGGCTCGTACGTGCTGATCGCCGCCGCGGACGGACACCAGCCGCAAGCCTCGACCGCCGCCGTAGGGGATGGTTACGTGCACCACGACATACTCCTCACGGGCAGCAGCGGGATCGTCGGCACGGTGCTCGGCGCGGTGGACGCCAAGCCGGTGGCGGAAGCCATGGTCGTCGTGACGGACATCCGGGGCGAGGTTCTGGCCACCAAGAAGACCGGTGAGGACGGCGAGTTCGGGTTCAGCGACCTGGTCGCCGGCACCTACACCTTCGCGGTGAACGCGCCCGGCTACCGCCCGCACGCCCGACCCATCGAGATCGGCGAGCACGGCACCACCCAGCTCGAGGTGGCGCTGCAGCCCGGCGCGCGGGTCAGTGGCACCATCCGCGGCGGAGCCGACCAACACCCGCTGCCCGACGCCCGGGTGACCCTGATCGACGCCGCGGGGAACGTCACCGCGACCGCCACCACCGACGAGGACGGCTGCTACGCGTTCACCGACCTGGCGGCCGGCCAGTACAGCGTGATCGCCAGCGGCTACCCGCCGGTGGCGAGCGCGTTGACCGTGCAGGGTCACGGGGTCGACGGTTACGACGTCGAGCTGAGCCATCCGGAGGAGTGACCGGTCGGAGACCGGGCAGGGGTCGGTGCGCACCCGAGCATGGCGACCCCTGCCCGCCCGGCGGCCATCCGGCTCTACGGGCATCGGGACCTGACTCGGGCCCGGGAACGCCCGACATGGCCTCTTGGACACTCGGCAACACCGGAGAACACCCGGCAGATCCAGCACCACGGACGACTGAAAAGCTTGACGCGTCGGCACCAGACAGACGAAGGAGACTCGATGGCAGGCGTACGTGCGCACATCCGGACGCGGGACGGATGGCCACTGCAACACGCGGTGCTGACCGTAACCGACATGACGGGCCTGCAAGTACTGCGCGCACAGGCGGACGAGAACGGCGTCGTACGGACCAAGGACCGGCTGCCGCAGGGCGCGTGCACGGTCATCGTCACGGCCGTGGGTTACGAACCGTCCGCCTCCACCGCGCTGGTCACCGCTTCCGGGCGGGCGGACCTCGGCACCCTGACGTTGAACCAGCAGGGCGGCAGCGAACTGCCCGAGCCCGGTCCGTGGACCATCGACCCCGCCCATTCCCGGGTGGCGGCGACGGCACAGCACCTGGGCATCTCCAGTGTGCACGGCCGCTTCACGGACCTCAGTGGCCGGATCGAGGTCGGTCAACGGCCCGAGAAGTCCAGCGTGGAGGCGGTGATCATCGCGTCCAGCATCGACACCGGGAACTCCATGCGGGACGATCACATCCGGTCGCCGGACTTCCTGAACGTCGAGAAGTACCCGGAGATCACCTACCACGCCACCCAGGTCTCCCCCGCCGGACCGGACCGCTGGACCGTACACGGACAGTTGTCGATGCACGGGGTGGTGCGGGACATCGACCTCGACCTGTCCTGCCTGGGCACCGGCCCCGACCCGTGGGGCGGGATACGCACGGCCTTCCGCGCGACCACCGAACTGCGGCGGCATGACTTCTCGATGAACTACAACCAGGTGGTCGCCGCCGGGATCGCGGCGATCGGCACCACCCTCAAGGTGGAGCTGGACATCCAGGCGGTACAGGGCGAGTCGCTGCCCAGCGTATGACCCGCGCCCGCGACGTACGGAGGGCTCCGGCCGACCTCAGGCGGTCGGCCCGTCCGTGGTCGACGGGAGCAACGCGCACTGCGCCTCGATCCCGGCCAGGATGCAGTCGAGAGCGACGGCGAAGTCCCAATCCCGTGCCTCAGCCACGCTTCCGGACTCACCAGCCTCCGCACGCAGATCCAGCGAGCCCTCGAACTCCGGTCGATCCGCCAACCGGGAGCGTACGATCGCGTAGTACTCGTCCGTGGTGAGCCCGGCCTCCCTGCAACGGGCGTCCCAGTTGCTCTCCACGGTGGCGAAGCCGAACACGAAGTAGAACAGCCCGTACAGCGCGCCGCTCAGCAACCGCGCCGGCAGCCCCGTACGCCGCATCACGGATGTGCTGGCCTCGGCGAAGGCCGTCGCCTGCGGGCCGACGTTCAGATGATTTCCGAACATCTGGCACAGCCAGGGGTGCTCGACGAAAAGTGCCCGATAGCCGTACGCGAGCTGCCGGAGCTGGTCCCGCCAGTTCGCCGACTCGTCCGCCGGGTCCGGCAGCGGGACCTCGCCCTGCACGGCGTCCAGGGCGAGCTCCAGCAGCGCGTCCTTGCTGTCCACGTACCAGTACACCGACATCGCCGTGACGCCCAGCTCGCTGGCGAGCCGCCGCATCGAGAACTTCGCCAGGCCCTCCGCGTCCAGCAAGCGTACGGCGGCCGCGGTGATACTCCCCAGGTCCAGGGCGGGCTGCTGACCCTGCTTCGCGGACCCGCCCTGCCGTCGCGCCGCCGCGCGCCGCTCTCCCGAGCGGCGCTTCGCGCCCGTCGTCCCGTCCTCCAGCCAGACGCTGGTCCGGGGCGTACGACTGGGGCGGCTGTCGGCAGCCATGGAACTCCTCCTCGGCGGTACGGTCCCGGCCCGGCCTTGCGGCGGCGGTCACGGGCAGCAGCGGCCGACGGGCCGGCCGCGCTGCCGATGCTATGCGGACCGGATCACCGCGTCCTCCCGAGCCGTTTCACGGCGGAGTCGGCTTCCGGATCGACTGCCTCCGCCCCTGCGCTCGCCGCTCCGACTGCCCGGCGCAGCAGCGCGAAAGCCAACAGCCCGCCCAGCAACACGGCCAGCGCACCGACGAGTTGGGCGCTCAGCACGCCCTCCGCGAAGGCATCCCTCGCCGCGCCACGCTCCTCGTCCGTACGGGCCCCCGCGAGGGCCTCGGGCAGCGAGGTCGCCCCGGCCATCGCGTCCGGCAGCAGCGCGCCGAACCGGGCGCCGAGCACCGCTCCGAGGATGGCGACGCCCAGGCCGTTGCCGAACTCGGTGAGGGTGCCGTTCACGCCCGCTCCCACCCCCGCCTCCTCCGCCGGGATCGCGGACATGATCGCGTGCGCCATCGCGGGCATCGCCAGCGCGATACCCGCACCCATCACGAACAGTCCGAACAGCATGCCGCCGTAGGACTCCGCGCCGAGCACGGCGATCGAGCCGAGCCCGGCGGACATCAGAGCCATGCCGGCGACCAGGGAGAACGGCGTACCCCGGCTGGCCATCAGCCGCGCCCCCACGCCGGAGAAGTTGAGCGCGACGACGGTCAGCGCCAGTGGCGCCATCCGCGTACCGGCCTCCAACGGGCCGTAACCCAGCACGATCTGGAGGTGCTGGGTGAGCAGGTAGAGCGAGCCACCCATCCCGAAGGCGACCAGGACACCGCCCGCGACGGCGCCCACGAACCGGCGGTCCCGGAAGAACCGCATGTTCAGCATCGGGTGCGGCGTCCGGGACTCCCAGAGCACGAAGGCCGCCAGTACTCCCGCGCCCGTAAGCCCCGGCAGCAGGACACCCGGCGAGAGCCAGCCGCCCTCGGCCTCCGGGCCCTCCGTGATGGCGTAGACGACGCCGACCATGCCCACGACGGAGAGGAGTACGCCCAGCAGGTCGGGGCGGTCGGAGCGCGGGCCCCGGGACTCCGGGACCCAGGCGGTGACCGCCAGCAGCCCGAGCAACGCCACCGGGATGTTGATCAGGAACAGGGCGCCCCACCAGAAGTGGTCCAGCAGGACGCCGCCGATCAGCGGTCCGCCCGCGAACCCGAGCGAGCTGACACCACCCCAGATGCCGATGGCCTTGGGGCGTTCCGCGTCGTCGAAGATCTGCACCACGATCGCGAGCGTGGTGGTCATCAGCAGCGCGCCGCCGACGCCCATCCCGGCGCGTGCGGCGATCAGTTGGTCGGCGCTCCCGGACAGTCCGGCGCAGAGCGAGCCGATGCCGAACAGCACCAAGCCTAGGAGGAGCATCCGCTTCCGTCCGTACCGGTCTGCGGCGTTGCCCGCGGTGAGGAGCAGGCCGGCCTGCACCAGGGCGTAGGAGTTGATCATCCACTGGGTGTCCGCCGTGGAGGCCGTCAACTCCCGGGTGAGTGAGGGGATGGCGACGTTGAGGATGGTGTTGTCCAACAGCACGGTGAGCTGCGCGAGACAGATCACCGCGAGGATCGGCCAGCGCCTGGGGTGGCCGGCGTGCGGGTCGGGGGCGGCCATGCGGCTCCTTATACAGCGTAAGTCGGTAGTTCCTCTACAACGTAGAAGGAGCAGGCTCGGCCAAGCATCCGCTTTTCCCACGGCTCGCGCCCCCGCCCCGTGCCGGCGCCCGTACGGCCGACATCCACCCGCTCGTACGGTCCCCACGCGCCCCCGAAACCGCGCGCGACCCATTGACATCCCCGCCACCCTGTCGTGTCATCTTCTGTGTGAACCAGGTTGTAAATGTTGGTTCTTGATTATTTTTCAGGGCGGCCGCTCGATGACCTCCCAGCCCGGCACGCCGCCGTCCCACCCGACAGGCACCCCGCACCGACCGCACCCGAGAGACCTCACCCGAGAGGAGACGGCATGCGCACACGCCACAGCCGACGAAGCTTCCTCACCACCACCGGCATGGCCGCCGGCAGCCTCGCCGTACTGTCCGCACAGCGCACCGCCTTCGCGGCGGAGGCCCCGACGGGCAAGGCCGGCAAGGGCTCGGAGTGGAACGCCGACCCCACCCACTTCCAGGTCAACCGCGAGCCACACCGCGCCCGCCTGATCCCGCTCGCCGACACGGACGCGGCACGTGCTCGAACGGCCGCCACCGACTCGCCGTACTACCGGTCGCTGAACGGCGACTGGCGCTTCCACTGGACGCCGAACCCGGAAGGCCGCCCACAGGACTTCTGGCGCCCCGACTTCGACGACAGCGGCTGGGACACCCTCGCCGTCCCCGCCAACTGGGAGGTCAACGGCTACGGCAAGCCGATCTACCTGAACGTCGACTATCCGTGGAAGGGCCACGAGCAGCCCACCTACCCGGACGTCCCCACCAGCCACAACCCGGTGGGCTCCTACCGCCGCACGTTCACCGTGCCCGGTGACTGGTCCGGCCGCCGCACCCTGATCTCCTTCCAGGGCGTGAAGTCCGCCTTCTTCGTCTGGCTGAACGGCGAGAGCGTCGGCTACAGCGAGGACAGCTTCGCCCCAGCCGAGTTCGACCTCACCCCCTGGCTGCGCGAGGGCCGGAACACCCTCGCCGTGCAGGTCTACCGCTGGAGCGACGGGTCCTGGCTGGAGGACCAGGACATGATCGACCTCAGCGGCATCTTCCGGGACGTCTACCTCTACTCCGTGCCCCAGATCGGCGTGCACGACCTGACCGTACGCACCGAACTGGCCGATGACCTCGGCAGCGCCGAGCTGCGCGCCCGGGTCACGCTACGGGATCGCGGCGGCTCCGGGGCGAGCGAGCAGCTCGTACGGGCCACGCTCCACGACAGCGAGGGGAAGCCGGTCCTCGACGAAGCTCTCAGCGGTACGGCCGAGTTCGCCGACGGCCGGGCCGAGCTCGAACTGTCCGGCACGGTCGACCAGCCGAGACCGTGGTCCGCCGAGGACCCGGCGCTGTACACCCTGGTCGTCACCCTCCCCGAGAAGGCAGGCGACGACGCGCCCGTACGGGAGGTCCAGCGCGTCCGGATCGGCTTCCGCTCGGTCGGCTGGGGCGACAGGTCCTTCACGGTGAACGGCAAGCCGCTGCTGCTGCGCGGCGCCAACCGGCACGAGATGCACCCGGACACCGGGCAGGTGGTCTCCGAGGAGTCGATGCTCGAGGAGATCAAGCTGATGAAGCGGCACAACATCAACGCCGTACGCACCTCGCACTATCCCGACGACCCGCGCTGGCTGGAACTCTGCGACGAGTACGGCCTCTACGTCTGTGACGAGGCCAACCTGGAGACCCACGGGGTGCGGGACACGCTGCCCGGCGGCCTGCCGGAGTGGGCCGACGCGTGCCTGGACCGGATGCGGTCCATGGTGGAGCGGGACAAGAACCACCCCAGCGTGATCATCTGGTCGCTCGGCAACGAGGCGGGCCAGGGCGGCACCTTCCGCCAGATGGCCGACTGGGCCCGACAGCGCGACCCCTCGCGGCCGGTGCACTACGAGCAGATGAACGAGGTCACCGACCTGCACAGCAGGATGTACTCCCCGCCCCAGGACGTGGAGAACTACGCGAAGTCCGGCGACCCGAAACCGTACCTGCTGTGCGAGTACGCGCACTCGATGGGCAACAGCCTCGGCAACTTCCAGGAGTACTGGGACCTCTTCGAGAAGTACGACGTCCTGATCGGCGGCTTCATCTGGGACTGGTGCGACCAGAACCTCCGGCGCCCCATCCCGGACGCCCCGGGCCGCAGCTACCTCTCCTACGGCAAGGACTGGGACCCGAACTACCCCACCGACGACGACTTCTGCGCCAACGGCGTCGTGACCGGGGACCGCGAGGTCAAGCCCGCCCTGCTGGAGGCCAAGAAGGTCCACCAGACCATCCGCTGCGCCCTGAGCGACCTGGGACAGGGGACGGTCCGGGTGGACAACCTGAACCTCTTCACCGGGTTGGACGGCTACGAGCTGCGCTGGGAGGTCCTGCGGGACGGCGAGTCCGTCCAGGACGGCACCCTGGACGCGCCGAAGGTGGCACCGGGCGAGCACGGCAGCGTACGGGTGCCGTACCGCAAGCCCCGGGACATCCCGGCCGGAGCCGAACACTGGCTGAACCTCAGCTTCACCCTGCGCGAGCCGACCAGCTGGGCCGACGCCGGCCACGTCGTCGCCCACGACCAGCTGCCCCTGGACTGGCCCGCCCCGCGGCCGGAGCAGCCGGACCCGGGCGGGCTGCCGGCCCTGGAGGTGGACGAGGGGGACAACCGGATCACGGTCACCGGCCGGGACTTCGACCTCCTGCTGGACCGCGCCACCGGCGGCCTCACCCGCTACCGGCACCAGGGACGTACGCTGCTCACCGAAGGGCCGGTGGCCAACTACTGGCGCGCGCCCATCGACAACGACATCGGCCGAGGCGCCGACAAGAAGCTCCGCACCTGGCGGGAGGCCGGCCCGAAAGCCCAGGTGGGCGAGGTGCGGGTGGAGCAACCCGGGGACGGCCGGGCGCTGCTCACCGTGACCGCCACGCTGCCCACCAGCCCGGCCCCGTCCAAGCTGACCACGCTCTACGACATCCGGGGCGACGGCGAGGTGCGGATCACCCACACCCTCGCGCCCGGCGCCGGGCTGCCGGACATCCCGCTGGTGGGCGCGCTGTTCACGGTGCCGGCGGAGTTCGGGACGCTCAGCTGGTACGGCCGCGGGCCGCACGAGAACCACTGGGACCGGTTCCGCAGCGCGCACTTCGGCCGGTACTCCGAGCCGGTGGACAAGCGGGTGCACGCCTCCGGCTACATGCGACCGCAGGAGGCCGGCAACCTCACCGACGTCCGGTGGGCGCGGCTCACCAACCAGGACGGCGCCGGCCTGGAGGTGCGGGGCACCCCGACAGCGGCGGACGGCACGTGGAAGTCGGGCGCGCTGGAGGTCAACGCGCTGCACCAGCACCCGTACGACCTGGAGGACGTCCGACACCCGTACGAGGTGAAGCGGCGGAAGGAGGTCATGCTGAGCGTCAACCACCGGCAGACGGGGGTCGGCGGCAACAACAGCTGGGGCGAGCCGCCACTGGAGAAGTACCTGCTGCACGCGGACCGGACGTACGAGTACGCCTACCGACTGCTGCCGGTGACGCCTGGCTGACGGGCGGTGGCGGGCTGACCGAGGCTGGTCCCGGCCGCCGCCCGTGCCGGGGACCGTCCGGACGGCAGCCGACCGTGTCTCGTTCCGACGGTCGTGCCCCTCTCGTCCAGCCCGCCCGGCACCCTCGGCACATGGAAAACCGCTGGCCGTCCACCGGACCCCGGACGAGAATGCCCGCATGCGAGTGGGAGTGGTCGGGCTCAGGATGGGGCTGTTCCTCGCGGTTCGGTGCCGGGGCCTGGGCATGGACGTGGTGGCCGCGTGCGACCACGATGCCGAGCGCCGGTCCGCGGCGGCGCACGAACTACCGGACGCGGAGCTGACCGCCCGCTGGCAGGACCTGCTCGAGCAGCGCCTGGACGGCGTGATCCTCGCCAACGACTTCGACGCGCACGCCCCGTTGGCCCTCGCCTTCCTCGAGCGCGGCGTGCACGTCCTCTCCGAGAGCGCGGCCTGCGTCAGCGAAGCGGAAGGCCGTCGGCTGATCACGGCGGCGGAGAGCTCCACCGCCAGCTACTCCTTCGCCGAGAACTACGTCCTCCACCCGCACGTGCGGACCATCCGCGCGGCGATCGAGGCCGGGGAGCTGGGCCGGGTCAGCCTGATCGAGGCGGACTACCTGCACGGCATGTCGCCGGCAGCGCTGACCCGGCTGGCCGGCGACCCCGCGCACTGGCGCGGCCGGATCGCCTCCACCGCGTACTGCACGCACACGCTCTCGCCGGTGCTGGCGCTCACCGACAGCTGGCCGGTGGAGGTCACCGCGTTCCCGGTGGACGAGGCCGATCCGAGGTCCGCCGTCGTGCTGGCCGTACGCCTGTCCAGCGGCGCACTCGCCCTCACCCGGCACGGCTTCCTGCAGGGGGAGCCGGACAGCCACTGGAGCTGGGTGTCGGTACGGGGAAACCGGGCCCTGGCGGAGTCCGTACGCGCGAGGGGCGAGCGGGCGTGGTCCGTCCGGCTCCGGGCGGAGGGCTGGACCAGGCCGGACGATCAGGCGTACGAGGAGGAACGCACCCCCGAGCCGCTCGTCCTCGGCGAACAGACCGTGGCCCGCGAGGCGGAGGGGACCATGCTGCTCCTCCGGGGTTTCCGGGGCACCGTGGAGCGTGCCGAGCCGCCGCTGGTCCCGGTGCGGCCGGCCGTCGCCGCCTCACTGGTCGGCGTGTTCGGCGCGGAGTCCCTGGCGAACGGCTCCTGTCCGGTTCGTCTTCCGGACGTCTCCGGCGGTACGCGGGCTGCCTCCGCCGCTGGCGGCCCGTAGTGCCCGCGCCCCGGTCCGCCGGTCCGCCATGCGGCGCCCTCAGTCCCGGTCGTCCGGGTCGTCTCCGGTCCGCTCGCCCGTCTCCAGACGGGCGAGCGCGGCCATCTCGGTGTCCGCCAGCTCGAAGTCGAGAATCCGCGCGTTCTCCACGAGGCGTTCCGGGTTGACCGTCTTCGGGATCACCACCACACCGCGCTGTAGGTGCCATCGCAACACCACCTGCGCCGGGGTCCGACCCAGGGAACGGGCGAGCTCCCCGAGCGACTCGTCCTGGAGCAGGCGCCCGCGTGCGAGAGGAGCCCAGGCCTCCGTACGGATGCCGTGCTCGTCGTGAAAGCGGATCAGGTCCCGCTGGGGCAGCCGCGGATGGCACTCGACCTGATTGACGACCGGCATGCGTTCGGAGGACTTCCGAAGCTCCGCCAGGTGGTGGGCGTGGAAGTTGCTCACCCCGATCGAGCGGACCAGTCCGTCGTCCCGAAGCTTCTCCAGGGCCCGCCAGGTCTCCCGGTAGCGGCCTCGCCCGGGGGCCGGCCAGTGGATGAGATACAGGTCGACGTACTCGGTCCGCAGCCGCTCAAGGCTGCGTGCGCAGGCCGCGAGGGTCTCCTCGTAGCCGTGGTCGGTGTTCCACACCTTCGTGGTGACGAACAGTTCCTCCCGGGGCAGGCCACAGGTCCGCAGGCCCTCCCCGAGACCGGCCTCGTTCTCGTACATCGACGCGGTGTCGAAGTGTCGGTAGCCGATCTCGACGGCCCGCCGGGCCAGCGCTGGTACCGCTTCCTCGGGCGTCTTGTAGATGCCGAGTCCCAGCTGGGGGATCGTCCGGCCGTCGCTCAGCGGGAGGCTCGGAAAGGGGCTCCCGGGTGTTTCGGATGCTTCGGGGCGCGGTGGCACGTGGTTCGGCTCCTTCCAGGGTCTTCGTACGGACACGTCAGTGCCCGCACCCACAGCCGTCGCCCGCCCGCGCCTCCCCGACCCCGAGTCGCAGCGACTCGAACCAGTTCAGCGCGTCGGCGGGCAGCTCGGGCTCGCCCTCGTCGTTCCACATCTCGACCGAGATGGGCGCCGTGTATCCGACGTCGCCCGGAAACCCGAGAACCTCGCGAAAGGGTACTGTGCCCTCCCCGAACTCCGTCCGCGGGTGCGGCCGCCGTACGGCCTGGCCCCGGAGGGCCGCTCGGGGTGCCGCCGGGAACGCGCCGCGGCAGCCGCTGACCGCCGTCCCGCGCGTGGGCGGGCCGCGCCTCAGGCACGTACGGTCTCACGCGTCCCGTCCACCCGGCGCGGCAGACCCAGCGGGTTGTCGTCCGCGAGCGCGGGCGGCAGCAGGTCCGCGGGCATCGACTGGTAGCAGACGGGGCGCAGGAAGCGCTCGATCGCCAGGGTGCCGACCGATGTCGTACGTCCGTCGGAGGTGGCCGGGTACGGACCTCCGTGGACCATCGCGTGGCCGACCTCCACCCCGGTGGGCCACCCGTTGAACAACAGCCGACCGGCCCTGGTCTCCAGCACGGGAAGCAGCGCCGCGGCGGTGTCCCGGTCGCCTGAGCCGTGCTGGACGGTGACGGTGAGCTGCCCGTCGAGGGCACCGGCCACCCTCGCCAGCTGCTCGGCGTCCTCGCAGACCACGACCGTCGCGGCGGCGCCGAAGGCCTCCTCCTGGAGTTCCGGACGCCGCAGGAAGACCTCCGCGTCGACGGTGAACAGCCGCGCCACGCCCGCGTTACCGTCCTCCCCGGGACTACCGGAAGCGACCTCCCGTACGCCCTCCACGCTCGCGATCTCCGCGACCGAGCGCTCGTACGCCGCGTGGATGCCCCTGGTCAGCATGGTCTGCCCGGCCGCCTCCGCCAGACGCGCCGCCGCGACGTCCAGGAACTCGGTGAGCGCCGGCCCCCGGACGGCGGCCAGCAACCCCGGGTTCGTGCAGAACTGTCCGGCTCCCAGGGTCAGCGACCCGACGAACCCCTCCGCGATCTCGGTGGCACGGTCCCGCAACGCCCCGGGCAGCAGGAACACCGGGTTGACGCTGCTCATCTCCGCGTGGACCGGGATCGGCCGGGGTCGGGCGGCGGCCGTGCGCATCAGCGCCGTACCGCCGGCCCGTGATCCGGTGAAGCCCACGGCCTGGATCCGCGGGTCCGCCACGAGGGCCTGGCCGACCTCCGGTCCGGAACCGTACAGCAGCGAGAACGTGCCCTCGGGCATCCCGCATTCGCGCACGGCGGCGGCCACGGCCGAGCCGACCAGCTCGCAGGTTCCGAGATGGGCCTCGTGCCCCTTCACGACGACCGGGCATCCGGCGGCGAGGGCAGCCGCGGTGTCTCCCCCGGCGACGGAGAAGGCGAGCGGGAAGTTGCTCGCCCCGAACACCGCGACCGGCCCCACGGCGAGCTGCCGCTGCCGCAGGTCAGGGCGTGGTTGCGGGGAACGGTCCGGCAGCGCGGGGTCGATGCGTACGCCGGCCCAGCCGCCGTCTCGTATCTCCGCGGCGAACAGCCGCAGCTGTCCGGTCGTACGCCCGACCTCGCCACTGATCCGCCCCTCCGGGAGGCCCGACTCGGCCACGGCCCGCTCGACGAGCTCGCCGCCGAGTTGCTCGACGCGCTCGGCGACGCGCTCCAGGAAGGCGGCACGCCGCTCGGGCGGAGTCGCCCGGAGTTCGGGCGCCGCCAGATCGGCCAGTTGGCAGGCGTCCTCGACGTCCGTGGCCGAGCCGGAGCCGTAGCCGGGGTGGAGGGAGGCGCCCGTGCGGGGGTCGACGGGTTCGAGCACCGGTCCCTGGCCGATGCGCCGTTCCGAGCCGATGAACATCGCTCCTGTCAGAGGCATGGTGCGTTTCCTTCGGGTGAGAGGTGGTGCGGACGGACGGTGTGTGCGCGGTCGCGGCGGTCCGGCTCAGTCGCGCCGGTCCACCGCCAGGATGTGGAGGCAGGAGAGCACCGTCTCCGCCCGCTGGTTGACGCCCGTGTACCGCTTGGTGACCAGGCCGATGCCCGGCCGACGGTGCTCGGTGAGTTCGGTGACGACGCTGGTGGCCGTGATCGTGTCGCCGGCCATGACCGGGCCGGGGAAGCGGACGCGCTCGTATCCGTACGCCACCGCTCGGGGGTTGTACTCGACGGTGAGACCGACGACCAGTCCGAACGTCAGCACGCCGTGGACGAGCCGGCCGCCGAACCGTTCCTGAGCGAACTCCCGGTCGACGTGGGCGGGGTGGAAGTCCATGGTCAGGCCGGCGAAGGTGTTGACGTCGGACTGGTCCACGGTACGGGAGCGCCCGCCGCCCGTCTCGCCGAGGGCGTAGTCCTCGAAGAAGCGTTCCGTGTGGAGGGACATCAGCGCACCGCCTTCGCCGTGGTCTCGTTCTTCTCCGTGCCCGCGCCCGGCGTACGCGTCCACGCCTCGTCGGCCTTGAACGCGTCCGGGTCGGCCTGGTCGGCGTCCGAGCGGAACTGCCGCGAGTAGTACACGGCGACCAGCGCGATCGCGGCGTAGACGGTCATGCACAGCGCGATCGGCCACCAGTGCCCTGCCAGGTGCAGCAGCCCCGTCGCGACCATGGGCGTGGTGCCGGCCAGCAGCGCGCCGCTGGTCTCGCGGGCGAAGGCGATGCCCGAGTACCGGATGGCGGGCGGGAACATCTCGGTGAGGAAGGCCGCCTGGGCCGCGTAGCAGACGGCGACCGCGCCGACGAAGCAGACCACGATCCCGAGGATGATCAGGGCGGTGTTGTGCGTGTCGATCAGCAGGAACATCGGCACGGGCCAGAGGACGCCGAAGCCGGTTCCGAAGAGGAAGAGCTTGCGGCGGCCGAACCGGTCCCCGAGCGAGCCGAAGTAGGGCATGAACAGCGCGCCGGACAGCAGGACGATCGCGTTGATCGCCAGGGCGAGGCCGGCGGCGACGCCGACGTTCTCGGTGAGGTAGCTCAGAATCCACACCTGCGGGATGTAGGAGTAGCCGCTGAGGATGACGTTGGAGCCCAGGGCGGCCAGCAGCCTGCGCTTCTCCGTCCGCAGCAGCCGCACCAGCGGTACGTTCTCCTCCCTGGCCGCCTCCTTGGTCTCGGTGAAGCTCTCGGTCTCCTCGACCTGCCGGCGGATGTAGAGCGAGATGGCCAGCAGCGCGATGCTCAGGAGGAACGGCACCCGCCAGCCCCAGGTCTCGAAGCTGTCGCCGGTCAGCGCGTGCATCGCCTGGAAGACGGCCAGGCCCAGGGCCGAGCCCACCCAGACGCCGGCACCCGACCAGGAGGCGAAGAAGCCCCGCCGGCCCGGCGGCGAGGACTCCGAGGAGAGCACGACCGCGCCCGCGTACTCGGCACCCGCGCCCAGGCCCTGCAGCAACCGCAGCAGGACGAGCAGGAACGGCGCGAACCAGCCGAGGGTGTCGTAGCCGGGCAGCAGACCGATCAGCGTGGTGCTGACACCCATCAGCGCCAGGGTGCCGACCATCACGGGCTTCCGGCCGACCTTGTCGCCCAGGTGACCGAAGACCACGCCGCCGAAGGGGCGGGCGAAGTAGCCCACCGCGAAGGTCGCGAACGCCGCCATCAGGCCGACGAAGGCGTCGTCCGTACCGAAGAAGTAGTCCTTGAAGATCAGTGCCGCGGCAGCGCCGTACAGACCGAAGTCGTACCACTCGACGAGGCTGCCGACCGCGGAGGCGGAGGCCGCGCGGCGGGCTTTCACGTGCTGTTCCCGCTCGGTGGCGGGTCTGGGAGAGGTATCCATGGTGGCTCCGTTGCAGTGCTGGATCATCTCATGTCGTCGGAATCGCTCAGCCCTTTCCGCTGTGCCGTTCCGTGTGAGGTGAAGGGGCCGTGCCCGGGAGCTGGGCCCACTGGGGGCACGAGTCGTGCTGGCCTGTGCCGTCGCTGGAAGCCGGGCCCGTGGGGGAGCGGCCTCAGTTCTCGGCGCGGGACGCGGAGTGCACCACGCCCTTCTCCTCCAGGCGGTCCAGGGCGTCCTCGGCCAGTCCGAGTTCCCCGAGCACCTCCCGGGTGTGCTGTCCGTTCACCGGCGCCGGCCGGTCCACGGACTGCGGGCTGCCTCCGAGCTGGAACGCGAAGCCGGGGGTGGTCACGCGCCCCTCGGTGGGATGGTCGTACGTGACGAACGACTGGTTGTGCCGCACCTGCGGATCGGCGAGCAGGTCGTCGTAGTCGTAGACGGGGCCGCACCACACTCCGGCCTCGCCGAGCACGTCGAGCCAGTGCGTCGTACTCCGGTGCCGCAGACCCTCCTCGACCAGCTCGGAGATCTCGTCCCGCCGCGCGAAGCCGTCCCGCTCCGCCTCCAGGTGCGCCAGCCGTGGCTCGTCCAGCAGCCTCGCCAGCAGAGCGGGTTCGGCGAAGGAGAGGGCGAGGTGGCCATCGGCCGTCGGGAAGATGCCGTACGGAGCACGGATGTAGCTGTGCGCGTGGATGCGCTCGCTGCGCTCCTGTGCCACTCCCCCGACCGTACGCACGCTGATCTCCTGCATCTGTGCGGCGATGATCGCGTCGAGCATGTTGACCCGCACCAGCTGCCCCTCGCCGGTCCTCTGCCGGTGGAAGAGCGCGGCGAGGGCACCCTCGAACGCGGAGTACGCGGCGAAGGCGTCGACGAGGAAGAAGGGCGCCGCGGTGGGGGCCTGACCGGGCTGGCCGGCACTGTGCAGGGCGCCGCTCATCGCCTGGAGCAGGAGGTCCTGGCCGGCGCGTCCCGCGTACGGACCGGTCTCGCCGTATCCGGAGACGGACACGTAGACGAGGTCGGGCTTGACGGCGCGCAGCGTCTCGTATTCCACCCCGAGACGCTGGGCCACTCCGGGACGGTAGTTCTGGAGGAACACGTCGGCGGACGCCACCAGTTGGCGCAGGGCGTCGAGTCCGGCCTCGGACTTCAGATCGACGGAGATACTGCGCTTGTTCCGGTTGAGCGACAGGAACGAGGCGTTGACCTCGTTCCCGACCGCGCCCCCCGCGGCGGCGTGACGCTGCCACTCGCCTGCCAGAGGTTCCACCTTGATGACGTCCGCCCCCAGGTCAGCGAGCTTCATCGCGGCGAACGGACCGGACATCGCGATGGAGAGATCCAGCACGCGAATCCCCTCAAGAACCTTCATGGCGTGAACACCCTTTGTTCTCGTTACGGACGAGGCGACACCGACGGGCCGATGACGCCTCCCAGGAATGTTAGCGCTATCGGCAGCGCTAACAAAGACCTCGCGAACAACTCACGAACTGATACCCGGGCAGCACGCACCGTTGCCCCCCGCCGCCCTCGCCCCGCCGGACGCTCTAGGGTTGGTCCCCTGCGGACAGCGGACCAGGTGGGGAGACAACACGACATGTCCAGCGACACGGAGCCGGCGGCCACCGAGGCACGACGCCGCTCCTCCACCCGCTCGGTTACCCTCCGTGACGTCGCCCAGCGTGCCGGAGTGTCCTCCCAGACGGTCTCTCGTGTCCTGCGCATCCCGGACGAGGTGGCCCCGCACACCCGGGCACGGGTCGAGGCCGCGGTCCGGGAGTGCGGCTACGTCCCCAACCTCGCGGCGCGCAATCTCGCCTCCAACCGAAGCCGCATCGTCGCCACGGTCATCCCGTCGCTGTCCGCCTCCGTCTTCTCCGAGACCCTCACCGGACTGTCCGCCGTCCTCGCTTCCGAGGGCTACCAAGTGCTGCTCGGCTACACCGACTACGACGACGAGCGGGAGGAGCAGCTCATCCGCTCCCTCCTCGGTCGCAGGCCGGACGGCTTCTTCATGACCGGCGTGATCCACCGAGAGGCCGTGGTCACCATGCTGCGCGCCTCCGACGTGCCCGTGGTCGAGACATGGGACTGGACCGACACCCCCATCGACGCTCTCGTGGGCTTCTCCAACGAGGACGCCATGTACGAGATGGTGAGCTTCCTGCACGGTGCCGGCTACCGCGCACCTTGCTTCGTCGGCTCGCTGGTACACGGCGATCACCGCTCCCGGCGCCGGCTGGACGGCTACCTCAGGGCGGCCGAAACGTACTGGCCGGGGACCGAACCGCGAGTGATCGACGCTTCCGAGCACCCGCTCAGCCTCGAGTCCGGCGGCCCGCTGCTCGAACTCGCCGGGCGGCTCCATCCGGAGGCGGACGTCCTGGTCTTCGCCACGGATATCTACGCCAACGGCGCCCTGCTGGCGGCCCAGTCCCGCGGCATACGGGTGCCCGAGGACATCGCCGTCACCGGCTTCGGCGACTTCGAGCTGTCCCGGCTGCTGGGCCCCGGCCTCACGACGGTCGCGCTGCCGAACCAGAGCATCGGCCGAGAAGCGGCGGCGCTGCTGCTGGACCGGATGCGGGGCACGGAGCCCCCGTCCCGCGACGTCGACCTGGGCTTCGAGATCCGCCGACGGGGCAGCGCCTGATCCCGTCGAGGCCCCGGGCCGAGCCGCCGGGCCACCACACCGCCCACGCACGGCCGCACCGCGGTCACCCCTGCAGTCCGCGCCGCGCGAGGTTGGCCAGCAGCGCCCGGACCCCGAAGGTCCAGGGAGCGCAGTCCTGGCTGTGGGCGATCTCGTGGGCCAGTGTCCCGAGACCGGGCGCCGAGATCCGTACGACATCGCCGGTCCGGTGGGTGAAACCGCCGCCGGCCACGTCGCGGTCGCTCACCGGCGCGAACATGGTGCCCAACAGCAGCAGCACGCCGTCCGGATACTGGTGGGAGTCGCCGATGAGCTGGCTCACCAGGTCGGCGGGATCGCGGCTGATCTCGACGAGATCGGACTCACCGGCGAGTTCGTATCCCTCCGGACCGGTGACCTCGAGTCGTACGGTCGAGGAGCGTACGTCGTCCAGGCCGAAGCCGGCGTCGAAGAGGCGAACGAACGGGCCCAGCACGCACGAGGCGTTGTTGTCCTTCGCCTTGGGCAGGAGCAACGCGGAGCGGCCTTCGTAGTCGCGGAGATTGATGTCGTTGGCCAGTGTCGCGCCGACGACTCCGCCGGCCGAGGAGACGACGAGGCCCACCTCCGGCTCAGGGTTGTTCCACCGCGACTCACGCAGTACGCCGGCCCTGCTGCCCGGCCCGACGGAGGACAGCGGGAGCGCCTTCGTGAAGATCTCGGCGTCCGGGCCGATGCCCACCTCGAGATACTGGCTCCACTCACCCCGTGCCACGAGCAGCCGCTTGACCTCGGCCGCCTTCTGCGAGCCCGGTTCGAGCGAGCGGAGGTCGTCGCCCAGGACCCCTCCCAGCTCGGCACGGATCGCCTCAGCCGCCTCCGGGTTCCCCCGCGCCCGTTCCTCGATCAGGCGCTCCACCATGGACACCGCGAACGTCACCCCGGCCGCCTTCACCGGCTGCAGATCGACGGGTGCCAGGAAGCGGAGGACACTCTCCGATTCGGGCCGGGCCACCGATCCCGCGAGAAGCTCCTCCAGCGAACCCACCCGCCGCCCCCGTGCCGAGGCCAGCGCGGCGGCCGGGTCCGGCTGTTCACACAGGTCGGCGACGGTGGCGTGGTCCTCGGAGACGTCGTACACGCCGTCCGCCCGGACGGCGGCGGGCGAGGGTCCCCCGACGTCCGGATTCCATATCCGGGCCAGCAGGGCACCGGAGTATCCGTCATCCGGCAGCATCTCCTCGGCTGCGAGGGACAGGAGGGAGCGGGGCGTCGACGCGACCGCGTGGGCGAGCGCCATGGCGGGCCTTCTTTCCGTGGGGACGTTCTGCGGGGACGTTCTGCGGAGGACGGGACCACCCCTCCCACAGGCGGTCCGCTCGGGGCCGGAGTCGCTACGGTGCGCCGCACGCGGGGAACGGTCGTACCGAATCCCGGTGCATCGCGAGGAGTTCGGCCAACAGGTCTCGATACGGCCGTTCGCTGAGGAGCCCTTCACGCAACAGCCTCGAAGCGGCGCTCTGGAACACGGTGTAGCCCGGGTAACGCGGTCGAACCCAGGCGACCTCGGTGGTGGCGAGGGTATCGGCGTAGAAGCCGCCGCTCGCCTCGTTGACCCGAGCGTCGAGCCACGCCTCACGACGGCCGGGCTGACCCTCGTACCGCGGGAAGCGGACGCACTGGCTCGGCGTCGACATGAGGGCACGCACATGGGCGGCGAGGGCGTCGGAGACGACGGTCCGCCGCGACACGGCCAGGCCCGTCCCGCCGAGCGTGGACCCCAGCCGGCCCTCCGGGGTCAGACGGGGAACGTCACCGAAGCGCACCGGCGACCCGGCCGGCTGGGCTGAGTAGTTCACGTAACCGTATACGAACGGGCAGTACGCCGGCCCGCCCTCCGCCGCCAGCAACCGCAGCAGGGCGATCGGGTTCAGCGTGGCCGTCTCCGGGTCGAGGTGCCGGACGAGCTGGCCCATCAGTTCCAGCGCGGCCAGCCCCGTCCCGTTCCCGACCAACGGCGGGCCGACAGCCGCGGTCGGGGGTTCTCCCAGCGCGTTGCACAGGGAGAAGAAGGTCAGCAGGGCGTGCGGCCCGCCGAGCGACAGTACGACCGGATGATCCGCCGTCACCTCGAGAACCTCCTGCCAGGTACTCGGCAGCACGGGCAGACGCGCTCGGTTGGCGGCGGAGACCTGGGTGGCGGCGTCCAGCGGGGCCGCCCACTGTTCTCCGTGGGCGGCGTAGGACGCGTACGACGCGCCCACGGAGGCTCGGGACCATTCGTTGAGCACGCCGGAGCCGACGAGCGGCCCGAGCGGTTGGAGTGCTCCCGCCTCAAGCGCGTCGCCGAGATGCGGATGGTCGAGAACCACCAGGTCGTAGCGCGCGCACAGGTCACCGATCGGATGCGACTCGAACCCCTCGAGGGGCTGGCTGTCCCAGACGAGCGTGTCACCGTGCGATTCCGACTCGGCCGAGAACTCCGCCGCCGCCTGGCGCAGCGCCCTGGTACCTCGGGGGTGGTCCCAGGTCAGACCTCGGTAATCCGTCATGAGATGCCGTTTCTTCGGGGGAGGCGGCGCGCGCTGTTAGCGCTATCGATAGCGCTAACATAGCTCACGAGGAACCGCGCGACAATGGCCGGATCCACAGCGGGCAAGGGGACCGACGGCATGCGTTCGACCGTGTGGGCACCGAGTCCCCGCCACCGGCGGCTCGCTTCGCCGAGACGGTGACAAGCCGCATGGGTCTGGAGCGAAGGTACGTCGCTGTGGTACCGCGAGAAAGCCTTGTCTCAGGGCAAGGGCCGAGGTCTTCGGACGAGCGGTAGTGAGCCCCGGGGGGCCTACGTCGTCCGCGTAGGCCCCCGGCCGAACGAGACGGGGTGAAAGGGATGGTCACCACGCAGCCGGACCAGGTGAGATCTGGTGGGTTACGTAAGGCGGCGGCACGACTCGCGGTGGCCCTCGGGGACGCGGCGACCTGGACCACAGGCGTTGCGCCGCGGACGCCGCCACGGTCCTTCGCAGAGGGCACGGCCGAGCGGGGGAAGGCTTCCCCCAGCAACGACGAACGGGCCCCTCGATGAACCGAGGGACCCGCTGGTCACATACGCGCGCTCGGCAGGATTCGAACCTGCAACCTTCTGATCCGTAGTCAGATGCTCTATCCGTTAAGCTACGAGCGCCTGCCGGCTGATCTTCGCCGGCTGCGTTGCGGAGACAACATTACATGACCCGTGCGCGCAGATGAAATCCGTTTAGCCCACCCGCTTTGAGCTGGGAAAACGAACTCTTGGCAGCACACACGTCGATGCCCCGACCGAATCGGCCGGGGCATCGACGAACTTCACAAGCGAGCGGAGGCTGAGGGATTTGAACCCTCGATGGGGGGTCACCCCAAACCGCATTAGCAGTGCGGCGCCATAGACCAGACTAGGCGAAGCCTCCATACACATCTCGCGCTGCGTGCGGAGTGTGTGCCAGATGATGGCACAGCCAGGCGGGCTGTCACCAATCGACGTCTACGTTACTAGCCCGCAGCACCGGCGGGCAAAGCCGTTCCGGGAGTGCCGCCGGGAGCTCACGGCCGGGGTGGGTGGGCCCGCCGCACCCAGGGCGGGTGGGCCCGCCGCACGGGACCGGCACCCGCGCCGGTCCGACACGGAGCCCGGACAGCCGCATCGGCTTGCGCAACGTCGACCGGTCCAGAGCGTTAGTAGGACAAGGGCACGGCAGACGCATGCCCTCAGGCACTCACCGGGAGAACCCATGCCCCCTCGCACAGTGACCGAGTCGGCCGCACCGACCACAACCACCAGACAACGGACCAGCCGGCCCGGCCGGACCAGGCGGCTGACCGCGGTGGCCACGCTGGCCACCACCCTCGCTCTCGTCGGCGTCACCACCGGCCCCACCGCCGGAGCCTCGGAGCAACAGAAACGGCCCGCCGGCCAGCAGGAGAGAACCGACCGGCTGAGTCTCACCGTCCAGGACAGCACCGACCGCGCGCGGAACGGCACGGTCACGCTCTCCTGCAACCCCTCCGGAGGCGACCACCCGAAGGCGGACAAGGCGTGCGCCGCCCTCGCCAAGGCCGCCGAGGAAGCTCCCGACGGCGAAGGCCCGTTCGCACCGGTCCCCGAGGGGTCGAACTGCACGATGGTCTACGGAGGCCCCGTACGGGCACAGGTGACCGGAAACTGGCACGGAAAGCCCGTGGACGCCGAGTTCAGCCGGTCCAACGGTTGTGAGATCAGTCGCTGGGACGCGCTGGTGCCGGCGCTGCCCGCGATGTCCTGACGGCACCCCGTACGGCCGACGTCCCGCCGTGCACGGCCGCGCGTCCCGCAGCCGAGATGCGAAACACCCCGGTCAGGCCCGGGATTGGGTCCGGCCGGGGTGACGTGCGTACCAGCGCGCTCGGGCGGGAAGCGCGCCCCTCCGGCGTACGGCGGCGCGTGCCACGTCACACGCTTCTCACGCGTTCCTCTCACCCATCCCTGGCTCCACCCGGCGATGCTGCCCGTAGACTCCCTTCAGTGACACGGCCGGAGGGGACGGCGGACTGGCAGCCGTTCGCGAGACCGGTCGGCTGGTCACCGGCACCATGCGGTTACAGGGAGGAAGCACCGTCGTGAGCAGGCCATCCCGAGGAGCTGCTCGCCTCGCCGCCATACTCGACGCGCTGCCTGACGCGCTGCTGCTGGTCAACTGCAACGGCACCGTGGTGAACGCGAACACCATCGCGCTGGAGGCATTCGAGACCCCCGGCACCGCGCTGGTGGGGCGTGGGCTGCTCGATCTGCTCCCGGAGTTCGACTCCAAGCGGATACCGGGCTCGATGCGCCGGCCGGACGAGGACGAGGGCGAGGTCCGTACCAAGCCGACCCGCATGTCGGCACGTCGCACCGACGGCAGCACGTTCCCGGTCGAGGTCACTAGCGCCAACCTCGCCGACGGGCGGATGTCCTACGAGTCGCCGTTCGAGGCCGCCTGGGCGGACCACGGCGCCTCGGGCCACTCGTCCGGGGGAGGTTCGCACTACACCGGTGACGAGCTGCTGATGCTCGTCGTACGGGACCTCACCGGCACCCTGGACACCGAGGCCGAACTCGCCCGCCAACAGCGGCAGACCGAGATGATCCTGCGCGCGGCGGCCGAGGGCGTGGTGGGCGTCGACACCGACGGCCGGATCGTCCTGGTGAACCCCTCCGCTGCACAGATCCTCGGATACCGCGCGAGTGACCTGGGCGGCCAGCAGTTGCACCCGCTCCTGCACCACTCCCGCGCGGACGGCACCCAGCTGCCGTACAACGAGACGCCGTTGAGCGACACCCTCGGCTCCGGTCGCAAGCACCGGGTGCGGGCCGGCCAGGTTCTGTGGTCGAAGGACGGTCAGCCGGTGCCGGTGGACATGACCACGGCGCCGGTACGGGACGGCGAGCAGCTCGTCGGCGCGGTGCTGACGTTCACCGACCGGCGCCCGCAGGAGGCCCTCAAGGAGCGGAACGAGGCGCTGCGTGAGCAGAACGGTCAGCTGGTGTCCGTGCTCGACGAGGCGCTGCGCGCCCCCCTGGAACAGCTGGGCGGCGAGCTGAGCGCGCTCGCCGCCGACCCGGCCGGGCAGCTGTGGCCGGAGGCCAACCGGGTGCTGCACCATCTCTCGGCCGGCTACGCCCGGATGACCACGCTCGTGTCGAACGTCCTCAACTATCAGCAACTGGCCGCGGGCGACGAGAAACTGCGGATCGAGCGCGTATCCCTGGACGCCGTCGTGTCCAGCGGAGTCGACGCGGCGGTGGAACTCATCGGGCCCGGCCGCGCGCAGTTCGCGGTACACGCCCCGCCGATCGAGGCGGAGATCGACCCGGAGCGGCTGGTGATCGCGCTGGCCCAGTTGATCGCCGATGTGGCGGGGGTGGACGCCACCGGGAACACGCCGATACCGGCCGCCGGCGGCGACTCCACCATCGTGGTCGCGGCCGCGCAGCGCGGTGAGGTCGTACGGATCGAGGTGCGCGGGCCGTATCCGGGCGGCAGCCGGGTGCACGAGCCGATCGCGCGCGGCATCGTGCGGCGGCACGGCGGCGTGCTGCAGACCCACGAGGTGCCGGGGGCGGGCGGCAGCGCGTACGTGCTGGAGGTGCCCCGTATCGTCTCGGAGGGAGTCGCGGCCGACCACGCGGGGCACGTCGGCGCGGGCGGGCCGGGCACGGCCGGCTCGGGCATCGCCGGGGACACGACTGGCTCGGGCACGGGCGTGGGGCATGGTGCGGTCGGAAGCGGCACGGACGGCTCCGGTACGAACGTGGGCGCCGGGATGGGCACGACGGTGATGCCGGTCCCCGACCAGCCCGTACGTGGCACCGACCAGGCCCTCATGAGCGCCTCGGGGACCGTGGCGACGGACGACACCACCAGCGGGCAGTTCGCGGGCCAGGCCAGCCACGGGGCCGGGCTGGGGCTACCGGGCGGCGACGACTGGCCGTCAGCCGGCGTGCCGCAGCCGTCGGACCAGCCCTCGGCGCCGGACCAGCCCCTGGCGCCGGACGCGTCAGGCCCGAGCGAGGCCCACCCGGGTGCCATGGAGCCACCCCCGGCCGGCGACCGGCCGTCGCCCACCGGGAGGCGCCGCCGCGCCGCTGCCCCCTACGGGGAGCACTCGGGGGAGTACGGCCAGCTGGAGCCCGTAGCCCCGGAACGCCCGGACGCCCAACCGCGCCTCCCGGAGGGGACAGGCGCGGAGCCGGTCCCTCCGACGGGACTCGACCAGGGCGCGCCGGCCGGGACGTACGGTCCCGAGAGCGTGCCCGGGGAAGGTGAACAGGCAGCCGGCGGGACGGTACGCCGTCCGCTCGCCGCGGGACCCGGGGTGGCCGGCGGGGCCGGCGGGGCCGGCGGAGCCGGCACGGAGGGCACACCCCCCTCCGGTACGACGCCCGGGCCAGCCGGCCGCCGTCCCCGGCGCGCGCTGGGGAACCGGGCCGCGCTCCCGCCGGCGGAAGAGCCGGGCGAGGTGGCGCCGTCGACTGGCTCTGAGCCGCCGGCATCCGCCCCGGCTGTCCCGGACTCCCCGGACGGTACGGGCGAGCCGCACGGTACGGGCGAGCCGGACGCCTCCGTCCGGGACGGGCAACCGGTCCAGCCACAGCAGCAACCGGGCACCGGCCGGCATGGCCGCCACGCACCCACGGCCGAGCAGCACGAGCAGCACGCACAACAGGAGCAGACCCAACAGCAGCAGGCCCCACCCCATGGCGAACTGCCCCCGGCAGGCGAGGGCACGGCCGAGCACGCCCCGGCGCCCGGCGGTCGGCGCGCGCGCCGGCTCGCCGCGGCACGGGCTCGCGCCGAGGAACAGGCCCGCGGGCAAGGCTCCTCGGGCCAGCCGCTCGCGCTGCCCGCCCACGGCGGCCCGCCCGAGGGCCTGCCGGCGCAGAGCCTGCCGCAGGAGCCGGAGCAGCAGGGCGTACCGGCGAGTCCGCGGCCACCCGGTGAGCCGTCCTTCGACGGTGCCGGAGCGCTGCCGGCGTCGGCCGACACCCAGCAGGGCGCACCGGGTGCCGGCCTGCTTCCCGCCCAGCGACATCCGGACGGTTCCCAGCCGGGGACCCTGCCGCCGGCTGTGCCAGGGCCGGAGGGGGGCTTCCCCGGTGCCCCCACGTCGTCCGGACCAGCCGTGGCGGGCGGACCGGGGCCGCTGCCCGAAGCGTCCGGGCCGCCGCACCCGGCCGAGCCGGGGCCCGGTACCGGAGCGGTGACCGATCCGCGGATCGCGAACGCCTCGCTGGCGAACGGCCATCCGGCAGCCGAGGAGACGGCACCCCCAGGCGCGGACCAGCAGAACGGGATAAGCGTGCGCACCCTGGGCCAGGGCGTGCCGTTCACCGGGAGTCCGCCCGAGCAGGGTGGTGACGCCGCGCAGTCCCAGGGGCATCTCGCGCCCGCCACCGCGATTCCCTCGACCCCGTCCTCTCCGACGCCGCCCCCCGGGCCCGGGCGCCGACGCAGGCTGGCGTCCCCGGGCCAGGACGAGGCGGAGGCCCCGCAGGAGGGCGGGCCGGCAGGCCACGGCGGCCCAGGGCAGCCCCAGCCGGGCGCACCCGCCCCGCAGGCGCAACACGCCCCCCCACAGCAGCAACCACCCCAGCACCGGCAGCCACAGCCACCGGCACGGGAGTTCGCTATCGGCGCGCCGGACGTGGGCGCGGCCGAGGGACCGGAACCGCTGGACGGCCCGAACGGCGCCGTCGACGTCACGGCCACCAACGGTCCGGGCACGCCCGCGCACTCCGTGGACGCCGAACTGCCCCCCGAGCCGCTGGACAACCCGCGCCGGCTGCTCGTCTGGCCGGAGCCGGACGTCTCCACCCAGCAGGAGCTGTCCGAGCGCGGCTACCGCCCCGTCATCGTGAACTCCAGGGAGGAGGTCGACGCGCAGATCGCGGCGTTCCCCGCCGCGCTCTTCGTCGACCCGCTGACCGGTCCCATCACCCGCACCGCCCTGCAGTCGCTACGCCAGGCCGCCATCGCCGCCGAGGTACCGGTCCTGGTGACAGCGGGGCTGGGGCAGGCGACCAGGGAGGCGGCCTACGGCGCGGACCCGGCGGTGCTCCTCAAGGCACTGGCGCCACGGGACAGCGAACAGCACCCGCCAAGGGTGCTGCTGATCGAGGAGAACACCGCCATAGCCGGCGCGTTCTCCTCGACCCTGGAGCGCCGCGGCATGCAGGTCGCGCACGCCGCCTCGGACGCCGACGCGGTCACCATCGCGGCACAGGCACGGCCGAACCTGGTCGTGATGGACCTGATGCAGGTACGCCGGCGGCGGGCTGGCATCCTCGACTGGCTGCAGATAAACGGGCTGCTGCACACGACCCCGTTCGTCGTGTACACCTCCGCCGACATCGACCCGGCGGGGCTGCCACGCCTGGCCACCGGCGAGACCGTGCTCTTCCTCGCGGAACGCTCCACCAGTGCCGAGGTCCAGTCGCGGATCGTCGACCTGCTCACCAAGATCGGCGGCGCCTGAGCGGTCAGGATCGGTGGGGCCGCACCGGCCCGCCAACCCGCCGGTCCACCGGC
>NZ_LJGU01000150.1 GCF_001751245.1 Streptomyces oceani
GCCGCAGCCCCGGTGGCACGCCGGGCATCGCCCACGGCCCGTCGCTGCTGATCGCCGGACCCACCGGCACCGGCAAGACCCACCAGGCCTTCGGCGCCGTCCGCTCGCTCCTAGCCGCCGGGGTCCGACTGCGCTGGCAGGCCGTCACCGCCGCCGATCTGCACGCCAGCCTGCGCCCCCCGCCCGGTCACGACCCCGAGCGCGAGCTCCAGGCCCTGTGCCGGTGCCCGCTGCTGATCCTGGACGACCTGGGTGCGGCCAAGCAGTCCGAGTGGACCGAGGAACTCACCTACCGGCTGATCAACCGCCGGTACACCGAGCTCCTCCCCACCCTGATCACCACCAACCTGCCCACCGACGAGCTGCGCGCCGCCGTCGGCGACCGCGTCGCCTCCCGCCTGGCCGAGATGACCGACCGCGTGGTGCTCAGCGGAAACGACCGCCGCCGCACCGCAGCCGCCAAATAACAAGCCCTGGCGCCCACCTTCCGCTCAACCCGCGCGCCACCCTGCCGGCCGCGGCGCTGCTTCGGAGACTCCTCCATGACGCAACTCGCCCTGCCCGCACACGAGCCCGGTCACCGCGTGACCGGATGGGACCGCGCCGCGGTCACCGCTCTCGGCACCGCGGGCTTCGCCCTCTCCTACGATGCCCTGCAGCAGATGGCCCTGGCCGTCCACGTCCGCGGAGTACTCAGCTACCTCTTCCCGCTCCTGATCGACGGGTTCATCGCCTACGGCATCCGGGCCCTGATCCTCCTGCGCACCGCCGCCTTCCGGGCCCGCCTCTACGCCTGGACGCTCTTCTCCGCCGCCACCGTCGCCAGCATCTGGGCCAACGCCCTGCACGCCGTCCGCCTCAACCAACGGACAGCACACGGCGGGGTGCACCTGGGCGACGCCGCCGTCGGAGCCCTGTCCACCCTCGCCCCGCCCGCCCTCGCCGGCGCCGTCCACCTGTACATCCTCATCGCCCGCCAACCCTCAGGCGGACACCGCTCACCCGCACCGGCCGAGCAGCCGCTCGGGCCGACCGACTTCTGCTCACCCGCCACCGTCCCTGAGCTGTCCGGTGAGCAGAACGAGCACGGCGACGACGAACCGGGAACGCCAACCGGCCCGTCTGGTCAGCATTCCGATCAGCCCCTGCTCCCGCTCACCCCTGCCGTCCGGGAGCTGGAGGCGAGGTGGCGGCGGCCGCCGACTCGCCGCAGCCCGGTGCGTCCGGGCGCAGGGCCAAGGGCACAGCGCGTCTCCGCGATCGCACCCGGCGGCCCGCCCACAGCGTGCGCCTCAACGAGCGCGAGCACGCCCTGATCACGGCTGCCGCTCAGAGCGCGGGCATGAGCGTGGCCGGTTTCCTCGCCCACGCCGCGCTCGTCGCCGCCCGCGACCGCTCCCGCACCGCGGCCGCCGTCGCCACCGAACGCGAAGTCCTCACCGAGCTGTTCGCTCTACGGCGGCAGCTTGGCCGGGCGGGAAGCAACCTCAACCAGGCCGCCCGTGTGCTCAACTTCGGCGGCGACGCCGCCGACATCAAGGCCGTGCTCGACGACGTCCACAGCGCTGTGGACAAGGTCCAGCAGGTCACTGATCGGATGACCACCCCCGGCGAGGGGAGGTCCACTTGATTCCGCGCGTCCACCAGCAGGGCAAGCGCACCGCCGGACTGCTCCACTACCTCTACGGGCCCGGCACCCACGAGGAGCACATCGACCCGCACCTGGTCGCCTCCTTCGACGGCACCGCACCCGACCCCGGCCGCGATCCCGCCGCCACCCGCATCGAACTCAAGAAGCTGCTCGACCAACCCCTGCACCTGCTGGCGGAGGACCAGCGGCCCGAACAGCACGTGTGGCACTGCTCCGTGCGCGCAGCCCCCGGCGACCGCACCCTCACCGACGCCGAGTGGGGCGAGATCGCCCGCCGCACCGTGGCCGCGACCGGCATCGACACCGGCGACGGCGCCGGATGCCGCTGGGCGGCCCTGCGGCACGCCGACGACCACATCCACATCGTCGCCACCTTGGTCCGCGAGGACGGCCACCGCCCCGACCACCATCGATCCGGCAAGCGCGCCCAGGCCGAGTGCCGCCTCATCGAAGCCGACTACGACCTCACCCCCGTCCAGCCCGGAGACGGGACCGCCGCCCGCCGCGCCACCAGCCCCGAACGCCACAAGGCCCAACGACAGGGCCGGGAGCGCCCCGTACGCGAGGAGCTGCGCGAAGGCGTCCGCCGGGCGGCTGCCGGTGCCGGCGACGAGGCGGAGTTCTTCACCCGGCTCGCCGAAGCCGGATTCCGGATCCGCACCAAGCAGGGCACTTCCGGCGACACTCTCGGCTACGCCGTCGCCCTGCCCGGCGACCGCAACAAGGCCGACCAGCCCGTCTGGTTCTCCGGCTCCAAACTCGCCCCCGACCTGTCTCTGCGCCGCATCCAACAGCGCTTCGCCCAGGAGCCGGGCCAGAATTCCCCTTCCACAGAGGAGACCACCCCGCGCATGCGCCCCGCGGCCGCACGCCGGATGGCCGGCGACGCCGCCTGGAACACGCTCCGCGGATTCGAGACGGTCGAGGACCGCGCCGCAGCCGCGCAGATCTCCGCCACCGGCGAAGTTCTCGATGCCCTGGCCACCACCAGCGCCGCGTCCCACCGCACCGAACTCCGCTCAGCGGCTGCGGCGTTCGAACGCGCTTCCCGCTCCCACACCCGCGCCGCCCACCAGCACAGCCAGGAGCTGCGCCGAGCCGCCCGCGCCTTGGCCCACAGCGGCCCCGCCTTCGGCCGCGGAGAGGACGGCGGCGCCACGGCGATGGCGCTGAGCACGCTGGTCTTCCTGACACTGGCCGCCGCACGGTGGCACGCCCAACGGCAGCAGGCCCAACAGGCCGCCGCCGTGCAGCAGGCCGCCCAACACCTGCGCGACGCCTACCGCGTCACCGCCACTCCCGTGCTACGAGCCCTACACGACCACGGGAAGCAGCTGCCGCACACCGTCCACGAACAGCTCCGCGAAGCGGTGCGCGCCGCCCTGCCCCACCTCGCTGACACCGTCCTCAGCGAACCCGGCTGGCCCGCCCTGGCCGCCACCCTCACCGAAGCCGAACACGCCGGACACAGTCCCAGCTCGGTGCTTCCGGAGGTCGCGAACCAACGCGAGTTGCACAGCGCCGACTCCACCTCCGACGTACTGGTCTGGCGCATCCGCCAGACCACCGACCTACCCGCCGCCCCCGCACGGCCCAACACCAAGCCCGGACTCCCCGCGGCAGCAGCCGCAGTCCAGCCCGAGCAGCGCCACGCTCACAGTCGCCGCCGATGATGCAACAAGAGAATGATATGGAATGGTGGTTACGTAGTTGCAGGCCAGGGCCGATGCGCAGGACCTGATCGCCTGGGAGGTGTCGGTCGACTCCACCGTCGCCCGCGCCCATTAGCACGCGCCCGGAGTCCTCAAAAAGGGAGACCTACCGCGGGAACCGCCCAGTGGGCTGCACGCAGAACCAGACGACCACGGACTCGGACGCTCCCGCGGGGGACTGACCACCAAAGTCCACCTTGCCGTCGAGCCCACCCAGCGGCCCATGACGCTGGTGATCACTGCCGGGGAGAACGGGGACTCCCCGCAGTTCCAAGGGGTTCTCGAGCGCATCCGGGTACCCGGCTGGGGAAGGCGCGGCCGCGCACCCGGCCGTCCAAAGTGCGCGCGGACAAGGCCTACAGCTCCCGCGCAAACCGCGCCTGCCTGCGCCGACACGGCATCGGCTGCACCATCCCGGAAAAGCGCGACCAGATCGCCCACTGCCGTAATCGCGGCTCCCGCGGGACTGGGTGGCTAACCAGAGATGAAGGCGATGGCATCGTGGCTGTGGATGCTCTCCAGATTGCGGATACTCACCGCGTGCCGAAGGCCTCGATCTCGGCAGGAGGCACTGACCTCACGGGCCATGTCCTCGACGAACACCGGACTGTCGTACGCCTGCATGGTCAAGACACGCTCGTCGGCGCGCTTGACCAAGGGCACCACTGGCGCCGAGGCGGAGGACGACAGCAACCGCACGGCGCCGTGAACCGGCAGGGGGTAGGGGGTGTCGCCCTGGCTGGTCACGGTGAGCATGACCTTGCTGCGTTGATTGTGTGCGCCGTAGTCGGAGATGGCCTTGGAACACGGGCAGAGGCTGGTCACCTCCGTGGTCACGGCCGTCTGGACCGTCACGTTGCCGTTGTCCCAGTGCCCTTCGATGCGGATGTCGTGCACCTGCTTTGACTCACGGCCGCTTGCGGGGGCGACCACGGTCGTGCTGACAGGCATGGCCATCGCCACGGTGATGGCGGGCGCATCCAGCAGATCCGCGCCGGTCTTGAGGACAGTAGGCAACCGCCGCGGGTCGAACCTCTGCAAGTGCTCATGCACGAGGGCGACCATGCGGCTCATATGCGTGCCGCGCCGGTCGCTCTGGAGGCGCACCGTCACCTCGAAGTTCGCGATGCCCTCCTGGCGGAGGTGGCCGTCTTCGAAGGACACGGGGTATCGGACACCGTCGATACCGACCCGGTCGAGTTCGATACCCCGGGAGTCGGTCTCGTTTTGGATGTCGTGCATGCTCACTCGCCCCGGTACGTGCAGCCCGACGTGCACGTCTCACGGACCGTCAGGGCCGAGAGCCCCGACAGGTTGGGCTGGAGGCGTTCCCAGATCCAGCGGGCCAGGACCTCGCTGGTCGGGTTCTCCAGGCCCTCGATGTCGTTCAGGTAATAGTGGTCGAGTTGCGACTCGATCGGCTTGAACGTCCGCTTGAGGTCACCGAAGTCCATGACCCAGCCCGCCTCGGGGTCAACCGGCGCCTCGACGTGCACGATCACCTTGTAGGAGTGGCCGTGCAGCCGGGAGCACTTGTGGCCTTCGGGGACGTTGGGCAGCCGGTGCGCCGCCTCGAAATTGAACTCGCGAAAGATTTCCATTTACTGAATTCCCAGATACTTGTGCGTCTGGAGAGAGAGAATCCAGCGCGGGTTTTTCATGCAGTAGTCGACTGCTGCACGGGTGTTGGCCTCCAAGTCGGGGCCATCCATTGCTTGAAGGCGGAAGAACCTGAAGTCCAGATTTTCAAACTGGGAGGGAATTCCGCCCAGTTGGGGGTAGACCAGCTTCAACTCGTCGCCCTTAGTGACCACAAGTTCGGAACCAATCTTGGGGCTCACACACAGCCAGTCGATGCCCGCCGGCGGCACACGCGTGCCGTTGGTCTCGACCGCGACCTCGAAGCCCCTGGCATGCAGGGCCTCGACGGCCGCCTCGTCGAGTTGCAGGAGCGGCTCGCCGCCAGTGCACACAACAAAGCGGTGGTCGGCGGACTCCGAAGGCCAGGCATTCTCCACGGCTTGGGCGAGGTCCTCGGGCGTGGCGAACCGGCCGCCGCCTTCGCCGTCGGTGCCCACGAAGTCGGTGTCGCAGAACTGGCAGATGGCGCGGTGGCGGTCCTTCTCCAGGCCCGTCCACAGGTTGCAGCGTGAGAAGCGGCAGAAGACCGCCGGGCGGCCTGCATGGCTGCCCTCGCCTTGGAGGGTGTAGAAGATCTCTTTGATCAGATACGTCATTCTCAGGCGTCCTGGTACCGCACGGGGTCGGTGGAACCGGCCTCGGCGAAGCCCTTCAGGCGAAGCAGGCAGGTCTCGCAGCAGCCGCAGGCACGTCCCTGCTCGTCGGGGTCGTAGCAGCTGGAGGTGATGGAGTAGTCCACACCCAGGCGCAGACCCTCACGCACGATGTCGGCCTTCGACATCTCCACGAGCGGCGAGTGGATCTTGAGCTGCTGGGTGCCCTCGACGCCGGCACGGGTCGCGAGGTTGGCCATCTTTGCGTACGCGTCGATGTACTCCGGACGGCAGTCCGGGTAGCCGCTGTAATCGACGGCAGTGACACCGGTGAAGATGTCACTCGCGTTGACAGTTTCGGCGTATGCCAGCGCGAACGACAGGAAGATCGTGTTGCGTGCAGGCACATAAGTGATCGGCACGCCGCCCCCCTCGGTGTGGTCCAGAGAGTCGTGCTTGGGCACCTCGATGTCAGAGGTCAGCGCGGAGCCGCCGAAAACTCGCAGGTCAATGTCAGCAATGACGTGCCGAGCCGCGCCCTGGGCCTCGACCACGCGCTTCGCGGCCTCGAGCTCCACGCTGTGGCGCTGGCCGTAGCGGAAGCTGAGGGCGTACGGCGTGTAGCCCTGGTCCTTCGCGATGGCCAGGACCGTGGTCGAGTCCAGACCGCCGCTCAGCAGAACGATCGCAGGACGTGCCATGCCTTACTCCCTAGTTAGGCCGGTGTGTATGCCTGAAGCCTAGCGTGGAAACTGACAGGTAGAGTAATCGCCAGCAAGTACGAGTTATGACTGTCGGGAGTCGAACCGCGTGGGGCAACTATCGCTGGTGGTTACGTGCACTGACCGCAAGGTCGAGAGGCCGGACGCGGCCCTGTGCGCCAGGAACCTGCCGGAGGGCAGCGTGAAGCAGCGCTCCGACAACTGGCAGGAGCGCCTGCGGGGGGCGACCGCCCACGGAGGGCCCTCTCTGCACTCCCTCTCGGACCTCTACCGCGGTGATCATTGGACTCGGTCGCGCCGACTAGTGACGACGGCCTCGGCCGCGGGTTACCAGGCGGAACTGTGGGTGGCCTCGGCCGGGCTGGGCCTGCAGCAGGTGGAGCCCGAAGTGCATAAGGCACCCGTCTATGCGGCAACGTTCAGTACGCGGCACGCCGACGCCGTTGCCACGTCAACGGAGGAGAACGCCCGGTGGTGGGGTCACCTTCAGGCGAGAACCGGTCGGGTCACGCTGCAGGAACTCGGCCGCCGGGGGCCGGTGCTGATGGTGCTGTCCGAGGTCTATGCGGGCGCCATGGAGGAGGAACTGCTGGCCCTGGGGGAGCAGGGCGGTGAGGCGCTGCTCATCGGGGGCGTGCGCGAGATTCCCGGGGTTCACCGGGTTCGGTCCGACGCCGGACTGAGCCATGCGGTGGGCGGCACGTTGACGAGCCTGAACGCGCGCATGGCCTCGGCGTGGCTCGAGCACGCCGGAGACCATGCACTCACCTCGCCGGAGGCGCAGAAGGCGTGGAATGCGTGGTCGGCCGCCACCACGAAGCCGGTGCAGTACAACCGGGAGCCAATGTCGGATGATGACGTGATCACTTTTATCAGACGGGAGACGGCGAAGGTGCCGGACATCTCCCGCACCCGGCTGCTGCGGGCCCTGCGTGACAGCGGCCGAGCATGCGAGCAGAGCAGGTTTGCCAGTCTGTACAAGAGGACCATGGGGGAGCGGTGACAGAAGACGTCCTCAAACGCAGGGCACTGCGGATCGAGCAGAATCCGGGCATCCCGCTGTACGTGTTCGCGCTCGAAGCGGGTGAGATTGACCGGGTGGCCGATGTCGCACGGATCTCCCGGGACGAAGCGGGCAAACTGTTCGGGTACCAGAGGCCCGAGAAGAAGCAGCACGTGAAGCAGATCCTGGAGTACCTCGACAGCGAGGATGTGCTGTTCCCCAACGGCCTCATCCTTGCCCTTCCGACCTCGGTGCGGTTCCGAGGCAGCCGCGGGCCGAACAGCACGGACGGTCTTTCCACCATCGGGACGCTGGAGATCTCCCTGCCCGAGTCGCCCAGCGCGCCCCGGCCTGCCTTCATCGTGGACGGGCAGCAGCGGAGCCTGGCGCTCGCGCGCACCCGCAGATCCGGGCTGCCCGTCATGGTGGCCGGCTTTGTCGCCGAGGACATCGAGGTGCAGCGGGATCAGTTCCTGCGCGTCAACACGGTGTCGCCACTGCCCGGCAATCTGGTGACGGAGCTTCTCCCCGAGGTGCACACCAAACTCCCGACGAAGCTGTCCGCGAAGAAGCTCCCTTCAGTCCTGGTGAATGCTCTGAACCAGGACGCCGATTCCCCCTTCAAGGGACTGATCAACCAGGCGTCGACCATCACGGACAAGCGATCCAGCGCCGTGGTGAAGGACAACAGTCTGATCTCCGCTATCGAGGAATCCCTGAAGCCGTCGGGCGCTCTTTTCCCGTACAAGAATCTCTCGAACGGGACGGTCGAAACCGCCACGATCCGCAGCATCCTCATCACCTACTGGAGCGCGGTACGGGACACCTTCCCTGACGCCTGGGGCGTATCACCGACCAAGAGCCGCCTCATGCACGGCGTCGGTATCCGCTCGATGGGGCGACTCATGGACCGAGTCATGGACCGGGTCCTCGCTGTCGCCGAACCGGGTTCGCCCGAGGCCCACGAGCAGGCCAAGGCCGAGTTGGCGCTCATCGCTCCCCACTGCCACTGGACCAAGGGGCGCTGGCCGGAACTCAACACCCCGTGGGACGAACTCCAAAACACACCACGGCATATCAGCACCCTTTCGAACCTTTTGATTCGTATCTACTTCCAGTCAAGGACCAGCGCGTCGTGAAGTTCTATTTTCCGGACAGTCAGGACCAAGTCAGCCCGAGTTACGACTTTTTTAGCGATGAATACTCCGACTTTCGTGTCCGGCAACGCGATGACCGCTATGCGCACCAGGTAGTCACTCCCGCCCCCTACAAGGGCATACTGGTCAGCAAGGCCATCGTTGACGGCTCTGTTAAGGGTGCCGGAAAGTACACCGCTCCCCAGCGTCAGCGGCTCTACCGCCTCGGCGTCCGCGACTTCTTCCGGCTCCCCGAAGGAATGGACAGCCTCGGAGACTGCGGCGCATTCAACTATATCGACGAGAAGATCCCTCCGTACTCAGTTGAAGAAGTTCTCGATTTTTATGAAGAATGCCAGTTCGACGAGGGCGTCAGCATTGACCACGTGATCTTCGGCTACCAACCGAAGGCCACCGACACCGAGGTCGATCCGGCGTGGGCCGAGCGCCGACGCATCTCGCTTAGGCTCGCCGAGAAATTCCTTGCCGGCATCGAGGACCGCAAGAGCAAGGTCATCCCCTTCGGTGCCGCCCAGGGATGGAGCCCGGCCAGCTACGCAGATAGCGTGGCCCAACTCCAGGACATGGGGTACAAGCGCATCGCCCTTGGCGGCATGGTTCCCCTCAAGACCCACGAGATCATGGCCTGCCTTGACAAGATCGAAGAGGTCCGCGACAAGGACACCACCAAACTGCACCTGCTGGGCATCACGCGCATCGGCAGCATGGAAGAATTCTCCAAGCGCGGCGTGGCCAGCTTCGACAGCACTTCTGCCTTCCGGCAGGCCTTCATGGACGAGCGCAACAACTTCCACACCGCCAAGGACACCTACACGGCCGTCCGGGTCCCCCAGGTCGACGGGAATCCCACTCTCAAGAGGCAGATCCTGGCGGGGGCGGTCTCCCAGTCAGCCGCCATCAAGGCTGAGCGCGAATGCCTCCACGCCTTGCGTGCGTACGGCAACAAGCAACTGGAACTGACCGAGGCCATGGCGGCGTTGGAGACCTATTTGACTCTCGTTGACGAGAAAAAATGGACCAAGTACCACGATAAATACAAGAAAACCCTGGATGACCGTCCCTGGGAGGACTGCTCCTGCCTTCTCTGCAGGGACCTAGGCGTCGAGATCGTCATCTTCCGCGGCACCGAACGGAACAAGCGCCGCGGATTCCACAACATGACCGTCCTCCAGGCGAAGATGAGCCAGCTCAACTTCACGTGAACACCTGAACCGCCCGATGTCTACGAACTGCCCACCTAGGAGATGATGTGGCCGACCGATACGCGTTGCGACTCCCCGCCCTGCAAGTAAATCAAGGCGACAAGCAGATCTACTGCTTCGCGGTCGACGGCAAGGAGTTGCACGACTTCACCGCCGTCTCGCGCATCCGCCGCGATGACGAGAAGCAACTGCAGGGGTATCAGCGGCCCGAGGCCCTCAGTCACATCCGGGCAATCCGCCGCTACCTCGAGTCCGACGGGGCGATGCTGCCCAACGCCCTGGTCTTTGCGTTCGACGACCGGGTGGAGTTCGTTGCGGGCCGGCCGACCAAGGGCATCGACTACGCCGTCCCGGGCGAGTTGGTCATCCCCGTCGACGAGTCGCTCGCCGAGCACGAAAAGCCGGCCTGGCTCGTGGACGGCCAGCAGCGCAGCGCAGCAATCCGGGACGCCAACCTGGCGGAGTTTCCCGTCGCCGCGGTGGGATTCATTGCCTCCCAGGAAGAGCAGCGGTCGCAGTTCATCCTGGTCAACTCGACCAAGCCTCTGCCCAAGGGCCTCGTCTACGAACTGCTGCCCGAGACCACCGGTCAGCTGCCGCGCTCGTACGCGCGCCGTCAACTCGCGGCGAAGATCATGGTCCTGCTGAACATGGGGGATGGCCCCTTCAGTGGAAGGATCAGCAGCCCCACGTCGCCCGGCGGCAACATCAAGGACAACAGCGTTCTGAAGATGCTGGAGCACAGCATCTATGAAGGCGCCCTGTACCAGTACCGCAACGCCGAGGACGGTACCGGCGACGAAGAGGCGATGCTGGCGCACCTGCTGTCCTTCTGGACGCCTGTGGCGAGCATGTTCCAGGATGCGTGGGGCAAGCCTCCCAAGGAGTCGAGGCTGACCCATGGTGTGGGTATCCAGGCCATGGGGTTCGTCATGGACCGGCTCACCGCGGACGTCCACTACAGCAAGGTCAACTGGGACAAGGTCCGCAGCGCCCTGCGCGGGCTGGAAGGCCATGTGGCCTGGACGTCGGGCAAATGGATGTTCTCGGATGGCCAGGAACGCAACTGGAACAGCCTCCAGAACACGGCCGGCGACGTGCGGCTGCTCAGCAGCCACCTGCAGGCCTGCGCCGACAAATAGCCACATCTCCCTGCTCACCCACCGATGGCCTCCTCCCCGAAAGCGGGGGGGAAGACCACCGGTGGGTCAGCGGCCTCCCGCAGCAGAGCGCAGGCCGGTGACCGCCGCCCGCAGCATGGATGCCGATCCGCTGCCGTCCGCATAGAAGATGTGCTGGGTACGCGCGTGCTGCGTGATGAATCCGGTAGCCGCGTGCTTCGCACAGCGAGTCGCGATGACGACCAGATCAGCGGAGCGAGCCTTCTGCCGGAGTTGCGCACTGCCGACGTGGTCGCTGGATCGGGCGGCGTCAACCCCGGGGGCCAGTTGCTTGATCTCTTCGACGCAGCGCGTGAGCACGGCTTCGTCCAGGGAATACAGCAGCACCTTCATGGGCGGAAGGTCGGAGAGCGGCAACTCCTGGTCGCCGTCGGAGGCAGCCCGCTCCTGCCAGGAGAACGGGACGTCCATTTCTCCGGAAAGACGCTTGGCGAACGCCAGGTCTGCTTCGTTGAGCCGTTGCTGGTGACGCCACAGCGGTTCCAGCAGGTCGTAGGCGAGCGTGGCGCGGGCCTGCTGGTCCGGGCAGGCCGCCAGGAGCAGCCGATCGACAAAGTCCAGCGCAATTGCGGCTCGTTCGGGGGAGACCCATCGACTGCGATAGGCGCCGATCTCATCGAGCAGTTCTGCGTAGGTCTGTGCGGAGGGGGCGGCGCGCAGTGCGATCTCCGCCAGTGCCTGGAGCGCGGCGAGGTCGCCGGGGCCGAACCGGTCGAAGGCGACCGCGTTCCGGACGAACGCCTGGGCCGTCAGGCCGGCAGGGGCCGCATATCCGACAGCTTCGATGAACGCCCCGACCGCCCGCCAGGCCGCCTCGGCGGCCTGATTCTCCAAACCGTCCAGCAGGTTGGCCAGTACTGCATCGTGGTCGGCCGGCGGGGGCCATGCGCTCCAACTGCGCTCCTCGATGGCTGCGGTGCCCTCGCTGCTCCCCACGGCTACGGCGGCGAGGAAAGCCGGCCAGGAGTCAACGCTCTGCCCGGATTGCGGCGTGTTGTCGGCAGCAACCTGGGGCCCGGGATCCGCATCGGCGCGAGGCTCTGCGGCTGCATCGCCGTCGGCCAGGACGCGCTGGGCTTCCTGCCACAGCAGCGGGGGCAACGCATCTGTGCGGGCTTGGCCCTGCACGGCATCCGCGAGACGGCGCAGGGCAGGGAGGTCCCCAAGGACGGTGGCCGCCAGCAGAAGCGCGGAGAGGGCCGGGGTGCCGAGGTCGCCTACAGCGGTGTGCAGCAAGGCAGGGACGAACCGTCCCCTTTCCTCCAGCTGTGCCCGCGCAGCTGGCAGATCGCCCTCCGCCAGGGGCTGTTCCAGCGCCGTGTGTACGGCGTTCAAGATTGCTTCCCTGACCGGGAGAGGAAGGTCTTGCTGGACGACGTCGGCCAGTTCGGGGAGTTGGAGGAGTTCCTCGCTGCGGCCGAGCCGGTCAAGCCGCTTGATCCTCAAATTGGCCAGGTTGGCCGCCGTGACACCCGCCGCTGCCAGATGGTCGAGGACCACGCTCGAGGCGGTCTCGGCTCCCGCGGACAGGGCAGCGTCGAACTCGGCCAGAAGCCGGCCGATCGGCTTGGCCACCCGCCACATCCTGGGTGGACGGCGCGCCTGGGTCCTTTGCATCAATTCCAGGGCCCCGGCCAGATTCCGGCGGTGCTCAAGGGTGCGCCCCGTCTCCAGACGGAACGTGGCCCGCTCACCGGCGTATTCGCGGATGGCCTGCTCGACGGGGTCAGTAGGGTCGAGCCAGACGGGCTGGATACCTACCTGCTCGTCATACGTGATGTAGGTGGGGCCGGCGAAGGCACGGATCAACTCGGCTGTCTTGGCCCGTTCCCCGGGTTCCCGCGCGATGACATAGACAACGAAGCGGTCGCGGTCCGTATAGGCGCGCGGAAGTACGGCGGGGGCATCGTCGCCGCGGCGAAGGGCCTCGACGAACGGCAGGGTGCGATCCTTGAAGCGGTGGTCCGGATCGAGGTCCGGCCAGACGCCGTTCCCTGCACCGAAGAAGCGTTGCAAGAACGCTTCGAGGGCCTCGTGCTGCTCAGACTGATTCTGCGTCACGCGCCACTCCTCCACCGCTGTGCCAGGTCCAGCCGCGCCTGGCCGGCGTCCGGCCCGCCCACCTTGTAGGTGACCAGTTCATCGTTCTTGGCCATGCCGCGCACCGTGTAGTTCATCGACCCGGTGAGAATCCACTCCTGCCCGCACAGGGTCTTCTCGTGGACGTCGAGGTCGCGCTGGATATGTACACGCTCTACGCCGGGTGCGCTGATCCGACGCAGGAAGGCATCGTTGTGCGGGTCCGGGCGCGTGATGACGTGTACATGGGCGCCGGCGCCGGCGATGCGCAGGAGGGTGTCAGACAGCCGCCATCCGCTGGGTGGGATGTCGCCGAAGAAGGCGTCGTAGGTGCCGTGGCTGTTGTCGATCACCTGAATGTCGGTGATCCACGGCGAGACCAGCCACAGGTCGTTGCTCGGGTCGAGTATCTCGGCCATCAGCACAGCGGACAGTGTCGAGTCGATGCGCAGCCCTGTGCGGGCGCTGGTGCGCACGGTTCTGGTCAGCTCGTTCACTGGGTTGCCTCCCGCAACTCCACCCGTACACGGAGTTCGTCTCGATGCCTGGCGTAGCCGCGGATCTCGCCGTGGACGACCATGACGTCCCGGTGTATCGGGAGGGCCGGTACGCGCACCAGGGCCTTGGCCAGGGAGTGCGAGGCGTCTGCGGGACAGATGAGGTCGGCTGCGCCGCTGTCGGACATCGCCTGTTGGTAGGCCAGTTCCCAGCCGTTGGTTGTGACGTCGACCTGGGGCAGGCGGTCGCTATGCGCCGCGCGCACCAGGAGGCGATCCAGGACCGGCGCGTCAGCGTAGGGCTGGTAGTGCTGGAGATCCTGTGTGCGGGCTTGGCGTCCGCGTGGCCAGAGCACGCTGAAGGCCTGGTCGGCCGTCAGTTGCTTGGTTCCGCCGGCGTTCAGTTGCTTGTCGCCGACGGCGAAGGCGATGACGTTTGCGTCGACTTCGACTCCGAGTCGCTGCTCCAGTGCGCTCCACGCGTCCACCATGGCCAGGGCCTGAGCATCGGTGTCGGGTCCGGCGCCCGGCCGGAGCAGGCGGGTGGACAACGCTGATACCGCCGTGCGTCGGGGGCGGCCGTCCAACTGCTCCCATGCGGCCAGCAGAGTGTTCAGGGCCTCCTGGGCCGACTCGGCATCGTCGGCTGCCCGCAGGGCGCGCATGGCGTCGGCGGCATCTCCTTGGGGCTCGTCGGCCAGGTGACGAAGCAACCGGGTGAGGGTGGCATCTACGTACTCGTAGTCGCTGGGGGCGAACGCGCTGGTGACAAGCGCCCAGAAGCGGCGGGGGTCTGCTGCGTAGAAGCGCGCCAGGCTTTCGACGACGCCCAGGCCCCCGATGGAGGTCTCGCTGAGCCACACGACAGCCGGTTCACCGGAGGCAACACCTGGCACCACGTCGACAATCAGGTCCCCGTCCTGGGCGTCGGGGCAGGCGCGCTGCGCGGCGGCGAGGATCGCCGCTGCCACGGTGTCGCGATAGGTGCGCTGTGCCAACTCCTCCGTGCGCGCTGCGATTTCCGGGGCGACGAGGTGTTCGGCCGCACGGTCGACGGCGGCGACAACCCGCGCGTCGCGCAGCAGGTCCGTGAGTCCGTCGACCAGCCGTGCGTTGTCGAGGGCGTGGTCGGGGTCGTTGGTGTCGCGGTAGAGGACGCTGAGGATGCGGGGCAGTTCCCCGGTCCATGCTCCGTCGGCGAGCGAGGCACGAATCTCCCGGGCGGTCTGCGTTTGCTTGAGGCCCTCGAGCGCGAAGGCGGTCAGGTAGACCTGGCCCAGCCACGCGCGCTGGAACTTGTTCGCGATGTCATCGAGGGCAGGGTCTTCGGCCAACGTCTGCGAGAACGCCAGGGACCGCCATTGTGGTGACGACAGGTACTCCCTGACCGCGGGATCTGCACTATCCAGGGGCCGGAGCAGGATCTGCACGGCGTCGACCCCCAGCCGGAAACCGAGTGCAGCCGGTTTGCCGTGCAACTCGTAATGGATCTTGCGGTTTTCAACTTCCCCGCGCTCGAGCGCCACCTGGCAGTCGGCGCCGACGGTCATGCGCCGCATCTCGATGGGATTGCCGGCGGCATGCGTGCCGAAGCGGACTGCCTGCACGCGCTCGTGCCACAGCGAGGGGGTGGGAATGTCTGCCGGGGCCGGCGGCGCCTCCTCGGACACGACGATCTGTGTGCCCCAGAGCGGAATCCCCTGTGATCGGTCCGAAATTTCCGGGCCCGGCTGCTCCAGGTTCAACTGGGTGGGACGAAAGACCTGCAGCCCCTCCGGTGCGTGCCCCTCGGGATGCCAGGTTCCTTCGGGATCGGCATGCTGCACGATCTGGGGCAGCGCCAGGGTGTCGCTGCCGGCGGGCGGCACCGGCAGCCAAGTGCGGTGTTCGTCACTGCGGTGTCCAAAACGCCGGCTGACGCGCCCTGGGACAGCCTCGCGCAGCGCTCGGGCAATGGGCAGTTGCTCCAACGTGTCGTCCGTGGTGAACGGCAGGAGCAGTTCGACCTCGGGCAGGTTCAGCGGTTCGAAAAGGGAGCGCGTGATGAACTCGGGAAGCAGGGAGCCTTCCCTGGCGTCCGGCTCAGTACGCTGGAACGACCAGTCACTGCGCAGCCGGCGCAGCGACGTAGGAACAACCGACAGCAGCAGCGATCGAGGCTGCTCCCACAACAGGGCCTGCACCTCGTCTGCACTGATCTGCAGCGCCCTTCCCAGGTGCTGGGCGAGTTCGTCCTGCAGGTCTGGCTTGTCGAGTATGGCCTGCAGCAGGGAGGTCAGCATGTCGTGACCCGGCCGGTCCGCGTCGCGCACGGTATAGCCGGCGGGGGCCTTGAGTATCTTGCGGGGGTCGGCCCACAGCTTCTTCGAACGGAGCTTGCGGCCCGCCCAGTCCAGTAGAGACTGCGTGGCTTGGATCTTGAGAACGAAGCGGTTGCCGATGGGCAGGCTCCGGGCAGACACCTGCGGCGCGAAGAGGGTCTCGTAGGCCTGGTAAGCGAGCCGGTCCCGGCCGTAGTCCGAGAGGGTGACCACCGTCATCGGCCGGGTACCGCGCTCCCGACCGGCGCGCCCGCGCCGCTGGATGAACGAGGCCGCGTCGCGCGGCGCTTTGTGCTGGAGCACCAGGCCTACGCGCGGATCGTTGAAGCCGACTTCCAGAGACGCCGTTGCGACGGTCAAGTTCGCGTGGTGATCGACTCCGACGTCCTGGGAGGACGTCCGGCCGACGTGCAGGTGGTGGAGTTGCAGGGTGGGGTCGAGGTCATGGCCGATCTTCTCGGCGATGTCCCAGGACTGGCCGTCCAGATAGCGTGCGGCATGCTCGTTGCGTTCAGAGGAGCGCAGGCCCGCAAGGACGGACTTGCGGCCAGGACCGGGCCGCCCGTTGCGCCGGCCGGCCCGGTTCTGGCCGCCTTCGGCATCGCGCAAGTCGTTGTAGAAGCGGTTGGTGACATCCAGGTCGTCGGTGAACAGGAAGCCGGTGGAGCCGTACAGGTATTGCCTCGTGTCCAGGTCGAGCATGCGGCCGTGGAGCATGGCCGTCTGGATCGAGGTGGACAGAAGGCTTGCTCCGGACACCGGGTCGCCACGCAGGGCGAGGGCGTATTCGCGGCCCTCGGACTGCATGGCCTCTTCGGCTGGTTCAATGGGGTCGACGTCGCCCGGCCGCAGACCGACCAGTTGCGCAAAGAATTTGTCCGCGCCGCGCAGAGTTGCCGACAGGCCGACGAACGTCATGGGGCGCCGGGCGGCTTCACGCCAGCGGCGCAGAAGCAGTGCCACCTGCGCGCCGTGCAGGCCGCTGTAGGTGTGCACCTCATCCAGCAGCACAAGAGAGGGAGCCGAGTGCCTGCCACACCAGCCCAGCAGCCACTCCAGATAGCTGTTGCCGCTGGATTGGTTCAGCATCTCCGTCGTGGTGAACAGCAGATCCGGCGGGTTCCTCTTGAGTGATTCCCGGGTGAGCGCAAGACGCCCGTCCTGCAGGGTGTAGCCGCACCGGGTGCAGGTCAACTGCTCACGACCGCGCCTGCGGTCCTCGTCGGTCCACTGGAGTTCCCCTGTGCCGCAGGACGGGGTGGGGCAAGGCAAGAACGGGCACACCACGCCATGGGGAGTGCGCTTCCAGGCAGTGCTCAGCCGGGAGTCCGGCTCGAGTCTGCCGTCCCGGGCATTCCACGGGGTGTCGCCGTAGAGCGCACCGACTCTGATGGGACGGCGCCGACTTTCGCGCAGCGCCTGCTCGACGTCGTCCGCCGAGCGAACCGACTCGCGAAGTTGGTCACGCAAGAGTTCCTTGCGCGGATAGAGCGCCAGGGTGTGGACGCGCTTTGCCGACCCTGGGTGGGCATGTTGGGCCATCGCGGCGAAGGCCGGCAGGTAGAACGCGAGTGTCTTGCCGCTACCGGTACCGGCGCCGACGATGATCCCCTTGGACCGGTCGGAGTCGAGTGAGGTTAACACCGATCGGGTGGCCTCCAGTTGGAAGCGCGCCAGCTTGCGGCCCTGCAATTGTGCGGTCGCGACATGGCTTTGCACCTCCCCCCAATGGGGCAGCTGAGACAGTTCGCTGAGGGCGTCGGACGCCGGGATATCCCGGTGGGGGTAGCGTCGCGGAGCTACGTGCAGCCGGTAGTCGGCGACCAGACGGCGTTGGTGCTGCCACCAGCCGGGCTGTTCCTCCCGCGCCCAGCCGCCTCGGGCAAAGAGCTGCCGGAGCCCGGTGGTGAGCCTGAGCGACTCCGCCAGGCGGGTGCGATACCGCGGCGGCGACGTCACGGGCACCGGCACCTCGAACAGCAGGGCGCGGAGCAGGAACTCCTCCAGCACGGCGTCGGCAGACATTCCCTTCGGGGCGGCGTCGTGGCTGTGCAAGAGGGCGTCGACGGTCTCGATCACCTCGGCCCTGGAAAGGGCAGTCTCCGTGACCCCCCAGTTCAGCAAGGGGAGTTCGTGGTCCTCGAGGTGGTTAAGGAGTTCGTTCGCGAAGCGAATGTCGAGCTGATCGGTCACGCTCCGCTCCTCTGCATGGTGATGTGGATGTCCATCTCGAACCGGCGCAGCAGCGCAATGTCGCTGTCTGTGATGTCGCGGAGCGTCGGGCTGGGGCGTTTTTCCAGCACGTCCAGGAGGTCCAGCAGCTCGCCAGGGGGATCGCTCTTGTCGTGCAGGGACTCTGCGAGGAGGGCGTACGTGCCGGTGAAGAGGGTGAGGTCCGCCTTGGACAGGTTCTTGGTCGCAACGGCCTGGCGAAGGTCCTTCTCCCGGGTGCGCGCAGCTTCGCGTTCCCCGCGCGGCAGGATAGGGATACGGGCCAGCGGAAGAGCGGCGACCTGTTCGGTGGCCCAGGCGGCCCACGCCGCGCCGCTCTCCGCCTTCAGTTTGCTCGCTGCTTCCTGCACCTTCTTCCTGGCCGTGTTGAAGACCGCGTCACTAGGCAGTCCGTTGAGAGCCTTACGCTCGAAGGCGGAGCGCGCGGCGTCGATGCCGGACAGGTCGGGCTGGTGCGCCGCGCCCAAGGCGGCCAGCGCGTGGCTCAACTCCACCTGGGTCCTGAGTTCGGCCAGGCCCGCCCGCAGTTCCCTCGAGCGGCCCAGCACGCGAGCCGCCTCCTTCTCCCCGACGGCACCCGCCGCGATCTGGCGGGCACGGTTTTGCAGCTGCATGGCCTTGTCATACACGGAGACGTTGGTCACCGGTCCTCCCCATCGTCTGTGGCGGACGGGACAACTGTGAGTGCCTGCCACTCCGCACAGATTCCCCCCACGTCTTCTGCCGCACTGTCGCCCGCCGATCCACTGGATCGTGACTGCGCGCTGGCCAGCGCCGTATCCAGCCAGTCGTCACCGGCCACGAGTAGTTGTTGAATCAAGATGAGCGAGTCGCCACGGTCCTTGACCGCTGCAACCACGCCGGCCCTGGGCACCGTTGCGGAGTCGGAGGCGGCCTCGTCGGCTTGGGCCAGGTCGTCTTCAAGCGCCGAGACGGCCTTCCAGTCCGCGCCCTTTGCTTCCTGCAGGAGCGCGTCGAATCGGCGTGTCTGCTCGGCTGTCAGCGGCAGCCCGACATCGCGGGCCGCAGAAAGAGCGTCTCGGAGCGCCGCCATGGTTTGGACGCCGGTGGTGCCCCGGAGTTGACGGCTGCGGATGGTGTGGAGCAACTCTGCGTGGCTGAGCAGTTGATCTTCAACGACGGTCATCCAGGACGCGAACCCTGTGACCGCCGGACGCACCCACTTGGGAACATCCAGCGCCTGAAGATCCCAGTCCCATACAGAGGCGGCCTTGTCGAGCAGAGGCAGAACACGGGTGGCATCAACCATGTTCACGCCGCCGATACCTTGGGCGATGCCGACGGCATGGCGCAGTTGCCGCACGAGATCGGGCCGCGTCTGGAGGTGACCTTGGAGCAGGTCCATCCACTTCTTTGGGCGGAGCCCGCCGTCCTCACGCTGCCACTCCTGCCCCTCGTCGAGCGCTGCGGCAAGGAGTTGAGAAGGGGCCATCCCGGGCCAAGCCGTGCCCGCCAGCGCCGCACCGATCAGCGATGCGCGGAAACCCGCAATGAGGTGACCGTCTGTGATCTCCATGTGGCGCTGTAGCCGCGCAGTGAGATCACGTCCGTGCTGTTCTGCCAGGAACGCCAGCCGCCGGATGTCCTCAGCTCGCGCCGGGAACTCCCGATCCGCTCTGAGCAGGCTGTCAAAGAACCAACTGTCCTTGGGACGACGCGAGAACGTGATGGGGGCATTCTCGACACCGACCAGGTTCTCCTTGGCCCCCTCAATGGACACGACGGTTGCCTTCGTCGGCCACGCGGCCCGACGCAACTCGACGCTGCCCACTTCGCGCATTAGCGGTGCGTTCCACTGATAGCGCTGCAAGACGGCGGCGGAGACGACGGTGCGGATCCGGTTCGCGGTGGAGGTATCCAGGCCGCCTTCGAGGGTTACCCAGTCATCCACCGTCTCCAGCATGCGCTGCAGTTCACCGGGAAGCGCGTCGCGGCGGTTACTGCCGCCCGTATCGGGCTTTGGCGCAGTGTCGTTGGCCGGCTTTGGGCCGGGAGCAGCAGAGCGACGGCGTTGGTCTGTTTCACCGCCCAGGGGCTCCAGAGAGAAGGCCTCCAGGATGGTGGGATGGAGGTCAGTGGCGCGCTCCGGGGCATCTCCCCAGAACTCGAGCACGAGGTTGCGTCGCTCCGCAGAGGCGGGGTCGTGCTCGGCCACGTAACCGAGCACGTCACGGCTCACGGGCCGGTCGAGCTTAGTCGGCCGGAAGCGTTGCCGGAACGCGGGATCGGGGAACTCGCCCTGCCGGAGGGCCGTGGCGTGTTCGACCAGGACCGGTCGCACGACGCTTCCCAGCACGGCACGGGGGTTGAAGGACCAGGGTTTGTGCTGGTCCGCTGTTGAGTGGACCGCTCTGACGAGAGAGGACTCGTTGAACGGGTACAACCCGAAGCCTTCATCGGTAACCCCGAACGCTGCGTGGCATTCGGTCCGAAACGAGCAGCTCAGGCACTTGTTGGGGACCTCGCTGTTGTGTGCGCGCTCGAGTTCGTCGCGGCCCACCCGCCCGGCGTTCAGATACCGGCCAACGAATGAGGCGATCTCTGTGCGTCCCGTCTCCTCGGGGCTGAAGGGCACATCCAGGTGATAGACGTAGCCGGTGCCGGCCTGAATACGGGTCAAGGCGGTCTCGGCCAGAGACTGGAAGTAGCCGGTCGTCACGGCCATGAGGGTGCGGATAGGTGCGAGGGCCGTCTTGCCTTCGCGGTGGGCTGCTTCTACGACGGCGTCCAGGAGGTCTCGCTGGACTCCTTGGATAAGAGCGAAGTCCTCGATGAGAAGGACGATCTCCTTGCCCTGGCGGTGATACTCCTCGCGCACCTGAGTCATCGCGTCGAGGAGCCGGCCCGCTCCGAGGTTCGCGGCGCTCTTGATGGCCGCTTCGAGGTGCTTGTTGAGCAGGTCGACGGCGATGCCTTGCAGGTCGCCGCGGGTGCTGATGGCGCCGAGCAGTTTTTGGGCCATGCCTGAGGCGGATTGGATGTCGCGGATATCGAGGGGCAGGTCGCTGACGCTGAAGCCCTCGGGACGGTCCGTTTGGCCGTCGCGGCGATTGTGGATGAGTTGGTGGGCCAGTTCGGGCACGAAGTTGCCGGGTGCGAGCAGTTCCGCCCGGACATGGGGATCAAGGAGTACCGCTGCCAGCTTGCCCGGGCCGACGAGCATGCGGGCCAGTGGGCGTGATTCCGATTGGGGAGGGGTGGCTTCCAGTGCCTCGCTCAGCTCATTGAGGATGCGCCGTGCCAGGGACTCCTCGTCGATTCCCTCGGTGAATCTGTTGATGTCGTCTTTGAGCTGCGCCAGTTCAGTGCTGTCCGCCTTTGCGATGAGCGTGCTGACGACAGCCTTGAGGCTGGTCTTAGACTTCTCGAGGTAGATGACCTCGCGCCGGTTTGCGCCCTCCTGCATCACGGCCAACTCTTCGCGCACCCATCGGACAAGATGCGACTTGCCCGAGCCGGAGTCGCCGACGACGGGCATGAGGAGTGCGCCGCTGTCCGCGCGGAGCGACATGAACTCTGTGAGGACGGCGCGCTCCCCGATCGGGTCGCCCTCGATGGCAATCTCCTTCCCGTCCAAGATCCGGGCGCGCTTGATCCGCAGCGGTGCGTGCGTGGCCAGGAAGACGGCCCTCGAAGGGCTGACTGCCTCGGTGTTGATGGTGGAGGCTGCCACTGCCGGGTCCCAGCAGAGCGTTCCGCGGAAGTCAGCCATCGATGGGCTCCAGGATCGTGATGTCGCTGATGGGCCGGGGGCTTCCGGGCCGTTCGGGATCGTGCAGCAGGAGGATTTTCCGGGCGTCGTCGTTGTGGTCGAGTCGCAGCCACTTCTCGTCGTGGCCGCGCAGCAAGGCAAAGGACAGCGCGGTGCCTGCCACGCTGTCACCCGGACTGGGAATCCCTACCGCCAGTGAGTGTGCGCCGCCAGGTAGGACCGGCAGGAGTTCTCGCAGCATCTGCAAGGCCTCGACGGCATTCACCCGTTGGCCCGGCTGCCACAGCTCAAGCACGGATTGCCTGAGGGCAAGCGTGCAGTCCGGAACGAGCGGGCCGCGGCCGTCAGTGCGAAAAACAGGTGCGGCAGCCAGCCCAAGAGCGGTGGCCCAGTACCCGAACCGGGGCCAGCGAGTGTCATTGGCGAAGAGGGGAAGTACCCCTTCCTTCAGCAGTTTGCGGTCCTTACCGCCCTCCTGATCCAGGAGTTGCTGTGCAGCAACCCAGTCGATCGCTCGTTCCATGGGGTCGTGCATCAGGAACCAAGCCAGCGCACGGGTCAGGTCCTTAGGCCCTGTCGCGTCGTTGTCGGCGCCGAGGTCCTTGTTGTACTCCGCCTTGAGGACGGCGCGACGCAGGATGCGGGTGTAGGTCTCCAGATCTTCGCTGCTGGCCAGATCTCTGGTCGGTCCGGTCAGCGAGAGTCCTTGCTGACCGGCATCGACCTGCGCCAACTCCAGGGCCTGGAGAGAAGCCACGGCACACTCGAAGGGAGGCCTGGTCGAGGTGTCCTCTGTGCGCAGGGGCGGGGGACTGAGCAGCGCCCGCGCCTCCTCCACGGCAATGCTCTTGCCCCAAAAGGTAAGTAGACGCACAAGTGCCCATGTCTGGGAGGGGATGGCTGCGTCAACGTTCAAGAGCGTCATCAGAGTTCCTCCAGGGCACGGCGGATCGACAGGTTCGCCGGGTGGACATCGACGAGGGGGGTGCCTCGGCGTTCTGGATGCTGCATGCTCCGGGGGTGGATCAAGTAGGTCGGTGCATCCCAGGCGAAGCGTTGAGTGATCTGCGGCCCTGGGCGGTCTGTGAACGGATCGGCCATCCATATGACGGGGCCGGCCCAGTCAGAGAGGAGAGCGCCGTCGTCGTCGACGATCACTGTGCGGGTGCGTGCTGTTGCCTGGAGTTGGTTTCTCAGGCGGCCGTGCAGGCCCGGTCCTCCGACGACGCAGATCCTGCGGCGTACGAGGCTTTCCACTAAGCGTGCCGCCAGGGCCTGGTCGTCGGCATCTTGCCACCACAGGCTCAGGCAATGCCGGTTCCCGAAGTACGGCAGCAAGGGCAGGCGCATGCGTACCCCGGGAGTTGGGAGCGGCGGGCGCGGCTCCCCGCCGAGTCGGTAGAACCCCGCGGGAAGGGGTTCGGCAGTGGCACGACAGTACGGGCACCCCCGGCAGGTGACCCCGGTGCGGCGGAAGCCGTCGCCGTGTGCGATTCGGTAATACGCTCCCAGTACATCGCCGATGCACTGATCACGCCGCAGGGTGGCCTTCAGTTCGCGGAGGGCCGATTTCCGCCCATCCAGCAGTTTTTTACGCTCAGCCTCAAATCGCGCAGCAAATTGCTCGGGATTCCTCGCGTCGGAGTCGAGGAGTTGCACGTCTGCATAGCTGTCAGCGCTGGCGTAGAAGAGATCAAGGCGCGCCTTCCACGACGTATCCGACTCGCCCTCATGGATGGCGGGCGCTTGCGGAGGATGGACGGCCAGGAGCCCCGATCGCATCATGAGGTTCAGGATCCGGATGTTCCATTGCCGGTTGCGTTGAAAGCCCTCGTTCATGTCGGAGGGGTAGGAATCAAGACTCACCCGGTGACGCTCTTGGACGGTCTCTCGGGTGTGGAACATCGCCTCCCACCGCTGCCATGCGCGCGGGGCGCCGATGACCGCATCATCGCTCATCCGATTGGCGATGTTCTCGTCGCTGCGGGCGGTGGCCAGGTAGGCGAGGGAAGGACTTCCATTGCGCCCGGCCCGGCCCACTTCCTGGTAGTAGCGGTCCACTGTTTCCGGCAGACAGGCGTGCACCACTGTCTTGACGTCGCCGAGATCCACACCCAGGCCGAATGCAGAGGTGCCCACCACGACGTCGTATCGCGTCGGCGCATCGCCCTCTGTGGTCCTGCCGATCCATCCCTCCAGGGCATCGCGCCGTTGCGGATCGGTGGACTCACCCGTGACGCTGACGACGCGGCGAAGACCGCGGCCGCGCAGCCGGCCCGCCCATTCCTGCGCGTCGATGACCTTGGTCGTGTAGAGAATCATCGGCTTTGGCAGGTACGAGACGGCCTCCAGGACGGCGGCCTGACGGTCTTCCTCGCTCTGGAAGATGTCGAGGTAGTAACTCGGCTCGTGACGGAGTTGAGAGGCCCACACGATCTCCGCCTGCTGCGGCGAAGCGAACAGAGTATCGAGCGTCTGCACCTGCTGGCCCGTGAGCGTCGCGCTCATCGCCACGGTCGACGGCTGCCGGCCTTCCGGTGCCTTGCTGAGCCAGATACGGCGGTGAGTGGACATCGTCTGGAACTCGGTGCGGAAAGTATTGCCCCACTGCTCGACCAGATGGGCTTCGTCGATCACGAAGTAGTTGAACAGCCCCGCCTCGGCCGCGTCCTCCAAGGGGCCCTTGAGACTCTTCGTCAGAGCCTCGGGCGAGGTGAACACCAGCCGTTGGCGGCCCGCGGAGATATCCTCCCGCATGAGCCGTTGTTCTTCTTCGGACAGCCCGCTGGTGTAGGCGTACCGGCGCGTGGGGCTGTGCGGCCCGTGCTCGTCTAGGATCTTGAAGGCGCGCCGCTCCAGGTCGGCTGCGAGAACACTCGTGGGTACCACGACCACCGATACGCCCCGGCTCTTGCTGGCCAGGAGCACGGGCGCCATCGCTACGGCGGTCTTTCCATGCCCCGTGGGAAGGCAGATGATCGTGGTGCTTCCCGGCTCGGCCAGCGCGATGGCCCTGGCGGCCTGCCGCTGGCCGGCCGAGACATAGCGGCTGTGGTCGTCACCGAGGGCGGTGGTGAAGAACGGGTCGGCCGGGTAGGAGTCGAGCTTGCGGCGGTGGGGGGAGTCCTCACCGAGATAGACCTGACGAAGGTCTTCTTGCGCTGCCCAGCGGGAAACGGCGTCCGGCACGGGTGGGTGCCACGGCAGCGCGCTCACCCACACGTTGGTGCCGCCATCGCGTACCGCCGTCTGGCAGTGCATCTCCTCCCATTGCTCGCGTGTGGGCAGCCATGGGAGCAACGGAATCGTGAAGCCGGAGGTGTTTTCTCGCGCTTGAGCCTCGAGCAGGATCTGCCGGGTGAGTGAGGCCAGGTCCCGCCACCCGCCGGGTTCGCCGGTCAGAGCGTCACGAAGCCTGCGCAACGTACCTCTCGCCCAGGGAACCTCTGGGAGTTGCTGGAGGCCTCGGTGCTGGGAGAGGTGGTCGAAGAGCGTCTTGGCGCCGGTCCAGTTGTCAGTCACTGCGAGGGATCCTCCTGAGCCCCTGCTTCACCAGGCATGTCGCCGCCACGAGACGGACCGTCGGATTGCTCAGTCCCTGCACCAGCGCGTCGGTGATGGCGACATCCAGCAGGTAATTCTCCGTCTCTCCCAGCAGCCGGCCAGCTGCCTGGCGGGCTTCTGCCTGGGCCTTGGCCACAGACAGGCGCTGGTGTCCCTGCTGCTGGGCCACAGCGCACCTATCAGCCAAGTTCGTTACCCGCTGGAGTTCTGCGCGAGCCACTGCCTCGGCCCCCCGCGCGGATGCCGCATATCCGGCCTGTCCGTCGAACAGTTCCATCAACTCGTGGATGTTCTTAAAGTTGTAGTTGTGGTCCGTGGCGCTGTAGGGGTCCTGCAGCCACCTTTGGATGTTTCCGTCCGTCAGGGCTGCGGATGCTCCGGCCGGTACCCATACCTTCAGCGTGAACGGCGGAAGGAGCCGCTCGGCCTGGCGCCGCAGCGCCGTTTCCGCGTCGCGGGACTGCTGAACGAGCGGCAGCGTCAGCGTGAGCGCGGAAGAAATGTCGGCTTCGACGAGGTAGTCAAAGCCGAAATAGGGCTCCGGCTCTCCGCGGTGTGCCGCCTCCGCGCGCCAAAAGGCCGTGGCCTGACCGCGGTCATCGCACCAGACCACGCTTGCTAGTGTGTCGACCAGCCGGTTTCCGATGCGGAACACCCGGGTGCCGGGAGCCTTGAGCGCCTGCGAGCGACTGAACGTGCCCTTGGCCATCTCCTCCGTGAGGTTCGCGCGGTCATAGAGGTGGGGGGAGATTAGAGGGCGTGACTTCAGGTCGAAGACCTCGCACATCACGTCATTGATCTTGCGCACGGTATGGCGGAGCTTGATTCCGTCCGAACTGTCCCGCCCGGTGTAGCCGAGCAGGTCATTGCGGGTGGCGGCCCAGTCGGCGTCAAAGGTGGCCAGTCGTTCGGCGAAGTCGATGTCGTGCGGCGATGTGTCGAAGATCGACTCCAGGGTGTCCATGCTGTCGATCTCACGGCGAGCCCTGGCGAGTTGCTCCTGCACCGCCTCGGCGAAGTCCGACAGGCCTTCCGGCCCGTGCTCGAGGGCCTGTGCCCAGACAGCGGCGAGGCCCTCGGCGATGGCATCCTGCAGCGTGGACACCGATCCGTCGAAGATGCGATACCCGCCGGTGAGCAGCGAAAGCCACTCGTGGCTATGGGCTTCAGCGTCCGTGAGAACGTACTGGCGGGGTGCCTGGCGCTGCTCGTTGGATTCGACGTATCGGTCGGTGCGGCCCAGGCGCTGCTCCAGTTGATTGGGCGACCACGGCAGGCGCACGTGGACCACGGACCGGGCTTCCTGGAGGTTCAGGCCATCCTCCGCAGAGTCGTCGGCGATAAGAACAGCAGCGCCTACGACGGGCCTTCGCCACGAGGAAATCGCCGTTTCAGACGCGTCGGGGCCTGCGCTGCGGGTGTGCTCGAAGAAGCTCACCTTGGGAAAGCGGGTTCGCAGGCGTGCGGTAAGCGTCGAGGCAAGGGAGCCGGGGCCGCAGAACACAGCGATGCGGCCCCCCTTGCGCAGGGCGGGAAGAAGGGCGTCGATGAGTTCGTCGACTTCCCGGGCTTCCTCTCCCGCGCTTTCTGACTCGAGCTTCTCCAGAATCGCCGCCTCGTGCGGCGCCACGGGCACGTTGGAGAGGTACTTCTGCTCCCGGGCACTCAGCCCGGCACGCTCAGCGGTGCCTTCGTCACGGCGCACCCGCCATCGTAGGGCGTCCAGATAGTCGGCGGATGAGCCACCGAGTCGAGAGGCGAGCACGGCAAGGGCCAGCGCGTAGTCGGCGCGTCGGTTCTCCAGGCCCTCGTCGAGGAGGTGGCCCCACAGTTGGGTTTGCCACGCCAGGAGGCTGTCGGCGGCCGGGGAGTAGGACTGGGCCATCAGCTTCCCGGGCTCGGCACGGCCGCGGACCTCGTAGGCGACGGCTGCCGAGTCGTCATTCTGGCGCAGGACGTTCGACCTGCGGTTTCTGATCACTCGGCGGTGCAGTCGGTAGGTCTCGCTGATGTGCGCCCGAAGAGCGGTCACCATCGTCTCGAGATCCGGCATCCTCGCCTCGTCGCGGAGCCCCTCGTACTCGTCCAGCAAGTCGAGCACGTTAGCGGCAAGGTGCGTGAAGCGGGAGTCCTCCGGGGGTAGCAGTTCCTTGATCATTTCGATCGTGGACGGCAGCAGAGGGTGGAACTCCGCGTCGAGGCTGAGGACGTGGTTCGCCAACTCGGCCCGGTGTTGGTAGCGCCGTGCGAACTCCTCTCGCTCGCTCCACTTGTAGACGTCCGGATCGAGCAGGTGTAGTAGCCCCAGGTGCGTGGTGTGGCTGGAGGTGACGGGTGTAGCGGAGAGCAGGAGGAGCCTTGACGCGGAATGCGCGAGATCCCGCAGTACACGATAGATGGGGTCAGTGTCATCGCGGTCCTGGACCAGTTGGTGGGCTTCGTCTACCACTACGAGATCACTGCCGTGATACTGCTCCCACCGGTCGGGACAGTCGTGGGAGATGATCTTTACGCGCCTGGGGAAGTCATCGGTGAAGAACTTCGTGCGCAGTTCGGTCACCCACTGTCGGCGTAGGGCATCGGGGACGAGGAACGTGACGCGCGCCTGCGGATTGTCGATCAGGGTCTGCAGCGCCACGTACGAGGCTTCGATCGTCTTGCCGAGTCCGACTTCGTCGGCGAGGAGATACCGCTGGACGGGGTCGGAGAGCACGGTCAGCGCGGCGCGGACCTGGTGCGGGTAGATCTCGGCGGCGGCCGCCAGGAGAGCGGGGGTGCTGGCGCTGGCCGCGCGCTGAGCGACCAGGTTGTGCAACATGGGGAGGCGGGCGTTGTACAGGTGGCCGGATTCGTTGCCGCCGGACACGAGGACCTCAAGAGGATTGCGCACCGGCTTGTTCCAGCGGACCCGGAGTTCGGTTTCGGGAACCGGCATGTCGTAGTCGGCGTTGGGGAACCGGACGAAGTATCCGTCGGGGGCCGCGTCCAGGATGCGGCCGGCCATCCACTCGCCGGTGCTCGGATTGTGCCGGAATGTCCGCGTCTGGGCCGCCAGTCGTACCCGCCTGCAGGCCGACGCAGGAACGATCTGGGACTCGATTTTGGGCTCGGCCGTGGACTCGAAAAAGTCCACGCGCAGCGAGCCGTCGATGATCGCTCCCACCCGTCCGATTCCAGGGCCTCCCCGGAACTCGACGAGGTGTCCTACTGCGAAGCCCGAAGACATCAACTGATCGCCCCCCACCTGCTCGTATGACGGCGCTAACGAGCCTAAACGGAGGCACTGACAACGGCCTCGAAGATGGCGAACATGAATTCGTATATGCATACGATGGTGGCTGAGATCTTTCGGTAGTCCTGCGCTCGCCACACGACAGACCGCTCTAAGATCACTCAAAGTGGGTGAGATAGAGGCACAGGTGTGCATAGGTTTGCATATTACTATGGCTCATTTTCGTCCCGGGCGTGGCAGGTCCGCACGAGCGCAGCCGACCCCGAGACGCCCAGTCAACCCCTCTGCAAGGTGCCGATCGAGACGATTCCGTCCGTTCCATCGGGGCCGAAACAAGAAGCGCTTGACCTGCAGTTCTTCCGACCACCCCGCCAGCGTCAGTGGCATTAGTTGTACTGTCTGGACGCCGTCCGCCTCGTGTCGCTCAGCGCAGGCGGGCCGGTCTCCTGTCACGACAAGAAAGAAAATGATCGTGAACATCCCTGCTCCTGCCGGAATCGCGACGCTCGCCGCCTACATCGCCACCATCCCGGCCGTCACTCACATCGGCGCCCTGCCCGTCGGCTTCGGCTATGAAGCCCCGGCCGGCGTCTACATGGTGGGCCTGGCCCTGGTGCTGCGCGACCTCGCCCGTGAGGCCGCGGGCCGCCGTGCGATCCTCGCAGCGATCGCCCTCGGCACTGTCGTCTCCTCCTGGCCGACCCGGCCCTGGCCTTCGCATCGGCCGCCGCATTCGCCGTCGCGGAGACGATGGACTTCGCCGTCTACGAGCCGCTCCGCACACGAGGGCTCCTTGTCGCCATGCTCGCCTCGAACGCGGTGGGACTAGGTGTATGAGGCGATGAGGTTGGTGACGCCTGTGTGGAGTCGGGAGGCGGGTGGGTGGTTCCCGGCGGCAGAGTGGGGCCGATGGTAGTTGTAGTGGACGTTCCAGGTGCCCAGGGCGTGGGCCCGCTGGCTTTCCGAGGTCCACACGCGGGCGTAGAGGAACTCCTCGGCCAGGATGCGCTGGTAGCGCTCGACCTTGCCATTGTACCGGGGTGTGTAGGGCGTGATCCGCTGATGCCGGGACCCGTTCAGGGCTCGGGCGAAATCGCTGGCGCGGTAGCACGCGTCGTTGTCGGTGACGATCCGCTGGATGTGGTCGATGCCGTGGGCGGCGAAGAACGCTCGGGCCCGGTGCATGAAGCCGACTGCGGTGGTGGCCTTCTCATCCGGCAGTGCCTCGGTGTATGCCAACCGGGAGAAGCCGTCGATGGCTGAGTGCAGATACACATAGCCAGGCCCGTTGCCCCGGGTCTTGGTGCGGGCGACGTGCTTGGCGTGGTCGCTGCCGCGTCCGTGGGCCCGCCATCCGCCACCGTCGGGGATACGGCCGGTCTTCTTCACATCGAGGTGGACCATGTGCCCGGGCCAGCGGGCGCGGATGGTGCGGGGTGTGCGGTTGATGCCGCCGTCGGGGTCGATGAAGCGGCGGCGATTGAGTCCGAGCTGGTGGCGGGTGACGGTGCGGCGGCTGATCACCGTGCCGTCAGCTTGCAACTCGAAGGTGATGCGGGCAGCTGACCACTTGTGCTCACGGCGCATCGACTCGATGCGGGCCACCGTCTGGCTCGGTGTCCGTGTGGGCTGGCGCCGTGGAGTGCTGGGCCGGTCGAGCAGGCCGAGGTCGCCGTGGCGGCGGTACCGGTTGACCCACTTGCTTGCGCAGGCCCGTGAGATGCCCATCTCCGCAGCGACGTGGGTGATCGGACGGTCCTGGCATCGGCGGACCAGACGACGACGTCCTTCAACGGACAACGGGGGCATTATGGTGGGATACCCAAGCGGGTCCTTTCGCCGGCGGATGGGTGACTTGGCAGTTCTCATCCTGCCGCCCAAGGACCCGCCCCTTACTTACCGGCCCCAGCGCCTACAACCTCATGACCCGCAACAACTAGTCGCCGACAGTCTGATCTTCCTCAGGATGGCCTTCGGCTCCTTGGACTTCCTGCAAGGGCAGATCCTCGGAAAGGCGTGGATGACGCTCGGGGCCGTAGCGGTCCTCGCCTTCCTACGCCGCCGGAAGCTCACCGCCGCAGGAGCCCTACCCCCCGTATAATGCTGCAAGATCGGCAACTCCAGGCGGTTCGCCGTCCTTTGACTAAAGGAACATAGGACCTTAGGTCTTCGACGTCACTGCCGCCAGCCCGAGCCGGGGCACGATCTGCTTGGCCTGCAACGACGCAGGTGCGTCGTCGACCACGTCGACGATGTCGCGGTAGACCGGCGGCAGATCCACACTGGTCATCCCTCCTGCCACACGTGCACCGTCTGCACCCCCACCACCTGACCCCCGCCCACCGGCTCCGCCGACGGCGGAGCCACCGCGGCCGCATCGACGGCGATCCCCTCGGCCGCGAGTTCGGCCAGCGTCTCCCGCGTCACCGTCAACCGCGCCAGCCGTTCCCGTTCAGCCTCCAGCAGGGCCGTCAACGCCACGATCTCCTCCTCGAATTCTGCCACCCGGGAGTGCACCTCCGCCTGCCGTGCCTCCAGTTCCCCGATCGACGAGCCCATCCGGCACCGCCTCCTCTACCCGCACGGTAGAGACACCACCACCCCACCACACCCCCGACCAGCAAAACCCCGGCTCACCCTTCCCCGGAAAGGAACCGCACCCGTCCTTCTTCGGCCCCGAGGGAGCTTAACCATGCCGGGATAGGTCGTCGTAGCAGATGGCGATGGCCCAGTGGCCTGTCTGACGGTGATCAGAGTGTCCGGCGCCGGCGAGCTGCGGTCACCTCAGAAGCGACCTGTGGGAGCGCATCGCTGATACATGCTTGGGAGCCACATGGGAGCCGACCGGCTCCCCGGGGCCGCCCCGGGCAGCCCTGCACCAACCGAGGGCAAGCCCGTGACCAGGGCAAACGCCATCCGCGCTGGCAAGATCAGTAACCGAACCTCATTCGGGACGAAGAGGCCGTGGGTTCAAATCCCGCCACCCCGACTGATGAAACACCAGGTCAGGGGCCTGATCCGCATCGCGGGTCAGGCCCCTGACGGGTTTCTGGAGATCGTTCGAGAGCCGTTCGGGAGCCGAGCCCCGGATGCGGCTCCCGGGGACTTTGCGACGAGCGGCTCCGGAGGGGAACTGGGCCAGTCGGCGCGGAGTGCTTCCACAAATTNCGTTTCCGGGTCCTTTGGCGACATCCTGGCGCGGCTCGCTGCTTGAGATCCCAGCCGATCCCGCGACTTCACGGCGCGTCAGGCCGGGTCTGCGCTTCCCTCCCGGCCTGGCCTGCCGTCGTCCCGCGCGGAAGGGGACAGAGGGCGCGCCGTTCAGGGGCGTACGGCGCGCCCGGTCCAGCGCGCCCGGTCAGCCGCGCCCGGTCCGGCGCGGCTGCGGCCCGCCGGCGGAGGCCCGAGCCGAGACCGTGCGGGCGTTGACTATCGTCTTCACGCACCAACATTCGTGGTGCCTGCCCGCGGAGCGGAGAATCGTTGTGGTGACTCGTCAGTGGCCGCGCTTTCGACATCCGGCGCAGGTGGTCGTGGCGGGATTCGCCACGGCGATCGCCATCGGGACCGGTCTGCTGATGCTGCCGGTGGCCCGGTCCGGGCCGGGCGGCGCCGGTGCGCTGGAGGCCCTGTTCACCTCCACCTCCGCGGTGTGCGTGACCGGCCTGATCGTGGTGGACACTCCCGTCTACTGGAGCGGCTTCGGGCAGGCGGTGATCCTGGGGCTGATCCAGGTGGGCGGCTTCGGCATCATGACCTTCGCCTCCCTGTTGGTCCTGCTGGTCTCGCACCGCATGGGCCTCAAGACACGCATGACCGCCGCCGCTGAGACCAAGACCCTGGGGCTGGGCGACGTCCGTACGGTCGTGACCGGAGTGGTCAAGGTCAGCCTGCTCCTGGAGGCGATCACCGCGCTGGTGCTGGTACTGCGGTTCGCCACCGCCTACGACGAGTCCTGGCCGCGGGCGGTGTGGCTGGGTGTCTTCCACGCCGTCTCGGCGTTCAACAACGCCGGGTTCGCGCTGCGATCCGACAGCCTGATGGGTTTCGTCACCGATCCGTGGATCTGTCTGCCCATCGCGCTGGCGGTCATCGCCGGCGGGCTGGGCTTCCCCGTGCTGTTCGAGCTGCGCCGCCGACTGCGCAGGCCGCGCGGCTGGTCCCTGCACACCAAGATCGTGGTGTGGGCCACGGGGGTCTTCCTGCTCGGCGGCACCGTCTTCATCACCGCGGTCGAGTGGTCCAACCCGGCGACCCTGGGTCCCCTGAACACGCCGGGGAAACTCCTGGCCGGCTTCTTCCAGAGTGTCATGCCCCGCACCGTCGGCTTCAACAGCGTCGACATCTCCCAGATGAACCCCGCCAGTTGGCTGGGCATGGACGTACTGATGTTCATCGGCGGCGCCAGCGCCGGCACCGCCGGCGGTATCAAGGTCACCACCTTCGCCGTGCTGGCCTTCGTCATCTACGCCGAGATCCGCGGGGAGGGAGCGGTCAACATCTTCAACCGCCGCCTGCACGGTGACCTTCAGCGTCAGGCCCTGACCGTGGTACTGCTGTCCGTGGCCGCCGTCGCCACCTCCACCATGGCCTTCATGGTCGTCACCGAGTACAGCCTGGACCAGTCGCTGTTCGAGGTCATCTCCGCCTTCGCCACCGTGGGACTGTCCACCGGCATCACCGCCGACCTACCGTCGGGCCTTCAGCTGCTGCTGATCACACTGATGTTCATCGGCCGGCTCGGCCCGATCACCATCGCCTCCGCACTCGCCCTGCGAAGCCGAGACCGCCTGTACGACCTTCCCGAGGAGCGACCCGTCATTGGCTAGGAAACCCCGCCCCGGAAAGCGCCACGCGAGGCCCGTGGGCTCCATCGTCGTCATCGGCCTGGGCCGGTTCGGCCACGCCCTGGCCCTGGAACTCGTCGACGAGGAGACGGAGGTCCTCGGTATCGACGAGAACACCGAAGTCGTCCAAGCCCTCGCCGGCTCCCTCACCCACACCGTGCGGGCCGACTCCACCAAGGAGGACGCCCTGCGCCAGCTGGGTGTCCACGAGTTCGACCGCGCCGTCGTCGCCATCGGTACCGACCTGGAAGCCAGCATCCTCACCGCCTCGCTGCTGATCTCCTTCGGTATCGAGAACGTCTGGGCCAAGGCCACCAGCGAGGCCCACGGTCGTATCCTCACCCAGCTCGGCGTACACCACGTCGTCCACCCGGAGCACGACATGGGCCAGCGCGTCGCCCACCTCGTCCGAGGCCGGATGCTCGACTACATCGAGTTCGAGGACGACTTCGCGATGGTCAAGACCAAGCTCCCCGCCGACATCATCGGTCGCCCGCTCGCCGACAGCGCCGTACGGTCCCGGTACGGCGTCACCGTCGTCGCCATCAAACGCCCTGGTGAGGGCTTCACCTACGCCACCCCGGAGACCGTCGTGGAGGCGGCCGACACCGTCATCGTGGCCGGACGCACCCGCGCGACCGAACGCTTCAGCGAACTCCAGTAGGGCCCAAGGCGTCTGAGGCCGAGCCATCCGCTGGGTCGAACCATCCGCCCAAGCTCTCGCGTGCCGTGTGCCCGCTCGTTCCTCCACGCACAGACGGCCCGCGCGGGCCCGGGACGCGGAAATCCGCTTCGGGGGCGACACCGGGGAGTCGTTAGGATGGGGGCAGCCCGTAGTAGCGCGCCATGACGAAGAGTGCACGGCTGCTGGACGCGTCGTACGTGCCAGTGACGTGTTCCAGCGACGTGGCTGGCGCCCTCGGGACTCGCCCGGCCGCACCCGTCGTGGCACCCACCGGTGCCGCAAGACCAATTGGAGCATCCGAGGATGGCTCGACACCTCATCACCAGCGCGCTGCCGTACATCAACGGGATCAAGCACCTGGGAAACATGGTCGGGTCGATGCTTCCGGCCGACGTGTACGCACGCTATCTGCGCCAGCGCGGTCACGACGTGCTGTACATCTGTGCCACGGACGAGCACGGCACGCCCGCCGAGCTGGCGGCGGCCGAGGCCGGGCTGCCGGTGGCGGACTTCTGCGCGCAGCAGTACGACGTGCAGCGGCGGATCTACGAGGGCTTCGGCCTGGCCTTCGATCACTTCGGCCGTAGCTCCTCACCGCAGAACGTCGAGATCACGCAGCACTTCGCCCGGCAGCTGCACAAGAACGGCTTCATCGAGGAGCGGGCCGTGCGGCAGATGTTCTCCGCCGCCGACGGCCGCTTCCTGCCGGACCGCTACATCATCGGCACCTGTCCGCACTGCGGTTACGACAGGGCGCGTGGCGACCAGTGCGAGCACTGCACGAGGGTGCTGGACCCCACCGACCTCATCGAGCCCCGCTCGACGATCAGCGGCAGCACCGCGCTGGAGATGCGCGAGACCAAGCACCTCTTCCTTCTCCAGTCGAGCCTGGAGAGCGAGGTCAAGGAGTTCGTCGACGCCCACACCGACGAGTGGCCGGTCCTGTCCTCCTCCATCGCCCACAAGTGGCTCACCGAGGGCCTCCAGGACCGCTCCATCACCCGCGACCTGGACTGGGGCGTTCCCGTTCCGGCGGACACCTGGCCGGAGTTGGCGGCGGAGGGGAAGGTCTTCTACGTCTGGTTCGACGCCCCGATCGAGTACCTCGGCGCGACCAAGGAGTGGGCGGACGAGCAACCGGACGAGCGGGACTGGAAGTCCTGGTGGTACGACGTCGACGACGCCGTGCGCTACACGGAGTTCATGGCCAAGGACAACGTGCCGTTCCACACGGTGATGTTCCCGGCCACCCAGCTCGGCACGCGCGAGCCCTGGAAGAAGGTCGACTTCGTCAAGTCCTTCAACTGGCTCACCTACTACGGCGGCAAGTTCTCCACCTCCCAGAACCGCGGCATCTTCACCGACGCCGCCCTGGAGCTGCTGCCCGCCGACTACTGGCGGTACTTCCTGATGGCCGCCGCCCCGGAGTCGGACGACGCCTCCTTCTCCTGGGAGTTCTTCTCCTCCCAGGTCAACAAGGACCTGGCGGACACCCTGGGCAACTTCGTCAACCGCGTGCTGTCCTTCTCCCGCAAGCGCTTCGGTGACAGCGTGCCGGAGGGCGGACAACCGGGCGAGGCCGAGGAGAAGCTGGGACGGGACATCGCCGAGCTGCTCACCGAGTACGAGGAGCACCTGGACGCGCTCCGCTTCCGTAAGGCGGCGGCGGCCCTGCGCGCGCTCTGGAGCGCGGGGAACGTCTACCTGGAGGAAAAGGCTCCCTGGCTGGAGATCAAGACCGACCCGGACGCCGCGGCCCTGACCCTGCGGACCGCGATGAACCTCATCCACCTCTACGCGATCCTCTCCGAGCCCTTCGTCCCGACCGCGGCCAGGACCATGCGCGACGCCTTCGCCCTGTCCGAGGACACGGCGACGTGGGTGAGTTCCGACCGGGCCCGGTCGCTGAACTCGGTGCCGGTGGGTACGGACTTCACGGTGCCGCCGGTGCTCTTCCAGAAGATCACCGAGGACGACCTGGATGCCTACCGCGAACGCTTCGGTGGGGAGCCCGAGTCGGACTGACCGCTCTCGGTTTCCCGACAGCTGCCACGGCGGCCAGCGGCCCGCCCGCCTCCTCGCCCGGTCACGGTCCGCGTTCGCCCTCCTCGGCCCGCCGCCCCGGCGCCGGCTCAGTCGGGCCCGGCCGAGCCCGTGACGAGCGCGAAGCCGAGCACGGCGATCGCCGGCAGGAGCATCCGGACCGCGTGCCGTATCCAGCGGTTCTTCGTACGGGCGATGCCGCTGGTGTCCGCCAGGGCGCGGGCGAGCCGGGGCCGCGGGTCGGCGCTGCCCTCGCGGAGGCCGGCCGTGAGTTCGGCCCGTCGTTCCGCCCGTACGACATCCTCGTAGTAGGCGAGGACATGCCGGCGCCGCTGTGCCCTCCCGTGCTGTGCCCTACCCCGCCGGGGTCTCCCCTGCCGGGGCAGCAGGGCGAGGAGGAGGAAGAGGAGCGCCACGGTCGTGGAGACCGTCGCGGTCCACCACAGGAGGTCGTGCCAGGAGGACGCCCCTAGCGGGCCGCGCGGAAGCAGCAGCGCCAGCAGCGAACCCGCGGTGGCCAGCAGCACGGTCGCCTTGCCGTCGGCCCGGCCGATCTCCAGGTGGTTCTGCGCGATCAGCTCCCGGGCCATGGCCGCGACCTCCTCCGGCGCGCCGGCTCCTCGACGCGCGGCCCGGCCCCTCACCACGGCTCCACCGCGCCGTTGACGGGGTGGCGTACGCCCGCGCCCGTGCCCTCGGTCCCGCCATCGTCCCCGATCCGGCGCAGGACCTCGTCCCCGTGGGGCACGCCGATATCGCTGAGGACCTGTGCCAAGTGGACGCCGACGAAGCTCCGGTCCTCCTCGGTGAGCCCCTGAAGGGGTATCGCCGAGGTGAGCCCAAAAGGGGCCATGGGATGATCTTGAACAGGGAGCCGGCCGTGGTCCAGCGGGACAGCCAGTAACGCTAAGCACCTGTCGGCGGGGGGCCACCGGATCGCGTAGCCGTCACACACCAATGTCCGCCGAACCTGCCCATTCGCGCTTCCTCCAGGCCGCCGTCCGGCAGGTGCCAGAGCAGAACAGCTGGTCAGAGCAGGTGAAAAATACCCGGGAGCAAGACGGCGTCCGCACGTCCGGCAGGCGGGTCCCGTCCCGATCGTGTGGACGGCCATGAGGTCCAAGCCACGGCCGTAACGGCGGTATTGCCGGAACCAGGCCGACTTGCACGCGGTCGAGCAGTACCGCCGCCGCGGCGCCGAGCCCGAAGGCAGCGGCCCGTGGCACATCGCGCAGGCCCGCTGGGTGCCAGCCATACCTCCGGTCTACGCCCATGGCCGTCCGCGCGCCACTTCTGGCCTTGGAGTGATCTTGAGTAGCGGAGGGCCGTGATCGAGGGCTTTGATCAGCACGTTTACCGGGTTTTCACGGTCTCTTCGGTGCTGAGGACACGCTCCGGGCGGGGTCGAGGGACGTCGCCCGCGGCCTTCAGGGCGGCGAAGTCGGCGTGCGCGGCCTCGACGGCTTCCGGGTACGCCTCGCGTTTGGCGTGCTCGGCGAGTGCCCGGTAGATGCTGGCCACGGACGGGTTCTGGCCTTTGCGCTTGCCGGTGGGGATGATCAGGTCGGGCTGGATCTGCTCGACGGATTCGCCGCCTGCGCGGCGCCGGAGCACGGTGTGCAGCATGTCGTCGGTGATGACCGGGGGCCGGCCGCCGTGCTTGCCCTTGCGGGCCGCGGTGTCGAGCCCTTCCAGCGTCGACTCCCGGATGTTCTCCCGCTCGGTCTCCGCCATCGCCGCGAAGAACGCGAACAGCAGCTTGCCCGGGCCGGTGGGGTCGTAGATGCCGGGCAGAGGCCCGGCGAGCATCTCCAGCACCAGGCCGTGCGCGGTGAGGTGGTCGGCGAGCGCGGTGAGTTCGGCGGCGTCACGGCCGAGCCGCTTCATCTCGTACACGGTGAAGATGACCCGGCAGTGCGGGGCGTGCGCCTTGACCTCCCGCGCGGTCCGCAGCGCCTTCTCGAACTGGGGGCGGACCCGGACCCGGGTGCTGATCTTCTCGCTGAAGATCTTGTCCCGGGGGATGCCGTGCTTGGCGAGCGCGTCGAGCTGGGAGTCGAGTTCCTGCCCGAGCGTCGAGCACCGCGCGTACCCGATGCGGATGTCCGCGCTCGGCAGATCCGGGTCGATCGGCGCCGGCGGCGGGGTGCCCGGCCGCCACGGCCGGCCGGGCCCGCGGTCGGCCGGGGTCGGCACCCTCAGCGCCTTCTTCAGCCGGGGCACCATCGTGAAGCGGCGGGTGTGGTAGGCGGAGGCGACCGCGCCGCCACGCGAGCGGCAGGGCGAGCCGGGCTGTGCGTCACACTTCGGACAGGTCTGCTGTTCGACGTCGTCGGCGTCCGACCGGTCGGTTGGGGATGGCTGCTGAGGGTCCGTCATAGGCCCGGATCTTCGCACAATGCAAGTCTCAGAAGGGGGTCCGTCCCGCTTTTGAGTGAGAACGAATTCTGAGAACCGAACCAAGATCCATGCGGGCCCGGCGGCCTATTGTCGATCTTGCTCCGGCAAAGGACCGTTTGTGAGAGTAACCTCGCGTGCGGCTCTGGCCCTCGCTCACGCGCGGAGAAGATCACCAGCGGGGTGCGGGCACGGACTGGGCCATCTGTTCGAGCTTCGCAAGAAGCAGCTTGCAGTCGGCGACGGCATCGTGCGGGTCGCCGAGCGGCTGATTGCGGTAGGCGCCGCGCTTGACCGACCACAGCCCGCGCCACACCGCGTCCGCCCGCGTCCTGCTCACCGTCGGCGAGGGCGGCACCGCCGAGGGCCAGCTCCTGGGCCACGCCGCCCCGCGGGTAGCACCTGCTCTACGCGGGCTGCTTCTCCACGACGACATCGAGCTGCTCGATCGTGGGCTCCTCGAAGAGCTCACCCGTGTTCTCACCGAGCGCTTCCGCGACCTCACCCGACAGATGCGCCTGGCGCCCGTCGTCGTCGGGAAAGGCATCGAAGATCCCGAACGACGAGGGTCCGAACTGGATTCCGAACCACCTGACGGTCTTGGGCTCCCCCTCGACGATCGACAGCCCCTGGTTCAAGAAGTCGCGGACGTCGTCCTCCCTGCCGGGCAGTGCTTCGAGACGTACCAGAAGCGCTTTGCTGACCTGCGTTGCCATCTTGGGTCTCTCTCCTCTTCTTTTGCTCGGTTCGCGTTGTCGCGATGATCAGAACGCCGCTACGGCCGCCTCGACGACCGTCTGATCCTGCTCGCCGCTGCCCCCGGCGGGATACCGTTAGCGAAGATCATCATCCGGCCCTGGTTGGAGCCCCGGACGCCGTAGAAACCCCTCGTCGGACTGTCGAAGACACGCGCTGTGAAGGTCTTGTCGATCGAAATGTTGACGCTGCCCACCCACGCGTGTCCCCCGCCCATGTGGGAGACGAGGCCGCGTCCCACATGGGCATGTGCTCGATCTCGAAGCCCTCGTCGCAGAGGAAGTCGACGGCTCGCTGCGCCTCGCGGCGGAGTCATAGGCCGCGATGGAGCGCCCGAGCTTATGCGCGGGCGGCGCTGTGGTGGGTCTGGGGGCGCGTCCATTCGTGCTCCTTGCCCATTGTGTCGGCCGCGGGATGGCGCTCGCAGATGCGCCAGCAAGGCAGGGGTCCGGCCCGCAGGCTCCCCGAACGGGGACTGCGGGCGGGAGTGGAGGGGAGCGGGCCTCAGGCGGGAATGAGGCCGTGGGGGTCGATGACGAACTTCTCGGATACTCCCGTGTCGAAGGTCGCGTAGGCGTCGGGGGCGTCGTCGAGGCTGATCACCTTCGTGTTGAGCATGGCGCTCAAGTAGGGCATGCGGTCCCACAGGATCGCCATCATCAGCTCGCGGTTGTAGTGCATGATCGGTGCCTGCCCGGCGGTGATCCGCGGCGACTTGATCCATGCCTTGCCGAAGTCGATCGGGTACGTTCCCTCTTGCTCGGCCTTCGACTTCGCGAGCGGGTCGGGGCCGTAGACGCCGATGACTCCGGTGGCTCCGCCCGCGCGGGTGGCGTCGATCACCTGGTTGAGGGCGTAGGCCGGGTCCATGTCCTCGGCCTCGCGGCCGATGCCGTGTGCCTCGGTGCCGACGTAGTCGACTGCGCAGTCGACCATGGGTTCGCCCAGGATGGCCTCGATCTGGTCGGTGAGCGCTGCGTCCTGGCTCAGGTCGATCGTCTCGCAGCCGTTCTTCTTCACCAGCTCCAGGCGGTCCTTGTGGTAGTCGCCGACGATGATGCAGGACGCCCCGAGGAGGCGCGCGGCTGCTGCGCCGCAGCGGCCGACCGGGCCGGCGCCGGCGATGTACACGGTCGAGCCCGGCTTGGCACCGGCCTCCATGAGACCGTGGAACGCGGTGGGCAGGATGTCCGAGAGCAGCGCCAGGTCTCGGATCTTCGCCATGGCCTGGTCCCTGTCCGGGAAGCGCAGGAGCTGGAAGTCGGCGTACGGGACGAACAGGTACTCGGCCTGGCCGCCGGTCCAGTCGCCCAGGTTGAAGCCGTACGCTCCGCAGGACACCTTGGGGTTCGTGGTCTCGCAGACGTCGGTCCGGCGCGCCCTGCAGTTGCGGCATCGGCCGCAGGCGACGTTGAACGGGACGGAGACGAGGTCGCCCTCGCTGAGGAACTCGACGTCGGGGCCGACCTCGATGACCTCCCCGGTCATCTCGTGCCCCATCACCATGCCCTGGGGCACCGGGAAGGACCCGCGGTAGATGTGCAGGTCGCTCCCGCAGATGTTGGTGGCCACGATCCTGAGGATGACTCCGTGCGGGGCCTTCTTCCCGTTCGGCATCTGAAGCTTCGGGAAGTCGAGAGACTCGACGCGCATGTCTTTCGGGTTCTGGAAGGTGACGGCGCGGTTGCTGCTTGCCATGATGATCTCCTCTGATGTCGGGGAACCTGGTCGCAGGAGTGCCGGGGGGTCGGTCCGGTGGCTTCGCGACCTCGGCTCCGCCCGACGTAGGCCCATCCTTCAACGTGGGGCTGCCACCCAACGTAGGCACGCCGGAATCGGACCCCTCTATGCCCTGAATGCCAACCCACTAACGCTGCGTGTCACGCTCCCGGCCAAGCACGTCATACCGGGGTGGGTCGTCGGCGGCTTGTCGGGGCTGAGTACCTCGCCCGTCTCGAGCAGCGCCCGGGAATCGCGCAGAGCCCGGCGGACCGGCCCGCGCGGGTCCTGACCCTTGAGCCGGCCGCGGCGCCTCTGATGCGGCTCCCTGAAAAAGCCCACTCCATGCTCGGGGGTGACCCCACATCTGCTCAGTGGATCTCTCCCCCCACAGGCCACCTGATCTGCGAATGGGCGCCACAAGGGATCCCGGGTGGCTGGTGAGGCAGTCAGGCGGGCTCCAGGGCGCGGGTGAACTCGTCGACGACGGCGGCGCAGAAGGCTGGGAGGTCCTGGGGGCCGCGGCTGGAGATGAGTGACCCGTCGATGACGACCTCCTCGTCGACGACTTCGGCGCCGGCGTTGCGGAGGTCGGTGCGGACGCTGGGCCAGGAGGTCAGGCGCCGGCCGCGCAGGACGTCCGCCTCTGCGAGGGTCCACGGCCCGTGGCAGATCGTGGCGACGGGCTTGCCGCTGGCCATGAAATCTCGTACGAAGGCGACAGCGTCGGGGTCGGTGCGCAGCTGGTCGGGGTTCATGGTGCCGCCGGGCAACAGGAGGGCGTCGTAGTCGTCGACGGACGCGTCGCGGACCTTCTTGTCGACGGGGAAGCTGCCCGCGGGGTCGATGTCCATCTGGCGGGCGTTGATCTGGCCGTCGTGCGGGGACAGGAGTTCGGTCTGGGCGCCGACGCCGTGCAGCGCGCCGCGGGGCTGTTCGAGTTCGATGCGCTCGACACCGTCGGTGGCCAGGATCGCGATGCGGTGGCCGCGTAGTTCTTCCGTCATTTCTGTTCTCTCCCCTGAGGCGATCACCGACTCGTGAGGCGGTCAACGCCGTTCGTAGCGGGTGGGCGGGTAGTCCGGGCGGTCCTGGGATGGGGCGCCGGCCGAGGTGGCGGCACATCCGCCCCCCGGCGTCCGCCTGTCATGACGACTCCTCTCCTCGGCTCTCCTACACGGCTTTCGCACGGCTCCTGCGCTCCCCTGCGCGGTGCGCGACGCGGGCGGGATACGCGGGGGTCACAAGCCTGCGGCAGCCACCTGGGCGACGCTCTGGTCCTGGTCCCCTGACCCTCCACTCACCCCGACGGCACCCACCACCTGTCCGTTGCGGTGGAGCGGCAGGCCGCCGGCGAAGATCATCACGCGACCCTGGTTGGAGCCGCTGATGCCGTAGAACTGCTGCCCGGGAGCGGCGTGCTCGGCGAGGTCGGCGGTGCTGATGTCGAAGGCGCGGGCGGTGAAGGCCTTGTTGATGGAGATGTCGACGCTGCCGAGCCATGCGCCGTCCATGCGGGCATGGGCGACGAGGTGGCCGCCGGCGTCGACCACGGCGATGTTGCTCGGCTGCCCGAGTTCCTGCGCTCGTTTCCCTCCCGCGTCGATGACCCGCCGAGCGTCGAAGGGAGACGGTCTCGATGCTGGTCATGGTGCGAGCTCCTTCCTGAAGTCGCTTCCCGGGTTATGGGCCGCGCCGGCGCTTCAGCCGCCGTCGGGGTGGAGCAGGACCTTGGTCCAGCCGTTGTCGCGCTGGTCGAAGTGCTGGTAGCCGTCGGGGGCCTGATCCAGTGGCAGTTCGTGGGAGACGATCCAGGACGGCTTGGCCTTCCCCTGCTCGATGAGCCCGCTGAGCTGCCGGTTGCAGGCTTTCACGTTGGCCTGTCCGGTGCCCATGGTCTGGCCCCTGAACGGCAGACTGATCCATGTCCCCGACCCGGACCTTGTCCACGCCGGCGCCGACCTCGACGACCTCGCCCATGTTCTCGTGACCGAGAACGCGGCCGGTCTCCATGTCGGTACGGCCTTCATACATGTGCAGGTCCGAGCCGCAGATGTTCGTCGTGGTGATCTTCACCAGGACGTCGGTGGGACGCTCGACACGCGCATCCGGTACGTCCTTCACCTGCACCTCACGGGGCCCGTCGTATACGAGAGCCTTCATCGGTCTCCCTCGCTCCCGGTAGATGCTGGGCATGCTTCGGCAGTGAGCTGCAGGTGGGCGCGATGCCGCCACCGGGCAGAGCCACATATCCACACTCCCACACCCAAAAACCATGTCAAAAGTTGTGATAGCGACATATCGACGCGACTGTACGGGAGACCCGGTCCACGCCAACCGATCACTGCATTACCCGGCCGCTTCCGGGCGGCCCAGCATCGGAAGGGAGCCCCCTCATGGCCGACATCAACGGCGCACTGCACGTACAGGTCAGGGCCCTGCCCGGCAAGGAGGAAGAGGTCACCGCCTTTCTCCGCGAGGGCCTTGCCCTCGTGCAGGGGAGCCCGGCACCGTCGCCTGGCTCGCCGTGCGCCTGAGCCCGTCCACCTTCGCCATCTTCGACGCCTTCCCCGACGACGACGCACGCCAGGCCCACCTCGCCGGCCGCCTGGGCAGCGCCCTGGCGGAACGAGCCGGAGAACTATTCGCCCAACCGCCTTCCGTCGTGCAACTCGACGTCCTTGCCCACAAACTCCCCTGACGACCAGGCGGCGCCCTTGACCCGCCGGCACGGCCCGCACACTCCACGAGCGGGCGGCCCCGGCCGACAACCTCCGAGACGCTCGTTGAACCTCCCCAATCGCTTGAGCGACGGAGCAAGTGAGGCGACGAGCGGCCCTGGCCGATTTCAGTTCAGAGATCCTCATCACCCCGGTCCCGAAGGCACGGGACCGCGTAGGCGGGCGGGCTCTCTTGGATGATCCGCTCTAACGGCCGCGCCGACCCCGAACAGGGCTTGATCAAGTTCCGTGGGTGTTCGGGTTGGAGATGATGCCCAGGATCGGGAGTGCTCGTCCCGGGTCGTCACGATGACTCGGGTGGTCTTGGCGACGACCCGGCCCCGGCCTATCAGGCGGCCTGACCGAAGCCGGCCGCCGTCGGGTCCTGCTCTCGCAGCGGGGTGAAGTCCACGTCCAGCTTCGGGTCGTACGCCTCCGGCTGGATAACGAGCTCATGTGTGGAGTACTCGCCGAACCGGTTGATGTGCTCGGTCAGGTACGGGGAGATGCACGCCAAGTCTTCCGGCTCGATCGTCCAGCCCTCCTCCAGCAGTTGCCGGACGATCTCGGCGATGTCCAGGGCGTTGTGAAAAATGACCGTGTTGGTGAGCAAAGCGTTGAATTTCATCGCCTTCTCCTGCTCGACAGGGTCGTTCTCGGCGATGACGCCGCGGTTGCCGAAGCCGATCCACTGCGAGAACCGGTTGAAGGACTCGACCTTGTTGGTCGCCGCCGTCACCCGTCGGCGAAGCGGGGCATCCGAGAGGTAGCGCAGCAGCTGCACGGTGCGGATCACCCGGCCGACCTCGCGGAAGGCGGTGTAGGTGGCGTTCTTCTTCGAGCCCGACCGCAGGCGCTTGAGCAGCGTGGCCGAGGAGATCGCGCCCTCCCGGACGGAGACGGCCACCCGCATCAGGTGCCGGAACTGGGACTCGATCAGGTCCCAGTCGATGACGTTCTTGCCCGGCTCCCCGAACAGGGCGTCGATGTGCTCGTACTCGGTCTGCTTGCTGGGCCGGTAGAAGACCGAGTCCTTCCAGTTCCTGATCCTGGGCATCAGGTCGAAGCCCAGCAGATGCGCCAGCGCGAACACCGGGTAGGACTGGCCCTGCGTATCGGCGTGCACCGTGGTGGGCTTGACCTCGCTCGTGTTCTTCAGCAGGCCCTCGATGATGTAGACGGCCTCCCACACCCCGCACGGGATGAAGTGGGTGAACAGCGCGATGTAGGTGTCCGAGACGTGGTGGTAGGCGATCCCGCCCGGCTTGCCGTACCTGACGGAGGTCTCGGCGAGCAGGTTGTCGAGGTAGGTGTCCATGTGGGTGCCGTCGGCGGCCACCGCGGTGCCGTCGCCCCACGCCTGGGAGATGTCCAGCTGGGCGTGCGCGTTGACCAGGTCGGCGATCGCCTCGTTCAGCAGCACGGTCGAGAAGTGCCGGTTCGCCGTATACGACAGCTCATGCCCCGAGACGCCGGGGATGTGCCGGGCCGCCTCGTAGGGGCCCATGTTCGTGCCCTTCACGAAGACCGTGATCACGTAGCGGCCGAACGGGTCGGTGAGCTTGGGCTCGTTGCCGGAGGCCGGGCCGAAGCGCCGCCACCACTCCACCCAGTACGCGGTGCGGGCCAGGATCCCCATCAGCGACCGCTCCGGCATCCTGGCCTTGATCTCCTCCTCCAGCCGCCTCGCCGAGGCCCGCTGGCCCTCCGAACGGTGCGGCTTGAGCGAGGGGATGCCCGTCTCGGGGTCGATGACCAGGCCCTCGTTGTCCGGGTAGCCGGCGTCCGCCGCCGCGGCGGCGCTGCGCAGCTTGTCCTCCAGTTGCCGGCGGAAGAACTGCGCGTCGAACTCGGCCCTCTCGCCCTCCTCGGCGAGGCCGACCTCCACCAGGTAGGCGCCCAGCTTCTCCTGCACCGCCTCCCAGGTCAGCAGCTGCTTGGACCAGTCGGCGAACTCCTCCGAGCCGACCACCGCCACGTCGCCGGTGCGCAGTTCCTCCGCCAGCGCGGTGAAGACCATCGCTTCGAAGTGCTTGCGCACGAACTGCCCCGGCCGGGCCTTGTCCAGCACGGCCCGGCGCCAGTTCTGGGTGGCGAAGGAAAGATCGACCTCCCGGCCGTTCTCATCGAAGGCGGTGATGTACTCGCCGCGTGCCGCCTGGTGGCGCTGGGCGTGCGCGAGCGCGTCCAGCACCCGCCCGTCCTCGCTGGTGGCGGTCAACTCCAGCGTGTCGGCCAAGTCGAACATGGTCGCCCGGTCCCGGCCGATCTGCCCGTACAGCAGCACCTCCCAGAAGTTGCCGTGATGGGCGGAGACCTTCTCGATCTGCTCGTACTGCTGAGCGAACCCACCGGAGCCCTCCACGGCCTGGGTGACCGCCCCGAGCCCGCCCGCCTGCACCACCAGGGCCTTCGCCAGCGCGAGGAGCGCCGGGGAGACCTCCCCGTCCAGCCGCCTGGCCACCTCATCCAGCGGCGCCGCCTCGTCCAGGCCGTCCAAGGCCGCCCGGGCCTCGGCGGTCATGGCCGCGGCCTTCGCCAACGCGCCCTGGGCCGGGCCGTCGACGTCGATGCCTTTCAGCACGGTGCGGTAGTTCCCGATCAGGGCCTCGACGATCTCCCGCTCGGCCAGCCGGATCTCCTCCAGCTCCGCCTTCGCCTTCTTGATCTTCGACGCGACGCGCTTGCAGAACATCGTCGCCAGGTCGTCGCGCACCCGCATCCGGGCCTTGTGCACCAGGCACGCCACCAGCGCGATCCGCTTGACGGGCTTGTAGTCCCGCAGCTCCGCCACGTCGGCGGCATCCGCCTCCCCGGCGAAGTCGGTGATCTTCCCCGCGGCGACACCCTCCATCCACACGTCCGTGTCACCCAGGCCGTCGACCCACTCCAGACGGCTGGTCAGACGCTTGAAGTGCGACCAGCTCGGCCCCTGCGCCGGCTTCTTCAGCCGGTTGAACAGCGTCGTGCCGTCCGCATCGCGTTCCTCCAGCAGCCGCGCCAGACCGGCCAGCTCCACCAGGCTGATCCTGCCGTGGATGCCGTCGCAGATCGCCGTGTTCACCTCGCGACGGATCTTCGAGGCCATCGCGTCGAAGGTGGAGAACGCCGGCAGCTCCAGCCCGGCCTCCACCACCTTCTCCAGCGCGATGTTGATCAGGTCCGCCGGGCGGTTCTTCGCCGCGGCCTCCTTACGGATCGACTCCTCGGCGATCCGCCGGGCCTCCGCCTGGTCGTAGAGCACCCCGACCCGCTTGCGCACCAGGCCCCGGTGGTTCTTGGCGGTCTTCTCCGCCTGGTACACCGGCAGCGTGCCCTCCGGCAGCTCCACCTGGCGCCGGACGAACTCCACCACCGTCTCCGGGACGTCCTCCAGCTTCGGGAAGCACCCCATGCGCTGATACGACTTCAGCATCAGCAGCAGGGCCAGCAGATGCTCATCGCAGTCCGTGGCATCCGACGCCCACTGGAGCTCATCGCGTGTCGGAGAGAAGAACAGATACAGCTCATGCGCGGTGATCAGCCGCTTGAACCGCGGATACGCGGTCCGTTCGATCGAGGTCACAACCCACCCCAGGCCCCAGACGACGGTCAACATCACCACCAACGACACTGAGCCGAATGGGTGACGGGCCGGGGCTCTCGGATTCAAGATCATCCCATGGCCCCTTTTGGGCTCACCTCGGCGATACCCCTGAAGGGTCGCCGCGAGTGAGCTCTCCCAGCCGTCCCGGTCAGTGAGTTCCCCACGGTTCGCCATCGTCCACTCCAGCACCTCCCTGGCCTGCTCGGGGCGTTGAAGGAGCCACAGGGCGGCCAGCCCCACCGGGCCGCCGGCCACCACCTCGCGATAGAAGTGGTACGCCTCCCGGTGGGCCTCGCCGAAGCCGGCCGGCAGGGGTGGTCCGGCGCCGACTCCGGAGGCGGGAAGCAGGGCGGTCGGCGGGTCGAGAAACCAGTAGGTCAGCCCGGCGCCGTCGATCACTCGTGGCCGACCGGGCGGTTCGACCTGTGCGGTGCCGTGCTGGGACGGGGCCTGCCGCAGGGGTTCGGCGGCCTCGGGGAGGGTCGCGCCGGCCCCGAGGTGCCGTGTGATGAGCCGCGGTACGGCGTCCGAGGTGACCTGGCTCCTGGCCGCGAGCACCGGGTTGCTGACCCGCCAGGCCACTTCGTAGCGGGCCCGCTGCGCCGACGCGTGCCGTTGGATGTCCACCGAGCACCGGCGTTCCGTAAGGGAGACCCACTGGACGTCGAAGAACTCGCCGTTGCGTATCTCAGCCACCGTGGGGCGCGGGTACCCCCAGACGTCCTCGCCGCGCGGCGGCTGGAGTTGGTCCTGGCCCTGGTCCGAGAGGAACACCAGCGCCCGGTCCGTACGGGTGCTGAGGCGCTGGCGCCACAGGTGGCGTACCGGCGCGGAGGTCGCGGGGGAGATGAGCGGTCCGGTCATGACGAAGCCCTCCCTGGTGTGGCGTGCCCTTGTGTGCTGTGGTGCCGGCGATGACGGCGGAGTAGGTAGCGCGCCACTCCGCGATGGTCGCGGGCGGAGCGGGACAGGGCCCACAGGAACTGGTCGAAGGACGCGCCCGGATGGCCGGGTCCGGGCCCGGGTCCGGACCCGGCGCGATCGTCCTCGAGCAGGCGCAGACCTTCGGCCATCGCCTCGTGGGTGGCCGCGGTGTCCAGTGCGAGGACGACGAGTTCCAGAGCCTGTCGCGGGTGCGCGACCAGCACCTGGGCGAGGGTGGTGCGACTGGCGCCGGGCCTGCCGGGCGGCGGGAACGTGGCGGTGCTCATCGCCCCCAGTACGTGTCCGGCCATGGCCTGCCGCGACGTACCCGGCCCCGCGGCCAGCCAGTCCGCCACTCGCTCCAGTACGGCGGGGTGGTGAGCCTCCTCGCTGAGCAGCGTGCTGAGGGCGAAGGAGACCGCGGCACGCAGGCCACGTTCCAGCTCCGGCTCCGCACCCTCCAGGACCGTGTCCAACAGGCGCAGGGCGGCCTCCGGACGCGCCAGGCCGTAGCTTCCCGCGCAGGTCTCGGCGACCGTGCAGCGGACAGGGCCCGAGGGGTACCGACTCCACTGCCGCAGCAGTTCCCTGACCGCGCCGGCGACCGGCGGATGCTGTACCAACTCGCCCAGGGCCACCGCGACGAGCCGGCGCCGCCAGCGCTTCTCGGAGGCGGCGAACGGCGCCAGTTGACGCAGCGCACGCGGCCCGGTCGCGTGGGCCAGCACCCGGCCGACGGACTCGCCCGCCGCCAACTCGACACCCGGTTGGTACGGCAGCCCGTCCAGGGCCTGCCACAGGAGATCCGGTACGCCCTCGTAGTCCAGCCACAGTTGTCTCAGCAGCGTCTCGGCACGGTGTCTCCCGGAGAAGACGACGGGGCGCACCCGGTAGCGGTACCGGCCCGTGGTGGCGCCGTACGCCGGGAGCAGCCGCGCCCCCACGGCCTCCAGTCGGTCCTCGAACGCCGGGCCGAGCACGTCCCGTTCGGCCGCGGCGGCGACGCCCGGCTCCCCCGGACCGGTGGCGCGTGCGCTGAGCAGGGGCCGCAGCAGCGCGGCGAACTGCTCGATCACCGTCCGGTCCTGTCCGGGCAGCAGGGCGACGGCGGCCAGGAGGGAGAGGTCGTCGGCACTGTGCCGGGCCTGCCCGAGCGCCGTGCGGGCCGCCGCCGGGCTGCCCGCACGCAGGCCGTCCAGGACGGAGGCGGCGGGTTCGCCGGTGACGGCGGAGTCGTACAGCCCCGACGCGAGGTCGACCGCGTCGCCGGGCAGCGGGTGCGTACGCAGGTGGTCGGCGAAGTCCGGGGCGTCGAGCTGACGAAACGCCCGGGAAAGCTGTGCCTCATCGAGACGTCCGGCCTCGGCCATGCCGCGCAGCCGACCGGCCGCCACCTCGCGTGCGGACGGCGGCACGTGCGTGACCTGCCAGCGTACGGTCTCGGCGGGCAGCCGGATCTCCTTGGCCAGGGTGATGACAAGGTGGGCCCCGGCGTCCCGCAGCAGCTCGGCGAGGCCCGTGAGCAGCACGTCGCTGAGTTGTTCCGCCGTGCTCCTCGGCGGGCCCTGCAACAGATAGCCACCTGTCCGCTTGGGACGCCAGGCGGACAGGTCCTGCTGGGAGTCCAGGCCGGTGACACGTCCCCCGCCGGCCTTCTCGGCGAGCAGGGCGAAGGCGCTCGTGCCGGCGCCCGTGCCAGGGGCGGCGCGCAGCACGAGGATCCGGCTGGCCAGCGCCCGTACGCACCGATCGTGGGAGGGCGGTGGCACGAAACCGTGCAGGCGGGAGCGCACCTCGTCCGCCGGGTACAGCCCCTCGCGCAGGCGCGGCTTGCGGACGCGGTCGGACAGTTCCTCTTCGAGGGGGTCGGCAGCGAACACGTTGATGATGTCCCTGGCCCCGCCCATCAGCGCGAGGCCCTGCCCCACCCGCTGTCGGTTGTCCCGGAAGGCCGTCGTCTCCTGACCGGCGCCCTCGTGGGGGGCTTCGCCGGCGCCCTCGTGGTCGCCGTCGTGGGGGGCTTCGTCCAGCCGCTCCCCCGCGCCCGTCGCCCGGGCCGTGGCCGCCGCCGCGCTCACCGGTCACCCCCGTGCCCGTCGACCCGCTTGTCGCCCGTGACGTTGTCCCCGCTGCCCCAGTGCTGGTTGGTGCCCTCGTACGAGGTGCTGCGCCCGGTGTAGGTGAAGTCGCCGCCGACGCTCCCCATGACCGCGGCGCCCTCGCCCACCTGCTGGGAGTTGCCGGTGTACCGGGTGCCCGGACCGACCTCCGCCGGCTGCTCCTCCCGTACACCGGAGGAGGAGTCCTCGTCGGCTGACTCCTCCTCCGCGCCCGCGGCACCGGGTGCCCGGAGGCCGGCCTGGACCAGGTTCCCGGAGGGGGAGGGGACGTACAGCCAGGCGCGCTGCGCGAAACTCTTCCCGTCCACCGTCGCCGGCACCTCGACGCACCGGTCGGGGTGCAGGCCCGTGTAGGCGCCGAGTACGACGTCCTCGTACACCCGCTCGGAGACGATCGCCACGAGCTGGGTGACCTCCTCGCTCGCGGCGGCGAGGATCGCCTTGACCGGCCGCGAGTCGAGGAGCCGGTGGGTGTCGTTGCGGGCCGTGCCGTTGCCGTCGCCGGGTTGGTCCCCGTCCGGCAGCGGGCCGACGTGCACGCTCGCCCGAAGCCGGATACGTGGGCCCACCGACTGGCGGTTGTAGTCGCCGAGCACCTCGTCCAGCACGCCCAGGAAGGGCCAGAGCACGAACGGCAGGTGCGCCGGGTCGTATCCGAAGACGACGCCGTCCCCGGTGTTGGCCGGGAACCGCTTGGTGTCCCGCAGCTGGCGCAGCCCGGCGCGTTCCAGGGCGTGGTCGACGAGCCGCGGGATCAGTTCGCTGACCGGGCCGTGCTGCGCCGCCGGCAGGCCGGTGAAGTCCTTGGCGTCCACGGCGAACAGGGCACGGTACGGCGGAAGGGGCCGGCTCTCGCCGTACGGGGCGGAAAGGGGCGCGGGCATGTCTGTCTCCTCGCGGCAGTGGGGCGTCCCGGAGCCGTTGTCCGGCTGCCTCGAGAATCCGACGGTGCCCTCCGCGCGAGTGCACACCACTGGGCACTGGCACCGTGGCACGGGTCACAGCGCCGGAGCACCGCCGGGTCACGGCACCGGGCGGGCCAACGGTGCTCACCCCTCGACGGAGGCCCAGTACCGCAGCGCGTCCATGTCCCGGATCACGATCATCCGCCGGGCCGTCTCCAGCGCGCCGTCCGCCCGCAGCCGCCGCAGACCGGTGATGGCCGCGTTCCGGGTCACGCCGATCGCCTGGGCGATCTCCTCCTGGTTCAGCCCGGTGAGCCGCACTGGTCCCCGCGACGAGCCTCGGTCGCCCGACGAGTCCCGATCTGTCGACGCCGCCTCCGTGGCGGTGAGTTCGGCCAGCCGCAGCAGTGTCCGCGCCAGTCGGGCGACCAGCGGCAGGGTCCGCAGTTCCGTACGGTGCGCGTCCGACTCCCGCAGCCGGTCCAACGCCTGCCGCATCAGGTCGACGACGAGTCCGCGCTCCTGGACGAACCGGACGAACCGCTCGGCCTCCAGCACCACCGCCGTACACGGCGTGAGGGCGACCACCTCGGCCGTACGCTCGGTGCCGTTGAACACCGAGACCTCCCCGAGGAGGTCCCCCGGCCCGCGGAAGGCCAGCCAGGTCACCGCGCCCGTGGGCTCCCGGAACACCACCTTCGCGAGGCCTGTGGTCAGGGCGAGGAGATGGGTGCCGGGGGCGCCCTGGCGAAGCAGCACGCTTCGCTCGGGGAAGCTCCGTGACCTGCCTTGACCCCGCAGTTCGGCCCATACATCATCGGACAGCACTCGTCGCCCTCCCGGCACACTCCTCGTCGGCGGGCAGCACGCTCCTCTTCTTGTACGCCGTTGGCGGCGCTCCCGCTGAATACGGGGGGATAATGGCCGAAACCAGTCGCCGGCGGCGCGCGGTTGGCCGTACGCGACCGGGACGGCCCGGCGGGCGGAGGGCAACCGGGCGGGGCACGGTGGCACGCGACCAGAGAGGAAGCGCATGACCGAGGGAGCCGAGGGAGCCGAGGGAGCCGAGGACGTTGTCCTGTACTGGCGGCCCGGATGTCTGTTCTGCATGAAGCTACGCGCCCAACTGCGCTTCACCGACCTGCGGTTCCGCAGGGTGAACATCTGGCGAGACAGCACGGCGGCGGCGTTCGTACGTTCGGTGGCAGACGGCAACGAGACCGTGCCGACCGTGAGCGTGGCGGGGCACGCCCTGGTCAACCCGTCGAAACGCCAACTGCTGGACGCCATCCGGACGTACGCGCCGCACGCCCTGGAGAAGGAGAGCTGACCGTCCGGGCGCCAGCCCTCCGTCCGCGGCACCGCCCGCGCGGTCTCACCCCACCGGCGCGCCCCGGTGGGTCAACCGGAACTGGAGGCCGGCGCGCACCAGTCGGTCGGTCAGGGCCTCGCCCATGGCTGCTGCCGGAGTGACCTGGCCCGAGGTCTCCGGCAGCTTCTCGTCGTACGCCAGGCACAGCGCGGACTCGGCGAGCATCTTCGCGGTCTCGTCGTAACCCGGGTCGCCGCCGGCCACCTCGGTCGCCACCCGCTCGCCGCCGCCCCGCGCCAGGAAGCGCAGCGAGAAGCTGCTCCGCGCCCGGCGCTCTTCACTCGGCCCCTCGCCCGCGGTCAGACGACTGGTCATCCAACGCCGTGCGGGTGGGAGTTGGGCGAGCCCCAGCGCGCCGGCCGCGCCCGCCACGCCGCCGACCGCGACCGGCAGATGGCGTACGAGGGCCGCGTGCCGGTAGCGGAACTCGGGACCGTACCGCTCCAACGCGGCGGCCGAGCGGCCGATGATCTGCGGGTCGATCGTCGGCAGTGGCACCGCCCAGCCGTTCAGCAGCGGCACCCTGCGCAAGCCGCTGACGGGCAGCGAGACGCAGCGGTCGGTGGGACGCTCCTCCACGCGGCGCCGCTCCCGCGCGGCCTCCAGCATCTGGGGCCCTCGAGACAGCGCGTCCAGGGTGGAGGCGAGCGTGCCGCCGGAGGGGGCCGCGTCGACGGTGACGTACCCGTCCACCCACAACGGCACCCCGGCCGGGAGCTGTTGGATGGTGTAGCGGACCCCCAGGTCGTACGGCACCGAGTCGAAGCCGCTGGCGTGCACCAGCCGGGCACCGGTGCGCTGGGCCGGCGCGTGGTAGGCGAGATACATGCGGTCGACGAACTCCGGCTCTCCGCTCAGGTCGAGATAGTCCGTACCGGCCTCCGCGCAGGCGGCCACCAGCGGCTCGCCGTAACGCATGTACGGGCCCACCGTGCTGATCACCACCCGGCTGTCAGCGGCCATCCGGAAGAGCGCGGAGGGGTCCGCCACGTCGGCGTCGAGCAGCGGCAGTCCGGCGCACTCCGGTCGGAGCGCGGCGAGTTCGGCGCGTACGGCCATCAGCTTCTGCCGGTCCCGACCGGCCAGCGCCCAGCGGCAGCCGGGCGGCACGTGTTCGGCGAGGTAACGCGCGGTCAGCCGGCCGGTGAAACCGGTGGCGCCGAACAGGACGAGGTCGTGGGCTCGAGGGGCGGGCGCGGGGGTCATGCCTTCTCCTTAACTCCTTGAGCCGCGCTTCGGAACGCGGGACACGCGGCTTGCGGGCTCGCGGCTCGTACCGCGGACAGCACGGACGTGAGGGGCTCCGTCCCGGCCACCCTGCCACCCCAGCACTCGCCGCCACCGCAGCATTCCCGTGCGTCGCACGCGTCGCGTTTGTCATGCGCGTCACGGGCGTCACGGGCAGCACAGCACGGTGCGGCTGCCCAGCGATGTGGACAGCCGCACCCGCGGGCGCTCCCCGGCACGGCCGACCCCCGTACGGCCACTCCGGAATGCTCCACCCGCGCTGGGCCGGTCACGTGCCCGGCCCCGTCCTCGCCGGCCCGACACGGCGTCACCCCGCGCCGGGCGCGTCCCTCACGCCCGTGTCACTTCCGCGCCTTCCAGTACACCGGCTCCTTGTCGAAGTCGCCGGTGTACTTCACCACCGAGGGACTCTCGCCCTTCGGCAGCAGGAACACCTTGCAGTTGGTGTGTGTCGCGCCGGCCACCAGTTCGTACTCCTCGACCTTCGGGCACTCGGACACCTCACCGGCGACCGTGACGACCGGATCGGCCTCCTCCCCACGGCTGTCCCGCAGGCCGGTGGGGGTGTCGTAGGCGGAGATCGTGGTGTCACCGACGTTCTCGTAGCGGACGGTGACGTAGTACGGCTGCATGCTCCGCTGCTCGGTCTCCAACTCCGCCTCGCCCAGGTCCTGCTGCGAGCCCTTCTGCACGCTCCGCGCGGTGAGTCGGAGGGTACCGGTGCGGTTCCCCGCACGCTTGTAGTCGACCGTGGTCGACTCGCCCAGCTTGAGCGTACGGCCCAGGTCCGCGTCCACGTCCTGGCCACCGGGCTTCGCGGAGGAGTCCGGCTTCCCCGAGCCCTCCGGCTTCCCGGAGGAGTCCGGCGACGAGGTCGACCCCTCGCTGGGCTTGTGGGAACCCTTGTCCTTCGGCGCGGCTCCGTCGTCCTTACACCCGACCGCCGACACGGCGAGAGCGGCGAGGCAGACGGCGGTGGCTGGACGGACTCTGGGCATCGTGCGCTCCTCGGGGACCCTGGGCGTAGGGCAGTTCGAACTGCCCGGACCCCCTCAGCATGCGAGCCGACGATCGGCCGAGGCCAGGGATGTGATCAGCTGCCCATCACCCCGGTACACCGCTGTGGCATTGCAACACCCGAGCCGGGGGTTTGTTGCAGGATCCCGCGCGGCGCCCGTGCCCGATGCCGCCCGTACGCACGCAGCCCCCGGCACGGCGAATCCAGCGTGCCGGGGGCTGCTTCCGGAGGTGCGGATGCCGGTCGAAGGAGGGTGGAACCGACACCCACACGCGCTGCCGTCCCCCGCACCACGGCCCACGAGGGACCGCTGCCAGCGAGGGGCGAGCGCCCGGGCCACAGAGGGGGTCGGTGGCCCGGACGGTCCCGCGTGCAACGAGGCCGAACCTGAAGTGCCGCGCTGCCGGCGCTCCCTGCACAACCGCGCACGAGGCGGAAGGGTTCCGGGTACTCACCCGTTCCGGCCCGGTTAGCACCTGTACGGGCGTATTCGTCGCCGGACCCGTTTCCTCTCCGTTCCGCGCTCGTGCCCGTACCGTGCCCGTCCGCCGCCCGTACCCGGCCCGTACGGTCGCCCCCTCCCGAAGCCGGCACCGTACGGCGGAGAATGGTCCGTATGACGACGAAGAACACCACGGGGACCGGCGACGGCGCCGGCAACAGCGAGGGCGACACCGCACACGGCGTGGACGCGAGCATGCCGGACTGGGAGAGGCGCTTCCGCGCGCCGCGCGTGAGCCTGCCGGAGTGGGCGGAGGACGCGCCGGACCGTTCGCTGTTCATCTCCAACACGACCGGCACCTTCGAGCTGTACGCCTGGGACCGCGCCAGCGGCGGACGGCGACAGGTCACCGACCGCCCGAACGGCACCACGGACGGGACGCTCAGCCCGGACGGCGAGTGGATCTGGTGGTTCTCCGACACCGACGGCGACGAGTTCGGGGTCTGGTTGCGGCAGCCCTTCGCGGGTGGCCCGGACGAGCCGGTCGCCCCCGACCTCGCGCCCTCGTATCCGGCCGGCCTGGCACTCGGCCGGGACGGCACGGCGGTGATCGGGCGCTCCACCGACGAGGACGGCTCCACCCTGCATCTCGTACGCTCCGGGAGCGCGCCCGTGGAGATCTACCGGCACCCGGAGTCCGCCGGAGTCGGCGACCTGTCACACGACGGGACGCTGCTGGTGGTGGAGCACACCGAGCACGGCGACGCGATGCACTCCTCGCTACGGGTGTTGCGTCCGGACGGCACGCCCGTCGCCGAACTGGACGACTCGGAGGGCGGCACCCGCGAACTCGGCCTGTCCGTGCTGGGCTTCGCCCCGGTCGACGGAGACTCCCGGATGCTGGTCGGGCACCAGCGGCGCGGTCGCTGGGAGCCGATGATCTGGGACCCGCTGAGCGGGGAGAGCACCGAGCTGGCGATCGACCTGCCGGGCGACGTCAGCGCCGAGTGGTATCCGGACGGCAGCGCGCTGCTGGTCGTCCACAGCCACCAGGCGCGCAGCGAGATGTGGCGGTACGACCTCGGCACCGCGGAGCTGAGCCGGGTGCCCACCCCGGACGGCACCGTCGCGGGCGCCACCGCCCGGCCGGACGGCACGGTGGAGTACCTCTGGTCCTCGGCGGCGCTTCCGCCCCGGGTCCGCTCCACCGCCGGCTCGGTGGTACTGGAGGCACCGGGACTGCGGGCGCCGGAGTCCGTACCGGTGGAGGACGCATGGGTGCCGGGGCCGGGCGGCACCATCCACGCCCTGGTGCAGAAGCCCGCCGGGGACGGGCCGTTCCCCACCGTCTTCGAGGTGCACGGCGGCCCGACGGCACACGACCACGACGCGTTCGCCGCTCAGCCGGCGGCCTGGGTGGACCACGGCTACGCGGTCGTACGGGTCAACTACCGCGGCTCGACCGGCTACGGCCGGGCCTGGACGGACGCCCTGAAGCACCGGATCGGCCTGATCGAGCTGGAGGACGTCGCGGCGGTCCGGGAGTGGGCGGTGGCCTCCGGGCTGGCGGACCCGGAGCGGCTGGTGCTGACCGGCGCTTCCTGGGGCGGCTACCTCACCCTCCTCGGGCTGGGCACCCAGCCGGAGTCCTGGACCGTGGGACTGGCCGGCGTGCCCGTGGCGGACTACGTCACGGCGTACCACGACGAGATGGAGGCGCTGAAGTCCCTGGACCGTACGCTGCTGGGTGGCACTCCTGAGGAGGTGCCGGAGCGGTACACCGCCTCCTCCCCGCTGTCGTACGTCGACCGGGTGCGGGCACCGGTCTACATCTCGGCGGGCGTCAACGACCCCCGCTGCCCCATCCGACAGGTGGAGAACTACGTGGAGCGGCTCTCCGAGCGCGGTCACCCGCACGAGGTCTACCGCTACGACGCCGGGCACGGCTCACTCGTCGTGGAGGAACGGATCAAACAACTCCGCTTGGAGATCGAGTTCGCGTCCCGTCACCTGGGCCGCTAGACCATGTCGTGTCCCTAGTGGATCAGGGAACGGGGTCTGGTGTGGGGGTCTGCCCAGGCCGAAGGCCGAGGGAGGAGAGCGCGGCGGCACCGCGTGATGAGACGACAACGCGGCAGACGTCAGTGCCGGACAAGCGCCGCCGCCAGAGCGATCCCCGCGACCGGTCCGAACGACGCGGCTCAGCGATCAAGAGCGGTACGCCGGCTCGGCCTGCTCCGCGGGCTCGGCCGGCTCGGCCTGCTCCGCGGGCCGATCAGACGGGTCGGGCTCGTCCGACGAACCGGACGCGCCCGGCTCCACCGGCGTGCCCGGCCGCTCCCCTGCCTGGCCCTGACCTTCCGGCCCACCCGGGTCCTCCGGCAACAGCCCCAACTCGACGTCCTTCGCCAGCTCCGCCTCCCGCCGGAACAGCCGGAACCACATGAAGACCACGAAGCCCGCGAAGACGAACCACTCGGCGGTGTAACCGAGGTTCTGGAAGGCGTCCGCGTCCAGCCCGGTGTTGGCGGGCGCCACCGGCGGCACCGGCTTCATGGGCCGCTGGCTGCGCTGCTGGGTGATCCAGCCGTCGTACACGTCGTACGGCACCACGTTCACCAGCGCCGCCGCGCTGATGACGCTGAGCTGCCCCTTCGGTACCGCCGGACCGCCGCTGGCCTCGCTGCGGGTCTCGGACGGTTGCAGGGCGCCGGTGACGGTCACCTCGCCGCTCGGCGGCTCGGGCACCCGCGCGGGGTCCGCGCTGCCGGGCAGCCATCCGCGCACCACGGGCAGTGCCTTGCCCTGGTCCGTACGCAGCAGGTTCAGGACGTAGAAGCCGCGCTTCCCGTCCAGGCGCCGCTCCGGTACGAGCAGGGACTCGCCGATGTCGTACGTACCGGTGGCACGGGCCGCCCGGCCGCTGCTCTGCTTCGTGACCGGCAGCAGGCGCTCCAGCGGCTCGGCCGTCGCCTCGGACGCGCGCTCCGCGCTCTGTTCCTGCTCCTTGTGGCTGTCGACCCGGTCCTCGAAACGCGACAGCTGCCAGCTGCCCATGAAGAGGCAGACCGGGATCGCGAGCACGGCGAAGAGGTTGATTCCCCACCAGCGCGGGGTCAGGAGGAACCGGTACACACCCCAACCGTACGGGGCGCCGGCCGCACCGGTGGCGTCAGCCCCCCGCGAGCACGCCGGTGCGGTACACCGTGCCGGCACAGGCGTTCGGCAGCACCGTGTCCGCCACCGCCGCCTCCGACTGCTCCGGCACATGGCTCAGCGTGACGCTCCCGGAACCACCGCCCGAGTCGCCCTCCCCGCCCTCATCAGGAGGGGTGTCTCCGGCGTCGCCGGAGGTGCTCGGATTCGGCGTGCCCGCGCCACCCTGGACACCGCCAAGCTCGGGGCCGTCCCCGGTGGCGCCACCCGAGGCGTTCGGCGGGGGCGTGTCGGCGCAGCCGCCGCTGGCTCCGGTGCTGTCCGGCACCCAGGAGAACTTGACGACGTACGCCGAACCCGGCTCCAGCACCAGCTCCGCCGGACCCTCCGCCGGCGGCAGCCCGGAAGGGTCGCCCGGAGTATGCCGCATGACCTGGACCCCGCCGGCACGGCTGGTGCCCTGTGGGCTGGCCCCTATGACGCCGTCGCCCTCGACCTGGCAGCTCGTACCGGAGACGTTCACCACCCGGAACGACCCCTGGACCCGCCCCAGCTCGTCCGGTGCGCCGACCACGGTCGAGCCGCCGCCCAGCTGTTCGCTGCCGCACGTGGCCGCCGCGGTCACGGTGCTGTCCACGTCCGGCCGCGGCGTCTCGTCATCCGAGGGCGCGCTCGGGTCGTCGTGGTCCGGGTCCCGCCCGTCCTTGCCGGAACTGCGCTCCTCACCCGGGGAGCCGCCCTCCGTACCGCCGTCCTCGCCCGTCTCCACCGTCGGCGACTGCTCGTGTCGCTCGTCCCCCGCCCGCACGGAGCCGCTGCCGCCGCCGGGCACCAAGTCCCCCTGGGACAGCGCCGGCACGGCGGCGGCCCCGACGACGACGGTCGCCACGGCGCCGATCAGTACCTGCCGCTTACGGGCACGCCGCCGCGGTACGGCACGCCGTAGCTCGTCCAGGGCCGCCGGAGACGGCTCCAGGCCCAGCACGCTCTGCCGCATCAGCTGGCGCAGCGACTCCTCGTCGGGTCCGGTGCCCGGATCGGGGTCGGCGTCGGGACGCTGGCCGTCCGCGTCCGGACCATCTGGGCCGACCTCGGCCCCACCACCCGTTCCCCCGCTCAGCTTTCCCCCCGCACGGGTCTGTTCGCGGTCCTGTTCGCGGGCCGAGGCGCTGCTCGGTCCCGCCTCCTGCTCGGCGTCCGGACCCCGGTCCGGTGTGTCGTCACCACGGGCGCTCATGACGGGTCCTCCATGGCCACTCTCAGGGCGGCGATGCCACGCGAGCCGTATGCCTTCACGGAACCGAGCGAGAGCCCCAGCACCTCGGCGACCTGTGATTCCGTCATGTCGGCGAAGTAGCGTAGCACCAGCACCTCCCGCTGCCGGCGCTGCAGTCCACGCAGTGCCTTCTTCAACTCGTCCCGCTCGATGCGGTCGTAGGCGCCCTCCTCCGCGCTCGCCATGTCCGGCATCGGCTTGGAGAGCAGCTTCATGCCGAGAATGCGCCGGCGCAGCGTGGACCGGGAGAGGTTGACGACGGTCTGCCGCAGGTAGGCGAGGGTCTTCTGCGGGTCGCGCACCCGCTTCCGCGCGGAGTGCACCCGGATGAACGCCTCCTGGACGACGTCCTCGCAGGACGCGGTGTCGTCCAGGAGCAGCGCCGCGAGTCCGAGCAGCGAGCGGTAGTGCGCCTGGTAGGTCTCCGTGAGGTGGTCGACGGTCGTCCCCGCCTGAGCCTCTCCGTCGGCGCTCTCCCGTGGAGCTGCCACGGAGCCCGCCTGGCCGGTGCCGGCCGTGGACCATGGCGCGATCACGGGCAGGCCCCCGCTGCCGAAGCGTAGGGCGTGCCCGGGAACCGTCGCGATCTCGAGTACCTCTGCCACGCTTGTTGGACACACGGCACCCGCACAGGGTTGTACGCGTCAACGGCCCGCCTCGACCAGATGTCGAATGCCGCCATGCGTACCTCTCCTCCCGAAATGTCCTGAATTTCGGGGCAGCTTCGTACCCCGAACGGACTCAGCGCTACCAAAGACGCCCTCCCGCCGGACACCGGTTGCAAGCAGGAAGAGCGGATTCTCGCCCAGCATACGCAGCGACATCCAGTGCCCGAGAGCCAACCGGCTCCCGAGGCAAGGGACTTGCTGACTCCGGGGCGAACTGGTCTCCGTACCGGGAGTGGGAGGAGCAGGAAAGGGAAGAGCGGGGGGAGCGGAAGCACGCGCCGTGCCGACCGCCCGGGGGTCGGGCGTCCGGCGTCGGGCGTCCGGCGCGCTACGGCACGGCGGACCTACGGCCTAACGGCCGGTGCCGCCGTAGACCACCGCCTCGTCACTGTCACTGTCCAGTCCGAAGGCGGTGTGCACGGCGCGCACGGCCGCGTCCACGTCGTCCTCGCGCGTCACCACCGAGATCCGGATCTCCGAGGTGGAGATCAGCTCGATGTTCACGCCCGCGTTGGACAGCGCCTCGAAGTACGTCGCGGTGACCCCTGGGTTGGTCTTCATCCCCGCGCCGACCAGCGAGATCTTCGCGACCTGGTCGTCGTAGCGCAGCGAGTCGAAGCCGATCTCCGCACGCGCCTTCTCCAGCGCGGCGATCGCCTTGCGTCCCTCGGTCTTGGGCAGGGTGAAGGTGATGTCCGTCAGCCCGGTGGTCGCGGCGGAGACGTTCTGCACGACCATGTCGATGTTGATCTCGGCGTCCGCGATCACCCGGAAGATCATCGCGGCCTCGCCCGGCTTGTCGGGCACTCCCACGACCGTGACCTTGGCTTCCGAGGCGTCATGCGCGACACCGGAGATGAGTGCCTGTTCCATCGACGTTTCTCCCTGTCCGCTCTGACCGCCCTGCGGTTCGTTCCCCACCCAGGTGCCCGGCTTGCCGGAGAAGGACGACCGTACGTGAATCGGCATGTTGTACCGGCGGGCGTACTCCACACAGCGGTGCAGCAGCACCTTGGAACCGGAGCTGGCCAGTTCCAGCATGTCCTCGAACGAGATCCAGTCGATCTTACGGGCCTTCTTCACCACCCGCGGATCCGCGGTGAAGACACCGTCCACGTCGGTGTAGATCTCACAGACATCGGCCTCCAGAGCGGCGGCCAACGCCACCGCCGTGGTGTCCGAGCCGCCACGACCCAGCGTGGTGATGTCCTTGCTCTCCTGCGACACGCCCTGGAACCCGGCGACGATCGCGATGTTCCCCTCGTCCACCGAGTCCTGGATACGGCCCGGGGTCACGTCCAGAATCCGCGCCTTGTTGTGCGCGGAGTCGGTGATCAGACCGGCCTGACTGCCGGTGAACGACTGTGCCTCGTGCCCGAGGGATTTGATCGCCATCGCCAGCAAGGCCATGGAGATGCGCTCTCCGGCGGTCAGCAGCATGTCGAACTCGCGACCGTCGTTGACGGGGGAAACCTCCCCAGCGAGATCGATCAGCTCGTCCGTCGTGTCACCCATCGCCGAAACCACCACGACCACCTGCTGGCCGCTCTTCTTGGCTTCGACGATCCGCTTGGCAACGCGCTTGATGCCCTCGGCATCGGCAACGGAGGAGCCGCCGTACTTCTGCACGACAAGGCCCACGTGTGCTCGCTCCTCGTAACTCTCACCGGGGCCCTTTTGGCCGGGGCCCCGCGTTCGGCCCAGTTTAACGAGCGGCGCGGGCTTCACCGGCCGCTCGCTCGCCCTGTGAGACGGCTTGTGCCGTGGTTACGGCGCCTTCCCCGCGCACAGTGCGGTGACAGGCGCCCCTTCGCACCCACCCAGCGGCACGTCTGCCCCGCACCCGGGCGCGGCACACGAGAACGTGCGGCAGCTCACACGCCGCACGCGGCGGCACACTTCCGCCGCGCCCGCCTCCGGAACGGTCGGTCGCGCCACCGCGCGGGGGCCGTACGACCTCGCACCCACCGCCCGGTGGCCGAGCACGGCAACGCAGGTCAGCCGCGGACATTCACCCGAACGGCTCTACCCGGATGGCTCACCGACTCGTACGAGCGAACGGTGGCATTGGAGTGAAAACCCGAGATCCGGGAGGTTCCCATGCGTTTCCGTATCGCTGTCGCGACCGGGGCGATCGCCGCGGTCGCACCATTGACCATGGCGGGCGCAGCCGTCGCCGCACCGGGCGCGCCGGCGGCGCCCGCCGAGAAGGACTGTAAGGACTACGACTCCCAGAAGGCGGCACAGCAGGCCTTCGACTCCGACACCTCCGACCCCAACCGCCTCGACCACGACAAGGACAAGAAGGCGTGCGAGAAGTGGCCCCCCGGAAAGGGCAACCCGGCCAACGCCGACGAGGGCGAGGGAGAGGACGGAGCCACGGCGCCCGACGGATCCGTGGACGCCGGTGGCGGCGGTACGGCACAGGATCCCGCCGACGTCGCCCTGCCGCTGGGCATCGCCGCGGGCGCGAGCCTGGCCGCCGCCGGTGGCGTACTCGTCGTACGCCGACACCGGGCCGACTCGGAGTCCTGAGATCCGGCGACGTCAGCGGCTCCGCGCCCAGCTCCCGCAGCAACCGGCCAGAGCACGCGCCACGGTCGGTGCGGTGCTGTGTGCCTGCGTGCTCGCCGTCCCCGCCCGCTGCCGCGCAGGCGGGGACGGCGAGCACGCAGGCACACAGCACCGCACCGACCGTGGCGCGTGCTCTGGCCGGTTGCTGCGGGAGCTGGGCGCGGAGCCGCTGACGTCGCCGGATCTCAGGACTCCGAGTCGGCCCGGTGTCGGCGTACGACGAGTACGCCACCGGCGGCGGCCAGGCTCGCGCCCGCGGCGATGCCCAGCGGCAGGGCGACGTCGGCGGGATCCTGTGCCGTACCGCCGCCACCGGCGTCCACGGATCCGTCGGGCGCCGTGGCTCCGTCCTCTCCCTCGCCCTCGTCGGCGTTGGCCGGGTTGCCCTTTCCGGGGGGCCACTTCTCGCACGCCTTCTTGTCCTTGTCGTGGTCGAGGCGGTTGGGGTCGGAGGTGTCGGAGTCGAAGGCCTGCTGTGCCGCCTTCTGGGAGTCGTAGTCCTTACAGTCCTTCTCGGCGGGCGNCGGGACAGGCGGGCGGCCTGCTGGACAGCCCGGCGAGCGCCGGCAGCGCGGACAGTCCCCGGCTGGCGCGAAGTCCGAGCACGGTGCCCACGACCCCGCCGCGCGTCCCGAGGAACGCGCCGCCGACCCCGTACGCCTGCGGCTGCCCAGCCTGGACGTGAAGGCGGCCGTCGACCCCCTCAAGGTGAACGCCGAACGCGAACTCGGCACCCCCGAGGACCCCGCGCACACCGGCTGGTGGCGCGCCGGCCCGGAACCGGGCGAGGAGGGCCCGGCCGTGGTCGTGGGGCACTACGACTCGGACACCGGCCCCGCCGTCTTCTACGACCTCGAGCGGCTTGAGGGCGGCGACCCCGTACGGATCCAGCGCGCCGACGGCAGCACAGCCACCTTCCGCGTGCGCACCGTCCAGAGCCACTCCCAGGACGACTTCCCCACCGAGCGGGTCTACGGCGACACCCACGGGCGGGCCGCCCTGCGCCTGATCACCTGCGGTGGCGCGTACGACCAGGAAGCCGAACGCTACGAGGAGAACGTCGTCGTCTACGCCACCCTCCACGACGTCCAGCAGCGGGACGGCGGCGGATCGTGACGGCCCGCTCCGGGGGCAAGCGCTGGCAGAGAGGCCGAAGGGCCGTACCTCGGCATGACAACCGGACCCCGGACGCACGTGGGTCCCGTACGTCCCAGCAGCGATCCCGCATGGCGAGACGAAGAATAACCAGATCTTATTGAGCCCTATAATGCTACGCATGTCTCCATCGGTCGCATCGCTGTGCTTCGCGTTGTTCGCGCACTCGACGTGCTGCATCGACGACGGGCTCTGTCGCCGCCGCTGGCACGCCCCACGCCGGCAGCGCGCCCCGCGCCGTCGACAGTCAGCGCCACCGGCCTCTCGCACCGCTCTGGAGAACCCCCGTGACCACCGCGCCGCCCGCGCGACCGGCTGCCCCGCCGCGCCCCCTTCCCGCCCTGCTCGCTCCCTCACCCACCTCCGCATCGCGTCCCCAGGCGCCCCCGTTGCCACCGATACGCCGGACCCCGCTTGTCGTGGCCGGGCTGCTCGCCGTGGTCCTGACCGCGTACGTGTGGGCCACGCACGGCACCAAGCCGGGTGTACTGCTCCTGCTCGGTCTCGGACTCGGTGTCGCCCTGTTCCATTCCAGGTTCGGCTTCACCTCCGCCTGGCGGCAGCTCCTGGCCGTCGGGAACGGCAGCGGGCTGCGGGCCCACGCACTGCTCCTCGGGACCACGGCCACGCTGTTCGCGCTCCTGATCGGCACCAGTACCGGGCTGTTCGGCACACAACCGGCGCCGTCCGGCGGGACGATCGGGCTCGGACTCGTCCTCGGCTCGCTGCTCTTCGCCATCGGGATGCAGCTCGGCGGAGCCTGCGCCTCAGGCACCCTCTTCGCCGTTGGTTCGGCACAGACCTCGGTGTTCCTGACCCTCGGCGGATTCATCGTGGGCGCCACCCTGGCCGCCTGGCAGTTCGACCTGTGGAAGGACCTCCCCGCCTGGGAACCGGTCGTCATGTCCGAGCACCTGGGCTGGTTCGGCTCCTGGGCGGTGACCATCGCCGTACTGACGGTGGTGGTCGTCGCCACTCGAGCCATCCAGGCCCGTCGTAACCCCCCGCCCCTCGGAGCCGTGCCCTCGGCCCGCACGACGGCGGCCCGGACCCTGCGCGGCTCCTGGCCGCTCGCCGTCGGTTCCCTGGCGCTGGCCGTGCTCGGCGCCGGCGTACTGCTGGTGTCCGGCGGAGCCTGGGGCGTCACGAGCGCCTTCAGCCTGTGGGGCTCCGAAGTCGTCGGCGCGCTCGGCGGCGACCCGGAGAGCTGGACGTGGTGGCGGCAACCCGGAAACTCACAGTCGCTGGCTGGCCCGGTGCTGGCGGACAAGACCAGCCTCACCAACATCGGCATCATGATCGGTGCGGCCATCGCCGCCGCGCTCGGCGGCAGCTGGACCCTTCGCCGCGGCGTCCCCTTGCGTACGGCCCTCGCCGCGGTACTCGGCGGCGTACTGATGGGAGTCGGCGCCCGGCTGGCCGGCGGCTGCAACATCGGCGCGTACCTCGCCGGTATCGCCTCGGGCAGTCTCAGCGGCTGGATCTGGGGGGCGGTCGCGCTGGTCGGGACCTGGCTCGGGCTCAAGCTGCGCCCGCTGTTCGGCCTGGGCAACCCCAAGCCGGGCGACGGAGTCTGCTGAACGCGACGTGGGTCAGCGCCGGAGCATCTCCTCCAGATCGATGTCCACGTCGAAGGGCACGGTCACCTTCAACTGCCCGTGGTGAATCCCGGTCACCGCGTACGTCTTGGTCGCCGGCTCCAGCTCGAAGACGTACACCACCGGCCGGCCACCGTCCTCCTCCACCCGCCAGTAGTGCGCGATGCCAGCGGCGGCGTACTTCCGGGGCTTGGCGTCCCGGTCCCGGTCCACCGAGTCCGGCGACACCACCTCCACGGCGAGCAGCACGTCCTCGGGGTGGAAGGATGTCTGCCCCGGTCCGGTGTCCGCCTCCCCGCGCACGACCATGACGTCGGGCTCCGGCCGGTTACGTCTGCCGACCGTGACGGTCATCTCCCGGACAACCTCAAGGTGTTCCGGAACAACTCGGCATAGGTTGCTCTCCAACACGCGCATGGCCCGCATGTGGAACTTGGTCTGTGGACTCACGAAGACGAGGCTCCCGTCGATCAGCTCCGTGTGCGGAGGGAGATTGGGGAGCCGGTCCAGGTCCTCGGCGGTGTATCCGCCCACCGGCGGCTGCGGCCACGCGTACTCGTACTCGGGCTCGACACTCATCACTGCTCCCATGAGCTAGATACTCGCCGACCTTCTCAGGCTACCTTTGGTTTTCCACAGGGGATCACCCACACGAGCGATGCGCCCGGCGCGGCGCTCATCCACGGTCCAGGTGAGCAGCACGGGAACCCGAACTCCCCACCAGCGATAGGGCGGGAGTCATTGCGCGTAGTTCTTGAGTTTCTCCGTCTCCAGGGTGATCCCGACCGGCTCGGGAAGCTCGACGAGCTCGCCGTAGGCGGCGGACCTGCGGCTCTGGTACGTGCCGTGCGCCGGCTCGGAGTACGTCGTGAGAGTGCAGGACTCGCGGTCGATCAACAGGTAGACCGGGATGCCGGCCGCCGCGTAGCCGTCCCGCTTCTCCCGGCGATCCCGACGGTCGGTGTCCGGATCGTGCGAGGTGATCTCCATCGCCATCAGCACGCCGTCCGGTGCGGCCCACTCCCCCTGGCCCGCGAAGTGGTCCTCGGGTGCCAGGGCACCGTCCGGCCGGGCCCGGCCCTTCCGGTAGCTGCCGACCTTCAGCCCCTGTTCGGGATACATCCGCAGGTCCGGACGTTGCTGTAGACACCGCTTCAGCAGCCACATCGCGATGGCTCCGTGATCTCCGTCCCGTCCCGGCTTGACCTCGAGCTTTCCGTTGATGAACTCCAGCGTCACGGTTTCCGGCGCGGAACGTGCCAGCGCCTCGAAGTCCTCGACGGGCATCTGGGGATGGTATGTGATCTTCATGGCCGGGCATCTCGTGAGTACGGGCAACGGCTCGGAGTCGACGGGCGCGCGTGCGTCTCAGCAACCAAGGACCCCAGCAGACCCGATCGTCAGCGCGCTGAACCATGCGCCCTGCTCCGAAACAGCCTGCTCAGCCCGAGAGTTCTTTGAGTTCTTCCGTATCGAGAGTGATCCCGATCGGGTCCGGAATCTCGACGGCGGCACCGTAGGAAGCGGAAACGAGACGGCCGTACACGCCATCCCGCGGCGCGGAGTGGACGCTGACCATGCAACTGTCCCGGTCGATGAGCAGATACACCGGAATACCCGCGGCGGCGTAACCGTCACGCTTCTGCCTACGGTCCCGTTCGTTGGTGTCCGCGTCGTACGAGGTGACCTCGACCGTCATCAACACGCCCGCGGCATCGGACCACTCGCCATGGCCTGCGAAGAAGCGTCGTGGCGCGACGGTGCCGTCCGGCCTGGCACGACCGTTCCGGTAGCCGCCGATCCGCAGCCCACGCTCGCGATAGAGCCGAAGGTCGGGACGTGATCCCAGCAACTGCTCCTGCACCCACAGAATGATCTCGTCGTGGTCCCCGTCGGGCACGGGCTTGACACCAAGCTTTCCGTTGATGAATTCCAGCGTCACGGTTTCCGGAACCGTCCGGGCGATCTGCTCGAATTCCTCGACCAGCATCTGAGGGTGGTCCGTGGAGCCTGGTGTCATGACGTCGCCTCCTCGACCCCATGGTGCCCCAGCCAGCGGTGGCGCGTACTGGACTGTCATGTGCGAGTCCTCTCACGAGTACGGACGAGCGCTCGGAGTCGGCCGACGTGCGCGTGCACTTCGTTGACCGTGAGGCCGCTGCCGGGCGGTGGTGGCGCCTCGTTTCGGCAGGGGGCACAGATGCCGCCGGGGAGCGCTTCGGGTCTGCCAGGGGCGCCGCATACGGTGCACTCCATGATCCGTCGCGGTGCGGGTACGGGTACGGGCTCGGGTGCCAACGTCTCCGGCGGGACCTTGTCTCGCAGCCGGGTGCGGACGAGGCCGCGCGGGCTGTGGATCTCGCGTGGCAGCCCGGCCAGAAGCGCCCGTACGAGCTGTTCCTCGGTCGCTCCGCGCGTGAACCACTCGGCGGCCAGGGGCTCCAGAGCCGTGCAGTCGGCCGCCGACAACGCCAGTCGGGAGTCCGTACGGCCGAGGGCGGCGAGGAGGTCGTACGCGCGGGAGCGGCGGCGCGTCGGTGGTCTGGGCGACGAGGGCGCGGGGCGGGGCGTTGGTTCCGGTTCGGCGGCGGGCTCCACATCGGAGACGCACTCCGGCTGCGGCACCCGGCCGGCCTGGACCTCGCCCCACCACGCCTCGCTGCGGGCCGTACGGGAGAAGTAGGTCACCGAGACCCAGCGCGAGGCGCCCGGCCGTACGCGTGGCTCCCGGAAGCGACGGAGGTGACCGGCGTCCGAGAGGCGGCGCAGAGCGGTCAGGCAGGCGGCCTGGCCGTAGTGCGGATGGACAGAGGCGAGGGTCTTGCCGTCGATGGCGGCACCCTCGGGCAGCCGGTCGATCAGCGCGGCGATCGACGCCTCACGGGCGGGCAGGTGTGCGAAGTCGGTGCCCGTACGCGGACGTTCGTACGGCGCGTGCCGCTTCCCGTAGCCCGAATTGGCCATCGGGTGTGCGTCGGCGGCGTGCGGGGCGTTAAGGTCGGTGTCAGCCAAGGGATCGAGTCGCTTTCGATCTTGTAGGTAAGACCCCCGGCCGGTGTTGTCAGCACCGACGGGGGTCGTTTGATGTCTGCGGCGACGCTAGACACGGATAACCCAGCGTGTCAAAGCCGCGACCATTAGTCATACTTACGGCCGTGTGCGAGCAAGGGTGGGCGGGTGGGAGAGAGTTACCACCCATTCCGTCAAGACAGCGCTCGACTCTCGAAGCCCGTCGCTCGAAGCTTCAGCTCCGAGCGGAGAGAGCCACGAAGGAGGCCCACGCGGCTGCGGAGAAGGCGAGTTGGGGGCCTGAGACCGTGTCGAGCTTCGAGTCCCGGACGTGCACGGTCTCGGGGCAGGCCGCCACCTCGACGCAGGCCCCGCCTTCAGTGTTGCTGTGACTCGACTTCCGCCAGGACAGCGCCACTTCGAGACAGTTGCTTCCTTCGCTGTCGCTGTAGCTTGACTTGACCCATTTCGGCTCTTCGTTCATAGCTCATCCACCATCCGCTTGATGAATCGCTCTGACTCTTCAGCGCTGAGAGCTTGCATGCGGATCATGCCATGCCGCTGAGTCAGCGTGTTCACCTTCTCCGGATCGCTGATCAGCTGACTCATTGACTGCCCCTCCACGAAAGCAGGGCGCTCGAAGTCTCGACTCTCCAGGAGCACCATCGGGCCACTCAGCGCGGCGGGAACCGCACGCTCAAAGGGCAACACCTGGATGGACACGTTGCGGCGTGCGGACATCTCGAGAAGGTGGGCAAGCTGACCCTTGTAGACAGCAGTGCCACCCAGAGGGCATCGCAACACAGCCTCGTAGATGACAAAACTAAAGGCCGTTGGTGGTCTCTGCCCGAGGATCGACTGTCTCTCCAAGCGAGCGTTCACACGCTCCTCAACGGTCATGTCATCCAAAGGCGGACTGTGACCTCCGATGAGTCGCTCGGCATACGCTCGCGTCTGCAGAAGCCCTGGAACGAGCGACACCTCGTAGGACCACAGGCTTACTGCCGCCGCCTCGTACGCCATGAAGTCCTGTGACCTCGCCGGGAACTTCTCCCGTCGCAGGTACTGCGTCGCCGCTCGGAGCTTGCCGCCCGCGCACAGCAAGTCATCGGCCGCGTCCAGCAGTTGCGGTGTCGGCATCCGCGCGCCCTGCTCCATGGACTTGACGGTGTCCGGCGAGTACCGCGCCGCCTCGCCCAGTTGCTCACGGGTCACGCCCGCGCCCGTACGCCACAGCTTGAGCTGGTTGCCGCAGTACCGCCAGGCGACCGGCGGCTGACCGTTCTGTTCCACCCGCGCACCACGTCCTCCCTGGGCCACGGGTGCTACTCGCCCGGCACGGACGGCGACAGCATCGCCCGTAGCACCCTCGTGGCTCCCCAGAGTAATCGAGAGGCGACACGGTGTGCGTATGAACAACCAGATCCCCCGCCGCGGTTCGTACGCGGTAGACACCCGCACCAACGTCGTCGGCGAGGTCATGGACAGCAGAGGCCCGTACGTACAGCTGCGGCCACCGGCCGGAGGCAGGGAGTGGGACGTACCGCTCGAAGCCCTGCGCCCCGCCCGCACGCGGGAGGAACTGAGCGCCCGGGTCAGCGAGCTGAACCGGAACAGCCAGCTGCCGTAGGCAGGGCAGACGGCAGGGGCGGAAACAGAATGGTATCAACGCTGGTATCATTGACGGTATGGCATGGACGATGCGACTTTCCGAGGACGAAGAAGGCCAGCTCACCAGACAGGCCATGACCGAGGGCCGGTCCAAGCAGGAGATCACCCGGGATGCCCTACGTATGTACCTCGACCGTAACCGCACGTGGGACGAACCGTTCCTGACGGACGAGGAGACCTTCGACCTCGGGGGGCCGGTCACCAAGGACGACATCCGCGAATCCATGCGGCAGCGCTCCGCATGATCGTCATCGCGGACACCTCCGGCATCCTCGCACTGTTCAACCGAGCCGAACCGGAGCACCGGGCCGTCCGCAAGGCCGTCGACGAAGCGAGTCTGCTGGTGATCAGCCCGCTCGCGCTCACCGAGGTCCATCATGTGGCCAGCGTGCGGGCGAGCCGTAAGGCAGCCGACGGTATGCTGCGGCTCCTCGCCGACCGGGCCTCCGCGCTGCGCGTCACGCTGGCCGACACCACACCGGAGATCCTCGGCACGGCGGTCTCCGCACGGGCTCGTTACCAGGACCTCGACCTTGATTTGGTCGATGCGATCAACATCGCGCTGGCCGCCGTGTACGACACGACCGCGATCCTGACCCTGGACCGCAGGGACTTTCGGGCACTGCGCCCGCTGACCTCTTCCCCGGCGTTCCGCGTCCTGCCCGACGACCTGTAGCTGGCGCGGGTCAGCCCGGAGGGGTGGTCTCGTCCAGCGGGAAGCGGAGCAGCGCACCCACGCCGTCCGTCATGCCGGTGCCCTCTGGTACGAGCGCCAGCGCGGAGCCCGTCTCGGCGCCGACCCGCAGCAGGAACTCGGCGCGCGCGGCCGGGGCCTCGTCCTCGAACAGCAGCGTGCCGACCGCCCCCATCTCGGCCGCCTTGGCCACCGCCTCGCCGCCCTGCGCGGCCTGCCGGTGCGCCAGCCCGTGCTGGAACTGGTCGGCCTGGAACTCCGCCTCCATGGCGCTCTGTTCACCGGCGATCCGCAGCGTCTCCTCGGTCAGGGCCTGTTCCGCGGCCTGGTCCTCCAGGCCGCCCCGGCCGGTCTCCACCAACAGCTCGCTCAGCTCGACCGGCAGCACCTCCCGTACGGCCGTACGCGCCTGCACCTCGCCGGCGAGGATCAGCACTCGGGGCTGGAACGCCTCGGCGGCCTGGGTGAGGAACGCGGCGATGTCCCGGGCGTTACGGCTGACCGCGTTGTCCGCGCGACGCTGGATCTGCTTGTGTGAGAGGGCCTGCCCGCGCGGCTTGTGCGGCCCCTCCAGGCCACTGCCGGTGACGGACTCCTCCGCCACGGTCTCGGGCTTGTGCTCCTGGGCCACCACTTCCTGTCGCACCCGGGCACTCTCCTGGTCCACGATCGCGACCAGCACTCGTACGGAGCGCGCGGCCTCCCGGCCGTACGCGCTCAGCTCCGGGAGCCTGGTCCAGTGCGCCTCGTCGCCCGCGCCGAGGGCGGCGTCCCAGCGCTCCTCGAGGACCACGCCGTCCGCCGCCGAGGCCACGAGCACCCGGCCGTTGGTCTGCTCCTCACCCGCGATACCGGAGTACACCTGCTCCTCCAGGGCGTCCACGGCAGCCGCGTCGGCGTCCTCCGCCTCGAGGCGTTCGCGCAGGGCACGCCAGCGGAGGCGTACCTGCTGCGCGGCGTCCTCACCCGGGGAGCGGCCTTCCAAGTACACGGTGGCGAAGGGTCCGGCGTGTTCGTAGACCGGCCGCAGCCTGGAGAGATCCATTGTCGGCACCTCCACATCGGGTACTGCCTGGTGAGGCGGTTAACCCACACACGCGTACGCAAACGTGGTCCGGCTCTGGCACCGGCGTGCGTCGGTGCCGTCGCCGCACTAGAGACCCGGGGCGCCCCATACGGGGAACCAGCGGTTGAGGTCCTCCTCCACCCGCAGGTCGTTCTCGATCGTGCCGCGGATCTGTAGCTCCAGCGCGTTGTCCCGCTTCTCGCCACGGCCCGGGAGCGGGGCGAAGGGATAGAAGGTGCCGCGCTTGTAGAGGTACACGAGGGCGAGCGCTCGCTCCCCGGAGGCGTCCCGGAAGCCCATCAGCGAGCAGAGCAGCTGTGGTCCGAAGCCGCCATCCTTCAGGAGGGTGTTGACGGCGTGCAGGTCGTTGACGGTGGACTCCGGCTCGTCGTCCGCGTGCCGGGAGAGCAGCCAGGTGTAGCCGTACTGGTCCTGGCTGAACTCGACCGGTATGCCCCCGCGTTCGGTGTCGGCGTCGAGCAGCGCGCGTACGTCCTGCTGGAGCTGTGCGAAGGCGCCACCCTCGACGGTGGCGAAGCACACCGAACCCAGTCCGGTGGGTCGGAAACCGGCCGCGGCGCGCAGGGTGACGGCGGCGGACGGGAGAGCGAAGAGCTGGTCGAGGTCGGGGCGGGCCGGTTTGGACCGGCCGAGCAGGGTGTCCAGGAAACCCATCCGGTGCTCCTGTTCGGTTCCGTTCCGGAGTGGCGTTGTGGCGGCGGCGTTACGGCAGTGGTGTCACGGCCGGCCGAGTTGCTGCGAGATCCGGCCCAGCTGGTCGAGCCGCTGCTGCAGGGTCGGGTGCGAGGAGAGGACACGGCCGAGGCTCTGCCGGCTGGAGAAGGCGGGGGCGAAGTAGAACGCGTTGAACGGCTCGGCCTGCCGCAGGTCCCGGGTCGGGATGCGGGACATCTGACCGGAGATCTTCGTGAGCGCGGCAGCGAGCGAGGAGGGACGACCGGTCAGCAGAGCGGCGGCCCGGTCCGCGGACAGCTCCCGGTAGCGGGAGAGCAGCCGGGTCAGCAGGAAACTGATGACGTACACGACCGCGCTGACCAGCGGGATGACCAGCAGCAACAGCCCGGTGCTGTCGTTCCGTCCGCCGCCGCGCATCAGTCCGGACCACATGGCGATCCGGGTGATCGTGCCGGCCAGGATGCCCAGGAAGGAGGCGATGGTCATGACCGCGACATCGCGGTGCGCGACATGGGACAGCTCGTGCGCCAGCACGCCCTCCAGTTCCTCCGGCTCCAGGCGCCGCATCAGCCCGGTGGTGGCGCAGATGAGCGCCTTCTCCTGGTTGCGACCGGTGGCGAAGGCGTTCGGGATGTCCGAGTCGGCGATGGCCACCCGTGGCTTCGGCATGTCGGCCAGGGCGCACAGCCGGTCGACGGCGCCGTGCAGCTCGGGTGCCTGCCGTGGCGTGACCTCGCGGGCGCCCATGCTGTACGCGGCGATCTTGTCGCTGAACCAGAACTGGACGACGAACATGCCGCCCGCGACCAGCACGATCAGCGGCCAGGCGCCCTTCAGCAGCGCGATCAGCACGCCGACGAACACCACGTAGAGCAGCCCGATCAGGAACATGGTGCCGACCATGCGGCGCGTGAGCCCGCGGTCGGGGTTGAATCGGGACCGTGCTGCCATGGAGCACCTCGCTTTCCCGCTCGCCTGGCAACAGCCCTTTGTTATGGACTGTACTCCTTGCCTGAATAACGTCGTATTGGCCGCGAAAATGCCCTGGGGCACGGTGGCACGTGTCACCCGGGGGCGCATACTGGCCGGCATGAGTTCCAGCAGTGCCGAGCACGGGGGCTGGGACCAGTTCGTACGGGCGCCGCGTACGCCCGCGCTCGACGGCCTGGTCGCGTCCGCGATCGGCTACCGGACCCGGGACCGCCCCGTGGCCCTGCATCGCGGGGTGCCCTCGCCGTATCTGCCGCTGATCTTCTCGCTGCGCGAGCCGATCGTCACCGGTGAGACGGCCGAGCAGGTCAGCGGCATGACAGCGAGCCGGAACGAGATCATCCTCGGCCCCCTGCACCAGCGCCCGGTCTTCGTACGGCAGGAGCGGGAGGAAGCCGGCATCCAGCTGGCCCTGCATCCGCTGGCGGCGCGTCGGCTGCTCGGCATGCCCGCCGCCGAGCTGACCCAGCTGGCCGGGGACGGCGCCGAGATCCTCGGCAGCCGGGCCGCCGGGCTGCGCGAGCGGATGTGCGAACTGGAGGACTGGGACACACGGTTCGCCGAGTTGGCCGGGTTCCTGCTGCGGCGCGCGGAGGACGGTGCGGGCGGCGGCCCGGCGCGGACCGTACGGGCCGAGGTGGTCGAGGCGTGGCGGTGGTTGGCCTGGCACCGGGGTGCCGGGTCGATGGACGGGCTCGCGACGCATGTGGCCATGAGCCGGCGGCAGCTCGGCACGCTCTTCCAGCGGGAGGTCGGCATGAGCCCGAAGCAGGTCAGCCGACTGATGCGGTTCGAGAACGCGCGGCAGGTCCTGGCCCGGGACGTGCGGGCGGGCCGGTCCCCCGACCTCGCGGGGGTCGCGGCGCGCTGCGGTTTCTACGACCACTCGCACCTGGTACGCGACTTCCGGCAGTACACGGGGCTTAGCCCGAGCGGGTGGCTGTCCGAGGAACACCGAAATATCCAAGCCGGCGGGCACCACAACGGCGAAGAGTGGGACCCATGAACGCACAGGACACGAACGCGGGCGTCCCCGCGCCGACCGTTTGGCCGACACTGCAGGCCCATGACGCCCACGCGCTGATCGACTTCCTGGTCGACAAGGTCGGCTTCCGCAGGGCCGCCGTGTACTCCGACGGGGACCGGGTGGCGCACGCCGAACTCAGCTGGCCGGAAGGCGGTGGGGTGATGCTCGGCTCCTACCAGCCCGACTCCGAGTGGTCCCGTAAGCCCGGCACGCTCGGCGCGTACGTCGTCAGCGCACGGGTCGACGAGCTGTACGAGCGGGTCAGCCGGAACGGCGTGGAGATCATCCAGGAACTCACCGACCAGGACTACGGCAGCCGGGAGTTCAGCATCCGTGACCCGGAGGGCAACCTCTGGAGCTTCGGCACCTACCGGGGAGCGCCCGTCGACTGAGTCGCGCGGCCGCGGGCGTTCCGGCCCGCCGCTCCGTCCCGTACGGGCGGCGGGCCGCGGCGGATCACTCGGGGAGGGTGACCCGCTCGTTGTGCACGCAGTGCGTCATCGTCAGGCCGTCGACGTCGCGCGGCCCGTTGTCGCCGAGGTGGGCCAGGCGTTCCCGCTCCGCGCTGGTGAGGGTCTGGTACGGCAGCGGCTCGAGGTGCGCGACGGCCGCCGCGTCGATGCCGAGGCCCTCGCCGACCCGGTTGCCCAGCTCGTCCTCGACCAGCAGCAGATGCCACACCATCCGCTCCTGGACGTCCCGTTCGCACTGCGCGAGCTGGGCGATGAAGTTGTGGATCAGGTCCGTACGCTCCCACTCCTCCATCAGCCGGAAGCGCTGGCCGGCCTGCTCGTAGTCGTTGGTGCGCGGGATGCGCTTACGGGTGAGCCGCCCGCTGAGCTCCGGACCCTCGTCGTCGGTCGTCGGGTACTGGCCCTCCCGGAGCCCGCCGTGCAGCGAGGGCTCGTAGTTGACGTGTGCGTTGACGCCTTCGCGGTCGCTGTCGCGGTCGCTGTCACTGTCGACGGCGTAGGCCATGTAACCGTCCCGCTGGTTGGTGCGGACCTCCGTCTTCGCCTGGTTCACCGGCAGTTGCAGATAGTTCGGGCCGACCCGGTAACGCTGGGTGTCGCTGTACGAGAACGTCCGGCCGACCAGCATCTTGTCGTCGGAGAAGTCCAGGCCGTCCACGAGCACGCCGGTGCCGAAGGAAGCCTGTTCGTTCTCGGCGAACTGGTCCTTCACGTTACGGTCGAGCACCATACGACCGACCGGCTTCGGCGGGAAGTCCTGCTCGGGCCAGGTCTTGGTGTCGTCCAGCGGGTCCCAGTCCAGTTCGGCGTGCTCGTCGTCGCTCATCATCTGCACCCGCAGCTCCCACTCGGGGTAGTCGCCGCGCTCGATGGCCTCGCGCAGGTCCTTGGTCGCGTGTCCCAGGTCGCTCGCCTGCACCCGGGCGGCGTCCGCCTCCGTCATGCTGCGCACACCCTGCTTGGGCGCCCAGGTGTACTTCACCAGCCGGGTCTCGCCACGGTCGTTGCACCACTTGTACGTGTTCACGCCGAAGCCCTGCATATGCCGGTAGTCCGCGGGGATGCCACGTGGGCTGAACAGGTTGACCAGCATGTGCATGCACTCCGGCGTCTGCGACATGAAGTCGAAGATCCGGTTCGGGTCCTGCCGGAAGGTGACCGGGTCGGGCTTGAGCGCGTGGATGACGTCCGGGAACTTGATGGCGTCCCGGATGAAGAACACCGCGAGGTTGTTGCCGACCAGGTCCCAGTTGCCGTCCTCGGTGTAGAACTTCACCGCGAAGCCGCGCGGGTCACGCGCGCACTCCGAGGAGTCGCGCCCGCCGATGACGGTGGAGAACCGTACCGCTACCGGGGTGCGCTTGCCCGCCCGCTGGAAGAGCTTGGCGCGGGTGTAGCGGGAGATGTCGTCGTCGCCCCACTTGCCGTACGCCTCGAAGTAGCCGTAGGACGTGGTGCCCCGCGCGTGCACCACCCGCTCGGGGATGCGTTCCCGGTCGAAGTGGCTGATCTTCTCGAGGAACTGGTAGTTCTCCAGGGTGGCCGGCCCGCGGGCCCCGACGGTGCGCTGGTTCTGGTTGTCGTACACCGGATGGCCCTGGCGGTTGGTCAGGACGGGACGCTCGTCCCCCGGCTGCGGCCCCTGGCTCGATACGTCGGTCATGCTGCTCCGTGCCACCTTCGCTGCCTCGTGCTGCCGCCACGACGGGCCGCGGCGGTCGGCCCGTGCCGGGCCCCAACCCTTGCGCCGTACCACACGTGGCGCGGGTGATATCCCGATTCCTCCGGGTTCACCTGCACGACCGTCCCGGGTGACGCGTACGGGGCGGGCCGGTGCGTGGTCGGTCAGGTCCGTCCCCGACCGCGGCTCCTCAGACCCACGCCTCGCCGGCGGACGCGGCGCCACCGGCGGCGTCCGTACGACGGTCCGGTTATCCGGTGGGCGTCCCAGCGGGCGTCTCGGCGGGCGTCCCGACGGACGGGCCTTGGCTGCCGCCCGTGCGCGACGGGTCGGTGAGCCGGCGCACGGCGGGCGTGCCGACCACGGTGATCAGTACGGCCATCACGCCCGGAATCACCAGGGCGACCGGCAGCGAGGTGTGCTCCGCGACGTATCCGAGGACGGCCGGGCCGAGCAGCAGCCCGGTGTAACCGCACGCCGTGACCAGGGAGAGCGCCCGGCCCACCGCCCTGCCGGACGCCCCCACGGAACTGAACAGCACCGGCACCACCGTCGCCAGCCCCACGCCGGCCAGCGCCCAGCCGGCCCAGGCGCAGACCACCTCGAGCGTCTCCCCGGTGAGTGGGGCGGCGAGGATGAGCACGTAACCGGAGGTGGCGTGCAGGCCAGCCAACTGGATGGTGCGCGCGGAGCCCAACCGCGCCCGGATCGGATCCCCCAGGAGCCGTACGGTCGTCATGGCCACCGCGAAGACGGTGTACGCCAGCGGGGCGATCGCCGGGTCCACGTCCAGCACCCAACGGGCGTGCACGGCCGCCCAGTCCATCGCGGCGCCCTCGCTCATGTGGCCGGCGAACGCGCACACCCCGAGGAGCGCGACAACGCCCCAGCGCAGCGGGGTGTACGGGGTGGCGGGTGACGCGGCGGGCCGCTCTGCCGGCCCCTCGGCCGACGCGGGCTGGGCCGGCCCCCCGGCCGACACGGGCGCGGACGGTTCGGCGTCCGTGGCGGCGGGGAGCAACAGTCGCGCGGCGGGGAGGAAGGCGAACGGCACCAGCACCGCGACCGCGACCAGCAGCATCTGCCCGTCGATCCCGATCCGCAGCACGCCCGCCGTGATTCCGCCGGCCACGGCGCCGCCGAGGCTCCACACTCCGTGGAAGGCGGACACGATCGGGCGGCCGTAGCGGTGCTCCACCTCCACCGAGTGGGTGTTCATGGACACCTCGATGATGCCGATACCCAGCCCGAACAGCATGGCGAAGACGGCCAGCGTCGCGTACGAGCCCGCCAGCGCGGGCCCCAACAGCACGGCCGCCGAGATCGGCCCGGCGAACCGGCAGATCCGGGCGCTGGACCAGGTGTCCACCAGCCGCCCGGCGACCAGCATCGAGACCAGCGCACCACCCGAGACCAGCAGCAACACCGAGCCGAGACGTCCGGGCCCGAGCCCCAGACGTTCGTCGAGGGCCGGCAGCCCGGAGGCCCAGACGCCCATCACGAAGCCGTTGAGCGCGAAGTGGCAGAAAACGCCGAAGCGTGCTCGGCTGGCGATCCGGTCAGGGTGACGTGTGGTCAGACTCCCGGTTATGTTCACGGCACGATCATAATCGCGGACGAGGAACTGCGAAAATGGTGCGGTGACCCGACGTGCTGCGAGACCCGACGAGGAAGCGAGCACCACCGACCCCCGTGCGGAGCGGCCGGGGAGCGACCCCGAGCCCCGTACGAGCGGCGGGTTGCGCGCCCATAACCGCGTACGACTGCTGCGCGCCGTGCACGACACCGGCGCACGCCGTACGCGCTCACAGCTGACCCGCACGCTGGCGCTCAGCCGGGGCACGGTGTCCGTACTGGTCGCCGGTCTCGCCGAGGACGCGTTGTTGGACGAGACGCCGACCCAGGAGCACACCAGGGGCCGACCCACGGGTATTCCCGGACCGCACCCGTACGGGCCGCTCGCCCTCGCCGTCGATCTGCGCGAGGACTCCTGGGATCTGGCGGTCTGTGAACTCGGCGGCTCGGCCACGATCGTGCGCTCCCGCACCCACGACGGCACCCCGGAGGGCGCGCTGCTGCCCCTGGCCGCGGCCGTACGGGAGCGGCTCGGGCCGCGTACGGTCGGCGTCGGGGTGTCCGTGGCCGGCCCGGTGCGGGCTGGCGGTGTCATCGACATCCCGCATCTGGACTGGTGGGACGTCGATGTCGCGGCGCACATGCGGCTGGGGGACGTTCCGCTGCACATCGCCAACGACGCTCGGCTCGCCGGCCTGGCCGAGGCTCGTAGGGGGCGGCTGCACGGGGTGCGGCTCGGAGTGCACCTGCATGTCGCGTTCGACCTGGGGGGCGCGCTGGTGGTGGACGGTCGTCCGCTGTCCGGCGCCTCCGGCACCACCGGCGAGTACGGGCACATGCCGCTGGGTGGTGGTCGTGCGCGCTGTCGGTGTGGGGCGCGAGGGTGCTGGGGCATGGCCGTCGGGGGGAACGCCCTGCTCCGGCACCTGGGCCTGGCGGCCGGCGGGGGGCGGGGGTGGGATGTCGCGGAGGGAATCCTACGTGAGGCTGCGGAGGCAGCCGGGAGACCAGCTGCGGAGGCAGCCGGGAAACCAGCCGATGCGGGCACGGACGCCCGTACGGGCTCAGGCGCGGACTCCCGTACGGGCTCAGGTACGCCCCCGGCCCTCGATCCGGCAGCCGCGCTGGCTGCCGTGCGGGCCAGCGCACACGCTTTCGGCTCCGGGATCGGCGCGCTGGTCAACGGGCTGGACCCGGACGCCGTCACGCTGTCCGGGCTCGGTGTCGAACTGCACTCGCTGGCCGGGGACACGCTCCACGCGGCCTGTCAGGACAGCCTGATGGCATTCCGCCGTAGTCGCCCCGTACGGGTACTGCCCTCGTCACTCGGCCGTCGCGGTCCCCTGACGGGAGCGATGGAGGCGGTCTTCGACGGCTTCCTCACCACCGAGGGCCTCGGCATCTGGCAGCGTCCGCCGGAATCGGCGACCGCGTCGGACTCGTCCGCCAGACCTGGTCGACCCGCCACCCCGGCGTCGTACTGACCGCGCACCGCCCGCACCGACCGGCGCCGCACCGCGCCGCGACCGACCGGCGCCGATCGCCCTCGGCTGATGCCGCTCAGGTCACCCGGCGGCCGTCACGCGCCCCCGCCCGGCCGCATGCCCAGCGGCTCGGCGATCTCCGCCGCCATCACCGCACCGGCCTCCGCCTCGAGCTGACCGTCGTCGCTCGTCGCGCCGCTGTCCGTGTCCAGGCCGTTCAGGGCGTCCAGCGGGGTGTCCAGCCGTACGTGCGCCACCAGCGACTGCAGGGCTCGCAGCGCGGCGGAGGCGGTCGGGCCCCAGTTGGAGAGATAGGAGAACTGCCACCACCACAGGCCCTCGGTGATCCGGCCCGCGCGGTAGTGCGCCAGCCCGTGCCGCAGGTCGGTCACCACGTCCGCGACGTCGTCGGAGATCCGGCAGGCGACCGGGGCGCTGCTGGACTGGTACGGATCGAAGACCTCGGTGTAGACGTCGATGGGTTCCAACAGCGTGGCGAACCGCATCCGCAACTCGTCCACGTCCGGCTCGGGACCCACGTCCGGTTCGTACCGCTCGTCCGGCAGGATGTCCTCGTGCGCGCCCAGTCGCCCGCCCGCCAGCAGCAGTTGGGAGAACTCCAGCAGCAGGTACGGCACCGCGCTGTCCGGGTCGTCGCCCTTGGCGATCTCGCCGACCGCCAGCAGGAAGCTCTCGATCTGGTCGGAGATCTGTACGGCGAAATCATCAGGGCTGTTCGTGATCGAGTTCAACGTGGCGTCAGACATCCAGCGTTCGCCTCCCCTCGAAGGCACGCCCAAGCGTGACCTCGTCGGCATACTCCAAATCTCCCCCGACAGGGAGACCGCTGGCCAGGCGGGTGACCTTCAGGCCCATGGCGGAGACCAGACGTGCCAGATACGTCGCCGTGGCCTCGCCCTCGAGATTGGGATCGGTTGCCAGGATCAGCTCGTTGACACTACCGTCCGCGAGCCGCGCCATCAGTTCACGTATCCGCAGGTCGTCCGGGCCGACTCCCTCAATGGGGCTGATGGCACCGCCCAGCACGTGGTACTGCCCGCGGAACTCCCGGGTCCGTTCGATCGCGACGACGTCCTTCGGCTCCTCGACCACGCAGATCACCGAGGCGTCCCGTCGCGGGTCGGCGCACACCCGGCAGCGCTCCTCCTCCGCGACGTTTCCGCAGACGGCGCAGAACCGGACCTTCTGCTTCACCTCGGTGAGCGCCTGCGCGAGACGCCGTACGTCCGCCGGCTCCGCCTGTAGGACGTGGAACGCGATGCGTTGCGCGCTCTTCGGACCGACGCCGGGCAGTCTGCCCAACTCGTCGATGAGGTCCTGGACCACGCCCTCGTACACGCCCGCGTTCCCCTCTCCACGAATTCCGGTGGCCGGCACGGATTCCGGTCCGCCGGCTCTCCGTACCGTAGTCGCCGGAGTCCCGCACGGCGAGCGGCTGGCGGAAGCGTGCACGGAGCGAAGCGGACCCGAACGGTCCGGGGTTGCCCGCTGTCAGACCGGGGGACGTCAACCGCCCCCGCCCGCGCTCGCTAGAACGGCAGCCCCGGCATGCCGCCGCCACCGAGCCCCTGCGCCAGCGGGCCCAGCTTCTGCTGCTGCAACTCCTGCGCCGCACCGGTGGCGTCCCGCACGGCGGCGACGACCAGGTCCGACAGTGTCTCCGCGGTCTCCTCCGCGGAGGCGTCGGCCGTACGAACCGCCTCCGGGTCGATGACGAGCCCCTGGAGTTCACCCGAGCCGTTCACCGTGGCCTTCACGAGACCGCCGCCCGCGGTCCCCTCGACGGGCGTCTCGGCCAGCTCCTGCTGCGCCTCCGCCAGGTCCTGCTGCATCTTCTGGGCCTGCTGCAGCAGCTGCTGCATGTCAGGCTGCCCACCACCGGGAATCACGACTTGGCTCCTGGCTCGTCGACGACGTGTACGTGCGGTTCTGAGCCTACGCGGTAGGCGTCGCCATGGCCCGCGGCGGGCGGCTGGGCTTCCCACCGCCGGGGCCCGGAGGAACCCAGCCGGTCGTCGTCCCGGGTCAGTCGTGTGGGACCACCGCAACCGGACAGGCCGCGTGATGCACCGCGGCTTGCGCCACCGGACCGATCCGCGGCCCCAGTGAGGGCCGGTCTCTCCTGCGCCGACCGACGATCAGCAGGTTGGACCCGACCGCCTGCCGCACGATGGCCCGTGCCGGGCTCTCCAGCCGCACCCGTCCCGTCACATGGACGTCCGGATACTCCTGCGACCAGGACTTCAGCACGTCCGCCAGCTTCTGCTTCTCCTCCTCCGCGATCTCCTGGGCGATATGCGGCACCACCGATCCGGTGGGCGCGTACGCCTGCGCCATCAGCTTCCGGGCATGCACCACGTACAGCTGGTGGCCACTCACCTGGGCGCTCCGGAACGCGAAGTCCAGCAGGCCGTGATACGAGCCCTGCAGGTTGACGGCCACGGCGATGCCACCACCGCCCGTGGCGCCCTCTTCCGCTTCGGTCTCCTCCGGGACGGCACGCAGCAGGATCACCGGCCGCTGGGCACGGGCCACGATGTGCAGGCCCGTGTCGCCGAGGAAGAAGCTGTGCAGTCGGTCCACGCCGTGCGAGCCGATCACCAGGGCGCGGGACTCGCCCGCCGCCTTGACGAGCGCGTCCTCCGCCCGTTCCGTCAGCACCTCGGTGGTGATGGACAGCTCCGGGTACTGCCGCCGAAGCTTGCCCTCCGCGTCCGCCAGGAGTTCCCGCGCGCTGTCGCGCTGGCTCTTGCCGGCCTTGTCCTCCGAGAGCGCGTGTACGAGACGCAGCGGGTAGCCGCGGCGTACCGCCTCGCGGGCCGCCCAACGGGAGGCGGCGAGGCTCTCGGAGGAGTGGTCTACTCCGACGGTGATGGTGTCCTCGTTACTGATCGCTGCCTCCACGATGCCGCCTTCGTCGGGCGAGTACTTCTCCGCGGCCGGGTAACCCACAGCGGCGTACCTATGCCTCCGTATCCGAATCCGGGCAGCGGGCTGCCGGCACACTGCCGCCGGCAGCCCGCT
>NZ_LJGU01000151.1:0-300 GCF_001751245.1 Streptomyces oceani
CGTGGGACTGAGCCAGACCTTCGTGGTGGAGGAGCGCGGCACCCGCGCGCTCACCCACGGACCCGCGGACATCATCGAGGCGTGACCCCCGGACACGGGTCGCCCGGGCACGGGACGGCCATCCCGGAGTCGCCCGCGGCTGCGGGCGATTCGGCCCACCGGGCGCCCCGGCGCACACGTACGACCTGAGCCCCCGCGGTGGCCGGGCCCGCTCACGCGACCGGCCACCGCGGCGAGGCGGACGGACAGGAAACGATCAGGATGAGTCAACTTCAGGAGACCACCCCGACACGGGACGTC
>NZ_LJGU01000151.1:340-110892 GCF_001751245.1 Streptomyces oceani
GCGCGCTTCCCCGAGAGCGCGGCGGGCCGCGCGGCCACGGCGGCCGGGCCGGCACTGTCCGCCGCCGTCCCCCCGTCGTCCGTGGCCGTCTCCTCGGTACGCCGGGTGTCCTCGCCGGCGGTCGTGCCGGACACGCCGAGCAACGCGGTGAGTTGCTCCTCGTGCGCCGAGAGGAAGTACCCGGCGAGCGCGCGGATGCTCTGGTACTCGAACAACAGGGTCTTGGGCAGCGACCCGAAGACCTGCTCCAGCCTGTTCGTCAGGTTCATGGTCATGATCGAGTCGATGCCGTACACCTCGAAGGCGTCATCGACGTCGACGCGGTCGGCGGAAAGGCGCAACTCGGTCGCGAGCACCCCTGCGAGGTACGCGCACACCCGCTCGTCCATCGACTCGTCCGGCCGCGCGGTGTCCGCGCGACTGGCCCTGCCCGCGTCCGCCACCGGCCGCGGCTCGGGTACCGCCCCTGACAGGTCCGTGGCGGGCCGCGGCACGGGCGCGTCGTCCGTGCCGTACGCGCGTGTGGAGAACCCGGTGAACCGGCAGGACACCGCGCCGTCGTCGGCGCACACGTCGATGTCAAGCTTGCGCACCCCGCTACCCGGGGTGTCGTCGGCGCTGAAGCGCACCCACGCCCACATGCGTGCGCGGAACGGAGCGAGGATCTCCACCTCGTCCACCGCGAACGGCAGGAACAGCGCACCGTCCGCACCCTCGCCGTCCTCGCCGTCCTGCGACAGCAGGCCGACAGTCGCCTGCAACGCCGAGTCCATCAGGCCCGGATGCACCATGAACTCGCCCAGCGAGTCCGCCGTCTCCGCGTGCAGTCCCAGCCGTGCGAGTGCTTGACCGTCACCGACCGCGACACTGTCCACTCCCTGATGTGTGGGGCCGTAGTCCAGCCCCAGCGAGCGGTACAGGGAGTAGCAGCGCTCCGCGTCCCACCACTCGGCGTCGCAGGCGGCCCGCGCGCTCTCCAGGTCCACCGCCGCGACCTGACCGGACCCGTCCGGCAGCGCCTGGCCCCGGCAGTGCACCACGTCGCCGTCCGCCGGGTCGGAGGACGTGATCGTGAAGCCCAGCTCCGTCTCGGACTCGACCGTCAGCGTCGTCCGCACGTGTACGGGCTCCTCGGCGACCCGGACCGGCCGCGCCCACACCAGGTTCCGCAGCCGGACTTCCCGTACGCCGTCCACCGACGCCCCGACCGCCGCCCGCGCCATCTCGACGTACGCCACACCGGGCAGCACCCGTTCGCCCTTGACCAGGTGGTCCCGCAGGAAGAACTCGTCTCCGGAGAACCGCGAGTCAAACCGCTGCACGTCCAGCGTCGACGCGTTCACCTGCACCAGCGGGTGCACCGCGGGCACGTGCCGCGCGTCGTCGGCGCGCACCGCCGCCGTGCCGAGGTCACCGACCCAGTAGCGTTCCCGCGCGAACGGGTACGACGGCAGGGACACCCGACGCACCGTGCCCGCGCGGGGGAGGGTCTCCCAGTCGAACGCCAGCCCCTTGACCCACAGATCCATCAGCTTGGCGAACCGACCCTTGTCGATCCACGCGCCGACGGTCGCCGCCATGTCGGAGTCAGCCGCGAGCGCGGCCAGGGTCTCCCGGTGCTGCTTGACCTCGCCCAGGTGCAGGTCCTCGACGTCGTCGTCGCCCTCGGCGAACGCGGTGAGCTTGCGCGCGAGGTCGGCGAGCGAGGCCACGCGCAGCGCGAGCCGCGACTCCATCGCCTCTCGTCCGACCTGCAGCGTGTACGCGACGTCGGCGAGGCGGGGAGGCGCGGAGTGCTGGCGGTCGAGCCAGTCCACCAGGACCCTCGCCCGCTCGCGCAGCCGGTCCCGGTCCTTCGCCGAGAGTACGACCACCTGCGGCCCGGCGTCTTCGGGGGCAACGTCAGACGGGTCCGCGTCGCGGTATTCCTCCACGATCACGTGGGCGTTGGAGCCGCCGGCACCGAACGAGGAGACCCCGGCGACGCGGTTGCCCGCCGCCCCGTGCGTTCCGACCCCGGACGTGGGCCGCCGCCACTCGGCCAGCTCCCGCTGGACACGGAACGGGGTCGAGCCGAAGTCGATCTCGGGGTTCAGCTCCCCCGCGTGCAGGCTCGGGGCCACCTGCCCATGGCGCAGTTGGAGCAGCACCTTGACCAGTCCGGCGGCGCCGGCCGCCGCTTCCAGATGGCCGATGTTGCTCTTCGCCGAACCGATCGCGCAGTACTGGCGCGTGTCGGTGTCCCTGGAGAACGCCCGGGAGAGGCCGCTGACCTCGATGGGATCGCCCAGGGCGGTCCCGGTGCCGTGTGTCTCGACGAAGCCGACGTCGTGCGCCGACACCCCGGCGCCGTCCATGGCCGCGCGCACCGCCTCGGCCTGTGAGGCCGGGTTGGGCACGGTGTAGCCGTGCGTTCGGCCGCCGTGGTTGACGCTGCTGCCGCGCAGCACGGCGTGGATGACGTCGCCGTCCCGCCGGGCGTCCGCCAGTCGCTTGAACAGCAGGACGGCCACGCCCTCGCCGGGCACGAAACCGGTGCCACCCGCACCGAAGCTGCGGCACCTTCCGTCGTCGGAGAGCATCCGTACCCGGGACATGAGCACGTAACTCGACGGGTGGGCGTAGACGTTGACCCCGCCCGCGAGAGCGGCGTCACAGTCACCGCGACGCAGGTGCTCCACCGCCTCGTGGACGGCGCTCAACGACGACGAGCACATCGTGTCGACGGCCAGGCTCGGGCCCTTGAGGTCGAGGAAGTAGGACACCCGGTTCGCCACCGCCGCGAACGAGGTCGCGGGGTGGAGGTTCTCGCCCTGCTCCCACAACTGCGGCCCGTACAGCTCGAAGCCGGTCGTGCACACCCCGGCGAAGACGCCCACCCGTCCGCCGTGCAGATCCGCCAGACGCTGCCGGGTGTAACCAGCGTCCTCGAGGGCGTTCCACGACTCCTGGAGGAACAGGCGCTCCTGGGGGTCCATGCTCATCGCCTCGTGCGGCGAGATGCCGAAGAACAGCGGGTCGAAGTCAGCGAACCCCTCCAGGAAGCCGCCCCACTTGCTGTAGCTCAGTCCGCTCGCGACGGCCTCGTCGCGGTCGGCGTGGAAGAAGCCCGTCAGATCCCACCGCTGCGGGGGGACCTCCGAGACGCAGTCACGCCCCGCGGCCAGGTTCTCCCAGTACTCGTCGAGGTTGCGCGCCTGGGGGAAGCGCCCGCTGACACCGACGATCGCGATGGCTTCGGCGGCGTCCGGTTCGTCCCGTACGCCGGCGGCCGGAGCGGGCTCGTCCCGTACGGGCGTCCGCTCCCCGGCGGTGGCCGAGACGGGCGGGGCCGGGGCCGCCGGCTCCGCGGAAGATGTCTCGTCGAGGCCGGTCCAGGCGAGGCACTTCTCCCTGTGTTCCGCCACGAAGTAGGCACCGAGGCTGTCCAGCGAGTTGTACTCGTACAACAGCGCGGCCGACAGCCCGGGGAAGACCTCCGCGAGCTTCCGGTTCAGTCTGGTGACGACGACGGAGTCGATCCCGTAGCTCTCCAGGCTCCCGCTCGGATCGATCTGCCCGGCCCGCAGACCGGTGACGCCACCGAGCAACCGGCCGAGCCTGTCGACCACGCTGTCGCGCAGCGTGTCCTCGTCGACGGCGGTCACGGGCGCCGCGGCGGTTCGCCCCGAAGAGGGCAGTGCCGAGGCGGATCGGGCGGGGGCGGACCGCGCCGGGACGGATCGGGCGGAGAACGTCTGACGGATTCGAGGGCCGTCGCCCTCGGCCACCATCACCTGGCTGTGTGTCGAGAGGAGGAACTCGTGCAGGACGCGAAGCCCGCTGGGCGTGCGCAGCGGAGTGGTTCCGAGATCCGCTCGGAGTGCCTGTGCCGTCTCCTCGTCGACGGTCATTCCGCCCTCCGCCCACAGGGGCCAGTTGACGGACAGGCTCCGCCCGGAACGCTCCCCGGCCGTGACGAGGGCGTCGCGGTGGTGCGCGAAGGCGTCCATGAAGGCGTTGGCGGCGGCGTAGTCCGCCTGGCCGGTGTTGCCCGTGACCGCGGCGCCCGAGGAGAAGGTGACGAAGAAGTCCAGTGTGAGGTCCCGGCTGGCATGGTCGAGGTTGACCGTACCGGCCGCCTTCGGGGCCAGAACCTCCCGCACTTCGTCCGCGCTCTTGGTACGGATAAGGCCGTCCCTGGTGACACCGGCGCTGTGGATGATGCCGTCGATCGAGCCGCGCTCCTGACGGACCGCGGCCACGAACTCCTCGACGGCCGCCGGGTCCGCGACGTCGAGCCGTACGTAACGCACCTGGGCGTGTGAGCCGCTCAGTTCCTCCAAGGGCGACATCCGCCCGGCGTCGACATGCGAGCGGCCGGTCAGGAAGAGGGTGGCGCTTCGTACGGACCGCAGCAGGTCCTCGGCGAACTTCAGCCCCAGGCCGCCCAGGCCACCGGTGATGACGTACGTGCCGCCTTCCTTCCACGGCAGCTCGGCACGTGCCACGGCGGGCAGTTCGCGCCAGACCAGAACCTCCCGCTCACCGTCGCGCCACCGCATCGCCGAGGTGTCCGGGTGATCCCGGCCCCGGAGGACCTGCTCGACCACCGGGTCCGCCCGCAACCCGGGGTCCACGAGCACCAGTTGGGGCACGATCCTCGGGTTCTCCGCCGCCGCCGTCCGCAGCATCGCGAGCAGGCCGGAGGTCAGCACGTCCTCGCCGGTGCCCGGGCAGACGAGCTGGACGAGCGTACGGGGCAGCGCCGGGTCCGTAACGAGTCGCTTGACGATGTCGAGCGCCCGGCAGGCGAGGTCAGCGTAGCGCGTGGCACTCCCGGAGGCCGGGCTCTCCAGGGCATGGACCGCCGCCTCGCCGACCCGCGCGCGCAACGTCTCCTCCGCGCGCCGCGGCCCCGCGAACAGCACGACGTGCCCCGGGACCTCCTCCGTCACGGCGTCGCCGGCCGCCCGCTCCCAGACGGGGCCGAACCTCACCAGCTCCGGTTCGGGTTCCTCGCCCGCCGGCGCTTCCCAGCCGTTCACGGCCGCCTTGAACTGCTCCTTGGAGATGCGGTTCGCCTTGAGGTCCCGCAGCAGTTGGACCAGTGCGTCGTTCACTTCGCCGCCCCTCCGTTGTCCGTTGTGCCGACCCGGGCGGCCGTGGCCGACGGGCGGAGCAGCTCCGCCGCGGCGGCCAGGTCGAGAGAGCCGTTCAGATAGTCGTCGAGTACGTTGTCGAGCAGCGGTGGCGGGCGCTCAGCGTCCGGGCCTGGGTCCGGGTCCACCGCGTCCTGGGAGCGGTTGGTCACTTCTTCGGCCACCCAGTACCGCTCCCGGGCGAAGGGATACGTCGGCAGGGACACCGCGCGCACGTCCGTACCGACGTGCAGCCTCCGCCAGTCGACGTCGAAGCCGTGCACCCACAGGTCGAGCACCTTGACGTACCTGCCCTTGGCGATCCAGGCGGCGACGATCTCGGCCATGTCCTCGTCGGCGGTGGGTTCGGAACCGCCGTCGGGGCGCACCCGACCACGGCGCAGACCGTCGTCCGTCCGCGCCGGTCGGTCGAGGAAGCCGCGCAGCCTGTCGACCAGTTCCTGGGGGGAGTCGACGACCGTACCCAGCCGCTCGGGCATGGCCGCCCGGCCAACCTGCAGGGTGTACGCGACATCGGCGAGCGGAACCGCGCCTGTCGCCGGGTCGGACAGCCACCGCAGCAGCGCGCTCGCCTGCTCCCGCAGCCGTTCCTCGTCCATCGCGGAGAGTACGACCACGAAGGGCCCGACATCCGGGACGCGCGGCGGCGCCGGTTCCGCCGGGACGTACTCCTCGATCAGGACGTGGGCGTTCGCGCCGCCCGCGCCGAAGGAGGACACCCCGGCCCTGCGCGGCACCTCGCGGGTCGCTCCGTCGACGTCCACGCGGGGACGCCGCCAAGCGGCCAGCTCTCGCTGGACGACGAACGGCGACGATCCGAAGTCGATGTGCGGGTTCACCTCGTCCGCGTGCAGCGTGGGCGCGAGCTCGCCGTGCCGCAGCTGCATCACGACCTTGCACACGCCCGCCAAACCCGCCGCGGCCTCCGCGTGGCCGATGTTGCTCTTCACCGAGCCGATCGCGCAGAACCGGGTGTCCTGGGTGTCGCTGGAGAACGCCCGCTTCAGGCCGTTGATCTCGATGGGATCGCCCAGTTCCGTCCCGGTACCGTGCGCCTCCACGTAGCTGATCGTGCCGGCGTCGACGTCCGCCTTGTCCAGCACCTCGCGGATGAGGTTCCCCTGTGCCACCGGGTTGGGAACGGTGTAACCGTTCGTCGTCCCGCCGTGGTTGACGCCGGTGGCACGAATGACGGCGTGAATCCGGTCGTTGTCCCGCTCCGCGTCGTCGAGCCGCTTGAGGACGAGCGCGCCGACACCCTCGCCCGGCACGAAACCGTTGCCGCCACGCCCGAAGCTGCGGCAGGTGCCCTCGTCCGAGAGCATCCCCAACTGGGAGAGCGCGACGTAGCCCGACGGGTGCAGGTAGAGGTTCACCCCGCCCGACACCGCCAGCTCGCACTCGTCCCGGAGCAGGTGTACGCACGCCTCGTGCAGCGCCGTGAGCGAGGACGAGCACATCGTGTCGACGGGCATGCTGGGGCCGTTCAGGTTCAGCTTGAACGACACGCGGTTCGCCACCGATCCGAAGGAGGTGTAGGGAGACGTCCTGTCGCCGCGCCGCCACCTCTCCGGACCGTGGAGGTTGTGGTCGGCACGCGTGATGCCGGCGAAGACCCCCACACGTCCGCCGTGCTGTCGCTCCAGGCGCTCCCGCGGGTAGCCCGCGTCCTCGAAGGCCCGCCACGTCTCCTGTAGGAACAGACGCTCCTGCGGATCGACCTCCAGTGCCTCGTTCGGCGTCATCGCGAAGAACAGCGGGTCGAAGTCGGCGAAGCCGTCGAGGAAGCCGCCCCACTTGCTGTAGCTCTTGCCCTCTTCCGCGGCCCGGTCCTTGTCGGGCTCGTAGAAGCCCTCCAGGTCCCACCTGTCCGCGGGTATCTCGGTGATCGAGTGCCGGCCGGACCGCAGGCCCGTCCAGAACGCGTCCAGCGTGTCGGCCTGTGGGAACCGCGCGCTCATGCCGATGATCGCGATGCTCCCGTCGTGCCCTGCTCCGGCCCCGCGCGCCGGTGGCACGGAGGAACGTGCCTCGGTGGCACCGAGGCCGGTGCCATCTGACACAGCCGCACCGGTCTTGGTGGCAGGCGCCTCGGTGGGTTCCTGGGCGGCGTCGTTCGCCTGGAGGGGGCCGTCCTCCGGGGTTGGCGCGAGACCGACGGCACGGGCGATGTCGTCCGGCCGCTCGGCGACGAGATGGTCGGCCAACGCGTCGACGGTGCCGTACTCGAAGAAGAGCGTGCTGCTGACCTGCCCCAGGTCCTTCTGCAGGCCGTTGAGCAGCTGGAGGATCAGGATGGAGTCGATGCCGTAGGTGGACAGCGGCTCTCCGCCCCTGACCGAGTCCGCCGGGATCATCAGGGTGCGCGCTACCAGGTCCTTGAGGTAGGTGAGCGCCTTCTCCCGCAGAAGCCCAGGTGTCGCCTGAGTCGGCTCCGTGCCCGTCCGCGCCCCCGCTACGGCGGACGTCTCGGGAGCCGGCGCTTCGACGGCGGCCGGCGTCTCGTCACCGTGGTTCTGACGGATCACCCCGTCGCTGGCGGCCACGACGACCTGCTGTCCGAGCGGGTGCGCGTCGGTGGCGGGGAACTCGACCGATCCGTACCCCTCCCACTCCAGCACCGCCCGCCACATGTCAGGCTCCAGCGCCGGGCCGCCCTCGGTGCGCAGCTCCGGGTCGTCGTAGAGCCACCAGCCGTCCAGGAGAGCGAACGTGAGCAGGCTGAAGGGCGTGTACCCGTTGATCTCGTTGATGACCATCGCGGCCCCGGGCCTCATCAGCGCCTTGGCGTTGCGCAAGGACTCGCGGATGTCCCGGGTGGCGTGCAGTACGTTGGTCGCGACGACGAGATCGTACGCACCCTCGGTGAAGCCCTGCTCCGCCACCGGTTTGCTCGCGTCGAACAGTTGGCAGCGCAGGAACGGGTTCTCCGCGCCGAACTCGCGCGTACCGTGGATGAGGAAGGCGTTCGACATGTCGGTGTAGCAGTACTCACCGATGTTGTACGCGTACGGGCGGAGCCGCCGCGTGACGGTGGCGGTCGTGCCGCCTGTTCCTGCACCCACTTCCAGGATGCGGAACCGGACGTCGGGGTTCTCCGCGATCGCGCGCTCGACCAACGCGACCACGCAGTCTCCGACGACGTCGTTGAAGTGATCCGCGATCATGTTCCGCTTGTAGATCCCCTCGACGAGATCGAGTGAGGACCCCGGGAAGATCATCTCGACGGCCGAGGCCGTCCCCGCAAGGATCTCGGTCAGCACGCGGACGGTCCGGTCGGCCAGGTCGGCCGTGGCCCGCAATTCCGGGTCGGCGAGCCACACCGCCTTGCCGCGCTCCCACTCCCGCTCGGCCTCGCCCGCGTCGAAGCCCTCCTCGGCGGCGGTGAAGAGCCCGGAACCGGTCTCCACGAGGTGACCGAAGCGCGTCAGGATCGTGAAGCACTCCCGCACCCACCGGTCGAACTTGTCCAGGACGCCGTTGTCCCGCTTGAAGGACTCCACGTCGAAGACCCGCCCGCGGAACCAGCCGCGCTCCCTCAGGTCACACCACAGCAGCCTGGCCAGGACCTCGTCCAGCTCCGCCGCCTTGGCCTTCGTGCCGGTACGAACCGCCCGCACCTGGTCGTCGCGGGACGGCAGTGCCGGGGTGAGCGCGGTTGTCACCGCCCTGGGGCCCAGCACACGGACCGACTCCCGCCCGTCGAAGGACTCGAACTTCTCTGGTTTGTGGGTGTTCAGGTGAGCCACCTGCACCAGCGGCGACACCAGAAGCTCCTCGACGGTGGCCATGGCGAGGGCCGGGTCGATGTCGGCCAGCCCCTCCTGCGCGTAGAGACGCTCCCTGATGTGCTGCGGCACGTCGAGGCCGCTGCCCACCGCTCCCCAGTATCCCCAGTTGACCACCTTCACGGGGTAGGCCCGTTCGACGGACAGCCGGTGGGAGAGCGCGTCCTCGGCGGCGCTGCCCGCGACGTAACTGCAGTAGCCCATGGCCGGGTTGAGGGAGGAGACCGACGAGAAGAACAGCATGAAGTCCAGGTCGTCGGCGTCGAAGACCTCCGCCATCCACGCGCTGACGTCGAGTTTGGCGCTCAGGCCCTCCCGGAACCGCCGCTCGTCGGTGTTGGGCAGGCTCTGGTCCACCAGACCGAACACGGAGTGGACCACGCCGTTGACCGTGCCGAACCGTCGCCTGATCCGCGTGTGGGCGGCGGCCAGGGACTCGCGGTCGGCCGCGTCGGCACGGACGTACCAGGGCGCGGGCCCGAGCGCCCCCAGCCTGTCGATCTTGCGCTGGATGGCGTCGTCCCGCTCCCGCCTCCCGATCCACACGACCTGGGCGCCGAACCGCCGGATCACGTCCTCGCTCCAGATCTCGCCGAGACCGCCGGCCCCGCCCAGCACGACGTACACGCCTCCCCGGGTGTAGGGGCTGTCCGCCGGCGCGGCGAGCGCGGCGGGCGCCAACCGCTGGCGGAACCACTGCCCGCCGCGCAGTGCCCGGACCGGTGGCGAGGAGGCACTGGGTGGGGCGGGCACGAAGATGTCGTCTCCCACTCCGATATCGACCGAGTTCACCCGCCAGTTGGGGAGTTCCTTCGCCATAACCTCGGCCAGGCCCAGCACGGCCGCGTCCGCGGGGTGCACCCGCTCGCCGCGCAGTACGGGCTGGGTCTGCCGGGTGAGGACGGTCCAGTTCAGCTCCGAGCCCGCGTGCCGCAGCGCGAGGAGCGCCTTGATCAGGCGGAAGAACAGGACCACCCCGCTGCCGGCGTACCGGAGCAGTGCGGTGGCGTCCGAGTCCTCGCCCGTCCGCGAGACCCACACCAGGTGCCGGATGGCCCCGACACTCCGCAGCCGCTCTGTCAGCGCGTCCACGCTGAGCGTGTCCTCGACGTCGAGGAAGACCGGTGCGCCGAACACGGCCGCGAGCCGGGCGCGTTCGGTGGCGTCCGCGCCGAACACGATCACGCCGTCCGACACGGCGGGCGCCTGTGCGGGGGTCCGGTCCCGGACCCACACGGGAGCCAGCGTCAGGTCGTTCCCGCCTGCCGGGGGCGCCGGGCGCGCCGCGGGCAGGGGCTCCACCGGCGCGGGCTCCACCGGCGCGGGCTCCACCGGCGCGGGCTCGACGCGCGCGGCGGGCCTGCTGGGGGCGTCGATCTCCTCGGACAACCAGTACCGCTGGCGTCGGAAGGGGTACGTCGGCAGCGGTGTCCGCCGGCACGCCCCGTCCGCGAAGAGCTCCGCGTAGTCCGGCTCACGATCCCGGAGGTAGCGGTCCCGGACGGTCGTGAGGTAATCGACGCGGTCGCTCTCCGCCACGTCGGCGGCCCGCCGGATACGGAAGTCCCCGCGCTGCTCCCGAGCGGTGTCTTCCCCCGGGCGGCTCTCGGACAGGTCGGCGAGCCGTACGTGCTCCTCCCTTCCCGTCGTCAGCCACTCCGTCAGTCGCTCCACCAGTTCGGCGGTGCTCCGCGCGACACAGGCGAGCCGGACCGCGCAGTGCCTGCGCCCGAGCAGCAGCGTCATGCTCACGTCGCCCAGGTCGGTGTCCGGGCGGACACTCAGGTGCTCCGCCAAGCGCTCGGCCTGGCTGCGCAGTTGCTCCGCGGAGAGCGCGGACAGCACCACGAGGTGCGGGGCCGGACGCGCCCCTTCGCGGGACCTTGCGGGAGCTTCCTCGACCACCATGTGGGCGTTGGTGCCGCTGAACCCGAAGGAGTTCAGCGCCGCGATCCGCGGGCGTCCCGGCTCGGCGATCCAGTCCCGGTGGACCGTGTTGACGTAGAACGGGCTCGCCGCGAAGTCGATGTGCGCGTTGCCCCGCTCGAAGTTCAGCGAGGGCGGGATCTCGCGGTGCCGCAACGCGAGCAGGATCTTGATGAGCCCGGCCACACCCGCCGCCGGCGACGTGTGACCGATGTTGGTCTTGACCGAACCGATGGCGCAGTACTCGCGCTTGTCGGTGTGGCCGCGGAACGCCCGGGTCAGCGCCTGGAACTCGATCGGGTCGCCCAGCCGGGTGCCGGTGCCGTGCGCCTCGACGAGTCCGATGTCCGCGGGGTCGAGACCGTACTTGTCGTACACGGCGCCCTGCAGCCGCTCCTGTGACTTCGCGCTCGGCGCGGTGATGCCGTTGGAGCTGCCGTCCTGGTTGAGGCCGGAGCCGCGCACGAGACCGTGGATGTGATCGCCGTCGGCGAGCGCGTCGCGGAGACGCTTGAGCACCACGAAACCCACGCCGTCGCCGGGGACGAAGCCGTCCGCCCGTTCGTCGAAGGTGTGGCACCGCCCGCTCGCGGAGAGCATCCCCGCCCGATGGGCCTGTAGGTAGTAGTGCGGAGCACACTGGACGGAGACCCCGCCGGCCAGGGCCATCCCGACCTCGCCGGCGCGCAGCGCCTGACACGCCAGGTGCACGGCCACCAGCGAGCCGGAGCACGCCGTGTCGACGGCGATGGCGGGGCCCCGCAGGTCGAGGTAGTACGAGACGCGGGCGGGCATGATCGACTCGGCGTTGCCCCACATGGCCTGCGCCGGGGCGTCCGCCCCTGGCGAGGGCAGGTAGTCGACGGGCTGGGTACCGATGTAGACGCCACAGTCAGTGCTCTGGGCCCCCACTCCGGCGTAGCCCGCGTCCTCGAGCGCCCGCCAGGTCTCCTCCAACGCGATGCGTTGCTGGGGGTCCATATAGGTCGCCTCGACACCGGATATCTGGAAGAAGGCCGGGTCGAACTGGTCGATGTCGTCCATCAGCGAGGCGTGCCGGGGGAAGTCCGCGCCGGGCTCGACGAACCGCGAGATGTCCCAGCGGGTTATCTCGCCCACCAGACTGTCCCCGGCCGCGAGGTGTTCCCAGAGGCGGTCGACGCTCTCCGCGCGGCCGAACCGCCCGCTCATGCCGATGATCGCGACCGGCTCCAGGTCCGGGTCGGGGCTCTCCGGCGGCGCCCCGACGACGTCCGCCGCTCGCGCCGCGGGCCCCGCGTCCGCCCGGGTGGGGGTGTCCGGACGGGTGTCCCGCCGCGCCTCCCCGGGCGGCGCCAGGCGAGCCGCGACCTGCTCCGGGAACGTCTCGGTGACGTAGGCCGCGAGGCGCCGGACCGAGCTGTGGTCGAACAGGTCGGTGGGCTCCAGTACGCCACCGAGGGCCTCGTTGAGGTCGCGGACCAACCGGACTCCGACGATGGAGTCGACGCCGTAGTCCGCGAACGAGTCCTCGACATGGATCTCGCTCTCGTCCAGTTCCAGGCTCTCCTGAAGCCGCGCCAGGACCTCCCGCCGTACGAGCACGTCCAGGTCCCGGTGATCCGCGTCCCGCGCGGTCGCCGCGGCGCCGGTGCGGGCGACGACGATCTGGTGCCCCGCCTCGTGGACCGCGGCGGCGGGGAAGGACACGGCCGAGAAGCCCTCCTCGTGCAGCACCTTCCGCCAACTGTCGGGCTCCAGCGCGGGGCAGCCGTCGATCCGGAGCTCCGGGTCGTGGTGGAGCCACCACCCGTCGAGCAGGCCGAAGGTCAGGTGCGAGAACAACGTGCGGGCGGCCAGCTCGTTCAGCACCAGCGTGCCGTCCTGCGTCAGCAGTTCCCGGGCGTGGCGCACCGCGGCCCGGACGTCGCTGGTGGCGTGCAGGACGTTGGTCGCGAGGACGATGTCGTACGCCTTCCCGGCCAGTCCCTGGCCGAGCGGGCTCCGCTCCACGTCGAAGTGCTCGTACCGCAGGTACGGATGCGCGGCGAACTCCTTCCTCCCCGTGCGCAGGAAGTGTGCGGAGACATCGGTGTAGCAGTACTCCTCGACGCGCTCCCGGTGACGGCTCAGTGCGCGCAGCACCTTGTCGGTGGTACCTCCCGTGCCCGCGCCGATCTCCAGGACGCGGACCGGTCGGGCGGGGTCCGCGGCCAGCAGGGCCTCGACCCGGTCCGCCACCTGCTCCGCGACGACCTCGTTGAGGGCCTCGGCACCGTCGCAGTGCCGATAGACGCCCTCGACCAGTGACGTCGACGCGTCGGGGAAGATCACGTCGGTACCCTTGCTGCGTCCGGAGAGGACGTCCGGGCACCCGCGGATAGCCTGGTCCATGAGGTTGACGTACGGGTTCGTGCCCCCGCTCTCCCGACAGACGTCCGCCCAGCGCCGCCACGCGGTGTCACCGCCCGCCGACGCCCTCGTGGTCAGCGCGTAACGCTCCCCGTCCAGTTCCAGATAGCCGTGCTCGGCCAGGAAGCGAAGGCTCACGTCGAGCCAACGGCCGTGTACGCGCCCGGAACTCGGCCCGTCGACGAGGTCGGCGACGGAGCCGCCGCCGGCAGCCGCCATGCCTATCGACCGCAACTGCGTGACCAGCAGCCCGCAGAGGAGGTCGTCATCGAAACCACGGCCGTTGCCGGAGTCGGCGATCACCCGCCGCAGCCGGGGGTCGTCGGACTGCCCGTCAACGACCGGCTCCCCCACCGTCTCCGTCAGCCGCGCTGGTTCGGTCGGCCAGCAACGCCTCCTCGCGAACGGGTACGCGGGCAGGGACACGGGCGTCAGGCGCCTGCCGCCGAACAGCTCCCGCCAGTCCAGTTCGTAACCCTGGCAGTAGAGCCTGGCGACGGCGCGCAGCGCTTCCGCGAACGCCTCGTGGTCGTGGCGCAGGAGACTCACTTCGCGCACCAGATCGTTGCCGGACGCCAGCATCTCGGCCCTCGGGGCGAAGCCCTTCGGCACGGTGCCGTCGGCGGCGTCGGGCGTCTCGGCACCGTCGTCGAGCCAGTCACGGAACAGTCGCACGGCCTCACCCTGGTCGCGGGCCACCACCGCGCACCGGTACCGGAAGTGCGTCCGGCCGTCGAGCAGGGTCGCGCTGACGTGGCTCGGGCCGTACGCGCCCCCGTCGCCGTCGAGGAAGTCGATCAGGTCGGCGACCCGCTGCCGCAGCACCTCCTCGTCCTTCGCCGACACCGCGAAGAGATGGGCGGGCGTCGGCACGTCGTGCTCGTGATCGGGGGTCACGAAACTCTCCACCACCATGTGTGCGTTGGTCCCACTCATGCCGAAGGCGCTCAGGGCCGCGACGCGTTCGCGCTCCGCGGCGCGCGGCCAGTGCCTGTTCGACCGGTTGACGAAGAACGGACTGTCCCGCCAGTCGACGTAGTCGCTCTCCCGCTCGCAGTGCAGGCTGGCCGGGATGGTCTCGTGGCGCATGCCCTGGAGGATTCCGATCAGGCTGACCAGCCCGGACGCCGCGAGCGTGTGGCCGACGTTGGGCTTGGTCGAGGTCAGCGCGCAGTACCGCCGCTCGTCGGTGAGAGAGGTGAAGGCGTCGTTGAGCGCGTTGACCTCCACCGGGTCGCCGAGCCGGGTGCCCGTGCCGTGGGCGACGAGGTGGTCGATCTCCGCCGGGTCGATGGCGTACTTCTCGTAGGTGGACCGCAGGAGTTCGACCTGAGCGGCACCGTTGGGGGCGGTGAGGCCGTTGGACCTGCCGTCGTAGTTGATCCCGCTGGCGCGGATGACACCGTGGACCCGGTCTCCGTCCGCGATGGCCGCCGACAGTCGTTTCAGCACGACGACGGCGGCGGCCTCGCTGGCCACCATGCCGTTGGCACGCTCGTCGAAGGCGTAGCAGACACCGTCCTCGGACAGCATCTCCGCCTGCCGCATGTAGGTGAGCTGTCGGGGCGTGGTGATCAGGCTGACGCCCGCCGCGACCGCCGTGTCGCACTCGCCGTCGCGGATGCTCAGACATGCCTGGTGGGCGGCCACGAGCCCGGACGAGCAGGCGGTGTTGATCGCCATGACCGGGCCGGTGAAGTCGAGGAAGTGGGCGAGCCGAGCGGCGAGGGCGCCCTCGTGGTTGGCGGTTATGCTGCCCGTCTCCCCAGCCAGCCCCTCGTAGTCGCCGTGCTCGACGCCCACGAACATGCCGACCCTGTCCCGCGAGCCGGACTTCCACGCGGCGTCCTCCAGCGCCCGCCACGATTCCTGAAGCAGCAGGCGTTGCCGCGGGTCCAGGTCGCGGGCCTCCTTGGGGGAGATCTCGAAGAACAGCGGGTCGAACTCCTCCGGCCCCGAGAGCTGACCGCAACGCAGGGCGCCGAGCGGGCTGTCCGCCGCCTCCCCCCACAGCGCGAGACGTTCGGCGCTGATGGGACTGACGACGTCACGGCCCTCCTCAAGAACGGACCACAGCTCATCGACATCACGCGCCCCGGGGAAGCGCCCGCTCATACCGATCACGGCCACGGCGTCGCCGCGCTCCGCCGCACCGTCCCGAGGCACGGGGTCCGCGTACGCGGCTGGTGTCGGTTCCTCCCGGACGGGCACGACGGGCTCGTTGGCGGGTGGTCCGTCCGTCGACGTCGCAGGGGCCGCGCCGTAGAGAGCCGTGAGAACGTCCCGGTGCTTCCCGGCGAGATGACTCCGCAGCTTCTCCAACGTGGGGTGGCTGAAGAAGATCGACGGTGTGATCTCGACGCCGATCCGCTCGCCGATGCCCGCGGCCAGCTCGACGAGGCTCACGGAGTCGAAGCCGTACTCGGAGAGGTTGTCGTTCGGGTGGATCCGGTCGGGCGGGACCTTGACGACACGGCCGATGACGTCCCGGAGGTCCTGGTTCAGGCGCTCATCGACCGCTGTTCCCGACGTCCGGGAACGCGAGGCCTCGTCCGGGGTCGACGGCTCCGGGGCCGACGGCTCCGCGCTCGCCGTCTCGCCCGTTGGAATCGCCGGGCGTGCGGGCCGTAGGCCGAGGAAGCGGTGCACCCGGTCCGGCTCTCCGACCACGACCATGTGCTGTACGGCGTCCTGGGCCAGCAGGGTCTCGAACAGCCGGAGGCCGTCCCGTGTCTCCAGGAAGTCCTGGCCGCTGGAACGCAGGTACAGCTCGGCCACGTCCTCGTCGAGGCCCATGCCGCCGTCCCGCCACAGCGGCCAGTTGATCACCGCGGTCCTGCCGGACACCTCCCCCGCGGCGCACCGTTGGCCGCGGTGGGCGGCGTAGGCCGTCTGGAAGCGGTTCCCGAACGCGTAGTCGCAGGTGCCGAAGTCGCCGACGACCGCTGAGGTCGAGGAGAAGTAGCAGACGAAGTCGAGGACCTCGCCCGCCAACGCCTCGTCGAGCGCGAGCGTGCCCGCGATCTTGGCGGCCGTGGTTCGCTCGAAGTCGGCCACGCTCTTGTCCAGGACGCTCCCCTCACCCTCGACCCCGGCGGCGTGGATGACGCCGTGCACGGGTCCGAAGCGCTCATGTGCCCGCGCCACGACACGTTTCATGTCGTTCGCGTCGCATACGTCCGCCCGCAGGTAGAGAGCCCGGTCCGCGCCGAGCCCGCGCAGCTTCTCCCGCCGCCGCGAGTCCGGCGCGGACCGACCGGTCAGCACGACGTTGGCCGCGTAGCCGCTGGTGAGGTGCTCGGCCACGATCAGTCCCAGACCACCGAGGCCACCGGTGACGAGGTACGTGCCACCGCGCTTGAAGGGGCTGGGCGCCTCGGTCGCCTCCGCCCGCCGGACACGGCTGACGAAACGCCCGCCCGCCCGGTACAGGGCACTGGAGGGGGTCTCCTGGCGCAGTTCGGCGAGCAGTCGTTCGACCCAGCCCGCGACTCCGGCCGGCCGCCTCGGATCAGCGGCGTCCTGCAGCACGACCGTGAACGCCGGCTGTGGCAGCACCAGTCCGAGCGAGCGCTCGAAACCCATGGCCGCTTCCAGGTGCGCGCGCTCCACTCCGTCGCGGTACTCGCCCGCCAGTACGAACCGGCGCGCGAGGACCCCGGCCCGGGCCAGTCCCTGGACGGCGAGCATGACCTCGCCGACTCCCTCGGGGCGCGAACCCGCCTCCAGCCATCTGAGATCAAGGACGGCGTCGACGTCCCCGTGGCGCTCGGCGATGTCGCGGAACGCGTCCGCGTAGTCGTCGACCTCCGCCTCGCGGACCTCGTACGACTGCGGCGAGACCCGGTGGAAGGCGGGGCCGCGTCCGACGAAGACGACACGGGCGGCGGGGTCGAGCGCGTGGACCGCCCGCGCGGCCTCGACCTGACGGTCGGAACCGTCGCACAGGCAGACAACGCTGCCGGTACCGCGCGCCGGGCCGTCCCGCAGCGGCTCGGGCTCCCAGCCCTCGGCGAAGACGAGAGGCCGCGCGGGCCCCGGCGGGTCATCCGTGGACGCGTCCTGATCGACGCGCTCCCGCACGGTGAACGGCTGGTCGGCGAAGGGGAAGTAGCGCTCGCGGGCGAACGGGTAGGTCGGCAGTCCGATACGCCGCGGAGTCCGATCGCCGTAGAGAACGCGCCAGTCGACGGGCACCCCGTTCGTCCACAGCTCCAGGAGCTTGTCGTACTTCCCCTTATCGGCCCAGGTCGAGATCATCGTGCTCAGGTCCGCGTCGGCGGAGAGCAGCGTGCGTACGGTGCCGTCACGCCCGGCCGAGCCGCGCGTCACGTCACCGGTGTCACCGTCACCCGCGTCACCGTCGCCGGAGGTCAGGAACCCGCGCAGGCGCGCCGCGAGATCCGGCACGGTGGTGGCGAGCACGCCCAGGCGCTCCTCCATCGCCTCCCGGCCGACCTGCAGCGTGTACGCCACGTCCGCCAGTTCCACGGCCGCGTTCTCCGGCCGTTCCAGCCACCGCAGCAGGTTGGCGACCTGTGCCCGCAGCGCGTCCTCGGTACGCGCCGAGAGCGGCACGACGGCCCCCAGCGCGGGGTCGAGCCGGTACCCGGCCTCGTGGTGGTCCGGAATGTGCTCCGCGATGACGACGTGGGCGTTGGAGCCACCCGCCCCGAAGGACGAGACCCCGGCGACGCGTGGCGACTCCGTGCCCGTGCCACCGCCGGGCGGTGCGGGCCTGGGCCAGTCGGCCAGCTCGCGCTGCACGACGAACGGGGTGTCCGTGAAGTCGATGTTCGGGTTCAAGGTGTCCGCGTGCAGGGAGGGAGCCAGCTTGCCGTGCCGCATCTGCAGCAGCACCTTGGTGATGCCCGCGATGCCCGACGCGCTCTCGGCATGGCCGATGTTGCTCTTGACCGAACCTATAGCGCAGAACTGCTTGTCCCCGGTGTGGTCTTGGAAGGCGTTCGACAGGCCCGTGATCTCGATCGGATCACCAAGCGTGGTCCCGGTGCCGTGTGCCTCCAGGTAGCTCACCGCACGCGCGCTCACCCCGGACGCCTCCAGGGCCCGGCCGATCACGTCCGACTGCGCCCGCGGGTTCGGCACCGTGTAACCGTTGGTCTTGCCACCGTGGTTGACCGACGTGCCCTTGACGACACCGTGGATCCGGTCCCCGTCAGCGATCGCCCTCGCCAGCGGCTTCAACAGGACCGCTCCCACGCCCTCGCCGGGCACGTAGCCGTCCCCACCGGCCCCGAAGCTTCGGCATCGGCCGTCGCTGGAGACGAACTTGCCCTGGCTCAGCAGCAGGTACTTGTTCGGGTGCAGCGAGAGGTTGACCCCGCCCGCGACCGCCACCTCGCACTCGCCGCACTTGAGGCTCTGGCACGCCAGGTGAAGCGCCGTGAGCGAGGACGAGCACATGGTGTCGACGCTCATGCTCGGGCCGTGGAACCCGCAGGCGTACGACACCCGGTTGGCGATGGAGGCCGAACTGCCCGCCACCGCCGCACCGCCGCCCAGCATCTGGTTCTGGGCACCGAAGAGCTGGTACTCCTCGTACATCACCCCGACGAAGACACCGACTTCGCCCTCGGGCACGTTGCCGGTCCGGCTCCTCGGCCCACCCCGCGTGTAGCCGGCGTCCTCCATCGTCTCGTGGACGCACTGCAGGAACAGGCGTTCCTGCGGGTCCATCGTCTCGGCCTCGCGCGGGGAGATGGCGAAGAACAGCGGGTCGAAGTCGTACGCGCCGTCGAGGAAGCCGCCCCACCTGCTGTACGTCCGCCCGGCGGCACCCTTGTCCGGGTCGAAGAACTCCCCGTGGTCCCAGCGCGTCTCGGGAATCCCGGTGACGCTGTCCCTGCCCGCCGCGAGGTTCTCCCAGAACTCCGCCACGTCGCGCGCCTGCGGGTAGCGGCCCGCCAACCCCACGATCGCGATGTCCGTCCGCTCCGCCGCGGCCGACGGAGCGGCGGCCCGTACGGGGCTGACGGCCGTGACCGGCACGCTGGTCCGCCACGTGCGGTTCCGCCGCGCGACGCCCGCCGAGGTGGCGGCCTGGACCGCTGCCCCTTCCCGGGCCTCGGGACGATTCTCGCCGGCGAGCAGGAGCTCCCGCATCCGGTCGGCGTGTGCGTCCAGGAGATGACCGGCGAGCGCCTCAACCGTCTGGTACTCGAAGAACAGCGTCTTCGACAGCGGCCCGATGTCCTCCTCCAGGGCCCGGGTCATGCTCATCGTCATCACGGAGTTGACGCCGTAGTCGTCGAGCGTCGCCTCCGCGTCGATCCTTGCCGGCGGCAGGTTGATCACCGACGACAGCGCCTTCTTGACGTACGCCTCGGCCCTGCGGATCAGTCCTTCCCCGGTCTCCGTCGCGGGCTCGGGCTCAGGTTCGGGCTCGGGCTCGGGCTCAGGTTCGGGCTCGGGCTCGGGCTCGTCCGCGGGATCGGCCAACAGGGCGTGCGTCATCCGGGCCCGGTCACCCTCGAGGACGAGGACCTGGTCCTCCCGCGCGGCCAACGCCCGGTACAGCGCCCGCACTCCGGTGTCCTCGCTCAGCGGGACCATGCCGAACTGCGCCCGCAGCCACCGCTCGACGCCCGGATCGACACCCATCCCGCCGGCGGCCCACAGCGGCCAGTTGACCGACACCGTCCGGCCCTGGCGCTCGCCCCGCTCCACGAGTCCGTTCCGGTGCTCCGCGAACGCGTCCATGAACGCGTTCGCCGCCGCGTAGTCGGCCTGCCCCACGTTGCCGAACGCACCCGAGAAGGACGAGAACAGGACGAGGAAGTCCAGGTCCGCATCCTGGGTCGCGGCGTCCAGGTGCACCAGGCCGGAGACCTTCGGCTCCAGCACGGCGCAGAAGTCCTCGTCCGTCTTCTTCAGGAGGAAACCGTCCCGGATTACCCCCGCGGAGTGCAGAATCCCGTCCAGCCGGCCGTACGTCCGACGCGTCCAGCCCGTGAGCGCCACGACGTCCGCCTCGACGCCGACGTCCGCCTGCCGGTAGACCGCCTCGGCCCCCAGCAGCTGCAACCGCTCCAGGAGCGCGTCCTTGTCCTCGTCCCGCGCGGCACGCCCGGTCAGCACGATCCGGGGCCGCTCCACCTTCGTCGCGATGTCCCGGGCGAACAGCGCCCCCAACCCGCCGGCACCACCGGTGATCAGGTAGACGCCGCCGTCCTTCCACGGCAGTGGCGCCGGGGTGGCGCCTTCGAACTCGCGCCACCGCAGCACCTCGCGCACACCGGACCGGTACCGGATCGCCGTGTCCTCCGGCGCGGCACGATCGGCTTCCACGTGGTACGCGGCACGTTCCGGCTCCTCCCGGGGGTCGACCAGGACCATCTGGCCCAGAACGCGCGGGTTCTCCAGCTGAGCCGTCCTGAGTACGCCCGCCAGACCGGCCCACAGCCACGCGTCCGCGTCAGCCGGGCCGACCAACTGGACGTTGACAGGGTGATGTGCCCGTTCCGCGAGGAGTTCCCGGACGGCCGCGAAGACCTGCCGCGCGTAGTCGGAGTAACGCCCGTCGACGCGCGCCGAACCAGCGTCCAGGAGCACGACCCGCCCCGTGCCGCGTGACCGCATCACCTCCGCGACCCGGGGAAGACCGATGACCAGGGCGAGCGCGGCCGGAGTGCCTCCCGCCCCGCTCACGTCCCCCGTCCTGTCCCGGGCGGTCCAGCGCGGCGAGGCGAGCAGTTCACCCGTGGGCCGATCCACCGGAACGGCCCGCAGCGAGACGCCGCTGAGCCGGACACAGACCTTCCCCGCGTCATCGCAGACGTCGATGTCGATACGGCGGTCAGTGGAACCGGCGGTTGACGACACGTCGCCGCTCCCGCGCACCCACGCCCACATCGACGCGGCGCACTCGCCGAGGACCCGCACCTCGTCCACGGCGAAGGGCAGCAGGAGTTCGGACCGCGCCGACTCCAGGGGTCCCAGGCCGACGCAGGTCTGCAGCGCGGAGTCCAGCAGGGCGGGATGGAGCCCGTAGTCCCCCAGGGTCGCTCCGACGGCGTCCGGGAGCGTCAGCCGGGCCAGCGCCTGACCGTCACCGACCCACAGGCGCTCGACACCCCGGTGCCCGGGGCCGTAGGCGATGCCCCGCGACAGGAACCAGTCGTAGACCTGGTCGGCGTCCCACGCGCCGAGGTCGCACTCCGCGCGCAGGCTCGCGAGGTCCAACCCGACGCCCGCGGCGGCCGGGACGGACTCCTGCGTCACCCGTACCACGCCACCGCCGTGCACCACCGGTTCCGCGACGGGCTCCCGGCTGACGATCTCGTAGCCGACCTCGTCCTGTCCCCTGGGCAGGAGGCGCACCTCGACGGTCTGCCGCCGCTCGCCCACGGTCACCGGCTGCGCCCACACGACGTCGGCGATGCTGAGCGGGCCGTGCGGCTCGTCCAGCGACGCCTCGACGGCGGCGCGGACCAACTCCAGGCAGGCCGCCGCGGAGAGCACCCGCTCCCCACGCACCCGGTGATCGGCCAGGAAGAACTCCTCCCCGGTGAACACGGAGGTGAAGCGCTGCTCGGTCAGGCTGGAGGTGTTCGTGTGCACCAGCGGGTGGAGCTGTCCCGCCGGGCCCGCCGGAGCCGGCGTGACGTCCGTGCCCTGAGCGGGCCAGTAGCGTTCGCGTTGGAAGGGGTACGTCGGCATCGGAACACGGCACGGGACGCCCCGGCGGGGGAGCTTGTCCCAGTCGACCGTCACCCCGGTCACCCACAGCCGGAGCAGCTTGTCGAACTTGCCCTTCTCCGCCCACGCGCCCAGCGTCCGCGCCATGTCCTCGTCCGCGGCGAACGCCTGCAGCGCGTCGTCCTGTCGCCGCTTGACCGTCCCGCGGTGCAGACCTGGTACGCCGCCCTCGCCGTCGAGGAAGCGCGTCAGCTTGGCGACCAGGTCGGCGGTCGTGTCCACCACCAGGCCGAGTCGCTCCTCGAACGCCTCCCGGCCGGTCTGCAGGGTGTACGCGATGTCCGCGAGCGAGGCGGCGGCGCCGTCCTCGTCGGCGACCCATCCCGCCAGTTGCTCGGCCTGCGCACGCAACGCCTCCGGTGTCCTCGCGGAGAGCACGACGACCGACGGGCCGTCCTGCGGACGCTGCCGCGGAGCCGGGACGTACTCCTCCACGATCAGGTGAGCGTTGGAACCACCCGCTCCGAAGGAGGAGACACCGGCGACGCGTGGCGCCTCCGTGCCGTCGGCCGACAGCGGACGCCGCCACTCCGACAGCTCTCGCTGTACGAAGAAGGGGCCGCCCTCGAAGTCGATGTGCGGGTTCAGCGTCTCCGAGTGCAGCGAGGGCACCAGTCGCCCGTGCCTCATCTGCAACAGCACCTTGGTCAGACCGGAGATGCCCGCGGCGCTCTCGGCGTGTCCGATGTTGCTCTTCACCGAACCGATCGCGCAATACCGCACGTCGTCGGAGTGCTCGCGGAACGCCTTGGTCAGGCCCGCGACCTCGATCGGGTCGCCGAGCGACGTACCGGTGCCGTGCGCCTCGACGTAGCTCACCGACCGCGCGTCCACGCCCGCCTCCCGCAGCGCCTGATCGATGACGCCCAACTGCGCACGGGGATTGGGAACCGAGTAGCCGTTCGTCTTGCCCCCGTGATTGACGGCCACGCCCCGGAGGACACCGTGGATCGTGTCGCCGTCCTCCTCCGCCCTCGCCAGCGGCTTCAGCAGGACGGCGCCGACGCCCTCGCCGGGAACGTATCCGTCGCCTCCCTCGCCGAAGCTCTCGCACAGCCCCTTGCTCGACAGGTACTTGCCGTCCGCGAGCATCAGGTACTTGTTGGGGTGCAGGGAGAGGTTCACGCCGCCCGCCACGGCCATCTCGCACCCGTTCGTCAGCAGGCTCTGGCACGCCAGCTGGATCGCCGTGAGCGACGAGGAGCACATCGTGTCGACGGCCATGCTCGGGCCGTGCAGGTCGTAGAAGTACGACACCCGGTTCGCGATGGAGGACGCGCTGCCCGCCAGGGTGATGTTCCGGCCTCTGGCCTGCTCCTGGGCGGCGTACAGCTGATACTCCTCGTACATCACCCCCACGAACACGCCGACGTTGCCGCCGGGACCGCCCTGACCCGGGTCGCGGCCCAGTGCGGCACGGGTGTAGCCCGCGTCCTCGAAGGTCTCCTGCGCGCACTCCAGGAACAACCGCTCCTGCGGGTCCATGTACTCCGCTTCGCTCGGGGAGATGGTGAAGAACAGCGGGTCGAAGTGGTCCGCGCCCGCCAGGAAGCCACCCCACTTGGAGTACGTGCTGTCCGCGGCGTCGACGTCCGGGTCGAAGTACCGGCTGTGGTCCCACCGATCCGGCGGAACCTCGGTGACGCAGTCCTTGCCCTCCACCAGGTTCCGCCAGAACTCCCGTACGTTCCGCGCCTGCGGGTACCGCCCCGCCAGGCCGATGACGGCCACGTCGACGGAACCCGCGCCGGCCTCGGCTCGGGGTCGCGCCACCCGTCGGGACGGCGACACGAAGCGCGTACGGGAGGCCACCGCCGAACGGCCCGTGCTGGTGGGGGTGTCGGCGGTTTGCTCCTCGGCGTCGTCGGGGGAGCCGGCGTCCGCCTCCGGCGATCCGACGCCGAGCAGTGCCTCCAGCTCGTCCTCACGGGTCTCCAGGAAGTACCGTGTCAGAGCGCGGATGCTCTGGTACTCGAAGAACAGCGTCTTGGGCAGGGAGCCGAAGACCTGCTCCAGCTTGGTGGTCAGGGCCATCGTCATGACGGAGTCGATGCCGTAGACCTCGAGCGCGTCGTCGGCGTCGATCCGGTTCGCCGGCAGGCCCAGCTCGTCCGCCAGCAGCCCGATGAGGTACCGGGTGGTCCGCTCGTCGAGCCCGTCCCCGGCCGGGGCTGACTCGTCGGGGGCGGAGGAGGTCTCGCTCCGTGCCTCCGGGATGTCACCGTCCGGGAGTTCCCGAGACGCGGGCACGGACGCACCACCGGCTTCGTACGGCCTGGCGGAGAAGCCCGTGAACCGGCAGGCCACGGCGCCCGAGTCGTCGCACAGGTCGATGTCGAGCTTGCGCACCCGACTCTCGGGCCGATCGTCGGCGCTACGGCGCACCCAGGCCCACATCACCTCCCGGCACGGCCCGAGGATCCGCAACTCGTCCAGCGCGAACGGGACATGGGCCACGGCGGCGTCCTCGACCGGTTCCAGACCGATCGCCGCCTGCAGCGCCGAGTCCAGCAGACTCGGGTGCAGCACGAACGCGTCGAGCGACTCGCGCACCTCCGCGGGCAGCCGTAGCCGCGCGAGCACCTGCCCGTCAGCGGCCCGGACGCTCTCCAGCGCACGGTGCGCGGGCCCGTACGACAGACCCAGCCGTTGGTAGGTCCGGTAGCACTGCTCCGGGTCGAGCCGCGTCCCGTCACACCTGTCCCGTAGTCCCGATAGATCCACCGGGTCGGCGGGCATCGGCTCTCCGAACACCGCGACGCCCTGGCTGTGCACGATCGGCTCCGCCTCGCCACCGGAGGTGTCGGGCAGGCTGGAGACCTCGAACACGGCCTCGCCGGCCCCGGCGGCGAACAACACCGTACGCACGCCGACGGGCCGTTCCCCCACCGTGACCGGCCGTGCCCACACCACGTTGCGCAGGGTCAGCGCGCCCGGAGCGCTCTCGACCGACGCCGACACCGCCGCCCGCGCCATCTCCAGGTACGCCACCCCAGGAAGCACACGGTCCCCCTGGACGACGTGGTCCCGCAGGAAGAACTCGGCACCGGAGAAGACCGAGTCGAAGCGCTGAGCCTCCAGGGTGGAGGTGTTCGTGTGCACCAGGGGGTGCGCACGGGCGACGCCCTCCCGACCGGCCGCCTCGGGATCGGGCGGGGCGGCGACCCAGTGGCGCTCGGGAGCGAAGGGGTAGGTGGGCAGCGGAACTCGGCGCGGCGTCGTCGCGCGGGCGAGCAGCCGCCAGTCCACGCTCAGGCCCTCCAGCCAGAGGTCCACCAGTTCCTCGTACGCGGCGTTCTCGAGCCGGTACCGCACCGTCCGCTGCCGCTGCTCGTCGGCCTCGAAGTCCGCGAGCGCTTCCAGGCTCTGGCGCGACCGCCCGTGGCGGACGCCGTCCACGTCCCCGACGCCGTCGAGGAACGCCCGCAGCTTCTGCCGCAGTTCCTCCCGGCTCTCGACGAGCAGGGCGAGCCGTTCCTCCATCGCCTCCCGACCGACCTGCGACGTGTACGCGATGTCGTCCAACCGGGCGGACCGGCCCTCCTCGGGGAGCCAGCGCACCAGTGCGCGCACCCGCTCCCGCAGACGCTCGGCGTTCTTCGCCGACAACAGCACCAGTTCCGGCGCCGGCACCGGTGCCGGCCGCTCCTCCGGCTCGGTGGGCTCCTCGATGAGCACGTGGGCGATGGCGCCGTGGGCACCGAACGAGGAGACGCCGGCGATGCGCGGGACCTCCGTCGTCGCTCCGGCGACGGTCCGGGTGGGCCGCTTCCACTCCTCCAACTCCTGCTGCACCCGGACCGGGGAGTCGGAGAAGTCGATGTGCGGATTCAGCCGCCGCGAGTGCAGCGAGGGCACCAGCTTCTTGTGCCGCAGCTGTAGGACCACCTTGGTGATGCCGGCTATACCCGCCGCGGCCTCCAGGTGACCGATGTTCGACTTGATCGACCCGATCGAGCAGAACCCTGACCTGTCGGTGTACTCGCGGAACGCTCGGGTCAGGCCGGTGACCTCGATCGGGTCGCCCAGGGACGTACCGGTACCGTGCGCCTCGACGCAGCTGACGTCCTCGGCGGAGATCCCCGCGTCCCGCAGCGCGTCCACCACCACGTCACCCTGCGCCGAGGGGTTGGGCACGGTGCTGCCGTTGGTCTTCCCGCCGTGCCGTGTCGCCACGCCCCGGATCACCGCGTGGACGTGGTCCCCGTCCTCGACGGCCTGGTCCAGGGGCTTCAACAGGACGCAGCCGACGCCCTCCCCCGGTACGTAGCCGGTGCCGCCTTCCCCGAACGGACGGCAACGCCCGTCCTCGGCGAGGAACTTCAGCTGGCTGAGCGCCACGTACTTGTTCGGGTGAAGCGACAGGTTCACGCCGGCCGCGAAGGCCATCGACGTGTCGCCTCGCCTGAGGCTCTCGCAGGCCATGGCGACGGCGTACAGCGACGACGCGCAGGCCGTGTCGACGGTGAGGCTCGACCCGTGCAGGTCGAGGAAGTAGGAGACGAGGTTGGCGGCTTCCGCCCGGTCGGACACGTCCTGACCGCTGTACAGCTGGTACTCGTTCCACGTCATGCCCAGGTACACGCCGACCTTCCCGGCGCCGTCCGGGTTCAGGCCCCGCCGCGTGTAGCCGGCGTCCTCCATCGCGGCCCAGGCGGCCTGTAGCACGAGTCGGGTCTGTGGGTCGGTCGCGGCGGCACGCTTCGGGGGGACGCTGAAGAACATGGCGTCGAAGTGCTCCGCCCCGTCGATGAAGCCGCCCCACTTGCTGGTGGTCTTGCCGGGCTTGGTCTCGGGGTCGTAGTACGCGTCCTTGTCCCACCTGTGCGGGGGGACCTCCTCGATGCAGTCCTCGCCGCCGCGCAGCACGTCCCAGAGCTGGTCCGGGTCGTCGGCGTGCGGGTAGCGGCCACTGATCCCGATGATGGCCACGTCCCGGGACCGCTCGTCCCGGGACCGCTCCGCCGCGCTCAGCGCCTCGACCCGGGCGGTCACCCGGCTCCGGCCGGTACGGGCCGCGTGCGCGGCGGGAACCGCCGGGGTGGCGGGCCGGCCGGTGTCGAGCAGCGTCGCCATCCGCTCCGCGTGTTCCCGGACGAAGTACCCGGCCAGCTCGCGAATGGTGCGGTACTCGAAGAACAGCGTGGCGGGCAGGGACTCGAAGTCCTTGCCCAACAGCCGCAGCAGCTCCATGATCTGGATCGACTCGATGCCGTACTCGCCGAGTTCGGCGGCGTCGTCGAGGCGGTCGGCACTGATCCGGAAGACCCGGGAGATCTTGTCCCTGAGGTAGTCGGCCGTCCGGGCGGACAGGGCGGGAGCCTCCGCTGCGGATCGTTCGCCGGTCCCGGCCAGCGGTTCCGGACGGGGCTCGCTGTCGCGTGCCGCGACGGACGCTTCCGTACGGTCGCGTTCCGCGACGCGCAGGACCCGCTCGATCTTCCCGCGCTCCCCCTTCGCCACCACGACCTGTGTCTCGTCCGAGGCCAGGATCGCCATGAGCGTCCGGATGCCCTCGGCCGTCCCGAGCCCGCGCAGGCCCGAGTGGTCGAAGTAGAGGGCCTTGGACGTGGCGTCCCGCTCGATCTCCCCGAGCATCCCGCCCTCGTCCCAGTACGGCCAGTCCACCGCGATGCTCCGGCCCCGGCGCAGCCCGTCCGCCCGCAGTGCCTCCCGGTGCTGGGCGTAGGCGTCGAGAAAGCGGTTGGCAGCCGCGTAGCTGCCCTGCCCGAAGTCACCGACGTGAGCGGCGATCGACGAGAACAGCACGAAGAAGTCCAGCGGCTCCTCGCACGTCAACTCGTCCAGGTGGAGTGTCCCGTGCAGTTTGGGTGCCAGGACCGCGTCGAAGTCGGCCGGCGTCGCGGACAGGGCGTCGACGCCCCCCAGGACGCCCGCGCTGTGGAAGACGCCGTCCAGGCCGCCGAACCGTGCTCGGGCCGCGTCCAGCGCGCGGCGCACCGCGCCGCGGTCGGAGACGTCGCAGCGCAGGTACGCGACCTGGGCGCCCGCCGTCTCCAGCGACGCGATCCGCTCCCCCAGCTCGGCGTCCGGTTCCCTGCGGCCGAGCAGGACGAGCCTGGCCCGACACTGCTCGGCGAGGTATCTGCCGAGGTGTCCGCCGAGTTCGCCGGCGCCCCCGCTGATGAGGTAGACGCCGTTCTCCTTCAACGGCAGACCGGATGCCACGGGGTCCACCCCGCTGGTCCACCGTTGCGGCACCCTCGTCGAACGAACGCCGTCGGCACGTCGGATCTCCTGCCCGCCGCGGGCGAGGGTCCCCGCCCCGACACGGAGTTCGTCCAGCACGCCGAGCACCACGGACTCGGCATTCGGCATCCCGCCGAACTGGAGGGTGTTCATCCGGATCAGGTGGTTCACCGGAACCATCGCCCGCGCGAATCCCGAGAGCGACTTCGCCGTCGCTCCCGCGACCTCCCGTTCCCCCGGTACGACGGACAGGTGCTGGAGTTCGCGCTCGGGCCCGGTGCGGTGCGCCGCCCGGAAGAGGTGGAGCAGACTCTCCAACTCGAGCGTGCGGTCCGTCCCGTCCGACATCAGGGGCCAGAGGTTGGCGATGACGAGCGGCGTCCGCCCCAGCGGGTCAACCGCGGTCAACAGCCGGTCGAAGTCGGCTTCCGCACGCCGGTTGACGACGTAGTGGCCAGCGGCGTACTCCTCGAAGCCCGCGCCGGCCCGCACCTGGATCACGGTGCTCGCGTGGTGCCGACGGAAGAGCGCGACACGTGTCGGGTCCTCGTCGAGGACGAGCAGGGTCGTCCCGGCAACTGCTTCGGCGTCCGGCTCCGCGGCGGGGCGCTCCGTGACCCAGCGCGGGACGTAGAGGTGCAGGCCCCCGGTCCCCTGAACCTCGGTCGGGGAGAGCGTCACCGCGGGCTCGGGTGGCTCGCCTATCCAGTACTCCTCACGGGCGAAGGGATAGGTCGGCAGCGACGTGACCGGCGGTACCCGTTCGCCGAACAGGCCCTCCCAGTCCAGGTCGTAGCCCTGGCGGTACAGGTCGGCGAGCGCGCGCAGGGCGTCCTGGTGCTTTCGCCGGTCGGCGGTCGAGCCGTCCGCACGCGCGGTCAACTCGTCGCCGTACTCGACGAGTGCCGTCTGCGGTACGAAGTCGCGTGGCCGAACCCCTTGGAATGCCTGGGGCGCCTCCCCGCCTTCGAGTAGTAGGCGGAGCTGTCGCGCGGCCTCCTCGGGCGTCGCCGCGAGCAGTGCGAGGCGGTGCGCGAAGTGGTGCCTGCCGAGCAGCAGTGTGGCGCTGATCCGGTCGAGGCCCGGCTGGTCCCGGTCGGTGTCCTCCAGGAACTCCAACAGGTCGGCGACCCGGGCGGTCAAAGCCTCATCCGTCTTGGCCGAGAGCACGAGGAGTCGGGACGCCGAAGCGTCACCTGGGTCCGCGGTGCCGAGCGCGTCATGGCCTTCGACGACGACGTGGGCGTTCGTCCCGCTGATGCCGAACGAACTGACCGCCCCCAGCCGCTTCCTGTCGGGCGTGCTGCGCCAGGGGCGGGACTCCTTGTTGACGTAGAAGGGACTCCGCGCCCAGTCGATGTAGTCACTGTCCTGCTCGCAGTGCAGGCTGGCCGGCAGGGTTTCGTGCCGCAGCGACTGCACCAGTCCGATCAGGCTCACCAACCCGGACGCGGCCAGAGTGTGACCGAGGTTGCTCTTGGTCGAGGTCAGCGCGCAGTACTGCTTCTTGTCGGTGTACGGACCGAAGGCGGCGGCGAGGGCGTTCACCTCGATGGGGTCACCGAGCCGGGTGCCGGTGCCGTGCGCCACGACGTGGTCGATCTCGCCCGGATTGATGCCGAACCGTTCGTGGACGGAACGCAGCAGAGAGGTCTGCGCCGGTTGGCTGGGCGCGGTGATGCCGTTCGTACGGCCGTCGTAGTTGATGCCGCTGCCCTTGATGACGGCGTGGACCCGGTCCCCGTCCGCCAGCGCCTTCGAGAGGCGCTTCAGCACCACGACGGCGACCGCCTCACCCACCACCATCCCGTTGGCGTCCTTGCCGAAGGGGCGGCAGACGCCGTCCTCGGACAGCATGCCGGCCTGGCTGGCGTGCTGGAAGAACCGCGAGGTCGCGAGAATGTTGGCACCCGCGGCGAGCGCGGTGTCGCACTCGCCGGTACGCAGGCTCACGCTGGCCTGGTGTACGGCGGCCAGGCCCGCCGAGCACGCCGTGTTGAGCGACAGGACGGGGCCCGAGAAGTTCAGGAAGTACCCGAGGCGCGACGCCAGAACGCCGTCGTGGGCCGAGGTGAGGGTTTCCTCGCGGCCGGCGACCCGTTGGTAGTCGCCCTGTTCGGTGCCGACGAACATGCCCATCGTGCTGTCGCGCAGCCTTCGGGGGCCGTAGCCCGCGTCCTCCAGCGCCCGCCATGACTCCTGCAGCAACAGTCGCTGCCGCGGGTCCATGGACTCGGCCTCGCTGGGCGCGATCTCGAAGAACAGCGGGTCGAACTCGGCCGGTCCGGGCAGCCATCCGCCCCTGGGCACGGGATCACCGGGCGCCCCGGCCCAGTCCTCCCGTCGCTCGGCCGGCAGGAGTTCCACCACGTCCCGGCCGCTCTCGAGGATCTCCCAGAGATCGTCGGCGCTCCGCGCCCCCGGGAAGCGTCCGCTCAGCCCGATGATGGCGATGTCGTCCCGGTCGGAGACGACCGCCGGCGAGGTACCAGCCGCCGGACTCGGTGGCGGGGTGGTGGTCCGCCGCGAGGGCGACCCGTACGCGTCGGCGGTACCCACGTACGTCCGTGTCACGGCGGCACCGTGATCCCGGGTCAGATGGTCCTCGAGCATGCCGAGCGTGAAGTGCGTGTAGAGGTCCGACGGGGTGAGGGCGATCCCGTAGTACTCGCTCAGGTCGGCGGCCAGCCGGGTGTTGCCGACCGAGTCGAAGCCGAGGTCGGAGAGCCTGTCGTCCGGGTGGACCTCGCTCGCCGCCAACTTGACGACGTCGCAGGCCAGTCGCCTGAGGTCGGCGCGCAGCAGATCCGCGACGTCCGGTGGGCCGTTCCGCTCCGAGGAGGTCGGTTCCGCGGGGATCGGTGCCGCGGGGGCAGGCTCCGTAGTGGCCCGCTCGGTCGGGGAGCCGGGCGCCGTGTCGGTGGCGATCCAGAACCGCTGTTCGTCGAACGGGTATGTCGGCAACCGCAGTTTCCTGGTCCGTACCGCCGCGAGGAGATCCCTCCCGTGTGGCTCGCCACCGGCGGCGAAGGACTCGGCCAGGGCGAGGAGGTGCTGGGTGTACTCGGCGGCGGGGGCCTCCGCACCGAGGTGCGGGTCGGGGGGTTCCGGCCAGACTGTCTTCCCGGGCGTCCCCCTGTCCTCTCCGAGGTTGTGGCAACACTCGGCGGCGTGGCCCCTGCGTATCAGGTGTTCCAGCCTCGCGCGCAGCTGCGCGGTGCTCCGTACGACGAACGCCGCCCGGACGTCGAGGTGTTCCCGCCCCAGCAGGAGCGTGGCACTGAGGTCCGTCAGGTCGGCGTCGGCCCCCTCGTGCTCCAACCAGTCCGCCAGATCGTGGATTCGGCGCCGCAGGGCCGTTTCGGTCCTGCCGGACAGACAGACGAGGTAGGCGGGGCGGGTCTCCGGCGCGGTCGGCTCCCTGGGCGGTGCCTGCTCCAGGACCACGTGCGCGTTCGTCCCGCCGAAGCCGAACGAGCTGACCCCGGCACGACGCGGCAACGGCTCGCCCGTCTCCGAGCGCGGCGAGGCCCACTCCCGCGGGGAGTCCACGACGTAGAAGGGCGTCTCGTCCAGCGTGATGGCCGGATTCAGCTTCGTGAAGTCGGGCAGGCCGGGCAGCTTCTCGTGCGCCATCGACAGCAGCACCTTGACGAGGCCCGCGATTCCCGCGGCGGGTTCGAGATGACCGATGTTCGGTTTGACCGAGCCGAGACCGCAGTAGTTGTGCGGCCCGGAAGCCGCGTCGTCGCCACGGGCGTTCCGGAACCCCTCCACCAGTCCGCGAACCTCGACGGGATCGCCGGTCGGCGTACCGGTGCCGTGTGCCTCGACGTAGTTCACGGTCTCCGGCGGGACACGCGCCTGGGCGAGCGCCTTCGAGATGACGCTGGCCTGTGCCTCGGAACTGGGATACGTGAGACTACGGGTCCTCCCGGCGTGGCTGACGGCGCTGCCCTTGATCACCCCGTGGATGCTGTCGCCGTCCCGCACCGCGTCCGCGAGCGGTTTGAGCAGCACCAGGCCGCCGCCCTCTCCGCGCACATAACCGTCCGCGCGTTCGTCGAACGTCTTGCACGAGCCGGTCGGGGACAGCATTCCGACCTTGGAGAAGGAGACGTTGCGCGCGGGGGTCAGCACCAAGCTGATGCCACCCGCGATGGCGACGCCGCACTCCTTCTGACGCAGGGACTGCACCGCCAGGTGCACGGCGTCGAGTGATGCGGAGGATGCCGTGTCGACCGTCACGCTCGGGCCGGTCAGGTCGAAGAAGTGGGATACGCGGTTGGCGATGACGGCGCCCGCCGTCCCCGTGGCGTGGTGGGCCGCGGGCTCTCGCGCCCCCGTTTCCTGCAACGTCTTGTAGTCCAGGTTGAAGGCGCCCAGAAACACCCCGACGTCGCTTCCCGTCAGCTCACCGGGCGGCACCGCGGCGTCCTCGAAGCAGGACCAGACGAGCTGCAGCATGATCCGCTGCTGCGGGTCCATGCTCTCCGCCTCCAGCGGGGACACCCGGAAGAACGCGGCGTCGAAGGCCGCCACGTCCGGCAGGAACGCCCCCCACCTGCTGGTTCCCGCGCCGTCGGGGTCCGCGTACGCCCGCCAGTCCCAGCGGCTGTCAGGCACCTCGTCGACATGCGAGTCCCCGCGCTCCACAGTGACCCAGAACTGCCGATAGTCCTCGGCGCCGGGAAATCGACACGCCATGCCGGTGATAGCGATGTCGTCGTCGTTGCTCTGCACGGAAAGATCCTCTTTCAATCCCCGACATCCCGATCGAAACAGGCCGCGCCCCGGGGTGCGGCGAATCAGGAAAGGACTTCAGCACTTCAGCGTCATGAGAAGAGCACGTGCCACACGGGCGTCATCACCCACCGGAATCCTTCGAATCAGGCTGACAACACGCTTTCTCTCGAAGCCGTGCCGTATTCCGGTTGACGCCAGAGAGCGGCTGAGCGCCGGTCATAACACACAAGTAATTCCCCGTTGAACAAATGGTCGGCGAGGTCAGGGTTTCGCCGGACGCGGTGTGGTCGACCCGATGAGCCGGGAGGTGGTCGTGCCTCCCCCGCTTCCCTCCGTGGAGAAGCGTCTGCACGTGGATCCGCGGACCTTTGACGACGTACGACGAACCGCACCCGCCGTCCACGAACTTGCCTTCATCATCCCCCGAACTCCGGTACTGCTGACCCCGGTTTGCTCCCCTGGTGGTGGAACGATACCCGATGGCGTCGACACTTCAAGGTCCGACTAATCTTGACACAGATGACGAGCCCCACTTAGGAAAGTACCCGCTACGGGAGAAGTAGTTGACAACGCAACAACATCCGGAACCGGCCCCTCCGCCTGCGGTACGAGACGAGATCCGGGACCAACGGGGATGGAGCTTGCGTACCCCGACGTACCTGGTGGCCCAGCGTCGCGGTAACCCGCATACGACCGACCGACGTTGACCGGTCAAGGACACATCGGGACCATACGAGCGCCCCAAGCACAGTCGCTGCCGGGGACCGAGATCAGCCTGAGGGGTTCAGCCGTGACCGAAGCCGTTTCCTTTCCACAGGACCGTTCCTGCCCTTACCACCCGCCCACCGGGCACCGGCCGTTGGCGGAGGCCGGGCCGATCACCCGCGCCAAGCTCTACGACGGTCGCGAGGTGTGGATCGTGACGGGCCACGCCGAAGCGCGGCAGCTACTGACCGACGAGCGCCTGTCGTCGGTCCGGGAGAACCCCGCCTTCCCGGTGACCTCGGAGCGCTTCGAGGCCATCCCACTCGAGCAGCGCAGCACCCCGTTGCTGGGCACGGACGGCACGAAGCACCACGCCCAGCGCCGTATGCTGCTCCCCAGGTTCACCAACAAGCGCGTCGCCGAGCTGCGCCCACGCATCCAGCAGGTCGTGGACGAGCTGCTGGACGACATGATCGAGAAGGGTCGGACCGCCGATCTGGCCACTGACTTCGCGCTTCCGCTGTCGTCGAACGTGATCTGCGCGCTCCTCGGCGTGCCCTACTCCGACCACGCCTTCTTCGAGAAGCAGTCCTCGCTGCTGCTGCGGGCCACTACGGGCGAGGAGTCCGCGGCCGCCGCCGTCCAGCTCATGACCTACATGGGCGAGCTCGTCGCCCGTAAGGAACAGGAGCCGGGTGACGACCTGTTGGACACCCTGGTCGAACACCTGCGAGCCGGTGAACTGGAACGCCAGGAACTGGTGAGCCTGGCTATCTTCATGCTCATCGCGGGACACGAGTCGACCGCCAACATGATCACGCTGGGCACTCTGACGTTGCTGGAGCACCCGGAGCAGTTCGCCGCGCTGCGGGCGGACGAGTCGCTGTACCCGGGCGCGGTGGACGAACTCCTGCGGTTCCTGGCCATCGTGGAGGGTCTGGCCCGGGTGGCCACCGAGGAGATCGAGATAGGCGAGGTGGTCATCCGCCCCGACGAAGCGGTGCTCTTCGCCACCTCCCTGATCAACCGGGACCCCGCCGTGTACCCGGATCCCGACGAACTGGACCTGACCCGCTCAGCGCGTCAGCACGTCACCTTCGGCTACGGCATCCACCTCTGCCTCGGGCACAACCTCGGGCGGGTCGAGATGGAGGTCGCGCTGCGAACCCTGTTCACCCGCCTCCCTGACCTGCACCTGGCCACCCCGGTCGACCAGTTGACGTTCTCGTCGGGGGACACGATCCAGGGGCCGGTCTCCCTCCCGGTCGCATGGTGAACCAGGCGGGCGGCGCGGCGTTTCGCCAGCGGCCCGGCGGCGGTACGTCCCAGAGCGGGACGAACCCGGCCGTGACAAGGTCGCGCAGGCGGTGTCGAGTTGCCCGTGTGGCCGTCCAACGCCGCGCCCCACGCACTGGGCGTCGGCCCGTTCCGTGATCGCTCGGTTGTGCCGCGTGCCCCCGGACACTCGGGATAGATTGCGGTAGCGCTCCGCTTCCGCCGCGGGGGGAGAGAGGCGAAGGGCTCACCGTCGTCGTCGAGCCGTGTCCGCTGAAGCGGATCAAAGCGACCGACATCGAGCATCGGACGTACCGCCGCGCTGCCCACTCGCGCCCCGAGCCGGTTCGTGCGGTGCCGTACGCGCTACGTCACCGACCCACGGACCCGCGAGCGGGATACGAGCTGCCAGTCACTCGCTGGCTGACCGCCCGAGGGCGTCGTGAACGTGAAGAATCCACACTGGAGGGGCAAGTGAAAGACGAAGTCGTGACCCACGCGACCACCCGGGTGGTCGAAGTGCCCGAGCTGACGAAGCCGGTCGCGCTCATCACCCTGGACAACGGGCTCGACCCCACCAAGCCCAACACCTTCGGCCGCGAGGGTCTCAGCAGCCTCGACGCGGCGTTCGACGCGGCACTGGCGACCGGCCCGGCAGCGATCGCGGTGACCGGCAAGCCCTCCTCCTTCTCCGTCGGTGCCGACCTGGCCGCGATCGGAATGGACCGGGACACCACGCTGACCATCGGCAAGCGCGGCCACGACGCGTTTCGCCGCTTCACCGACTCCGCGATTCCCACGTTCGCGCTCGTCAACGGAGTCGCTATCGGCGGCGGCCTGGAGCTCGCGCTGGCCTGCCACTACCGAGCGGTCGCCTCGGACGTCCCCGCGATCGGCTTCCCGGAGTGCGGCCTGGGACTCTTCCAGGGGTGGGGAGGCACGCAGCTGCTGCCGAATCTCGTCGGCGCGGACCACGCGGTCACCGTGATCATCGAGAACGCCCTGAACAACAAGCTACTCCAACCACCGGAGGCCCTCGAACTGGGAATCGCTGACGTCCTGTTGGACCCCGCCGACTACCTCGACCAGTCACTGCGCTGGATCGCCGGCGTGGTCGACGGCGCGATAGAGGTGCCCCGTCCCGAGATGGACCGCGGCGCCGCCTGGGACGCGGCGATCGTACGGGCGCGCGGGATCGTCGAAGCCAGGACCCACGGCGCCTCGCCGGGGCCGGCGCGGGCCGTGGAACTGCTGGACTTCGCCCGACACAACGACCTGGACCGCGGCTACCCGGCCGAGTCCGAGGCCATGGCGGACGTGCTGCTGAGCGACGAACTGCGCGCCAGCCTCTACGCGATGACCCTGGTGCAGTTCCACGGCGTCCTGAGCCAGGACGCGCCCGACGGCGCCCCGGCGCGTCCGGTGAAGAGGCTCGGGATCGTCGGTGCGGGCCACGAGGCGTCCCAGCTGGCCCTGTTGGCCGTACGCCAGCTGGACATCCCGGTCGTGCTCACCGACCCCGACCAGGCACGCCTGGACGAGGCCGTGGGCCGCGTACGAGAAGAGGTCGAGACGCTACTCGACGATGAGCGGATCTCCCGGGACGAGGCCGACCGCGTCCGGTCACTGGTCTCCGGCTCACCGGACGACGAGGGGATCCGCGACGCGGACTTCGTCATCGAAACCGTGGACGAGGACCTCTCGGTGAAGCAGCGGGTTCTCGCGGAGGTGGAGGAACACGTGTCGGCCGAATGCGTGCTGGCGACCACCACCTCCGCCCTGTCGGTCACGGAGATCGCCGGCGAACTGCGGCACCCGGAGCGGCTCGTGGGCTTCCACTCCGCCAACCCCATCGCGGAGCTGCCGCTGCTGGAGGTCATCCGGGCGGACCGGACCGACGACGCCACGGTGGCCACGGCTGAGGCGTTGGGCGACGGCCTGGGGAAGTCCTGTGTACGGGTCTCCGGCGCGCCCGCCTCCGTGCTCCACCGGGTGCTGGCCCGCTTCCTGGGGGAGGTCGTGGCGACCCTGGACGAGGGCACGCCGTTCGAGGTGGCGGACCACGCGCTGGACTCGCTGGGCCTGTCGATGTCCCCGCTGGACCTGCTGCAGCTCATCGGCCCCCCGGTGGCGCTGCGCGTCACCGAGTCGCTGCACGGGTGCTTCCCCGACCGGTTCGCCGTGAGCGCCAACCTCCAACGACTCGTCGAGGCGGACAGGACCTCCGTGTGGCTCCGCGACGCCGAGGGCAACAAGACCCTCGACCCCGAGGTCGCGGCACTGTGGCGGACGGACTCGTCGCCCTCCACCTCAGCGGACGTACTGGACCGGGCGACGGCCGCTCTCGCCGACGAGATCCGGCGGCTGCTGGACGAGGGCGTGGTGGCCGAGCCGCAGGACGTCGACCGCTGCCTGATTCTGGGCGTCGGCTGGCCGTTCTGGCTCGGCGGGATCACACCGTACCTCGACCGGGCCGGCGTGTCGGAGCGGGTGACCGGCAGGAGGTTCCTGCCGCAGGGCGTCGCCAACGTTCCCGCGAACTAGTCCCGTTCCGGTCGGCGGCGTGGGCCGCTGCTGGCTCCCCTAGCACGCCCGCGCCGTCCGCCGGGCGCCCGCCGGCTCCGCGGCCGCTCCGCGGGCAGGTGACCGCCCGGCTCCGGAGCGGCCGGTTGACCATGACGTACGAGGTGCCGGGAGTCCGTCCGAGCTCATCACCGGTCGACGAGGCCGAGGCAGCCGGTCACGGCCGCCCGGCCCCTCCGCGAGGCCGGCACCACGGGGCGCCGGGTCACCCGACCGCTCCCAGCTCGGCACGCTGTTGCAGCGGCTTCCACCAGTCCTGGTTCTCGCGGTACCAGTCGACGGTCTCGGCGAGGCCGGTGACGAAGTCCTTACGCGGCCGGTAGCCCAGCTCCAGGGTGATCTTGGTGCAGTCGACCGAGTAACGACGGTCGTGGCCCTGGCGGTCAGTGACGTACTCCACCGAGTCCCAGTCCGCCTCGCACGCCTCCAGCAGCAGCGAGGTCAGTTCCTTGTTGGTGAGTTCGGTGCCGCCGCCGATGTTGTAGACCTCGCCCGGACGGCCCTTCGCGCGGACCAGCTCGATGCCCTGGACGTGATCGTCGATGTGCAGCCAGTCGCGGACGTTGAGCCCGTCGCCGTACAGCGGGACCGTCCGTCCCTGCATCAGCCGGGTGATGAACAGCGGGATCAGCTTCTCGGGGAAGTGGTGATGGCCGTAGTTGTTGGAACAGCGGGTCACCCGTACGTCGAGACCGTGGGTGCGGTGGTAGGCGAGGGCGACGAGGTCGGCGGACGCCTTCGAGGCCGCGTAGGGCGAGTTGGGCGACAGCGGGTGGGACTCCGGCCAGGAGCCGTGCGGTATGGAGCCGTACACCTCGTCCGTGGAGATGTGGACGAAGACGCCCCGGCCGTCGCCGTGGTGGCGCAGAGCCGCGTCGAGCAGGACCTGCGTCCCGCTGACGTTCGTCCGTACGAACTCGGCGGCGCCCCGTATCGACCGGTCCACGTGTGACTCCGCGGCGAAGTGCACGATCTGGTCGTGCTCGGCGACCAGTTGATCCACGACCTCGGCGTCGCAGACGTCACCCTTGACGAGGGAGAAACCGGGGTGTGCGCGCACCGGGTCGAGATTGGCCGGGTTGCCCGCGTAGGTCAGCTTGTCGAGCACGGTGACCCGCGCTCCGTCGGGCCCGTCCGGGCCGAGCAGGGTGCGGACGTAGTGCGAGCCGATGAAGCCGGCACCACCGGTGACAAGAATCCTGTTGGTGTTCACGACGAGATACGCACCTTGCTGTGGTCGCCGAGAACCAGCCGATGGGCCGCCCGTACGCCGGTGGCGGGGGTGACTTCCGCCTTCTGCCCGATCAACGAGCCCTCGATCCGGCGGACCCCCCGGACCGTGCACTCCGCCAGGATGATGGAGAACTCTATCTCGCTGGACTCGATCCGACAGTCCGGGGCTATCGAGGTGGAGGGGCCGACGTAGGAATCGACGACCAGCGTGTTCGCGCCGATCACGGCCGGTCCCACGATCCGCGAGCCCCGGATCTCGGCGCCGGCTTCGATCGTGACCTGGCCGATGATCTCGCTGTCCGCGTCGACCCAGCCGTCGACACGGCCCCCGACCCGTTCCAGTACGGCCCGGTTGACCTCGAGCATGTCGATGACGTTCCCGGTGTCCTTCCAGTAACCGGAGATGGTCGTGGACCGGACGTCACACCGGTGGTCGATGAGCCACTGCAGGGCGTCCGTGATCTCCAACTCGCCGCGCGCGGACGGTTCGATCCCGCGCACGGCCTCGTGCACGGCCGGAGTCAGAAGGAACGCGCCGACCAGCGCCAGATCACTGCGCGGGACGGCCGGCTTCTCCTCCAGGTTCACCACCTTGCCCGAGACGTCGAGTTCGGCGACGCCGAAGGCGCTGGGGTCGGGCACCTTGGTGAGCAGGATCTGCGCGTCCGGACGGCTGCTCCGGAACTCGTCCACGAGATCCGCGATGCCGCCGACGATGAAGTTGTCCCCGAGGTACATGACGAAGTCCTCGTCACCAAGGAACTCCCTGGCGATCAGGACGGCGTGGGCGAGGCCGAGGGGCGCCGACTGCCGGATGTAGGTGATGTCGAGACCGAAGGCGGAGCCGTCACCGACCGCCCGTTCGATCTCGGAGGCCGTGTCGCCGACGACGATGCCGACGTCGGTGATGCCTGCCTCCGCGATGGCCTCCAGTCCGTAGAAGAGGACGGGCTTGTTCGCCACGAGGACGAGCTGCTTGGCACAAGTGTGGGTGATAGGCCGCAGGCGGGTCCCAGCCCCACCGGACAGTACGAGAGCCTTCATGCCGGCGCAGTCTAGGTGTTGCGGACCGGGCGGGGCGATCAGCCCCTGGAGACGGGCCCGGGGCATGCGCGCGCCCGGGCCCGTCCGACCGACTCGGTGTCAGCCGACCGGACGCCGCGTCAGGCCAGTGACGGACAACGTCAGCCAGTGACCCACCCGTGCTCACGCCCGGGCCCGGGTCGCTGCTCGCTCAACCTCAGCCCGGCGCCATCCGGCTGAGGGCCTCCCACGCCTCGTACTGCTCGGCACGGGCCTTGTGCATCTCCTGGACCTGGTCGTACGACCGGTCGCCCACGATCAGGCGGCGCGGCGGGTCCGCCAGCTCAACCAGCTTCATGAGGACGGGAGGCACGGTGCTGGGGTCCGGGGCCACCTCGTCGCCCCACATCTCGGCCATCCGGGCACGCAACGCCTCGTACGCCGGGTCGGGCTCGGTCATCGTGACGCCCGCGGTGAACAGACCCGTGTCATAGCCGCCCATCTGCAGCACGGTGACCTTCACCCCGAACGGCTCGGCCTCCATCGCCACCGCCTCGCTGACGGAGTCGAGCGCCGCCTTCCCCGCCCCGTACAGCCCGACGGACGCCATACCACCCACGGTCATCGACGTGACCTGAAGCAGGTGTCCGAAGCCCTGCGCACGGAGATGCGGGAGCACGGCCTGGGTCACCCACACCGCACCGAGGAAGTTGACGTCGAGATGGGCCCTGATCTGCTCCTCCGTGGCTTCCTCCAGCATGCCGTACAGCAGGCCGCCGGCGTTGTTGACCACGACGTCCAACTGCCCGAGCGTCGCGAGTGCTTGCTCGACTCCCGCGAACACCGCTCGGCGATCGGACACGTCCAGAGGAAGCCGTACGAGATCGTCCGGATACTCGTCAGCCAGCCCGGCGAGTGGCTCAACGTCCCGAGCGACCGCGACCACCCGGTCTCCGTTGGACAACGCGGCCTCAACCAGCGCACGGCCCAGGCCACGAGAGCCGCCCGTGATGAACCAACACCTGCCACCCGCCACGGAATTCACTCCTTCACTCCAGAACGACACCGGAACCCCGCCCCGCCACGACCGGACGGAGCAACCCGGCTCGGCACAGACGCTAGACCAACGCCCGAGCCCGTACCAAGGAGTTGGGCCAGCTGGCAGGATCAGCACGCTGGTCGGACACGTGAGGTCGGCCCGCGGACGGCCGAGGGTACTCCCCTGCCCCTGCACCACAGACCTGCCCGGCACCACAGACGTCACCGAAGAGAAGCACCGCGAATGGTCACCGTTTCGGCGGCGAGGTCGACGTCCACGTTGCTGACGCGGGGGCCGCGGAGAGGTCCTCGGTGAAGCTGCCGACGCAGTGCCACAGCTCACACCGGTGACGTGAGCACGGAGGGTTCCCGCGGGTGGCTGTCCGCGGGAACCCTCCCTTACTGCCTGCCGGTGAGCGGTGAGAAGACGATCACGAGCAGGACACTCGCGCGCTACTCCGTCACGGGGCGAGCAGCAGGTTGTCACCGCGCTGCTTCGCCGCGGTGTAGCGCTTGGCCACGTCCTGCCAGTTGACGACCTTCCACATGGCTTCGATGAAGTCGACTTTCTGGTTCTTGTACTGCAGGTAGAAAGCGTGCTCCCAGGCGTCGAAGACCAGGATCGGGGTCGAGCCCTGGCCGACGTTGCCCTGGTGGTCGTAGATCTGCTCGACGATGAGGCGGCCGGTGACCGGCTCGTACGCGAGCACGCCCCAGCCCGAACCCTGGGTGGTGGCCGAGGCCTTCGTCATCTGCGCCTTGAACTTCGCGAACGAGCCGAAGGACTCCGCGATGGCGTCCGCCAGCTCGCCCGTGCCGTCCTTCTCCAGCGGCTCGCCACCGCCGTCGCCGGACATGTTGTGCCAGTAGATGCTGTGCAGGATGTGACCGGACAGGTGAAACGCCAGGTTTTTCTCCAGTCCGTTGATCGAGCCCCAGGAGTCCTTGTCCCGGGCCTCTTCCAGCTGTTCGAGGGTGTCGTTGGCACCCTTCACGTACGCCGCGTGGTGCTTGTCGTGGTGCAGCTCGATGATCTCGGGACTGATGACCGGGGCCAGCTCCGCGTAGTCGTACGGAAGCTCCGGAAGTGTGTAAAGCGCCATGTTCAACGTCCTCCGACCTCTATTGCGAATGCCATGCACCTGCAAGCTAACAGTTGGAGAGGATGACTTGTGGTCATGCCTTGGCCCTGAGGGTTCCTTCAGAATGATCTTGTGTGGCACGGTGGGAGTGTGTAACTGACCGCGTGTGCGGGGTGTTGGTGGCACGGACGAAGCCATGGGAGGTCAGTGACGAGTTGTGGGCGGTGCTCGAGTCGTTACTTCCGAAGCCGCAGCGGCGGTTCCGACCTCCGGGCCGTAAGCGGATCGATGACCGCAGGACGCACCTCAGGGGGTCCTGTTCGTGCTCTACACCGGTATTCAGTGGGAGTACCCGCCACGGGAGCTGGGCTGTGGATCGGGTCCGACGTGCTGGCGTCGGCTGGCGCAGTAAGCAGGAGGCGGGACTGTGGGAGGAGTTGCAGCAGGTACTGCTGGCCCGGCTGCGGACGGCGGACCGGCTGGACTCTCCCGCGCGACCGTGGACGCCTCGCACGTGCAGGCCAAGCGGGGGCGAAGCCGCCCAAAACTCGGACCGAGTCCGGTTGACCCGGGGACGGCCGGGCTCGAAGCGTCATGTCCTCACTGACGGGCACGGGACACCGCTACGGGTGTCGCTGACCGGCGGAAACCGCAACGACGTCACCCAGGTGCTGCCCCTGTTCGACACCGCCTCGGCGGTGGGCGGCAAGCGAGGCCGTCCACGCCGCGAGCCCGGGGCGGGTGTGTGCCAACCCGCGCCTACGACCACGGATATCTATCGGCGTCGACTGCGCGAGCACGACATCACCCCCGCCTCGCCGCCGCGGCACAGAACACGATTCCGGCCTGGGCCGCACCCGCTGGGTCGCCGAAGCGGCCCTCTCCTGGCGGCACGGACCCCGATGCCTGCGCATCCGCTGGGAGACCCGCGACGACATCCCATGACAGCTTCCTCCAACTCGCCCACCGCATGACCCACGCCCGCAAGATCCCAGCATTCTGAAAGGACCCCTGAGGCAAAGCCTGTTCACAGTGGCCGCGGCCTACTTCTCCACTGCGGCCTGGTCCTGTGTGGACGCACGACAACTCGACCGGGCGCAGGAACATTTGAATGAGGGACTGAGACTGGCAGGGATGTCGCAAGACCCAGCGGCACAGATACGGGTTTGGAACTCCACTTTTATGCTGGCGCACCAACGACAACTAACCGCGCCATGGCCACAGCGCACCTCGTCGTCGCCCAGCTTCACCAAGGCGCGATCGAACAGAGCTGCGCTACCACAGCCGACATCTTCGATCGGCGGGCTACCCGCCAAGGCCGCGTTCCCTCACACATGGGCCCGTACGCCCAGCACGGTCACCAACCCAAGCGAGATCGCCGCGTTGACCTCGACACCTGTCGGAGCGTAGAGCCCTCAGCACCTCACCAACTAACCCGGCTACACGTGCCCAAGTGTTAGAGTTGTGCCAAGATTGACTCTTAAGACTCTATTCTTGCCTCTGGCAATCATCGCAACATAGGCAGGTCCAGGCCGCACGCAGGTCTGGGCTCCGGAACCACCCGGAGCCCAGACACGTTGCGTGTGCCCAGGGCGAGGTCCGGCCGACTTGTACCCGGTCGGACCCGCCTTGCGGCGGTCTCGACTCAGCCCGGCCCACCTAGCCCCATCACGCGGGACTCATCCCGCGAGAGCCTCCACGCACCCGGCAACAGCGGAAACTGCGACCAGAAGCGCAAGCATCAGTTCGAATCGCTGCGTTCGCGTGAAACGACTGCGCTGCGGCTCCTCGCCCTCTTGTGTTGCCATACCTGACCTGACCCCTTCCTGCGTTGGTTTGCTCGCTGATGCGAGCCGCCCCTTTTGAGGCGGTGCTTGGGCAAGTCGGGGTCAAGTCAGGTACGACCTTACCGGACTTGATCGGCATAGAACTGCCACAACTTGTAGCAGTTCACCCCCACTTAGTCGCCACTTCCAACTGGGGCACGTTCGAGGAACTGAGCCACGAGAACGGCGACAAGAGGGTAGCCGTGTCGCTCTGAACCGTCGAAATCCCCACGTTGATTACATGCAAGGGCAATTTGCCCTATTTTACGTGAGTTTGACAAGCATCAAGTTGCTACCGTTTAGCATTCCTGATGGACATTCGCAATAGCTCCTCTTCCCCACTTTGTCACCACTTCTAAGTGGAACAGGTTCGAAGCTCCTCAACCAAAAACTGAAAAGGGGTGATGCCGTATCGCGCTGACCATTGGCGAGTTGGTCGGGTACATCAACCTGGACGCCTCGGGTGCGCGGCGCGGTGTGGCTCGTACGCAGAACGCGATGCAGGGGTTGCAGCGGTCGACCGATGGGCGGCTGCGGGATATGCGGGGCCGGTTCGTGGCGGAATCCGCCGCGATGGGCATCGCGTTGGGTGAGGCTGTCAGTGGGGGCGCGGACCGCGCGGGCGTGAGTCTGGGCAGCGTGGTGAAGGCGTCCATGACCGCGCTGTCCGCTGGAACGCTCGTCGCGGGCGGGGCGCTGGCGGCGTTGCCCGCGGCGTTCGCGGGGATCGGCATCGCCGCCGGAAACCGGCCTCACGTGAGGCCGACCCGCGGAACTCCGAAACCGCCAGCGAACCCGATGGCCTCACATGGGCCTCACATGAGGGTGCGAAGATCCTTGAGTTCCGACCCCGGAGGGTCAGCGCATAAGAGAAAGCCCAGGTCACGGGCTAGGTGACCTGGGCTTCGTCGGAGCCGCCTGGGGGAGTCGAACCCCCGACCTACGCATTACGAGTTGTCCGATCTTGGTCCGTCAGCGTCCGCGAGTATCCACCACGAGATTCGCGCTGCTGGTCACAAGACTTGCTGGACATTTATGGACGGCAACGAACCGTCACGAACCACAAGCCGACTGAGACCGCTACTGAGACCGTAAAGCAGCACGCCGGACGTAGTCCTGACAGTCACGTCGGCGACAAGACTCTGCAGCCCCTATGCTTCTTGCGTGAGCAGCAGCGACAAACGAACTCAGACAGTTAAAACATGGCAAAGTCGCTGCTAAGTTGCAGGTCAGAAAGGGTGCTCCCCGCCCATGCGGGGGTGTTCCGATGTCCGGTACCAGACGATCCGGAATGTCCTCGTGCTCCCCGCCCATGCGGGGGTGTTCCACGACCACACCTTCACCTCTAGTTGTGCTGTCTCGTGAGGTTGGTGCCACGGTCGCGGTTACTGCGCGGTCGTGGTCGCCTCGCGAGTGACGGCGGCCTGCCCGGCTGAAGCCGGGCGTGGGGGGAGTTCGTCGGTGTCGCCGACGAGCCAGGACAGGAAGCCAAGGATGTGGGCGTTCATGTCCGATCCGACGTCGGCCACGGCCGTCTTGGCTCGCTCGTGGAGGTCGGGATCGGGGCGGTAGACCGCTGCGGGATTCCTGTGTCGGCTGGGCATGAAAACAGCGTGTCACGGTCGCTAGCCACCCGTCCATCCCGTCAGTAGACTGAGGTGGCTAGCCACCTTGATCAGGGGGATAAGCGCATGAGGTTCTTCCTCGGTACTCATCAGCCGCACTGGCTGCGGCTCACGACCGCGCCGCTGTTCATCTCCGACCGGCGGCTGCGCGAATACAAGACCCTTCCGACCGCCCGCGGGACGTGGGCGCTGGACTCGGGGGGATTCACCGAACTCCAGCAGTACGGGCGGTGGGAGACCTCCCCGCGTGAGTACGCGGACCGGGTGCGCCGGTACCGGGACGAGATCGGTGGCCTGCTGTGGGCAGCCCCGCAAGACTGGATGTGCGAATCCGTCGTCATCCAGGGCGGAGCTGGCTTTGTCGGTACCGGTCTCAGCGTCACCGAGCACCAGAAACGCACCGTGGAGAACGGACTGCACCTGCGGGCGATAGCCCCTGACCTGCCCTTCATCTACGTACTGCAAGGCAACCTCACAGAGGACTACCTGGCTTGCGCTCAGATGTACCGGGAGGCCGGGGCAGACCTTGCATCGGAGGCGACGGTGGGTATCGGCAGCGTCTGCCGGCGCCAGGGCACACTCGAAGCGGCCGAGATCATCACCGCCGTACGTGAGGCGGTGCCGGGAATCCGGCTCCACGGGTTCGGCATCAAGACCTCCGGCTTGGGCGCCTACGGCAGGCAGTTGACGTCCTCGGACTCCATGGCCTGGTCCTACGACGCCCGCCGCAAGCGCTTCGCGCTGCCCGGCTGCGAGACCAAACACAAGAACTGCGCGAACTGCCCCCGTTTTGCCTTCCGTTGGCGTGAGCGGGTGCTGACCTCCCTGGCCCGCCACTCCACCCGCATCCATCTCTCGACGTCTCCCGGAAAGGGGACCCAGATGTCCAGAAAACTGGACAGTCGTGCGCAGGGTCGCGCCCGTCTGACGCTCTCGGCGTTCCGCGATGAAGCCGCCCGCTTGGAACGCGATACGACCATCCGGCGCGAGCACCGGGCCGGGATGTCGGTGCGGCAGATCGCCGATCTCGTCGCGCTGTCACCTGCCCGCGTCGGGCAGGTCATCGCCGAACCCGAGCCGGACGGCGGTCTCCTGAAGTGCCTGCGGGAGTTGCGGCAGCGGTGGGGCGTGGATGAGGACCCGGCCACCAGCGCCGCAGCCGATCAGATCATCGCGCACCTGGCCGCCGACGACCTCATCGACCACGGCGCCGACTCAGACGTCAGCGCGATTGTCAGTGCCGGCGTGCAGGATGAAGAGTCCGACAGCGAGACGCTGTCACTGTTCGACGTCGCATAGACCCGGAGGGGAGGGAGCGCACGGTGCAGCACATCGTCCGCGTGACCCTCCCCGCTCTCGCTGTGTCGATGGCTGCCGCCTGTGCGGACAGCCATGGCCGGGCACCGCAATGCACCGTTGACGCCGGAAGGGCGTCTGCGCCTATGCCTGCGCGTTGACGCCGGACGCCCACTCGCGCACGTCGCCTCGGAGGCTGGGATCTCCCGCCGCTGTCTGGCCAAGTGGTACGCCCGCTGGCTCTCCCACGGCGAGGACGGGCTCCACGACCGCACCTCACGTCCCGCCGCCAGCCCCGCCCGAACTCCCGGCGACGTCGCTGACCTGGTCGAGGCGCTACGGCGGCAGACCAAGCACGGCCCGGTCCGACTAGCCGCCGACCTGAAGCGACTGCACGACGTCACGCTGGCGCCGGCCACCATCCACCGCATCCTGACCCGCCGCGGGCTGAACCGATTACGCGACCTCGACCCACCCACCGGCGAGCCATTACAGCAGGTCATCCGCTACGAACATGACCAGCCAGGCGACATGATCCACGTCGACGTCAAGAAACTCGGCCGCATACCAACTGGCGGCGGCTGGCGAATACACGGCATCGGCACCCACGCTGCCCGTGCTTCCAAACGCGCCGGTCCTGGCACCGGCCGCGTCGGATACGTCTACCTCCACACCGCGCTGGACGACCACTCCCGGCTCGCCTACACCGAGTCCCTCGAAGACGAACGTGCCGCCTCCGCGGCCGCGTTCTGGCGCCGCGCGGTGGCCTTCTTCACCGAACACGACGTCACCCCGATCCACCGCGTGCTCACAGACAACGGCGCCTGCTACCGCTCCCGCACCTGGGCTGCTGCGCTCGCCGAGACCTGCACGCGACACAAGCGCACCCGGCCCTACACCCCGCGCACCAACGGGAAGGTCGAGAGGTTCCACTCGACGCTGGCCCGCGAGTGGGCATACGTACGCGCCTACACCTCCGAGCGCGACCGCCAAGCCGCACTGGCGGACTTCCTCAACTACTACAACCACGAACGCCCGCACACCGCGCTTGGCGGCCAGCCGCCGGTCAGCCGGACCGCCAGCAGCGACTACCGCATCACCTTCGGCCACCCACCCGAGCCCATGGACGTCTTCCCGCGGCAACTCGCGCTCGACGACTTCGTGGAACCAACGTCCTGAGACACCACATCTAGTGTCCCCGCACGTGCTCCCCGCCCATGCGGGGGTGTTCCGTACGTGCAACTGGCCGAAGATCTGCGGAGGGCGTGCTCCCCGCCCATGCGGGGGTGTTCCGCGGTCGGAAACACGCTCTGACGACTGCTCTCAACCTCTTACGCGGCTGGCGGCGCACTGCTACTCGCCTGTGTCAATTCAAGTTGCATATCGGGATACATGACGACGGACGCGTCTCGCTGTGCCATCCAGCCGGAGAGACGATGCTCTGGCGCTTCTGTCCGTACGTGGGTGAAGCCCTCGCGCAGGTAGTAGTCCAGCAAGGCCGTGTTGGTGCGCCAGCAGTGGAGCCGCACCCAAGGAAGGCCACGGCTCCGGGCGACCGCGCCGACCCAATCGAGGATTCGACCGCCCAGTCCCTCACCGGCGACCTTCCGCTTTTCAGGCGGTCACTAGCCCGGGAGCTGGACCGGTCGTTCCGAAGTAGGGCCAGCATTGGTATGTGGGCGTACGCCCTTGTTCGCTGACTTTGATGTTGGCGTTGATGTCAGAGCTCCGTCTCATGTGAGTACGGCGCCCGGCTGCGGTGCCCAGTGTCTGCCGGGGTCAGCTGCTTGGCAGAAGGCGGCTTGTGAAGCCCGCGCTACACAGCCGTTCGTACGCCGCGAGCACATCGTCCGGGACCTTCTGACGGATCATGAACCCTTGGTCGGGATAGATGACGAGCCGCTGTAGCGCGCCGACCAGCATGTCGATCACCATGCGGGTGTCCCCGATGGAGTCCACATACTCCTGGAACTCCATCGGGGTAGACGCACTCACGATCTCAACTTCCGGCCAGAGCTTGCGTGCTGTGGCGTACGCGCGCCGCTCCTCGTACGGCTTACTGATCAGGAGCACGGAGGACACTTCGACGCCGGCCTGATCGAGGACTTCGCGTGTGAAGCGGATGTTCTCTCCCGTGTTCCGGGCGTTGGGCTCCGCGAGTACGACCGAACTGGGCACCCCGCGTTCGAGCGCCCGCTCCCGGTAGTGGACTGCTTCGCCTCGCGGCATCCGCGCCTCGGTGGTGCGGCTTGTCGCCCCGGTGAAGACAATCAGCGGGGCCATTCCGCGTTCGTACAGGTCAACGGCCGTGTCAGCCACGCCCAAGTCATGGCTGCCCAGACCGACCGCCACCGAGCACGGCCGTAGCTCATGGTGCATCCGGTGGTAGTCCCACAGCTGCCGAGCGTCGGCCCATGCCTGCGCGGAAATCACTTGCCTGTCCCCTCATCCGATGCCGAGTCGGGGACCTTGAAGTCGTACGCCCACGCGAAGCGCGAGGCAGCGTGCACGCCGATGGCGAACTCCACCACCGTGCCATCCGCTGTGAAGGTCGTCCGATGCAGCTCGACCACCCATTCCCCGGGAGACAGTTGCAGGAGCTTCGCCTCATCCGGCGTAGGCATCCGTGGGTCCAGTTCCTCCCGCATGTGGTCGATCTCGTATCCCGCGTCGTAGAGCACCCGGAAGCCACCTCCGCGACCAGCCGGGCCAGGGGACGGGTCAACGATCCGTGTCCCTTCCACGTGCTCCGGTCGGTAGTAGCTGGTCAGTGTGTGCGTCGGCTGCTGGCCTTCCTTGACCAGCCGCTCTCGGGCGTACACCTCGGCACCGGCAGGCAACCCATGGGCAGCCGCGACAGCCGGGGGCGCTTCCACGCGCTGGACGGATTGGGTTTGCTCACCACGGCGGTAGGCACGTCCCGACGCCACTCGGTCGGCAATGAACGCCACCTGGTCACCGTCGCGCCACTTGGCCTTGTCGTACCGCTCGATGCCGAGGCGCTTGAGTGGAGTCTGCGGGCGGACGACCGTGCCGTGGCCACGTGACGAGGTGACCAGCCCTTCCGCTTCCAATGTCTTGTACGCGGTGTGGACGGTCTGCTTGGAGCCCTTGCCCTCATTGACTAGCTCCCGAATCTCGGGCAACTGCTGGCCAGGCGTGTACTCGCCCGCCTTGATCTGTTCAGCCAGCTCGTCAGCCAGCTCTCGCCACTTCGGTGCCATGCCCAGCTCCTCTCGACACCTCAAGTGAAACACAGTCCTAGGACTGTTGACAGCATCGGGCTCAGTGGGCATAGTCATGTTCAGCCGACGCAGTCCTAGGACTGCGAGACAGTACGGGTGCCCGTTGGGCTTTCCTGCGCTGCGCGGTGAGGGGCCCGGGACAGAGCGGGCCGAGGCACCCCGGGGCCTTGTCATCCGGAGGGCTAGGCCGAAAGGCCATGTCTCCATACGCCTACACGGGACAAGGCGGCTCTACCTGATACGGGAGTCGTCGCCCCCGAAGGAGACGAACTAGCACGTCACACACCTTCCGCAGCGCTCCGTGTGCTGCGGCCGGTTGCCTCCCCCGCCCGTCTCGTACGGGCGGGGCGTGGGGAGCCGGGTTTCCCGACTTCAACGGCGCGGCCCCGGTGGTGCAACACCGGGGCCGCTTTCGGGCCGTTCCACTGTGAAGGGAGCACAACCCATGGAGCACATCGTCACTGTTCAGGAAGCTGTTACGGCGTTCGCACCGTGGATGGAGCCCACGGACGCGGAACTGAAGGAGATCGAGGCCGAGATGCCCGTCATCACGGCGGAGGTCGAGTTGCTGGACGCCCAGATCCTCGTGTTGGGCCGGCCGGTATCGGAGCTGGATGAGCGTCGTATTCGTCGTGCTCGCCGTCGGTTGTTGGCCGCTGTGTGTGAGCAGACCAACCAGGTGTCCGGGGTGGAGGAGTCGGCATGACGTACTCCTTGGATTCTTCGCTGACGGCCGCGCACGCGGATGTGAAGGCCGAGATCGCCCGCACGGACACGAAAGCCTCGCTGCTGTTCGCCTTCACCGGTGCGGTGTTGGCTGGCTTGGGAACGGTCGCCGCGAGTGTCCGCGTTCCATTGGCCGCGATGGTCCCGGGGGTGGCCGGGCTGACCGTGCTGGTGGCCGCGTGCACGGTGCTGCTGTCGGTGATTCGGCCCCGGCTGACGCCGTGTGAGGGGACGTTCCCGCACTGGGCCAGCTTGGATGCGGCCGGGGTGCGCGCGGACCTGGGCACGGACCGTCGGGCGGACGCGGTGACGGTGCTGGCCCGTATCGCGGTGGCCAAGCACAAGGGCGTCGCGCGGGCGGTCGACCTGACTCGTATCGCGGGCGGACTGTTCGCCGTAGCCGCAGCGATCACGGTCGTAGGGAGCGCGCTGTAGGAAGTCGTCCGGTCTCTGGTCGGGCCGAACGCGACAGACGGCTTTCTGAACGCCTGGCACCCCTTCCGCGTAGGGCGGAGACCCCCGGGGTCTGTCGGGCCGCGAGAACCCCCTTTGCGGCGCTGTGTGAGGGATGTTTCTGCCCTCGCGCGCACACGCGCACGCGTAGAGTCCTCTCCCCGCACCTCGCCTCAACCGGCAACTTCGCAGGTCACAAGCGGTTGCAGGGGGTCAACTGCCCACCGTGGTGCAACCGGTGGGCGCAACCCGTCATGAACGGTCGGGCCGGAGCCCCGCGCCAACGAAGTCTCCGGCCCGCATCCACGATCTTGGAGGAGCCTCGTGGACTACACAGCAGCATCGGACAAGATCAGCGCCGCCGCCAAGACGGCCCGTCGCTTCTCGACTGAAGGCATCAACCACACCTCGGCTGCCGTAGATGCGGCGGCCCCGCTGTGCGCTCCGTTCGCGGCCCGCTGGGACGCGGAGGACGACCGGCGTCGCCAACTGCGCACCCAGGAAAACCTCAAGGCGCTGCTGAAGGCGCAGAAGGAACACAACTCCGCACGGGTGCAAGCGTCTTCGGCACGGTCACAGCGGGCGCTGGCGCGTAGGAACGAGAAGAACCCGCTCTCGGCCGCGCGCCGCTCAGCCAAGCGGGCAGACAAGGCGGCATCCAAGCACGCGCGGCAGGCCAAGCAGGGGCTGTCAGCCGCGCGGAAGAACTACCCCGCCACGCTCACCTCAGTGGCGACCAAGGTTCATGCCGCGCACGCCAGCGCGGCCGGACTGTCCTCCTACGTGCTCTCGACCGAGCAAGACTGGACGATATGGCCGGCCTCGGTCTCCGCCGTGCTCATCGCGGCGAACATCGGTGGTCTGCTGCTGGGGCGCCGGAAGGTCACCGCCCCAATCACCGAGGACGTGAGCGCGGAAGAGCGGCAGCTGATGGAGCGGCTGGGCCCGTCGTACTGGGTCGAGCACGCCGACGCGCGCGGGTTGGCTGGGACGGTGACCACGCCGCCGGCCATCACCAGCGCCGGGATCGAGTGCGAGATCCGGCTGGATGGCCAGTGGACGGTCAAGAAGCTGCGGGTGGCTGCCGATTCGGTCCGCGCGCTGCTGGGTGCCCGCACCGGACTGCCGATGCTGGTCGCGTCCGCCTCGCGGGGCGGCTGGGCCGTGCTCCGGCTACGTACTCGCTCGGCGGCGCCCGATGGTGCGATCCCCTTCAAGCCTGGGGACGCGCTCGCGGTGGACATGGTCAACGGCACGGAGGTGGATGTGCCGCTGGGTCTGCGGATGCTGATCGCGGGCATGTCGGGCTCGGGTAAATCCACCGCGTCCCGCCCGCTGCTGCACAAGGCATCCGAGGGGCCGGAGAACGTGCTGGTCATCATCGACCTGAAGAAGGTCGAGGGGCGGTTGTGGGACCACCGGGCCCGCGTCGCCCACGACCCGGCCAGCGTCGTCGGCCTCGTGGACGAACTGGTCGAGGAACTGGACGAGCGCTTGGACGTGTTGCCCAAGGGGCAGGCCACTCTCGTGCCCACGGCCCAGCGGCCCCGCATCACGCTCGTGGTGGATGAGGGCGCCGAGGTCATGAGTTCGTGCACGACGGTGGAGACCACCGTCGGCTACACCGACAAGGGCAAAGCGATCACCGAGAAGCGTGACGCCCTGGAAGGTCTCGACTCCATTGCCCGCATGGGCCGCGCGGCGTGCATCGACCTGTGGTGGATGACGCAGTCCCCAACCTACGGCGACGGCGTCCCCCGGCAGATCGCCAAACAGCTCGGCACCCGCCTGGGCCTCGCGGTCGAGTCCCCGAGCGAGGCCCGGGTGGTCTTCGGGGAGTCGGCCCAAGACAAGGGCTGGAAGGCTGACGAACTGCCCATGCCCGGCGTCGCGATGCTGCGGGACGGGCAGCGTACGCCCGACCCGCTGAAGGTGCGGTACATGACCGACGACGAAGTCGTGAACCTACCCGCGACCACGATCTGGCACCGCAACAACACCGGGCCCCAGGAGTCCGTACCCGCACCAGAGACGGAGACCGCCCGGCCTGCTCTGCGACTGGTCAAGAACGAGAAGCCCGCGGCTGCCTCCCCGGTACAGGCCGAGCCGGTCAGCAACCGAAACCGCGTGCTGTCGGCCGTCGTCGAAGGTGCCCGCACCGGTCGGGACATCACCGACCGCACCGGGCTGAACAAGGGCACCGTCTCGCGCGAGGTGAAAGCGCTCATCTCGACGGGCGCTCTGGTCAAGTGCGAGGACGGGATGCTCACCACCGGGGAGGTAGCGGCCTGATGAGCGAGTCCATGACACCTCAGGAAGCCGAGCGCGAGGCACAGCGAATCATCGCTGAAGCATTCGAGGCTCCCGTCCCGGCATACACCTCGTTCCGTGACAACGCTCCGCCGGAGCCGACCGGAGCGGAGCCGGTCGCACAGCCCGATACCCGTGTCGTCCCGACGTGGGCCGTGGGCACGGCCGTTGCCTCGATCGGCCTGGGAGCCGGCTCGGTCGGAATCGGCTGCGCCATATGGCTGGCCGCTCAGGGCCTCGCCGCCATCACCCTGACCGGCGTACTGGCCGCCTTGGTGCCGTTCGTCGGCGTCGCCCTGGTCGTTCTCGCGGTCGGCGCCGCCCTCAACCGGGCGGGCAGCAGCAGCAGCAGCTCTACCCACGTCTACAACGCTCCGGTCGTCAAACACACCCAGGTCACGCCGCAGACGCGCGGGATGCTCTCCCGCTCCCGCACGGAGGTGCACTCATGAAGAAACCAAGCTTCAAGCGGCTGGTGACCGTCCTGCCAGCCGTCGCCATGACGGCCGTCTCCATGGTCCTGACGCTAGCCGTGGTCCTGATGTGGCTCGGGGAGTCGATTCCGTGGCCGGTCGCCCTGGTGGTTGGCCTCGGCCTCGATGGCGGCTGGCTGGCCACGCTCGCCTACGAGCGGCGGTTGGCCGCCCAAGGGGACCACAACACCACCGTGACGCGGACGGGCTGGGCCTTCGGCGCGGTAGCGACCCTCGTGCTGATCGCGCACGCGCTCGGGGAGGGCTCCCCCGGTGCCTGGCTGGCGGTCGCCTGGCTCCCTCTGGCGGCCAAAGCCTTGTGGCTGGTGCACGGCCTGTGGGAGCACACCGCGCTCACCCCGGACGCGTTGGACCAGATCCGCGACATCCAGCAAAGCGCCCGCGATGAAGCCGCAGTAGCACGTGCCCAGCTCCGGGCCGAGGCGGGCACAGAGCAAACCCGGCTGGAGGCCGTGACTGAGGCCGGCGCACGCGTCGCTGAGGCCCAAGCCGAGACAGCCGGCCGACTCGCCCAAGCATGGTCGACTGTGGAGGCAGCCCGGACCGGCACCGAAACCGCACGGGCGTTGACCTCCGTGACCACCCCAGTGGGCGGGACGCGGCCCCGGTGGGAACTGCCGCTGTGGGGACCGGTGGAGCCGGTGACCCTGGAACGCGTCGAAGAGGACACCAAGGTGACACCCCCCAACCACCATCCTCTCGGGCCGAAATCAGCGTCACCCCAGCTCACAGACGGGGGACAGCCGGAGTCCGCACCAGGAGAGACCACCAACGAGGTGGACACCGAGGGGAACACCGACACTGACCGGCTCTCCGCTTTCGAAGCGAAGAACCGCATCCGCGTCGCCTGGGTCATGGGCCAGTCCGTCACCGAGGCAGCCGAAGCCTCCACCCGCTCCCGCTCCTACGTCCACAAGGTCTACGCACAACTCGATGCCGAGCGCGGACCCCAACCCCTCAAGGGACAGACCACGATCGATGTGGAGGCCGCGTGATGGCACTCGCCTACCTGCTTTGCCTCACGATCAGTCTCGGCGTCCTAGCGGTGGCCCTCTACGGGCCCCGCCGGACCCCGACTCCGCAACCCTCTCCCCCGATGCCAGCACCCACCGCACCATCCACGGGCGTGGGAGCGGACATCCGCGTACTCCTCACCGCCGCCACCCAACTCGCCGCACGCCTCGAATCGGCGGCCTGACCGCACAGAGCGATCCCAACGAGTACGGCGGCCCCCTCACGCCAATGACCGGGGCCGCCGTCCATCCAGCACAACCCAATGAACTGGAGGTTACTCCATCATGACTCAACCCTTCCCGATCTGCTCAGCGCTGCTTTTGGCAGCCTCGGGTCTGCCGGTACTACCGCTCAGGGCCGCCAAGCTGCCGGTGGGCAACTGCTCGCGTTGCCGTGACAACGTGTGCGGTGGCCGGCCGAACATGAAGACCGCCGGCCCCTGCACCTGTCCGGAGCCCTGTCACGGCTGGGCGGCTGCCACCACCGACCCGCACACCATCAACTCACCAACATGGGCACGGGCGTGGCGCGTGGCGGCGGCGGTGGCCTACCACCCCGGCGGCGCCGGAATCACCGTCGTGGACCTGGACCACTCCGACGCCATCGGGTGGGCCCGCGCCACGCTGCCGCCCACCCGCACCGTGCCGACAACGCGCGGCCAACACTGGATCTACCGAGGCACCATGCTCTCCGCGAACGCTGTCCGGGACGGGGTCGACATCAAGTCCCGCATGTCCTACGCCCGCTGGATCAGCCCCGGCACCGGCCACCTGGTCGACCTGCCGGACGCCGTGCGTGCGCTGGCCGTGAAGCAGACCGCCACGCGCCAGCCGGCGCCGCAGACCATCCCCGTGCCGGCGCAGAGCGGGGGTGGGGAGTGCCGGCACCGCACGCCCGCCTACCTGGAACGCGGCATCACCATGGCCGAACAGCAGATCCGTGAGGCCGCAGGTGGGGTTCACGCGACGGTCTACCGCACTTTCCTCGCGGTGCTGAACGCGCACGGCCGGTGCGGCTGCCTCGCTCCCGAGCACGTCGAGCGGCTGTTCACCGCCGCCCACACCAAAGGTGAAACCGCCCGGCACTGCAACGAGGCGTGGACCAACGCCCGTACCAAGTTGGGGATGTAGCCATGTCCGACGACGAAAAGACCCCGGCCCGCGAAGTCATCGCACAGTACGCGCACCAGCACTTCCGGTACTTCCGCACCACCGACGGCACCGTGTACGCGCAGCGCAATGGGCAGCCTGTAGCCCGTCCGATCCGCTCCCAAGGGACGACCGGCAGTCACCGGCAGGAACTCATGGTCGGCCTGTTCCACGACGGGCACGGCGTGTTCAACGGCACTGCCCTCAAGGAGGCGTTGGACTTGATTGAAGCACTCGCGATGAACGAGACCACCCAGTCCGTGCACATCCGTGTCGCTCCCGGAGTCGACGGAGCGACGTGGCTGGACCTGGGCCGCGCAGATGGCCAGTCCGTACGCATCCATCCCCACGGGTGGGACATCCTCACCCCCGACCCGCGTGAGGTGTGCTGGCGCCGCACCCAGCTCACCGGCGAACTCCCCCTCCCCGCACGAGACACCGACGGCAAGGGCATCGATCTGCTGCTGCGGCTGTGCAACTTCGCCAGCGCGGAGACCGAATGCCTGGCTCTGGCCTGGCTGATCGGCTGCCTGGGACCGTCCGTGCCGGTACCTGCCCCGTTCCTCACCGGCCCGCAAGGCGCGGGCAAGTCCACCGGCGGGCGCATGCTGGTGAGGATCATCGAGGGCATGAGCGGGGACCTACGCCGCGCACCCAAGGATGAGGAGAACCTGATCGCCGCAGTGGCCGCCGGATGGGTGACCGCGCTGGACAACCTCTCGCACCTGGGCCCGGACCTCTCGGACGCGATGTGCTGCATCGTCACCGGTGCGGAGAACGTCAAGCGTGCCCTGTTCACCGACGGGGATGTATTCCGTGTCGGCTACCGCCGCCCGTTGTTGATGACCGGTATCGACGTCGGCGTCATCCGCCCCGACCTCGCCGAGCGTCTTCTCCCGCTGCGCCTGGTACGCCCCACAGTGCGGCGGACCGAGGCGGAGCTGTGGGCGGAGTTCGAGGAGATCCTGCCCACCGTCCTGGGGTCACTCCTGGATCTGACGGTCCAAGTCCGCGCGGCCCAGGCGGACATTCCCACCGACCTGCGGATGGCTGACTTCGCCCACCTATGCGCCCAGCTCGATGTGGCCACCGGCCTGGGAGCGCTCAAGGCGTACCGGGCCAGCCTGGATGACCTCAACGACGACGTGATCGAGGGCGACGTACTGGCACAGACCGTTCTCCAGCACGCCGCCAGCCTCACGCCAGGCGCAGAGGAGCGGAAGACGTCCGCTGAGTGGCTGCACAATCTCACCCAGCTCTACGCCGGGGAGGACTGCCGTACCCCGCCCAAGGGCTGGCCAACCACCGGAAAAGTCCTCTCCGATCGCCTCAAGCGTCTCCAACCGACCCTGGCGGCCCGGGGTGTCCTGATCGACTGGGGCCGCACCAGAACGGCCCGCTACATCGAAATGAGTCGGCCACCGGCCCCGGCTCCGGACCCGCCGCCACACGAACAAGCACCGTTGCTCTGACCTGGGGCACCGGTCGGCACAAGCAAGAAGAGCACCCCGGGCACGACAAACGCCCCGGGTGCTCTTCTTGCTGTTCGGCGCTTGCGCCTCCCAAAGACGCGCCGCGAAGCGGCTCCTTCTACTCGCCGTAACGCGCACCACGCCACAACAGAAACTCCCTCCCCTCTTTCTCAAGAGAAGAGTTCTGCGTCACCCGCGTCACCAGAAGATCAGAAACGACGTGTGACCTGGCGCGACAACGGTGACGCAGAACGCCAATCACTGCGTCACCTCACGTCACCCGCGTCACCAGTGACAAAGCCCCTGCGTCACCAATGACGTTCCCCGTAGCCCCTGCGTCACCGCAAAACAGCAGGTCATACCCACCAAGGTGACGCAGACGACGCAATGACGCAGAAATCCCCACCTCGGACACACGCTGAGCGGGAGTCAGCCCCTCCCATCCCGGCCAAGGAGGCACACCACGATGAGCGCCACCATGACCGCACCCGCCGACAAGCTTCTCTACAAGCCCGAAGAAGCGGCCGACATTCTTGGAATCGGCCGCTCAATGCTCTACGAGCTGATGAGTGTCGGAACCGTGGAGTACGTCAAGTTGGGCCGTTGCCGGCGAATACGGCGGACTGCTCTCGAACAGTACGTAGCAAACCTGAGCCCCGAGAATCACTGAACACCAGCACACACGAGGCGCCCTGGACAACATTCCGGGGCGCCTCGCGCATGGAGGAACGCATGTCCCCGCGCAAACAGAACATGGAATCGTCCATCTACCTGGGAAGTGACGGCTGGTGGCACGGCCGAGTCACTATGGGCGTGAAGAACGACGGCAGTCCGGACCGTCGCCACCGTACTGCCAAGACCAAGACGGAAGTACGGCACAAGGTCAAGGAGCTGGAACGGCTCCGTGACGAAGGACGAGCGCCGAAGGCCGGGCGAAAGCCCACCGTAGAGCAGTGGATGAAGACCTACCTGACTACCATTGCCAGTTTGAAGCTGAAACCGCGCTCACTGGATGACTACTGGTCAAAAACGCGTAACGACATCATCCCTGGAATCGGTCAGCACCGTCTCGACAAGCTGACCCCGGAGCATCTCGAACAACTCTACGCTGACATGCTGGAAGAGGGGCACGCCCCCTCTCACGTGGTGAAAGTTCACCGAATTCTGTCGCGGGCACTGAAAATCGCACACCGCCGCAGGATGGTCACGGAAAACGTGGCCATGCTGGTGGACCCGCCCTCTGTCGATGAGACCGAAGCGAACCCCTTCACCGTGGACGAGGCAAAGGCATTCTTGCTCGCTGCGGCGAAGCGACCCACGTCTCTGCGGTGGATCGTAGGCGTGGGCATGGGGTTCCGTCAGGGCGAATGCCTGGGCCTCCGCTGGAAATACGTGGACCTCGAAGCCGAACAGTTTCACCCTCGTTGGCAACTCCAACGGCTTACATGGCGCCACGGCTGCGACGACCCGCATGCCTGCGGCGCCAGGCTGCACCGATTCGCTCCCTGCCCTGAAAGCTGCTCGGTGCACAAGCAATACAAGCGCGGCTGCCCCCCGCCCTGCCCTGAGGATTGCACTCGGCACGCCAGCGTTTGCCCAGAACGTAAGGGTGGCGGCTTGACCTTCACACGTCCCAAGACGAGGAAGAGCAGTGAGCCAGTCCCGATTCCTCCCCCGTTCGTTCCGTACCTGCGCGCGCAACGCGAGGCCCAACAGGAGGATCGCGAATCGGCCGGGGAACTGTGGCAGGAGCACGACGCCGTTTTCGCGCGTCCGGACGGACGACCGTACGACCCACGCCAGGATTGGGAGGAGTTCAAGGAGCTGCTGAAAGAGGCGGGTATCAGTGACCGACGTCTCTACGACGGGAGCCGCCACACCGCCGGCACCATCCTCAATGAACTCGGAGTGGACATGCCCACGATCATGGAGATCCTTCGACACACGCAGATCAGCCAGACACGACGTTACGTGAAGGGTCGGTCCGAGCTGTCCAAGGAGGCCATGCGGCGTATGGGCGACGTCTTCCTACCCGCGCCCTCACCTGCACCTGACGCCGGGACTGAGACCAAAACTGAGACCGGAGCGTCCCGAGCCGCACGGAATAAGCGGCGGCGCCGCATCCGATGAAACAAAACCCCAGGTCAGAATCATCTGACCTGGGGTTCGTCGGAGCCGCCTGGGGGAGTCGAACCCCCGACCTACGCATTACGAGTGCGTCGCTCTGGCCAACTGAGCTAAGGCGGCAAGCTGCGTCAGCCATCCTGGCCGGGGCAGCGGCGACAAGTCTACAGGCTTTCCACCGCTGCCCCCGACCAGGTTCGTCCCTACGGCAGGCCCCGGGACGTACGCCCGTCAGCCGCTCACGTCATGCCCGGGCTGCAGCGCTTGCCGTCCTTGGGCGCCTTCCCCTTCAGCAGGTACGCCAGCACGCTCTCGTCGACGCACCGGCTGCCCCGCAGGAAGGCGCTATGCCCGTCAGCCTCATACGTGAGCAGCCGCCCCTTCGACAACTGTCCGGCAAGGCCCTGTGCCCAGGCGTACGGAGTGGCCGGGTCCCGAGTGGTGCCGATCACCACGACGGGCTCGGAGCCCTTCGCCGCGATGCTGTGCGGCTCGCCGGTCGCGTCCTGCTGCCAGTACGTGCAGTTCAGCGCCGACCAGGCGAAGCCTCGGCCGAATACGGGTGACGTCTCCTCGAAGTCGTCGACGGCCTTCCTCGCCTCCTTCGGCCCGTCGAACGCGGGCGGCAGGTCCAGGCAGTTCACCGCCGGGTTCGCGAACATGATGTTGGCGTACGAACCGTCCGTGTCCCGCTCGTAGTACTGGTCAGCGAGCGCCAGCAGTTCCCCGCCCTTGCCCTTCTTCATCCCGGCGGTCAGCGCCTGACGCAGCTGTGGCCAGAGCTGCTCGCTGTACATCGCCTGGATCACGCCGGTGGTGGCCATCGACTCGGTGAGGGTGCGGTCGGTGCCGGTCTTCATCGGCTTCCTGTCCAGCTTCTCGAAGAAGGCCCGAAGCTTCTTCCCGGCATCCTTGACTCCCTCGTCACCCAGTGGACAGTCGGACTGCCCCACGCAGTCCTTGGCGAACGCCTTGAACGCGGTGGCGAAGCCCCCCGCCTGCTGCACGTTGACCTCCCGCGAGGTGAGCGAGGGGTCCATCGCGGCGTCCAGTACGAGGCGGCCGACGCGCTGCGGGTACAGCCCGGCGTAGGTGGAGCCGAGGAAGGTGCCGTAGGAGGCGCCGTAGTAGTGCAGCTTCTCGTCGCCGAGGACGGCCCGCAACACGTCCATGTCCCGCGCCGAATCGACGGTGGAGACATGCCCGAGCAGGCCGCTGGAGCGCTGCTCACACCCCTTGGCGAAGCCCTTGTACGCCTCGACGAGCTGGTCGACCTCCTTCGAGTCGTCCGGCGTCTGGTCGGTACGGACGTACTCGTCCATCTCCCGGTCGGAGAGGCATTCCACCGGCTCGCTACGGCCCACCCCGCGCGGGTCCATGCCGACCATGTCGTAGCGCTCGCGCAATTGCGGGGGGAAGCTGACGGCCGCGGCCTCCTGTAGGAACTTGATCGCTGAGCCGCCCGGACCACCCGGGTTCACCAGCAGCGAGCCGATCCGCTTGTCCTTTCCGGAGCCGGAGGACTTCTTGCGGGAGACGGCGAGTCGCAACTCCTCGCCTTCCCGCGGGTCGTCATAGTCGAGCGGCACCCGGAGTTTGGCGCACTCGAAGCCGATGACGTCGCACTCGCTCCACTCCAGGCGCTGCTCGTAGTACGGCCGCAACTCGGACGGGATCTTGGTGGGCAGCGCCTTCAGGGGCTCGGCGTCACCCCCCGGCGATCGGGTGGGGCTGGGGACGGCGCTGTCGCTGGTCTCCGTACCGTCCTCGTCGCCCTCGCCTCCGGAGGAACAGCCGGACACCAACAGCACGGCGGCGACCAGGAGGGCCGACGCGGTGCGGAGCGGACGCCTGGTGCGCATAGACACTCATCCCCAGCGATACGACAGCGATACGACGATCCCAGGAGCGTAGCCGCCTCGACCCTCACCCGGCCCGCAGCGACATCGCCATCGCCTCGACGGCGAGCAGCGGAGCGACGTTACGGTCGAGCGCGCCGCGACAGTCGAGCACCGCCTCGATGCGCCGGAGGGTGTGCTCGGGTGCGGAGCTGCCCGCGAGGCGTTCCACGGACTCCCGCACGTCCTCGTTCGCCATCGCGACGGTCGAGCCCAACTGCCGGGCGAGCACGTCTCGGTAGAACGCGGTCAGGTCGGTGAGCGCCAGGTCCAGTGAGTCCCGCTGGGCGCGGGTGGCGCGTCTCTTCTGCCGATCCTCCAGGTCCTTCATCACGCCGGCGGTGCCGCGTGGCAGGCGCTTGCCCTCGGTCGCGCCCAGCGCGGCGCGGAGTTCCTCCGTCTCCCGCTCGTCGCGCTCCTCGCCCTGCTGTTTGGCGTCCTCGGCGGCCGCGTCGATCAACTCCTGAGCGGCTCGCAGCGCGTCCCCCACGTCCGTCACCCGGGTGGGCAGCCGCAGCACGGCCGTACGCCGAGCGCGTGCCCGCTCGTCGGTGGCCAGCCGGCGGGCCCGGTCGATGTGTCCCTGGGTGGCTCGGGCGGCTGTCGCCGCGGCGGCCGGCTCCACGCCGTCCCGGCGCACCAGGGCGTCCGCGACCGCGTCCACGGGCGGAGTACGGAGTGCGAGGGTGCGGCAGCGGGAGCGGATGGTGGGCAGCACGTCCTCGGTGGAAGGGGCGCACAACAGCCACACGGTGCGCGGTGCGGGCTCCTCCACCGCCTTCAGCAGGACGTTTCCCGCGCTCTCGGTCAACCGGTCGGCGTCCTCCAGGACGATGACCTGCCATCGGCCGCCGGCCGGCGACATCTGGGCCCGTCGGACCAGCTCACGAGTCTCCTTCACGCCGATGCTGAGCAGGTCCGTACGCACGATCTCGACGTCCGCGTGAGTGCCCACCAGGGTCGTGTGGCAGCCCTCGCAGAAGCCGCAGCCGGGCTGACCGCCGAGGGCACGATCCGGGCTGACGCACTGGAGTGCGGCGGCGAAGGCGCGGGCAGCGGTGGCTCGGCCCGAGCCGGGCGGCCCGATGAACAGCCAGGCGTGCGTCATCGCCGAACCACGCGAGGCGACGGGCCCGCCCGGTTCCTCGGGACCAGGCCCTCGGGAACCCGGTTCATCGGCCCCCACGCCCGTGGAGTCCGGGCTGCCCGAATCAGGGCCGCCACGTGCGGGGGCGGTGCCGTCCGTCGGAGCGCGGTCCGTACCGCGCTCGGCCGCCGCGGTGACGTACGCGTCGGCGTCCCGCGCCGCGGCCCGCAACTGACCGCTCACCCGGTCCTGGCCGACCAGGTCATCCCACGCGCTCATGGCCCTCCTGGCTCCTCAGCGTCGCACGCCTCACCCCGCTCATTCTGCGGGACACCACTGACACTCCCGCGCGGTCCCGCTCGCTCCACTCCGGCACCCCGCCGTCGCAACGCCCCGTCGACCCAGCACGCCGTCCCGCGGAGTTCTCCGCTCGTGGCCAGCCACCTGTCCCGTATAGACGGGGCTCAGCCGCGGCGGTTCTCCCCGCCACGGCCCTGCCGGGTCTCATCGCCCTCGGGCGACGTGCCGAGGAGTTCATCCGCGAGCGTGGGGGCGTCATCCAGGGGTGTCTCCTCCGCCCACGCCGGGCGGGCCCGCTGGACTGGCCCGCTGTCCGAGGACCCGCTCGTGGAGTCGACCGCGCCGGAAGCGGGTGGCTCCTGCTGTGGCAACTCCCGTGTACGCTCCACTTCCTCCTCCGCGGAGCTCTCGGGGCGTACGGCCGGCATGACCGTCGTCTCGTCCTCCGCCCCGGTGGCGGAGTCGTCGAACTGGGGAAGCTGCGTGGTCTCCTCGTTATCCGGGATATCCGAAGCGCCCGAGGGCGCTGAGGCACCCTGGGTGTCGGCCTCGCGCGTGCCGCCCGTCCGCCCCGCTGGCTGACCCGACGCCTCCACCTTCGGGATCGGGATGGTCTGCGAGCTGTCGTCCAGCGACTGCCCGGGGCGTACGTCGCCGACGACGGGGAGCTGCGCGGTGTCCGCCTCGTCCTCGCCAGTGGTGGTACGGCCCGCGGATCCGGTGTCGCCGCCCGTCCCGTCGCCACCGCCGGTACGGTGCCGTTCGGCCAGCAAGAGCGCTTCCTCGGCCTTACGCTGCTTCTCCCGACGCCGCTCCTCGGCCTGTGCCCGGAGCCGGGTTTCCTCCTCCGCCTGCCGCTGCCGCTGCTCGTCCTCCGCGCGGCGGCGCTCCTCCTCGGCCTCACGGCGCTGCCGCTCCTCCTCCGCGCGACGACGCTCCTCCTCGGCGCGCTTGCGCGCTTCCTCCGCGCGGCGGGCCTCCTCGCGCTGCCGAGCCAACTCGGCCTCACGGCGCTGGCGCTCCTCCTCCTCGACACGCAACCGTTCGAGCCGCTCCTGCCGTTCGCGCTCTACGCGCTCCTCCTCGGCCTTGCGGGCGGCTTCCTCCTCGGCCTTCCTGCGCGCCTCCTCCTCGGCCGCCTTACGGGCTTCCTCGCGGGCCTTGATCTCCGCCTCGGAGAGCGGCAGCAGTTGGTCGAGCCGGTGCCGGACGAGTGTGGTGACCTCCTCGGCCTCCTGCCCCGCGTCGACGACCAGATAGCGGGTGGGGTCGGCCGCGGCGAGGGTCAGAAACCCGGCACGCACACGCTGGTGGAAGGCCCCGGACTCGGACTCCAGCCGGTCCGGCGCCTCGGTGAACCGCTCCCGCGCCGTCTCGGGTGAGACGTCCAGCAGCACGGTGAGGTGCGGGACGAGCCCGTCCGTGGCCCAGCGGGAGATTCGGGCGACCTCGGTCGGCGACAACTCACGCCCGGCGCCCTGGTACGCGACCGAGGAGTCGATGTACCGGTCGGAGATGACGACGGCACCTCGCGCCAGCGCGGGACGCACCACGGAGTCGATGTGCTCGGCGCGGTCGGCGGCGTACAGCAGGGCCTCCGCACGGTCGGACAGGCCAGCCGACGAGACGTCCAGGAGGATGGAGCGGAGTCGCTTGCCGATGGCGGTGGCGCCGGGCTCCCGGGTCGTCACGACCTCGTGGCCCTTGTTGCGAATCCACTCGGCGAGCGCCTCGGTCTGGGTCGACTTGCCCGCGCCGTCGCCGCCCTCGACAGCGATGAAGAAGCCGTTGTCCGCCGGCGCCTGTGCTGGACTCCCCCCACTCAGCGCCTCGCGCAGGTCCCGACGCAACGGCACGCCCTGTCGGTCGTCGACGCGGCCCAGCAGCAGCGCCGCGACGGGCAGCAGCAACGCGCCCACCAGCATCAACACGAAGGCGGCGCCGCCGTGTTCGAAGACGAACGAGCCGCTTTCCATACGCTGCAGCCCGATGAGCCCCGCCAGCACGGGCGCCGCCAGGACGCACAGCCCCAACGCGAGACGCACGACCGCGTGCAGGTGCTCGGTCGTACGGACGCGGCGGGAGTCCTCGGTCTCCTGGTCGAGCAGGGCGTGCCCGGTGTGCGCCGCGATGCCGGCCGCGAGACCGGCGACGGTGGTCAGCAGCAGCACCGTCGCCATGTCCGTGGTGAGTCCGGCGACCAACAGCGCGACCCCGGTGAGGGCGATGGCGAGGGGGAGCAGCCGCCGGCGGGGGAGCGTCGGAAGGGTGTGCGGGGCGAGCCGGATGCCACCGACGACGCCACCCGTGAGGGTCAGGGTGATCAGGCCGAAGCCCACCGGTCCGCCCCCGAGGTCCGCTGCCTGCAACACCGCGAGCGCGACGCTGGCGCCGATCGCGGCAGCCGTCGCGGCGATGGCCAGCACCAGGAGGGGGATGGCGCCCGTACGCCCCTTGTCCGGCAGGTCACCGGTCTTGGGGCGCCGCAGCCCCTCCAGGGGCGAACGGGGACGTGGCGTCTCGGTGTCGGGAAACTCCAGGAAGTACAGCACGGACAGCGCGCCGGCGAAGAGACCGGCGGCGAGGTACGAGCCGAGCGCCGCCTGGTGCTCGTGGAACCAGTCGAGACCGAGTCCGCCCAGAACGTTGCTGAGCAGGGTGATCCCGACAAGCCCCGCGGCGGCGAGCGGCACGGCGAGGAAACCGGAACGTGCCCACAGCCGGCGCAACGCGTCCTGCTGGTCCGGGAGCGGGCGGATAGCGGAGCCCTCCGGGGGCGGCGCCGGCAGCAACGCCGGCGCGGCACTGTCCTTCGCCACCGTGTGGAAGCGCTCGGCGACACCGGCGAGGAACACGGTCGTCAACAGCGCGGCGACGGCATTGTCCGGGGTCCAGTCGATCCACAGCGGCGCGATGATCATCGCGACGACCCGCAACCCGTCCGCGACGATCATGGTCCAGCGGCGGTCCAAGGCGCCCGCCGGCGCGGTAAGTGCGGAGAGCGGGCCGAGGAGCACAGCGCCGAACAGCACCGTCGCCAGCAGCCGCACGCCGAACACGGTGGCGATGGCGAAGGCCACCCCCTGATACCCGGAGCCGAAGGCCGGGTCGGCCCCGGACCGCGTCGTGCCCACCACCGCCTGCGCGGTCAGCAGCAGGAACACGAACACGGTGAGGACATCGCCGATGCCGCTGGTGAACTGGGCGCCCCACAACCGCCGCACAGGAGCGTGCCGCAGTAGTGCCCGCACGGCGCCCGCGCGGGACTCCGCGGCGAGTGCGTCGTCTGCGACGGGCCCTCCCGGGTCCCCGCCTGGCTGCTGCTCTGCTCCGCTGCTCATCCTGCCAGCGTATAGGGAGCCACGGACAGTACGCGGCCCCGCCCGAACATTTGGGCGGCGGAGACGGTCGACGGTGGTGCCGCCGGCTCCCCGACCGGCGCACCACGCTCGTACGACCGACGGAAACGCCAGGTCACACGGGCGGGTAGCGCGTTGCGTCGCGCTCCGCGAAGAGCGCTACTCCCCCGGCGGACCCGTGGCGGCATCCTCGGACTCCGCCGGCGCCTTCGTGGAGGCGGTCTTCTTGGCCGCCGTCTTACCCGTGTCCTTCGTGGTGGTCTTCGACGCGGCCTTCTTGCCCGTGGCCTTCTTCGCGGTCGTCTTCGCCGTCGTCTTCTTCGCCGTCGTCTTCTTCGCCGCGGTCTTCTTCGCGGCCGACTTCGTCGTGGACTTCTTGCTTGTGGCCTTCTTCTTGACCGGCCCCTTCGCCCGCTTGTCCGCGAGCAGTTCGAAACCGCGCTCCGCCGAGATCGTCTCGACCTCGTCGTCCCTTCGCAGGGTCGCGTTCGTCTCGCCATCCGTGACGTACGGACCGAACCGGCCGTCCTTCACGACCACCGGCTTCTGGGTCTCCGGGTCCGTGCCCAACTCCTTGAGCGGAGGCTTGGCCGCCGCGCGCCCACGCTGCTTCGGCTGGGCGTAGAGCGCCAGCGCCTCCTCCAGGGTGACGCTGAAGATCTGCTCCTCCCTCTCGAGCGAGCGGGAGTCGGTCCCCTTCTTGAGGTAGGGGCCGTAACGACCGTTCTGCGCGGTGATGTCGTGGCCCGACTCCGGGTCCGTGCCCACCACACGGGGCTGCGACAACAACCGCAGCGCGTCCGCGAGCGTCACGGTGTCCAGCGTCATCGACGTGAACAGCGAGGCCGTGCGCGGCTTGACGGCGTTCTTGCCGGTCTTCGGCGTGCCCTCCGGCAGCACCTCGGTGACGTACGGGCCGTACCGTCCGTCCTTCGCCACCACCGGCCGGCCCGTCTCCGGGTCGGTGCCCAGCTCGAAGTCGCCGCTGGGCTTGGCCAGGAGCTCCTCCGCGTACGCCGGAGTCAGCTCGTCCGGTGGCAGGTCGTCCGGCACGTCGGCCCGCTTGCCTGGCTCCTCCGGATCTTCCGCGGACTTCTCCACGTACGGTCCATAACGTCCGACCCGGAGCGTGATGCCCTCACCCAACGGGAACGAGGAGATACCCCGCGCGTCGATCGCCCCCAGGTCGGAGACCAGTTCCTTCAGACCGCCCAGGTGGTCACCGTCGCCGTTGCCGGAGTCGGCGGCGGCACCGCTCGACTCGCCCTCCCCGAAGTAGAAGCGCCGCAGCCAGGGCACGGACTCGGCGTCGCCGGTGGCGATCTGGTCGAGATCGTCCTCCATCTTGGCCGTGAAGTCGTAGTCCACCAGCCGTCCGAAGTGCTTCTCCAGCAGCCCGGTGACGGCGAAGGACAGGAAGGAGGGCACCAGGGCGGTGCCCTTCTTGAAGACGTAGCGCCGGTCCAGAATCGTGCTGATGATCGAGGCGTAGGTCGACGGCCGGCCGATCTCCCGCTCTTCCAGCTCCTTGACCAGGGTCGCCTCGGTGTATCGCGCGGGCGGCTTGGTCGCGTGCCCGTCCACGGTCAGCTCGTCCGCGGTCAGCGTGTCGCCCTCGGACACCTGGGGCAGCCGCCGCTCCCGATCGTCCAATTCGGCGTTGGGGTCGTCGGCGCCTTCGACGTACGCCTTGAGGAAACCGTGGAAGCTGATGACCTTGCCGGTGGCGCTGAACTCGGCGTCACGGCCGTCCGCGCTGCGCCCACCGACCCGGACGGTCACCGACTGGCCGGTCGCGTCCTTCATCTGGGAGGCGACGGTGCGCTTCCAGATCAGCTCGTAGAGCTTGAACCGCTCACCCGTCAGTCCTGTCTCGGCGGGCGTGCGGAAGCGGTCCCCGGAGGGGCGGATCGCCTCGTGCGCCTCCTGGGCGTTCTTGACCTTGGAGTTGTACGTCCGCGGGCGCTCCGGCAGATAGTCGGCTCCGTAGAGCTGGCTGACCTGCGAGCGGGCCGCGGCGATGGCCGTGTCCGAGAGGGTCGTGGAGTCCGTGCGCATGTAGGTGATGAAGCCGTTCTCGTACAGCTTCTGCGCCACCTGCATGGTCACCTTCGCGCCGAAGCCGAGCTTACGGCTGGCCTCCTGCTGCAGCGTGGTCGTACGGAACGGGGCGTACGGCGAGCGGCGGTACGGCTTGGACTCGACCGCACGCACCGTGAAGGAGGCGTCCGCCAGCCCTTCGGCGAGTGACCGGGCCGTCGCCTCGTCCAGGTGCAGCACCTGGGCGTCCGCGCTGGCGCTTTTGAGCACGCCGTCCGAGCCGAAGTCACGGCCCTGCGCGACGCGTCGCCCGTCGACGGTGGTCAGCCGTGCGCCGAAGGTGCCCGGGTCCGAGGTGTCGCCGGCTCGGCCGGTGGCGAACGCCCCGGTGAGGTCCCAGTACTCCGCGCTGCGGAACGCCATGCGCTCGCGCTCCCGCTCGACCACCAGCCTGGTGGCGACGGACTGGACCCGGCCGGCCGAGAGGCGCGGCATGACCTTCTTCCACAGCACCGGGGAGACCTCGTAGCCGTACAGCCGGTCGAGGATGCGGCGGGTCTCCTGGGCGTCGACGAGCTTCTGGTTCAGGTCCCGCGGGTTGTTGACAGCTTCCCGGATGGCGTCCTTGGTGATCTCGTGGAAGACCATCCGGCGGACCGGCACCTTGGGCTTGAGCACTTCCCGGAGGTGCCAGGCGATGGCCTCGCCCTCACGGTCCTCATCCGTGGCCAGCAGCAGCTCGTCGGACTCCGCGAGCAGCGACTTGAGCTTCTTGACCTGGTCCTTCTTGTCGCTGTTGACGACGTAGAGCGGCTCGAAGTCGTGATCGACGTTCACCCCGAGACGCGCCCAGGGCTCACCCTTGTACTTGGCGGGGACCTCTGCGGCGCCGTTCGGAAGATCGCGGATATGCCCCACGCTGGCCTCGACTACGTAACCGGGGCCCAGATAGCCCTTGATCGTGTTGGCCTTGGCTGGCGACTCCACGATCACGAGTCGGCGACCGCCGTCCGCGGTCTCGCTGGTCGGGGACAAGTTCGCTCTTCTCTCCGGTCGGCTGGGCAACGCTGCGGAGTGTGACGCTACCCCCCGCCTCCATGTCAAACGGGAAATATCCACAACGCCACTCGAACGGTAATCCGATGCGCTTTCTCGCGGTACGGTACACCGGCCCCGCGGCGCGGGTCGTACACAGCAGGCTACGTCCAGTCGGGCACTGGCGCCCGCACTCCGCCAAGCTCGTCAGCGGGGCCCCGCAGGCTTCGCGGACTCCGCCTGTGGCCGCAACACGTAGCCCGTGTAGCCGTATTCCGTGCCGTACGAACGTCGCAGGTCGATCTCGCGGTGCTGGAGATCCATGGCCGCCCGCATGCCCGGAAGATCCGGGTCGAGCCCGGCCATCCGTTCGAGGAGTGGGGTGTAGTACTCCTCGAACCAGTCACTGTCCGGCTGGGTACGGCTGGCGATCACCGTGTAGCCGGCGTGCACCGCGGTGTCGATGTTCGCCGCGGGGGAGCTGAGCGGATAGAGCGCGTCCCAGTAGGCGCGGGCCGGAGCGGATGGCTCCGGAACCAGCCACTCACACTCGCTGACCATCAGCGTGCCGCCTGGTGCGAGCAGTCGCCGCCAGATGCGCAGGCCGGTGGCGAAACCGAGGTTGTAGACCGAGCCCTCGGCCCACACCAGGTCGAACGAGCCGGCCGGATACGGCAGGCTCGCGAAGTCGAGGGGCGCGGCATGGATGCGGTCCGCGAGCCCGCGACGTTCCGCTTCCTGCCGCAGCTGGATCAGGAAGGGTTCGTACAGGTCGACGGCCGTGACCTCCGCCCCCGCCTCCTCGGCCAGCAGCAACGCGGCCCGACCGGGCCCGCAGCCCAGGTCCAGGACTCGGGGCGACGGTGGCAGCGGGCCGGCGAGCGCGAACAGCGCGCGGGTCGTCGCGTCCGAGCCTGGCCCTTGCCGGGGCAGGTCACGGTGGATGGTCAGGGACGCCTCGAGGACGTCGGGGTCACTGAAGATGTCGGACAACGGAATTCCCGTGGTGTCGGGGGCCGTGTCAGCGCCGTACGCGTCAGAGCACAGCCCGGGAGATGAGAACGACTCCTGTGCCACCCAGGGCAGCTGTCGCCATCGGGCACATCGCTCTCACCTCCGCTTCCTCCGTGTCCGTATGATCCGGGCGCGCCGTGGACCACGTGTCGTAGGGCGTGCGCGCTCCCGCACGCTCTCGGCGTACGAGCCGGGGAACCGTAGCACGGGATGCCCGGCCCGGGACCGGCTCCACCCCGGCAACCCGACGCGAGCAGCCCGCCTGCGGCGACGGTCAGCGGCCGATCCCACAGCCCGGAGTCACGAGATCGGAGCCCGGAGCCCGCAGCTCCAGCCACCGCTGTCAGCCGGACAACAGCAGCCAACCCCCGACGGCGGCCGAGAGCACGCCGACACATCCGGCCAGGGTGGCCGCGGTGACCTGCGGCACGCCTGCCGCGACCGGCAGGCGCTGCCACAGCCTGGTCACCGTCCACAGCAGCAGTCCCACGCCGAACAGCGCGAAGGACGAACCGCCCAGCAGCGTGGGTCCACTCGTCATGCCAGCACGGTGACAGCGGGGACCCACCGCGCCGGGACGCGCGCCGGGCCCGCGTACGAAATCCGGGTGAACGTGGCGTGCGACTGGTTGACCGGCGAACCGGCTGCCCGGCGCCCGGCTGCCCGGCTGACCGGCTGACCGGCTGACCGGCTGACCGGCTGACCGGCTGACCGGCTGACCGGCTGACCGGCCAGGACCCTAGGAGACCGGCACCGGGATCAGGAAGCCCTGCTCGACCAGCAGCCGGATCGCCTCCGGCGTACGGTCCCGCAGCTGCACCGAGTCCTCCCCCAGCAGTTGGGCGATAGCGTCCAGAATCCGCCCCGCCGGCAGCGAGCCGTCACACACTCCCGCGAAGCCCGCTCCCACGGTGTCCACCTTGCTGGCTCGGCGCATCCCGCGGTGCTGCCGCAGCACCACATGCTCCGGGTCCTCGGCTCCCGGCAGCCCCACCTGTTCCTGGACCACCTCGGGACTCAACTGGAAGTGCCAGGTCAGCAGCGCGGCGTCATCCGTACTCCGAAGGAAGTCCTGCCGGTCGAAGTGGGCGCGTACGACCTCGCCGAGCGGCTGCTCAACCGGGTGGGGCCATTCCTCCACGGTGATGGAGGGGTGCTCGGCGTCGGTAGCACGCAGGATGATCCAGCCGAAGCCCACGGCCTTCGTGCCGCGCGCCTCGAACTCGTCCAACCAGGCGCCGTACCGTCGCGCGTACTCCGCGGGGTCCCGCAGGTGGTCACCGGCGTCACGCAGCCACAGCTCGGCGTACTGCGTGACGTCCTGCACCTCGCGCTGCACGATCCACGCGTCACAGCCGGAGGGCACCCATCCGGCGACCCGTTCCCGCCAGTCCTCCCCCTCCTGGTGCTCCCAGTTGGCGAGCAGCTGGCAGTAGCCGCCCTCGGCCAGGTGGTCGGAGGCCTGCCGCACGATCCTGCGGCACAGCTCGTCGCCGCGCATGCCGCCGTCCCGGTAGCTGAGGCGGTCGCCGAGGGCGGCGGGCGAGATCACGAAGGGCGGATTGGAGACGATGAGGTCGTACGGCCCGTCGTCCGCGACGGCCTCGAAGAGCGAGCCCTCCCGGAGCTCCGGTTCGGGAGCCCCGGACAGTGCCAGGGTCAGCCAGGCGAAGCGCAGCGCACGCGGATTGACGTCGGTGGCGGTGACGTGGGTGGCGTGCTGAGCGGCGTGCAGTGCCTGGATACCGGAACCGGTTCCGAGGTCCAGAGCCCGGGCAGCGGGCGTACGTACCGTGATCCCGGCCAGGGTGGTGGCGGCGCCACCCACGCCGAGCACGAGCTCGGACCGGTCCGGGCCTTGCGGCGAGTCGTGCTGGTCCCCGTCCGGACCGGCCTCCGTCGAGGGAGTCAGGCCCCCGGCGCCACCGACCGAGCAGCCGAGGTCGGAGACGATCCACCAGTCGTCGCCATCCGGCCCGCCGTACGGCCGGACGTCGACGGCGGCTCGTACGGCGGCCGCGGACGCCCCCGGCTCGGACGACGGGTGCGCCGACTCCGCGGTGACCAGCCAACCGCCGGCCAACGCCTCGTCCACCGGCAGCGCCGCTCGCGCCTCGGCGAGGTCGACGGTCTGCCGTAGCAGGAAGAGCCGGACGAGCGTGGCCAGCGGGCCGCCCGTCCGAGTCGCTCGTAGAGCGGGCACGGTCTCACCGCGGCCGAGCGCCGCGTACGCCGTGGCGCCGAGCAACTCCAGGAGGCCGTCAGCGGTGTAGCGAGCGGCGAGCAGCGCCGACCGGAGCCGGGCGGTGGCATCGGGCGTGGGTTCGGGGAGCGGGAGCATCACCGCACCATCTTGACGTACGGGTGCCGCACGGCTGGAGGCCGCGCCAGGAGAGCGCCGTGCTCACTCGAACAGGACAACCTCCCGCCGGCGTACCGCCGTCCGTGCCCGTCGGTCGTCCCCCACTCGAAGAGCCTCGGGGCCGAAGAGTCGCGGCTGACGGCGGCCGTCGCCCGCGTCCCGCGACAGCGATCGCGGACGACACCCCGACGCCAGCGCGCTACGCGTCCGTCGTCTCTCCCGGAGACGCACGCTTACAGCCCGGCTGATCGGCCATCGCCTCGCCCAACTCGCCCGACTGCAGCTTCTGCAGCGACTTGTCGCCGCTCTTCCCGAGCTGGCCGAGCTTGGTCGCCACGTCCTTGAGCCCGGAGGCGAACTCCGACTGGTCCTTGGTGTCCAACTCGTCGACGGCCGTCTTCAGCTTCCCGTACTCCTTGGACAGGCCGTTGAGTTCGCCGACGGCGTTCTTGCGCAGCTTGGCGCCGTCGTCCACCGGTGGCTCCCCGGCCCTCTTGACCGCGTTCGCGAGGGACTTGTAGGCATCCGAGATGTCCTGGAAGGCGGCGGAGTCGGTCTTCTGCACCTCTTCGGGTGACTTCTGCTGTTGCGAAGCCTCGTTGATGGAGGTGTTGGCCTTCTGGATCTTCTTCACCTGGGGCTTCACCTGGTCACAGACCTCTTTGGCCCACTTGTCCGTCTCCTCGCTGCCGTCGTCACTGCCGCAGCCCGTCAGCGCCAGTACGAGCACCGCGCTGCCGGACAGCGCGGCCGTGAGCTTCTTCTTCACCGGATCGGTCCCTTTCCATGGCTCTTCCGGCCCGGAACATACACGCCGGGCAGCCACCGACGAGGAGTCGGACGACAGTTCTGTCCTCGGTTGAGCCGATTGCAGCACACTTCGGTTCCCGTCACACAGCGCTTCAACTCCACTCTCATGCGGGCGGGAGGACGTGCGTGGGGGCGGGCACGGCGCCAGTACGCCCCGCCCGCCCCGGTGTTACGGCAGGTCAGCGCCGCCCACCGCGCGAGTTGCGGCTAGGAGGCCGCGACTGGTTCGCCGGACTGCGTGACCCGTTCGGTGTTGCCTTCCTCACTCACCGCGATACCACGGCGCTTGGACACGTAGACGGCACCGACGATGATCGCGCCGGAAATCACCGCGACCGCCGCCCGTACCCCGGCACTCTTGTCATCGCCGTAACTGAACTGCACGACGGCGGGTGCGATGAGCAGCGCGACCAGGTTCATCACCTTCAACAGTGGGTTGATGGCCGGGCCTGCGGTGTCCTTGAAGGGGTCACCGACGGTGTCACCGATCACCGTGGCCTCGTGCGCCTCGCTGCCCTTGCCGCCGTGGTGGCCGTCCTCGACCATCTTCTTCGCGTTGTCCCACGCTCCCCCGGAGTTGGCGAGGAACACGGCCATCAGCGTGCCCGCCCCGATCGCTCCGGCGAGGAACGCGGCGAGCGCGCCGACCCCGAAGGTGAAACCGACGCAGATCGGCGCGAAGACCGCGAGCAGTCCCGGTGTCGTCAACTCCCTCAGCGCGTCCTTCGTACAGATGTCCACCACCCGGCCGTACTCCGGTTTCTCGGTGTGGTCCATGATCCCGGGCTTCTCCCGGAACTGCCGGCGTACTTCGAACACCACGGCACCGGCGGACCGGGACACCGCGTTGATCGCCAACCCCGAGAACAGGAAGACGACACTCGCTCCCAGCATCAGCCCGACTAGCGTGCTGGGCTGTGCGATGTCGAGCACTTCCAGCATCTCCGCGGCACCTTCGCCCGCCTCGCCGAGGGCCTTGGCGAGTTCGATCCGGTACGAGCCGAACAGCGCCGCCGCCGCCAGCACGGCCGTCGCGATCGCGATGCCCTTGGTGATGGCCTTGGTGGTGTTGCCGACCGCGTCGAGGTCCGTGAGCACCTGGGCGCCCTGACCGTCCACGTCACCGGACATCTCGGCGATGCCCTGGGCGTTGTCGGACACCGGCCCGAAGGTGTCCATGGCCACGATCACCCCGACCGTCGTCAGGAGTCCGGTGCCCGCCAAAGCGACGGCGAACAGGGCCAACATCAGGGTGCCGCCTCCGAGGAGGAAGGCGCCGTAGACGCTGAGCCCGATCAGGAGGGCCGTGTAGACGGCGGACTCCAGGCCAAGAGAGAAGCCGGAGAGCACCACCGTGGCGGGGCCGGTCAGCGAGGTCTGGCCGACGTCCCGGACGGGTTTGCGGGTGGTCTCCGTGAAGTAGCCGGTCAGTTGCTGGATCAACGCTGCCAGCACGATACCGATGGCGACGGCGGTCACGGCGAGCACCTGCGGGTTGCCGTCATGCGACTGGATCGCCGCCGGTACGTTCGCCAGATCCGCGTAGCTGGCGGGGAGGTAGCTGAAGGCCGCGACGGCGACCAACACCAGCGAGATCACCGCGGAGATGAAGAAGCCGCGGTTGATGGCGGTCATGCCGCTCCGGTCCGAGCTGCGGGGCGCGACGGCGAAGACACCGATCATCGCGGTGATCACTCCGATCGCTGGGACGACCAGCGGGAAGGCCAAGCCGGCGTCCCCGAACACCGCCGTACCGAGGATGAGCGCCGCGACCAGGGTCACCGCGTACGACTCGAACAGGTCGGCTGCCATGCCGGCGCAGTCGCCGACGTTGTCGCCGACGTTGTCGGCGATGGTGGCGGCGTTGCGCGGGTCGTCCTCGGGGATGCCCTGTTCGACCTTGCCGACGAGGTCGGCACCGACGTCGGCGGCCTTGGTGAAGATGCCGCCGCCGACTCGCATGAACATCGCGATCAACGCCGCGCCGAGGCCGAAACCCTCGAGCACCTTGGGAGCGTCGTTCGCGTACACCAACACGACGACAGCGGCGCCGAAGAGGCCGAGCCCGACCGTGAGCATTCCGACGACGCCACCGGTGCGAAAAGCGATCTTTGTTGCCGCGTGAGCCACGGTTTTGAGATCCGCGGCCGGCTCCCTTTCCGCATCCACTGTCGCCGCACGCGCCGCTGCCGCCACACGCACATTACTGCGCACCGCCAGCCACATGCCGATATAGCCAGTGGCCGCCGAGAAAGCAGCGCCGACCAGGAAGAACAATGATCGACCAAGGCGCTGGGTCATATCATCGGCCGGCAGGAGGAAGAGCAGGAAGAAGACCGCCACGGCGAATACGCCGAGCGTGCGCAATTGCCGTGCCAGGTAGGCGTTGGCGCCTTCCTGCACAGCCGCCGCGATCTTCTTCATGCTCTCTGTGCCCTCGTCGGCCGCGAGTACTTGTCGCACCAGCACCAATCCGAGACCGAGAGCCGCGAGGGCGACAACCGCGATCACGATGACAAGACCGCGGTTGCCGCTCGTCAGTGCGGCTTCAGCGAGATGGTGGTGCTGCTGAAGCTGAAGTGGGCTGAGTTGCCCCGCCATTCGTCCTCCTTGACGTTTGGCACATGGGCGCGCGCAAGCACGCTCAGGCGTCCTGCTGCAAGATGTGGACGGATTCTAGGGAGCACCACTGGATCAGCACAGAGTGCGGCATCAGCCAATTCGCCCGCCAGACAGCGAAGATCGAATGGACTGCACCGGAATAATTCCCTCTTTAGAGGGAAGCGGCCGAATTGACCGCGGCAATTAATGATCTTTAATTGATCTATTACGGGACGGACGGAGTCGGCGTCGCGGGCCAGCTCATACGGATGATTCCGCCCTGACCGTCAGCCGTGATCTCGACATCATCGACCAGCCCGCTGATCACGGCGAGACCCATCTCGCCCTCGGCCTCGTCGTCCTCGGCGGCCGGCTCCGGGAGCTCGTCACGAGCGCCCGGCACCAGTGCGCCGTTCGCCCCCGGGGCCTCGTCACCCACCTCGATGGAGAAGACCTTCTCGTCCTCGATCAGGGCCACCCGTACGGGACTTCCAACGCCGTTGCTGATATGGAGACCCACGGCCCGGGTACACGCCTCCCCGACAGCCAGTCGCACCTCGTCCAGCACGGACTCGTCGACCCCGGCTCGGCGAGCCACCGCGGCAGCCACCAGCCGCGCTGTCCGTACGTGCTCGGGAAGCGCGCTGAAACGGAGCTCCACGGTGGCCATGCCATCCCCTTGTCTACGGGCGGTGTTACAGCTATGCGTACACGGTCACGAGCCACCGGGTCAGCGGCGGCCACAGTCGACCAGCGGACCGGCCACCGCCGGCCCGCGCCACCCCACGGGGGGTGGGAGCGGTAAGCCGTCAGTCGGTGGCCGAGACGGCGTCGTCCACCGAGCTGTGGATCGGGAACACCTTGGTCAGGCCGGTGATACGGAAGATCTTGAGGATGCGCTCCTGGTTGCAGACCAGACGCAGGGACCCCTCATGGGCCCGCACACGCTTGAGACCACCGACGAGCACACCGAGACCGGTGGAGTCCAGGAAGTCGACACCTTCCATGTCCACGACCAGGTGGTAACTGCCGTCGTTCACAAGCTCGACGAGCTGCTCGCGCAACTTGGGCGCGGTGTATACATCAATCTCGCCACCGACCTCGACGATCGTGCGATCGCCAACAGTACGGGTCGACAGGGACAGGTCCACGGATCCTCCAGCACCTTGCTATCGAGCGGCCCGCCCCGGAGTACCCCAGCTGGGGCGCCTCGTTGGTCACCCACGCGGGGCAACGGCAGGGGACGGATCGGCAGCCGCAGAAGCATTCAATCACTTACCGGCAGGCGTGCACGACGCCTTCCGACGATTGTCGTTCGCGGCGATGACAAACTCGACGGCGATGGCCAACACCCACGAGCCCTCGACAGTGCTCGAACGTCTCGCCGCCACTCCGGACCGAGCTGCGCGCATCACCCACACGGAGTACGTCCCCGCACGCTCCGGTCGCCATGCGGCCTGGCCTGAACCGATCCGGCCGGAAGTGATCGCGGCCTTCCAGGCTGCCGGCATCCAACAGCCGTGGGCCCACCAGTCTCAGGTCGCGGATCAGGCACTGCGCGGTGTCTCCACGGTGGTGGCCACCGGAACCGCCTCCGGGAAGTCGCTGGCGTATCTCGCGCCCGTACTGAGCACCCTGGTAGACGGTGCCGAAGCGCCCAACGGTCGCGGCACCTGTGCCCTTTACCTGACCCCGACGAAAGCCCTGGCAGCGGACCAGCGCCGCTCGGTCAGCACCCTCGCGGCCCCGCTGGGCGACGCCGTACGAGCCGCGGCCTTCGACGGAGACACCCCAACCGAGGAACGCGACTGGATTCGGCTCTTCGGCAACTACGTGCTCACGAACCCGGACATGCTCCATCGCGGTCTGCTGCCAGCGCACTCCCGCTGGTCCTCCTTCCTTCGCGCGCTGCGCTACGTCGTCGTCGACGAGTGCCACACCTACCGCGGAATCTTCGGCTCGCACGTGGCACAGGTCCTCCGCCGTTTGCGGCGCCTGTGCGCGCACTACGGCTCGGAGCCGGTGTTCCTGCTCGCCTCCGCCACCGCGGCGGACCCGGCAAGCTCGGCCAGCCGACTTACGGGCGTACCGGTCACCGCCGTCACCGACGACGCCTCCCCACGCGGCGAACTGGTCTTCGCTCTGTGGGAGCCCCCGCTCACCGAGATGGAGGGAGAACATGGCGCCCCCGTACGGCGCACCGCCACCGCGGAAACCGCCGAGTTGCTCGCCGACCTGGCTGTGCAGGGCACGCGGACCGTCGCGTTCGTGCGTTCCCGACGCGGGGCCGAACTGGTTTCGGTGATCGCTCAGGAAAGGCTCACACAGATCGACCGCACGCTACCCGCCCGGATCGCGGCCTACCGGGGCGGCTACCTCCCCGAGGAGCGCCGTGGACTGGAACGGGCCCTGCACTCCGGGGAACTTCTCGGGCTCGCCGCGACCAACGCGCTCGAACTCGGCATCGACATCTCCGGTCTGGACGCTGTCCTCATCACGGGCTATCCAGGCACTCGAGCCTCCCTGTGGCAGCAGGCCGGACGTGCCGGCCGCACTGGTCAGGGCGCGCTGGCGGTGCTGATCGCCCGGGACGACCCACTGGACACGTATCTGGTGCACCACCCCGAGTCGGTCTTCCGTCATCCGGTCGAATCGACTGTCCTCGATCCCGACAATCCCTACGTGCTCGCGCCGCACCTGTGCGCCGCGGCCTCCGAGATTCCCCTGACGGGGGCCGATGCCCACCTCTTCGGACCGGAGTACGGGAAGCTGACGGATCAGCTGACGACGCGCGGACTGTTGCGGCGTAGAGGGGTGTCCTGGTACTGGACCAAGAGGGAACGTGCCGCCGACCTCACGGACATCCGCGGCGGCGGCGGACGGCCCGTACAGGTGGTCGAGACTGCCACGGGGCGGCTGCTGGGCACCGTCGACGCCGGGGCGGCGCACACCACCGTCCACGACGGTGCCGTCCACCTCCACCAAGGCCGGACCTATGTCGTACGGCACCTGGACCTCGAGGACGCCGTCGCCCTGGTCGAGGAGTCCAGTCCGCCCTGGACCACGATGGCCCGCGACACCACGTCCGTGACCATCCTGGAGACCGAAACCCAGGTCGCCTGGTCCGAGGGCTGCTTGCACTTCGGCTCCGTCGAGGTCACCCAACAGGTCGTCTCCTATCTCCGGCGCAAGCTCATCACCGGCGAGGTCCTCGGAGAGTCCAAGCTGGACCTGCCGCCGCGCACTCTGCGCACCCGCGCCGTGTGGTGGACAGTGACCGAGGAGCAGCTCGATCTCGCCGGGATCGGACCGGAGACACTGCCCGGAGCGCTGCACGCCGCCGAGCACGCCTCCATCGGCCTGCTGCCGTTGTTCGCCACCTGCGACCGCTGGGACATCGGTGGCGTCTCCTTTCCCAGCCACGGCGACACCCAACTGCCCACGGTCTTCGTCTACGACGGTCACCCGGGCGGAGCCGGATTCGCCGAACGCGGTTTCCACACCGCTCCCGAGTGGCTGACGGCCACTCGGGAGGCGATCACCTCGTGCGAGTGCGAAGCCGGCTGCCCGTCGTGCATTCAGTCGCCCAAGTGCGGTAACGGCAACGACCCGTTGCACAAGGCAGGCGCGATCCGGCTGCTTGCCCAGTTCCTCTCCGGCCGCCCCTGACGTCACCGTTCGGCCCCACGGCGGTAGTTGCCGCTCATCTCCGGCCCCCGCCTGGGCATCGACCGGGCCGGCCCGCGAGCGGGCACGCGCCGTGTAGGGGCCGGTTCGCACGCTCGTGGAGAGGTCAACCACCTCTCCGATGACGGCACAGCGGGTCACTCGAGCCTGCTGTTCCCGCGCGATGTCCCGGGCCATCGCGCAGGCCACCGACTCGCCTCGTAGAGCCTGGCCGGCCGCCGCCAACGCCGCGAGGTCCGCGGCGGAGGCTGCCCGCTGCCGGGCCTCCACGACCTCGGCGAAAGCCAGTACCAGAGCGAACGCGAGGCACAGCAGCATGGCGCAGAAGGCGACCCACACCGAGGCGGAGCCCTGGTCATCGTCCCGCGCCCGGGCGACAGCCGGTGTGTCACTCACGGATCGGCCCCCGCTCCCGGCTCCAGGAACCCGACAGCCTCCGCTTCCAGGGGCAGCGTCAACGGGCCGGGCCCGTCCATGCCGGCTCGCACGGTGACCCGGACCTTTCTCGCCCCGCTCCTGCCCTCGGTGGAGATTGCGATGTCGCTGTTCTCCGGTGCCACGGACCGAACCGCGTCGCGCACCGCCTCCGTTGGCTCGCCTCGCGCCGCCGCACGAGCACCGACCCGAGCGCCGTCCACACACTGGATCTGCGTCGCCCCGAGCACGATGCCCCACAGGAGGACGCCCACCACGAACACCAGGGTGGACAGCGCCACCGCGAGCTCCGCCGTGACGTAACCGGAGTCGTCGCGAATCTTCCCGCTGGTGCGCGGAGCACCGTGGAAAGCCGTCCGCCTCCTACCAGCTACGAGGAACCGGAGCAGCTCAGCACAGGGCCGGGGTCTCGGCTGGCGATCCTTGAATGGTGCCGGCCACCAGCAACGTCCGGAAACCGCCCCAGCGGCGCCGGAGTCGCATGCCGTACGGGTGAAGGGGCCGCTGGGGGCCAAGATCGGCCACCAAGGCAGGTCACCCGCCACGGAACCCAGCGAGCCCCGCGGCTCACGCCGGGACATGCAGCGCCTGCGTGAGCAGTTCCTGCAGCGCGCCCTGGATCACATCGCTCGTCACCAGCTTGTACAGCAGGGTGCCGAGGGCACAGGCGGCCAGGGTGCCGACGGCGTACTCGGCTGTGCTCATGCCCCGGTCAGCTTCAAGTCGAGTCCGTCGAATCCGGCCCCGGCACAGCCAAACCGCACGGCGAACGTGAACTGTCATCCTCTTCCCCTTCGTGAGGTACGTGTGCCGGCCCGCCAACCGGCGTGTGATGGCGGCGCGACGCGTTTCGTCCCCGGCCGCTCAGAGCAGCGAGTTGGTCAGCCCCAGCACGACGGGTGCCACCCCCACGGCCAAGAAGGCGGGAAGGAAGCAGAACCCCAGCGGACCGGCCACCCGGACAGCGGCACGGCGGGCACGCGCGGACGAGGCGCGCGTGCGATCAGCCCTGGTCCGGCCAGCGAGTCGGGTGACGGAGTCCACTGCTGGTACTCCTGCCGTGCCGGCCCGCTCCATGCAGCGGGCCAGTGCGCCACAGCCCGGTGAGAAACCGAACCTCTCCCAGACCACCGCTGGTTCCCCGCCCAGCCGCAGCTCTGTCGCGACCCGGCGCAACTGGTCGCCCAACGGGCCACCGACCGACCCGCCGACCGCCCCGGCGGCCTGCTCGGGCGCCGAGCCAGCGGCGAGGCAGGCGGCCATCAGTTCAGCCACCAGCGGCAGTTGTTCGTTCACCGCGTCAGCCTGCGCGCTCTCCGCCGGTGTCGCCTCGGTGCGGCGGCGCAACCACCAGCAGAGCGCCCCTCCACCGGTCGCGCCGACCAGCAAGCCGACGGCCCCGCCCACCATCAGCCAGCCCAGCAGCGTCGAGGTCAAAGCCGCCGCCGGCTCCCTTCTCCAACTCCGGCCGCACCGGGCCAGGAGGCCGCCACGCATCCGTACGACTGCCTGTCGTACCGCGCTGCCGGTGGTCCCGCCTCCGGGACCACGACTCATGCCGTGCGGCGAGTCGATGAGCTTCGCCGTTCGGCACCGCAACGCGCGCTCGTATCGACGACTCATCAGAGCGCTGGAGCAGCAGCCGATCGCGAGGAGCAGAGCCACGATCATCCACATCCTGGGGAACAAGTCCATGCTCACGGCGACCCGCTCCCTTCCGCCAGCCGCACGATCCAGGCGACCCAGGTCAGTCCGGCCCACTCCAGGAATCCGCCCACGGTGAGGAGCGCCAGGCCAGCCGGGGTATGCAACAGCACCCACAAGGGTTCGGCGCCCATGGCACTGCCCAGGAGGATGCCGAACAGGGGCAACATCGCGAGCAGCATCGCGGTGGATCTGGCACCCGCCAGGTGAGCTCGCAACTCCTCGGTCTGGTCCCGTTCAGCCCGCAACGCGGCAGCGACCCGGTCCAGGGCATCGGCGAGCCCCGCTCCGTTGTCCGTAGCCACCTGCCAGCAGGCGGCAGCCCCGCGCAGTCCCGCCGCACCGGGCAGACCTCCGGCAGCACGTAGCGCGTCCGGCACATCGCCGCCGTGTCGTGCGGCGGCCAGCACCATCGTCCCCGGGGTGCCGAGACCGCCGACCCCAGCGGTGAGCAGCGCGTGTTCCGGAAGGGCGCCGGCACGTAGCTCGCCGGCCACGCCCGTGCACAGGTCGATGACGGCGATCTGTCGCTCCTCAGCCGTACGCCGAGCTCGGCGGGTCCGGAGATGACGGCGCACCAGGGGAACGGCCAGCGCTCCGGCGACCAGGGGGAGCACGGACTGACCAACCAGTCCGACCGCCCCACCAGCCACCACGCACCACCACTCATGGCCCGCTCGCCGAGCCACGGACGGCAACGCCCCGCGACACGACTCCCGTGCCCGCGCGAACGCTCCCTTGCCCGGCGGAGTGTGGGCGATGCCTTCCGCCAACAGCGGTCGAGCACGTTTGGCCGGGCTTCCCGGCCCGGTCAGCAGCCATACGGCAGTTCCCACACAGGCCGTAGCCAGGCTCATCCGCAGTGTCTCCGGATCGTGCAGCTGCGTCGCGGCCAGGAACACCACGCTCGTTCCCGCGCTCACCAGGCACCTCCGGCTCGCGCGCACAGTCGCTCCAGCCGTGCGTGTCCCGCTTCCTCAGCGAAACCGTGCTGGCTCCAGGACGCCGCGGGTAGTGTCGTCACCAGTCCGGCCCGGTCCCGCTCCAGAACATGGATGTCGGCGATCCGTCGACGTCCCGTACGGTCCCGCACCAGGTGCACGACCGCGTCCAACGCGGCAGCCAACTGGCTGTGCAGGGCCGCCCGATCCAGGCCAGCCGTAGCCGCGAGCGCTTCCAGACGTGCCGGCACGTCAGCCGCGGCGTTGGCATGGACAGTGCCCGCGCCGCCCTCATGTCCGGTGTTCAGCGCGAGCAGGAGGTCCGTCACTTCCGCGCCGCGCACCTCTCCCACCACAAGGCGGTCTGGTCGCATCCGCAGCGCTTGTCGCACCAGGTCGCGGAGATCAACCCGGCCAACACCCTCCTGGTTCTCCGGTCGGCACTCAAGGCGCACCACGTGCGGGTGGTCGGGCCGCAGCTCCCCCGACTCCTCTGCGACAATGATCCGTTCGCCCCCACCAACCAGTCCGAGCAGGCTGCTCAACAGGGTGGTCTTTCCCGCCCCCGTGCCGCCGCTGACCAGGAAGGACAGCCGAGCGTCCAGCATCGCCCGAAGCAGTCGGTCGCCACCGGCCGGCAGGGTGCCGACCGCCATCAGCTCAGCAAGGCCGAACGCCCGAGGCCGCACGACCCGCAACGAGAGGCAGGTCGAACCGACCGCCACAGGCGGCAGTACCGCGTGCAGGCGCGCACCGCTGGGTAGACGGGCGTCGACCCAGGGTCGGGCGTCATCGAGCCGGCGTCCCGCAGACGTGGCCAAGCGTTGTGCGAGTTTGCGCACGGACGAGGTGTCGGGGAACTTCACCTCCGCCCGCTCCAGGCCCTTCCCCCGGTCCACCCACACCTGATCGGGCCGGGTGACGAGCACGTCCGTCACGTCCGGGTCTGCCAGGAGAGGCTCAAGAGGCCCGGCACCGACCATCTCCGAGCGCAGCGCTTCCACCACCCGCAGGATGGTGCTGTCTCCGAGTAGCCGTCCCTGTGCTCTGAGGGCCGCCGCGACGTGCGCGGGCGTGGGTTCGGAGTCCGTTTCGGCGAGCCGCAGCCGCACGGCGTCAAGCAGTGCCCTGCTGGTGGCGGGATCCGCACCGGTGGGAGGTTCCACGACCGACGGAGAGGAGAGCGCGAGTCCGTTCATGCCTCAGCACCTCCGCCGGCTGGCAGCGACAGCTTCCAGAACTCGCGACAGAAGCGCGCGACCGGGCCTGCTGCCTCGGAGCCGGGCGGGTCCCCCCGTTCGGCAGCCGCCGACAGTCCTGGCTCCCAGGGCAGTTCTCCGGCCAGTGGCAGGTCAAGGAGCCGTGCCACTTCCTCGTCGTCGAGGCCGGCAGCGTACTCCTCACCAGCGCGCCGCGTGACGGGCCCGACCGGGGCACGCACCACCGCGCGTAGATCCCGGAGCACCATCCCGGTACGCGTGGCGACGCGCTGCGCGGCAGCGACCGCGCGCAGTTCCGCGGGCACCACCAGCAAACCGAGGTCGAGATGCGCAAGTGCCTCGGCGACCGCCTCGTCCATCCTGCGCGGCAGGTCCACCACCACGATCTCGGCGTGCCGCTGGGCCGCGCCGAGCACGGACCTCATCGCGTGCTCCGAGACCACCACCGTGTCTCCGCGATCCCAGCTGAGCACGCTCAAGCCGTGCAGTCTCGGCAGTGACTCCTCGAGCGCCACACCGCCGACCCGCCCATGCGACTCGGTGAACGCCGACCATCGCAGCCCCTCCTCCCGTTCGCCGCCGAGCAGCACGTCGAGGCCACCACCGAACGAATCACCGTCGATCAGCATGGTGCGCCGACCCGTACCCGCGCCGGTGACCGCGAGCGCGCAGGCGAGCGTCGAGGCTCCCGCACCGCCGCGCCCGCCCAGCACCCCTACGGTCAGGGCCGGGCTCCCCGTCCCCTCAAGGGCGTCCGCGATGCGTCCGGTGAGCCACCGCTCGGCGTTGGGCAGGATGACCACGCCCTCCGCCCCCAAGCGTGCTCCGCGTTCCCAGACACCGGAGTCGTCCGGGTCCCTGCCGACCAGGAGCACACCCGCCCTCCGTGCGCTGCCGGGCGGGCCGGTGCCCGTGCCGTCCAAGCCGGCGCGGCCCACGGCGCAGTCGTCACCGACCAACACCAGCGGCGCCCGCTCCCATGCCGCCGCCGCACCCCAACTCGCCCATGCCGTGCGGTCCACGGGCGCGCCGTGTGCCACTTCGGCCGCTGCTCCGGCGGCGGCACAGAGTCGCAGTAGGTCATCGAGTAGTTCGTCGTCCTCTGTGACGATCAGGATGGTTTCGGCCATGGCCAACGCTCCCTCGTGGTTCCAATAGCTGGCCGTCCGGCCCGCGGGCTCGGACGGTCGCTGCGTGGAATCACTGTGCGTCGCGCCGAAAACGCTTGGTGATCTTGCGCCGAAACTGTGGATAACTTAGGGGCTGTGAATTATTCGATCGCTCAAACTAGTGAGTTTCGCAGAGACTTTCGCCGATTACACACCGTGACGGGTTTACTGGGCAGCGGAACGCACCCGATCCGGGCGGAGAAACGGCAACCAGGAGGCCGAGACATGAAAAAGCCCCCGACATGCGACGACCCCCGCCGGGGGGGAGAGCGGGGGTCGTCCCCACGGCCGACTCGGGGGGGAGGAGTCGGACCGGGGTAGCACGGTCGCGAACGATCCGTGACTTCCATGGTGTACCCGAGAGCCTTCTCAAGCAAACCAACGTGCTCTAGCTTACGCCGAATGGTTGGCGCTTATGCTCGCTCTTGTGGAAATCCCGTCGCTACCCCGTACCGCTGCCTTCTTCGATCTGGACAAGACGGTCATTGCGAAGTCGAGCACCCTCACCTTCGGCAAGTCGTTCTACCGCGGTGGCTTGATCAATCGCCGCGCCGTGCTGCGTACCGCCTACGCCCAGTTCGTGTATCTGGCCGGCGGCGCGGATCACGACCAGATGGAACGGATGCGCGAGTACCTCTCGGCTCTCTGCCGAGGCTGGAACGTCCAACAGGTGCGCGAGATCGTCGCCGAAACGATCCATGACCTCATCGACCCCATTATCTATGACGAAGCCGCCTCACTGATCGAGGAACATCACCTCGCGGGGCGGGACGTCGTCATCGTCTCCACCTCCGGGGCGGAGGTCGTGGAGCCCATCGGAAGGCTCATCGGCGCCGACCACGTGGTGGCCACCCGCATGGTCGTGGAGGGGGGTTGCTTCACCGGGGAGGTGGAGTACTACGCCTACGGCCCGACGAAGGCGGAGGCGATCGAGGAACTCGCCCGCTCCGAGGGGTACGACCTGTCACGCAGTTTCGCGTACAGCGACTCGGCGACGGATGTTCCGATGCTGGAGTCCGTCGGCCACCCGTACGCCGTGAACCCGGACCGCGCGCTGCGCAAGGAGGCACTGTCTCGCGACTGGCCGGTGCTCTCCTTCTCACGACCCGTCCGACTGAAGCAACGGGTGCCCTCGCTGTCGATGCCGTCCCGCCCGGTGATCGCCGTCGCCGGCGCCGCCATAGCGGCGGCGGCGACCACGGCGGGACTGGTCTGGTACGCCAGCAAGCGCCGCGACTGACCGAGTTCGGAGGGCTTTCGGCACCGACGGTCCGCGGAGTGCCCTGTTGCCCGATTCGAGGCGAGAAAGTCCAGAAGGCAAAGTTCTCCATGAGGGGGTTCCACCTGATCTCCCTCCGAGGTACAAAGGAGTCAACGGCCCGCGAGACCGTCCGGATCGATCGAAAAGGACTCCGGATCACGCAGAAGGCCCCACGGACCGGAAGCATGAAAACCGGGAACCCACGCGCAGCCGACCCGCGATACGGGCCAGTCGCACCAGGAGACGGGCACAGTCCCGACCTGATGGACACTAAAGTGAGCACGCACTGGTACCCCGGTGGACATGCTGGCGGCGGCGTCGCGCCTGAAGCGGCGCCGCCGCACCTCGTGCGGCACCAGGCCAGTCGGTCAACGCCTCACGGAGCAGCGTGCGAGCGGTACCGACTCGCCCGCCCTCAGGCCGCTCCGCGCTGCATCGCCTCACACACCGCCGTACTCTCGCGCACCCCCAACTCCACGGCTCGGCCGCAGTGCCCGATCCATGTCGCCATGCCGGCTGGCTCCCCGGAGCGGTAACCGGCCAGCGCCCGCGCGTACGCCTCGACGCCCCCCTCCGCGTGCCCCACCTCGGCGGGACACACCGCCTTGGGGTCGAGCCCGCTCGCCACCAGTACGGTTCGCTCGGCGGCCCGCGCCACCACGCCGTTGTACGAGCCGAACGGTCGCAGAGTCATCAACTCACCGTGCACCACCGCCGCGAGCACCAGGGCCGGGACGTTCGTGCCTCCCGTGGCCAGCCGCGCCAGCGCGTCGAGCCGGGCGGACACCTCGTCCACGTCGGGCAACGCCACTTCGGCCCCAGAAGCGCTCATGTCGCACGCGCTTGCCGCGCCAGTCGCCTCGGCGGCCTCCGCGCCCTCGTCGGAGACCGTCTCGCCCGCCAGCCTGGGCCGGCCCACGGTGTCGGCCGGTGCCACGCCACCTGCCGCCACCAGGTGCAGCCGGGCGAGGACACTGGGCGGCGAATGCCGCCACACCTCCAGCAGTTGTCCGCACTCACCAGTCACCCGCAGAGCGGCGCCGACCGTACGCGCCTCCGCTTCCGCCCCGAAGTCACTGCGCCGTCGAACCTCCTCCAACGCCCAGTCCGCGCCCGCCAGCGCCGCGGAGGCACGCGCCCCGCGCAGGGCCGACTCCGCGCTGACCTCGCTGCTGCGCCGACGCATCACACGATGTCCGTACAGCCGGTCGACGGCCTTCCGTAGGCCGGCCACCGCTTCTGGCACGCCAGGCAGCTCGGTCAACGGGGCCAGCGGGTCAGTGCTGTTACTCATGCGTATGACCCTACGCATCGACTCCGTCGCCGAACCCCCTCGATCGGGTGGTCTTGTTCACTCCGAATCACCACGCAGTGCATCCGCATGACTACGCTAACGAACATGAAGATCGCTTTCGTAGGCAAGGGCGGCAGCGGCAAGACCACGCTGTCCGCGCTGTTCATCCGGGGGCTCGCGGCCCAGGATCTCCCCGTGCTCGCGGTGGACGCCGATATCAACCAGCACCTGGGCGTCGCCCTCGGCATGGAGGAGGGGGACGCGGCGGCGCTGCCCGCTCTGGGCGCCAAGCTCCCACTGATCAAGGACTACCTCCGTGGGGGCAATCCCCGGATCACCTCCGCGGAGGCCATGATCAAAACCACTCCGCCCGGCGCGGGTTCACGACTGCTCCGGATCACCGAGGCCAATCCGGTCTACGACGCCTGCGCCCGCTCGGTCCTGCTGGAGGGCGGCAGCGTCCGCCTGCTGGCGACGGGCCCCTTCACCGAATCGGATCTTGGCGTGGCCTGCTATCACTCCAAGGTCGGGGCCGTTGAGCTGTGTCTGAATCATCTGGTTGACGGCCGCGACGAGTTCGTGGTCGTGGACATGACGGCGGGCAGTGACTCCTTCGCCTCCGGCATGTTCACTCGCTTCGACATGACCTTCCTGGTGGCCGAGCCGACCAGGAAGGGCGTCGCCGTCTATCGCCAGTACAAGGAGTACGCCCGCGACTACGACGTCACGCTTCGGGTCGTGGGGAACAAGGTGCAGACCAAGGACGATCTTTCCTTCCTCCGTGAGGAGGTGGGCGAGGACCTGATGGTCACGTTCGGACACTCGGACTGGGTGCGCTCCATGGAGAAGGGTCGGCAACGCCCGCTCGTCGAGCTGGAGTCCGCCAACCAGGAGGCCATCCGCGCGCTTCGGGGAGCAGCCGACGAGGCGTACGCCCGACGCGACTGGCAGCGCTACACACGCCAGATGGTGCACTTCCACCTGCGAAACGCCGAGAGTTGGGGCAACGCACGAACCGGAGCCGACCTGGCAGCGCAGGTCGACCCCGATTTCGTACTGACGGAGCGTACTCCCGTCCGCGTCGACCCGGCTCAGGTGACCTGACCACCCTCCGGGTCGACGAGGACCACGACGGAGACGCGGGAGGGGTGACTACCCGCCGGCCCCGGCGGACCCCGCGGGCTCGCCGGTGTCGGCGGAGTCCGTCTCCGATGTGGCGGGCTTGCTGAGGAACTTCTTCCAGCCCTCAGCCGGCTCCTGGCCGACCGGCAGGCCGCGCAGCTTCGCGAGGACCTTCGGATCCTGCGCGTCCAGCCAGTTGACGAGTTGTTCGAAGGAGACGCAGCGTACATCGTCCTTCACACAGATCTCCTTGATCACATCGGCCACGGCGTCCATGTAGATGCCGCCGTTCCACTGCTCGAAGTGGTTGCCGATGATCATCGGGGCACGGTTGCCCTCGTACGCCCGCTGGAAGCCCTGGATCAGGCCGTCGTGCATCTGCTTCTGGTACGCGGGCCACTTCGCGGGCGGGCCGTCCGGCGTCTTGGACTGGTTCGCCAGGAAGTTGTAGTCCATGGAGAGGGTCTCGAACGACTCACCAGGCATCGGGACCTGCTGGAGTGGCAGGTCCCAGAGGCCGGCTTCCTTGTCCGGCCACACCTGGGTGCCGTTACCGCTGGAGTCGTAGCGGAATCCCATGTCCTTGGCGGCCGGAAGCAGGTTCGTACGTCCCTCGAGGCAGGGCGTACGGCCGCCGATCAGCTCCTCCTCGTAGTCGAACGGCAACGGCTCCATGTCCTTCCAACCCGTCGTCGTCTTCCAGTTCTTCACGAACCACTTGGCCTGGCGGATCTCGCTCTTCCACTGCTTCGACGACCAACTGTCCACGCCGCCGGGGCCGCAGAAGTGACCGTTGAAGTGGGTGCCGATCTCGCTGCCATCCAGCCACGCCTTACGGGTCTGCTTCAGCGTGGACCTGATGTTCTCGTCCTTGAGGTAGCCGATGTCCGCGTCACCCGGGTCGTGACCCGGTGCGTGGTAGCGCTTCTTCTCGTCCTCCGGGAGGAGGTACATCCCGGTGAGGAAGTAGGTCATCGAGGCGTCGTACTTCTTGGCCAGCTCACGGAAGCGGGAGAAGAGCGCGTTGCTGTCCTCGCCGGCCCCGTCCCACGAGAAGACGACGAACTGCGGTGGCTTCTCACCTGGTTTGAGCTTCTTGGGAGTGGGCTGGTTGGGCTGCTTGCCCGTGTCAGCGGTGGAACCGTCTCCGATGAGCCGGGGCTTCGCCTTCCTTCCGTCGTTGTTGGCGTCCCCGTCCGACCCGGGATTGCCGGCGTCGTCCGTCCCGCTCCCGCATCCACCAAGCAGCACCGCCAACGCGGTCAGCCCCGCCGTGCACGCAGCCACGCGTCGAGCGGCTGTCATTGCCTCACCCCATTCTCATGATTGTGCGATGAACGTCTTTATGCGGATCCAACGTTGCACGCTGAGAGAGAGGGATTTGTATGACAAGCGGTTCCACATATTTTTTCACCCGTTGGGGTTAGCACCGGACGAGATGGTGGTGGGCCGCTTCACGAGGTCTTTACGCTTCGTTGCGCTCTTTTTACTGTCAGCGGCCACAAACGCGGTCACCCCCGCCACCGCGCGAGCGCATCCAAGTCCCCTTGACCTGCGACGTCCTCGTAGGAGAGCAACCCCATGCCCTCACCCAGCACTGCCCGACAGATCGCCCGGCGTCTATCGAAGACCCGACCGCACGCTGCTGACCTCTCCGCCTCGGTGGCGGTCTTCCTGATCGCCCTACCGCTCTCCCTCGGCATCGCCCTGACGGCCGGCGCCCCACTCCAGGCCGGTCTCGTCGCCGCCGCGGTGGGCGGTGTCGTCGGTGGCGCGCTCGGCGGTTCCGCACTCCAGGTCACCGGCCCCGCGGCTGGGCTCACCGTGATCACCGCGGACCTCATCCACCTCTACGGCTGGCGCACCACCTGCGCGATCACGATTGGCGCCGGGGTGCTGCAACTGGCCTTCGGGTGCCTACGCGTCGCCCGCGCCGCGCTCGCCGTAAGCCCGGCGATCGTGCACGGCATGCTGGCCGGCATCGGTGTCACGCTCGCGCTGGCCCAGGCACACATCATGCTTGGCGGCACGCCAGGGCACTCTCCCCTCGCCAACGCAACGGCACTGCCCGGCCAGCTCGCCGATCCGCGGCCCGGCGCGCTCACGGCGAGCGCTTTGACCGTCGGTGTACTGCTGGCGTGGCCGTGGTTGCACGGGCGGCTTCCGCAACATCGGCCGCTGACGCGGGCGCTGACGCTCCTGCCCGCCGCCCTGGTCGCGGTGGTGCTCGGCACGATCGTGACGACGGTCAGCGGTGCGTCGCTTCCCCTCGTGCATCTGCCCTCCTGGCACAGCCACGCGCTCCCCGAACCCCCGGACGGCCCCGTACTCGGCCTGCTCGCCGGAGTGCTCACGGTGGCGCTGGTGGCCAGCGTCCAGTCCCTGTTGTCCGCGGTGGCCATGGACAAGCTGACCGCGCGGCGCTCTGAGGAGCAGCGGGTGCCGCGCGCTGACCTGGACCGCGAACTGCGCGGCCTCGGCGCCGCCAACATGGTCTCCGGCGCGCTCGGCGGCCTTCCGGTGGCAGGCGTCGCCGTACGCAGCGCGGCCAATGTCGCGGCTGGGGCGATGAGCCGCAACTCCACGATGCTGCACGGCCTGTGGGTCCTGCTGGCCGCCGGACTACTGGTTCCGGTGCTGGAGCTGATCCCCCTCGCGGTGCTGGCGGCACTGGTGTTGGTCGTCGGCGTACGGATGGTCAAGCGCACGCACATCCGCGCGGTGACCCGGCACCGAGAGGCCCTCGTGTACGTCACCACGACCGTCGGCGTGGTGCTGCTGGGCGTGCTGCAGGGGATCGCGGTCGGCGGAGTGGTCGCGGTGACGATGGCTCTGCACCGACTGGCACGCACACGCGTCGTCCACCGCGTAACGGACGAAGGCCAGCACGTGCAGGTCCACGGGCAGTTGACGTTTCTCGCGGTGCCCCGGCTGAGCCGGGTGCTGGGGCGCCTGCCGGAGGGCAGTCACGTGCTGCTGGACCTGGATGGTTCCTTCATGGACCACGCGGCGTACGAGACGCTCGACGAGTGGCAGGCGACGCACGCCGCGCACGGCGGCAGCGTACGGATCTCCGCGAACTGCCGGTATCCCGGTGACGGCGGGGAGGGCGGTGCTGTCGGCAATCGCGGCGGTGGCGGGCACGGCGACGGCGGCGGGGACGGCGCGTGGCACGGCGGACGGGTCGGGCCTGGCGCCCACGCGACCAGCTGACTCCCCTTGGCACGAGCGGCTGGGCGACTCATGGCCGGGCCGCCGGGAGCCAAGTTATCCACAGGTCTCGAGTGGACGCTGTACCCGTACGGCCGTTAGTGCCAGGATCGGCAGGGTTGACCTTGTCTGCATTGATCACTAAGCATGCGGTTACTGGTCTACACCACTGCGAGAACCGGGAGCCCCATATGAACGAGAGTCCTTCCCTCGCCAACCTGCTCAAGGAGGAGCGGAGGTTCACACCACCGGCCGAGCTGGCCGCGCGCGCCAACGTCACCGCTACCGCCTACGAGCAGGCCGAGAACGACCGATTGGGGTTCTGGGCGACGCAGGCCCGTCGGCTCACCTGGGGCACCGAACCGACCGAGACTCTGGACTGGTCCAACCCCCCCTTCGCAAAATGGTTCGCCGACGGCAAGCTCAACGTCGCGTACAACTGCGTGGACCGACACGTCGAGGCGGGACTCGGCGACCGGGTGGCGATCCACTTCGAGGGCGAGCCCGGGGACACCCGTACGATCACCTACGCCGACCTGCAGCGCGAGGTGTCCCAGGCGGCCAACGCTCTGACAGAGCTGGGCGTCACCGCGGGCGACCGGGTCGCGATCTACCTGCCGATGATCCCGGAGACGATCGTCGCGATGCTGGCCTGTGCCCGGATCGGAGCGCCGCACTCGGTCGTCTTCGGGGGTTTCTCGGCGGACGCTCTGGCCACTCGTATCGAGGATGCCGACGCCCGGGTCGTCATCACCGCGGACGGCGGCTTCCGCAAGGGCAACCCGAGCGCGCTCAAGCCAGCCGTCGACGAGGCCCTGACCCGGCCCGGGACGGAGCGTGTGCGGCATGTGCTGGTGGTGCGCCGCACCGGACAGCCGGACGTCGAGTGGCATGAGGAGCGTGACCTGTGGTGGCACGAGGTGGTGGATCGGCAGCCGGAGCAGCACACTCCACAGGACTTCGACGCCGAACACCCGCTGTTCATCCTCTACACCTCCGGCACCACCGGTAAGCCGAAGGGCATCCTGCACACCACCGCCGGTTACCTCACCCAGGTCGCCTACACGCACCATGCGGTATTCGACCTCAAGCCCGAGTCGGACGTCTTCTGGTGCACCGCCGATGTCGGTTGGGTGACCGGCCACTCGTACATCGTCTACGGACCGCTGGCCAACGGCGCGACCGAGGTGCTGTACGAGGGCACGCCCGACTCACCGCACAAGGGCCGCTGGTGGGAGATCGTCGAGAAGTACGGCGTCACGCTGCTCTACACCGCGCCGACCGCGATCCGTGCCTGCATGAAGTGGGGCGACGAGATCCCGGCGAAGTTCGACCTGACCTCCCTGCGCATCCTGGGCTCGGTCGGGGAACCGATCAATCCGGAGGCGTGGGTCTGGTACCGGCACCACATCGGCGGCGACCGTACGCCCGTCGTGGACACCTGGTGGCAGACCGAGACCGGCGGCATCATGATCAGCCCGCTGCCGGGGGTGACCAACGCGAAGCCGGGCTCGGCTCAGGTGCCGCTGCCGGGTATCTCCGCGACCGTGGTGGACGACGAGGGACAAGCGGTGCCGGACGGTGGGGGCGGTTATCTCGTGCTCACTGATCCGTGGCCGGCCATGCTGCGCACGATCTGGGGAGATGACGAGCGCTTTCGGAGCACCTACTGGTCCCGCTTCGAGGGCAGCTACTTCGCCGGGGACGGCGCGAAGAAGGACGAGGATGGCGACGTCTGGCTGTTGGGCCGGGTGGACGACGTGATGCTCGTGTCCGGACACAACATCTCCACCACGGAGGTCGAGTCGGCTCTCGTGGCACACCCGAAGGTGGCCGAGGCCGCGGTCGTCGGCGCCACCGACCCGGAAACCACTCAGGCGATCTGCGCGTTCGTCATCCTGCGTGGCGCCGTGACGGAGGCGGAAGGTCTGACCGAGGAGCTGCGCACGCACGTCGCCAAGCAACTCGGGCCGATCGCCAAGCCGAAACGGATTCTGCCCGTGGCTGAGCTACCGAAGACCCGGTCGGGCAAGATCATGCGGCGGTTGTTGCGCGATGTCGCGGAGAACCGCGCGCTGGGTGATGTCAGCACACTGACCGACACCTCGGTGATGGACCTGATCCAGGCCAAGCTGCCGGGTGCGGACGACGACTGACGGCCGCTTATGCACCCACACGCCAGCACACAGGAGAGTGCGCAGGCGGGTACGCGGACGAATAGGTACATGTCGACGCGGCCCACGGGCGGGTGACCGTGGGTCCCGCCCGTGGGCGCGTGACGACGAGACCGCGCTGACCAGCTGGGCCGGATGCCGCGGGCCACGTAGGCGTACACGTGGATGTGGACGCACGCGTGTGTGTGGGCTGGGTGTGGCGTACAGCGCGGCCCCGCCTCGGCGAGTGCCACCAACCGTCCCGGGTCGCACGCCGTCCTCGCCCGACGTGCGCTCGCCACCGGCCGGTGTACGACCGCGGGAAGAGCGGCTTTCTGGCAGCAGAGACCGGGCGTACCAGCGGCAGAGGTCGGGCGACCAGCACCGGAGGTCGGACGACGGCGGTGCCGGGGCCGGCCCGCACCCCGACCCTTGCGGGCGCGCCGGGGGGCGGACCGGTCGGTAACCCGTGCGGCGCAGGGGCGTACGGTCGGTTGGGGACGTACGGTCAGGCGCGGGCCACCCTGCCGGCTGAGGAACCGCGGCGCGGCGGATGATGATGTCCGGCATGATCTGAGGGACCGCTCGACGCACGGGCGACCGTGCGCCAGCACTCACCTCACGCCTCGCCACAGCACAGAACAAATGACAGGAGACACCGATGAGCGCAGCCGACGACGGCCGCAGCCTCGGCCAGTTGGTCGCCTCGGCCACCACCGAGCTGTCCGCACTCGTGCACGACGAGATCGCGCTGGCCAAGGTCGAGATTCGGCAGGACGTCAAGCGCGGGGTGATCGGCAGCGGGGCCGGCATCGTCGCCATCGTGCTGATCCTCTTCTCGCTGCCGGTGTTGAGCTTCGCCGCGGCGTACGGCATCCACAACCTCGGCCTTGGTCTGGCCTGGTCGTTCCTGATCGTCGGTGGCGCGTTCATCCTGCTGGCGCTGCTGCTGGCACTGGTGGCCAAGATCATCCTGAAGCGCATCGAGCCGCCGAAGCGCACGATCGCCTCGGCCAAGCAGTCCGCCTCCGTGCTCTCCCACGCGAAGCCGCACCCGCGTGCGAGCGGTGACACGAGGGGAGCGGCCGAAGGGACCGCCACGGAGCCCACGGTTGTGACACGCTGAACGCATGAGGGCTCCGGACAGCGCGGAACCAGTCGTACGCCCGCCGGGGCCATGGACACACCGCGATGTGGCGGCAAACGGAGCACGGTTCCACATCGCGGAGTTGGGAGACGGACCGCTGGTCCTGCTGCTTCACGGCTTCCCGCAGTACTGGTGGACCTGGCGAGCGCAGTTGACGGCACTCGCGGACGCCGGATACCGCGCCGTGGCCATGGACCTGCGCGGTGTCGGCGGCAGTGACCGTACGCCCCGCGGCTACGATCCGGCGAACCTCGCGCTGGACGTGACCGGAGTGATCCGTTCGCTGGGCGAGTCGGACGCGGCGCTCGTCGGACACGACCTTGGTGGCTATCTGGCCTGGACAGCGGCAGTGATGCGGCCCAAGCTGGTCCGCCGGCTGGTGGTTGCCTCCATGCCCCATCCACGGCGGTGGCGAGCGGCGATGCTCGGGGATGTGCGGCAGACCGTGGCGGGCGCGTACGTCTGGGGCTTCCAGCGGCCCTGGCTGCCCGAACGTCAACTCGTCGCGAACGGCGGGGCCCTGGTGGGGCGACTGATCCGGGAATGGTCCGGGCCCGCGCAGGGCGCGTCGATGGCGGTGGAGAACTATCAGCGGGCGATGTGCGTGCCGTCCACGGCCCACTGCTCGGTGGAGCCGTACCGCTGGCTGGTCCGCTCGCTGGGCAGACCGGACGGTTTCCAGTTCAATCGGCGCATGAAGCGGCCGGTTCGGGTGCCTACGCTTCATCTGCACGGTTCTCTTGATCCGGTGCTCCGCACGCGGAGCGCGGCTGGTTCCGGGAAGTATGTGGAAGCGCCCTACCGCTGGCGGCTGTTCGACGGGTTGGGGCACTTCCCGCAGGAGGAGGATCCGACGGCGTTCTCCGGCGAGCTGATCGACTGGCTGCGCGATCCGGAACCGGACCGGTGAGCCAGCGTTCGGGTCCGCGGCAGCTCGTACGCCCGGGGGCCGAGTTCGGTCTCGCACGCCCGGGGACCGAGTTCGGAGACCGGGGACCGGGGCCCACGCCCCTACGCAGCCAGACCGGATGCGGGCACGGCGAGGAGGCGTACGCGCAGGGGGACCGACGGCGACCGAAGGGGGCGGCGGACGCAGCCCGGCACCTCAACTACGGCTGACCTGCCCGTACATGTGGACTCGGCCGAGCGGCCGTCTGATGGTTATGGACCTTGTGCCACGGGCATGAGGCGGGAATGAGCTGGACGCACGGTCATCGTGACGTGACAGACGATCCCGGCAGTGCGTCGGAGCGGTTCCTCCCGGTCCGACGTCCGAACCGACTCCTTCAGCGACCTGCCCGGAGAGCCAACTCCCCTGGCGGCATACCGCGCATTCTGCGTCGTCGCGCGCGCTGGGTTGGTGCGAGGATGCGGCACCCGCGGGGTTGAGTCGCGACCGGGGCGGGGCGAGGCGACGCGCCCCTGGGCACGCGTGAGATCCCGCGAGGCTACGCACCCGTCCCCGGCCCCGCGTCGTGCGTGAGTGCCGAAGCCGCAGGCGCCGAAGGCATGTGTCGCGAGTACGGGCATCAGGAGCGCGAGCCCTGCGTGCGAGGCCACGAACGGGGTACCAGGCCCGGTGCAACAGGGTCCGTGGGCACCACGGCCGGATCGCGGTCCCGACCAGCTTCCGTACGCGTGACGGCTTGTGGGGTCGCACGAAATCCCGGCCGGCGCGCAGATGTTCGCCTAGACTCCAGGCGCCCACTCAACCGCCCGATTTTCACTGCTTCTTCACCTGCGCCCGGTTTATCAACTGACAGTTGAACATCCCTCGGCGGCCCAAAACCCGCAGCTCACCGCCATGTCACTCCGGTGGGTGATCTGGCGCGCACCCATAGTCCGTTCGGGCCATCCAAGATTGGGCCGCGCGGGGGTGTTGCACCCTGCGCGCCTTACGTAACGTCCTCAACTGGCAACGGTGAATATGCCGCTGCCGCCGTGGGGGAGCCTCGATTCGGGAGAGGACGGCACCGGCTATGGGCTGGGTAACCGACTGGAGTGCGCAGGCAGCCTGTCGCACGACGGATCCGGACGAACTATTCGTACAAGGGGCGGCCCAGAACCGCGCCAAGGCAGTCTGCACCGGATGTCCGGTGCGTACGGAGTGTCTGGCCGACGCCCTGGACAACCGGGTGGAGTTCGGCGTCTGGGGTGGTATGACCGAGCGGGAGCGGAGAGCGTTGCTACGCCGCCGCCCCACAGTCACCTCGTGGCGCCGCCTGCTCGAGACCGCACGCAGCGAGTACGAGCGCGGCACGGGCGAGAACCCGCTGCCCATGGAGCTCGACGCGGTCGGGGAGGAGCGTGCCGGCTACGCCGTGGCGGCCGGCTGAATCCACACACGACAACCCGCGGCTGAGCATCGGCCCGGCGGGCCCGGATGTGCCAGGCCCACCCGCGGCGGGTCTGGCACGTGTCGTGGACAGGCGCGGGCTCGGCCCCGGGGCCTTGGCCTGTCCGCATCTGACCGGCCATGAGAACCCACTACGAAGCGGGGCGCCCCGTCGCGCCCTTCGGATCGCCCGGGTCCGCCGGAACATCCGCAACGTCCTGAACGTCCTGAACATCCGGCGTGGTGGCGGCGAGGCGGTGCCCGATGGCCCGTAGCCCGCTCAGGTCGTGCACGTCCCCGCTGAGCGCCGCGACTTCGGTGACCGGCACTTCCGGGTGGAGCGCCGCGAATCGCTCCCGGGTGCGGCGCTCCCGAGCCACCACCCGCATCCGCTCGGCGTGCAACCTGAGCAGCCCCGCCGCCAGGCGTTCCGCGGCCCCCTCAGCCTCCGCGGGCGCCGCGGACGCCGCGGACGCCGCCGATTCCGAAGCGTTTCCCCCATCGAGATCCGCGTCCGCTTCGAGGTCCGGGCCCGCGCCCTCCTCCAGGCTCTCCGCGGCGGCCAGTGCCCGCTCCGCGCTCAGGCCGACCGCGTCCGTCTCGTGCGTACGGTTCAGCACCAGCCCGGCCAGCGGCATCCGGTCCGCGGCCAGGCGCTCCACGAAGTACGCCGCCTCCCGCAACGCGTCCCGCTCCGGAGCGGCCACCACGAGGAACGCCGTACCAGGCGCCTGCAGGAGCCGGTACGTCGCGTCCGCACGCGTGCGGAATCCGCCGAACATGGTGTCCATCGCGGCCACGAAGGTCTGCACGTCCCGCAACAGCCCAGCGCCAAGCAGCTTGTTGAGCAGGCCCGTGAACATCGACAGCCCGGCCATGCCCATGTTGACGAACTTCATGCCCGCCCGACCGCCCGCCTTCGCCGGAGCGGTCAGCAAGCGGATGAACGTGCCGTCCAGGAACGACCCCAGCCGCTTCGGCGCGTCCAGGAAGTCCAGCGCGGACCTGCTGGGCGGGGTGTCCACGATGATCAGGTCCCACTCCTCCCGGGCGCGCAGCTGCCCGAGCTTCTCCATCGCCATGTACTCCTGGGTGCCGGCGAATCCGGCCGACAGCGACTCGTAGAACGGGTTCTCCAGGATGGCGCGGGCGCGCTCCTCGTCCGCGTGCGTCTCGACGATCTCGTCGAACGTCCGCTTCATGTCGAGCATCATCGCGTGCAGTTCGCCACCGGCCGAGCCGTCGACCCCGGGGACCAGGCGTGGGGTGTTGTCCAACTCGCTCAGGCCCATGGACTGGGCGAGCCGGCGCGCCGGGTCGATGGTCAGGACGACCGCACGGCGTCCGCGTTCCGCCGCGCGCACCCCGAGGGCCGCCGCGGTCGTGGTCTTGCCGACGCCACCGGCCCCGCAACACACCACGATCCGAGTCTCCGGATCGTCCAGCAGCGGGTCCAGCTCGAGCCGGGGGACGTCGTCCAGCTCCGTGCGCCCCGAGCCGCTCCCCCGCGCCGACGCGGGCTTCGACCCGTGCCCCGCCTCGCTTCCGTGCCCCGCCTCGCTCCCGTACGCCTTCCCGCCCCCGTACGCCTTCCCGCTCCCGTACGCCTTCGGCGCGGCCGTCACGCCCGCACCCCCTGTTCCCGCAGCACCACGGACAGGCCGTACAAGCCGGCCAGGTCACCGCCGTCCGGCAGCAGTTCCAGCTCGTGCACCGGCAGCCCCAGCGTGTCGATCTCGGCCCGCTGCTCCTCGTCCAGCGCGACCCGTTCGGCGTGCTCCCGCCCCTGCCGCAACAAAGCCTCGGCGAGGCGTTCCCCGCGCCCCCCGCGCTCGCCCCCGGCCAGCCCGGCCGAGGCGAGGGCGGCGGCCAGCTCCGGCACCGCCCCCGCGCCCGCCCGTACGTCCGTGCCGGACAGCGAGGCCGGCCGCACCATGTTGACCAGTACGCTGCCCACTGGCAGCCCGGCGGCCCGCAGCTCCGCCACCCCGTCCACGGTCTCCTGCACCGGCATCTCCTCCAACAGCGTGACCAGGTGCACCGCGGTCTCCGAGGACTTCAACACCCGCATGACCGCCTGCGCCTGGTTGTGCACCGGACCGACCTTGGCCAGACCGGCGACCTCGTCGTTCACCCCGAGGAACCGGGTGATCCGGCCGGTGGGCGGCGCGTCCATCACCACCGCGTCGTACACCCGCCGACCACGCTTGTCCCGACGGCGTACGGCCTCGCACGCCTTGCCGGTCAGCAGTACGTCGCGCAGCCCGGGAGCGATGGTGGTGGCGAAGTCGATGGCGCCCAACTTGCGGAGCGCCCGGCCCGCGCTGCCCATCCGGTAGAACATCTGTAGGTAGTCGAGCAGTGCCCGCTCGGCGTCGATGGCCAGGGCGTACACCTCGCCACCACCGTAGGACACCGCGATCTTGCGTTCTTCGTACGGCAGCGGCTCGGTCTCGAAGAGCTGCGCGATGCCCTGCCGACCCTCGACCTCCACCAGCAGCGTCCGGCGGCCCTCCGCCGCGAGGGCGAGCGCGAGTGCCGCGGCGACCGTCGTCTTCCCGGTGCCGCCCTTGCCCGTCACTACGTGCAACCTGCTCACTCTCCGGACCCTAATTCGTCGCGGATCGGTCGAACCAGCACCCGGCCGCGCCCGGTAGCCCGTCCGGTTGTCCCGGGTGCCGGGCGGAGGCATAGGCTCGGGCGCATGACGAAGTGGGAATACGCGACCGTGCCGCTGCTCGTGCACGCGACCAAGCAGATCCTGGACACCTGGGGAGAGGACGGCTGGGAGCTGGTGCAGGTGGTGCCGGGGCCGAACAGCTCCGAGCAACTGGTGGCCTACCTCAAGCGGGAGAAGCAGTCTTGAGCGGGCGGGTGACGAGCAGGCTCGCCGAGCTTGGCATGACCCTGCCTCAGGTCCCCGCACCGGCCGGGGTGTACGTTCCGGCGCTGCGCAGCGGGCCGTACGTCTACACCTCGGGCCAGGTGCCGCTGGTGGAGGGGAAGCTGCTGACCGCGGGCAAGGTCGGCGCCGAGGTCACGCCGGAACGGGCCAAGGAGCTGGCCGGAGTGTGCGCGCTGAACGCGCTGGCCGCGGTGACCTCGGTGGTGGACGACCTGGACCGGATCGCACAGGTGGTGAAGGTCACCGGATTCGTCGCCTCGGCCCCCGACTTCACCGCGCAGCCGGGCGTCATCAACGGCGCCAGCGAACTGCTCGGCGAGGTGCTGGGCGACCGTGGCGTCCACGCGCGAAGCGCCGTCGGGGTGGCGGCGCTTCCGCTGGACTCGCCGGTGGAGGTCGAGATCCAGGTGGAACTGGCCGACTGAACCAGCTCCCGGCACGCGAGGCGGCCGCAGCCAGCCCCGCCGGACGCAAGGAGCGCGCGTCCGGCGGGGCACACCCGCGCGTTCAGCCGGTGGCCTCGACCCGTGCACGGGACTTACGCACGGGGCGTGGGTGTCCGGAGCCCCGGGACCGGGGCCGGGGCCGGGGTCTCGAACATCCCGAGCGGAGCCCGTAGCATCCGCTCATGTCCTCCCCCAACGGCCAGTGGTATCCGCCGGAATGGCCCGAGCGCATCCGTGCGCACGCGGCCGGCGAGATCACCCCGGAGCTCCCGCGACGGGCGGCCACCGTCATGCTGCTGCGGGACTCCGCCGAGGGCCCGCCCGAGGTGCACATGCTGCGCCGGAGGACGTCCATGGCGTTCGCCGGCGGCGCGTACGCCTACCCAGGCGGCTCCGTCGACCCGCGCGACGCCGAGTCGCAGCCGGGCCGGCCGCCGTTGGGCTGGGCCGGCCCCTCCCGGTCCGCGTGGGCCCGACGGCTCGGCACGGACGAGGCCACCGCCCAGAGCATCGTGTGCGCGGCCGTCCGGGAGACCTTCGAGGAGGCCGGCGTCCTGCTGGCCGGGCCGGACGCGGACACCGTGGTGTCCGACACCACCGGCACGGACTGGGAGGCGGACCGAGCCGCGCTCGTCAACCGGGAGACCTCCTTCGCCGACTTCCTCCACCACCGTGGCCTGCTGCTGCGTAGCGACCTGCTGGGGGCGTGGGCCCGCTGGATCACCCCGGAGTTCGAGGAGCGGCGGTACGACACGTGGTTCTTCGTCGCCGTACTCCCCGAGGGGCAGCGCACCCGCAACGCCTCCACCGAGGCCGACCGTACGGTCTGGACGAGCGCGGCCCGGGCCGCCGAGGGGTACGACCGCGGGGAGCTGACGATGATGCCCCCGACCATCGCCACACTGCGCCAGCTGCGCCCTTACGAGCGCGCGGCCGACGCGCTGGCCGGCAGCACGGAGCGCGACCTGGCTCCGGTGGTGGCGCGGGCCCGGCTGGAGGACGGGGAGATCGTGCTGAGCTGGCCGGGGCACGCCGAGTTCACCAAGCGGGTCCCACCACCTCATCCCGTACGGGCAGCGGAGCCCCATGCCGTACGGGCACCGGAGCAGTCCGCCGAGCGGCCTCCGGGCACCGAGCACCCCACGAAACGAGACACACCGTGACCGACGCAGCCGCTCTCCCCGGGCAACCGCGCGGCGGCCCCATCGACGGCACCGGCACCACCCGCGCGCGGTGCGTACTGGCGCCGAACCCCTCGGCGATGACCCTGGACGGCACGAACACCTGGGTGGTCACCGAGCCGGACTCGGACCGGGCCGTCGTCATCGATCCCGGGCCGCTGGACGAGACCCACCTGCGGACGGTCGTGGACACCGTCACCCGAGCGGGGCGGCGGGTCGCGCTGACCCTGCTCACGCACGGCCACGCGGACCACTCGGCCGGCGCGGCCCGGTTCGCGGAGCTGACCCGTACGCCCGTACGCGCGCTGGACCCGGCACTGCGGCTGGGGGACGAGGGACTGGCGGCGGGGGACGTCGTCACCACGGGCGGCCTGGAGCTGCGCGTCGTGCCGACCCCGGGGCACACCGCGGACTCGCTCTCCTTCCACCTGCCGGCCGACGGCGCCGTCCTCACCGGCGACACCGTCATCGGACGAGGCACCACCGTCGTGGCCCATCCCGACGGGCGGCTGGGCGACTACCTGGACTCACTGCGCCGGTTGCGCTCGCTCACCGTGGATGACGGGGTGGACACCGTGCTGCCCGGCCACGGGCCGCTGCTGGCCGACGCGCGCGGAGCGGTGGAGTTCTATCTGGCCCACCGGGCGAAGCGGCTCGCCCAGGTGGAGACCGCTGTCGAGAGCGGGTATCGGACGGCGCCGGAGGTGGTGGCGCACGTGTACGCGGACGTGGACCGCTCGCTGTGGCCGGCCGCGGAGCTGTCCGTCCGAGCCCAGCTCGACTATCTGTGGGAACACGGGCTGACGCGGCCGTAGACGCCGCTTTCCCCTCCCCGAGGCCGCGCCGTCCACCGCCGCCATGCCAGCCGGTGCCGTGCCAGCGCCACCATGCCAGCCTGCGCCGCCGGTCATACCGTACGGCCGGGGGCGGGCCGGGCTCCCGACCCAGCCGCGGGACCCGCCCGCTGGCCGGTCCGTGAACCACGGGTCAGCCTCCAGGGTCGGACCCGGAGTCAGCGCGAGCGCTTCGCCAGCCGCTCGATGTCCAGCAGGATCACCGCGCGAGCCTCCAACCGCAGCCAACCGCGGCCCGCGAAATCCGCCAGCGCCTTGTTGACGGTCTCCCGGGAGGCGCCCACCAGCTGGGCCAACTCCTCCTGCGTGAGGTCGTGCACCACGTGGATGCCCTCCTCCGACTGCACGCCGAACCGCCGCGAGAGGTCGAGGAGCTGCTTGGCGACACGGCCCGGCACATCGGAGAAGACCAGGTCCGACATCGAGTCGTTCGTACGCCGCAACCGGCGGGCGATCGCGCGCAACAGCGCGGACGCCACCTCCGGCCGCACGTTCAGCCAGGGCTGCAGGTCACCGTGCCCCAGGCCGAGCAACTTGACCTCCGTCAGCGCGGAGCCGGTGGCCGTACGCGGCCCGGGGTCGAACAGCGACAGTTCGCCGATCAGCTCGCCGGGGCCCAGCACGGCCAGCATGTTCTCCCGGCCGTCGGGAGAGGTGCGGTGGAGCTTCACCTTGCCTTCGGTGACGACATAGAGCCGGTCGCCGGGGTCCCCTTCGTGGAAGAGCACCTCGCCGCGCGCCAGTGTCGTTTCGGTCATGGAGGCGCGCAGCTCAGCGGCCTGCTCCTCATCGAGCGCCGCGAAGAGCGGGGCGCGCCGCAGAACGTCGTCCACGAGTTCTCTCCTTGTCGACCTGCCCATGAGGGGCGCTGTGGCACCCCATGATGCCGGACGGTAAAGCAGTGCGATCAGTCACAAGTTTGACGCACTACCCGCCCGTATCGTGCGGCAGGGGTCGGATCGGGGCGTGATTCCGCTCCGTACGGGGCGAATGTCAGTTGTCCCCTCTACGCTGGCCGGGTGTCCAGTAGCCGGTGGAGAGCGGTGCAGCTCGGAGAGAGGGGGCCGCGCGGGTGACGGCGTCAGAGGGTTCCGCTGTGGGCGAACACGCCCGGACGAAGGGCGGCAGGACGGCAGGAGGGGCGGCGAGCGACGCGGCGGCCGGTGCGGAGCCATCCGGTACGGAGGCGTCCGACGCTGAACGGACCGGAGCGGAGTCCGGACCGTCTTCCGGCCGGCCCTCGAAACGGTCGCCAGCTCAACGGGCCGGTGGCCGCAAGGCGGAGTCCCGGCTCGCGATGGTGCGCCGTGCGCGCCGTATGAACCGCGAGTTGGCCGAGATGTATCCGTACGCCCATCCCGAGCTGGACTTCGAGAACCCCTTCGAACTGCTGATCGCGACGGTGCTCTCGGCCCAGACGACGGATCTGCGGGTGAACCAGACCACGCCCGCGCTCTTCGCCGCCTATCCGACCCCGGAGGACCTGGCCGTCGCCGATCCGGAGGTGCTGGAGGGGATTCTCCGCCCCACCGGCTTCTTCCGGGCCAAGTCGAAGGCCGTACAGGGCATCGCGGTGGCGCTGCGCGACCGTTTCGACGGCCAGGTGCCGGGGAAGCTCGCTGACCTGGTCACCTTGCCCGGCGTCGGCCGCAAAACGGCGAACGTCGTCCTCGGGAACGCCTTCGGGGTGCCGGGCCTGACCGTCGACACGCACTTCGGGCGCGTCGTGCGGCGCTTCGGCTGGACGACCGCGGAGGACCCGGACAAGGTCGAGTCCGAGATCGCGGAGATCTTCCCCAAGCGGGACTGGACCATGCTGTCGCATCGCGTCATCTTCCACGGCCGACGGGTGTGCCACGCGCGCAAGCCGGCCTGCGGCGCCTGCCCGCTGGCGACGCTGTGCCCGGCGTACGGCGAGGGGGAGCTGGACCCGGACAAGGCACGCAAACTGCTGAAGTACGAGCTGGGTGGCCGACCCGGCCAACGGCTCAGGCCGCCACCGGACTTCCCGGGCCAGCCAGCCCCGCCGCTGGAGGGCCGGTGAGCAGGCTTCGCTCGCTGCGGCTCGGGCAGCGAGCGGAGAAGCCAGTGCGCGCGGAGCGTTCAGCGGGCGCGGTGGGTTCACGCGCCCTGGCGGCGGTACGGCCCACCATGGCGGCCGGGCGGCGGTGCGCATGACCCGCGCCAGCCAGTGTCCCGACCCGGCCCCGACCCCGTTCCCAACGCCCACGATCCACAGTGACGGCCTGCCCGGCTGGCTGGAGCCCGTGGACCGCGCGGCACACTCGGTCGAGGCCAGACAGCTCAGCCAGTTCCTGCCGCCAGCGGGCGGCGCGGGGCGCCCGTCGGCCGTACTCATCCTGTTCGGCGACGGCCCCGAGGGGCCCGAACTGCTGCTGATGGAACGCTCCAGCACCCTCCGCGCGCACGCCGGCCAGCCGTCCTTCCCCGGTGGCGCGCTCGACCCGGAGGACGGCGACCCGGCTGGTGCCGGGCCCCTACGGGCAGCGCTGCGCGAGGCCCAGGAGGAGACCGGGCTCGACCCGGACGGGGTACAGGTGTTCGCGACCCTGCCGGCGCTCTACATCCCCGTCAGCGAGTTCGTCGTCACGCCGGTGCTGGGCTGGTGGCGGGAGCGTACGCCCGTCGCGCCGATAGACCCGGCCGAGACCGCCCGGGTGTTCACCGTGCCCGTCAGCGAACTCACCGACCCCGGGAACCGCGCGACGGCGGTACACCCGAGCGGCTACCGCGGACCGGCGTTCACCGTGGGGTCCGCGCTCGTGTGGGGCTTCACCGCCGGCGTCATCGACCGGATACTCCACTTCGCGGGCTGGGAGGTCCCCTGGGACACCGACCGGCACCTCCCGCTCGACTGGCACTCCTGATGGCCCCCGCACGCCGGTTCCCCACCCAGCCGCCGCCCGTACCCTGCCCGTACGCTGCCCCGTACGCCCGCCGCCGCCCGCGCGGCGCTGGGCGCGGTGCCGACGACTCTGGAGGGTGACGCGGTGAACGTGCTGGACATTCTGCTCGTGCTCGCCGCCGTCTGGTTCGCGATCGTCGGCTACCGCCAGGGCTTCGTGGTCGGCGTGCTGTCGGTCGTCGGCTTCCTCGGCGGCGGGCTCGCGGCGATCTTCGTACTGCCCGTGGTGTGGGCGGAGCTGACGGACGACGCGCCACCGGGGACGCTCGGCGTGGTGACGGCGGTCGCCCTGGTGGTCGTCTGCGCCTCCGTCGGCCAGGCGTTCACCACCCATCTGGGCAACAAGCTGCGCCGCTACATCACCTGGTCCCCGGCCAAGGCACTGGACGCCACCGGCGGCGCGCTGGTCAACGTGCTGGCGATGCTGCTGGTCGCCTGGCTGATCGGGGCGTCGCTGGCGCAGTCCGCGCTGCCGACGCTGAGCAAGGAGGCACGGGCCTCCAAGGTGCTGCACGGTGTCTCGCAGGTGGTCCCGGAGGAGGCCAACAGCTGGTTCGCGGACTTCTCCTCGGTGCTCGCGCAGAACGGCCTGCCCCAGGTCTTCTCCCCCTTCTCGAACGAGCCCATCACCGACGTCCCCGCCCCCGACCCGGGCCTGGCCAACAGCCCGGTGGCGGCCCAGGCCAAGCGGTCCATCGTCAAGGTGGTGGGGACGGCGACGAGTTGCGGCAAGGTACTGGAGGGCACCGGCTTCGTCTTCGACGAGGGCAGGGTGATGACGAACGCTCACGTCGTCGGCGGTGTCGACGAGCCGACCGTGCAGATCGGCGGTGAGGGCCCGCTGCACGACGCGAAGGTGGTGCTCTACGACTGGGAGCGGGACATCGCCGTCCTGGACGTACCCGGACTGGACACCCCCGCGCTGGAGTTCGCCGAGGAGGACGCCGGCACCGGGAGCAGCGCCATCGTCGCCGGCTTCCCGGAGAACGGCGCGTACGACGTGCGCGCGGCGCGGGTGCGTGGCCGTATCGACGCCGGCGGGCCGGACATCTACCGCCGCGGCACCGTGCAGCGGGACGTCTACTCCCTGCACACCACCGTCCGGCAGGGCAACTCCGGCGGACCGCTCCTCACCCCGCAAGGCGAGGTCTACGGCGTCATCTTCGCCAAGTCCATGGAGGACGACGACACCGGCTACGCCCTCACGGTGGACGAGATCCGCCCGGACATCCAGCGGGGTCGTACGGCCGAACGCCCCGTGGACAGCCAGGGTTGCGCGCTCTGACGCCGTACGCCGCACCCGGCGCCGCGTCGGCTGCCGTACGCCCGGCCGCACCGCCCGGCCGCGCGCCCGGGCTCCTGCTGTACGGCCAAGNGGCGGCCCAGGCCAAGCGGTCCATCGTCAAGGTGGTGGGGACGGCGACGAGTTGCGGCAAGGTACTGGAGGGCACCGGCTTCGTCTTCGACGAGGGCAGGGTGATGACGAACGCTCACGTCGTCGGCGGTGTCGACGAGCCGACCGTGCAGATCGGCGGTGAGGGCCCGCTGCACGACGCGAAGGTGGTGCTCTACGACTGGGAGCGGGACATCGCCGTCCTGGACGTACCCGGACTGGACACCCCCGCGCTGGAGTTCGCCGAGGAGGACGCCGGCACCGGGAGCAGCGCCATCGTCGCCGGCTTCCCGGAGAACGGCGCGTACGACGTGCGCGCGGCGCGGGTGCGTGGCCGTATCGACGCCGGCGGGCCGGACATCTACCGCCGCGGCACCGTGCAGCGGGACGTCTACTCCCTGCACACCACCGTCCGGCAGGGCAACTCCGGCGGACCGCTCCTCACCCCGCAAGGCGAGGTCTACGGCGTCATCTTCGCCAAGTCCATGGAGGACGACGACACCGGCTACGCCCTCACGGTGGACGAGATCCGCCCGGACATCCAGCGGGGTCGTACGGCCGAACGCCCCGTGGACAGCCAGGGTTGCGCGCTCTGACGCCGTACGCCGCACCCGGCGCCGCGTCGGCTGCCGTACGCCCGGCCGCACCGCCCGGCCGCGCGCCCGGGCTCGTACCAGCCGCCGTACGTCTCCTCGCCGCGTCCCGTGCGGACCAGGGACGCCGGCGGCATCCGGGCGGCCGGACGGTTTAAGCTGCTCTGCATGGCTTCGAAGCGTCCCGGCAGTGGGCCGACCGTCCCTCAGCAGGCCGCCAAGTTCCTCGGCGTGAGCGTGCTCTCCGGCGCGGTGCTGGCCGGGCTCGCGCTGCCCGGCGCGGGGCTGGCCGGGCTCGCCGCCAAGGGCTCGGTGGAAAGCTTCGACGAGATCCCGACGGACCTCAAACGTCCGCCACTGAGCCAGCGCACCACCATCCTGGACGCGGACGGCGAGGAGATCGCCAAGGTCTACTCCCGGGACCGCACGGTCGTCGACCTCGACCAGATCTCGCCGCACATGCGCAAGGCGATCGTCGCCATCGAGGACTCCCGCTTCTACGAGCACGGCGCCATCGATCTCAAGGGCATCCTGCGCGCGTTGAACCAGAACCGCCAGTCCAGCGAGGTCCAAGGCGCTTCGACCCTCACCCAGCAGTACGTCAAGAACGTCTTCGTCGAGGAGGCGGGCAACGACCAGGAGGAGATCGCCGAGGCGACCCAGCGCACCGGGCCCGAGGGCGTGGGCCGGAAGATCCGGGAGCTGAAGTACGCCATCCAGGTCGAGGAGGAGCTGGGCAAGAAGCAGATCCTGGAGAACTACCTCAACATCACCTTCTTCGGGCGGCAGGCGTACGGCGTCGAGGCAGCCGCCCAGCGGTACTTCTCCACCTCCGCCAAGGAACTCAGCATCGCGCAGTCCGCGCTGCTGGCCGGCCTGGTGCAGTCACCCAGCGCGTACGACCCGGTCAGCTCCCCGGAAACGGCCGAGAAGCGACGGAACGTCGTGCTGAACCGGATGGCCGAGCTGGGCGACATCAGCAAGAAGGAGGCGAAGGAGGCGAAGGAGGAACCACTCGGGCTCCAGGTCAGCCAGCCGAAGAACGGCTGCATCACCGCCGTCGACGGCGCGAGCTTCTTCTGCGACTACGTGCGTGAGGTCTTCCTGACCAACAAGGCCTTCGGCAAGAGCCGCAAGGAGCGGGCGAAGCGCTGGGACCGGGGCGGGATGACCATCAAGACGACCCTGGACCCGACCGCCCAGGCTTCCGTCCAGGCGTCGTTGGAGAAGCACGTGCGCAGCTCCGACCAGGTCGCGGCGGCGACCTCGATCGTGGAGCCCGGCACCGGCAAGATCCTCGCCATGGGCCAGTCCCGGCCGTACGGCTACGGGGAGGACGAGACCGAGATCAACCTCTCCGTCAAGCGCTCGATGGGTGGCGGCAGCGGTTACCAGCCGGGGTCCACCTTCAAGCCGGTGGTCGCGGCGGCGGCGCTGGAGCAGGGGACGAGCCCGTACAAGAAGTACTCGGCGCCGTACAAGATGGAATACCCGAGTCCGGTCAGCAAGTGCGGCGGCGAGCAGTGGACCGGGGGTGGCTCCACCGTCGAGAACGAGAATGAGACGGAGAAGGGCCCGTACCGGATGAAGGAAGCGACCGCCCTGTCGGTCAACACCTACTACGTCCAGCTGATCAGCGACATCGGTATCTGCCCGGTCTCCAAGCTGTCCGAGCGCATGGGCCTGGAGCGGGCCGACGGAAAACAGCTGCAGCAGGTGCCCTCGATGACCCTCGGCGTGCAGGAGATGACGCCGCTGACGATGGCGGAGGCGTACGCCACCTTCGCGAACAACGGCGTGCACTGCACTCCGATCGCCATCGAGTCGATCACCGACGCCCGCGGCAAGTCGCTGAAGGTGCCCGAGTCCACCTGCAAGCGCGCCATGTCCGAGAAGACCGCGCACACCGTGAACTCCCTGCTGAAGGGCGTCGTTGAGGACGGTACGGGCAAGAAGGCCGGGCTGAGCGGCCGGGACAGCGCCGGCAAGACGGGCACCTCGGACGAGCGCTACGCCGCCTGGTTCGTCGGCTACACGCCGGAGGCGTCCAGCGCGGTCTGGGTCGGCGACCCGGCCCACGAGCGGCGGATGGTCGACATCACGATCGGCGGGAAGTACCACGAGAAGGTGTTCGGCGGTGGCGTGCCCGGCCCCATCTGGCGGGACGCGATGAACGGCGCGTTGGCGGACAAGCCCGCGAGCAAGCTGCCCACCGTCGAGGTCAAGGACAAGGACAAGGGCGGCAAGAAGGACGAGGACAAGGGCGACGACGACGCGGAGGATGACCAACCGGACGACCCGAAGCCACCCAGGGTGCCGGAGGTGCCGGAGCTTCCGGAGGCCCCTGAGAACCCCCTGCCGGACATCACCCTGCCGCCCGGCATGATCGGCGGCGGCGGGAACGGCGGCAATGGCGGTGGCAACGGCGGCTGGCCGCAGCCCCGCTAACGGCCCGCGGCCCCGGCCCCGGCCCGT
>NZ_LJGU01000151.1:111350-118587 GCF_001751245.1 Streptomyces oceani
GTACGGACGTACGGGACCCGTGCCCCGCGGGCCCGCGGGCCCGCGGGGCACGGGTCCCGTACGTCCGTACGGTGTCCGTACGCACCCCGCGCGGCGTACGGGTGGCCGGGTGGCGGGTCTCCGATGCCGCTCGCGGCCGGCCGTCAGCCCGCCAGTCGGCGCTTCACCGTCGCGGCGACCCGTCCGCCCTCGGCGCGGCCCGCCACCCGCGGGTTGACGATCCTCATCACCGCGCCCATCGCCTTCGGCCCCTCGGCGCCGCTCTGCCTCGCCTCCTGGATCGCGGCCAGCACCAGTTCGTCCAGCTCCGCGTCCGTCAGCTGCCGCGGCAGATACGCCGCGAGCACCTCCCCCTCGGCCCGCTCCCGTTCGGCCTGCTCTGCGCGGTCCGCCTGGGCGAAGGCGTCCGCGGCCTCCCGGCGCTTCTTCGCTTCCCGCGCCAGGAGCTTCCGCACCTCGTCGTCGGAGAGTTCGCGGGCCGTCTCGCCCGCCACCTCCTCCTTGCTGATCGCGGTCAGCGTCATCCGGAGCGTCGCGGAACGCAGCTCGTCCCGTGCCTTCATCGCTGCCGTCAGGTCGTCCCGCAGCTGGGACTTGAGGGTGGTCATGCCGGTCAGTGTGCCAGCACGCCGGCGCACGGGCTCACGAGTATCGCCGCCAGCGCTCGCCGGGAGGGGGTCCGCGTCGGCCCCGCGTGATCCGCACCCGCTGCGCCGTGCACGCCGTGTCTGCGACCATGGCCCCCATGCGGGCGCGATACGGAATTCCCCTGGGCATCACGGCACTCGGCGCGGCCTGTCTCGGTTACGCCGCTGGCATCGAGGCGCGCTCCTTTCGGCTGCGACGGGTGTCCGTGCCCGTACTGCCGCCCGGCATGCATCCGTTGCGTGTGCTGCAGATCTCTGATGTGCACATGGTCTGCGGGCAGCGCAAGAAGCAGCGCTGGCTCCAGTCCCTCGCCGGGCTGCGGCCGGACTTCGTCATCAACACCGGTGACAACCTCTCGGACCCCGAGGCCGTCCCCGAGGTGCTGGACGCGCTGGGGCCGCTGCTGGAGTACCCGGGCGCGTACGTCTTCGGCTCCAACGACTACTACGGACCCAAGCTGCGCAACCCGGCCCGCTACCTCCTCGAGAAGGCCAACGGGAAGCACGGCCTGAACGGCAACCCGCCGGCCGTGGGCGCCCTGCACAACCCCTGGGAGGGCATCCGCGACAGTTTCGACGCCGCCGGCTGGGTCGGGCTGTCCAACGCACGCGGCCGGCTCAAGCTGCCGGGCGGCGAGGAGATCGCCCTCACCGGGCTGGACGACCCGCACATCAAGCGGGACCGGTACGGCGAGGTCGCCGGCGGCCCGGAGGCGGACGCGGACCTGTCACTCGCGGTCGTACACGCGCCCTACCTACGGGTCCTCGACGCGTTCACCGCGGACCGCTATCCGCTGATCCTGGCCGGTCACACGCACGGCGGCCAGCTGTGCGTACCGTTCTACGGCGCCCTGATCACCAACTGCGACCTGGACACGGAGCGGGTGAAGGGCCTGTCCACGCACCGGGCTGGCGGATACGAGTCCCGGCTGCACGTATCGGCCGGTTGCGGGACGAACCGGTACACGCCCCTGCGGTTCGCCTGCCCCCCGGAGGCCACGCTGCTCACGCTCACCGAGCGGGCCTGACTCCCGGCGGACGGCCCCACTCCAGGCCGCCCCGGAGGGAGCCGGAAACCGGATTTCGCGTCCGGGCCGGCCTGGGCTAAAGTAGTCGTCGTTGCATCGGGGTGTGGCGCAGCTTGGCAGCGCGCTTCGTTCGGGACGAAGAGGCCGTGGGTTCAAATCCCGCCACCCCGACTGATGAAACACCAGGTCAGGGGCCTGATCCGCATCGCGGGTCAGGCCCCTGACGGGTTTCTGGAGATCGTTCGAGAGCCGTTCGGGAGCCGAGCCCCGGATGCGGCTCCCGGGGACTTTGCGACGAGCGGCTCCGGAGGGGAACTGGGCCAGTCGGCGCGGAGTGCTTCCACAAATTGCCGTTCCTGCTGGGCGCACGACGCGAACCGTCAACTCAACCTGCTCCTTGGCATCGCTGACAGGACTGACCCGTCACGCCCGATTCGCCAGACCTCACCCTGACCGCACGCGCGTTGAGGAATCGGGGCTGATACCCCTTGCTACCGGCAGGATCCCAGAGCGTGAGGGCCGTATCTCAAGGCTTTCTCATACGGCACCCGCTGAAGGGGATCGCCAACGCGGGCAAACGAATCGGTCAGGTGCCCTCGGAGCGGTTGCCGTGATTCCAGATGTATACACCGGTGGTGCCCGCGCCGTACCAGCTCTCTGACCCGACTTCGGCCGTGAGAGACGGATATTCGCTGATGGACGCACGAACCGCGGCCGTATCCACTTGACCGTACGGCTGGTTGAAGACCAGAGCGGGCCTTCCTGTGGCCCGCGACAGCCACATGGTCGTGTGATCGTAGAATCCTGGCTTGCCGTGGCACTCCCGCTTGGCGCAGCGGCCCTTGTCGAGCCAGTGGAGTCCGGACGAGCACCGGGTCTTGCCAATCTTGATGTCGTGCCGGTCGGCCCAATCCAGCAGGTCCGACCGCATCTGGACGTAGATGTTCGGGCCGTACGGCCAGTGCACCCCCTCGGCGTCGCAGTCCAGCACGCCTTGGACGCGATCGTCCAGGGAGCTGATCGACTCCTTCTGGTCGGCGCTCTGGCAGCGCCAGCACCACCACTTCGCTTCGCCGACCCCAGAGCCGAAGACAACCCTCGTCGGGACCGTCCGCATCCCTCACAGTCGTACATGTTCTTCCTCCTTCGCTTCTTCTCGTCAGCCCCGGTTCGGGGCTAGCGCAGCTTCGAGGGGAGCGTTTCAGATGGTTCACAGCTTCTGGGTATGCACTGTTGAACCACCGAGGCTCCGAGGCTCCGAGGCTCCGAGGCTCCGAACCACATTGAACCGCTTACCCCTGCTCGACGGTTCACGATCGGTGGCGGTAATGACGGCGTGGGCGGCGGCAACCGGGCGAGCGTCCGTAAGGGCCTGTACTTCCCACTGGGAAGCGGACGTCCGGCCAGCTCCCACTGCCCGGCCACGACCAGCTGAAGGGGTCTCAGAACGTGACTCAAGAGCTGAATTCCCGGGCGCTCGCCCCTGATCCAGGCCGGGAAGGCACCACACCCCTCAGCCGGCGGCGATCGCCTCCCGCGTGCGCAGCAGGCGGTTCAACGCCCGGACGGGGGAAGTGGGGTGCATGACGAGGCGGGCGTCGAGGGCGGTCTCCCACTGCTCGGTCAGGGCGTGGGTGAGGCGCTTGCGCATGGTCGGGGTGACGTGGGCGTAGCGGGCCGAGATCGAGCCGTCGATGTGGCCCATGCGTTCGTCCATGAGAACCTTCGCGGTGCCAGGTCCTCCATCATCGTCCGATGGGTGTGGCGTAGGCCGTGGGGTGTGAGGCCCTTGGCGATCGGCGTCCAGCAGGCGTCGGCCCGTTGAGCCGCTCCGCGGCCCCGTGCCGGGATGCCGGGCCACTGTTCGCCGAGGACCGGTACGGGCCGGGCTTCCTGTGGGGCCTTCTTCGGGTACCAGCCGGAGACCGCGGGGGTGAAGAGCCAAGTGGCGAAGCCGGTCCTGCGCCAGTGGGGCACGTACTCGGGTGAGGGCCCGTTGCGGACGAATCCCAGGCCGGCGATGGCCTTCTCGACCCGCGTCCGCGTCGCTTCAGCGACCCGGTGGGGGTGGTTGAGGACGTGGGAGACCGTCCCGGTGGACAGGCCGGCGAGGCGGGCGACGTCGACGAGCTTCGCGCCCTGGTGGCCGCCGGTACGGGGTGCGCCCAGGCCGCGGAAGACGTAGATCCTGCCGTGGCAGGGGCAGGTGGTGGGCTTCGTACGGGCGGTGTGGTCGGCGACCAGGGCGGACAGCCAGTCCATGGAGTCGATCGTGCGATAGCTGTCGTCCTTGGGCGGGCAGCGGGTCAGCTCGCCGGTGTCCAGCTCGTACAGCTGTCGCTCGACACGGATCGCGCCGGGGCGGACGAACTCCGTCTCCAGGCCGACGATTTCGCCCCAACGCATGCCGTTGTATCCCTTGAGGACCACGGCTACGAACTCGTCGTCGCGGCCGGACAGCAGCGCCGCCCGCTCGGCGGCCAGCAGGATGCCGAGGGCGTCGGTGACCACCTTCTCCGGGCCGCGGTTCCGGGAGCGGCCGGCGCGCTTGCCGCGCCCGCGGCGCCTGGCCGCCGAGTTGGAGGTGATCAGGCCCTCGTCGATGGCGTCCTCGAAGATCAGGTGGAGCGTCGCGCACCAGGTCTTGACGCTGGAGGCCGCGTAGACGGCCTTCTCCTTCTTCTCCCACGCGTCGACGTCCGTGCGCAGAACGCCTGCGAGGGCCTTGTCCTGGAACTCGGGAAGCAGGTGCTCTTCGATGTGGCGCTTGTAGTTCTGCATGGTCGAGGCGGCCAGGTCCTGGGTGCTGTACCAGCGGTTCGCGCACTCGCCGAAGGTCTCCTGGCCGAGGGCTGGGTCGCGCCAGTCGCCACGGCGGTATTTGTTCTCGGCTTCGGCAGCGGCACGCTGGGCTTCGCCCTTGGTGGCGAACTTGAGCGCCTTGCCGTGCTCGTCGACGACCGTGTTGTGCTTGCCGGGTTCGGTCTTGTACCGGCCGCGCCAGTAGTTTCCGCGCTTCTCCGCGAAGCCCACGTGCTCGTCTCCTCCTTCGTCGCGTCAGGCTGCGGTCCCGTAGCGGCCTTGGCGGCCGCGGCGTGGCGGCCGGGCACGCAGTCGTTGCGACGGAGCGGCGGACGGGGAGGACGGACGGGGCGTCGCGGGCTGGGGTGCGGGGGTCGGCGCCGGTTGTTGCTGCGGGGTGGCGGGGCGTGCCTCGTTCATGCGGATGATCTCCGCGAGGTGTTCGCCGGTGAAGCGGTAGGCGCGGCCGACGCGCGTGAAGGGGATGAGCCGACGGCGGGCGCGGTCCTTGACCCACCAGGCCGAGCATCCGAGGACGGCGGCGACGTCCTCGGGGAAGTGGAGGCGCGGCGGGGCGGCGTCGGAGTGGGGAGCCGGTGCGGAGGCAGGGGTTATCGAGGAGTGGTGCACAGGTGGAGTCCTCACGCCCGGCCCCGCGGAGCGGCAACTCCGACGGGTGCGGGCCGGGCCGGTACGTGGGCGGTTGAAGTAGAGGCGCGTGGCCGGGTGTTCACAGCACCCGGGCGGCGGCGAGAGAGGTGTTACGAGGCGGGGGCGTCTCCCGTGTCGGTGCCGGGGCGCTCTTCCCGGATGACGGGCGGGAGGAGGTCGTCGGGGCGGGCCAGGCTCACGTTCTCCTCGACGATGGCATTGGCGACCATGGCGTCGACCTCGTCGTTGATGTCGGGGTGCTCGTCGACGTAGGCGGCGAGGGCGTCGGTCGCGTCGGAGTAGGCGCGGGCCGCCTGGCGCGATTCGCGGTAGCGGCGGCGGAGCTCCTCGACCAGTTCCATCGCGCGGGCGTGGAGGGCCAGTCTCGGGGGGCCGACGAGGTTCTCCAGGGCGATGCCGAACACTTCGGCGAAGCCGATCGCTTCGTCCAGGTTGACGCGGCGCTTGCGGTTCTCGATGCGCCACACTGCGGAGGGGTTGATCTCGTAGCCGAGCCCGTTGAGCCGGTCGGAGAGCGCGGTGGTGCTCCACCCGCGCTCCTCGCGTTCCAGCTTGATGCGCACGGCGAGGTTCTCCTCCCCGCGCAGCGGTGCCGGCTCGTCGTCCGGTCGGGCCTGGTCGGCCACTGGTGGCTCCCCCCTCATGTAGCGGTCCTCTGCGGTGAGCAACAAGACGAACGTACCATGCACTCTGCGACCCGCAACGCGCTTCTGCCTGCCGCAAAGTCGCTGGTAGCGTGCTGGGCGGAGGACGACGCGGGGCCGACATCGGCCCACGCAAAAGCCCCCGGTGCTGTGAACACCGGGGGCACAAGCTGAATCCTCACAACCGCCCACGTACGAACGATCTGCCGGATCAGGCCGGGGTTGCCACCCCGTATGGCCTGCCGGTGAGGAGATTCATGACCCACCGTACGGCCCGCGCGGCCGTCCCTGCATCCCTGCCCTGCTGCACCGCCCAGGGCGGGTGGTGATCGTGGCGCGCATTCGCACCATCAAGCCCGAGGCCTTCGCCTCGGAGTCGTTGGCCCAGGTCTCCATCACGGCCGAGCGGACCTTCTTCGGACTGTTCACTCAGGCCGACGATCACGGTTACTACCGCGACAACCCGGCCGTCCTGGCCGGGCTCCTGTGGTCCCTGCGGCCCGAACACCGGCCGGTGGACGTCGAGGACGACCTCGCCCAGCTCACCGCGGCCGGGCTCATCTGCCGCTACGAGGCCGAGGACGGCAAGCGCTACCTGCACCTGGTCAGCTGGCAGCGGCACCAGAAGATCAACCGCCCCAGCGGACCCCGCTACCCGCTGTGCCCCGAGCACCAGCCCGGCCGGAAGTCGAGCACCTCCCGGCCGCTGGCCCCTGCTGAAGAGGGCGACTCAGTGAGCCCTCACGGAGGGTTCAGTGAGGACTCCGGCCGTCCGCAGGAGTCCTCACTGAATCACGAAACCGCAGGTCAGAGCGACCTCAGTGAGTCCTCAGTGAGGCCTCATCGTCCGGATCCAGGGATCTAGCTAGGGATCTAAGGATCAGGGATCGGGGATCACCTCCGGTGGGGGCGCGAGTGCCCCGCCGCCGCAGTCCGTCTCCACCAAGCAGCTGATCGGCGAGTACGTCGCGGCATGCGCTCATCAGCCGCCCGGCGACGTGCTGGGCACCTGGGCCGGGAGGCCGGCAAGCTGCTCGCCGAGGGCATCGACGCGGACCACGTCCGGGCCGGGCTGGAGCGGATGCGCCTCAAAGGGCTGCACGCCAGCCTGCTGCCGAGCCTGGTCAACGAGGCCATGAACGCCCCGCCGGCCGACGGTGGCAGCCCGCACCGGGCATGGACCAACCCCACCGCCCCGGAGGCCGCCTACGGGGGCGAGCTGTGACCGCCGACGTCCACGACCCCCAGCCGGTCGGCGCGTAGGCGGACCGACTCGACCGCATCCTCGCCGACCGCGGGATCGACCCGGCGGCCGTGCCGGAGGAGCCGGGTCCGGAGCCGGTGAGCGCGGTGGAGCTGGCCGAGGCCCGCATCCCGCTCCGGTACCGCGACGCGCTGGCCGACCAGCCGGCAGTCACGGACTGGGTGGCGGCCGTCGCCCTGC
>NZ_LJGU01000152.1 GCF_001751245.1 Streptomyces oceani
TGTGGCAACTGGAGCGGTGCGTGCCGCCCGCACCCGTCGCGGAAGCCACGCCCGCCATGCCCGTCTCGCCCGCCCCTGCCGCCGTGCCCGCCTCGGCCGCCTCCGGTGCCGGCACCGCCTCGACCGACCTGCGCCGCATGCGCCTCCACGCCGAACTGACCCGCGCGGGAGTCCCCCCGCGCCCGGGCGACCTACACGCCATCGGGCGGCTCGCGGAGCTGGACGAGGACACCGTGGAGAGCGTCGCGCGCTGGATCGGGCACGCCGCGCGCGTACGGGAGCAGGCCACCGTTCCGGAGCGCGCGACGGAACCGGCGCGGTGGGCGGCCGTGTCAGAACCAGCCGTGCCGGAACCGGTCCATCCGCGCACGCCGCCCGACCCGCGACTGACCGCCTGGTGAGCCGGCGTCAGCGATCCTGCGGCTCCCTCCCCATCCGAGAGCGCATCCGGGCAGACTGGGCCCTATCGTTCAACCCACTCACCAACTGTCCGACAGCATGACGTCCCGGCGCACGAGAAAGCTCCCGGACTCACTGGTGAGTCCGGGAGCTTTCGATGTCCGAGGACATCCGCAGTAGCGGGGACAGGATTTGAACCTGCGACCTCTGGGTTATGAGCCCAGCGAGCTACCGAGCTGCTCCACCCCGCGGCGATGTGCATGACTCTACGCCACCGGAGGCACGGATGGGAAATCGGCCGTGCCCCACACGCCACGGGCGGGGCGGTGCGGGGCACGAGCGGTCAACATCGGGCTACCGGCGGGGGCCTACCACCGGGTCGTCTCCCCGAAGAAGTCCCGGATCTCCACCGCGTCGCCGGTGGCGCGCGCCGCGGAGTACACGTGCGCGCCCACCGCGAGGTCCAGCACGCCCAGCCCGAACGGCGAGAAGATCACCGGCCTGTCCGAGTCCGTGCCCACCTCGCCGCGGATGTGCTGGGCGAGCGTGCCGGTCATGAAGTCCCGGTTGCCGTACTTCTGTTCCGCCAGGTGCGGCGAGGTGTTGGCCTTCAGGCAGTGCTCGACATCGTCCACGATGTTGTACGCCCCGTGCACGATCTCCGCGCCGATGTCCCGTAGCGAGACGTTGAGCACGACCTGCCCCGGGACGAACGCGTCACGCTCCACGACGTACGGCTCGCCTGCGGTGGTGGCGAAGAGCACCACGTCCGCGCCCGTGATCGCCTTGTCCCGGTCGGCCTCCACCGACGCGGACTCGCCCAGCGCCGTACGCGCGTGGTCGGCCAGCGCCTCGGCGTACTCGGCCGACTGATCGTGCACGACGAGTTCGCCGATCGACCACTCCTGCGCGTGGAAGAACTCCAGGATGTTGCGCGCGATGATGCCGGCCCCGACGACGGTCAGTCTGGCGGTCGTACGGCCGCCGGTCAGCTGCTCGGCGGCGAGTACCGCGGAGGCCGCCGTACGCGCCGCGCTGATCTGGGACGCCTCCAGCAGCGCGAACGGGTAGCCGGTGGCGTAGTCGTTCAGCAGCAGCGCCGCGGACGCCCGCGGGATGCCGTCCTGGATGTTCCCGGGGAAGCTGCTGATCCACTTGATACCCGCCACGTCGTGCTCGCCCCCGAGGTAGGCGGGCAGGGCGATGATCCGGGAGTCGGGCTTGTCCGGGAAACGCAGGAAGTAGCTGTCCGGATTGACGGAGTCGCCCGCGTCATGGGTGAGGTAGGTCTCCCGGACCGTACGGACGATGTCGGAGCGGCTGCCCGCGATGATCTCGCGGGCGGTCTTGCCGCCGATGACGCTGAACTCGAACACGGTGGTCGCTGTTCCTCTCTGGTGTGCGTGCCGCCCTGGCTCTGCCGGGCGCGTCAGCGGGTGAACAGATCGTCGTTCCGGCTGGGGTCGGCGATGGTCATGGTGGTGTCGTTGCCGGACGGGGCCGGTGGCCGCTGCTGGTCCGCGGACCGTTCACCGGACTCGTCCTGTTCGGCGGCCTGTTGTGGCTCCGGCTGCGGCTGCTGGCCGGCCGGCGGCTGGTGCTGGGGCTGCTGGGGCTGCTGGACGGACTGTTGCGGCCGCTGGTCGGCCTGCTGCCCCTGTCCCTGCAACTGCACCGTCGCGTGCGACGGCGGCGGCCCCGCGTACGGCTGCCCGGCGGGGGCCTGCCCCGTCGGCGCCTGCCCCGCGGGCTGCTGCCCCGGCGCGGGCAGCTGCATGGTGGCGTCCGCCGGCGGTACGGGGGCTGTCGGCCCCTGGCCCTGTCCCGATCCCTGGCCCTGCAACTGGACCGTGGCGTCCCCCTGTTTCGGTAGCGGAGCCGTCTGGTCCGGTCGGGGCGTCTCCGGGGGCAACTGCCCCGCGTGCATCGGGGGTGCCTGCCCCATGACACCCGGAGCCGGCTGGTACGCGTGGGTCCCGGATGCCGGCTGCGCTGGCGCCGGCTGACCGTACGCCGGCTGCTGGCCGTACGTCGCAGCATGCGCGTACGTCCCCGCCTGCGCGTACGCCCCAGGTTGCCCGTTGGCCGCCCGCGGATCGCCTGGTACGGCGGCCGGCGGCTCCTCGGCGGTGGCCTGGAACCGCCGGGGCTTCCAGTTCGCCTCGCCCAACAGCGCCATGACCGAGGGCAGCAGCACGGCCCGTACGACCGTGCAGTCCAGCAGGACCGCGACCGCGAGACCGACGCCCAGCTGCTTGAAGTCCTGCATGGCCAGCGTGCCGAACACGGCGAACACCGCGACCATGATCAAGCCCGCGCTGGTGACCACCCCGGCCGTGGACCGGATGCCGTGCTCGATGGCCTCCCGGGTGGCCGCGCCCTGGTCGCGCGCCTCCCGGATTCTCGACACCACGAAGACGTGGTAGTCCATCGACAGCCCGAAGAGCACCACGAAGACGAACAGCGGCATCCAGGACTCGACGGCTCCCGGCGCCTCCGTGGCCACCAGCGCGTCGCCCCAGCCGTGTTGGAACACGGCGGACATCACGCCGTACGCCGCTCCCACGGACATCAGGTTCAGCACGATCGTGGTCAGCGCGATCACCGGGGAGCGGAAGGTGAACAGCATCAGCAGGAAGGTGACGCTCATGACGAACGCGAAGACCGGCACGATGCTGTCGCTCAGCGCGTCGCTGTAGTCCTCGGAGAAGGCCAGCTCGCCACGCACGAGCACGGTGTCGCCGGTCTCGTCGAAGGCGCCCGGGATGATATCGCCGCGCAGTGCCTCCAGCGCGTCCTTGGACTTGTCGTCGCTGCCGCTGCCGACCAGTGGCACGCTGATCTCCGCGACGTCCTCCGCGGCGTGCACCTTGGTCTGGATCGGCTTCTTGGCGTGTCCGGAGGCGACGGCCTCCCGCTTGAAGTCCGCTATCGCCCGGGTGACCTCAGGGGACTTGATGTCGTCCGACTCGATGACCACTCCGGCCGGCGAGGGCGTGCCGGGGAACTTCTCGCTGATCTGCTCGGCCACCGAGACCATCGGGTCGTCCGGCGGCAGCAGTTCGTCCGTGCCGAGCTTCTCCGTCTTCATGCCGATGGCCGGCGCGGCGAGCGCGAGCAGCAGCACCGCGCCGGCCATCGCGAACAGGGCGGGGCGGGCGAGGACCGCGCGCAGCAGCTTGTTGCTCTGCTGGCGCGGGCCCGTCGCCTCGGCGGCCTCCCGGCGCCGGCTGACGAACGGTATGCGGCCCTTCTGCACCTTGTCGCCGAGCATCGCCATGGCGGCGGGCAGCACGGTCATGGAGCCGAGCACGGCGATCAGCACGACCTCGATGGTGGCCATGGCGAAGCCCTCGAAGACCGTCAGCCCGGAGAGGAACATGCCGGCCATCGCGACCACCACGGTGATACCGGAGACGAGTACCGAGTGGCCGGAGGTCGCCGCGGCGATCCGCAGCGCGGTCTCCTTGTCCCGGCCGGCCGTACGCTCCTCACGCTCGCGACGCAGGTAGAAGAGGCAGTAGTCGACCCCGACGGCGAGGCCCATCAGGAACATCACCGAGGTGGTCATGCCGTCCACGGGGACGAACTGGCTGCTGACCGCGAGCAGTCCCATCGCGGCGACACAGGCGGTGACCGCCAGCAGCAGCGGGAGCAACGCGGCCACCAGGGCACCGAAGACCACCAGCAGGATGCCGAGGGAGACCGGCAGTGCCGTCAACTCGGCCCGCAGCAGGTCCTCGCCGAGGCTCTCGTTGATGGCCTTGAGGCCGGTCGCCGCGCCGTACTGGCCGAGGGTCACGCCCTGGGCGGACTCCTCGGCCTCGGCGACGGCGTCCTCCACCGGCTGGATGCGCTCCGACGCGGTCTCCGGGTCCCCCTTGACCTCGTACTGGATCAGCGCGGAGCGCCCGTCCTCGGAGACCACTCCGGTGGTGTTCGGATTCTGCACTCCCTTGACCAGGTCGGTCTTCTTGATCGCGGCGACGGCCTCGTCTACGGTCGTGCGGAACTCCGGGTCGGTGGCCTTGTGTTCGTCGCTCTGCACGAGGATCAGTTCCTCGGCGGGCGGTGCGAGGCCGTGTTCCTGGAGGATGCGTTCCGCCTTGCCGGAGTCACCCGTGCCGTAGTCCGCCTCGGTCATGGTCTGCTGTCCGGCCGCCCCGCCGAGCACGGTGACCAACACGACCATGATCAGCCAACCGAAGACGGCCGTCTTGCGATGGCTGGCGCTCCAGTCACCGAGCGCGGCGGCGAAGTTGCGTTTGCTTGCCATTACCTCTCCTGCGGTCAACGGTGATGCCCCGTGGCGGGTCCCGCGCCCTGGAGTGGGATTCGGACCGTTCGGGTCGTAGTCCGCGGCGGCCGGTGGGGGGTCGCTTCCGACGCTAGAGGCCACCCCCCGTGCGCTCGGAGGAACAACGGGTGCAGCAACATGCCCCCGCATACTGCTGCCATCACATACCACGCATAGCGGGCATGACCCGCGGGGTTCCGCTGTTACATTCCGAAACATCGTCATACGAACTCCGGCTCTGCGTGCGGGGATCTGGAATTTCTCAGGCTCAGGAATCTAGGGAGGGGGAACCGTGGAGATCGCCATACAGGCGGAAGGGCTGGGAAAGCGGTACGGAGATCACCAGGCGCTGTCCGGTGTGAACCTCGAGGTCCGCAGCGGCACCGTGCTGGGCCTTCTCGGACCCAATGGCGCGGGCAAGACCACCACGGTCCGGATCCTCGCCACGTTGCTCGACCACGACCAGGGACACGCCCGGGTGGCGGGCTTCGACGTGGCGCGTGACCAGCTCGAGGTACGCCGTCGTATCGGTCTCGCGGGTCAGTACGCCGCCGTGGACGAGCTGTTGACCGGCCGTGAGAACCTCACCATGCTCGGCAAGCTGCTGAAGCTCGGCAAGCGCGGCGCCGTGGCGCGCACGGAGGAACTGCTCGCCGCCTTCGAGCTGGAGTCCGCCGCCGACCGTCCGGCCGGCACCTACTCCGGCGGTATGCGGCGCCGGTTGGACCTTGCCGCTTCGTTGATCTCCTCACCCACCGTGCTCTTCCTGGACGAGCCCACCACCGGCCTCGACCCGAGCAGTCGGATGGTGCTGTGGCAGATGGTGCGTCAGCAGGTGGCGCAGGGCGTGACGGTGCTGCTCACCACGCAGTATCTGGAGGAGGCCGACTTCCTGGCCAACCGTATCGTGGTGTTCGGCTCCGGGCAGGCCCTGGCCGAGGGCACCCCCGACGAGTTGAAGTACAAGGTCGGTGGCGAGTGGCTGGAGATCCTGCTCGCCAATCCGCAGGCCGTACCGCACGCGCTCTCCGCCCTGGCGCGGGTGGCCATGGCGGCTCCCGTCGTGGACGACACGGGCCGGCGCATCCACGTACAGCTGAACAACCGGATGAACGCCATCGCGGCGTCGGCCGCCGCCCTGGAGGCGATCGGCGTCGAGGTCGTCGAGTTCGCCATGCGCAGGCCGACCCTCGATGACGTGTTCTTCCAGCTGACCGGCGCGAAGACGGGCGGCTCGACCGCCGAGGAGGAGCGATGAGCGGCACCAGCCCGAACGCCGGGTCCCCGGGGCTCACGGACGTACTGACGCTGACCGGCCGGCACCTGCGCCACCTGCGGCGGACCCCGGAGAAGATCATCTCCACCGCGATGACGCCGGTGGCCATGGTGGTCATCCTCGGCTACATGTTCTCCAGCGTGATGACCATCGAGGGCGGGGTGGACTTCGAGGACTACGTGATGGCCGGGGTCTACGCCCAGGTCGGCCTCACCTGTGTGGGCATCACCGCGCTGGGCGTGGCCACGGACCTGAGCAAGGGCCTGATCGACCGGTTCCGTTCGCTGCCGATGGGACGCCCGGCCGTGCTGGTGAGCCACACCGCGGCGGACATGGTGCCGGCGATGATCAGCATGGGCGCGGTCACCGTCGTCGGGCTGCTGGTGGGCTGGCGTACGGACAGCGACCCGCTGTCCATCCTGCTCGGCTTCGTGCTGCTGCTCTCCTTCGCCTACGCGATGCTGTGGCTCGGCGCGCTGCTGGGCATGGTGCTGCGCAACATGGAGGCGATCAACGGCATATCGGCGCTCGTGATGGTGCTCTTCTCCTTCCTCTCCAGCTCCTTCATGCCGCTCAACGGGCTGCCCGACTGGCTGCGTACGATCGTCGAGTGGAACCCCGCCAGCTCGCTCTCCGCCGCTGTCCGGGACCTCTGGGGCAACGAACCGGCCATCGAGGAGAGTTTCGCCGTGCAGAACGCCCTGCCCATCGCGGCCGGTTCCATCGCACTGCTGATCCTGGTGCTGGTGCCGACCTGTCTGCGGATGTTCCGGACGCGATGACTGACGGCCCGTTGAGCACCGAGCAACGGACCAGGCGGCGGATGTACGTGCCAGGCGAGCGCCGCCAGAGCGATCCCCGCAGCCGATCCGACCGACGCGGCCTAGGTGCCGTGCAGCCAGCCGCGCTCACCGGCGATGACCCCGGCCTGGAAGCGGCTGCGGGCGCCCAGCGCGGTCATCAGCTCGGCGGTGATCCGGCGCGAGGTGCGCACCGAGATGCCCAGCTTCCGGGCCACCACCTCGTCCGTGTGTCCGCCCGCCAACAGGCTCAGGACCGCCCGCATCTGCGGGGTCAGACCGGTGCTGCTGTGCCGCTGCGGCGTGCTGCCGAAGGGCGACGCCTCCTGCCAGGTCTGCTCGAAAAGCGCGCACAGCGCGGTGACGAACGCGCCGCCGTGCAGCAACAGGGCACCGCTCGCGGTGTTCTCCGGGTCGGTCGGTATGATCGCCGCCTCACGATCGAAGACGATCATCCGCAGCGGCAGCGCGGGGGCGAGCCGTACGCACGCGCCCAGGTCGTTCAGCCACTCCAGATACGACACCGTCCGCGGGTGGTTGACCACACTTTCGAGGTAGACGGAACGCATGCTCACACCACGCTCGAGGAGCCTCTCGTCCAGCGGCCGACTGGCCTCTCGGTTGGCCTCCGACTGCCCGCCTCCGGTGATGAACTCCAACACCTCGGACGTGCAGTTGTGAGCGAGCTCCTCGAGCTTGACGCGCACGACGTCGACGCCGTCGAGCTGCTCCACGTCCAGCCGACGTCCGACCTGGACGGTGTCGCTGTACTCCGCGACCAGCTCTCGGATCGCGACCTTGCTGGAGGTGATCTCGTGCTGCCGCTGAGCCAGCTCGGACTGTCGCCGCGCGAGCAACTGCTCCAGGCCCACCTCCGGGTCGACGAGCAGCAGGCCGCTGGGCCGCTGGTCAGACCTGCGGGTCAGAGACAGTCGAGCTAACTCGTCAAGCGCGTCCCGGACCCTCTCCGGCGCCCAGTGAAGGTCGTCGGCGAGTTCCGCCACACCCCGATCCGGAGCACCCAACATGGCTCTATAGACGCTCTCCCCGTCCGCACTGACACCAAGAATCCCCAGCAATGCCATCCCCCCTCGATGAACACGTCGGTGCCTAACCCCCCGCGCTGGCCAAGCGCGCCACACCATACGACACCAACCGCAACCGACCATGGGGCTTGTGGATAACGCTGCTCACCCTGCGCACCGGGTCCCTCGTGTGAGGTAACGATGTACATCGTGGCGGGCCGCTTACTGCGCGGCCAGACCGTGGTGGATGCCACCCAGGTCCGTGAGTTCCTGCATGCCGCCGCGGGCCCGGAGGACGGGCTCGAACACGCCTACGCGGAAACGGACATGGACAGCGCCGAAACCGTGCTCTACCTGCGGGCTCGCACAGCCGAGCACGCGAAGGAGGCCGCCCGGCGCATCATGATCCGGATGCTGGCCCAGGAGGAACTGCTGGGCTGGCACTGGGAGGGCCATTCCTGAGACCTTTCCCTTTCTACTGACGGGTAGTCAATTCTTCGGCGACAGCGGTCACTCAGCGAGTTCTGGAGAAAGCCCTAGATTCCCAAACCGACGGGCACTGGCAATGTCTTGCCACCGCAGGACCCTGACAACGCGAACCCGTGACATCGAATCCGGGATCGGGTGAGTATTTGCCCCAGGGGGCGCAGGAAGCGTGCACGGCAACCGCCAGCTTCCTGCCAACACATGAGTAACTGGGGGTACATACTTATGCGTTCTACTCAATACCGCGCCGTTTCCCACGTGTCCCTGGGCTTCTGGGGGAAGCCTTCGGCCGCCGGCACCGCCCGCCGGGTCCACGCACCGACGACCACCGCCACGGAGGCGGCGGTCGGTTGGGAGTAGGGAAGAGCCGGCGTGCCGCCGTACGGCAGCACCGAAGGCCGCGGGCGCGCCGCCGCGAGCCTCGGCCCTGATCCAGCACGGACACAACACCGAGTGGGGGAATCGGCTCGTGCCTGTCATCACGACGCCGCAGGAGTTCAACGAGGAAGACCTCTTCGTCGACCTGCGGGAGCTGTACGGATATCCGCTCTACCTCAAGTGCGAGGGCTTCAACTTCGCCGGCTCGGTGAAGCTCAAGGCCGCCGCCTCCATGGTGGCGGCGGCCGAGCTGAGCGGGCAGTTGCGACCGGGCTCGACCATCGTCGAGTCGTCCTCCGGAAACCTCGGCATGGCGCTGGGCCTGATCGCCGCCAACAAGGGCTACCGCTTCGTGTGCGTGGTCGACTCGCGTACGAACCCGTCCACCCGGCAGGTGATCGAGTCCCTCGGCAGCGAGGTGCACGTCATCACCGAGCCCTCGCCGACCAGCGGCTTCCTGGGCGCCCGGCTGGACTACGTCCGTGCGCTGTGCGACGGCGACCCGAGCTACGTATGGCTCAACCAGCACGCCAATCCGGACAACTGGCGGGCGCACTACCGCACCACCGCACCCGCCATAGAGAAGCAGTTCCCGGCGCTCGAGTACCTCTTCGTCGGAGCCGGCACCACCGGGACTCTCATGGGTTGTGCCCGCTACTTCAAGGACCAGCCCGGCTCCGGGGTGACCGTGGTGGGCATCGACAGCGAGGGGTCGGTGACCTTCGGCTCCGAACCGGGCCCGCGGTCGATCCCGGGCCTCGGCGCCGGGGTGCGCCCCGCGCTGTTCGACGAGTCCTACCTGGACGATCTCGTGCTGGTCTCCGAGCCGGACACCATCCGCACCTGCCACGCCCTGGCCCGCGGGGGGTTCCTGTTCGGGGGCTCCACCGGCACCGTCGTACGGGGTGCGCTCGAGTGGTTGGACCGACACCGCCCCGGTGAGGACGTCACCGCCGTCGCGATCTCGCCCGACCTCGGGGACCGCTACCTGGACACTGTCTACCGACCCGAATGGGTGCGGGAGGTCTACGGGCTCGACGAGCCCGAGTTGGGCCTGCCACCGGACACTGTCACCTCTGGAGTGCGTGAACCATGAGTGAGACTTCCCCGATCGAGCTGCCGCTCTCGAGTGCCCAGCGGGAGATGTGGTTCGCGCAGCAACTCGACCCGGGAAACCCGGCCTTCACCATGGCCGACCACATCGACCTGACCGGGTCGGTGGACCAGGTCCGCCTCGAGTGGGCCTGGCACTGCGTGCTCGCGGAGACCCAGTGCCTGCGCGCGCGCTTCACGGAGCGCGCGGGAGAGCCCGTACAGACCATCCATCCCGGCACCGGACAGCGGCTTCGGGTGTGGGACTTCAGCGGCTACCAGGACCCGGCGGCGGCCTCCGCCGAGAGCATGCGTGCGGACCTGCGGCGTCCCTCCTCGCTGGACGAGGAGGCGTACGCCGCGGAACTGCACCTGCTCGACGCCACGCACGGCCGGTTGTTCATCCGGGCGAACCACATCCTGATGGACGGCTTCAGCCGCTCGCTCTTCTACTCCCGGCTGGCCGACCTGTACGCCGGCCGGGACAGCGAGCCGCTGCCCGAACTCCGCTCCCTGATCGAGGAGGAGGCGGAGTACGCCGCCTCCGACCGCTGCCGGAAGGACGCCCGCTTCTGGTCGGAACGCTTCCCGGAGACCCCGCAGCCGACCCGGCTGTCCCAGCGGCTCCCCGGACCCGCGCGGCACACCCTGCGGTTCAGCGCGCCGCTCGCGGCGGGCACGGCGGAGCGGCTGCGTGCCATGGCCTGGGAGGCGCGGGTCACCTGGCCGACGCTGCTGATCGCGGCCACCGCCGGCTGCCTCCGCCAACTGACCGGCGAGAGCGACGTGCTACTCACCATGCCCGTGCCGGCCCGGCGTACGGCCGCCGCCAAGAAGGTACCGGGCATGCGGGCGAACTTCCTGCCGATGCCGCTGCACCTACCGCCCGGCACCACCCGCGCCGAACTCCTGGGTCAGGCCGCCTCGGTGGTACGCGGCACCATGCGACACCAGGACTACCGGGGCGACCAGCTGCGTCGGGAACTCGGCTTCACCGGCGACGCCGGATCGTACGGCCCCACCGTCAACGTCCTGGAGTCCGGCGCGGACCTGGACTTCGGCACCTGCCAGGGCCAGTTGCACAACCTGTCCACCGGCCCGGTGCCGGACCTGCAGATCATCTATCTGGACGCGCCCGGCGAGGGCTGGACCATCCGGATCGACGCCCATCCGAGCCTCTACACCGAGCAGGAACTGGCCGAGCTGCACGGTCGACTGCTGAGCTACCTGGACGAGTTCGCCTCGTCGGCCGACGAGGCGCCCCTCGGCCGGCTCGACGCGCTACGCCCGGTGGAGCGGGACGCGGTGCTGGACATCGGCGCCGGCAGCACCAACGGCTACTTCTTCGACGACGTGGTCAGCCGGGTGCGCCAACTGGCCGGTCGGAACCCGGACGTCATCGCGGTCAACGACGGCGTGGAGCAGCTGACGTACGCCGCGCTGGTGGCGCGCTCGGGCATGCTGTCGCACCGGTTGGCCGCGGAGGGCGTCGGCGCCAACTCGCTGGTGGCGATCGCGGCGCTGCCCGGGGCCAGCTATGTCACCGCGGTGCTGGCGGTGTTGGGCGCGGGCGCCGCCTGGGTGCCGCTGGACGTACGCGCGCCGGTGGCGCGGGGTGCGGGGCTGCTCGCGGACAGCGGGGCCCGGGTCCTGCTCGTGGGGGACAGCGCGGAGGAGTACGCCCGGGGCGTGCTCGCCGAGGCCCCCGGCCGGCGGACGCTGATCGAGCTGGACGGGCCGCCCGGCTCCATATCCCACCGCCCGCCGCTGACGGAGGACTCCAGCCTCACCCTGTCCCTGCCGCACAACGCCACGCCGTCGCCGGCCGGCGGCACACCCGCCGCGGACGACGACCTGGCGTACGTCATCTTCACCTCCGGCTCCACCGGCAAGCCCAAGGGCGCGATGGTGCACCGGCGGGGCATGGTCAACCACCTGCTGTCCAAGGTGGAGGACCTGCGGCTGACCAAGCGGGACAGCGTCGTGCACAACGCGCCGGTGACCTTCGACATCTCGGTCTGGCAGATGCTCTCGGCGCTGGTGACCGGCGGCACCACCCGGGTCGTCTCCACGGAGCTGGCCGGCGACCCGCAGGGGCTGTTCGCCCTGGTGGACGCCGAGCGCATCACCATCCTGGAGGTCGTGCCGTCCCTGCTGCGCATCGCGCTGGACGAGTGGGAGGCCGGCGCGCCCCGGCCCGTACTACAGCCGCTACGCCGGCTGGTGGTCACCGGCGAGGCGCTGCCGGCCGACCTGTGCCACCGCTGGCTCGCGCTCTACCCGAGCATCCCGCTGGTCAACGCGTACGGCCCCACGGAGTGCTCGGACGACGTCACGCACGCCTACATCCGCACCGGCCAGGAGCTGACCTCCGCGCGCACCCCGGTGGGCGCCCCGGTGCGCAACACCAGACTGTACGTCCTGGGCGACGGCCTGCGCCCGGTGCCCAGCGGGATGCCGGGCGAGCTGTACGTCGGCGGGGTCGGGGTGGGCCGGGGCTACATCGGGGACGCGTGCAAGACCGCCTTCACCTTCCTGCCCGATCCGTTCACCGCGACTCCGGGCGCCCGGATGTACCGCACCGGCGACCGGGTGGTGCATCGGCCGGACGGGCAGCTGGAGTTCCTGGAGCGGGTCGATCACCAGATCAAGATCCGCGGGCATCGGATCGAGCTGGGCGAGGTCGAGGCGGCGCTGCGCTCCGTGCCGGGCGTGACCGACTCGGTGGTGAACGTCGCGAAGGACAAGCGTGGCACCTCCGTGCTGGTGGGCTATCTCGCGGGTGGCGCGCCGGTGCCCGAGGTGAAGGCCGCGCTGGCGGCCACGCTGCCGGACTACATGGTCCCGGCGGCCTTCGTCGTGCTCGACGCCCTGCCGCTGACCAGCAACGGCAAGGTGGATCGCAAGGCGCTGCCGGCACCCGACTTCGCCTCCGCCACCGGCGGCCGCCCGCCCCGCAATCCGCAGGAGCGGATGCTCTGCGAGCTGTTCGCCGAGGTGCTGGGCCTGGACGCCGTCTCGGCCGAGGACAACTTCTTCGACCTGGGCGGCCACTCGCTCCTGGCGACCAGGGTGATCAGCCGGCTGCGGGTGCTGCGCGGGGTGGAGCTGCCGGTCAAAACCCTCTTCGAGACCCCGACCGTGGCCGGCCTGGCCGCGCTGCTCGGCGACGCCGCGGAGGCCCGACCGGCGCTCACCCGGGCCGTACGCCCCGAGCGGCTGCCGCTGTCGAACGGTCAGCAGCGGCTCTGGGTGCTCAGTCACCTGGAGGAGGGCAGCGCCACCTATCACCTGCCGCGCGCCCTGCGGTTGAGCGGCCGGCTGGACCGGAGCGCGCTCGCGGAGGCGCTGGCGGACGTCGTTGGCCGGCACGAGGCGCTGCGTACGGTCTTCCCGGAGACGGACGGCCGTGCGGTGCAGCTGGTCCTGAGCCCCACCACGGCCCGGCCGGAGCTGCCGGTGAGCCCGGTGGCCAGCGAGGCCGAGCTGACCGAGGCGATGGCCGAGCGGGCCCGGCGGCCGTTCCGGCTGGCGGACGAGCTGCCGCTGCGGGCTGAACTGTTCGAACTGTCCGAGCAGGACCACGTGCTGCTGGTGGTGCTGCACCACATCGCGGGCGACGGCTGGTCGGTGCTGCCGCTGGCGCAGGACCTCAGTACCGCCTACGCCGCGCGGCTGCAGGGCACGGCCCCGGGCTGGGAACCGCTGCCGGTGCAGTACGCCGACTACACGCTGCACCAGCGGGAGCTGCTCGGCGACGACATCGAGGGCGGCAGCCCGCTGGCCGCCCAACAGGTCGACTTCTGGCGGCACGAACTCACCGGAATGCCTGAGGAGCTGGAGCTACCGACGGACTATCCGCGACCGGCCGTGAACTCGTACCAGGGCGGTCTGGTCTCCTTCGGCGTCGACGCGGGGCTGCACCGCGCCGTCAGCGAGCTGGCCACGGCGATGGGCGCGAGCCCGTTCATGGTGCTGCAGGCCGCGCTGGCCACCCTGCTGGGAAAGCTGAGCGACGCCACGGACATCCCGCTCGGCACCCCGGTCGCGGGACGTACGGACACCGCGCTGGAGGAGTTGGTCGGCTTCTTCGTGAACACCATGGTGCTGCGCAATGACCTGTCCGGGGACCCGACGTTCCGGGAGTTGCTGGGGCGGGCGCGGGACACCGACCTGTCGGCGTTCGCGAACCAGGACGTGCCGTTCGAGAGCGTCGTGGACGTGCTCAGCCCGAGCCGCTCGACCTCCCGCCAACCGCTCTTCCAGGTGATGCTGGCCTTCCAGAACAACGCCCCGGCGGACTTCGGGCTGCCCGGCCTGACCACCACCGTGCACGAGGTGCCCACCGGCACCGCCCGCTTCGACCTGGCCTTCGAACTCACCGAGCAGCGCGCGCCGGACGGCTCCCCGGCGGGCGTCCAGGGCAAGCTGGAGTACAGCGCGGACCTCTTCTCCGAGACCGGCGCGACCGCGCTCGCGAACCGGCTCGTCTGTCTGCTGGGCAAGCTCACCGCGCGGCCGGACAGTCGGCTCAGCGCCTTCGACGCGATGCTGCCCGGGGAGTACGAGCAACTGCTGTACGGCTGGGGCGAAGGCGGCCGGGCGGCGCCCCCGACCGTGCTCCCGGACCTGTTCGCCGCCCGGGTCGCTGCCGAACCACGCCGGCCGGCCCTGGAGTCCGCGGGTCACACGGTCTCCTTCGGCGCCCTGAACGAGCAGGCGAACCGGCTGGCGCACCTCCTGATGGCGCGCGGCGTCGGACCAGGCGACACCGTGGCGCTGGTGCTGCCACGCTCGGCGGCCACCGTGACCGCCGTACTGGCCGTGCTGAAGTCCGGGGCCGCCTACCTGCCCGTCGACCCCGGCTATCCGCGGGACCGGATCGCGCACATGCTGTCCGACTCCCGTCCCGCGGCGATCATCAGCGCCTCCGGCCAACTGACCGCGCTGCCCAACCCGAACGATCCCGGGTACGCCGACCTGCCCGCGCCGATCCTGCTGAACAGCCGGCGCACCCACCACGACCTGTCCGGCCGCTCCCGGCGCAACCCCACCGACCGCCAGCGCACCCGTCCGCTGCGGCCGATGGACGCGGCGTACGTCATCTACACCTCGGGGTCGTCCGGACTCCCCAAGGGCGTGGCCGTGCCGCACGCCTCGGTCTCGGTGCTGTGCGCGCAGCACGAGCTGTTCGGGGTGCACGAGAACAGCCGGGTGCTCCAGTTCGCCTCGCTCAGCTTCGACGCGGCGGCCTGGGAGATCATCTCCACGCTGCTGGCCGGCGCGGTGCTCGTACTCGCCAGCGACGAGCAGCGCTCGCCCGGCGAGCCGCTGGCGCGGTTGATCGCCGACTCCCGGATCGACGTGGTCTGTCTGCCGCCGACGGTGCTCTCCGCCTGGCCGGAGGACCGGGCGATGCCGGACGGACTCACCGTGATCACCGCGGGCGAGGCGTGCCCGCCGGAGCTCGTCGGCCGCTGGTCGCCGGGGCGTCGGATGCTGAACGCGTACGGACCGACCGAGACGACCGTGTGCGCCACCATCAGCGATCCGCTGCAAGGAGCGGTGAAGCCCCCGGTGGGCCGCCCGCTCGCCGGCACCCGGGTGCGGGTGCTGGACGACGCGCTGCGTCCGGTGCCGGTGGGGGTCACCGGCGAGCTGTACATCAGCGGCGCCGGCCTGGCCCTGGGCTATCTCAACCGCCCCGGGTTGACCGCGGGCCGGTTCACCGCCGACCCGTACGGCGAGCCGGGCGACCGGATGTACCGCACCGGAGACGTCGTGCGGTGGCGTCCGGACGGCCGTCTGGACTACGTCGCCCGGGCCGACGACCAGGTCAAACTGCGCGGCTTCCGGATCGAGTTGGGCGAGATCGAGACCGCGCTGCTGGCCGACCCGCTGATCGCGCAGGCCGCGGTCATCGTGCGGGAGGACCGGCCCGGTGACCGCCGGCTGGTGGGCTACGCGGTGCCGAACTCCGGCCCCGGGACGGCCGCTGGGCCAACCACCGGCCCCGAACCGGTGGGCGTACCGGAGCTGGACACCTCGGCCGTACGCGCCCGGCTGGCCGCCGCGCTGCCGGACTACATGGTCCCGGCGGCGCTCGTGCCGATGCCGGAGCTGCCGCTGACCGGCAACGGCAAGCTGGACCGCCGGGCTCTGCCGGAGCCGGAGTACGGCGCCTCCGCGAGCGGCCGGGCGCCGACCACCTCGCTGGAGGAGACGCTCTGCGCGGCCTTCGCCGAGGTGCTGGGCCTGGAGCAGGTCGGCGCCGACGACAGCTTCTTCGACCTGGGCGGCGATTCGATCATCTCCATCCAGCTGGTCAGCCGGGCCCGTAAGGCGGACCTGCTGCTCACCGCCCAGGACGTGTTCACGCACCGTACGCCCGCCGCGCTGGCCGCCGTGGCACAACCGGCCACCGAACAGGTGGTGCTCGGCACGGACGACGGCGTCGGCGAGCTGCCGCTCACGCCCATCGTGCACTGGCTGCGGCAGCTCGGCGGGCCGATGGAGGGCTTCCACCAGGCCGTGGTCGTGCACACCCCGGCCGGCGCCACCCAGCAACTGCTCGGTGCCGCGCTACAGGCCCTCATCGACCAGCACGACGCGCTGCGACTGCGGCTCGCCGACTCGGCCGACCAGTGGGCGCTGCGGGTGTCCGAGCCCGGCGGTGTGCAGGCGGCGCGGCTGCTGCGCCGTACGAACCTGGACACCTCCTCGGCGGAGGCGGTTACCGCCCAGGTCGTCGCGGAGGCGGACGTCGCGCGGCGGGAACTGGCGCCGCGCGAGGGCGTGATGCTGCGCGCGGTGTGGTTCGACGCGGGCCCGTCGGCGCCCGGCCGGCTGCTCCTGACGCTGCACCACCTCGCGGTGGACGGCGTGTCCTGGCGCATCCTGCTGCCGGACCTGAACGCCGCGTACGACGCCGTGCGCGCCGGTCAGCGCCCAGCGCTGGAGCCGGTCGGCACCTCGTTGCGGCACTGGGCCGGGCTGCTCGTCGAGGAGGCCCGGTCGGTGCAGCGCACGGCGGAGATCCCGCTGTGGCACGAGGTCTTGGACACCCCGGACAGCCTGCTGGGCAGCCGCCGGCTGGACCCGGCACGGGACCGTACGCACACCGCCGGCTCGCTGCGGCTGGAGCTGGGCGCGGACACCACCAGGGCGGTGCTGACCGAGGTGCCGTCCGTCTTCCACGCCGAGGTCAACGACGTGCTGCTCACCGGCCTCGCGCTGGCCGTCGCCGACTGGCGCAACCGGCGCGGGGACGACGGCAGCGCGCTGCTGCTGGACCTGGAGGGCCACGGGCGCGAGGAGTTCGCCGAGGGCGTCGACCTCAGCCGTACGGTCGGCTGGTTCACGACGGTCTGCCCGATCCGGCTGGACATCGGCAGCCTGGACTGGGACGAGGTCTGGGCCGGCGGCCAGGCGGTGGGGCGGCTGCTGAAGTCCGTGAAGGAGCAGCTGCGTTCGCTGCCCGACCACGGCCTCGGCTACGGCCTGCTGCGCTACCTCGCGCCGGACTCCGCCGGGCTGTCGCCCGCCGCCGCGCCCCAGCTCGGCTTCAACTATCTGGGCCGGCTGCCGGCCGCCCAGCACGACGCCTGGACGCCCGCGCCGGAGTCCGCCGGGGTCGCGGCCGGGGCGGACGCCGAGATGCCGCTGCCGCACGTACTGGACGTCAACGCGCTCGCCGAGGAACGCCCCGAGGGCACCCGGCTGGTGGCGACCTGGTCCTGGGCCGGTCAGCTGCTGACCGAGACGGACGCCCGGGCGATCGCGGACAACTGGTTCCGCGCCCTGGAGGTGCTGGTCGCGCACGCGCGGAACCCGGACGCGGGCGGCTACACGCCCTCGGACGTGGAGCTGTTGACGCTGAGCCAAGAGGAACTCGACGAGTTCGAAACCTGGACGGATGAGTGGTCCCTGTGAACGCGCCGCTGAACACCGCCGCACCCGCCGCCCCCGGTGCCTCGGCCGCACCAGCGACACCAGCGACGGCGGCCTCGACGAGCGCTGCCAAGGCCAAGCGGTCCAACCTCAGTGACGTGCTGCCGCTCACCCCGCTCCAGGAGGGGCTGCTCTTCCACGCCACCTACACCGAGCAGGAGTTGGATGTCTACTCCATCCAGCTGGTGCTCGACCTGGAGGGCCCGCTGGACGCCGCGGCGCTGGAGGCCGCGGCGGACGCGCTGCTGCGCCGCCACCCGAACCTGCGCGCGGCCTTCCGTTACCGCTCCAACGGCGACCCGGTGCAGTTGGTCCCGCACGCCATCGAAGTGCCCTGGAAGCGGGAGGACCTGCGGGCGCTGACGCCGGCCGAGCGGGACCGGGAGGCCGCCCGGATCACCGACGAGGAGCGGGTGCGGGCCTTCGACGTGGCCCGCCCGCCGCTGCTGCGCTTCGCGCTGCTGCGTACGGGCGAGGACAGCCACCGGATGCTTCTGACAGCGCACCAGATGCTGTTCGACGGCTGGTCGATGCCGATCATCGTGCAGGAGCTGTTCCTGCTCTACGGCGGGCGGGGCGACCAACTTCCGCGGGTGACGCCGTACAAGAACTACCTCACGCATCTCGCGGGCCGTGACGCCAGGAGCGCCGAGGAGAGCTGGCGGCGCGCGCTGGACGGGCTGGACGGCCCGACGCTGGTGCCCGGCGGCGGGCAGGACGGCGCGGCGGAGCTGCCGGAGCGGCACGTCGCGCAGCTGACCGAGGACTTCACCACCCGGCTGGGCGACTTCGCGCGGGAGCGCGGGCTGACCCTCAACACGCTCGTGCAGGGCGCCTGGGCCCGGGTGCTGGCGAACCTCACCGGCCAGCGCGACGTCGTCTTCGGCGGTACGGTCTCCGGCCGGCCGCCGGAGCTGCCGGGCGTGGAGACGATGGTGGGGCTGTTCATCAACACCCTGCCCGTACGCGTCGACCTGGACCCCGGCAAGTCGTTCGGGCAGATCCTCACCGAGCTGCAGGATCAGCAGACGGAACTGCTGCCGCATCAGCACATGAGCCTGAACGAGATCCAGCGGATCGCGCAGTCCGGCGAACTCTTCAACACGGTGCTGGTGTTCGAGAACTACCCGCTGGACCCGGACGCCATGGCCGACCCGGCCCCGGGCCTGCGGGTCACCGGGGTACAGGCCAAAGACGCCACGCACTATCCGCTGAGCCTGATGGCGCTGCCCGGCGAACGGCTGCGGCTGGACGTGCACTACGCCCCCAGCGGCTACTCCGCCCAGCAGGCGGCCTCGGTGGCGGACCGGCTCGTGCACACCCTGCACAAGATCGTCGCCGAGCCGGACCGCCCGTTCGCCCAGCTGGACTCGCTGCTGCCGGGCGAACAGCGGAAAGTGCTCGCGCTGCCGTCCGGGCCGAACTTCCCGGACGAGCTGACCGACGTCGTCCAGCGAGTACGCGACCTGGCCCGGCGGATGCCGGACGCGCAGGCCGTATGGGACGGGGAGACGGAGCTGAGCTACGCCGAGCTGGCGGGCCGTGCCGGCGCGTTGTCCCGTTCGCTGGCCGAGCGAGGCATCGGTCCCGGCGCGCTGGTCGGCGTCCTGGCCGCGCCCGGCGCCCCCTTCGTCACCGCGGTGCTGGGCGTGCTGGGTTCCGGCGCCGGCTACGTCCCGCTGGACGCGCACGCCCCGGAGGCCCGGATCACCGGGCTGGCCGAGGACGCGCGGCTGGTCCTGCTACTGGCCGACGAGGCGCACGCCGAACTGGGCGCTCGCTGCGCGCGGGAGGTGACGGGCACGGCGCCGCCGGTGGTCACCCTGGACGACCGGCGGGAGGAGCTGGACTCGCTGCCGCCGCCGCGCGGCGCGGACGACGACCTGGCGTACGTCATCTTCACCTCCGGCTCCACCGGCAAGCCCAAGGGCGCCATGGTGCACCGCCGAGGCATGATCAACCACCTGCTGGCCAAGGTGGAGGACCTGAACCTGACGGCGGCCGACGGGCTGGTGCACAACGCCCCGGTGACCTTCGACATCTCGGTGTGGCAGATGATCTGCCCGCTGGTGAGCGGCGGCCGGCTGCGGGTGGTGACCCCGCAGATCGCGGCCGACCCGGCCGAGCTCTTCGGCCTGGTCGACCCGGAGCGGATCACCGTGCTCGAGGTGGTGCCCTCGCTGCTGCGGGCGGCGCTGGACAGCTGGGACGAGGGCGCGCGCGTACCGGAGCTGACCGGGCTGCGCCGGCTGGTGGTCACCGGCGAGTCGCTGCCCTCCGAGCTGTGCCAGCGCTGGTTCGGCTACTTCCCCGACATCCCGCTGGTGAACGCGTACGGACCGACGGAGTGCTCGGACGACGTCACGCACGCCCTGATCCGTACGGCCCGCGAGCTGGTGTCCGTGCGCGCGCCGATCGGCACGTCCGTACGCAACACCGGCCTGTACGTCCTGGGCGACGGGCTGCAGCCAGTGCCCGCCGGCGTGCCGGGCGAGCTGTACGTCGGCGGCACCGGCGTGGGCCGCGGCTACCTGGGCGACCCGCGGCGCACCTCGCACGTCTTCATCGCCGACCCGTTCTCGCTGGAGCCGGGCGCCCGGATGTACCGGACGGGCGACCGGGTGGTGCAACACCCGGACGGGCGCCTGGAGTTCCTGGAGCGCCGGGACCACCAGGTGAAGATCCGGGGGCACCGGATCGAGCTGGGCGAGATCGAGGCGGCGCTGCGCGGCACCCCCGGGGTCACCGACGCCGCCGTGGACGTCACCAAGGACGGCCGCGGCGAGGGGCGACTGGTCGGCTACCTGGTGGGCGACGCCGAGCAGGAGGCCGCCTCGGCCACGGTGTCCGCCCTGCTGCCGGAGTACATGGTGCCGACGGCGTACGTATGGCTGGACGCGCTGCCGCTGACGGCGAACGGCAAGGTGGACCGCAAGGCCCTGCCCGCGCCCGAGTTGGCGCTCGCCGGCAGCGGCCGGGCGCCGCGGGACACCCGGGAGCGGCTGCTGTGCCGGGCGTTCGCCGAGGTGCTGGAGCTGGACGAGGTGTCCATCGACGAGGACTTCTTCGCGCTCGGCGGCCAGTCGCTGCTCGCCACCCGGCTGGTCAGCCGCATCCGTTCGCTGCTGGACACCGAGGTGCCGCTGCGTACGATCTTCGAGTCGCCCACCCCGGAGGGTCTGGCCGGTCAGCTCACTCGGACGGCACCAGCCCGTCCGGCCCTCGCGCCGGCCGAGCGGCCGGAGTTGGTGCCGCTCTCGCACGCCCAGCAGCGGATGTGGTTCCTCAACCGGCTCGAGGGCCCGGCCGACACCTACAACCTGCCGTGGGTGCTGCGGCTCAACGGCACCCTGGACCGGGCGGCGCTGGGCGCGGCACTGGGCGACGTGGTCGCGCGGCACGAGACGCTGCGCACGGTCTTCCCGGAGACTGACGGCACGCCGTACCAGCGCATCCTGGAGAGCCCGGCGATCCAGCTGCCGGTGCGGGAGGTCACGCCCGAGGAGGTCACCGGCGCGGTCACCGACTTCGCCCGGCAGGGCTTCGACCTCGCGGTGGAGCTCCCGCTCCGGGCCCGGCTGTTCGCGCTGTCCGAGACGGAACACGTGCTGGTCACGGTGATCCACCACATCGCCGCCGACGGCTGGTCGAACGCGCCGATGGCCCGAGACCTGAGTCGCGCCTACACCGCGCGGCTGGCCGGCTCGCCGCCGGTGCTCGAGCCACTGCCGGTCCAGTACGCCGACTACACCCTCTGGCAGCGGCAACTGCTCGGCCGGGAGGAGGACCCGGGCAGCGCCGCCAGCCGGCAGTTGGACTACTGGCGGCAGGCACTGGCGAACATGCCGGAGGAGTTGCAGCTGCCGACGGACTTCCCCCGCCCTCCGATGCCGTCCTACCGCGGCGGCACGGTCGAGTTCAGCGTCGACCCGGCAGGTCACGCGCGCGCGGTCGAGCTGGCACAGGAGTGCGGGGCCAGCCTCTTCATGGTCGTCCAGGCGGCGCTCAGCGCGCTGTTGGCGAAGCTCGGCGGGCAGGACGACATCCCGCTGGGCACGCCGATCGCGGGGCGTACGGACGAGGCGCTGAACGACCTGGTCGGGCTGTTTGTCAACACCCTGGTGCTACGGGCCGACGTCAGCGGCGACCCCACCTTCCGGGAGCTGGTGGACCGGGTGCGCACGGTCGACCTGGCCGGCTTCGAGCACCAGGACGTGCCGTTCGAGCGGCTAGTGGACGTGCTCGCGCCGAGCCGCTCGATGGCCCGGAACCCGCTCTTCCAGGTGATGTTCGCGCTGCAGAACAACGACGCGGCGACCTTCGAACTGGCCGGGCTGCGGGCCTGGGCCGACTCGGCCCGCACCGGCAGCGCCCGCTTCGACCTCGCGTTCGAGCTGGCCGAGCGGGAGCCGGTGGACGGCGCGCCGGGCGGCCTCACCGGACGACTGGAGTACAGCGCCGACCTGTTCACCCAGGAGAGCGCCCAGCGGCTGGTCGACCGGCTCTGCCAGCTGCTCGACACGCTCACCCGGGCGCCGGACCGGCGGTTGGGCGCCCTGACGCCGATGCTGCCGGGCGAGTACGAGCGGCTGCTCGGCGCCTGGAACGGCGCGCCCGCGCATCCCGCCGCCGAGCCGCTGCCGGCGCGGATCGAGGCGCGTACCGCCGCCGCGCCCTCGCACATCGCGCTGATCAGCGACGACGGCGTGCTGACGTACCGCGCGCTGGGCGAGCGCAGCAACCGACTGGCACACACGCTCATCGCGCGCGGCGCGGGTCCGGGCACGTTGGTCGCGATCGCGCTGCCGCGCTCGGCGTCGATGGTGGTCGCGGCGCTGGCCGTGCTCAAGTCCGGTGCCGCCTACCTGCCGATCGACCCGACCTACCCGCCGGACCGGATCGGCTACATGCTGGACGACGCCGGCCCGGTGCTTGTCCTCACCGAGACCGGGGTGGCGCGCGAGCTGCCGCAGATGGCCTCGCACCCGCAGCTGTGCCTGGACGAGCCGGAGGTACGCCGCTCGCTGGAGCGGATGCCGAGCACGGACCTCACCGCCGCCGACCGCCCGGGGGGCACGCCGGGCGCGGACCACCCCGCGTACGTCATCTACACCTCGGGCTCGACGGGCCGTCCGAAGGGCGTGGTGGTGCCGTTGGGCTCCTTCACCAACTTCCTCACCGAGGTCGGCCGGATGCTGGAGCTGGACGCGGACGACCGCTTCGTGTCCGTGACGACCTTCGGCTTCGACATCGCGAACCTGGAGCTGTTCGCTCCCCTGCTGGCCGGCTCCACGCTGGTGCTGGCCGGCCACCAGACCGTACGCGACCCGCTCGCCCTGGCCGAACTGCTGCTCAGCATCGGGGCGACGGTGCTCCAGGCGACGCCGACGCTCTGGCACACGCTGGTCGACGAGCACCCGGAGGCGCTGTACGGCGTGCACGCGCTCACCGGCGGCGAGGCGATTCCGCCCGCGCTGGCCGCGGCCGTGCAGGGCGTGACCGGCCGGCTGACGAACCTGTACGGCCCCACCGAGACCACCATCTGGTCCACCGCGGCGGACATCGACAGCTCCGGCACCCCGCTGATCGGCCGGCCGCTGGCGGGCAACCGGGTGTACGTCCTGGACGAGTGGCTGCGCCCGGTGCCGCCCGGGGTCACCGGCGAGCTGTACATCGGCGGCGCCGCCGTGACCCTCGGCTACCACAACCGCCTGACGTTGACCGCCGAGCGCTTCGTCGCCGACCCGTTCACCTCGGAGTCCGGCGCCCGGATGTACCGCACCGGCGACCTGGTGCGCTGGACCTCCGAGGGGCAGCTGGACTACCTCGGGCGGGGCGACAACCAGGTGAAGGTCAGCGGCTTCCGTATCGAGCTGGGCGAGATCGAGGCCGCGCTGCTCAGCCACCCGCAGGTCGGCCGCGCGGTGGTGACGGTGCGTACGGACGGCTCCGGCACGCCGACGCTGGCGGCGTACGTGGTGCCGCGTGGCGAGGCCCGGATCGACGTCCGGGACCTGCGCTCCCACCTGGCGCTGGGTCTGCCCGCGCACATGATCCCGGCGACCTTCACCGAGTTGCCGGAGTTCCCGCTCACGCCGAACGCCAAGGTGGACCGCAAGGCGCTGCCGGCACCCGAACCAGTGTCCGCGACCGGCGGGCGCGGCCCGCGCACCCCGCTGGAGGAGAGCCTGTGCGCGGTGTTCGCGGACGTGCTCGGGGTCGAACAGGTCAGCGCGGAGGCCGACTTCTTCGAGCTGGGCGGCGACTCCATCCGCTCCATCCGGCTGGTCGGCCGGGCACGGGAGCGGGGCGTGGGAGTGACCCCGGCGGACGTGTTCGTGCACCGTACGGCGGCCGGCCTGGCCGCCGTGGCCAGCAGCCAGCAGGGCGCCGCGCCGGACGCGGACGCGTTCGCCCGGGTGCTGCCGATCCGGCCGCGCGGCAGCCGGCCGCCGCTGTTCTGCGTGCACGGAGGCGGCGGACTCGGCTGGCCGTTCATGGAGCTGGCGGGCGCCCTGGAGGACAGCGTGCCGGTGCACGCCTTCCAGGCCGGCGGCATCCTGGAGGCCGGGGGGCAGCCGGGCTCCGTACCGGAGATGGCGGCGGAGTACGTCGCCGAGATGCTGCGCATCCAGCCCAGCGGCCCGTATCACCTGCTGGGGTGGTCCTTCGGGGCGCTGGTCGCGCATGAGATGGCGCGCCAACTGCAGGAGGCGGGCGAGCAGGTGGCGCTGCTGGCGAACCTCGACGGTTTCCCGGCCGCCGCGACCGGCGCGGAGCCCGTACGCGGCGACGCCGAGGTGTACGCGGAGATCCTGCGGCGGTGCGGGCTGGACCCGACCGGGATGCCGGAGCTGACGGCCGAGAGCGTACTGAGCCTGCTCACCCGGAGCGCGAACCCGCTGGCCGAGCTGAGCGCCCAGCAGCTGGCCAACCTGGTGGCGGTCATCCGGCGGTTGAGCGGTCTTGGCGAGGCACACCGGCCCGGGCGCTACCGCGGCGAGATGTTGTTCTTCGCGGCCACGCGGGGCGTCGGCGCCGACGCCCCGGACGAGACCGCCTGGAAGGAGCACGTGGAGGGCGGCGTGATGCGGCACGAAGTGGACGCGGACCACGACGGGATGCTCAACCCGGACGCGGTGCCACGGATCGCCTCGGTGCTGATGGCGGCGCTGGATCGCTGACCGGCTGACGACGCTCGGATACGTACGTACCAGCCTCCCTCCCGCACGAAGACCTCGCGGCACCGACCGCGTCCGGACAGAAGAGGTGAACACCACATGAGCAACCCGTTCGACGACGAGGACGGCACCTTCCACGTGCTGGTCAACCACGAGGGCCAGCACAGCCTGTGGCCGGTCTTCGCGGAGGTGCCGGCCGGCTGGACGACCGTGCTCGCCAACACCGACCGGGCGAGCGCGCTGGCCTACATCGAGCAGAACTGGACGGACCTGCGCCCAGCCAGCCTGATCAACGCCGGGCACTGACCCGCGACATCGAGCGGCGGCCCGAGCTGGTCCAGGCCGCGGGTGAGCAGCCCACGAACCACATCCGGAACACCGCGGAAGTCCCGCGGAAGCGCACCACGGACCGACCGCGGCGCGCCAGTCACCAACCGAAGGAAGCCAGACATGCCTGTCACCATCGACGACGCCACCGAGGCCAAGGTCCGCGAGATCCTCGTGGAGTCCCTGGAGCTGGAGGACGAGGAGCTGACCCGGACGGGCCGGTTCATCGAGGACTACGACGCGGACTCGCTGGGCGCCATCGAGGTGCTCTCCGCGCTGGAGAAGACCTTCGGCGTGACCATCGAGCAGGACGAACTCAGCAACATGGTCAACCTCGAGGCCGTCCTGGAGGTCCTGTCCCGGGCCGAGGCCCGATGAGCGCCCAGCGTGTGGTGCTGACCGGCATCGGCGTCCTGACCAGCATCGGGAACGGCGTCGACGAGTTCACCACGGCGCTCCGCGAGGGGCGCTGTGGCGCCGGCCCCATCACGCTGTTCGACCCGACCGACTTCCGGCAGCAGATCGCCTGCGAGGTCACCGACTTCGAGCCGGAGCGCTGGGTGCGGCACACGCCGCTGGAGGAACTGGGCCGGGCCAGCCAGTTCTCCATCGCCGCCGCCCGGATGGCGATGGCGGACGCCGGCCTGGAACCCGCCCAGCTGCGGGACCGTCCGGGCCTGGTCACCGTCGGCACCACCGACGGCGAGGCCCGGGAGCTGGACCAGCTCGTCGAGTCCGAGATCGCGGACGGTCCCGAGCGGCTGGACCCCACCGCCGTACGCCGGCTGCCCGCGCACCGGCTGGCGCTGTCGGTCGTACGCGAGCTGGGCCTGGCGCGCGCGGTGCCCTCCGTACTGGGCACCGCCTGCGCGGCGGGCAACTACGCGATCGGCGACGGGCTGGACGCCGTCAGCTCGGGCGAGGTCGACTACGCGCTGGTGGGCGGTTCGGACGCGCTGGCCCGTCGCACCTTCGCCGGCTTCTCCCGACTCGGGCTGGTCGCCTCGGACCGGTGCCGGCCGTTCGACGCCGAACGGGAGGGCCTGCTCACCGCGGAGGGAGCGGGCGTACTGCTGTTGGAGACGCTGGACTCGGCGCTCGCCCGGGGCGCCACCATCCACGCGGAACTCCTCGGCTACGGCCTGAACTGCGACGCGCACCACCCCACGGCACCGGACCAGGAGAGCGTCACCCGGTGTATGGCGCTCGCCCTGGCGGACGCCGGGGTCAAGCCGGCGGACGTGGACCTGGTGTCGGCGCACGGTACCGGCACCCGGACGAACGACATCACCGAGAGCCGCGCCATCCGCGCGCTGTTCGAGGACGGGCCGCCGCCGACGGTGGCCCTGAAGTCGATGCTCGGGCACTCCATGGGCGCGGCCAGCGCGCTGGGGGCCGCGGCCTCCGCCATCGCGCTGTCCCGCGGCTTCATCCCGCCCACCGTCAACCACCGTACGACCGACCCGGAATGCGGCATCGACTGCGTGCCCAACGAAGCCGTCGAGGCGCCGCTGCGGGTGGTCATGAACAACGGCCTGGCCTTCGGGGGCAACAACGCCTCCGTCGTACTCGGCCGGTACGAGGAGGCAAGCCGATGAGTACCGCCCCAGCCGCTCAGCGGGCGCGGGGACCGGTCATCACCGCCTGGTCCGCCGTGTCGCCGTACGGCATCGGCCGCGCCGCGTTCACCGGCGGCGTCCGGGCCGGCGAGCGCACCGACGCCCCGGTGGACCCGGAGACCTGGCGGAGCCCGGACGAACGGGCCTGCCTGGTGCCGGACTTCGACGTACGCGCGGTGCTGGGCAAGTCCGGCACCCGCGGCATGGACCGGGTGACGGGGCTGGCCATCACGACGGTCCGGGAGCTGTTCGCGGAGGCGGAGGCCGCGCGGTGTCCGGTGCCGGCCGGTGAGGGCACCGCGCTGGTGTTGGGCACGACGCTCGGCAGCGCGCAGTCCCAGCACGACTTCGTGCGCGCGTCGTACGAGGGGGAGAAGCCGTACGACGTGCCGACCCGCCAGATGCCGTACACGCTGATGAACTGCCCGGCGGCGGCCACCGCCATCCGGTTCGACCTGAAGGGGCCGAACTCCACGGTGGCCGGCGGGCGGATGTCCGGGATCCTGGCGTTGGGTTACGCGCGCCGGCTGCTCGCGACGGGACGCACCGAACGTGCCCTCGTGGGCGCGGTGGAGGAGTACTCCCGCAGCCGTGCCTGGATCGACCGGCACAGCCGGCGCACGGCCGAGGGCCAGCCGGACCCCCGGCTCGGCGAGGGCTGCGCGGTGCTGCTGCTGGAGCCGGCCACCGGGGAACCGGACGCCGATGTGCCGGACGCCAGCGCGGATCCGGCCCGTACGCCACTCGCCGAACTGCTCGCCATCGACATCCGGGCGGACGTGCGCGGCGACCCGACGAGCACCCTGCGGGAGAGCGTCAGCCAGGCGCTCGGAGACGCCGAGGTGTCGCCCGAGCAGGTGTGGGCGGCCACGTCCGGGGAACTGCCCGGGCCGCTCGGGGCGGACGAACGCCGGCTGCTCGCCGAACTCTTCGGCGAGCCGGCTACCGCGCGCGGGCGCGGGCACGAACTGCTGGGGGACACCGCCGCCGTCTCCGGGGTCTTCCAGCTCACCACGCTGCTCGCCCGGGCGGCGGAGGACACGGAGGCCGCGGACCGGTTCGCGGTGCTCACCTCCGTGGACGAGGACGGCATGATCGCCAGCGCCGTGCTACGGCTGCTGGCCCAGGACGGGGGGAGTTAACCAGTGAGCACACCGGAGAACGGCGGCGTCGCGCTCGTCAGCGGCGGCTCCCGGGGCATCGGGCGGGCCGCGGCGCTGCGGCTCGCCCGGGACGGGTATCGGATCAGCTTCTGCTACCGCTCCGACGCGGACGCCGCCGAGCAGCTGCGCAAGGAGCTGTCCGAGGTCGGCGTGGACAGCCTCGCGGAGCGGGTCGACGTCAGCGACGCCGAGGCCGTACGCGACTGGGTGGCCCGTACGGAGAGGGAACTCGGCCCCATCGCGGTGGCCGTCACCAGCGCGGGCGTCACCCGGGACAAGCCGCTGCTGATGATGTCCGACGAGGACTGGCACCAGGTCGTCGACACGAACCTGGACGGCGTCGCGCACGTCTGCCGGGCCGTGCTGTTCCAGATGGTCAAGCGGAAGGCCGGCTCGATCATCACCCTCTCCTCGGTCTCCGGCGTGTACGGCAATCCGGGGCAGGGCAACTACTCCGCCTCCAAGGGCGGCATCATCGCGCTCACCCGTGCCCTGGCCAAGGAGGCGGGACGGTACGGCGTCCGGGCGAACGCTGTCGCGCCCGGCATGATCGAGACCGCGATGACCGACGCGCTCGGCGACACCCAGCGGGAACGCTCGGTCAAGGCGATCCCGCTCGGGCGCTTCGGCCGGGCCGAGGAGGTCGCCGAGACGGTGTCCTTCCTGGCCTCCGAGCGGGCCTCGTACGTCACCGGCTCCGTGCTGCAGGTGGACGGCGGCATCGTCCTGTGACCGGCGACCAGCCGCCCGCCCGACGACATGGCGGTGCGGCGGACAGCCGCAGTCCCTCCCACCCGCGTACCGAGTCCGACAAGGAGTTCAGACCTTGAATACCTCAGCCACCACCGCATCCGCCAACCACACGCCGCTCGTGGACACCGCGCTGTTCCCCGAGGGGGGCGACGGCGAAGTACGGGCCGCGCACCGACTGTACGAGCACCTCGTCGGCATCTGGGCGCCCGGAGTCGTCGAAGCCGCCCAGGACCTGGGCGCGTTCGCCGCGCTCACCGAGGGCCCGGCCACCGCCGCGCAGCTCTCCGAGCGGCTGGGCACCGACCTGCGCGCCACCCGGGTGCTGCTGGACGGCCTGCACGCGTACGACGTCCTGGGCCGGGCCCGGGGCGAGGACGGGCAGCCGGTCTACAGCCTCCCGCCGGAGATGCACGGGGTGTTCGCGCCCGGGGGCCTCTACAGCCTCGCCGGCAAGATCACGCACGACCGCAACGTCGCCTGGGACGCCTGGCGCAACCTGGCCGAGAACGTGCGCTCCGGCGCGCGCACCTCGGGCGGCGCGCAGCAGCTCAACCAGATATCCGAGGAGGACTACACCGCGCTGGTCCGCGGCATCAACTTCTGGGCGCCACCCATCACCCAGGTGCTCGCCGAGGGCCTGCGCGCGCACGGCTGGACCTCCGGAGCCGACCGCCGCATGATCGACGTCGGCTGTGGCACGGGCATCTACAGCCAGCTGCTGCTGAACGAGTTCCCCGAACTCCGCGCGCGCGGCCTCGACGTGGAGCGGATCGTCCCGATCGCCCAGGAGCAGGCGAAACGGTTGGGCGTCGCGGACCGCTTCCGTACGGAGATCTGCGACTTCTGGAACGACGACTGGGGCAACGACAGCAGCCTGGCGCTGTTCGTCAACATCTTCCACCTGCAGACCCCGGAGTCCGCGCACGAGTTGCTGCTCAAGACCTCCAAGAGCCTGGCGGAGGACGGTGTGATCGCGATCGCCGACCACATCGTCGACGAGGACGAGGACGGTTCGACGCAGAACAAGTTCTCCCGGCTGTTCGCCGCGTCCATGCTCGCCACCGGCGGCGGTGACGCGTTCACCGTGCAGGACTACGACCAGTGGCTGGCGGACGCGGGACTGCGCCGGATCGCCCTGCTGGACGCTCCCATGCACCGCGTGCTGCTGGCCGGCCACGCCTGAGCCGGCGGCCTTGACGCGGTGGGAGCGGGCGGCGGCGTCAACGCGGTGGGAGCAGCCGCTGGTGCCGCCGCTGGCCACGGGCGAGTGCCAGGTCTGGTGGGCCGACGCGGGCGTGTCCGGCGTTGGTGCCACTGGCGCTAATGGCCCGGCCGTCGAACTGCTGGACGCGCGCGAGCGTGCGCGCTGGCAGCGGCTGCGTACCCCGGCCAGCCGTGCGCTGTACCTCACGGCACACGCGCTGGCCCGGCTGGTGCTGGGCGCGCAACTCCGCCTGTCGCCAGCCGAGCTGGCCTTCCGTACGGACTGCGCGCGCTGCGGGGACCCGCGGCACGGCAAGCCCCGGCTGGCCGGAGCCGCGGAACCCGCGGAACCGGCCGGGGCCGAGGAACCGGCCGGGGCCGAGGAACCGGAGCGCCCGGAGCGCGCCCTCGACTGGGAGTTCTCGCTCTCCCACACGCCGCACCGGGTCGCGGTGGCGGTGGCGCGTCGGTCCCCGTTGGGAGTGGACGTGGAACGGGTCCGTGAGCGGGCCCCGGCGACCGTCGCCAGGACGCTCACCCCGGCCGAGCACGCCGCCCTCACCGCCCGCCCGGCACACCTGAGGGCGGGCGACTTCACCCGTTACTGGGCGCGCAAGGAGGCCGTGTTGAAGGCCACCGGGGACGGCCTGGCGGTGTCGCCGGACCGGCTCGCAGTCAGCGCCCCGGACGCCCCGGCCGCGCTGCTGCACTGGTCCGGTCCCCGCTCCCCCAGGCGCGCCGTGCGTCTGGTCGACCTCGCTCCCGGTACGGGCTACCGGGCCTGCCTCGGCGTGCTGGGACCGCTCGGCGGGGAACCGGTCGCCCCGCCCCGAGTGACGGAGCACGACGCCGAGGCGCTGCTGCGTTCGGGCCTGCCGGCATGAGCCGGCCGAGCACCGCCCGGGACGGGCCGCCGCCGGCCGCGGCTCCGGCTGCCGCGGCCACGCCGTCAGCCCCACAGCGCGTAGTTCCCCGCGAGCATCAGGACGATCAGCGCCGCGAACCCGGTCAGGGCGTAGTGCAGTCGCGAGGCCCAGCCCCACCAGCGGCCGAAGTAGGCCAGCACCGCGCAGCACAGCATCGCCGCGGTGGCCACCCCGGAGGCGGCCAGCAGCGTCGGCACGGCGGTCAGCAGCGGCGAGTCGCCCAGGAACACCGTCTGGTTCATCACGTTCGAGTCCGCGACAAGCATCGCGAAGCAGACCGCGACCCCGCCCAGCAGCAGGCTGTTGACCCAGGCCAGCAGCCGGGCCGCGCGCGGCCCGGCGCGGGTGTCCCGGGAGCGCCGCACCAGCGCGATGATCGGCCAGCAGAGCATGGTCAGCGAGATCAGGCTGAGCCCGCCGATGAGCAACTGCATGTGCAGCGCCGGCGACTCGTACCAGGAGACCTCGTTGTAGGCGACCGTGGGATCGGTGCTCACCGTGAGTTGACCGTCCCGGAAGGCGATCCGGGTGGCGCCTTCGACCTCCTGGAAGACGCCCGGCTCCACCTGCCGCCACTTCTGCTCGGTCACCTCCGGGTCGGCGCTGAGCGGGCCACTGGTGGTCAGGACGCCGTCGTCACCAGCCGAGACCTCGATCGAGCCGGTCAGCGCGGAGGCGCGGGTGAAGTCGGACTGACTGGTGCGGTTGGCGCGGTAACTGCCCTCGTACTGGCCGATGTCCTGCTGGACGGTCGGCTTCGACGTGCCCTCCGCCTTGCCGCCGTAGACGTGCTCGGCCGCCAACCGCACGACCTCGTCGGCGGCCAGGGCGGCCTTGCCGGTGTCGCCGTCGCCGTTGTAGCTGACGTACAGGCCGAGGTCCTTGTCCGGGAAGAGCGCCATGTTGGTGTGGAAGCCGGGTATGTCGCCGTCCTTGACCAGGTAGCGCTGCCCGTCGTGCAGCCGCTCCTCCAGGATGTACGCGATTCCGGGAAGCCGCTTGTCGTTGCCGTAGTGCCGCTTCCGCAGGAGTTCCGCGGACTTCTCGCTGAGCACTCGCTCGTTCGCCAACCGGCCGTCGTTCAGCAGCCCGCGAACCAGCCTGCCCATGTCGGCGGCGGTGGAGAGGGCGCCGGCGCCGGTCGGGGTCCACGCGCCGTACTGTCCCTTCGCGGTCTCCTGGCCGCCGTCCGCCGGCCGGTGGCCGCGCGCCCGGGTGTCCCGCAGCTTCTTCGGGTGCGGCTGCTCGAAGGTCGTACGGGACATGCCGAGCGGCTGGAGTATCCGCTGCTCGACGTACTCCGCGAAGGGTTGCCCGGAGACCTGCTCGACGACGTAGCCGGCGAGCGCCACGCCGTAGTTGTCGTAGCTCGCGGCCTCGCCGGGCGGACGCACCCGCTCCGGCTGGTTCTCCTCCAGGCTCTCGCCCAACTCCCCGGTGTCCCGCGGGTCGTCGCTGGCCGTGCCGACCATGCTGAAGTCGAAGCCGGCGGTGTGGGTGAGCAGGTTGAAGGGCGTGACCGGCCGGTCCGGGTAGGTGTCCTCGATCTGGAAGCTCTTCAGGTACTCGTTGACGTCCGTACGCAGGTCGAGCTTGCCGTCCTCGACCAGTTGCAGCACCGCGACCGCGGTGAAGGCCTTGGCGACCGATCCCATGAAGAAGCCCGTACGCTCCGGGTCCACACGTTGCTCGGGCTGCCGCGTGTCCGGCGTGCCGTAGCCCCGCGCCATCAGCTGCTCGTCGCCGGACACCACGGACACGGCGGCGCCCGGGATGTCGTACTCCTTCAGCTGTCGCTTCACGAGCTTGTCCAGCTTCGCGCCCAACTCGTCCGGGTCCGCGGCGGCGTTCGGCCCCCGCTGCGGCGACGCCTGGGGTGCGGGCGTCGCGAGGGCGGGGGTCACCCCGCCCAGCAGCGCCAGGACGATACCGAGGACCAGGGTCATCGGGGCAAGGACCCGTCGGGCTGTCATCTGTTGGCTCCTTCGGCCGCACGCTGGGATATCCGAAGATCTGATGACAGCAAGTCAACTATGCGCGGACCGTACGTGCCATGGTCTTTGGTGGTCTCAGGAGGGTACTTAACTGCACCCTGGGAGACGCCACGGAGGTCCAATGAGATTCGTCGCTCCGATCCGGAGACTGGGATACACACAGCGGCACGCGGCCGCCTGATGAGGGGAACACGGGATGAGCATCGTCAGCACCGATCAGCGCAGCGGACCGGAGGGCGGCCGGAAGGCCGACCTGCGGCCCGCCAACGCCTTCCGCGCGATGGGCCGTACGCTGGCGCTCCTCGCACTGGCACCGGTCGAGGTACTCCTCTTCGGGCTCCTGGTGACCGCCATCTCGCTGCTGAGCATCGGCCTCGGCGTCTTCCTGGTGCCGGCGGTCGTGATCGCCGTACGCGGACTGTTGAACATCCAGCGCCGCTGCGCCCGGAACTGGTCCGGCGTCGAGATCGGCGACCCGTACCTCCCCGCCCGGGAGACCGACACCGGCGGGAAGGGCTGGCTACAGCGCACCATGGGCCTGCTGAGCGACCCGGCCACCTGGCGTGACCTGCTGTGGATGCTGGTGAACCCGGTGGTGGGCGTGGTGCTGCTGGTGCTGCCGCTGTCCGTCTTCGCCTACGGCCTCTTCGGCGTCAGCATGCCCTTCCTGTGGGAGCCGATCGTGGACGCGGGCGGCAACGACTGGTACGTCCTGGTGCACGTCACCAACAGCGGCACCGCGCTCACCGCCGCCGTCCTCGGCGCCCCCTTCATGCTGCTGGGCTACCTGATGGGTCCGGCCCTGCTGCGGGTGCACGCGCGGTTCGCGCACGGTCTGCTCGGCCCCACCGAGATGGCGCGCAAGGTGCACCACCTCACCGCCACCCGTAGTGACGCCGTGAACACCAGCGCCGCCGAACTGCGCCGGATCGAGCGGGACCTGCACGACGGCGCGCAGGCCCGGCTGGTCGCGATGGGCATGAACCTGGGCGTCGCCGAGCGGCTGCTCAGCAAGGACCCGGAGGCCGCTCGTACGATCCTGGCCGATACCCGTACCGCCTCCGCGAAGGCACTGAACGAGCTGCGCGACCTGGTCCGCGGCATCCACCCGCCGGTGCTGGCCGACCGCGGCCTGGCGGACGCCGTACGCGCCCTCGGGATGGACAGCCCGCTCCAGGTGGAGGTGAACGCGGAGCTGCCGGGCCGGCCGGAGGCGCCCGTGGAGTCCGCGATGTACTTCGCCGTGTCCGAGTCGCTGACGAACGCCGCCAAGCACGGTTCCGCCCGCAGCGTCACGGTGGACCTCTGGTACGCCGAGGGCATGCTGCGCGCCCAGGTGATGGACGACGGCGCCGGCGGCGCGAACCCGGCGAACGGCACCGGGCTGCGCGGCATGGAGCGGCGGCTTGCTACCTTCGACGGCGTCCTGGCCCTCACCAGCCCGGTCGGCGGTCCGACCACACTCACCATGGAGCTGCCGTGCGCGCTGTCCTCGCCGAAGACCAGTTTCTCCTGAGGGACGGCCTGATCCGGATGCTGCAGGCGTACGACTTCGAGATCGCCGCGGCGGTGGACAACGGTCCGGACCTGCTCCGCGCCCTCGTCGACGAGCGGCCCGACGTGGCGGTAGTGGACGTACGCCTCCCTCCGACGTTCACCGACGAGGGTCTGCAGGCCGCCCTGCGGGCCCGCCGGGAGCTGTCCGGGCTGCCGGTGCTGGTGCTGTCGCAGTACGTCGAGCAGTTGTACGCCAAGGAGCTGCTGGCCGACGGGAACGGCGGCATCGGCTACCTGCTCAAGGACCGGGTGTTCGACCCGGACGAGTTCGTCGAGGCCGTGCACCGGGTCGCGCGGGGTGGCACCGCGATGGACCCGGAGGTGGTCGCGCGGCTGTTCAGCGGCAGCAGTACGGCTCGGGAGAGCAGCCTGAGCCGGCTGACCGCCCGGGAGTTGGAGGTGCTGGAGGTGATGGCCGAGGGCCGATCCAACGCCGCGATCGCGGAACGGTTGGTGATCACCGAGCGGGCGGTCATCAAGCACACCTCGAACATCTTCACCAAGCTCGACCTGCCCACCTCGGACGACGACAACCGCCGGGTGCGGGCCGTGCTGACGTATCTCAAGGACTCCGTGGGCGCGGCGGAGTAACGCTCGCCCGGGGGCACCGCGCCAGCGCGCGCAGGCGCGAGTGCCCGGGACGCCGGGCGGTCAGTCGTGCCGCGGCGACGCCGACCTGAGGTCCAGCACCTTGCCGGTCCTCGCGTCGACGTCGTACGCCCGCACGTGGTCGTCCTTGATCGTCGTCACGTCGACCGTCCAGACGACCCTGTGGTCACGACGTCGCAGTTCGATGGCCGTCACCTTGCCGAAGTCCGGCTCCGTCACCTCACGGGCGGCCTCCTCCGGCAGGATCTTCGCCCGCTCCCGCGGGGACGCGCCCGCGCCGTCCCGCTCGAGGGTCTCGGTGCCGTGGACGCGGACGCGTGAGGCGTCGACACGTACCAGGTGCCGCGTACCGTCCTCCGCCAGCACCTCGGCGTGCCAGACGGGCTCGCCGTCCTGGTCCTCACCCAGGCCGAGGCTGACCAGGTGGCTGTTCGGGACCTCGGCCAGCGACTGGCGGATCGCCGTCGAGTAGGGCACCTCCACCATGGGGAGGACCTCCTCGTGCTCCTCCGTCTCGTCGCGGCAGCCCGAGAGGGTGAGGATGGACACCGACAGCACGCCGACCAGGCCGGCGCGCAGCAGACGTCGCCGCCGGACCGTTCTCTTCAGACCCATGCCGCGATGCGTACCCGAGCACCCGGACGGGTTCCCGTCCCGAGTGCGGTGCCACCCGTACGGCGTGGACGGGTGACAGGTGTCGGCCCCGGTGCCGGGACGCCCGAGTGGGGTCCGGTACCGGGGCCGGGGGGAGCGGCGGCCCGTGTGGGTGCTCCTGACTACTGACCCGGCTCGGGGATCCGCTGCCAGAGCCGCGAGTTGTCGGACGGGGCGCCGACGGGCTGCGCCTGGTGGCTCTGGAGGCACCGGTAGTCCACGCCGTCGTAGCTGACCACGTCGCCGGCCTCGTACACCGTGGAGGCCGCCCAACCGCCCTCCTCGGCATCGGGGTTCGTCGGGGCACGTTCGCCCGCGGAGGTGGTGGCGAGGGAGACCTGGTAGGTGTCCAGTGCCTCGTTCACCGGCTGGAAGTACGTCGTACCGCCGTCGGTGCAGTTCCCCGACCCGCCGGAGGTCATGCCCTGCGCCTGGTCCCCGGAGACGAAGGAGCCGCCGGAGTCACCCGGCTCGGCGCAGACGTCCGTACGGGTCACCCCGGTGACCGTGCCCTGTGGATAGCGGACGCTGGTGTCGAGCTGCTCGACGGAACCGCAGTGCCAGCCGGTGGTGGAACCGGAGCGGCAGACGGACGCGCCGACCATCGCCTCGGTGGAGCCGGCGATCGCCTGGTCCTTGGTGTCGTAGCCGTTCACGGTGGCGGAGGCGGTCCAGTCGCTGTTCGCCCCCACGTACGAGTGGTCGTCGCCCGGGAAGTTGGAGCCGCGGAAGGTGCCCAGCGACTTCCCGTCGGGGTCGGTCACCGTGTCACCGGTGTCACCGCAGTGCCCGGCGCTCACGAAGCCGGACATCCGCCCCTTGGTCACCGGGAAGCCGATGGAGCAGCGCGACTCGCCGCCCACGACGTACGGATCGCCCCCGCGCAGCTCGGCGAAGGTGCGTGGCTCCACTGCGGACTTCCGCACCGTGACGTGCGCGGTCCGTACGCCCGCCGACTCGGCGAAGCGCTCCGCCTCCGCGGGCTTCGAGCTGAGCAGCACCAGCTTGTTGCTGCGTACGTCCACGTACCAGACCGGCGTGGCGGCCGGGGCGTGCCGCTTGGCCGCGGCGTCCAGGGCCTCCTTCGCGGCGGTCAGCTCGGCGAGGCTGTGCTCGACCACCTCGGCCCGGGCACCACGGGCGGTGATCGCCTCGGCGTCCGCGCGGTCCGTGGTGGCGACCGTGAGCCCGGCCTTCTCCCCCAGTCGTGCCCGCTCCTGCCCCTGTGCCGGCTGCCCGGCGCGCAGCCAGGCGCCGGCGAAGTCCCCGCCCAGCTGGGCGCGCAGCCGGCCAGCCGTCGCCCCGGCCGTACGCTCCTGGACCAGCCGTTGCCGCGCCTGCTCGGCGTTCAGCCCGAAGTCCCGCTGCATCGCCCGAAGCTGGCCCGAGGAGATCTTTGGGGCGTACGAACTGGCGGCGGGCTCCGTGACGTTCGGCGCCGAGCTGTCCGTCGTCGCGCGGTCCGTCGCCGAGGTGTCCGCCACCGGGGCGACCCCGGTGGCAGCGACGGCGGTGCCCGGCAGCGCGGCGCCCAGGGCGAGCGCGCCGGCCGTCGCGAGGGCCGAGCACACGGCCATGACGCGTCTGTGGAGCATGTGCGTCTCCTGTTTCTGTGGGGGTGGCGAAACCGTATCCACCGCCCGCGGCGCACCGACGGCGATCGGGGCGCGCGCTGCCTCCGTACGCGTCAACGTGAGTCGAACGGCGGACCCGGAGCCGCACGTCCGGAGCAACGCACCCGGCGCCCCGCGGTGGCGCTACCGCGCTGACACCCGGTGGCTCCGCCGACGGCTGGTACGGAGGCGGAAACCTGGACACTCGGCACGCTGAGGTGTATTCACCACACATCAGGTGGAAGGACACCCCCGGACGCTCCGAATCCACGGCAACCGCCACCGACCTTGGAGACACACCATGGCTGAGACACCCGGCACCCGCCACGAGGGACTGATCGTGGTCGGCGCCGACGGCTCCGACCACGCCCGCCGGGCGCTGCGCTTCGGTATGGAGGAGGCGCGCCTGCGCGGACTCCCGGTGCGGGCCGTGTGCGCGTACGAGTACACGCCCGACCGGTACGCCGCCTACGGCTGGCTCACCGCCCCCGACCCGGACGGCGCGCTGTACCGGCAGGTCTACGACAACGCGCTGCACGACGTCACCGAGACCGTGCGGGAGGTCCTGGCGGAGCTGGGCAATCCGGATGTGCGGGTCGAGCCGGTCGCCGAGCCGGGCCGCCCGGCGAAGGTCCTGCTGGAGGCCAGCCGGGACGCCACCATGCTGGTGGTCGGCTCCCGCGGCTCCGGCATGTGGGGGCGGCTGACGCTGGGCTCGACCAGCACCGAGGTGGTGCACAACGCACACCTGCCGGTGGTGGTGCTGCCGCCCAGGGACCCGGAGGGGGACGCGGACGGGAGCGAGCACGAGCGGACCGCCCTGACCGGGGGACGCGGCACGGCGTGAACCGGTCGCTCGGTCCTCCGGGCCGTACGCTCCGGGCGGACCCGGGCCGTACGTACGAGCCGGCCCGCCGTCAGAGGCGTACGAGCGTGGTCTCGGTCGCCTTGACACTCGCCCAGACCGCCGCGCCCTCCCGCAGACCCAGCTCCGCGACCGCGGCCGGGGTGACCTCCGCGACCAGGTCCGGCGCCTGGGTGAGGGCGACCTGCACCCGCAGCCGACTGCCCACGCCGGCGATCTCCCGCACCACCCCGGACCAGACGTTCCGCGGACTACCGGTGGGCCGCTCCCGGTGCAGCGCGACCGCCTCCGGGGCGATGATCGCCATGCCCTCCTCGCCCACGGCCAGCGGGTCCGCCACGGCCAGCCGGCCGCCGCCGGGTAGCGCGAGCCCCGCCTCCGTGGTGGTGCCCGGCCAGGCGTTCCGGCCGAGCATCCGGGCCACCCAGGAGGAGCGCGGGCCACGGGTGACCTCCGCCGGGGAGGCGTCCTGCACCGCGCGGCCCTCCTCCAGGACGAGTACCCGGTCGGCCAACGACACCGCCTCGACGGGATCGTGGGTGACCAGCAGGCAGACGCCGCCGAAGCCGGCGAGGTGATCGCGCAGCGTGTGCCGTACGTACGTGCGGGTGGTCTGGTCCAGCGCGGCCAACGGCTCGTCCAGCAGCAGCAGTCGGGGACGGGCCGCGAGGGCGCGGGCGAGCGCGACCCGCTGGGCCTGGCCGCCGGACAGCTGCGCCGGCCTGCGGTGCGCGAGAGAGCCGACGCCCAGCCGGTCGAGCCAGCGCCGCGCCTCGCGCCGGGCCGTACGCCGGGGCACGCCGTGCGCCCGGAGGCCGTACGCGGTGTTGGCCAGCGCGGTGAGGTGCGGGAACAGCGCGCCGTCCTGGGGCACCCAGGCGACTCCCCGACGGTGGGTGGGCTGTGCGGCGACCTCGTCCGCGCCGAGCCGCAGTGCGGCGTGGGCGCGCGGGGTGAGGCCGAGAAGGGCACGGAGCAGGGTGGTCTTGCCCGCGCCGTTGGGTCCCACGACGGCGATGGTGCTGCCGGGTTCGGCGTCCAAGGTGAGGCGGAGGAAGCCGGTCAGTTCGGCGTGCAGCGGCCAGCGCTCCTCGGTCACGGCGGGCTCCGCCGGTTCGGCTGGCCCGGCTGGCTCCCCCGGCTCCGCCGCGTCGGCCGTACGCGCCCCACCGTCCCGGGCCCCACCGTCCCGCGCCGTGCCGTCCCGCGTCCCGCCGTCCCGCGCCGTGCCCGTCGAGCCGCCGGCCCAGCGCCCCCGGAGGGCGGTCAGTACGGCCATGGCGATCACCAGCAGCAGCAACGAGACGGAGGTCGCCGCCTCCGGCCGGTTCTGCAGCAGCAGATAGACCTGGAGTGGCAGGGTCTGGGTCGTGCCCGGCAGGTTGCCGGCGAAGGTGATGGTGGCGCCGAACTCGCCCAGGGCCCGCGCCCAGGTCAGAGCCGCGCCGGCGGCCAGCCCCGGAGCGACCATGGGCAGCGTGACGGTGCCGAACACCCGTAGCGGCGAGGCACCCAGGGACGCGGCGGTCTCCTCGTACCGCGGACGCAACCCGGCCAGGGTGCCCTCCAGGCTGATCACCAGGAACGGCATCGCGACGAAGGTGGCGGCGATGACCGCGCCCGAGGTGTGGAACGGCAGGGTGACCCCGAAGGTGTCCGCCAGCCACGGCCCGAGCAGTCCGCGGCGGCCGAAGGCCAGCAGCAGCGCCACGCCGCCGACCGTGGGCGGCAGCACCATCGGCAGCAGGACCAGGGTGCGCACCAGCGCCTTGCCCCGGAACGGCACCCGGGCCAGCAACCAGGCCAGCGGCACCCCGAGAAGCAGCGCCAGGGCCAGCGCCCAGAGCGAGACGAGGAGCGACAGCCCGACGGCCTCACTGACCTCGGGCGAGGTCAGGTGCTCCCGCAGGTCACTCCACGGCGTGCGGGCCAGGATGCCGAGCAGCGGCAGCAGCAGGAAGCCGATCGCCAGCAGCGCGGGGAGGGCCAGTACCAGCGAGGCGCGTGCCGCGGGCGCCGTACGGGCGGCGCGGGACGTACCAGCGCCAGGGGACGTACGGGTGCCACCGGACGTACGGGCGGCGCGCTCCCCACCCGGCCTCGGGAAGCGGCGGGGAGGCCGCGAGCCCGGCCCCCCGGGGTCGGAACTCCCGTCTCGTGCGCTGCGGTCGGCGGGCCTCAAGGTCGCTGAAAGCCCTCGGCGCGCAGAACCTCCTGGGCGTCCGGCGTACGCAGCCACCGCACGAAGTCGGCCGCCCGCTCCGGCGATTCGGACGCCGCCAGGCTGGCGGCCGGATAACTGGCGATCGCGTTGTCCTCGTCCGGGATGGCGACCGTGTCGACCTTGTTGGGCGCCGTGGCCGCGTCGGTCGCGTAGACGATGCCGGCGTCGGCCTCGCCCAACTCCACCTTGCTCAGCACGGCACGCACGTTCGCCTCCTCGGAGACCGGGCGCACCGCGACGCCCTGCTCGTCCAGCACCTGAGCGCTGTAGTCGCCCACGGGCACCTCGGGGGCCGCGAGCACCACCTTGAGCCGATCGTCGGCCAGGTCCCGCAGCGAGTCGACGCCCTTCGGGTTGCCCTCGCCGGTGACGATCACCAGCCGGTTCCTGGCGATGACGGTGCGGTTCTCGGTCTCGTCCCCGACGTCCCGCATGGTCTCGGCGTTCGCGGTGACCAGCACGTCCGCCGGCGCGCCCTGGCGAACCTGGGAGGCCAGCTGCTGGGATCCGGCGAAGGAGAACTTCAGGTTGGTGTCGTCACGCTCCTTCTCGTAGGTCTCGCCCAGCTTCTCGAAGGCGTCCGTGAGCGAGGAGGCGGCCAGCACGGTCAGTTCGGCCCGCCCGTCTCCCCCGGCCCCGCCCTCGTCCGCGCCGCCGCAGCCGGCGAGTGGCACCAGCAGCGCGGCGGTCAGCAAGGCCGCCGGGCCCCGCCGCCGAACCGTCGAACCGCGCCAGCGGACCGCCGTACGCGCACCCTGCTCGTCACCCCGCATCCGTCAACTCCGGTCGATGTGCACGCTGGTGGACTTGACCCGGGCGGTCGCCCGCACCCCGACCTCGAAGCCCAGTTCCTCGACCGCTTCCCGGGTCAGCATCGAGACCAGGCGATGCGGGCCGGCCTGGATCTCGACCTGCGCGGCCACGTCCCCGAGCCGGACGGCGGTGACGATGCCCGGGAAGGCGTTTCGCGCGGAGGTGTAGGAGGGCTCGTCGTTCTCGTTGCCGTCCTGGCCCAGCTCGATGGAGAACGCCGCGAGGTCCCGCCCGTCGACGAGTCGGCGCCCCGCCTCGTCGCGGCGGGTGGCGATCCGACCGGCGTCCGCCCAGCGCCGCGCCGTATCGGGACTCACGCCGAGCAGCTGGGCGGCCTGGCCGATGGTGTACGACTGCATGTGCGCAACAATACGAGCGCTTGCCATGCATCCACAAACCCGTAACTCACACAGTCCTCGCATCTGCGCCGCACAGTCGGCCGGTACGCGACGCTCGCGCACGGGCGGCGTGGCGGCTCCGAGAACACGTCACGCCGGGCACGGGGCCCGGCGTGACACGTGAGTTGGCGCGAATCAGGCGTCCTGGAGCTTGACGCTGTCGCTCACGAAGAGATGCACGTATCCGCACGACCAGCAGACCAAGCCGGACGCCGTCTGGTCGACGAACGCGATGCCCAACAGTTCCTTCGCCCCGGTGTTGAGCTTCACGTCCCGCTGCCAGAACACGTCGTGCTTGCAGACGACGCAGCTCAGCGGGTTGCCCGCAACGGTGGCGCGCTGCGGCTTGGGGTCCTTCTTGCCCATGGCGTTCCCTTCGTTCGTCACCGGCCCGGGGACAGCCGCGGATCGGTGGGCGTGCACATGACGCCGAGCCTAGACGAGTGGCCTCAAGTCGCTTCGCCCGCCCGCCTCCAGACCGCCGACGCGGGCGTTCACGGGCGCGGGCCGAGGCGGCTCAGCCAACCTCGACCCGTCCCCGCACGTTCTCCGTGGACCGCGAACTTGTCGCGGGACCACGGTGGATACGGCCCGGGCGGTCAAGCGGGAAGCACATCGGCGTGCCGCCGTGTCCCCACCAGTCACCCGCCCGTGCTCGTCGCTCCTACTCGTCCCATCCCATACTCACCGCGCTTTCGCCACCCTCTCCTGTCAGCTCGTTTCGCTTCGTCACGGCGCCTGCGCCGGGTGCTCGCGGCGTACCGGATCAGCGCTGGGTCTCAGCCCTGCCCCGTCCGCCGCCGTCACCCTTGCTCTTCCCGGTGACGCTCAGCCCCATCATGGCGAGGCCACACAGGGCGGCGACACCACCGGCGATGACGTTCGTCAGGACGACGGAGGTCGAGGTCGGCGCTCCCGCGATCACCCACTGCGAGATGATCACCCAGGCTCCGAGTAGCGGCGCGGTCCAGGCGAGCGGATGCGTCCGCCCGTACGCGGAACTCAGCCCGAAGGCCAGAACGGCGAACGCCAGACCAACGACCAGGTTACTGACGGCCAGCGGCGTCGACACGTCGTTGAAGCCCACCACCCAGGGCGAGATCGCGATGTAGATACCGGCCAGGAAGGTCAAGCCCTCCAGGACCTGTGCGCTGGGAGCAGCCGCCGCACGGTCGTAGCGATCCCGCATCTCGACCAGATCGGGGTGCTGCTCGATGCGCGAAGCCGGTGCTGTCATGATCTTCTGCCTCCCATCGGGGCGTTATGTCGGATACCTCCCAAAATCCGAGTCCCCGTGGGCACAGCACCAAACGCCATGATTTGCGATGTGCGTCAGATTTCCCGCAGCGCTCCGCCCCCCGGCTCCGGCGCCCCGGCACTCCGGACGCACGCCGGGGCCGGTGCGCTGTCGCACCGGCCCCGGGTGTGGCTTCCGCCCCTTCGGCCGTACGGCCGCTCCGCTACGTCCGCGGCCCGCTCGACCAGCGGACAGCGGCAGGCAGCGGCTCGATCAGTCGCGCTCAGCGCCCTCGGGCAGCTCACGCAGGTTCATCGTGCTCTTCGTGTCGAAGGTCCAGTCGAGCATCTTCTTCGCGTCCGCGTACCGCTTCTTCGTGCTGTCACTGCCCAGCACGACGCCGACCACGGTGCGCCCGTCCCGCTCCACCGCGAACACCAGGCAGGACCCGGCACGGGTACCGGTGCCCGTCTTGATGCCGATCGCCCCGTCGTACGAGCCGAGCAGCTGGTTCGTGTTGTGCCAGGTGTACGTACGCCCGTTGGTCGCCTCCTCCACGCTCTTGGTGCTCTTCACGACGGAGGAGAAGCGCTCCTTCTCCATGGCGTGCTGGGCCAGCTTCGCCAGGTCCTTGGGCGTGCTGTAGTTCTCGCCGCCCTGCGAGATGCCGTCGAAGGAGTCGAACTTGGTGTCGCCCAGCTCCAGCTGCTTGGCGGTCCGGTTCATCTTGCCGATGAAGGAGGCCGTACGCTCCTTGATCGTGTCGCCCTTGCCGAGCGTGTCCGCGATGGCGTACGCGGCGTCGCAGCCGGAGGGCAGCATCAGCGCCGGCAGCAACTGCTCGACGGTCAGCACGTCCCCCGTCCGCAGGTCCGCGGTGCTGCCGCCCTCGCGCTCGACGTAGTCCCGGTACTCCTGCTTGATCTTGACCTTCTCGTCCAGGGCGCCCTTCGTCTCCAGCGCCACCGTGGCGGTCATGATCTTCGTCGTGCTGGCCATCTCCCGTCGCGTGTCGGTGCCCTTGCCCCACAGCTCCTCGCCGTCCCCCTCCATGAGGTAGGCGCCCTTGGCGTTGACCTCCTCCGGGCCGGCGGCCTGCGCGGGCGTGACCGCCACCAGCACCGCCCCCGTGGCCGCCACCGCGCCCAGGCTTATCCCCCAACGGCGCATGAGCTTCTTCTTCTTGTGCTGCATTACGTGCTCCCGGTCGTGCTGCGCTCTCACGGTCTGTCGGTTTCGCCACCTCAACCGGACCGTGTGGTCGGCTGGTCAGGCCACGGTGCGGCGAAGCGACGAGCTGGGCCTGATCCTGGAACACGCGCGGGTGAGGGCGACCGCATCCACACGACACGCGAGGTGTCGACCGTTGGTCGAGTTGACGACACATCCACCGTCGCCGTTCGTAACCCCCTCGCCAGAAGCACCCGTTGACGGCAGTCCGACTTCGGAGCGCGCACCCCCGGGCACCGTGTACAGGCCCGTTTTGCACCCTACCCGAGGCGGTGCCGGCTTGTACGCCGGCCCGGCGGCCTCCCCTTCCCTGCTTCGCGGTGACTGTCCCGACGGCCGCTCACCGAACCGGGACGTGGAGGTCACGGAACTCAACTCGGTGGCCTACCGAACCACTCCTTCGACGTGCTGGCCCTAGCGGCGACCGTGCTCCATCTGCTCGGCACGGAGCCCGTGGCCGGATTCGTCCTCCTCTGCCCGGCGTTGGTGCTCACCTGAGGCGCCGGGTCGTGACCGCGCTCGGCCCGCGTCACGGAGGTCGAACGCCGTCGCCGGTCGCCGAGGAGTCCCGTGTGCGGCCGAACCCGCCTGGATCGCCGGCGAGTTGCACGACGCCGTGACCCACTACGTGACCGCCGTGATCGTGCGGGCCGAGGCGGCGCGCTACGACCCGCGTCACCCGCTCGGTGTGCTCAACCCCGACCACACCGCCGAACCACGCCGGTAGGTTCGACGAAGCGAACGAGGCGAGCGGGGAGGGCTGACCCGATGAGGATCACGCTACGTGAGGTGGCGGACAGCGATGTGGACGTCTTCTGGACCCACATGAGCGAGCCGGCGGCACAGTGGATGGCCGCGGTCACCCGCGAGTACCACTACGACCGGGGACGGTTCGACGCGCACTGGGCGACGGTGCGCTCCGACCCGGCGGTCACCGTGCGGACCGTCCTGGTGGACGAGGCGGTGGCCGGGCACGCGGCCGCGTTCGGGCCACCTGACGAACGGGAGGTCACCTACTGGATCGCGTCCGCCTACTGGGGGCGCGGGGTCGCCGGTGCGGCGCTGCGCGGACTCGTCGCCTTGGAGCGGACGCGGCCCCTGCACGCACACGTGGCGGCGGACAACGCCGGGTCCCTACGGGTGTTGGAGAAGTGCGGCTTCACCGTCACCGGACGCGGTCAGCGGATCTTCGCCCGGGCACGCGGCGAGAAGATCGAGGAGTTGTCGCTCACCCTGGAGTGAGTCCCGCCCGGCCGGCCCGCCGCCTCCCGGCCCGCCACCGTACGTGAGGCGGGCGCCACGGCCGTACGCCCGACCGTCGTACGGCTCGGCGTTTCCCCGCGTACGCGACGGGCACCCGGGCGGCGAGGCGCCCGTACGGGCTCCAGCGCGGCCGGAGGGAGGACCGCCCATGCGCTTCCGGGACCGCCGGGACGCCGGACGCGCCCTGGTGGAGCGGCTCACCAGCGGGCACACGGCCGAGCGGCTCACCGACCCGTATGTCCTCGCGCTGCCCCGGGGCGGCCTACCGGTCGGCAGCGAGGTGGCCGCCGGTCTGCACGCGCCCCTGGACGTGCTGGTAGCCCGCAAGATCGGCGCGCCAGCCAACCCCGAACTGGCGGTGGGCGCCCTGGCGGGCGACGCGCCGCCGCTCTACGACCAGCGCACGCTCGACCTGCTCGGGCTCACCGCCGACGGCCTCAAGCCCCGGGCGGCACACGAGCGGGACGAGCTGCGTCGGCGCGAGGAGCTGTACCGCGACGGCCGGCCGGCGCCCGAGCTGGGCGGTCGTACGGTGATCGTGGTCGACGACGGACTGGCCACCGGGCTCACCGCACGCGCCGCGCTGCGGACCGTACGCGCTCAGGAGCCGTCGCGGCTCCTACTCGCCGTCCCAGTGGGCTCGCCGCAGGCCGTGGCGGCGCTGGAGCCGGAAGTCGACGAGCTGGTGTGCCCACACCAACCGGCGGCGTTCCAGGCGGTGGGGCAGTGGTACGACGCTTTCGAACAGCTCGGGGACGACGAGGTCATCGAGATACTCCAGTCGTCCCACACGGCCTGGTAGCCGCCGGGCGCGGATGGGCTACGACCACTCAACGAGATCAGCGGACGGGCGCCACCCCGCTGCTCTCATGCTCGATGCCTCCCATCCACATGTGTCGCCCCAGCTCGTCCAACTCCGCTCGCCGTTGCGCATACTCCGGCAAGGCAAGTCCAAGCAGCCGCCAGAAGTCCGCACCGTGGCCGGCCACCCTCACATGCGCCAACTCGTGCGCGATGACGTAGTCGACGAGGTGCATCGGAAGCTGGAAGAGTGACCAGCCCAGGCTCATCCGGCCCGCACCGAGCTGCTCCGGTCCGTAGGCGCCAGGCGTACGGACCCGCTCGCCCGGCACGTACCGTCCCCAGCGAGTCCCGACGTCCCGCACATCCAGTCGAGGTTCGGGCACGCCCATGCGGGCCGCCCAGGGTTGAAGTCTGCCCGCCGCCCAGGCCGTGCCCGTCCGGCAGTACCAGTCCACCAGAGCCGCCCGACCACGCTTCGGGTCCTCGGCACGAGTACGGTCCAGCACCAACCGCCCCGCGACCAACCGCACTCGGTGGTCTCGCACCGCTTCGTCCAGCACCGTCAGCCGATACGTCCGACCGAGATAGCGGAAGACCTCCCCCTCGATGAGGCGCTTCGTCGGGTGCAGCGGGCGCGTCCGCTCCCGCAAGGCGAGTTTGCCGAGCACCCAAGCGTGGTGCGCGTGCACGAAAGCCTCGGCATCGCCGGCGGAGCGACCCACGGGCGCGTGCAGCGTGAGACGGGCGTCCTGCTCCACGGTCAACGCGAAGCGCCTACGTCGGGCACTGACCCGAACGCTCAGGGTGAGTCCACTGACGGCCAACTGGTCCCCCTCGGCTAGCGGAGCGGTGGAGGCCGAGGTGGTGCGAGCGTCGGCGGATGCGGTCACACCGCTATTCTCCCTGCGCTCGCCGTAGGAAGTCGCTCCGGTTATGCACCGCGTACGCCGCGAGCTCTTGTGCGACGTTGCGCACCGGCGCCCAATCCACCCCGGTGGCGGGCCGCACATGGTTCCTGACCAACCTGAGCTGGAGACCGTGTGCCAGCTCGTTGATGTCCTGGCTCTGGCCCTGGAAGCTCGTCTTGGCCAACGCCTGGGCGGTGGTGTCGCATACTTCCATGGTGAGTGGCCGCATATCCTCCAAGGTGCAGGCCACGTCCGGGTTCTGGATCACCAGTCGGTCCAGCAACCGATACGTGCGCTGCTCCAACGGGCTGAGTCTGGCAAGGTGCGGGTCCACCGTCTCCTGCTGCCGGGCCTCCTCGATCAACGGCCCGAACTCCCGTCTCTGCGCCTCGAAACGTTCGGGCATGTCCCGCAGGATCTCCTCCAGACGTTCGGAGAGCCGGGCGTACTTCTCCGGGTCCTGCCGCTTGACCCGCTCCTCCAGATGGAACCTCAGCGCGTGCCGCATCTCCGCCGCCGCCTCTTTGGCGGGCAGGTCGCGCACCGTTTCGTCGAAGGCCGGCGAGGCGAGCGAGACGGGTGCGATGACGGCTTCGATCTCGGGCCCCTCCAGGTGCTCGGCGATCATGGCCCGCACCTTGCGCCCGTAGGTGCGCATGGTGAACGTACCGCCCGGTCCGTCCCGGTACAGCCGTCGTACCCGCTTCTGGAGCGCACCCCACCGGCGGGCTTCCGCTAGGTACCTGAGACCCTCCTCGTGCGGCAGCACCCCCTCGAGCACCCCGAGGAAATGGTTCAACGCCTCGTCGAATCCAAAGCGGGCCGTCTCGTCCTCGAAGAGGTGCGCGGCAGCGCCGAGCCGGGCGGGGCCCTCTAGGTCGGCGTCCGTAAGCTCGTACCGGCGCAAGTGATCGCGCACTGCTTGGGCGGCTGGTTTCAGCTGACCGACCTCCTCGGAGAGGTCACGCATCGTGTCGTCGACGTCTGCCTGCTCGTAGTCCGCCAGGGCGTCGGTGAGGTGCTCGAAGACGCCGTAGTAGTCGACGACATAACCGACTTCCTTGCCCTTCTCGGGCCGGTTGACGCGAGCCACGGCCTGCAGGAGTTCGGCGTCCCGGATCGGCCGGTCCAGATACAGCGCCTGCTCAAGAGGCGCGTCAAAACCCGTGAGCAGCATGGATTTCACGATGAGGAACGCAACCGGGCTCTCCGGATGCACTGGATCGTCATCCTCCGCGATCCTCGCTGCGGCAACCGCATTCCCGTCCTCGGACCAAGGGTTGGCCGCTGGTGTCCCCGGGCCGGAGTCCTGCGGGACGACACCGAACGGTAGGGCGACCTCCCACGCCTCGTCCGGCGGGTAGTGGGGGAACGGCCGATGGAACCGCTCGATGTACGCGTCCTGGTGATTGGTGTCCGTCCAGTGCAGCCACTGACGGTGCTTCCTCTCCGCTCCGGCGGATATCACTGGCACGAAGTCCATCCGCCGCAACAGGGCGGAGTACTGGTGCGCCTGGTACAGGTAGCGTTCCCGGCGCGGCAGCTCCTCCAGCGGCGTTCCGGTCACCGACTCCGGGTCGAAGCCGGCGAGTTCGACGAGCAGCGCGTCCCGGGCCTCCCGCAACGCGCGGCGGTATTCCACGGCCGCCTTCCGGCTGACCGCCGCGACCTGCGCCTTGAATCCGCCACTCGCCAGCACGGTGGTGACCCAGTGCTCCAGCATGTCCTCGGCCTTGGCCCGGATCATCGGGCTGGACTCGGCCACGTCCCGCTCCGTCGGCCAGCGCTTCAGCAGCGCCTTCCGCTCCTCGTCGGTACGCTCCCGCACCAGGTCCTCGAATTGACGGTCCAGGCCGTCCTTGTCGAAGACCTCACCCTGACCGGTACGGCCCTCGTAACGGATGCGGACGACCACACCGTCGCGTTCGGCGTCCGCCATCCGGTATGTGTCCAGGAAACCCTGATCAGGGCCGCCGTTGAAGATCCGCCGAGTGTCCGCCGCCTTGCCCGTCATGATCGGAGTACCGGTGAAACCGATCTTCGCGGCGTTCGGCACGGCCTTACGCAGGGCCGCGTGCAGCACGCTGGTGTGCGAGCGATGCGCCTCGTCGACCAGCACGAGAATGTTCGTGGAGGTGTTGCACTCGGGGAAGTTCGGTTCGGGCGGCTCGGTCGAGCTGTCGTCGCCGGATCGGCGCTTCCGCGTCCGCTCGGCCTCTGCGTACACCTGGGTGACGTCCCGGTCGTCGCCCGCAGGCTCGTGGGCCGGTCGGAAACCGGCGGCGCCGTACTTCTGGATCATCGCGAAGATCACGCGTGACCCGCCGTCCCGCAGCAGGCCCGCCAGCTGAGTCGCGGTGGCAGCCGTCTCGTGCTCGGATTCGCTCAGTTTCAGGGTATCCGCCAGTTGTGTCTGCAACTGCGTGCGGTCGGTGACGACCACCACGGTGAACTCGCTGAGCTGGTGGTGCAGGTGCATGCGGCGCGCCAGGAAGGTCATCGTCAGGCTCTTGCCGGAGCCCTGCGTGTGCCAGATGAGGCCGCCACGCTCGTCCTCCCGTACATGCCCACCACGCGCCTTGCCTGTCAACAGCTTGTGGACGGCGCGCTCCGTCGCCCGGTACTGCTGGTGCCGGGCCACTGCCTTTACCGTACGCGTACCACCGGACGCCGTCTCGACTGGAAGCGGGATGACGTAGTGCCGCACGAGATTCAGCAGCGCGGCGGGCCGTAGGACGACACCGACAAGTTTGTGCCGCTCCGAGAGGGTGTGGACGCCCTTTGGTAGTTCGGCCCGGAGGGTTGCCTCGCGCTGAGGGGCGATGCTGCGCCACGGATGGAAGTGTTCCGGATCTGAGGTGACCGTGCCGAGATACGCGGTCTCCGCGGTGGCGGCGACGAGCAACTGCACCGTGCGGAACAGCTCCGGCACGCCGGCGGGCTCGGGTCGGCCGCCGCCGTCCTCATCCAGCGGATCACCCGTGTAGTGCCGCAGGTCGCGCACCGCGTCGTACAACGGATCGGCGAGTTCGGGGCTCTTGCACTCGACGGCGGCGAGGGGGATGCCGTTCACGAACAGGGCGAGGTCGAGGACCGACTCCTGACCGGAACGGTTCCGCACGCGCAACTGGTCGACGACGGTGAACTCGTTGCGTTCCCGCCGCTCCTCGTGCCAGTCGACGTACTGCACAGTGGCGGAGGCACCACCGTGCGCCGCCGATGGGCCGGTGAGCACACAGCCGTTGTGCAGCAGGTCCGTTGTGGCCAGGTTGGCCGCGACGAGGTCCTTGCCCAGCGGCACGGCGGTTAGTTCGGCGATGGAGCGGCGCACGTCGGATTCGTCCATCCACGGCTGGCCGTCCTGCGCGCGGACGTTGATCCGGGCGAGCGCCGCCTCCAGTTGCTCGGTGAGCAGTGGCGAGCCGGCGTCGAGTGTGCCGACCTCCGGGCCGGGCAGGTGGGTCCAGCCCATCGCCGTAAGCTGCGCGATGATCGGTCGCTCGACCTCGTCCCGCTCCACCTGCACCCCACCGCTCCCGGTTCTCTCGCCCAGTCGTCACCGTGCCGCTTCGGTGATCCATTCTGCGCGCGGAGTAGGGGCGTTGGGGAGAGTTTCGGCCCCGCCGAGGTCAGCGAGGCCGTGCGGGTGGGGCTACGGGGTGGTGAGCGGACTTCTCGGGTCGGCGCGTTCCTCGGCGCCTTCCACATCGGCTTGGCCATACGCGTCGTAGTCGTCGTCCCGCACGGGCGTCGGGAGCCGCGCGCCCCTGCTGCGGGCGATGCGATGCACGGCGCACAGCGACTCGGTCAAGCGGGCGATGACGTAACGGAGTTGTTCCGGGGTGGCACGGTCCTCCGTGGGCAGATCGGCGACGTGCCCGAGAAGGTCGATTGCCATGCCGAGCTGCACGCTTTCGTAGTTGTCCGCGACCTCGGAGAGGAAACCCGTACCGTCAGCGACGAGGTAGCAGGGCTTGCCCTCGGGAGTGGGCCACGGAAGCAGCCGGGCGTGCTCGCCGCCGAGTGGGACGGTGGTGGTCTGGTCCGTCGTACTCATCAGGCGGCCACCTCCACACCGTGGATGAAGCGCGGTCCGATGTCGACGCCGTGCACGGCCAGCCAGAGCGCGAGCCGGCGCTCCTCCTGTCGCTGGGCTTCCTCCCGGCGCTCGTGCGCGACGAGGTACGGGCGTACGAGCGCGGTGTCCTCACCGCGTACGACGGGTTCGTGGTGCCACGAGCGGTGCGCGGGCAACGACCGGCGAGGGGGCGTCGGGGCGTGGGCACGGGTCTGCCGGGGAGTCTCGGCGGCCCGATGCCGGCCCGAGGCATGCCGTTTGGGCCACTGCAACGAGGCGATGGCCCGGACGATACGGTGCAACATGTCGTCAACTTCCTTTGATGTGTGGGTTGATGGCCACGCCCCCGGGCCGTCCGTAGCGGTCGCGGGGGTCCATGCGTGCGTGGCGTGGCCACCGGCCATGAGAGCGGCCGGCTTCATCGCTGAGTAGCGATTCACTCACACACTGAGGCGGTTCGAGCTACGCTCACAGGGGTTTGGATGTGACAAAGCATTCGTCACATGGGAGCTGACGATGAGTAATACCTATGGGGAATGGCTGAAGGCCCAGCGGGACTCGGCCGGGCTCACACAGCAGGAGTTGGCGGAGATGGCTGTGATGACGCGTTCGCACATCGCGCACATCGAAGCCGGGCGACGTATCCCGTCCAAGGAGGATGCCCGCCGTCTGGACAGGGCGCTGAACACCGGCGATGTGCTGAGCAGCTTCCTGCCAGAGCAGGATGTGGTGGTGGCAGACCGGTTCGAGTCGGCCCGCCAACTCGAACAACAGGCATCGCGAATCCAGGAGTTCGCTCTCACGCTCGTACCTGGAATCCTGCAAACCGAGAGGTACATGCGTGCGGTCCTGAGCACAGCACTACCTCCCTGGAGTGAAGAGGAATGTGACAGGATCGTCGTCACACGGCTTGAACGCGCAGAGGTCCTCGCAGACCCGGTGACGCCCGTAGTGTGGGTACTGCTTGACGAAGCCGTCCTACGACGCGAGGTCGGCGGGCGCCATGTCATGGGGGAACAAGTCGCGCACATCGCGAGCTTGGTCGAGAGTGGACGGGTCCGTGTCCACGTCCTGCCGACCAACTTGGGGGCTCACCCACTCCAGCAAAGCATGGTGACACTGATGTGGTTCGAGGACCAGCCACCAGTCGCCTACTCAGAGGCGCTGTACATGGCCAAGTTGCACGACGAACCAGCCATTGTCGAGCGCATCCGCACTGCCTACGATCTTGCCTTGGGCGACGCGATGCCGCTCAACGAGTCACTGACCCTCATGAAAGCGATAGCGAAGGAATACGGACACGATGTCTGAGCAGGCTATCCCCGATGCCACCACGCTGATTGGTTGGCGCAAGTCGTCACACAGCGGGAACGATGCGGACAGCTGCCTCGAGGTCCTAGACGGCTACCCGTCGGGCGTTCCTGTCCGCGACTCCAAGACAGCCGATGGTCCGGCACTGGTGATTCCATCCGCTGGCTGGAGTTCCTTCATTGACACCATCAAGAATGGACAGACCTCTTAGCGGAGCGCTGCCACCGATCGGAGCCCCGCGAAAATCAACCTACGCACCTTCCACCGCCGAGCAACGCATCAATCAATCCCAATTTGAATTTTCTCATCTTTTCCAACTGATTTCGACCGTTTGCAATATCTTGTCGTACAGCATGATCCACATCAACAATTCGCTCTTGCTCTTCACGGCTGGGTACCCCAATTTCAAATTGCAGTACGTCTGATTTCGTAATATTCGGATCTTTCCGAGTACTCGCCGCAAACTGACGCCACTTATAGCGGTTGCACTGCAAGGCAAGCAGCAAATATTCGGGGTAAATATCAGTGCATGCTTCAAGTACAGAAATTGCTTGATTTACAGCTGCTGGCACATCAAGAATTGCCGTTCGGCCAATTTGTTGCCACCCGCCATACATGGCAACTAGCACCGATTGCGGTGCATACCGGCGAATACCAAGGTCAGACATTGCGACTTCAGTGAGCGCCTCTTCGGTCGTAGAAACCCAACCCTCATTAAGGTCTAGGGTCTTAACCCATGGAGTCCCCGCCTGGGCAAAATATCGAGATTCGGATGACCTGCTAGGGGTAATTCCCGAACTTACGCGACACAATTCTCCAATTGACCTGAGCTCCCACTCAGTGGATTCGCTTGCCCCTGTTTCAATTATTTTCTCGCCGTCCCGAAAAGCACGCGCAACGAGTCCATATCTCATTCTTTCCAGCTTCAAGATTTCTACGTTGATGGACCGCTCCTGCTCCGACACAGCGTCGATCACATCGGCGATCCGTTGCTGCTCATCCAGAGACAAGCCGGCAACCATAAACTTCCCAAAGAAGGACGAGGGGACTCTCCGCTGTCCGGCGGAACCGGTCATCATCGCTTCCGCTTTGAGTCGAAACTCACGCGAACGGGTCCAGTGGTAGATGAACCTAGGCGCTACTCCCGGTTTCGCCCGGAGCACATGAAACTCTGTACTCCCTATCCCCACGCCTTCCTTCAGACCTTCAACAAATGCTCCCTTTCCATTTTCCATGCAGGGCGTAATTTTTGCAAACAATGTGTCTTTGTTTCGAAAACGCGGGTTCCCTGAAATAGTTTCATCTACCAGGCGGTACTGTACCTGACTGAGATATCCATAGTTCGTGACATCTCCCATGGAAATGTAGGGAGCCAGCCCCGAAACAAAATCGCCCGATGGGTTTACTTCAACCAAGTCAGAGAACGGAATGAAGCGCCCATCGTCACTCATAGCCAAGTTCCTTCAACCGAGACTTCATCTGCTTTTCCGCGAATTCAACGTTCCTCTTGATCTCGCGAAGCGACACGGCGTACTTGTCCGTCCACATCCCATACGCGTCGACCAACTCACGCCGGCGGCGCACCACATGCCCTTCCAGTTTCGCCGCGAGGTCTTGGCGCAACAGGTCCAGCACCACCCGTCGCTCGCCCTCCTCGTCCAGCTCCTGGCGGGCGCGGAAGAGACGCGGCTCCTCCTCGCCCAACTGCGGCTGATCGGTCAGCTGTCGCTGGAACCAGAAGTCGTTCTCCAGACGCTTGACCGCCGCGTTCGCCTTCGTACGGGATTTCTTCAGCGACTCCAGCTCCATCAACTCATCAACGGTCAGACCAGTTTGCTCGTCCGCCGACTCCTCACCGCTCTCGTCATCGTCCGCGGGCTCCGACTTCGCGTTGAGTTCCTTCCAGCGGGCGTCCAGCTTCGCCTTCCGCGTGTCCGCCGCCTCGAGTTCCTCCAGGAAGTCCGGCGCGATCGCGGCGACCACCTTGTGGTCGTACGCCCGCCGCCGTTCCGCCGTGCTCCGTTTCCGTTCCTTCCGGGTCTTCGGGTCCTGTTCCGGCGCCAGCATCGTCTCGACGTTGTCGACCCAGCCGTCCAGCACCGCGCCGAAACCGTTCTCGGACAGCGCGAGCAGGTCGTACTTTGCCTCGTACCACCAGCCGGCCACCGCCCCGGAGAGCGCGTGCCGGTCCAACAGCCCCACTTCACCGAGCCGCTGCACGAACGACCCCATCAGCGAGCCCCGTACGGCCATCAACCCGGCCTTCCGCTCCGAGGGCAGCAGGTCCGCCAGCCGCTCCGGAGTCGCCGCCACGGCTTCCAGGTGCCGGGCCTCCTCCTCCCACCACTTGGTGAACGCGCCTTGCAGCTCCTCCTCGCGTGGGTGCGCCAGCTCGGCCAACCGGGCCGCGTCCGGACGGCGCTCGGCCGACGGGAAGTCCACGTAGTCCGAATCCACCGGCTCCCGCTCGGTGAAGAGATCCGCCAACTTCACGCCGTACGCGTCGAGCAGTCCCCGCTTAGCCTCGATCTCCGCGCGCGGCATGCCGCCCGTCAGGTGTGCGCGTACGTCCTGCGGCTCCGGGGGCGGCGCGTTGTCGACGTACCGGCGGATGTTGAGGTTATCGCCGTTCTCCCGCAGCTTCTCGCGGCTCACCAGCCGGGCGAAGCCCGGAATCTCGGGGTTCTCCGCGTGGAAGGCTGAAACGATCTTCTCAGCGTGCTCCGGCAGCAGGACGTTCTGTGCCCGCTCCGCGTGATACTCCTGATCGGCGTTGATGAACAGCACCCGCTCCTGTCGCTTCGAGACCTTCGTCCCGGGCGGGCGCAGCACCAGGATGCACGCGGGGATGCCGGTGCCGTAGAAGAGGTTCGGGGCGAGGCCGATCACCGCCTCAAGGACGTCCTCCTCCAGCAGCTTCGTACGGATTTCCTGCTCGCCACCACCCCGGAACAACACCCCGTGCGGCATGACCGTGATGACCATGCCGGGGTTTTTCTCCCGCTTGGTCTCCCACAGCATGTGCTGGAGGAACATCAGATCGGCCTTGCCGCGCTCGCCGGTGACGCCGTACTCCGCGCGCTGTGCTCTGTGGTCCAGATCGGCCAGCGAATAGTCCATGGAGAACGGCGGATTGCTCAGCACACCGTGAAAGCGGTCCTCGTCCGAGCGCGGTACGTGCGCCGGGTCGGTCAAGGTGTCCCCGGTCGTCAGACTGAAGCTCCGCACCCCGTGCAGCACCATGTTCATCGTGGACATGATCCAAGAACCGCTGTTCGCGTCCTGACCGGCGAAGAACATGTCCGAGGTGTCGCCGCCACGCTCCTCCACGTACTCCTTGGCGTGGATCAGCATGCCGCCGGAGCCCACGCACGGATCGTAGATGCGGCTGCCCTGCTGCGGATCGAGGAGTTCCACCATCATGCGTACGACCGCGCGCGGGGTGTAGAACTCCCCGCCCTTGCGGCCCGCGTCATCCGCGAACTCCTTGATGAGGTACTCGTAAGCCGCGCCCATCAGGTCTGGGAACTCGAAGTCGTCCGTGCGCAGCCGAATCCGGCCGAAGTGATCAATCAGCGCCCGCAAGCGCTGGTTGGCCAGCTTCGCCGTGCTCGCCGAGGCTCCGGAGCCGCCGATCCTGTTGAAGTCCAAGTGATCGAAGAGTCCCTTGAGCTTGGGATTCTGGATCTCCAAGGCTTGGAGCGCGGGGCGCAGCCGTTCCTCGTTGAGGTTCTGGGTCCCCGACGAGACGAGCTTCCAGCGTGCGCTCTTCGGGACGAACAGCACGCCGGTCTCGCTGTACGCCGAGGGCTCCTCGAGGTGCTGCTCCAGCAGGTCGCCCGCCAGGCCAAGCTCCGTCCGCGCCTCCTCCAGGACCTTCTCCCGCGCGGCTTCGAACTCGTCGTTCGCCCGCTTCAGGAACAGCAAGCCGAAGATGTATTCCTTGTACTCGGAGGCGTCCATGGTGCCGCGGAGGATGTCCGCCGCGGCCCACAGGTGCCGCTCCAACTGCGCGAGCGTGAGCTTGGCCACGTACCCGACTCCCTACGGTCCGTACCGGATGCGAACGGAGAAACCCTACGGCGACGGACCAGCGCGGCGGAAACGCCGTACCCTCGAACCGGTCTCGGCGCCTCAGTACGCGATGATGCCGAGCCCCTCCTCGACGAAGGTGAAGACGTCGGTGTACGGGTCCCGCTGGGAGTACGGCACATGGTCTTCGTGCTCCGCGTTCATCTTCAGCGCCCACTTCTTGGCTTGCCCGAAGCTCTGCTTCGGGATCTGCTCCGGCAGGACCTGCTTGACGTCCGTGACCTGCTTGGCGAACGGCAGACGGTCCGCCGCCAGGTCACAGACACCACCGAAGGTGCCGACGACCGGTTTGTGGTGAAGCAGGCGCCACACCTCGAAACAAGGGTGTGAGAACGCCACCCGGACGCCGGCCTCCCGCGCCTGCTTGAACGCGCTTTCGACACCCTCATGCTGGTCGCGGTCGAAGAGGCACCAAACCATCGGCCAGAGCTTCTTCGGCAGTCCGCTGCGCTTCGCCTCCCGCTTCTCGTCCCGCATCAGCCGCACCGCCGCATCGACCAACTTCAGCGGCTCACGCCTCGAGCCACGGTCAGACGCGTTCGCGATCCGGACCTCGATGCCCGACACGGGAGACCGCTCCCGGACGATGTGGATGTACTCCGGCTCGGTGACCTTCCCTTCGGTGAACACGTGCACGACCTTGTTGCGCTGCCGCCCACCCTTCTGTGCCGGGACCAGCGACTCCTTCCCCTTCGTACGCGCCATCAGCTCCGCTCCGTGTCAGCATCCTGGCCCCGGCGGCCCTCGGGCCCTTCCGGATCGTTCGTGGTCAGCAGCCGCCGCGCGATCTGCCCCTCCAGGAGAGACGGAACCGCACCGAACGCACCCGCCAGATAGGACTTCGTCAAGTCCTCCTCAGCGGTCGGAGAAACCGCCGTCAACGGATACAGCTCCGTCGCACCGTCCGCGTCTTTCTCCGTCAGCCAGACCTGGCCAGGCTCCAGCAAGCGTCCGCCGCTGGGGGTGGCGAGTAGCGACGGATCGTGCGAGGTGAAGACGAGCTGCGCGCCCTCCGTGTTGGCCTGTGGATCGTGGAAGAGGCGTACGACCTCCGCGGCGAAGCGCGGGTGCAGGCTCGCGTCTAGTTCGTCCACCAGCAGCACAGCGCCCTCGTCGAGCGCCAGTAGCAGCGGACCGAGCAGCGCGAACCAGGAGCGGGTGCCGAAGGACTCGTCGCGCCAGTCGAAGGAGACCTCCCCGGACTGTGACCGGTGTGTCAGTCGGACCGTCTGCCGGTCGCGGCCCTCCTCAACCACCTCCGCACCGGTGATACCCAGATCCGCGACCCGGAGCAGTTCGTTGATCCGGTCAGCGCGGCTACCGGAGAGCTCCCTCCTGGTGAACGCCTCTCGCTGGGCACGCTCATCCTCCGGATTGATCAACCACAGGTTGCGCCGGAACCAGTGGAAGAGCGGGGAGAGTTGCGGATGGTTGTCGGTGCCCGCCATGGACAGCACCAGGGCGTTCGGCCGGGTGCGCCGCTCCAGCTGGGTGCGGTCCTTGACCCGGCCACCCGGCCAGTCGTACACCTTCGCCCGTGAGGCGTCCCGGTCCAGCCAGACCTGACGGTGACCCCGAGGGTAGCTGTGCAGCCATTCCGCTTCGACCCGCTCCTGACCGAGTTCGAAGCCGTACGTCCAGCGCACGCCTTCGAGTACCACATCCGTCTCGAAGAAACTCGTCTCCGCTACCGCCTTGGCGTCCAGGGTGAAGGGATTTCGGACGGTGCCCTCGGTGGACGCCCAGTGGGCGTAGGAGTTCAGTACCGCCGTACGCATGTCGGTCAGGGCGGTGAGCACGTTCGACTTGCCCGAGGCGTTGGCCCCGAAGATGCCCAGCAGCGGCAGAACGCCAGCCGACTGCCCGCCCGCGAGCGTCACGTACCGCGCCGCGTCGTGACCCGACGCATCGCTGAGCGAAACGAAGGAGAGTTCCTGCTCATCACGCAATGACCGCACGTTCGCTACGCGAAACCGGAGCAGCACACCATCCCCTCCTTCCTACGGAGAACAGACCCGCCGTCAGCACTCCACCACAGCATCTGCGCCGCTGGCGCCGTTTCCCACGAAGATACCGGTCAGCACCGACAGGGGGTCTCTTCGCCGCCACTCCGGCCTCTGCCCGTCCCGCGCTGCCCGTCAGAGGATCTCCAGTGGGCGCTTGCGCGCGGGCGGTGGGAAGGCGGCGTCCAGTGTGGACAGGTCCTCGGCCGTGAGCGTCAGCCGGAGCGCCGCGTGGTTCTCCTCCACGTGCGCGCGGGAGGACGCCTTCGGAATCGCGATGACGTCGTCCCGCCGCAGCACCCAGGCCAGCGCGACCTGGGCCGGGGTGGCGCCGTGCGCGTCGGCCACCGCGCGCACGGCCCGGTGCTCGAGCAATCGGCCCTGCTCCACGGGCGAGTACGCCATGACCGGGGCGCCCAACTCACGGCAGCGGGGCAGCAGATCGTACTCGGGGCCACGACGGGAGAGGTTGTAGAGCACCTGGTCGGTCTCCGGCCCGACGGCATCGCGGGAGCCGTGGGCGTGCGCCGAACCGCCGAGGTCATCGAGGTCATCGGTGTCGAGATTGCTGACGCCCCAAGCCCCGATGTCGCCCTGCCGCACCAGCGTCTCGAACGTCTCGACGGTCTCCGCCAGCGGCACTCCCCCGCGCCAGTGCAGCAGGTACAGGTCGATCCGGTCCGTACCGAGGCGACGCAGGCTCGCGTGACAGGCGTCGACGGTGCCGCGCCGGTCGGCGTTCGTCGGCAACACCTTGCTGACCAGGAACGCCTCGTCGCGGCGCCCGCGTACGGCCTCTCCGACCAGTTCCTCGGCCGCGCCGTTGCCGTACATCTCGGCGGTGTCGACGAGCGTCATGCCCAGGTCCAGCCCGGCGCGCAGAGCCGCCAACTCCGTCGAGCGGCGGGCGGGATCGTCGCCCATGTGCCAGGTGCCCTGGCCCAGCGCCGGGACGGGCGTGCCGGAGCGGAGCTTCACTGTGCGTGTCACGTGCCTGGGGTCCTTTCCTTCGCGGGTCCTGCCTCGCCCAACAACCGGTCATACCAGACGTCGCTCCTGACATTGAAGCGCTCTCGGCCGCGTGTCCGGGGTGCTTGTGGATAACTCCGGAAGCCGATTTCACCCGCCGTACAGTGATACGACCAGCGAATCGGAGGGGAATTTTCAATGACGGCGATTCAGGGGGGCTGGGGCGGCCCCGCCGCTGCGGTGGGGGCACCGGCGGCGGCGATGCGTCTGGAGTCCGTGACGAAGACGTACGGCAAGGGGGAGCAGGTCGTCACCGCACTGCGCGATGTCACGCTGCAGGTGCCGCGCGGCTCGTTCACGGCCGTGATGGGGCCCTCGGGCTCCGGGAAGAGCACCTTCCTGCACTGCGTCGCCGGGCTCGACCAGCCGACACAGGGGCGCGTGTTCCTGGGTGACACCCAGCTGACCGGCCTCAAGGAGGACGACCTCACGGCGATCCGCAGAAGCCGGATCGGTTATGTCTTCCAGGCGTACAACCTCATGTCCGCGCTCTCGGTCGAGCAGAACGTCACACTCGTCTCGCGACTTGCCGACCTGCCGGTGGACGAGGCGTGGCTGCACGAGGTGCTGACGCGGGTCGGGATGACCGAGTACACGCGGCGCAGACCCGCTCAGCTGTCCGGGGGACAACAGCAACGCGTCGCGATCGCGCGGGCGTTGGTGACCCGTCCGGACGCGCTGCTGGCCGACGAGCCGACCGGCGCCCTGGACACGCGCACGAGCCAGGAGGTACTCCGGCTGTTCCGGCACATCGTGGAACAGCTGGGGCAGACCGTACTGATGGTCACCCACGACCCGTTCGCCGCCTCCTTCGCCGACACGGTGCTCTTCCTCGCGGACGGGCGGGTCGCCGGCCAGCTGTACCGGCCGTCGCCCGAACAGATCGCTGAGCGTATGACGCACCTGGGCGATTGGTGAGGCGTTTCGTGTTCGACATCGCATGGAGCACGATCCGGAATCGCAAGGGCGGATTCGTCGCGGCGTTCATCGCCGTGCTGTGTGGTTCCGCCGTCATCACCGCCTGTGGCGTGCTGCTGATGTCCGGTCTGACCTCGGGTGTCGCACCCGAGCGATACGCGGGCGCCACCGTCATGGTCGGGGGACAACAGTACGAGGAGGTCACGGGAGACTTCGATCCCGCGCTGGCCGAGCGTGCCCGCGTGCCCGAGTCGGTGGCGCGGAAGGCCGCGGACGTCGAGGGTGTGCGGAAGGTCGTCCGGGACCACACGGTCGAGATGACCCTCCAGCGGGACGACCGCGGTTCGCCCGGCCAGACACTGGCGCTGGACCATCCGTTGCACGGCCACGGGTGGTCGTCGACGGAGCTGGGCCCGTTCGAGCTGAGCGAGGGCCGTAAGCCGGCCGGCGACCGCGAGACGACCCTGGACGTCGAGCTTGCCGACCAGGCCGGGCTGCGAGTCGGGGACACCGCGCACCTGTCGGTCGGCACGAGCGCCGGCGCTTACGAGGTCGTCGGTCTGGTCGAGCCGCCAGCGAGCGGGCTGGACCGGCAGTCCGCCGCGTTCTTCACCGACGGACGGGCCGCGCAGCTCGACCAGCACTCGAACGGGGACACGTTCACGGCGCTCGGCGTCCTCGGCGAGGAGGGCGTCGACGCGGAGGAGCTGGCCAGCCAGGTCCGGGACGGCATCGCTCCCTTCGGCGGTCTCGTCTACACCGGCGAGGACATGGGCAACCTGGAGTTCCTGGACATCGGCGGGTCCCGGACCTTCCTGGCGATGCTGTCCGGCTCGTTCGGTGGCACGGCGCTCGCCGTCGTCATCTTCGTGGTGGCCTCCACCCTCAGCCTGGTCATCCACCAGCGTCGCCGTGAGTTGGCCATGCTGCGTGCCATCGCGGCCACCCCGAGACAGGTGCAGAGGATGATCGGCAGCGAGGTGCTGCTGGTGTCGTCGGCCGGCGCGCTGCTGGGCACCCTGCCGGGCTTCCTGGTGGCGGGGCTCCTTCGGGACGCGTTCTCGCGAGTCGGAGTGCTTCCCGCGGACTTCCCGCTGTCGCTCAATCCGCTGCCGGCGGTCGTGTCCGTACTGCTGTCCGTGCTGGGTGCCGGACTCGCGGGGTACGTCTCGGCGTACCGAATAGCCAAGACCCGGCCGGTGGAGGCGCTGAGCGAGTCCGAGGTGGAGCCGTCGGAGATCGGGAGCGCGCGTAGGACCACGGGTGTGGTCCTGGTGCTGTTCGGCCTGGTGTCGGCGATCGGAATGCCGCTGGCGATTCCGGGCGAACTGGCGCTGGCCGGTGCGGCCTCGTCGCTGCTGACCCTGATGGTGGGCAGCGCCCTGCTCGGCCCGATACTCGTGGCCAGCGCGGCGCGGTTGATGACGCCGCTGCTGCGGCGCTCCCGGGTGAGCGGCTATCTGGCGGCCGCCAACAGCAGTGCTAACGCCCGCCGGTTGAGCAGCGCCGTCGTCCCCCTCGCGCTGGGCGCCGCGATGGCGCTGATGCAGCTGTCGATGCTGCACACGGTGCAGGACACGGCCAAGGAACAGGCCACCGAGGGAGTCGTCGCCGATCGGGTGCTCACGAGCGCGAGCACGGGATTGTCCACCGAGCTGACCGACGAGGTCAGAGCCTTCGACGGCGTAGGCACGGTCACCGCGGTAGTGCGCTCCCAGGTGATACTCACCTACGGTCAACTCGACGAGCGGATCTCGAAGCCGTCCAGCGCGCAGGGCCTGGACCCGAGGGGACTGGACCGTACGCTCGACCTGGACGTACGTGAGGGCACCCTCGACGATCTGCGGGGCGACACGGTGGCGCTCAGCTGGACGGCGGCCGAGACCGCGGGACTTGAGGTCGGGGACACGGCCGACCTCACCCTCGGGGACGGGAAGGAAGAGAAGCCCGAGGTCGTGGCGATCTACGGCAACGGGCTCGGTTTCGGTGACGTCACGCTGCCACACGGGGCGTTGGTGGGACACACCACCGACCGACAGAACGCCGCCCTACTCGTGAGCGCTGACCAGGACGCGGGGCCAGGGGTGGATTCCGCACTGGAGCGGTTGGCCGAGCGGACGCCCAATCTCACAGTGCAGGACGGGGAGGAGTTCAGCGCCACGCAAGAGAGCGAGTTCGCGCAACAGTCCTGGACGAACATCATCGCCAACGGTCTGCTGCTGCTCTACGTCCTCATCGCCGTGGTGAACACGCTGGTGATGGCGACGGCGGGGCGCAGTCGCGAGTTCGCGATGCTCCGCCTCATCGGGACCAGCACACGGCAGGCCCGGCAGATGATGCTCATGGAGACCTCCGTCGTGGTGCTGACCGCGCTCGCCGTGGGAGTGGCCATCGCCATCCCGCCGGCGGTGGGCAGCGCCCTGGCCCTCACCGGCCAGCCGCTGCCGTACGTCCAGCCGCTGGCTTGGGGCGGCGTGCTGCTGTTCGTGGCGTTGCTGGGCTGGCTGTCGATCAGCCTGCCCACCCGCTCGGCGCTGCGCGGACGTCCGATCGACAAGGTGTACGCGAGCGATTAGGGCCTGCCCGCGGTTGTGATCTTGCCGGAGTCCCGGTCCACAAGGCTGGGCTCCGGTATGACACGTTCCGTCCGGGCCTGGCCGCACGCCACAAGCTGCTCCTGTCGCCGCGCAGCGATCCGCGCCTGAGTCCTGAGCCGCCGCCGTGTCCCGCCCGCGGAGCCCCACGGACGCGGCCCGGCCAAGCACCAAGCACCAAGCTTGCCCGTCCCCGCCCCGTCCCGGAGGACCGGGGTGCCGTGATCAGGTGCTTCACGTCTCGCACAAACAGGAGGCGAGACTATTCGCCGTGTGGTTATGGTGGGTCCATGACTTTCCTCTTCTTCGTCTGAGTCCGGGCACGGCCGACGCAGCCGTTTCTGCCGCCCGTAGACCTTTCGTATGCCCAGGGAAAGTCCTATGCGCCAGCGCGCTCATGCCACCCTGTCCACCACCGTCCCGGCCGTGGCACAGCTGTCCGTCAAATCGGTCACCAAGTCGTACGGCACCCGGACCGTCCTCGACCAGATCTCCTTCACCGTCCGGCCGGGCGAGAAGGCCGCGGTCATCGGTGAGAACGGCTCCGGCAAGTCCACCTTGCTGCGACTGCTCGCCACGACCGAGGCACCGGACACCGGAGAGGTCACCGTCCGCTTCCCCGGCGGCGTCGGCCACCTCACCCAGACGCTCGATCTCGACGCGAACCGCACCGTGCAGGACGCCGTCGACCTCGCCCTGACCGAACTACGCGACATGGAGCGAAAACTCCGCGCGGCGGAGGAGTCCCTCGCCGACGCGTCGGCCGAGGCGCTCTCCTCGTACGGCGAACTGCTGATCGCGTACGAGGAACGCGGCGGATACGAGGCGGACGCCCGCGTGGACGCCGCCATGCACGGGCTCGGGCTGGCCCGGATCACCCGTGACCGCCTGCTCGGCTCCTTGTCCGGCGGCGAGCAGTCGCGCCTCGCGCTCGCCTGCGTCCTCGCCGCGGCCCCCGAACTGCTCCTCCTGGACGAACCGACGAACCACCTCGACGCGGCGGCCGTGCGCTGGCTGGAGGAACACCTGCGCGCTCACCGCGGCACCGTCGTCGCGGTCACCCACGACCGCGGTTTCCTGGAGCGCGTCGCCACCACGGTTCTCGAGGTCGACCGGGACGAGCGCACGGTGCGCCGGTACGGCGACGGCTGGGCCGGCTACCGCGCCGCCAAGGCCGCCGCCCGGCGCGGAGCGGAGCAGCGGTACGCCGACTGGGTTGAGGAGGTGGCCCGCACGGAGGAGCAACTGGAAGCCGCGGGCAGGCGGCTGGCCACCACAGGCCGTGATCCGAAGCAGGGCTTCGGCAAGCACCGCCGCTCCAGCGAGGCGAAGCTCGGCGGGCAGGTGCGCTCGCTGCGGGAGCGCCTGGCCCAGCTGCGGCGCGACCCGGTGGCGGAGCCGCCGGCGCCGCTCCGCTTCACCACGGCGCTGCCGTCGGTGATCGGCGGCCCGGCCGGGGGCCCACTCGCCGAGCTCGACAACGTACGGGTCGGGGAACGGCTGTGTCTGGACGGGCTCCTGGCGATCGAGCCCGGACAGCGTCTCCTTGTCACCGGCGAGAACGGCGCGGGCAAGACGACGCTGCTTCGTGTCCTGTCGGGCGACCTGCGACCGGACGCGGGCACGGCACGCCACCCCGGCCGGATCGGCTACCTCGCCCAGGAGCTGCCCGGGCGGACCACGCGGCTGCCGCTGCTCGCCGCGTTCGCCGCCGGGAGGCCGGGGCTGCCGGAGGAGTACGCCGAACAGCTCCTGTCCCTGGGCTTGTTCCGGGAACAGGACCTGCGGGTGCCGGTCGCCGCGCTGTCCGTGGGGCAGCAGCGGCGGCTGCAGATCGCGAACCTGGTTACCCGGCCCGCGGAGCTCCTCGTCCTCGACGAGCCGACCAACCACATCGCGCTCGACCTGGTCGAGGACCTTCAGGCGGCGCTCGCGGCGTACCAGGGGGCGGTGGTCGCGGTCTCGCACGATCGCGGCTTCCGTGCGCGCTTCGAGGCCGAGCGGTTGGAACTGCGCGCGGGCCGCAGGCGCTGACCCGGTCCGGCCCGCCCTCGGCCCCAACTCACTCCACAACCACGCCGAACATCCATCACCACAGCGGAACAAGGGACCCGTGACCACCTACCTGACACCACAACAGCGCGCCGACCGCACCTCTTCCGCCGTCGCGGCGGCCGTCGCGGCCGGGCGTGAGCTCGGCCTGACCGTCACCGAGCCCACGGTGCTCCACGACGTCTTCTCGGTCGTCGTCCACCTGGCCCCCTCGCCGATCGTGGCGCGGATTCCCGTCGTGCTGCCCCGCCCGGACGACTTGACCGCCCTCGCGGGCCGCCAGCAGGACGAGTTGGAGGTCACACGGTGGCTGGCCGACCAGGGAGTCCCCGTGATCGCGCCCAGCCCGCTCGTGCCACGCGAACCCGTGCGGCGCGAGGGGTTCTCGATGACCTTCTGGCCGTTCGTGGAGGAGGACCGGGACAAGGAACCCGACTACGTCGCGAACGCCGGGAGCGTGGCCCGTCTGCACGCGGCACTGCGCGGCTACCCGGGCCGACTGGAGTTCCTGTCCGCGGCCGACCCGCGGTTCATCGAGGACAGCCTCGCCCAACTCGACCAGCATCCCGAGCTGCTCGGAGCGGCCGATCTCGACCGTGCCCGCCGCGAATGGCGGTTCCTCGAACCCCTCGTACGTTCGCGCGGCGCCTTCGAGGCCCGGTTTCCCGGCGTCGACCTCCAGCCCATCCACGGCGACTCCCCGCCCGCGAACATCTTCCACTCTGTGGACGGCGACCTCTACTCCGACTTCGAACTGGTCACGCTGGGGCCCGTCGAATGGGACCTGGCCGCTCTCGGATCCGAGCACGAGGCCGCCTACGACCGCGGCGCACGGCGCCTCGGCACGAGGCCGCTCGACCAGGAGGTCCTCGCCTTCGTCAACGCCCTGGGGATGCTGCGGGTCGTCGCCACCCTCACCCTGGCCCCGCAGCTTCCCGAACTTGTGGAGTACCTCAGGCCGGCGGTCGACCACTGGCGGACGACGCCCCTCGCCGCCGGCATGAGTGACGCCCCATAACGCGACCCGCACCGGACGGGTGCGCCGTCAGGTGCCCGCGGCCCGGTCCCGTATGTCCTCGGCCGCCCGCCGCGCCCGCGCGCCCAGTTCGGGGAAGCGGGACTCGGGCACGCGTTCCTTCGGGCCCCAGACGCTGACGACGGCCACCGGTCGGTGCCAGACGTCGAGTACCGGCGCCGCGACCCCGTACAACTGCTCTTCCAACTCGCCGACGCTGACGCCGTATCCCCGTTCCCGGATGTCGGCGAGTTCGGCGTGCAGCGCGACCCTGTCGGTGCGGGTGGTTTCGGTGTACTCCGCGAGCGGGCCGGAGAGCATGGCCTCGACCTCCTCGCCCGGAAGCCAGGCGAGCAGCGCCTTGCCCGCCGAGCTGGCGTGGAGGGGGACCTGCCGGCCCAGCCAGCGTGCGGTGAGGACGACCGGTGGGGTCACCTCGTCCACGTAGGTCAGGCCGAGGCGCTGGGCGACGGCGAGGTTCGCGGTCTCGCCGGTGTCGTGGGACAGCCGTTCGAGTACGGGGCGGGCCCGGCGGATCAGCGGCTGGAGGCCCGAGGTGGCGGCCATGGTCGCGATCGCGGAGCCGATGGTGTAGCGGCTGACCAGCGGGTCACGGTCCACCATGCCGTGGTGCTCGAGGGTGGCGAGCAGTCGCCAGGCGGTGGCGCGGTTGAGGCCGCACTCCGCGGCGAGTTCGGTCACCGGCCGTCCCTTCGGCGCGCTCGCCGCGATGGCGTTGAGCAGGGCGATGGCCCGCTCCAGTGACTGCACCCGCCCGCCCGCCGGCTGTGCCTGGTCCCGCTCGCCGGGCGCGTGTGCCGCTGCCATCCGATCCTCCTGCCGCGTTACCGAGTGCTCCTCGCAGCGTAGTGCGCCGCTGGGACACTCCCCCGCTTGACGGCGCTGCCGGATATCCCTACGTTCATAATGTGAGCAAGCTCCGCACAATACGAGCATACCGGAACAGCAGTCGATCAGGCCAGCCAGGGACGGACGCGGGATGAGTGAGCAGAGGGAAGCGCCGGAAGAGCCGGAGGGCCCGGACCGCACCGGCCCCCCGCACGGGGTGGTCACCCCCTACGAAGGCACCGGGCATCGGGACTGGCAGGACGGCGCGGAGATTCCCACCCCGCTGCGACTGCACGCCACCCCCGTCAGTCCGCGGTGGGTGGACTACAACGGGCACATGAGCGAGTCGTGCTATCTGCTCGTGTTCGGCGACAACTCGGACGCCTTCTTCCGGTACCTCGGAATCGGCGAGGAGTACCGCGCGAGTTCCCGCTCCCTCTACACCGTCGAGTCGCACGTGCACAACAAGCGCGAGGTGGCCGAGGGCGAACCGCTCCAACTCAGCCTGCGGCTACTCGACTTCGACGCGAAGCGGGTCCACGTCCTGCACGAGATGCGGCATGGGGGGGACGACACGCTGCTCGCCACGGCCGAGCAGATGCTCGTGCACGTGGACGCCGCACGCGGGCGTTCCAGCCCGCTACCCGAGGAGCTGCGACGACGGCTCGGCGCGATCCACCGCGTCCACGCCACGGCCCCGGTCCCCGACGTGGTCGGCAGGCCGATGGGCATCCGACGTGACCGTGACGGTTGAGGGGAGCGGCACATGCATTTCCAGCTGACGGACGAACAACGACTGATGGTCGAGACCGTGCGGAAGTTCGTCACCACCGAACTCGACCCGTACGCCGATGAGGTGGAGCGGCAGGACGAGGTGCCACCGGAGCTCGCCGAACGCGTGCGGAGGAAGGCGCTCGACGTCGGCCTCTACGCCGCGAACATGCCCGCCGAGCTAGGCGGCGCCGGCCTCGACGCGGTGAGCATGACCCTCGTCGAGCGCGAACTGGGGCGTACGGGCTACGCGTTGCAGATGCTCGTCGCCCGGCCCAGCAACATCCTGGAGGCCTGCCAGGGCGAGCAGCGGGAGCGCTATCTGCTCCCCACCATCCGGGGCGAACGCCACGACTGCCTGGCCATGACGGAACCAGGCGCCGGCTCGGACATCCGGGGCATGAAGACCCGCGCCGAGCGGGTCGGCGACACGTACGTCCTGAACGGCACCAAGCACTTCATCAGTCACGCGGACGCCGCCGACTTCGCCGTCCTCTTCGCCGCCACCGGGACCGAGGAGACGTCCCGTGGCACCAAGAGCCTGATCACCGCCTTCCTCGTGGACCTCGACACCCCGGGCGTCGAGGTTCGGCGCGGCTCGGCCTGTGTCTCCCACCGCGGCTACCACCAGTGCGAGCTCTCCTTCACGGACGCCCGCGTCCCCGTCGGGCAGCGACTCGGCGAGGAGGGCAGGGGCTTCGAGCTGATGGGCGAATGGCTGGGCGCCAGCAGGCTCTCGGTCGCGGCCACCAGCGTCGGCCGAGCCCGCCGCGTACTGGAGATGACCACCCAGTGGGCCGCCGAGCGCGAGCAGTTCGGACAGTCCATCGGACGTTTCCAGGGCGTCGGCTTCCCCCTCGCCGACATGGCGACCGAGCTGGAGGCGGCCGAGCTGCTGACGCTGCGGGCCGCGTGGAAGCAGGACCAGGGCACCATGACCGACCAGGACGTGGCCATGGCCAAGCTCTACGCCACCGAGGCGCTGGCCCGGATCACCGACCGGGCCGTGCAGGTCTTCGGCGGCATGGGGCTCATGGAGGAACTGCCGATCGAGCGGTACTGGCGCGACGCTCGTGTCGAGCGCATCTGGGACGGCACCAGCGAGATCCAGCGCCACATCATCTCCCGCGCCATGCTGCGCCCGCTGGGTTCCTGATGGGCGGGGGCGACGAACCGCGGAGGCATGACGAGGACCCGCCGGCCGGTGAGAGCGGCGAGCGGACACCGCTTGCCGTACGACACCGGGAGCGGACACCGACCGTCGTACGACACCCGGACCGGATGCGGCGGCTGCTCGCCCCGCGCCATATCGCCGTGTTCGGCGGGGCGAGCGCGGCGGAGGCCGTACGGCAGTGCCGCGCCATCGGCTTCACCGGCGCGATATGGCCCGTACACCCGCGCCGGGAGACCATCGAGGGACTGCCCTGCCAGCGAAGCGTGGCCGCGTTGCCCGAGGCGCCCGACGCCGCGCTGCTCGCCCTGCCGAACGAGGCCACGGTGCCCGTGGTCGCCGAGTTGGCGGCGCACGGCGCCGGCGGTGCGGTGTGCTACGCCGCCGGCTTTGCCGAGGAGGGCGCCGAAGGCGCCCGGCTCCAAGGGCGGCTGCGCGACGCGGCGGACGGGATGCCGGTCATCGGCCCCAACTGCATCGGCGTGCTCAACTACCTGGACGGCAGCGCCCTGTGGGCCGACCAGCACGGCGGCACCAGGGTCCAGAGCGGCGTCGCCCTCATCACCCAGAGCGGCAACATCGCGCAGAACCTGACCATGCAGCGTCGCTCGGTGCCGCTGGCGTACGTCATCACGGCGGGCAACGGCGCGGTGACCGGCGTACCGGAGTTGATCGAGGGGGTGCTCGACGATCCCCGGGTGACGGCGATCGGGCTGCACCTGGAGGGCATCGACGACGTGCGCGGCTTCGCGCGGGCGGCGCTGACCGCGCTGAGCAGGGGCGTGCCGCTCGTGGCCGTCAAGACCGGCAGCTCCGAGCTGGGCGCCCGCGCCAATCTGAGCCACACCAGCTCGCTCGCCGGCTCCGACGTGCTGTGGGACGCGCTGTTCCGGCGACTCGGGATCGCTCGGGTGCACGAGACGGGGACTCTTCTGGAGACCCTCAAGTTCCTGCATGTGCACGGCTCTCTGGACGGGAAGCGGATCACCTCCGCGAGCTGCTCCGGCGGGGAGGCCGCGCTGATGGCCGACGTGGCGCAGCGGCACGGCGCCGAACTCCCCGAGCTGCCCGAGGGCGTGACCACGCGGCTGCGCACGGTCCTGGGCGAACGGGTGCACGTGACCAACCCGCTCGACTACCACACGTACATCTGGGGCGACGCCGAGGCACAGCGGGCCTGCTTCACCGCGCTGCTGGACTCGGGCTTCGACGTGAACCTGCTGCTGCTCGACCTTCCCCGTAATGACCGTTGCGCACCACAGCACTGGACGACCACATGGGAGGCGTACGCCGCCGCCGCCCGGGAGACCGGCGCACCGGCCTGCGTGGTCAGCTCGTTGCCCGAGGGGCTGCCGGAGGAGACCGGCAGCCGGCTCCTGGCCCAGGGTGTGGCGCCGATGCACGGCATGGCCGACTGCGTCCGCGCGGTGGCGGCGGCCCATACGATCGGCGTGGCTCGGCGGCGGCACCTGGACGAGCCCGTCCTGTCGCCGGACGGGCCGGCGACCGTACGGGTCGGGGCGCGCGTACGCTCCTCGCACCCGCACGGCTCGTACGAACAGCCGGAACAGCCCGAACAGCGCGGCCCGCTGGACGAGTTCGCGGCGAAGCAGGCGCTGGCCGGCCACGGCCTGCGTGTCCCACGGGGCGGCGTGACCCGGCAGGGGCCGGACCGTGCCCCGGACGAGGCCGCGCGGCTCGCCGCCGAACTGGGCTTCCCCGTGGTCGTCAAGGCGCTCTCGCACACGCTCGCGCACAAGACCGAGGCGGGTGGCGTACGGGTCGGACTGACCGACGAGGCCGCCGTACGGGACGCGGTCCGCGCCATGGCACCGCTTGCCGACCGCTTCCTGGTCGAGGAGCTGGTGCCGGGAGCGGTCGCCGAACTGATCGTCGGCGTGCACCGGGACCCGCAGTTCGGCCACGCCCTCACCATCGGCGCCGGGGGCGTGCTTGTCGAGGTCGTACGGGACACGGCGACGCTGCTGCTGCCGGCCCGCCGGTCCGAGATCGTGAGCGCGCTCGGATCGCTGCGGATCCGGCCCCTGCTGGAGGGGTTCCGGGGAGCGCCGCCGGGCGACACGGCGGCGGCCGTCGAAGCCGTGCGGGCCATCGCCCGGTACGCGCACCAGGATTCCGTGGCCGAGGTCGACGTGAACCCGCTGCTCGTACTGCCCGACGGTGAGGGGGCCGTGGCCGTGGACGCCCTGGTCCGGCGCGAGGCGTACGAACCAGGGACAGCACAGTGACCGGGATGACCGGGGTCAGAGACACGCACGACTGCGAGGGAGAGCACGCACCGATGGACACGCACACGGACCAGCCCGACCAGGAGCGGCACGCGCGGGAGGAACCGGTGCGGTTGGACGTACGCGACGGCGTACTCGTCATCACGCTCGACCGGCCGAAGGCGAACGCGATCGACGTGCCCACCAGCCGGAAGCTGTACGCGGCGTTCGACCGGCTGCGGCGGGACGACGCGCTGCGTGTCGCCGTGATCACCGCGGCGGGCCAGCGGTTCTTCTCGGCCGGCTGGGACCTCAAGGCGGCGGCGGCCGGCGGTGAGGGCATCGAAGCCGATCACGGACCCGGCGGATTCGCCGGCCTGACGGAACTCTTCGACCTGGACAAGCCGGTGATCGCGGCGGTGAACGGACTCGCTCTGGGCGGCGGCTTCGAACTCGCCCTGGCGGCTGACCTGATTGTCGCCGAGGAACACGCGGAGTTCGGACTGCCGGAGACCGGCATCGGCATGATCGCGGATTCGGGCGGCGTCCTCCGCCTCCCCAAACGGCTGCCCTCGGCCATCGCGAACGAACTCCTGCTCACCGGACGCCGGATGGCCGCCCCGGAGGCCGCCCGCTGGGGCCTCGTGAACGAGGTGACCGGTGGCCCCGGCACGGCGGTCGACGCCGCGGTCTCCCTCGGCGGACGCGTCGCGCGGGGCGCGCCACTCGCGATCGCCGCCGTCAAGGAAGTGCTCAGGGAGACCGAGACGCTCGACGTCCCCTCGGGTTACGGGCGGCTGCGCAGCGGTGAGTTGCCCTGCTACGGCACCATGCTCGCCTCGCGGGACGCGCGGGAGGGGCCGCGTGCCTTCGCCGAGAAGCGGCCCCCACGGTGGCAGGGCCGCTGAGGGCGGCACGGGTGTCGGCCGGGTGCCGCGAGTGGTACCCGACCGCCCGGCCCGCCCAGCCGGTCTACGACCCGCGGAGCTTCTCGTCCGCCGACGTGTGGTGCGGTACCTCCTCAGGCGCGTTCACGCCGAGCCGTCCAGCCTGGAAGTCCTCCATGGCCTGGATGATCTCGGGCTTGGTGTTCATCACGAACGGGCCGTAACGGGCGACCGGTTCGTGGAGGGGCGACCCGCCCAACAGCAGCACCTCAAAGCCACCCCGGCTGCCGTTGTAGTCCTGGTCCCGCGCGGCCTGCAGGGAGAGGGCCTCACCTGGACCGAGGACGGCCAGCTGCCCCTCGGCCAGCCGGCTCGTGCCGACGGTTCCCCGGCCGGCCAGGGCGTACACCAGGGCGTTGAAGCGTTCGGGCCAGGGAAGGGCGAGGCGGGCGCCGGGGGCGACGGTGGCGTGCACGTACGTGATCGGCGTCCGGGTCATCCCCGGGCCACGGTGGCCGTCGAGTTCACCGGCGATCAACCGGAGCAGGGCACCTCCGTCGTCGCTGGAGAGCAGCACGGTCTCGCCCGCCCGGATGTCCTGGTAGCGAGCGGGCGTCCACTTCAGCTCCTTCGGCAGGTTCACCCACAGCTGGACGCCGTGGAAGAGGCCACCGCGGGCGACGAAGTCCTGCGGCGGCAGCTCGGAGTGCAGCACGCCAGCGCCCGCGGTCATCCACTGGGTGGCGCCCTCGGTGATCAGGCCGCCGCCACCGGTGGAGTCCCGGTGCTCGAAGGCGCCGTCCATCATGTAGGTCACGGTCTCGAAGCCGCGGTGCGGATGCCACGGCGCGCCTTTCGCCTCTCCCGGGCCGTACTCGACAGCACCCAGGTGATCGAGCAACAGGAACGGGTCGGCGAGGGACAGGTCCGTTCCGGGGAACGGGCGGCGAACCTCGAATCCCTCGCCCTCCATCTGTCGGCGAGCGGTGACGCTGGTCGCCACCTGGCGCCATGCGGTCCCCCGCTCAGGGGGCCGGGTGACGCGTGGCAGTGTGAGGGTGTCGGCGGTCACGGCAGGCATGGACGATGCTCCCTTCACGGGGACCGGGGAGCCTCCCACGGTCCCGCCGTCAACAACTTACTTGAAACATAAAATATTTCGGGTGGGAACGTACCCGTTCCGGTGATCCCCCGTACACAGCGGGCGAAGCCCATGGCCCGGCTGGCGCCGCTACGACAGGCGGCCAACAATGGCAGTGCGGGAAGCCTGAGCGTGCGGCACGCTCCCCGCCCGGGGCCGCAGCGTCCCGACCGGGTGCCATGCCAGCCGGTCGCTCCCACGCCCGCCCTGCGAGGGCACCCCAAGACACCAACCAGCCCACGGTCGAACTCTCGAGCCACCTGGAGTTCCCATGCGTTTGCCCATCGAACTCAGGCACGTGGCACCGCGCCTGACCACGGGAGCCTTCATCCTCAACTCCGGCCTGTCGAAACGTGACCTCGACGAGGAGGCCGCCGCCCAAGTGCACGGCATGGCCAAAGGCACCTACCCGTTCCTCGACAAGCTGCCGCCGGCGACCTTCGCGCGCCTTCTCTCGTCAGGCGAGTTGGCCCTCGGTACCGCCCTCCTGCTCCCGGTCGTGCCGACGCTCGTCGCCGGGGCCGGTCTCACGGCGTTCTCCGCCGGGCTGCTGGGGATCTACCTGCGCACTCCGGGGATGCGCGAGGAGGGCAGCCTACGTCCCACCGCGCAGGGCACCGCCTTGGCGAAGGACGTCTGGATGTTCGGCATCGGGCTCGGGTTCGTCATCGACGAGGCCACTCGCCGGAGCTGACCACCCCGCCCGGCCGCTGGCCCGTACGACACCACTCCGCCGGCGACGGCAATCCCGAATGAGGGAGGACGCCATGGCCACCAGCCTCACCTCGGACAGACTGACGCTCCGAACCTGGACGCTGGACGACGTCGACGCGGCCGTCGCCGTCTACGGCCGTCCCGAGGTCGCCCGCTGGCTGAGTCCCGGCATGGACACCGTCGATGACGCCCAGGGGATGCGTCTCGTGCTGCAACAGTGGATCGCGGAGGACAGCCGTGCCATCCCGCCCACGGGACGGTGGGCGGTCGAACTGACCGGGGAGGGCCGCCTCCTCGGCGGTGTCCACCTGCTCTACCTTCCGCCACGCGGTGACGACCTGGAGATCGGCTGGCAGCTCGCGCCCGACGCGTGGGGCCACGGCTACGCCTCCGAAGCCGGCCACACCGCCGCCCACTGGGCACTCGGGCAACCCGGGATCGACGAGATCCTCGCCGTCGTACGCCCCACCAACACTCGCGCCGCGGCCACGGCCAAACGCATCGGCATGGAGTGGGTGGGGGAAACCGACAAGTACTACGGCCTGCACCTCGACGTCTACCGGCTGCGCGCGGGCGACCTCGACCGGCCGCTGGCCGCCCACACATACGGCGCCGACCTGCACCGGACGGGCAACGCGGCGTAGGCCGTGTCGCCTCACCACCGAGCGGCCACGTCCACGATGCGGCGCGCGGCGTCCACGGCCGCCTGGTGGTCCTGGGAGAAGTTCAGCCGGACCGCGGCGGGGAAGTCCCCGAACTCCGGGCCACGGGTGACGGTCACGGCCGCCTCCGTACGGAGTTGTCGCACGAACTCGTCGATCCGGCCCTTCGCGGCGGGCACCTCCAGGAACAGGTAGCTGCCACCCTCGGTGAGCCGCGTGCCGAGGTCGGCGCTGGCGCCGAACACCGCGTGCAGGTCGTCCCTGATCCGCGCGTGGTCGATGATCCGTTGATCCAGCCAGCCCTCGGCCTCGACGAACCAGGGCTCCAGGGCCGCCTGCATGTACCCGGCCGCCCGCAGCGAGACGATGCCCTGCAGCTGCTCCATACGATCGACGATCTCGGGCGGAGCGACCGCGACGCCGACCCGGCAGCCGGAGACGGACTCGGTCTTGGACGGGCCGACGAGGGTCAGGCAGCGCTCCCGTGCGTGCGCGCGCAGGTGCGTGAACGGCCTCTGGTCGAAGACCTGGCGCGAGTAGAGCTGGTCGACGACGACGAAGGCGTCGAACTCGGCGGCGAGCCGCGCGATCTCCTCGATGTCGTCGGCCGTGTACACCGCGCCCGTCGGGTTGTTCGGGTTGGAGAAGACAAGCAGCCGGGCCCCGGCCCGGAACACCGTACGGAGCCGGTCGAGGTCCAACCGCGCGGCTTCGTCGCCCCTCGTGCGGTACGCCAGGTCGACAGGCACCGGGGTGGCCTCGAGGTACTCCACGATCTTGCGGTTGGCGAAGTAGTCAGGGGCCACGACGGCCACCTCGTCGCCTCGTTCGACCAGCGCCGACAGGGCGAGGAACAACCCGCCCTGCGTTCCGGGCGTGACGATGACCTCGCTTCCGGGGTCGATCGGTGCGCCGGTGAAGGCACTGAGCCGTTGTCCGACGAGGTCCCGGATGAACGGATGACCCCGGTACGGCGAGTAGGCGTAGCGGCCACCGTCCCGCATCGCCGAGGTGACGGCGTCGACGACTTCGGGTGGCGGCGGGAACGCGCTGACGTCGCCGTGCGAGAAGTCCACGTGGCGCAGGCCCCGGGCGACCTGGCTCTGTTCCTGTCCAGGCGCGTGATCGGCGCCTATGCGCTGGAAACGGTACGGAGCGGGGCGAGGAGCCGCGGCCATGTCATTCATCCTCTCGAAGGCTGTCGCCTGGTGCGCGGGAGCGGAGGCTGGTCAAGCCGGGTGTGGTGGAACGCTCGCCTCGGCGCGACAAGTCTGCTGGCAATCGGCGATTAATGTCAACATTCGACATTGACGTCGATGGCATAATCTCACCATGCGCGCAGCAGCTCCGATCGGACCCGTGAACGCCCGTGGCATCGCCGCCGAAGCCGCCCACATGATCCGCGAAGCGATCATGGACGGAAGCTTTCGGCCGGGAGAGGAACTCAGGGAGGGGTCCCTGGCGGAGTCGCTGACCGTCAGCCGGGGGTCCGTACGGGAAGGGCTGTCGATCCTGGAGCGCGAGGGCATCATCCGCACCGGCTGGCACCGGCCCGCCACGGTGATCCCGGTGTCCCGCGACCACGCCAGGAACCTCTACCGGCTGCGTGCCGGTCTCGACCGGATCGCCGCCCAGGGCGCGGCGCATCACACGCGCGCGGACGGCTTCTCCCCCGCACTGGAGAGCCTGCGCTCCGCGGTGACGGACGGGGCGGCACGCAGCGAGGTGGTGCGCGCCGACCTCGAGTTCCACGACGCGGTGTACGAGGTGGCCGACAACGCACCCCTGACCAGCGCGTGGCAGGCCATCCGCTCCCAGATCCGCCTGTACCAGCTCGTGCGCAGCGCCGAGCCCGAGAGCGGGTACGACTCGTCGCTCGTCGCCGAACACTCGCGGTACGCCGAGATTCTGACCAGCGGCGATGTGGAAACCGCCGGTCGATACGCCGAGCAGCACGTGGAGTCCGCACTGGAAGGGCTGCTCGGCCGGTTGGGCGACTGACCCGAGCCATCCAGAAGCCGTAAGAACGATTTTCCGCCAATGTTGACATTCGACGTTGACGGGGTGAGGGTGGTGCTCATCGGCTCAGGCTCAGCCCCGTCCGCGACACCACTCATCGTGCGAACGCGCTTCACGGGTTCCTCGCCGGCGCCTCGCGCTTCCCGTCAGATCGCGTGGGCCGGCTCAGGGTGACGACGTCCAAAGGAGGACCATGTCGAGGCCCATCGATCTCACTGCTGACCTCGGCGAGGGGTACGGCGCGTGGACGATGACGGACGACGAGGCACTGACCCGTATCGTCACGTCGGCCAACGTCGCCTGCGGCTTCCACGCCGGGGACCCCTCGACGATCCGGGACACCGTCGCCCTCTGCGTGGAGCGCGGAGTCGCCGTGGGCGCGCAGCCGAGTTTCCCCGACCTGCGCGGGTTCGGCAGGCGTCCGATCGAACTCCCGCCCTCCGACCTCGAAGCCGACGTCCTCTACCAGCTCGGTGCCCTCGAGGCGTTCCTGCGGCCCCACGGCCACCGCCTGCACCACGTGCTCCCGCACGGCAGCCTGGGCAACATGACGGTGGTCCGGGAGGATTACGCCCGTGCCGTCGCCCGTGCGGTACGCGCCTTCGACCCGCGGCTCACCGTGGCCTACCAGGAAGGCTGGATGATCCGCGCGGCCGAGGAGGAGGGGCTGCCGGTCGCCCGCGTCGGTTTCCCCGACCGCGCCTACGACGACGACGGCACGCTCGTACGCCGGGCTCTCCCCGGCGCTCTCGTCGAGGACCCTGAAGAGGTCGCCGCGCGCGCCGTCCGGATGGCCGTCGACGGGACCATCACCACCATCTCGGGCGCGACGCTGCACCTGCCCTGCGACAGCATCCTCGTCCACGGGGACGGTCCGGACGCCGTGTCCTCGGCGTCCACCGTCCGCGGACGTCTCGAATCCGCCGGTGTGGAAGTCGCCGCGTGGTCCGGCCCCGTTCGCTAGACCGTCTCCTCTGCACCTTCCCAGAAGGGATCACCGCTCATGAGTGACACCGAGCATCATGTCGCGTCCGCTTCGGCGCCGTCGCCTCGGTCGAAGTTCGTCGGCCGGGTGATGCCACTCTTCGGCGCCATCGCCCTGATGGCGACCAGCGCCATCGGCCCGGGCTTCCTCACCCAGACGGCGACCTTCACGCAGCAGTTGGGCGCCGCCTTCTCCTTCGGCATCCTGATCTCGGTCCTGCTGGACCTCGCAATCCAGATGAACGTGTGGCGCGTGGTCGGCGTCTCCGGCCTGCACGCCCAGGAACTGGCGCAGCGGGTGCTTCCGGGGCTGGGCGTCGTCCTCAGCGTCATCGTGTTCATCTGCGGCTTCATCGCCAACATGGGCAACGTCGCGGGCGCCGGGCTGGGAATCAAGGTGCTGTTCGGGCTCGACCCGCGGTGGGGTGCGGTCATCACCACGGTGCTCGCGTTGGTCATCTTCGTGAACCGGTACTTCATCAAGCTCATGGACGCGACGACCATCCCGCTCGGTCTGGTCATGATCGGACTGACCCTGGTCGTCGCCGTCATCAGCTCCCCGCCGGTGGACCAGGCCGCGCTACAGACCGTCGTCCCGGAGGAGATCGACGTCCTGGCGATCACCACGATCGTCGGTGGCACCGTCGGCGGCTACATCACCTATGCCGGTGCGCACAAACTGCTGGCCAGCGGCATCACCGGGCCCGGCAGGGTCCGCGAGATCGCGCGCACCTCGGCGGTGGGTGTCGTGGCGACCGGTGTGATGCGCTGGTTGCTGTTCCTGGCGGTGCTGGGCGTCGTGGCGACCGGAACGGTCCTCGACGTCACCAAGAACCCGGCGGGTGACGCCTTCCAGGCGGCGGCCGGGGACGTCGGGTTCAAGATATTCGGTGTGGTGCTGTGGGCCGCGGCTATGTCCTCGGTGATCGGTGCGTCGTTCACCTCGGTCTCGTTCATCTCGACCTACTCGCGCCGCATCCGGGACCGGGAAGGGCTCGCGGTCGGAGCGTTCGTCGTGGCCTGCTGCACCGTCTTCCTGCTGGCCGGGCAGACCCCCGTCACCGTGCTCGTCTTCTCCGGAGGCTTCAACGGCCTGGTGCTGCCCCTCGGCTTCTCCGTGACCATGTGGATCGCCTGGCGTCGGAGGGACCTGCTGCAGGGCTACCGCTACCCCCGGTGGCTCATCGTGGTGGGCGTCGGCGGCCTGGCCCTCTCCTGGGTGCTCGCGGTGCTGGCTTTCGAGCCGGTATTCGGACTCCTGAAGTAGCAACACCTCCGCAGGTGAGGAAGGACGAATCTCGATGGACGGCGACACACGGCGCTCCCTCGACCCGGGAGAGGCGCGACAGCGGATCAGGGACGGGCACGCCGGGACCACGTCGGGTTGGTGCGACGGCTGGGCGCAGGCCAACCTGTTGGCCGTGCCCCGGGAGCAGGCGTTCGATCTCATGCTCTTCGCACAGCGCAACCCCAAGGCGTGTCCGCTGCTGGACGTGTTCGACCCGGGTGCCACGGGAAGCGGCCGGTTCCGGGGCGACATCACCACGGACGTGCCCGCGTACCGCGTGTACGAGCACGGGGAACTGGTCGCGGAGGAAACCGATGTCTCCGGCCGGTGGCGCGAGGACCTCGTCGCCTTCCTCTTCGGTTGCTCGTTCAGCTTCGAGCGGGCGCTGACGGAGGCCGGTATCGAGATGCGGCACACGGCAGCGGGGACGACCGTGCCGATGTACCGGACGTCACTCGCCTGCGAGTCCGCGGGCGCGTTCTCCTCATCGATGGTGGTCTCCATGCGGGGCGTTCCGCCCCACCGGGTCCCGGACACCGTGCGCGTCTGCGCGCGGTATCCGGCCGTGCACGGCGCTCCGGTGCACATCGGGGACCCGAGCGTCATCGGCATCACCGATCTGGAGACACCGGACTGGGGCGACACGCCGGCTCTCCGGGCCGGGGACGTGCCGGTCTTCTGGGCCTGTGGCGTGACACCGCAGGCTATGGTCATGGAGTCGCGTCCGGAGTTCGCCCTCGCCCACGCGCCGGGCCGGATGGCCATCACCGACATCCACGAGTCCGAACTGGTCACACCGTAGGTCGTGTGATTTGGATCTTCGTGGATCAGGGAGTGGGGCCTGGTGCTGGGGTCTCCCCAGGTCGGAGGCCAAGGGGAACGCGCGCAGCGGCGCCGCGTGTCGGGACGACCACGCGGCAGGTGTGCGTGGCAGGCAGGCCCCGCCAGAACGACCCCCGCAGAAATCCGAACGACACGGCCCAAGGAGGCGGCGTGCGAAACGGCGTTCAGATCACCTCCCAGGGGGACGCCGCCGTCCGGGTGCGGTTCACCGGAGGCGGCACGGAGGAGCGGTGGCAGGACGTACGGCGTCTGGTGTCCCGCCTGGAGGAGCTCCGGCTTCCGGCGATCAGCGGGGTGGCGGCCACGTACGACTCCGCGCTCGTCGAGTTCGACAGCCTGAGCGTCCGGCTGGAGGACCTCGAATCGCTGCTGCGGTACGCGCTGGCACGAGACACCCGAACGGCCGCGACCGCCGACCGCGAACCGCGACGGTTCCGTGTCCCGGTCCGCTACGGAGGAGAGCCGGGCCCCGATCTCGGCATGGTGGCGGACCACTTCGGGGAGACCGAGGAGGACCTGATCGCGCTGCACAGCGCGCGGTGGTACCTCGTCCGTTGTTTCGGCGCTCCGGCGGCGTCGCCGATGATGGACGGCCTGCGGGACGGCGTCTCCGTGCCGCGCCGCGGTGACCCCCGGGTGCGGGTGCCCGAGGGCTCGGTCGCGGTGGCGGGTGTCCAGTCGTTGATCTACTCGGTGCCCGCGCCCGCGGGGTGGCGGTTGATCGGACGCACTCCCGCCGTGCTGGTGTCCACCCGGCACGACGAGGTGTGCGCGTACCGCCCCGGCGACCTCCTGAGCTACTTCCCGATCGGCGACGGCGACTGGGCGTCGTACGAGGGGCTCACCATGGAGGACTTCCGTGTCTAGTACGTCCGGCACGGCCACCGTCGTTCAGGCGACCTTCGCGGCCCTTCAGGACGCGGGCCGCCCGGCCGGAGCGTCCTGGGGCATCGCCGCCAACGGCGCGCCCGACCAGTTCGCGTACCACTACGGCAACGCGCTCGTCGGGAACCCGACGAGCCTGCCGTCGCTGGAGACGACGATGACCGATCTCGTCGTCCGCTTCGACGTGGAGGTCGTCGTGGCGGTCACCGGCGCGCGCGCCGAGGTGACGATCGGCGGCCTTTCGGCGCGGATGAACCAGGCGCTCGTGGTGCCCGCCGGGTGGGAACTGACCGTACGGGACATCCGCGACGGCACCCGCGGTTACGTCAGCGTGTTCGGCGGATTCCACGGCGCGAACACCTTCCTGGGCAGCGTGTCCCCGGACCGGACCCTCGGTTTCGGCTTCGACCTCACCCCGGGGTCGACCCTGTCCTGCGGCGGCGACCGCCTCGACACGTCCGGCCGCCGGTACGCGTTCCCCGTGTTCGATCCGCCGCGCGGACCGCTGCTCGCCGAGGGGGAGTTGGGCGTACTGCCGGGGGAGAACCGCGACCTGTTCGAGGACCGGGCGAGCGAGTTGTTCGAGGACGACTACGTCATGACCGACAGGACCGACGCGGTGGGAGCGCGGCTGGAAGGACGTGTCCCCCGCCGCCTCGACAAGGGCGAGATCCTCTCCCGGGCGCTGCCGATCGGGGCGGTCGAGGTCGCCGGCGGCAAGGAACTGCTGGTACTCAACCGCGGCCGGGGGTTGTCGGCCGGATACCCCGTGGTCGGGGTCATCTGCACGGCGTCGATGAACGTGCTGTCCCAGGCCCGACCGGGCACGTCGGTACGGTTCGTACCGTTGACGATCGCCGACGCGCGTCGGCTGCGGCTGCGGGAGGCGGAGGTGATCGAGTCGGTGCGCGAGCGTATGACCACGATCATCGACTCGCTGCGCGTCACCCGGCCCGGCGGTCCCCGTGAGCGAGAGTGAGGTGAGGGGACGATGACACCATCCGAGTTGGCGGGACTTCCGGTTCCGGCCCCGCAAGGGCACTACCAGCCGGTGAGACGCTGCGGGGGGATCGTCGCGACCGCGGGGATGACCCCGCGCTCGCGGGGCGAGATGCGGTTTCCCGGCCTGGTCGGCGCCGAGGTCGTGCTGGACGACGCGCGCGAGGCGGCCCGGATCGCGGTACGCAACGCGTTGTTGGCGCTCACGCTGGAGGACGAGACGCTCGAGCGGGTGCGAATGCTCCGGATGACCGTGTACGTGGCGGCAGTCGCCGGCTTCCGCGACCACTCGCGTGTCGCCGACGCGGCGTCCGACGTGCTGGCCGGCGTACTCGCCGATCGCGGAGCGTGTGCCCGCTCGGCGATCGGAGTGGCCTCGTTGCCGGGCGGGGCGTGTGTCGAGATCGAGCTGACGGCGACGCTGGACTGAGACCGGGCGCGCCAGTCCCGCTCACGCGCCCTCGTCATCCCGAACTTCGGCGGACACGTCCGCGGAACCGCCGACGAAGGCCGAGACGACGAGAGCGACAGCACGCTCGTCGTCCTGGGCCAGTTGGCGCAGGACCCTCTCCCGCAGGGGAGTCTCCGACAACTCGACCAGCGCCTGGGCCAGTCGTATGCGGGTCGCGGAGTCCGCGGCGGACGCGACGAGTTCGTCGACCAGCGCGGTCGTGACCCGGTCCGCGCACCCGGGCTCGCCGGACAGGACCCCCAGGACCTCTGCCGCGTCGACGTCGTTGACTCCCTGGACCACCATGCCGACGAGTGTCGGTACGGCCGCGGTCACTCCGCGCCTGCCCAGCGCCAGAGCGGCGTGCCGGCGCACCGTCGTGTCCGGGTCGCCGAGCGCGTCGGCGAGCACCGCGGCCGCGCCCGGGACCTCGCACATCTCCGCGATGGCGAGCACCGCGCGCTGCCGGATGTCGGCGTCGTCCGAACGCGCGCCGGCGGCCAGCGTCGACATGCCGTCGCCGCCGGATCGAGCGAGCGCCCAGCGCAGGGCGCCGGCGACGTTGGGGTCGGTTTCCGCCAGGACCGCCCCGGCGAGCAGCTCGGCGGGAACCGACACACCCTCCGGCCGGGACAGCACGGCTTGTTGCCTACGCGCGGCGCTGTTCGAGTTGATCCCCTGCATGAGTTCGACGATGCGCAGGACGTCCTGCCAGCCGGTGGGCGCGGACGCGTCGATCGCGCGGAGCCGCTCAAGCAACTCCCGTTCCTGCGCCAGGCGGTCCTCGGCCCAACGGATCAGGTCGCCGACCAGGGCGGACGGCGTGAAGGCCGGGTCCTCCAGCGCGCGCCCGACCTGCTTGAGCGACAACCCGAGGGACCGCAGGCTCTCCACATGGAAGATCCTGCGGACGTCCCCGGCGGAGTACTCGCGGTAGCCGCCCACGGTACGACCGCTCGGTCGTACCAGCCCGAGGGTGTCGTAGTGCCGGAGCATCCGGGTACTCACCCCCGAGTAGCGGGCGACATCGCCGATCAGCAATCCGCGGTCTCCGTCGTCTCGGCAGACCCGGTCGGCTCCGGAGCCTCGGCGGTCCCCGCGGTCTCCGAGGTCTCGGTGGCCTCCGGCCGGTCCGCGGCGACGGCAGCGGCTCGTTCCGGGCCGAGTGCGAGGACTCGCTTGGCCTCGTCGATCGCCGCGTCGAAACCGGTCTCCGGATCCTGCCGGAGCAGCTCGGTCGCACGGGCATGCGTGGCCACCACCGGGTCGGGGTGTTCCGTGGCCCTCTCCAGGGCAGGAGTGATCAGGTCCCCGAGGTCGACCAGGGCGCGGCTGAGACTCAGCTGCATACCGCGGTCGCCGCGGCCGAGTTGCGGGACCAGTTCGTCGACCAGTTCCCTCCTCTCGTCCTCGGGCACGAGGACGACCGCGACACGCCAGGCGGTCCGCGCGACCTCGTCGTCGCCGTCCCGCAGCATGTCCCAGGTGATCCAGGCCCACGCGCTCTTGTCACCGATCTTGGAGAGCGTGTGCAGCGCCTGGCTACGGGCCTGGGCGCGTTCGGCGTCCAGTTCCGGACGGAGCCGGGGCAGGACGGTCTCCGAGGGGAGGCGGGTCAGTGCCCAGGACAGCATGTCTCGTACGAAGAAGTCCGGTTCGACCGCGCACCGCTCGACGAGCGCGTCCAGAAGGTCGGGGTCCGGGCTCGAGCCAACCGCCAGGGCCGCCTGAAGCCGAGCCGAGGAGTCCTCGGCACTCAGGGCGTTGGTCATCCGGGTGCGCTGCGCGGTTCCGTTGGTCGTGTTGATCGGGACCACCTCCTGCGCCAAGTCGAAACCTTAACACCGTGTCAAGGTCAAACCCGTGCCCGCCCCGTCGGGGCATACCTGGTCACGGGGGCGGCGGGCCGGCCGACGGCGGAGCCGGACCGCCTCGTACCCGTCAGGAAGTCCGTCGCGCGAGCACCCGGTAGGTGTTGGACAGACCGCGCTTGCCGCCGATCGGAGCGGAGACCCGGTCCGTCAGGTAGGCCAGTGCGAGCACCGGGACACTCGCGTTGAAAGTGATCTTGCGCAGCAGCGCGCGGGCACGCGAGGGCGGGGCCGGTCGCCACGCCAGGTCCTCCCCGCCGATCAGCGCGGCGTTGATGGCGAGGACCGCGGCACTGACGACGTCCTGCCCGTTGTGCGGTTCAGCCCGCTGCTCGGAGACGACGGTCAGCCCCAGATCACTCAACTCGGCGCGCAGGTTGGCGATCGGGATCATGTGGAGGTGCTGCGGCTGCAGCCAGGATATCCACCACTTCCCGAGAAGCCGGGCCCAGGCACAGTCCGGGTCGGGCAGTTCGATCGCCAGGTGCCCGCCCACGGGAAGCGCCGCCGCCGCGGCGGCCATCTCCGCCTTGGGGTCCACGGTGTGTTCCAGGTAGTGGTACATGCTGATCACGTCGTACCGACCGGTGAACTCGGGGGCGAGGTCGATGAAGTTGCCCTGGTACGCCTCCCGGACGCGCCCCTTCCGCTGGGCGATCACCACCCCGTCGGTCCGGTCGAGTCCGTCGAACTCGGTGTCCGGCAGCACCCTCTTCGCGTCGGCCAGGAAGTGCCCGTGCCCGGTGCCCACGTCGAGCCACTGCTTGGGCCGCTCCTCCGCCGCGACCATGTGGGTCCGGCCGTCGTGGCCGGAGCGCTTGGTCGCGAAGATCTTGTTCATGTTCTCTTCGCCGAGACCGTCATAGAAGTCCCGGTAGTAGAACTCGAGTCCGTCCTCGTTCAGCCGGGGGTTCTGGAAGACGTGCCCGCAGTCCTCACAGGATTCCAGGACGAAGACCCCCGGCTTGTGCTGCATCACGTCCGTGGTCCGCAGCAGGAGGTCGAGATGCTTGGAGTCGCACCACGGGCAGGATTCCCTGCGTTCCTCGAAGAACCGGTCGGTTCCGTCGGCGAGGTCTGACAGGTAGGCCGGTCTGCGTTCGGCGACCGCATCGCTTCTCGTGGTCATGTGCGCGATGCTAACCGTTCCTGGTGCGGCGCAGCCCGATCTCAACCGGATTCCTCCACGGCCCGAGGCGCCGGGAGCCGCTACCCAACCGCCAGGGACGAGCTCGTGACGCGCGGTGCTGAAGTCGTCGTAGTCACACGGTGGTTGCTCGTGACGGTGCCCTGGCTCGCGCGCCTACCGGGCAGCGGTCGCGGCCCGCCGGCCACCTCGGGCTCGTACCTCCGACCAACCGATGCCGTACGTCGACGCGTTCGCGGCTCCTCGCCAGCGCCACCCGCGCACCGAACGCCGGTTGGTTCGGGGTGCCGGTGCGACCGGCGGCTGGTACGGTGCGTCGACGGTGATCACGGGGCTGTCGTCCGGCAGGACCTCATACCCTGCCAAGCCGCGTTGACCAAGAGCGGCCCGTCATGCCGAACAGCACCGCGATATCACCGCCCGTCACCGGAGTTGTCCGCTTCCCGCGCCGGCCTTCCGATCTCGCTCCGGAAGTACGCGAGCGCGCGAACGACTGGTCGCAGTGTCCGCCCGGGGACGGGTCACTGGTTCGTCACATGGGGGAAAGCATGTCCGCAACGCTCGTTTCGAACGGCTGTCATCGTCCGCCCGAGCCCGTCGTGGCCGTCGTCGGCGCCAACGGCTTCCTCGGCGGCAGCCTGATGCGCGCCCTCTCCAGGGCCGGAGTCGAGGCACGCGGCTACACCAGCGCCGATCCGGCGGTGTGCGGCACCCGGCCCGACCCCGCGCTGTGCCGGGCGGACGTCATCTTCTACCTGGCGAGCCGGATCAGCCCGGCGATCGCCGAGCGGGAACCGGAACGGGCCACAGAGGAGATCACCGCCTTCCGGGCGTTCCTCGAGACGCTGCGGGAGAACCAGCGACGGCCGGTGGTGACGATCGCGGCCTCGGGTGGCACGGTGTATGACCCGGGATGTGAGCCGCCGTTCGACGAGCGGTCACCCGTGCGCCCGAGCAGCGTCTACGGCAGGGCCAAGCTCGACCAGGAGGACGCCCTGGCCCGCGCGTCCGGTTGGATCGCGCCCGTGGTGCTCCGGCTGTCCAACGTGTACGGCCCCGGGCAGCGCACCACCGCGGGCTACGGAGTCGTCGGGCACTGGATGAAGGCGCTGCTGGCGGGCGAGCGGCTCCGTATGCTCGGCCACGGCGGGTCAAGCAGGGACTACGTGCACGTCGACGACGTGGCGAACGCGATGTTCGGCGTGCTCGGCAGGGAGTCCGCGCTGCGTGCGGCGGACCGGCCGACCGTACTGAACATCGGCGCCGGCTTCCCGACCTCGCTGGACGACCTGCTCCAGCATCTGGAAGTCACCGTCGGGCGACCGATACCGGTGGAACGCGAGCCGGCACGCTCGTTCGACCGCAAAAGCGTGTGGCTGGACATCCGGCGCGCGGCGGACGTCCTCGGCTGGCGGCCGGAGGTCGGCATCGCCGAAGGACTCGCGGACACCTGGGCCTACCACCTGAGCCAGGAGTCCGGCCACGCGCCGGGATCAAACGGCCCGTAGTCGCCTCAGTCGGCGGAGGGGCGGCGCAGCACGGCGAGGATCACGCCGACCGCGGGGTCCTCCTCGATCAGCCAGTGCAGCCGCTTCTCGCCGGGGCCCGCCCGCAGGATCCTCTCGACCTCGGGTGGTACGTCGTTGTGCTTGGCGTGCTCGTACACCGCCCCGTAGAACCGGTGCGCGGTGTACTTGGTGTGCTGGCTGATGTCGGTGACCTCGGTGATCTCCAGGCCGGCCGCGGAGGCGTACGACGGGTAGTCGGCCGCCCGTACCAGCGGAGCCGTGTGCCATGACTCCATGACCCTGTCCAGCGCCGCCTTCTGCACCCTGTCGACCACCGCGCCCTGGAGTCGCTTCAGGAACGCGGGCTTGGCCTGGTCACCGGACTGCGGGGACCGCTCGACGAAGTCGGTGAGCGACACCGAACCGCCCGGTCGCAGCACCCGCGCGATCTCCTTGAGTACCTGTGCGCGGTCCGGCATGTGCACGATCGACTCGAGCGCGAGGACGTGGTCGAAGGAGTCGTCCTCGAAGGGCATCTCCAGCGCGTTCGCCCGCTGGAAACGCGCGCGGTCGGCGCATCCCTCGCGCTCGGCACGGGCGTTGGCCAGTTCGACGTCCCGCTCGCTGATCGAGATCCCGACGAGTTCGGCACCGGTCCTGGTCGCGAGCCGCACACCCGGCGTGCCGACACCGCACCCGACGTCGAGTACCCGGTCGCCTGGGCCCGCCTCCAGCTTGTCGATCAGGAGGTCCGACAGCCGTTCCGACGCCTGCTCGAAGGTGCTGTCGTCCTCGGGGCCGGTCCAGTAGCCGTAATGCATGCTACCGCCCTGGAATTGGGCGATCAGGTCATTGGCCGCGTCGTAGAACGCGCCGACCTCTTCGGGCTTGGGCAGCGCTGTGCCTGTGGTCATCCGGACTCCCCCTGCGGTCACCGTTTACGAGGGCGAACGCTACCAGCGGCCCTGTCCGTTGGACAGCGACCGACGGGCCCACCACCTTCCGGGACGGGGCGGGCGATCTCCCGTGATCTTCCGCCGCGCGCGGACATCACGCGTAGTCTGTGGCCCAGAAGTCTGGGAGGGCGCGCTTCTCACACCGCCGATGCGCCCGAGCCCGAAGCCGTCGAAGGTCCTTCCAGGCCGCGTAGTCATCACTCCGCCGAACCGACCCGAGGAAAGCCCTCTCATGCGTGTGCTTCTCACTGTCAATCCGGAAAAGAACATATTCATGTACCTCGTGCCGCTGGCGTGGTCGCTGCGCACGGCGGGACACGAGGTGCTCGTCGCCAGCCAACCGCGCTTCGCCGACACGATCACCCAGGCGGGGCTCACGGCCGTGCCCGTGGGGGGCGACTTCGACAAGTGGCAGTGGGGCCGCCAGGCCCCGGAGTTGCTCGAGTCGATCCGGCCCGGTCTCACCCCGCCGTGGGACGTCGCCGAGGACCCGGAGGGCACGACCTGGGAACACACGCTGCAGAGCCACAAGGCCGCGGTGGAGGGCGCGCACGAGGGTGAAGCGGCCGCGGTGATCGACGACCTGGTGGCGTTCGCCCACCACTGGAAGCCGGACCTGGTGGTGTGGGACTCCTTCAGCTACATCGGCCCGATCACGGCCAAGGCGTGCGGTGCGGCGCACGCTCGGGTGGTCTTCGGTGCCGACGTGTTCGGTACGACCCGCGACATCTACCAGCGGCTGAAGGCACAGCAGCCCGAGGCGGAGCGGGAGGACCCGCTGGCTGACTGGCTGGGCGGCCACGCGCGCAGGTTCGGCGCCGAGTTCAGCGAGGACATGACGACCGGTCACGTCACGATCGACCAGTTCCCGCCCAGCCTGCAGCTCGGCACCGATCGGGACGTGCTGCAGACGCAGTTCATCGGCTACGGCGGCCCGGCCGTCGTACCGGAGTGGCTGAAGAAGGCTCCGGAGCGCCCACGGGTCGGGATGACCCTGGGACTGACCGCGACCGAGGTCTTCAACGGATACAACATCCCGCTCTCCGAGATCTTCGACTCGGTGGCCGAGTTGGACGTCGAGCTGGTCGCGACCATCGCCCAGAGCCAGCAGGAGAAGCTGGGGAACGTCCCGGACAACGTCCGCCTCGTCCCGTACGTGCCGTGGCACGCCATCGCCCCCACCTGCAGCGCCGTCATCCACCACGCGGGCGCCGCGACCCTCGCCACCACCGCGCGTCACCCGGTGCCTCAGCTGTCCCTGCACTTCCACTTCGACCAGCCGATCCTGGCGCGCAAGCTGGCCGAGCAGGGCGCCGGCCTGGAGATCCACACCACCCAGGCCACCGGGCAGAACATCAGGGAGAGCGTGCACCGCCTGCTGACCGAACCCCGGTTCGTCCAGCAGGCGTCGGCCCTACGCGACGAGATTCTGGGCGCCCCCTCGCTCAACGAACTCGTGCCGCGGCTGGAGGAGGTCGCGGTCAAGTACCGCGCGGGCTGACTGCCGCCGGTGGTGTCGGGTCCGCGTTCCCGTACGGACCCGGCACCACCGTGTCGGGGCGATATCGCCTCTCGCCGGGGCTATCCCGCGCTGACGCGAACCGGCAAACCGCTGAGCGCCCGCAGCACCGTGCCCGGCTTCCAGCTCAGCTCCGACTCGTCGACGTCCAGCCGGATCTCGGGGAACCGCTCGAGCAGGCGACCGAACGCGATCTCGGCCTCCAACCGGGCCAGCGGGGCGCCGACGCAGTAGTGGATGCCGTGCCCGAACGCCAGGTGACCGCCGGTCTCCCGGGTGATGTCCAGCTCGTCACCGTCCGGGAACTGGGCCTCGTCCCGGTTGGCGGAGGCGATGGCGACCACCACCAGTTGGTTCTCCGGGATGACGACCCCGCCCAGCTCGACCGGTTCCGTGGTGAACCGCAGTGAGGCGGTGTTGACCGGGCCCTCGTACCGCAGGAACTCCTCGACGGCGCCCGGCAGGAGGGAGTGGTCGGCGCGCAGCGCGGCGAGTTGGTCCGGGTGGCGCAGCAGGGCGAGCATGCCGTTGCCGATGAGGTTGACCGTGGTCTCGTGGCCGGCGACCAGCAGCAGGAAGGCCATCGACACCAGTTCCTGGGCGCTGAGCTTGTCGTCCCCGTCGCTGGCGTGCACCAGGTCGGTGAGCAGGTCCTCGGAGGGGGTGTCGCGTTTGCTCGCGACCAGCTCGTCCAGGTAGCCCAGCAGGGCGGGCGTGGCTTCGGCCATCCGTTCGGCGTCGCCGGACAACTGCGCCGTGACCCAACCGTGGAACCGCTCCTGGTCGAGCGGCGGTACCCCGAGCAGCTCGCAGATCACCGAGATCGGCAGCGGCGCCGCGTACGCGCTCATCAGGTCCACCCGGCCCGCGCGCTCCATCTCGTCGAGCAGCTCCGCGGTGATCTCCTCGATCCGGGGACGGAGCCGCTCCACCGCCCGTGCGGTGAACACCTTGTTGACCAACTTGCGCAGGCGCGTGTGGACCGGCGGGTCGGAGTTGAGCATGTGTGCCGACAGCTCGGTGGCGAACATCAGCCGCGCCTCCTCGCTGTCGGTGTTCTGCTCGATCACCTTCTGCCCGACCTCGACGTTCTTCGACAGCTTGGCGCTGCTCAACGCGGGGCGGGCGTCCTCGTGACGGGTCACCATCCACACGCTGAGCCCGCCCGGCGCGGTCACCTTGCTGACCGGCGCCTCCGCCCGCATGGTGCTGTAACGCAGGTGCGGGTTCTGCTCGAACGCCACCTGCTCGTCCACGCTCGGCATCGGACTGGCCTCACTCATCCGTACAACTCCTCGATTCTCTGTGGACATCGGCACAACACGACGAGACCGCGGCCCCGGGCGTCACAGTGCCGTCATGAACGCCCGGAAATCGGTCATCGACTTCACGTCGTTGCCGAACCGGTTGACGGTGCTCACCTGGGAGGAGCCGTCTCCCCGTGCGGTGATGTACTTCACGAAAGTGGCAAGCGTGGCGCTGGGGCCGAGATCGGCGAACGTCGCGCCGCCCGCCGCGGTCATCTTCTCGACGGCACGGGAGAACTGCACCGGCTGTCGTACGGCCGCCCATACGCCGTCCACCGACAGCGCGTCGACCCGGTCCGCCGTGGCGGACGAGATGATCGGGATCTGCGGCGGGGCGAAGCTCAACACGTCCATGAGGCGCCGGGCCTGCTCCTCGACGGGGTCGATCAGTGCCGTGTGCACGCCGTAGTCGACGGGCAGCCGCTGCGAGAGGATCTGCTCCGCATCCAGTGCGCGCTCCAGTTCGTCGACGTCTGCGGAGCGCCCACTGACGACGAAGTTCCCGTCGAAATTGCGTGCCGTGACCCAACAGTCCGTGAACAGGGGCGCGTGCGTCCGCAGCAGGTCGGCGGAGCCGACGATCGCCAACATGCCGCAGCGCGGTGTCCGTTGCTCCAGCAGGCGCCCGAACTCCACCGCGAAGCAGACGCCGTCCTCCAGGGGGAGGGCCTCCGCCACCACTGCCGCGCTGATCTCCCCCAGGCTGTAGCCGAGGAGGAAGTCGGGCTGGTACCCGAGTTCCTGGACGACCCGGGTCAGGCTGTACTCCACGCACACCAACGCCGCGCTGGAGTCCGGCAGGGAGTCGAACGGGTCGCTCCTGTCCCGCCGGGGATCGAAGATCGTGTCCAGCAGCGACTTGCCGATGATCGGCGAGGCGATCTCGTCGCAGTGCTCCATCCACAGCCGATAACGCGGGTTCCGCTCGTACAGTTCGCGTGTCATGTGGAAGTACTGGGAGCCCTGTCCCGAGTACATGAAGACGAGGGGTTCGGTCATCGCCACTTCCCCAGACAGATCGCCGAGCTCAGGCCGCCGAAACCCATGCTGAGGCTGAGCGCGGTCTCGAACGGGAACGGCAGCGCCGCCTGCCGTACCCAGCGGAACGAGGGGTCCACCGGATCCACGAGATTGCGGGTGGGGTGTAGCCGCCGCTCCCGCATCTGCAGCAGCGTCGCGACCACCTCCACCGCGCCGGCCGCGCTCAGACCGTGCCCGGTGATCGACTTGGTGGCGTTGATCCGCGCGTCGCCCAGCCCGCTCTCGCGGAGGGCGCGGAGCTCGGTCTCGTCACCGATCAGCGAGCCGGTCCCGTGCGGGTTGACGTACTCGACATCGCCCGCCGGCAGGCCGGCCTCCGCCAACGCTCCCTCGATGACGCTGATCTCCCCCGCCAGGGAGGGATCCGGGTCCCGGTTGCCGTCCACCGCGGTGGCCAGACCGAGGACCCGGGCGTACGGCTCGGGGTGCCGCCGGGCGCCCTCCCGCTCCACGACCACGGCACCGCACGCCTCACCGAAGAGGAATCCGTCCCGCTGTCGGTCGAACGGCCGGCACGCCGCGCCCGGGTCGTCGGCGAACCGGTGCGAGCCCATGGCCCCCATGGCCGAGAACGCCTGACACTCCCAGTACGACAGGTCCATCAACGCCCCCAGGGCCACGCACACGTCGACCTGCCCCGACCGCACCGCCCACACGGCCTGCAGTACGGCGAGCAGACCACTGGCAGAGGCACCGCCCAGGGTGTGGGCGAAGCCGCGGATGGGGAACCGCTCGGTGCAGATCCCGCACAGATCGGTGTCCATGAAGGTCAGGCCGTACGTCGGGCGCAGGTACGCGGGCTGGTCGGCGTGCCGGGCATGGAGCCGTGTCAACTCCCGCTGCTGGACGTTGGAGCCGCCGACGACCAGGCCGATACGCGCAGGGTCGGCGTCGTCCAGGCCCGCCTCCCGCCACGCCTCGTCGAGCGTCAGCACGGCGGCGTGCGCCGACAACGACGCGGTCCGCAGCGTCCTTGCCCGGACTCCCTCGGGCACGGGCAGCTCCGAGAGTTCTGCCCCCAGGAACGGCGCCTCCGGGTCCGCTGTCGGAGCCGACCGGCCGGGCCGGCGCAGCGGAGCGAAGGCGTGCCGACCCTCGAAGAGCGCGGAGGCGAACTCCTTCTTGCCCTGGCCCACGGCGGCGGTGACACCGAGGCCGGTGATCACCGCGTCGTGCCGGTCAGGCAGTCGACTTGTCATGGATGAGCTTCGCCAGTTCCCCTATGTTGTTCGCACCGGCCAGCTCGGCCAGCGGAGTGCTCACCGACAACGCTTCCAGCGTCATCATGATGATGTCCGCCCGATCCATGGAGTTGGCGCCCAACTCCCGTAGTGAGTCGGTGGCCTCGAAGGTGTGGCCGTCGAGTTCCGGTACGACCTCGCGCGTGTGCTTGACGACCAGGTCGAACACTTCTTGATGGGACATTTCGTCAACTGCCTAGGTAGCGGGATTGGATGAGTTCTCGGACTTCGGGTTGGTGGAAGGTCTTCTCGTGCATCGCCACCTCGCGCTCGATGTAGGACGGGAGTTGAGTCCGCAAGTCCGACACGAGGTGGTCCTTCAGGGTGACGAGGGACACCCGTGGCTTCTCGGCGAGGTTCTCCGCCAGCTCCACCGCGTACGGCAGAACCTCCGCGCGCCGCAGGACGGGAAACGGGACCCCGCGCTCCTTCAGGTCACGCCCGTAGTAGGTCCTCGCGGACAGCAGCATCTCCTGCCCCAGGCTGGAGCCGAGCTTCCTGGGAAGGATCAGCGTGGCGCCCATCCCGGGGGTGAACCCGTACTGCATGAAGTTCGTCGTGTAGACGCTCTCCTGGCTGAGGACGACGAAGTCGGCGAACAGCCCCATGGCGAATCCGCCACCGATGCCGTGGCCCTGCATCGCGGAGACGACCGGGACGGGGCAGTCCAGGGCCAGCCCGTAGATGTTCGAGTCGGTGAAGCTGATCTTGCGGTCCTGGATCTGCAGCAGGCTCTCCTTGGTGCCGCCGCTGGCGAAGTAGTTCTCGTAGCCGGTGAGGACGACGGCCTTGCACTGCCCGTCGGCCCGTACCCGCTCGAACGCCTCGCTCAGACCGGTGATGAGCCGGCCGGAGAAGGTGTTCTTGTGTTCCCGGTCCTGCATGGTGATCTGGACCACGTGGGCCCCGAGCTTCGTGTAGCCCACCGGTTCGTCCGACACGCGCTACTCCTCCTCCCAGGGGAACTGCCCCGTCCGCACGTACCGCGAGATCTTGGCGAGGTTCTCCTGGTCGGAGAACACCTCCCGGTTCGCCTCGATCGCCTTCGCACGCGACGTGACGAGCGTGTCGTCCAGCGCGCCGAGGTACTTCTTGTAGCGCGCGATGCCGGTCTTCGGCAGGTAGCGCAGCCGCAGGAGATGCCGGCGGAGCAGATTGGCGCTGTTCTCCTCGCAGGCGTCCACCAGGTGCCAGTCCAACGCCTGCCGGGCGGTGACCGGTTGGGTCATCACGGTCAGGTAGTTGGCCTTCGCCACGCCCGTCTTCCGGATGAGGAAGGGCAGCACGCACGCGGGCATCAGTCCGAACAGCAGCTCCGACAGGCTGAAGACCGTCCTTTCCTCGCAGAGGACGACGTCGCACGCCGCCACGAAGCCCACTCCCCCGGCGTTGACCTTGCCCCGCACGTGCGCGACGGAGACGAACGAGCCCGTGGCTATCGACAGCCACAGGTCGTACAGCGCCTCGGCGTGCGACCGCTGGTGACCGTCGCTCTGCTCGGCGGAACTGATCTCCTGGAAGTCGGCACCGGTGCAGAAGACGTCGGGCAGGCCCTCGAGTACGAGCACCTTCGCGTGCTCCTCGCAGAACTCGACGACCCGCGCGCACTCCTCGACCAGCCGGCTGTTGATCCGGTTCTCGGCATCGGGCCGATGTATCCGGAGGAAGCAGATCTCCCTGTCGAACCGGACCTCGACGGTCTCGTACTCGACGCCCGTCACGAGATCCACTCGTACTCCCGGTGGAACTCGTCTATCCGCTTCAGGAACAGCAGCTCACGGCCGAGAGCGTCCCTGGCCTCGGGGACGGTGGAGCCGGCGAGTTCGACGTTGCGGGTGCCGAACCTGACGGTGTCGTTCTGCTTGAGCAACAGGTCGTACTGCGACATGTCCAGTTCGTACCGGTCGTCCAGTGAGGCCGCGATACCCATCCGGCTCAACCGCTCCTGGCTCTCGGGTCGTATGACGCCGCTGAAGAACTCCGAGCAGCATCCGGAACCGTAGGAGAAGCACCCGACGCGCTGGGCGCCGCCGGACAGATCCGCGTTGTCGACGGTGCCGGCCAGCGCCAACATCGTGGTCGCCCCCATGATGTTGCCGATCCGACGACAGTACGTCAGGCCCGGCTCCATCCGTCGCGCGAAGTCCTCCTCGATCGCCGCCGGGCGCGCCTTCGCCATCTTGCGCATCAGATTGCGGTGCGCGCCCTTGACCATGCCACCGAAGGGCGTGTGGAACGCGAGGTAGCCGAAAGTGTCAGCGAAGTCCACGTCGCCGACGCGCCGTTGGTACTCCAGGAAGGCGTTCTCGCAACAGTCGAGGTAGGACAGCAGGGACAACTCGGCGTTGCCCGCCTCGCTGTCGGGCAGCGGCCTGCACGTGTCCATGACCTCGTGACCGTAGTAGCCGCTGGCGCCGACGTCGATCTGGAAGATCCTCGGGTTGTCGCTGACGAGCATGGCGACCGCGCCCGCCCCACCGCTGGGCTCGGCGAAGGACCAGTCCTCGGACAACGCGTCGCCGCCCTCGGCCACCATGAACCGGGTCAGATCCGTCGCGATCACCAGCGCCTTCGCGCCCGGCGAGGTCTGCGACAGCACGAAGTTCGCCGCCGACTGCAAGGCGGCCACACCCGAATAGCACGCCACCTTGATCTCGAAGAGCCGGCAGTTGCGTCCCAGCCCGAGCAGGCTGTGGAAGTACGTGCTCATCGACTTGCCGAAGTCGAAGGCCGACTCCGTCGCGGTGATCACCATCTCGATACGGTCGCGCTCCTCCTCGCTGAGCGCGTCGATGATCGGCTTCGCGGCGTTGACCCCGAACGTCACCGGGTCCTCGTCCGGCAGCGCGACGGTCTTCTCCCGCATCCCGAGATTCTCGAACCGCGCGGTGTCGAGTCCCCGGTGGACCGCCAGCTTTCCGACGTCGACGAAGCTCGTACCTGCGAAGACGTTCATCGCCTCGATGCCTACGGGCGTCATGAGACTTCCCCCCTGAGTGTGCTGCCGGCGCGGCTGACGCCCGCGTTCCTCCTGATCCACCACACTAGTTGATCGCCTCGATCTCGGTGAGGTCGAAGTAGCCCCGGTAGCCGTCCATGTACACCGCCGCGCGATGGCCGAACAGCACCGTTGCCGGTGTGGCGGTCTCCAACCGTTCGTAGTCGCCGACCGTCGACCGGACACGGGTCCCGACCGGGTGGCGCTCGTTCCAGTGCCTTACCAGCTCCTCCGCGGAACGATGAGGCGACGTCACCTCGTCCTCCTGCGCCGGCGGTCGCGTGGACTCCCGACGGATCTTGTTGATCAGCTTGGTGAGGACGTTGCCGTGTCCCAGCTCCTCGAACTCCATCTCGCCGAGGTCCAGCAAATGGTGCACGCTGTCCGACCAACGCACCGCGCTGGTCAGCTGTTCCGCCAAGAGGTCCTTGATCCTGTCGTCCTCGTACGGACGGGCGGTCACGTTCGAGATGACCGGAGTCTTCTGCGCCGTCAGCTCCACGGTCTCCAGGAATCGTGCGAACTCCTGACGCGCCGGTTCCATGAAACGGGAGTGGAAGGCACCGCCGGCGTTCAGCGGCGCGAACAGGTGCGTACCGGACTGGAAGAGCGGCCGGGCCGCCTTGATGTCCTCGGGCGAACCGGAAATCACGATCTGTGACGCCGAGTTGTAGTTCGCCAGGTCGACCGACGTGAGGCCGTTGTCGTCCAGGATGGTCCGGATCTCCTTCTCGGACGCGTTGAGTACGGCCGCCATCGCGCCCTCCGACGCCTGGGCCATCAACTCACCGCGCTTGCGTACCAGTCGCAGCCCGGTCTCGAAGTCGAAGCACTCGGCCGCCAACAGAGCGTTGAACTCGCCGAGGCTGTGGCCAGCGAGGAAGTCCGGCGCCGGCTCCCCGTCCCGCAGCCTCTTGTAGTAGGACAGCGCGTTGACGACATACAGGGCGGGCTGGGTGAACTCGGTCTGGTTCAGCCTGCTGTCCGGGTCCTCGAGACACAGTTCCCGGACGGAGTAGCCCAGGATCGAGTCGGCCGCCCGGGTGAGTTCCTCGAACTCGTCGAACAGTGCACCACCCATGGTCTTCTTCTGGGACCCCTGGCCGGGGAAAACGTACGTCTTCACGACAAGCCCTCTCTCCTCTTGCCACCATCGTGGTGCGTGTGCCTGTTCACGGGTTCCGGATTGCGCCGCTTGGCGCGACGCCGTCCCACCCACTTCTTGCCGTTCGCGATCCGGTTCCGCTCCCGGTCGACGTTGTAGAACACCCTGCAGAACGCGCGTATGGCGGACAGCGAGGGCTCGTCGCTCAGCATCATGAAGTGGTTCGACGAGTCGACATCGGTCCGGTGGAACTGGGGGATCCGCCTCTCCCATTCGCTCCAGTAGTCGACGTGGTCCAGCGCTTCGCCGTCGTCCTGGGTCGACAGCACGGGCTCGAGGGCACCGTAGAAGAGGCCGCTGCTGTTCCGGAAGTAGAAGCAGTTCAGCGACTCGGGGTGGGGCAGCGGCAGCACCTCGTAGTCCAGCACCTGATACGCCTCGAGGACCCGTACGTGGTGCTCGATACGCGCACGCACGTCCGCCGCCGCCCCGACCAAGCCCCGCTGCCCGGCGAGGGCGAGCAGCTCGTCCAACAGTTCGTCGGGCTGACGGCTCAGGTCCACCTCGTAACCCGCGATGAACGGCGCGGGAGCGTCGTCGTCCGTGTCCCAGGACCTGGCCCCGGCCTGCAGCAGCGCGTTCACCTGCTGCAGGACCATGTCCTTGCGCGACATGGTCCTGGCGCTGACCTCCTCGCCGTACATCGCGTCCAGCATGGTGATCGTCTCCACGACACAGTCCCGCTCCTGCAACTGGCGCGCGACCTCGTACGACAACAGGCCGCCGAGCGAGTACCCGCCCAGGTCGTACGGGCCCTCCGGCTGCACGGTTCGAATGATGTCGGCGTAGTGGGCCGCCATCGCGCGGATGCCCGTCAACGGTTCGCTGTCGGTCATCCAGCCCCGGGCCTGAATGCCGTAGAAGGGCCGCTCCACGCTGTCGGCGAGGACACCGTACGCCTCGACACCGCCGAGTCCGCCGTGGAACCAGAAGACCGGCCGGCCCCGGGTGCTCCCGTTGAGCCGCACGACCTCCGGTATCCCTTCCGGTCCCGCGGGACCGGACCGGGCGGTGGCCTCGAAGCGGCGCACCAGGTCCCGTGTCGACCGGCACTCGGCCAACTCGGGCAGGCTCGCCTCGGGGGCGAACCCAGCCTGAATCCGCTGCAGGAGTTGGGTCGCCAGGATGGAGCTGAAGCCGAGGTCCTCCAGCGGCGCGTCAAGGCGCAGCTCCGCGGCGGGTAGGCCGAGCAGTTCGGCGACCACGCCCGCGATCCCCTCCGGTGCGGGGCGGGGTGCCGGCTCCGACTCGGCCACGAGGGGCGCGGGAGCCGAGACCTCGTCCGGCCGGCCCGGGTTGACCCAGTGCCGCTGCCGGTCGAAGGGGTAGGTGGGCAGCGCCGGTACCAGCCTGCCCGCCCCGCCCACGCTCCGCACCTGTTCCCAGGGCACCGTTCCCCCGCGCGCCCAGAACAGGGCGATGTCCTCCGGCCGGTCTTCGGCGAGGAGTTGCCGTAGGACCGCGTCACCGACGGAGCCGGTCAGCAGTGCCCCGACGTCCGCGCCGTCCCGCCCGGTGTCCCCGGTGAAGAGCGGGACCGGTGCCGTATTTGTCGCCTCGTCCGCCAGGTAGTGCTCCAGACCCGCGACGAGCTCCTTCATCTGCCCGGCGACCAGCGCCAACCGGTGCTCCATGGGCTCCCGTCCGCGCTGAAGCGTGTACGCGACATCGGCGAGGGACAGCTCGTCGTGCGCCCTCACGAACTCCAGCACCCGGCGGACGTGGACCCGCAGCCGATCCGCGGTGCGCGCGGACAGGACCACGACCTGCGGCGCCGGCCCCCTCTCCGTGGGCGTTCGACCGTCCCCCTCGGGGAGGTACTCCTCAACGACCAGGTGCGCGTTGGACCCGCCCGCCCCGAAGGCGCTGATCGTCGCGCGCCTCGGGTACCGCCGTTCCACGCCGTCGATCTCCACCACCGGCCGGTCCCAGCGCGTGGCCCGCTCCGGCAGATAGAACGCGGTCCCGTCAAGCTCCAGACCGGGGTTGAGCCTGCCGCGCCGCAGCGGCGGAGGGAGCTTCCCGTGCCGCATCTGCAGTGCGACCTTGCTGAGTTGGGCGACACCCGAGGCCGCTTCCAGGTTGCCGAGGGTGGACTTGACCGTTCCCAGCGCGCAGAAGCCCTCGTCCGACGTGTGCCGGCCGAAGACGTTCTTGAGCGCCGAGAACTCGATGGCGTCGCCCAAGGCCGAACCGTTGGCCGACGCCTCCACGTAGCTGACGGTGCGCGGGTGCACCCCGGCCTTGCGGAGGTTGTCCTCCACCAGCTCTTCCTGCTGCTCGACACCGGGCACCATGGGGCCGTTCGTACGGCCCTTGTGGTTCACCGAACTCGACCTGATCACCGCCAGGATCTCGTCCCCGTCGCTGACCGCGCGGGAGACGGGCTTGAGCAGGACGGCACCGACGCCCTCCGCGGGGACGAACCCGTCCCCGTCGAGGAACGCCCTGCTGTCCGGTCCGCTTCCCATCAGACCCGTCATCCGCAGCCCCAGGAACTTCTTGGGGTGGAGGGAGAGATTGACGCCGCCCACGATCATCAGTTCGGAGCCGCCCCGGCGCAGTTCCTCGCACGCCATCTGGATGGCCACCAGCGACGAGGAGCACGTGGTGTCGACGGCCATGCTCGGCCCCCGCAGGTCGAAGAAGTGCGAGGCCCGATTCGCGACAGCGCTGCCGGACACCACCGAGGTGATGGACTCGTGGGCGACGTCGGACGACAGCAGTTGGTACTGCTGATACATGGTGCCGACGTAGACCCCGACCCGACTGCCGTGTCTGCTCCGCAGCCTCTCCCGGGTGTAGCCGGAGCTCTCCAGCAGAGTCCAGACGCACTCGAGGAACAGGCGGGTCTGCGGATCCATGATCGCCGCCTCGCTCGGCGCGACACCGAACAGCAAGGCGTCGAAGTCGGCGACTCCGTCGAGGAAGCCGCCCCACCCTGGAAGTTCGCCCGGGTCGGTCGTGCCCCGCTCGTGCTCCCAGCGGTCCGCGGGCACCTCCGTGACGCAGTCGCGGGCGGTGACCAGGTTCTCCCACAACTCATCCAGGTCCGCGGCCCCCGGATAGCGACCCGACAGCCCGATGACCGCGATCGCCTCGTCCTCACCCGGCTCGGACGGTCGCGAGCGGGGTTCGGGGGCGGTGGACACCCGCGCCTGGGGTGGTGCGGCGACCGCCTCCTCAGGCTCAGCGTCGAGACCCAGGACCGACTCCAGTGTCTCCGCGTGCGCGTCGAGAAGGTACCGGCTGAGGTCGTGGACACACTGGTGCTCGAACAGCAGCGTCTTGGGCAGCGAGCCGAAGTCGACTTCCAGTCGGTTGGTGATGGTCAGCGCCAGCACCGAGTCGACGCCGTACCGATCGAAGGGCGTGGCCGGGTCCAGGCGGTGCGCCGGGACCTGGATCGCCTCCGAGACGATGGTCCGCAGGTAACCGACCACCTTGGCGTTCGGGACCCGGCCGGCGGTCACGGCGGCTGGTCGACCCACCGTCGGGACGGGTGTCCGCTCCGGTTCCGGCTCCTCGCCCAGCACCGTACTCCTGATCCGCGCGGCGTCGCCCGCGATGACCAGGACCTGGGGGTGGGCGGCGTCGAGGGCGGCGTACAGCGCCCGGACGCCCGTCGCGGTCGGCATGGGCCTCATGCCCAGCCGCTCCCGCATCACCGACTCGGTGCGCTCGTCGACGCGCATCCCGCCCTCGGCCCACAGCGGCCAGTCGACGGACACGCTGGCACCCGTACGCAGACCCCGCTCCACGAGGCCGCGCCGGTGGCGCGCGTACGCGTCCAGGAAGGCGTTGGCGGCGGCGTAGTCGGCCTGTCCGGTGTTGCCGAACACGCCGGCCACGGCGGAGAACACCACGAAGAAGTCCAGCGGCAGGTCCTTGCTGGCCTCGTCCAGGTTCACCACCCCCGCGACCTTCGGGGCCAGGACCTCGCGGCATTCCCGCTCCGTCTTGCGCCCGACGAAGTTGTCCCTGACGACGCCGGCGCTGTGGATGACACCGTGCAGACCGCCGTGCTCCCGGACGATCCCGTCGACCAGGATCCGCACCGCCGTGGCGTCCGCGACGTCGACACGGTGGTAGCGCACGTCCGCGCCCCCCGCGCGCCACCGCGCGAGCAGCCCTTCCTGCTCCGGGTTCAGCGGTGACCGGCCCGCCAGCACGAGGGTGACGCCCCCGGCCTCGGCGACCATGTCCGCCGCGACGAGCGCGCCGACACCGCCGAGCCCGCCCGTGACCAGGTAGACACCACCGTTCTTCCAGGGGACCCGCCGCTCCGGCGGCTCCTGGTGCTCGGCCCAGGTCAGCACCTCGGCTTCGGTGCCACGGAACCGGACACAGTCGCCGTGGACGCGCGAACCGCCCGTCGCCACCTGTGCGGCCAGACGGTCGGTGCCCTCGCCCGCGTCGACGAGCACGGCCTGCACCAGCAATCCGGGGTCCTCCGCCCGCGCGGACTTCAGCAGCCCGAGCAGGCCCTGCGCCAGTGCGGGCTCCCCGTCCTCCGGTACGACGAGCCGCATCAGCACGGGCTGCCGAGCCGAGCCGGGCAAGGCGCCCTGAACGTGGCCCAGCGCCTGTGCGGCGTACTCCGTGAACCGCTCCGCCGACCCGGTCTCGGCGGAGGTCAGGCGCAGCACCTCGACGGACGGGTGCCGGGCCTCCATCGCGTCGGCGAGCCCAGGCATGTCGCACAGCAGGACGACCTGGCGTGCGGGCTCTCCCTCCGCGGCGACCGGCTCCCTCCGCTCCCACGCGGGAAGGAAGGTCACACACGCCTCGTCGTCCTCGGTCTCCTCCGCCAGGACCCGGTAGGAGATGCCCTTCACCCGGGCGCGCACCGAGCCCCGCTCGTCGCAGAGGTCGATGTCGAGCTTGAAGACCGTGCTGTCCTTCACCGTGTCCGGGCTGTAGCGAATCCACGCCCACATCCGCTCCGTGCACGGACCGAGGACCTGCAACTCGTCCAGGGCGAACGGCAGCGACGGTTTCATCCCTGAGACGTCCAGCGCCGAGTCCGGTACGGACGCCGCCCCGATGCCCAGCGAACCCTGGAGCATCGAGTCGAGCAGGCTGGGGTGCAGCACGAACGCGTCAAGGGTGTCGCGTACCGAGTCCGGCTGTGACAGCCGTACCAGCAGCTCGTCCCGGCCGATGTGCAGGCACTCGACACCACGGTGCGCCGGGCCGTACTCGAAGCCGATGCGCTCGTACAGCGGGTACAGCCGCGCGGCGTCCAGCTCCGCCCGGCCGCACGCGGCCCTGATCCGCTCGACGTCGAGCACGGCCGGGGCGCCGGGTTTCCGGATCACCCGTCCCTGGCTGTGCACCACGGCGTCCGTGCCGGTGATCGCGAAGTCGATCTCGTCCCGGTCCCCGGGGGTGAGGGTCGTCGTGAGCGCCACCGACGGCCCGTCGGCCACCACCGGGCGCGCCCAGGCGACGTTGCGCAGGGTGATCCCCCACGCGTCCCGCTCCGGCTCGGCCAGTTCGGCGGCGGCCCTGGCCATCTCCAGACAGGCGACGCCGGGCAGGACCCGCTGCCCCTTCACCACGTGGTCGGTGAGGAAGTACTCGCGGCCGGTGAACGTGGACTCGTAGCGTTGCGAGCGAAGAGTCGAGACGTTGACGTGCAGCAGCGGATGCGGGGCCGACGTCACCGGTTCCCGCATCGCCGGGTGCGATACCGCGGGCACCCAGTAACGGTCGCGGGCGAACGGGTAGGTCGGCAGCGGCACGCGCCGGGGGCGCCGCCCGGCGAACAGCGCGGCGTGGTCCAGGTCGTACCCCCGCGCGTAGAGGTCCGCGACCGTCAGCAGCAGTTCCGTACGCGATTCGATGTCGGTGACCGAGAGCGAGCGGTGGATGCAGTCGTCGCCGTAACCCTTCAGCGAGTCCCGTGCCTGCTGGTCCTCCTCGGTGCGTTCGCCGACGTGCACACGCGGGCCCGTCCCGGTGGTCAGCCACTGCCGCAACGCGTGGACGAGCTCGTCCTGGTCACGTGCCACGCAGGCCAGACGGTACGCGAGGTGCTTACGTCCGAGCAGCAGGGTGAAGCTGACGTCGTCCAGGTCGAGCCCGGGACACGCCGCGCAATGCGTGGCCAGGCGCTCGGCCTGCTCGCGGAGTTGCTCCGCGGTGTCCGCGGACAGCGTGACGAGGTGGACCGGGTACGCGTCGTCCCGGAGGGCCTGGCGCGGCGCCTCCTCGATCACCATGTGCGCGTTGGTTCCGCTGACACCGAACGAACTGACGGCGGCACGGCGCTTCTCGCCGGCGGCAACCTCCCACGGGCGGTCCACCGTGTTGACGTAGAACGGGCTCCGGGCGAAGTCGATGTGGGAGTTCCCCGTCTCGAAGTTGATCGAGGGGGGGATGCGCCCGTGCCGCAGCGAGAGCAGGACCTTGATGACCCCGGCGACACCGGCCGCTGTGGTGGTGTGCCCGAGGTTGGACTTGATGGAGCCCAGCGCGCAGAACTCCCGCCGGTCCGTGTGGTGGCCGAAGGCCCGTTTCAGCGCGTGGTACTCGATGGGGTCCCCGAGCTTGGTGCCCGTGCCGTGGGCCTCGACCAGCTGGATGCCCTCGGGGTCGATCCCGAACGCGTCGTAGACGGAGGTCTCCAGGCGCTCCTGGGACTTGGCGCTGGGCGCCGTGAGGCCGTTGGAGGCGCCGTCCTGGTTGATCCCGGAACCGCTGACGACGCCGTGGACGTGGTCACCGTCCGCCTGCGCCTTCCTGAGCGGCTTGAGCACGACGACCCCGGCGCCCTCGCCCGGTACGAACCCGTCGGCGCGGTCGTCGAAGGTGTGGCAGCGGCCACTCGGGGAGAGCATCCCCGCCCGTCCCGCGAGCCGGTAGAACTCCGGCGTGCACTGGACGGAGACTCCACCCGCCAGCGCCATCTCGGTCTCGCCGCCCCACAACCCCTGGCAGGCGAGGTGGATGGCGACCAGTGAGCTGGAGCACGCGGTGTCCACCGCGACGGCCGGGCCCTGCAGGTCGAGGTGGTAGGAGATCCGCGCGGGCAGGGCCGAGAGCGCGTTACCCCACATGGCCGGGGCCGGGACCTCGTCACCGAAGAGCGCGGTGTATCCGCTGTCCTGGCAGCCGACGTACACCCCGCAGCGGTTCCCCCGGGTCGCGGACCCGGCGTAGCCGGCGTCCTCCAGCGCCTTCCACGCCTCCTCGAGGAACACGCGCTGCTGCGGGTCCATGTAGGTGGCCTCGACCCCGGAGAGGTTGAAGAAGCCCGGGTCGAACCGGTCGTGGTCGTCGATGAAGCTGCCGTGCCGGCACACCGGGGTGCCGGCGGGCGGGTCCGGCAGGTCCCAGCGGCTGACCTCCTCGACGAGGTCGTCTCCCCGCACGAGGTGTTCCCACAGCTTCTCCACGTCCGGCGAACCGCCGAACCTGCCGCTCATGCCGACGATCGCGATCGGCTCCCGCTCCCGGACCGCCGGCCGCTGAGCGGCCGTCGGTACGGCGGCGCCCGGAACCGCGGCGCCGGAAACCGTGCTGTCGCGGGCCGCGCGCGCCCCGGCTGGCCGCTCCTCGACCACCGCCGGCTCGGCGGTGTCGGTCACCGACTCGGCCGAGAGCGAGGCCGCCGCCCGCGCCTGGTGCTCGTCGAGCACGTGCTCGGTCAGTTGTCGGACCGAGGGATGGTCGAACAGTTCGGTCGTGGCCAGGTCGACGCCGAGCCGCTCGTTGATCTGATGGATCAGCCGGACGCCGATGATGGAGTCGACACCGTAGTCCATGAAGGCGTCGTCGGCGTCGATCCGCGCACGGTCGACCTTGAGGGCCTGGGCGAGCTGATCGAGGACGACGTCCCTGACGTGCTGCTCCAACGCGCCGTCGGACACCGAAGTACCCCGCTGGGGGCTCTCGCGCCGCGGCTCCGGTTCCGCCCCGGCGGCCCCCGGGCGTGTGTCGTCCCGCTGCGCGCCGGTTTCCCGCTCGACCTCCTGACGGATCAGGCCGTCGCTCCGCGCCGCCAGGATCTGGTACCCCAGGTCGTGCAGTCCCGCCGCCGGGAACGACACCGAGTCGAATCCCTCGTCCTCGAGCACCTCCGACCAGGACTCCGGGGACAGTCCCGGGCTGCCCGGGATACGCAACTCGGCGTCCTCGTACCGCCACCATCCGGGCAGCAGGCCGAACGTCAGGTGGGTGAACAGCGAGTACGCCGAGATCTCGTTGGCGAGCAGGACGCCGTTCTCCTTCAGCGCCGCCTTGGCGTTGCGCAGCGTCCCGCGAATGTTCCTGGTGGCGTGCAGGACGTTGGTGGCCAGCACGAGGTCGAAGCCGCCCAGCTCCATGCCCTGGGCGGCCAGCGGCTTCTCGACGTCGAACAGGCGGTAGTCCAGATACGGCTGGTCCGGTCCGTACTCCTCCTCGGCATGCAGGAGGAAGGACCGCGACAGGTCGGTGTAGCAGTAGGTCTCCACTTGGGACGCGAACGGCTCCAGCCGCTCGAAGACCTGTCGGCTGCCGCCGCCCGTGCCAGCTCCGATCTCCAGTATCCGGACACGGGCCCGCCGGTCCTCGTGCACCGTCTCGCGCACGACCGCGGCCACGGTGTCCGCCAGGGCGCCGTTGAAGACGTCGGTGACCGGGTTTCCCTGGTAGATCCCCTCGACCAGCTCCAGGGAGGAGTCGGGGAACAGGACATCGGTGGCGGGGAGGGCCCCGGTGAGGATGCGTGGCAGTGCCCTGAGCGTGGTGTCGAGGAGCCGTACCTGCGCGCGCAGGTCCGTGTCGCGAGCCCATCGCGCGCTCCGCTCCTCCCACTCCGCCCACAGGTCACGGGTGCTCTCCGCGGCCCCCGGACGGGGATCCGTCATGTCGCCGTGGAGGTGACCACGGATCAGGAGCTGTCGCACCGACTCGCCGGCCCAGCGGCGTAGTTCCGCACTGACGGGGAGTCCGGCGATCACCTCGTCGACCGCCGTGCCGCCGTTGTCCACGAACAGCCCGGCGTCGCGCAACTGGCTGAGTAGGAGCCTGCTGAGCAGTTCCTCGTCGAGGAGCGCGTCCGCCTCCCGGGCGCCGCCGGGGGCCGTCGTACGGGCCGCGATGTCCCGGCACAACCGGTCCAGTGGCACCGCAACGCCCGCCCGGGCCGTGGTGATCGTCTCCTGGTGGGTGATGCCCCACATCTACGCGTTACCCCCCTTGTCTTTGACCAAGCCGAGTTGGTCGAACGATCCGCCGAGCAGGACGTCGAGAGCGTTCATGCCGTCCGCGGGCGCGATCGAGCCCGCCCCCGCCCTGCTCATGCGCTCCTGGTGTTCGGGGGTGGCGACCACGCCGACACCGCCCCAGTAGCCCCAGTTGATGACCTTGACCGGCATCGACTCGGTCTCCGCGAGCCTGTGGGCGTAGGAGTCCTCGAACACCGAGCCCGCGACGTAGTTGCACTGCCCGGGCGCCTTCATGAACGAGTTCATCGAGGAGAAGAACAGCATGAAGTCCAGGGGTTCGTCGCCGAACACCTGCGCCATCCGCACGCTGACGTCGATCTTGGCCGTGACGGCCGCGCGGAAGCGTTCCTCGTCCATCCGCTCGACGCTCTGGTCCAGCAGGGCGATCGCGGAGTGGACCACACCGTGGACAGCCGCGTGGTGGTGCTTGATGTGCTCGTAGGCGCGCCGCAGCGACTCCCGATCGGTCGCGTCGGCTCGCACGTAGCTGGGCGCGGGCCCCAGCTTCGCCAGGCGCCGCAGCTTCTCACGGATCGAGGCATCCTCCTCCCGCCTGCCGATCCAGACGACGTGGGCTCCGTGCGCGCGGATCAGGTGTTCCGTCCACGCCTCTCCGATACCACCGGCACCACCGATCACGACGTACGTCCCTCCCCGGCGGTACACCGGCGGCCCGGAGGGTTCCTGGGACGCGCCGCGGAGCGGGACGAGGGTCTGCCGGTACCAGCGCTTCCGACGGCGCGCCCACAGGCTGCCGCGCTCGGCGGCGGGCAGTGCGGAGAGCTCCGCCAACGGCAGGTCATCCCCGTCCTCCAAGTCGGCCTGGACGACGTGCCAGTTCGGGTACTCCTTGGCCACGGACCCCATCAGGCCGTGCAGGCCGGAGTGCGTCGGGTCCACGTGGTCGCCCCGCCGCACCCGTTGACTGCGTTCCGTCAGGACGGTCACCCGGAGGGGACGCTTGCCGTAGCCCGCGCGCAGCAGCGCCTTGAGCGTGCGGAAGCAGGCGTAGAGACCGCCTTCCTGCGCCTCGACCAGCGCGTCGTCGACGGCCCCCGTGACCTCGGCCGGAGCGGCCCAGACGAGGTGGTCGATCGGCTCGTCCTGAGCCCGGAACCGTTCCGTGAGCGTCTCCACGGTGTCGACGGCCTCGACCGGGAACCGCTCAGCCGCGGGAAGACCGGGGTGGACGCGCTCCCACCGCCGGCGCCCGCAGATCACGACGGTCCGACCGTCCGGGAGGGCGGTGGTGGCCGCTTCGGGCCTGGGCACTGCGTCCCAGACGGGCTTCAACAGGACGTTCGTGCCCGAGGTCGGGTCCTCGGCTGCCGGCTGGGCCACCGGCGCCGCGCCGGACGCCTCGGCGGGCCGCGGGCCGAGCCAGTAACGCTCACGTGCGAAGGGGTACGCGGGCAGTGGTACGCGACGCGGTCCACCCCGCGGATGGAGCGAAGTCCAGTCGACCGGAACGCCCCGTACCCAGCGGTCCGCCACTTCCTCGCCCTCCGTGGGGGTCAGCACGCCTCCCGCGGGAAGGGCGCCTTCCATACCGGCAGCCCGACCGACAGCCTCATCGACGGACCTACCCACGGGCTTACCGACGGTGGACGTGTTCTCGCTCCGGCGCTTGGAGACCCGTCCGCTGAACAGGCCGACCGTCGGGCCGTGGTCGACATGCCGGGTCACCTTCTCCACGAGTTCCCCGCGCGTGGCGGCGACGAAGGCCAGCCGCCACGGCATCGGTTCACGCCCGGTCTGCAGTGAGTACGCCAGGCTCGGCAGGGGCACGGACGGGTGCGCTTCGACATGGTCCCGGAACCGCTCCGCGACGCTCCGCAGCTGTTCCTCGCTCTTCGCCGACAGCACGAAGACCGAGGTCTCCGTGGCCGCCGCCGGCTCGGCGTCCCCGTCAGGGTGCTCGTACTCCTCCAGCACCAGGTGGGCGTTCGTACCGCTGAAGCCGAAGGAACTCACGGCCGCGCGACGGGCCTCCCTGGGACCCACCTTCCAGGGCGCCAGCTCGGTGTTGACGTAGAACGGCGAGTTCGGGAAGTCGAAGTGCTCGTTGGGGTTGCTGAAGTTGAGCGTCGGCACCAACTGCTTGTTCCGCATGCAGAGCAGGGCCTTCTGGACGGAGGCCACGCCCGCGGCCGCCGAGGTGTGCCCCACGTTGCTCTTGACCGAACCGACGGCGCAGTAGCCGACCCTGTCGGTCTTCTCCTGGTACACCGAGGCCAGGGCCTCCAGTTCGATGGGGTCCCCGAGCTTGGTGCCCGTTCCGTGCATCTCGACGTAGCTGATGCCGCCGGGGTCGACGCCGTACCGCTCGTACACGTCGCGCGCGAGCTCCCGCTGGCTGGCGGCGTTCGGCGCGGTGATGCCGTTGGTCCGTCCGTCCTGGTTGACGCCGGAGCCCCGGATGACGCCGTGGATACGGTCCCCGTCCCGCTCGGCGTCCGCGAGCCGCTTGAGAACGAGCGCGCCCACTCCCTCGCCCGGCACGAACCCGTCGGCGGCGTTGTCGAAGGTCTTGCACCTGCCGTCCGGGGCCAACATCCCCGCGCCGCACATGCTGACGTACGACTCCGCGGTGAGGTAGAGGGTGACTCCCCCCACCAGGGCCGTGTCGATCTCACCGCCGCGCAGCGCCTGGGTCGCGAGATGGGTGCCGACGAGCGAGGACGAGCAGGCCGTGTCGAGGGCGATCGCCGGGCCCCTGAGGTTGAGGAAGTAGGCGATACGGGCGGCCGTGATGGCGTTGCTGTTGCTGGTGGCCGCGGTCGCGTCGCTGTCCTGCTCCCGCATGAGCGCGCTGTACTCGTTGCTCATGATCCCGAGATAGACGCCGCACTTCTGACCGCTGAGCGACTGGACGTCGTATCCCGCGTCCTCGAAGGCGTGGTAAGCCTCCTGCAGGAAGAGTCGCTGCTGTGGGTCCATCGCCTCGGCTTCCGCGGGTGGGATGCCGAAGAACAGCGGGTCGAAGACGTCGACGTCGTCGAGCAGCCCCATCCACTTGCAGTAGACCTTGCCGGGCTGGTTCGGTCGCGGGTCGTAGTACTCGGAGACGTCCCATCGGGACTTCGGGATCTCCCGGACGCAGTCGCGCCCGTTCGCCAGGTTGTCCCAGTACTCCTCGAGGTTGTCGGCGAGCGGGTACTTGCCCGCCATGCCGACGACGGCGATCGCCTCAGCCGGGGCGGCGGTCCGGGCCCGCACGGGTTCGGGCTCCGGCTCGCGTACGAGCGCCGGCTCGCGTACGGGCTCCGGCTCGCGTACGAGCGCCGGCTCGGGCGCGGGCGCGGCAGGGGCAGGGGCAGTCAGCGCCCCGGATTGCCCCGGAGCCTCCAGCTTCCCTACCTCGGCGACGACGCAGGCGGCGAGTTCCTGGACGGACGGGTGCTCGTAGAGCTTGGTGGCCTGCAGGGCGATGCCGTACCGCTTGTTGAGCACCTTGATCCACTCCACCCCGACGATCGAGTCCAGCCCGAAGTCAGTGAAGTTGCGGTCCAGGTCCAGCTCGTCCTCCGACAGGTAGAGCGCGTCGGCGAGGCTGCGCAGGAGTTCGGCCCGCACCTCCTCCTCGTCAGGGGCGGGCTCCCCCTCTTCGCCGACCGGGGACGGCACCGCGGCATCGTCATCCGGCGTGTTGTCGTCCACCGGCTGTTCGGTCCGGAGCTCAGGAGTCCGAGGGCCGGTGGGCAGCACGGTGCTGAGGTGGGCGGCCAACCCGTTGACGGTGGGGGTCTCGTAGAGCCTGGTCGCCGCCAGCTCCAGCCCGAACCGCTTGTTGACGGCCTTGATCCACTCCACCCCGACGATCGAGTCCAGCCCGAGGTCGGTGAAGTTCGCCTCTGGATCGACCTCTTCCTCGGCCAGGTACAGGGCCTGGGCAAGGAGCGTGGTCAGCTCCTCGACGAGGGTCTCCTCATCCGGTCGTACGGGAGCGTGTGCGGCGCTCCGGTCGGGCACGGCGTCCGTCGCGACGAGAGGTACGGACGGGACGGAACTCCGCGCGGGCGCAACCCGCGGCTCGACGACGCCGGGCGTCTCCACGGCGCCGCTGAGCGGCACGAGGCCGATACCCCGCGGTTTCGACGTCACGGCCGCACCGGCCGGCGTACCGGGGACCGGCTCGGCCGGCCTCTCCCGCGGCGTTTCCGCCACGTCCCCGGACGTGGTCCGCACCGCACGGGGCGACGGTGTGTCCGCCACACCGTCCGTACGGGTGCTCTCCGGAAGCCAGAACCGCTTGCGCGCGAAGGGATAGGTCGGCAGCGAGACCGGGCGCCGCGGCACCGCGTAGCAGCTGCGCCAGTCGACGCTCAGTCCGTTGACCCACAGCTCCAGGAGCTTGCCGAGCTTGCGCTTGCGGAGCCAGGCGTCGACGACACCGGTCAGGTCCTCGTCCTCGAACAGCGACGACACCGCGGACGTCGAGCGTTGGGCCCTGCCCCGGTACGAGCCCGGCAGCTCGCGGCCCTCGACATGGGCGCGCAGCCCGGCGAGGAACTCCGACGCGGACCCGGCGACGAAGGCCAGTCGTTCGTCCATGTCCTCACGCCCCGCCTGCAGGGTGAACGCGATATCGGGCAGGTCCGCGTCGCTGACCCGCTCTTCTTCCGCCCAGTCGAGCAGACGTTGGGCGTACTCCCGGAGTTGCTCGGCGGTCCGGGCGGACAGGACGACGACCGAGGCCAGTGGTTCCGCCTCCGGTCCGTGCGGTGTCGTCTCCGCTGGGACGTACTCCGACACGATGACGTGCGCGTTCGAGCCGCCCGCGCCGAATGACGAGATACCCGCCACGCGTGGATGCTCCCGTGCCGCGCCGTCGGCCGTGGTGATCGTCGGCCGCTTCCACTCGGCGGACTCGCGCTGCACCCGGAAGGGTGTGTCGGCGAAGTCGATGTGCGGGTTGGGCACCTCCGCGTGCAACGACGGTGCCAGCGTGCGGTGCTGGAGCTGCAGCAGGACCTTGGTCAGCGCGGAGATCCCCGCCGCGCTCTCGCAGTGCCCGATGTTGCTCTTCACCGAGCCGATGGCGCAGAACTGGCGGTCGTCGGTGTCCCGGGCGAACGCCTTGGTCAGGCCCGCGATCTCGATGGGGTCTCCCAGTTCGGTCCCGGTGCCGTGCGCCTCGACGTAGCTCACCGCGCGCGCGTCGACACCCGCCCTGTCCAGCGCCGACGCGATCGTGGCGGCCTGGGCGTTGGGATTCGGGACGGTGTAGCCGTTGGTCCTGCCCCCGTGGTTCACCGCGGTGGACTTGATGACGCCGTAGATCCGGTCATGGTCGGCGACTGCCCGGTCGAGCGGCTTGAGCAGTACGGCGCCCACTCCCTCGCCCGGTACGTAGCCGTCTCCGCCGCTGCCGAAGCTCTCGCACATCCCCCTGCTGGAGGCGAACCCGGTCTGCCCGAGCAGCAGGTACTTGGCGGGGTGCAGCGACAGGTTGACGCCGCCCGCGACCGCCACCTCGCAGTCGCCCAGCCGCAGACTCTGGCACGCCAGGTGTAGTGCCGTCAGCGACGACGAGCACATCGTCTTCAGCGTGACGCTCGGCCCGTGCCAGTCGCAGAAGTACGAGACGCGGTTGGCGATCGAGGCCGAGTTGCCCGGGATCACCTGACCGCGCTCCAACTCCCGCTCACCGGCCCCGTAGAGCTGGTACTCGTCGTACATCGCGCCGACGAACAGGCCGACGTTGCCGTCGACGCCGTTCGAGCGATACGCGCGCAGGTCCTGCCGCGTGTACCCGGCGTCCTGCAGCGTCTCGTAGACGCATTCCAGGAACAGCCGCTCCTGTGGGTCGATCACCTCCGCCTCTCGGGGCGAGATGCTGAAGAACTGGGGGTCGAACCGGTCGACGTCGCCGAGGAAACCGCCCCACTTGCAGTACGTCTTGCCCGGTGTCGAACCGTCCGCGTCGAAGTAGGCGTTGTGGTCCCAGCGGTCGCGGGGTACGGCGGTGACGCTGTCCCTGCCCTCGGACAGGTTGCGCCAGAACTCCCGCAGGGTGTCGGCCTCCGGGTAGCGCCCGCCCAGCCCGATGATCGCGATGTCTGCGCTCGGTGCCACGGCCTCCGGCGAGCCCGCCGCGGGTGGCGTGCTGACCGCCGGCGCCGTGGTGACAGCCGTGGTGACCGGAGTGGTGACCGCGCGCGGTTCGCGCTCGGGCACCCGGGTCTCGGGCTCGGTCACCGGGGCGGCCAACAGCTCCCGCAGCCGTGCCTCGTGAGCGCCGAGGAAGTACCTGGCCAGGGCCCTGATGTTCTGGTACTCGAAGAAGAGCGTCTTCGGCAACCGTCCGAAGACGTCCTCCAGCCTGGAGGTCATCGTCAGCGCCATCACCGAGTCGATGCCGTAGCGCTCCATCGGGAGGTCCGCGTCGACACGGTGCGACGGCACCTTCAGGACGGTCGCGAGCAGCGACGCGACGTACTCCACCGCCGCCGGTTCCAGTCCGTCGTCCTGCGGCGTCGGCGTGGTGGTGACCCCGCCCAAGGCACCCTCCGCGTGCTCTGTTGTGTCGGCCTGTCCGGCCTGTCCGGCGTAATCGACGCTCATCAGTCGTGTGTCCTCGCTCGGGTGCTGTGTCCTGAGAGCACTTCGGAAAGCCGTCACGTCCCCCGCCACGACCAGCAGTTGGTGGTGGCTCGCCCGAAGGCATCGCGCGAAGGCGTCGAGTCCCGCCTCCCGGCGCAGCGGGGTGATCCCGAAGCGCTCACGGAGCATCGCCTCGCTGGTGGCGTCCGGACGCATCCCGCCCTCGGCCCACAGCGACCAGTTGATCGACACCGTACGGCCGCGACGTTCGCCCAGGTCCACCAGGTGCTGCCGGTACTCGGCGAAGGCGTCCATGAACGCGTTCGCGGTCGCGTAGTCGGCTTGGCCGATGTTGCCGGTCACCGCGGCGCCCGAGGAGAACGTCACGAAGAAGTCGAGGTCCACGTCGCGGGTCGCCTCGTCCAGGTTGACCGTGCCACTCACCTTGGGCAGCAGGACCCGGGTGAACTCCGCACCGGACTTCCTGAGGATGAAGTTGTCCTCCCGCACCCCCGCGCTGTGGATGACGCCGTCGAGACGCCCCGCGTCCCGTACGGTGGCGGCGACCAGGGCCTCGACACCCGCCTGGTCGGTCACGTCGAGTGGCGCGTAGGACACCCGGGCCCCCGAGGCACGCAACTCCGTCACCACCTGACGCGACCGCTCCGTCTCCGGAGATCGACCGGTGAGCACGAGGGTGACATCGTCAACGTGTCCCGCGATCTCCTCGGCGAAGATGCGCCCGAGACCACCGAGGCCGCCGGTGATCAGGTAGACACCGCCGGTACGCCACGGGGACCGGGGCTCGGGCGCCGCGTGGTCCTCGTCCCACACGGTCACTTCCCGCTGTCCGCCCCGGTAGCGGACCAGCGCGTCCTCCGGGCGCATCCGTTCGTCCGCGAGCCGGGTCCGCAGGGTGGCCACGTCCTCGCGGTCGTCCACGACGACCGCCTGACCCGAGACCGCGGGATTCTCCTGGTGCGCCGTCCACCCCAACGCGACCAGACCGGACAGGACCGCCTCAGCCGGCCGGTCCGGCAGTACGACCTGCACGAGCGTCTCGACATGCGGCTCGTCGCGCAGGACCGCCTTCGTCCGCTCGAAGACCTGCAGCGCGTAGTCGGCGTACCGGCCGTCGGGAGTGGTCGCCCGCGAGGTGAGGGCCAGCACCTCACACGTACGGTCCGCGGCCACGGCGTCCGCGAGATCACCCGGCTCCACGCACACCAGGGCACGCTGCGGCCCACGGGTGCGCCGCGCGGGTTCCGGCAGTTCCTGCCGCTGCCAGCGCGGGAACAGCAGGATGCCGGTCTCGTCCGCCGCTCCGTCGGGGGCGGCCCGAACCGAGAAACCCCGCAGACGCACGCGGACCCGGCCCGTGTCGTCGCAGAGGTCGAGGTCCAGGCGGCGGACGGATCCGTCGGACGGCCCGTCCACACGGTCACGGACCCAGACCCACATGGTGGGCTCCAGGAGCCCGAGCACCTCGACGCGTTCCACGGCGAACGGCAACAGGGGACGCGAGGATCCCGCGTCCTTCCACAGCACTCCCAGGGTGGCCTGCAGCGCCGCGTCCGTCAGCCCCGGGTGCAGCGTGTGGCCTTCCCACGTCCCCCGCGCGGCGGCGGGCAGCGCGAGGCGTGCCAGTGCCTGACCGTCGCCGACGAGGACCCGCTCGACGCAGCGGAAGGAGTCGCCGTACTCGATGCCAGCGGCTTGGAACGCGGAGTAGACCCGCGCGGCGTCGAGTTCGCGGACGCGGCACTCCTCTCGGAGCCGGTCAAGGTCGACATGGTCCCCCGTGGTTTCCGCCAGCGGGACGACCGATCCCCCGCCGTGGACGACCGATGCCGCCACGTCGCCGTCGGTGTCCGGGACCGGCGCGGAGACCTCGAAGTGGGTCCGCGCGCCCTCCCGCCGCAGGGTGACGTGCAGGTCACGCGGATGGTCGGGCACCTCGAAGGGTCGGGACCAGACCACGTCGGTGAGCGCCAGCCCGGCGGAGTGCTCCGCCCCCGAGGCGTCGGCCACCGCCGCCAGCGCCAGCTCCAGGTACGCCGCGCCGGGCAGGACCCTCCGGCCCCCCACCCGGTGACCGTCCAGGACGTCCTCCTCACCGGTGAACGTCGAGGTGTAGCGCTGGGCGGCGAACCCGGACGTGTTGCGGTGCAGCAACGGGTGCAGCACCGCGGTCGGCACGCTCCTCGCGGGTGACTTCGGCTCGACCCAGTGCCGATCCCTGGCGAAGGGGTACGTCGGCAGCGGCAGGCGCAGGGGCTCGGGGCCGTCGTGTAGCGCGCGCCAGTCGACGGCCGCGCCGTCGACCCAGACCGCCGCGAGCCGCTGGAGATCCCTCTCCGTGGTCCACGCCGCCACCAGGGCTCGCTGCTCTTCGTCGTCCTCGTGGCGGGCCAACTGATCCTGCGTCACCCGCCCTCGTACGAGCGTGCCATCGCCCGTACGGTCCAGGTGCGCCCTGAGTCCGCGCACGACCGCCGGCAGCGAGTCCGCCACGAACGCCAGCCGCTCCTCCATCGCCGCACGGCCCACTTGGAGGGTGTGAGCCAGGCTCGCCAGGTCGGACGGGGGCTCGGCCTCGACGGACGCGAGCAGGTTCTCGGCCAGGCTGTCCAGTTGTTCCCCGGTCTTGGCGGACAGGACGATGACGACCGGCCCGGACCGGGCAGGTGCGCTCCTCGCCCGGCTGCGGTGCTCCTCCAGCACGACGTGCGCGTTGGTCCCGCTGAACCCGAAGGAGCTGACGGCCGCGCGCCGCGGCCGGTCACCGGACGGCGTCTCCCACGGCTCGGCGGCCGTGACCACCCGGAAGGGCGAACTCTCGAAGTCGAAGTGCTCGTTGGGCCTGTCGAAGTGCAGGGACGGGACCAGCGTGCCGTGGCGCATGCTCAGCAGCACCTTGTGCAGACCCGCGACCCCGGCGGCCTCGGACGTGTGCCCGATGTTGCTCTTCACCGATCCGATGGCGCAGGACCGTGCGGGAGCACCCGGCTCGCCGTACACGGCGCCAAGCGCGGACAGCTCGATCGGGTCGCCCAGCTTCGTTCCCGTACCGTGCATCTCGACGTAGTCGACGGTGGCGGGTTCGACGCCGTGGCGGTCGTAGACGGTTCGGAGCAGCTCCGACTGGCTGGCGGCACTCGGCGCCGTGATCCCGTTCGTCCTGCCGTCCTGGTTGATGCCGGACGCCAGGACGACGCCGTGGACGTGGTCACGGTCGGACTCGGCGTCGCCGAGGCGCTTGAGCACCAGGGCGCCGACCCCCTCGCCCGGCACGAAGCCGTCGGCTCCGTTGTCGAACGACCTGCACTGTCCCCGCGGGGAGAGCATCCCCGCCTGGCACATGCCGACGTAGGTGTCGGGGAGCAGGTACAGCGAGACACCACCGACGAGAGCCATGTCGATCTCGCCGCTCAGCAGCGCCTGCCGGGCGAGGTGCAGTGCGACGAGCGAGGAGGAGCAGGCCGTGTCGACCGCGACGGCCGGGCCCTTGAGGTTGAGGAAGTAGGCGATGCGCGCGGCGGCGATGGCGTTGCTGCTGCTCGTCGCGGACGCGGACGATCCGTTGTCCCCGAACACCAGGAAGCTGTACTCGCTTCCGCTGATGCCCAGGTAGACGCCGCACTTCTGGGAGCTGAGGGACTGCGGGTCGTACCCCGCGTCCTCGAACGCCCGGTACGCCTCCTGGAGGAACAGCCGGTGCTGCGGGTCGAGCCCCTCAGCCTCCAGCGGGGAGATGTCGAAGAACAGCGGGTCGAAGCAGTCGGCGTCCGCCAGGTATCCCATCCACTTGGAGTACGTCTTGCCCTCCCTGCCGGGCTTGGCGTCGTAGTACCGCGACACCTCCCAGCGCGACGACGGGACCTCGGTCACGGACTCACGGCCAGCACGCAGGTTGTCCCAGTAGGCATGGAGGTTCTCCGCCTCCGGATAGCGCCCGGACATCCCGACCACCGCCACCTTGTCGGTGCCCCGGGGGGCGGACGCCCGTACGTCCACCGAGGGCTCGGCGCGCGCCTCCGGCTCGGGTGCCTCGTCCGGCGTGACCGGTGTGGGGTCGGCGGAGGCGACACGCTCCGGGGACTCCGGGGGGACCCGGGGCTCCGGGGGGACCGGCATCATCGTCAGCAGGAAGTCGGTGAGGCCGCGGACCGTGGGGTGGTCGTACAGCTGGGTCGCCGTGAGCGACGTCCCGTGGTTCTTGTTGAGTGTCTTCACCCATTCGACACCGACGATGGAGTCCATGCCGAGTTCGACGAGGTTACGGTCCGCGGCGATGTCCTCGGCGTCGAGGAACAGTTCCTCGGCGAGGCTGGCGCGCACGTCCTCCAGCAGCGCGGTCCGCGAGACCCGGGGGCGGTCCGCTGCCGGAGTCCCGGCCGGTTCCACGCTCCGGGCGGGCGTCTCCGTCGCGGATTCCGGCTCCACGGCATCAGCCTGCCCGGGCGCGGCCTGCACGGGCGCGGCCTGCACGGGCGCGGCCTGCACGGGCGCGGCCTGCACGGGCGCGGGTGCGGCCGGTTGGCCCTGGAGGAAGGTCGCGAGCTCGCGCACCGACGGGTGGTCATAAAGCTTCGTGGCGGTGAGGTCGGTCCCGCACCTCTTGTTGATGGCCTTGACCCACTCCACTCCGAGGATGGAGTCGAGGCCCAGGTCCATGAAGTTGCGTCCGGGGTCGATGTCCTCCTCGGACATCTGCAGGACGTCGGCGAGGCCGCTCCTCAGCTCCCGCCGCAGCTCACTCGTCGTACGCACGGGGTGCGCCTCCCCTCGTACCGAGGCGGCCTCGGAGGTGGTCACCGGCTCGGCGGGGGTCGGCGGGACGGGGGCCGGGGCCGCCGGGGTGGCGGATGGCTCCCCCAGCCCGGTCAGCCGCACGTTCCTCGGCTTCGCGGCCGACGGTGCCGACGCGGTGATCACCGCGTCGGGGTGCGGCAACGTGACCCGGCGGCGTCCGGGGGCGACGGAGACCGGTATCTCGTGCGCCGGTTCCGCCACCTCGGTGCCGGGCGACGTGGCCTCCTCGAACACCGGCCGGACCGGAGCGGGGACCTCCCGGTTGACCCAGTGGACCTTCCGCGCGAAGGGGTAGCCGGGCAGAGCGACCAGCTTCGGCGCCTCGTCGACGAACAGCGCCCCCCAGTCGGGGGACAGGCCCCGGCAGTACAGGTCCGCCAAGGTCATGAGCGCATCACGGTACTCAGCCGCGCCCGCCGAGGCGAGCCTCCCGAACGGAGCCTCGCCGTCCGCCTCCCGTGGCCGGTCCCGACGGTCACTCGGCACCACGCCGAAGCGCACCGCCGGGTGTGGCTCACCCTGTTCGACAGCGCTCAGCCCGGCGACGGCCTCCTCGAGGTCGTCGACGACGAGCGCACAACGGTGATCGAGGTGCTGCCTGCGCTCCAGCAGGGTGTGGCTCAGGTCGGTGAGGGAGAGGTTGTCGCGGTCCGCGGCCCGGAGCATCTCGCGCAGGTCGTGGACACGCTCGCGCAGCGCCTCGTCGGTCTTCGCGGACAGGGCCAGCAAACGGGCGGGTGCCTCGGCGGACGGCGCCGCGCGCGGGCGGCCCCGGTAACTCTCCACGACCATGTGCACGTTGGTGCCGCTCATGCCGAACGAACTCACGGCCCCGAGCCGTGTCCCGGCCGGGTTCCGGGGCCATGCCCTCCGGGTCTTGTTGACGTAGAGCGGGCTTCGCCGCCAGGCGACGTAGTCACTGTCCTCCTCGCAGTGCAGGCTCGGGGGGATGACGCCGTGCTGGAGCGACTGGACGAGCGCGATCAGGCTGACGATGCCGGAAGCGGCCAGCGAGTGCCCGACGTTGGGCTTGGTCGAGGTGAGCGCGCAGAACCCGGTCTGGTCGGTGTGCTCGGAGAACACCTCGTTCAGCCCGTTCGCCTCGACCGGGTCGCCGAGCCGGGTGCCGGTGCCGTGGGCGACGACATGGCCGATGTGTCCGGGGTCGATCCGGTGCCGCTGGTATACGGCGCGATACAGGCGTGCCTGTGCGGCGCCGTTCGGGGCGGTGATGCCGTTCGTCCGGCCGTCGTAGTTGATGCCGCTGCCTCGAATCACGGCGAGTACGTCGTCGCCGTCGGCCTCCGCCCGCGCCAGGCGCTTGAGCATCACGACGCTGATGGCCTCGCCCAGCACCATGCCGTCGGCCCGCCGGTCGAACGCGAAGCAGGTGCCGCTCTCGGAGAGCATGCCCGCCCGACTCGTCTCGTCGAACACGCGGGACGTGGTCGCCAGGTTGACCCCGGCGACGATCGCGGCGTCGCACTCGCCGTTGCGCAGGCTGGCGTACGCCTGGTGAGCCGCCGCCAGGCCCGAGGAACAGGCGGTGTTGACGGCGAGCACGGGTCCGGTGAAGTCGAGAAGGTATCCCAACCGGGAGGCCAGGATCGCCTCGTGGTTCCCCGTGATGGTGCCCTCGCCGCCGTTCAGGTGCTGGTAGTCGCCCTGCTCCGCGCCGACGAACATGCCGATCCGCTCGTCGCGCAGCTTCCGCGCGCCGTAGCCGGCGGCCTCCAGGACATGCCACGCCTCCTGCAGCAGGAGGCGCTGTCGCGGGTCCATGGTGCGTGCCTCGCGCGGCGATATCTCGAAGAACGCCGGGTCGAACTCGCCGATCCCGGGGACGAAGCCGCAGCACGCCGTGTCGGGGTCCGTGCTCCCCGGGGCACTCCAGTCAGGACGCCGGTCCTCGGGAACGGCCGAGAGCACGTCGCGCCCGTCCACGAGGTTCCGCCAGAACTCGTCCACCGATCGGGCGGCCGGGAAGCGGCCCGCCATGCCGATGACGGCGACGGGTTCGTCATCCGGCTCGGGGCTCGGCGATGTTACGGCCGCGGGCTGGTGGCTCGGTCCGGCTGCGGCCGGTGTGGGCTCGGCCGGTGTGGGCTCGGCCGGGTAACGACCGTGGAGGTGGTCCCGATGTTCGGAAGCCAGGTGCGCCACCAGCGCGTCCGGGGTGGGGTGCGAGAAGAACACGGAGGGGACGATGTCGACGCCGAAGTGCGCGGTCATCGCGTTCGCGAGCCGGACCAGGGTGATCGAGTCGAATCCGAGTTGGGCGAGGCTCTCGTCGGTGTGGATCTGGTCGCGAGGCACCTGAACGGTCTCGGCGATCAGTGTTCCGAGGTCGGACAGTACGCGGGCGGCAAGGTGCTCGTGGTCCGGTCCGGCCGCCGGAGCACCGGCAGGGGCCGGTGTGCTCGCCCTCCCGGGCGTCGCGGGATCGGCGGACTCCGCGGGCCTCGCGGACTCCGCGGGATCGGGGTCGAGCCCGAGCAGGCGGCGTATCCGCCGCGGTTCGCCCGCCATGACGAGCCCCTGCGGCACGCCCTGGCCGAGCAGTCGCTCGAAGATCCGGATACCGTCGGCGCTCTCCAGAAAGCGCTGGCCGCTGGAGGCGAGGTACAGCTCGGTGGCCCGGGCGTCGTCGAATCCCATTTCCCCGTCGCGCCACAGCGGCCAGTTGATGGCGACGGTCCCGCCCGAGCCCGTTCCCCGACGGACGCGCTCGGCGCGGTGGCGGGCGTGCAGCGTCTGGAACCGGTTGCCGACGGCGTAGTCGCAGCTGCCGAAGTCCCCGAGCCGGGCGGCGGTCGACGAGAAGTGGCAGACGAAGTCGAGCGGCTCGTCCGCGAGCACCTCGTCGAGCACCAGCGTGCCGTCCACCTTGGCGGCGAGCAGGTCCCGGAAGTCGCGGGCGTCGTTGGTGAGCACACTGCCGGCGCCGGGAACACCGGCGGCGTGGAGGACACCGTCGATCCCGCCGAAGCGCTCGCGCGCCGACCGGACGACCTCCCGCATGGCCCGCCGGTCGGTGACGTCCGCCTGTTCGTAGCGAACCTCGCCGCCCAGGGACTCGATCCGGGCGATCCGGCGTGCCCTGTCCTCGTCGAGGGGCGACCGACCGGTCAGCACCAGCCGCGCGGACCGGGTCCGGGCGAGGTGCTCGGCGAAGAGCAGTCCCAGCCCTCCCAGGCCGCCTGTGACCAGGTACGAGCCACCCTGTTTCAACGGGACCTCCCCGCTGTCAGCGGTGACCGGGCCGACCCGGCTCACGTGGCGCGTCCCGTCGCGGTAGAGGGCGCTCGCGGACTCGGCGAGTTCGGCGTGCAACCGCGCGAACCAGTCGGTCATGGTCATCCGGGCGTCCGTGTCCCGGGCGTCCTCGAGCACGGCGGCGAATCCCACGGCGGGCAGGACCTGGCCGAGGGAGCGTTCGAAGCCCATCCACGACTCGGCATAGGCACGCTCGATTCCGTCGCGGAACTCGCCGGCCTGCAGGACTCGCCGTACGCCCAGCTCCGCGGTCGCCACCGCCCGCAGCAGATGGACGGTGTCGGCGTAGGTCGCCGGCCCGACGCCCTCCTCGACCGGCCACAGGTGCAGGATGCCGTCCACGAAGCCGAACCGCTCGCGTATCTCCCCGAGGGCCCGGGCCCAGTCGGCCCGTTCCCCGGTGTCCACCGCCCAGCGGCGTGCCGGGACATCCTCCGTGGCCGGTGTCCGCGAGACGAAGAGGAGTGTCGCGGCGGGCTCGATCTCCTCGGCGGCTCGCTCCAGTTCCGCCTGGTTCGCGCGGTCGGAGCACAGGCACACCAGGGTCCTCGGCCCGGGGTGCCCCCGTTCGGCAGCGGCCGTCGGCTCCCAGTACTCCTCGAACACCAGGGCCCCCGGGGTGGTATGCCCCTCGGCAGGGGCTGTGGCGGAGGTGTCGATCCAGTGACGTTCCCTGGCGAACGGGTAGGTCGGCAGGGCGACGCGCGGCGGCGTCCCGTCGGCGTAGAGCACGGACCAGTCGACGGCGGAGCCTCGTACCCACTTGTCCACCAACTCGGTGGGGTCGGCGGTCACCGCGTCGTCGGGACGGCTCTCGGAGCTCTGGGTCACCTGGCCGCGTGCGAGACCTTCCTCCGTCCCCTCGACGAAGTCGCGAAGTCGGGAGAGCAGTTCGGCCATGGATTCCGTGACGATGCCGAGCCGTTCCCGCATGGCCTCCCGGCCCACCTGCGTGGTGTACGCGAGCGAGGGCAGGTCGGCGGAGGTGAGTTTCCTCGACTCGATCCACTCGGCCAGGTCGACGGCCTTCGCCCGCAGGCGCTCGGCGCCACGCGCGGAGAGCACGACCGCCACGGGCCCTTCGGCCGTACGGACGGCGGGCGTCTCGGCCCGGAACTCCTCGACGACCAGGTGCGCGTTGGAACCGCCCGCCCCGAACGACGATATCCCGGCGACGCGCGGGAACTCCCGCTCCACACCGTCGACCTCCAGCACCGGCCGTTCCCACCCGGCCAGTGTCCGCTGCACCGAGAAGGGGCTGCCCTCGAAGTCGATGTGCGGGTTGAGCTCCGTCGAGTGCAGGGACGGCGCCAGCTGCCCGTGCCGCATCTGCAACAGCACCTTGGTCAGGCCGGAGATGCCGGCGGCGCTCTCCGCGTGGCCGATGTTGCTCTTCACCGAACCGATCGCGCAGAACTGCTTGTCCTGGGTGTGCTCCCGGAAAGCCTTCGACAAGCCGGTGATCTCGATCGGGTCGCCCAGTTGCGTACCCGTGCCGTGCGCCTCGACGTAGCTCACCGATCGCGGGTCGATCCCCGCCTGCCGCCAGGCGTCGGAGATGGACCCGGCCTGTGCCCGCGGGCTCGGAACCGAGTAACCGTTCGTCCGGCCGCCGTGGTTGACCGCGATTCCCTTGATCACCCCATGGACGCGGTCCCCGTCACGCACCGCCTGGGACAGCGGCTTGAGCAGGACGGCCCCGACACCCTCGCCGGGGACGTAGCCGTCGCCGCCGCTGCCGAAGCTCTCGCACCGGCCCGTGCTCGACACGAACCTGCCCTGCCCGAGCATCAGGTACTTGTTGGGATGGACCGACAGGTTCACCCCTCCCGCGATCGCGAGGTCGCAAGCGCCGGACTCGATGCTCTGGCACGCGAGGTGGATGGCGGTGAGCGACGAGGAGCACATCGTGTCGACGCTCATGCTCGGGCCGTGGAAGTCGAAGAAGTACGACACCCGGTTGGCGACCGCCGAGGAGTTCCCGGACAGCGCCACGGGGTTGCCCAGGGCCTGCTCCTGCGCCCCGTAGAGCTGGTACTCCTCGTACATCACACCGGCGTAGACGCCGACCCGCTTCCGGGTTTCGCCGCCAGGCGGGGTGTTCAGCCCCTCGGGGGTGTAGCCCGCGTCCTCGACCGCCTCGTAGGCGCACTGCAGGAACAGGCGCTCCTGCGGGTCCATGAGCTTCGCCTCGGGCGGTGAGATGTGGAAGAACAGGGAGTCGAACTCGTCGACGCCGTCCACGAAGCCGCCCCACTTGCTGTAGGTCTTGCCGGGGGCGTCCACGTCGGCGTCGTAGTGCACGCTGTGGTCCCAGCGGTCGGCCGGGATCTCGGTCACGCAGTCGCGACCCGCCGCGAGGTTCTCCCACAACTCGTCGGGCGTACGGGCCTTCGGGTAGCGCCCGGCCAGCCCGACGATCGCGATGTCGAGTCCCGTGGTCGGGCTCGGGGTCCCGGGCTTGGGCGGGAGCGCTCGCGGCTCGTCGAACCGTGTCGACCACCCGCCCCTCCTGAGCGGCTTGCGCGCGAAGGAGGCCCGTCGGGGTGCGTCGTCCACGCCCCGGGGCCTCGCGGGAGCCGGGGCCGCCGGGGTCGCCGGGGCACTGGCCTCGGCGCTGTCGGGCTCCGTGCCCAGGTGCCGGGCCAGTTCCAGGCCGTACTCGGCCAGGAAGTGGTCGGTGAGTGCGCGGATGTCGCGGAACTCGAAGAACAGGGTCTTCGGCAGCGACCCGAAGACGGCCTCCAACTCGTCCGTCATCCGCAGCATCATCACCGAGTCCAGCCCCAGGCTGTCGAACGCCGCACGGGCGTCGACGCGGTCGGCCGGGAGCTTGATGACCTCGGAGAGGACGCGCGTGAAGAACGCCGTCGCCTTGGCTTCGAGATTGCTGGCTTCGTTGTGCGTCACTGGTTCGTCCCGATGGCAGAAGAGAGAGGGGAACTCTGGTACGGAGCGGACGAGCCGGGGTCCCCGGCTCCCGTGGGGCCAAGTCCAGGAGCGACCATGACCTGACTGTGCGTCGAGGTGACCATGCGGTGGAACGCCGTGACCCCCGCCGCCGTTTCGAGGGGGACGACGCCGTAGCGCGAACGCAGCGTGGAGCGCACCTCCGGTGACACGCCCATGCCTCCGTCCTCCCACAACGGCCAGTTGACGGACAGACTGCGCCCGGAGCGTTCCCCGCGGGCCACGAGGTCCTGGCGGTACCAGGCGTAGGCGTCCATGAACGCGTTCGCCGCCGCGTAGTCGGCCTGGCCGACGTTGCCGAACGCCCCGGTCGTGGACGAGAACGCCACGAAGAAGTCCAAGGGCAGCGTGGACGTCGCCCGGTCCAGGTTGACCACCCCGGAAACCTTCGGGGCCAGTACGTCCACGAACTCCTCGGCCCGCTTGGTCAGGATGAGTCCGTCCCGTGTCACACCGGCGGCGTGGATGACGCCGTCGATTCGGCCGTGCTCCTCCACGAGAGCGTCGACCACGGCGTCGACCTCGGCCCCGTCCGAGACGTCGGCCTGTACGTAGTGCGCCACCGCACCCTGGGACCGTAGGTCCCGCAGGGCCTCCCGCACTCGCGGACCCTCCGGGGAACGCCCGGTCAGCACCAGCGTGGCGCTGTGCGTACGCGTCGCGATCTCCCGCGCGAAGACCAGGCCCAGCGCTCCCGTGCCACCGGTCAGGAGGTAGACGCCGTCCTCCCGCCACGGAACCGGCGGGACGCCTGCGGCGCCGTCGCCGTCCTCGAACCAGACGGGCACCTCACGCCGCGCGCCGACGTACCGCACGATCGTGTCGTCGGGATGGGCACGGTTCTCCCGCACCCGCTCCACCACGGTCTCGGGCTGGTCCGTGTCCTCCAGGAGGAGGACCTGCGTCGAGACATTGGGGTTCTCCATCGTGGCCGTGCGCAGCAGCCCGACGAGTCCGGAGAGCGGTGCGGACTCGGAGCCCCCACCGATGACCAGTTGGATGCCGGCCCGCCCGGCGGACACGCCCCGCAGGACGGAACGCAGGTGCTCGAGGGCCTGCAGTCCGTACGCGGTGTACCGCCGGTCCAGGTCCTTGTCCCCGGAGGTCAGCACGACGGCACGGTCCTGCTCGGACAGCGACGCCGCCACCTCCGGCATCTCGACGAGGAGTACGGTCCTCCGCACGTCGTCGTCCTCGGGCAGCACGTTGGTCACGGGACGCGCCCGCCATTCCGGACGCAACAGGCCCCGTGGGCCGGGCTGCTCCTCCGTACGGTGCGCGGCGTCCCCGTGCCCGGCGGACTCGTCGAGGGCCCGGAGGGACAGGCCGCCGATCCGGACCCGCACGCGGCCCTGGTCGTCGGCCAGGTCCACGTCGAGCTTGTGGACCGCGGTGTCGCCCGACCGCTCCGCGCTGGGACGAACCAGCGCCCACATGGCGGCCGCGCCGCTGTCCAGGACGAGGACGTCGTCGACGGCGAAGGGCACCAGCAGGGCGGCGTCGTCCCGCCTCTCGCCGAGGCTGCCGAGCACCCCGACGGACGCCTGCAGCGCCGCGTCGAGGAGACTCGGGTGCAGTGTGTAGTCACCCAGGGTGCCGTGCACCGGAGTGGGCAGCGCGAGGTGTGCCAGTGCCTGGTCCCGTCCGATCCAGACGTGCCGGACGCCCTGGTGCGCGGGGCCGTACGTGATGCCCGCGGCACCGTAGGTCCGGTAGCACTGCTCGGCGGTGAGCTCCGCGCGGTCGCAGGCGTCGCGGAGGGACGGGAGGTCGAGTACCTCCTCCGCGGCCTCCTCCGCCAGGTAGACGGCGCCCTCAGCGTGCGGGACCGGTTCCGCCGACTCGTCAGCGGTGCCGGAAATCCGGAACCCGATGTCGCCGTCCGGCTGGGGGCGCAGGCCGACGTGCACCTCGTACGGCTTGCCGTCCACGCGCAGCGGCTGCGCCAGGATCACGTTCTTCAGCGCGACCGGCGCCGTCGGCTCGGCCCGTGTCCGGCAGGTGAGGCTGGTCGCGGCGACGACCATCTCCAGCAGGGCCGCGCCCGGCATGAGCTTCGCACCGCCCACGACATGGTCGCGCAGGAACGGCTCACGGCCGGTGAACACCGAGGTGAATCGCTGCTCCTCCAGGTCCGAGGTGTTCTCGTGCACCAGCGGGTGCAACACGCGCGGCCCCGCGGCTTCGACCTCCTGGTCGTCGAACGGGCAGTAGCGCTCGCGCGCGAACGGGTACGTGGGAAGGCCGACACGTCGCGGTGTCACGCCGCCGGGGTAGAGGCGGCGCCAGTCGACGGCGACGTCGTTGACCCACAGTTCGAGCAGCTTGTCGTACTTCCCCTTCTCGATCCAGGCCGTGACCAACGCGTCGAGGTCGGCGTCCTGGGAGAACAGGGCGGAGACGGTGTTCTCGTCCGTGGACCCGCCGCGCACGACGTCCTCGGTGACGGTCTCCGAGAGGACGTGGTGGAGCTTCTCGACGAGGTCCGGTGCGGAGGTGGCCAGGATGCCGAGACGCTCCCGCATCGGCTCACGTCCGACCTGCAGTGTGTACGCCACGTCCGCCAGGTCGAGGTGGACGTTCTCCGGTCGGTCCAGCCACTCGGCGAGGTTGCGGGCCACGTCGCGGAGCTCTTCCGCCGTACGTGCCGACAGCGGCACCACGGCCGGGCCCGCCGTCGCGGGGGCCGGCTCCGCCGGTTCGGGGAGGTACTCGGAGACGATGACGTGCGCGTTGGAGCCACCCGCGCCGAAGGACGAGATCCCGGCGATCCGGGGGGTTTCCGGGTCTGGCGCCCGCCAGTCGGCCAGCTCGCTTTGGACCCGGAACGGGGTGCTGGCGAAGTCGATGTTCGGGTTCGGCGGCTCCGCGTGCAGGGAAGGGACGAGCCTGCGATGCCGCAGCTGGAGAAGGACCTTCGTGAGACCCGCGATCCCGGCGGCGCTCTCCGCGTGGCCGATGTTGCTCTTCACCGAACCGATCGCGCAGAACTGGTCGTCCTGGGTGTGCTCCCGGAAAGCCTTCGACAAGCCGGTGATCTCGATCGGGTCGCCCAGCTGGGTCCCCGTGCCGTGCGCCTCGACGTAACTCACCGACCGCGGATCGACACCCGCCGCCGACAGTGCCTCGTCGATGGTGCCGGCCTGGGCGTTCGGGTTCGGCACCGTGTAACCGTTGGTCTTCCCGCCGTGGTTGAGTGCCGTGCCCTTGATCACGCCGTAGATCCGGTCTCCGTCCGCGACCGCCTTCGCCAGCGGCTTCAGCAGGACCGCGCCCACACCCTCGCCCGGGGTGTAGCCGTCGCCGTCCGCGCCGAAGCTCTGGCAGCGCCCGGAACCGGAGAGGAAGTTGCCGGTGCTCAGCAAGAGGTACTTGTTCGGGTGCAGCGACAGGTTCACGCCACCGGCGACCGCCGCCTCGCAGTCACCCCACCGGATGCTCTGGCAGGCGAGGTGCAGTGACGTCAGCGACGACGAGCACATCGTGTCCACGCTCATGCTCGGCCCGTGGAGGTTGCAGAAGTACGACACCCGGTTAGCGATGCCGGCGGAACTGCCGCTGACCGCGAGCGAGTCACCACCGAGCACCTGACTCTGCGCGCCGTGGAGCTGGTACTCCTCGTACATCACGCCGACGAACACCCCGACCCGGCCGGTCAGCACGTTGCCGGTGCGGGTCTTCGCCGACTCCCGTACGTATCCGGCGTCTTCGAGGGTCTCGTACACGCACTGGAGGAACAGCCGTTCCTGCGGACTCATGATCTCCGCTTCACGCGGGGAGATGTTGAAGAACAGCGGGTCGAACTCGTAGGCGCCGTCGACGAACCCGCCCCACTTGCCGTACGTCCTCCCCTCGGCCTGCCGGTCCTCGGAGAAGTACCGGTCGTGATCCCACCGTTCGCCGGGGATCTCGGTGACGCAGTCCTGGCCGCCGGCCAGGTTCCGCCAGAACTCGTGGACGTCGCGCGCCTGCGGGTAGCGGCCCGCCAGACCGGTGATGGCGATGTCGACCGGCTTCGACGTGTCCGCCGCGGTCACCTCGACCCCTGTCCGCCCGCCACGGTTTCGCCGGTCACCACGGTTCCGCCAGTCGCGGGTGCCCTCGGGCGCCGTCGTGCGGGTGGCCGGCTCGTTCGCCGCGTCGACCCGCGTACGACCGCCGCTGGGGGCCGCCACGAGTTCGCGCACCCGGTCCGGGTGGGCCGTGACGAAGTGCCCGGCGAGGGCCTCGATGCTCTGGTACTCGAAGAACAGGGTCTTCGACAGCGACCCGAAGACCTCCTCCAACGCCCGGGTGAGATCCATGGTCATCACGGAGTCGACGCCGTAGTCCTCCAGCGACGCCTCCGGATCGATCCGAGCGGCGGGCAGGTCGATCACCGACGACAGCAGTCTCGTGAAGTACGCCACCGCCGCTGGCCCGATGTCCTGCTCCGCGGGGTCGGACGTCGACCCGACGTGCTCGTGCGCGGTGCGCTCACCGCCACCGGGCGCGACCGGGGCATCCCCGGCAGCGGTGCGTTCGCCCGCCGAGTCGCTCTCCGGACCGCGTCCGTCCGACGGAGCACCGACGAGGGCAGCGAGGCGCTCCGTATCGCCCTCGAGGACCATGACCTGGTCCTCGTCGGTGGCCAACGCCCGGTGCAGGGCGCTGATCCCCGTTCGAGTCCGCAGCGGGACCATGCCGAAGTCCTCACGCAGCGAACGCTCGGTCGCCGCGTCGACGCTCATGCCGCCCTCGGCCCACAGCGGCCAGTTCACGGACAGCGTCCGACCCCGCCGCTCGCCCCTGGCCACCAGGGTGTTGCGGTGCCCGGCGAAGGCGTCCATGAACGCGTTCGCGGCGGCGTAGTCGGCCTGTCCCACGTTTCCGGAGACCCCGGCGACCGAGGAGAAGAACACCAGGAAGTCCAGGTCAACGTCCCGCGTCGCCTCGTCCAGATTCACCGCGCCGGTCACCTTCGGCGCCAGGACGGCGCTGAGGTCCTCCTCGGTCTTCTTGAGGACGAAGCTGTCCCGGATCACGCCCGCGCTGTGCAGAACACCGTCCAGGCGGCCGTACTCCGCGCGGATTCGGGACACCAACGCCACCGTCTGGACCCGGTCCGCGACGTCGACCCGCTCGTAGCTCGCCTCCGCGCCCGCGGCCCGCAACGCGGCCAGGACCGCCCCCCGGTCCTCGTCGAGAGCCCCCCGTCCGGTGAGCACGATCCGCGCGCCCCGCGCCCGCTCGGCGATGTCGCCGGCGAACAGGGCACCGACCCCACCGGCGCCACCGGTGATGAGGTACACGCCGTCGTCCCGCCACGGCACGTCCACACCACGGTCGGTTGTGCCGGACAGTTCACGCCAGCGCAGCACCTCACGGTCGCCGACCCTGTACCGCACCACCGCGTCCTCCGACGCGGCGCGCTCGGCCTCCACCCACGCAGCGACCCGCCGCGCGTCCTCCCACGACTCCACCAGGACGACCTGGCCCGTGACCCGAGGGTTCTCCAGCCCGGCGGTCCGTACGACACCGGCCAGTCCCGACCACACCGACGACTCCCCGTCGGCGGGCACCACCACCTGAACACACACGCCGTGGTGCGCGCGCTCGGCCAGTACCTCCCGTACCACGCCGAAGAGCCGCAACGCGTGGTCCGAGAACCGTCCGTCCACATCCGGGGCGTCGGACTCCAGGCGGACGACTCGAGCGCCGCCACGCGACTCGAGCGCCTCGGCGACCGCCGGCAGCCCGGCCACCACCGTCACCGCGGCAGGGGTGCCTTCGCGTACGCCGCCCCGGCGTTCCTCCCCGGACCAACGCGGCACGGCCAGGAACTCCCCGGCCCGCTCCGCCGAGTAGGCCCGCAGGGACAGACCCCGTATTCGGACGGCGACCGTCCCGTCGTCATCGCAGAGCTCGATGTCGAGGCGGCGGACCGCGGCGTCCCGCTGCTGGTGGGCGGTGCTGCGCACCCATGCCCACATCGTCCGCGAACAGGTGCCGGTGACCTCCAACTCGTCGACCGCGTAGGGCAGATGCGGCGTGCCGTCGTCCCCCGCGGTGACGCCCAGCGCGGCCTGCACCGCCGAGTCCAGGAGGGACGGGTGGAGGCCGTAGCTGTCGAGTGACCCCTCGACGGCCTCGGGGAGCACCAGCCGGGCGACGACCTGACCGTCACCCGCCCAGAGCCGCTGGATTCCTCGATGCCCCGGGCCGTAGGCGATGCCGTGCGCCGCGAACGCGCCGTACACCTCGTCCGCGCCCAACTCCGTGTCCCGGCACCGGGACCGCAGCTCGGCCAGGTCGACGGTGGTTCCGCTGGTTCCGCCGGCAGCCGCGGGCGGCACGAGCACCGTGCCCTGGCTGTGGATCACCGGCGGCGCTTCGGCATCCGGGTCCGGGTGGCTGAGGATCTCGAAGCCGATCTCCTCTCCACCGTCCGGACGCAGACGCACGTGCACGGTCTCGGGGCGCTCCCGGACGATGACGGGCCGCGACCACGCGACGTTGGTGAGGCGGACCGTGCCGTGTGGCTCCCCGTCCAGGGACTCCGCCACGGCAGCCCGCACGAGTTCCAGGCACGCCGCTCCGGAGAGCAGCCGCTCACCGCCCACCTGGTGGTCACGCAGGAAGAACTCGTCTCCGGTGAAGACCGAAGTGAACCGCTGTCCCGCCAGGCTGGAGGTGTTCGTGTGTACGAGGGGGTGCAGCCGCCCGGCACCCGGCAGCGGCTCCCGATCCTCGCTCAGGGACGGCCAGTAGCGTTCGCGCTGGAACGGGTAGGTGGGCAGGGAGATCCGGCGACGCGTGTGGGGGCGATGCAGCTTCGCCCAGTCGACGGCCAGGCCGGCCGTCCAGAGTTCGAGCAGCTTGCCGTACTTCCTCTTCTCGATCCAGGCGCTCACCGCCCGCGCCATGTCCTCGTCGACGGCGAACACCCGCAGGTTGCTGTCGGGGCCACGGCGTTTGACCTTGCCCCGGTAGAGGCCCGGCACCTCCTCGGCCGCGAGGAAGCCCCGCAGCGCCCCGGTGAGTTCGCCGGTCGTGGCGACGACGACGCCCAGTCGCTCCTCGAACGCGTCCCGGCCGGTCTGCAGGGTGTAGGCGATGTCGGGCAGCGGCTCCGTCGACCCGTCCTGGCCGAGCCAGTCCACGAGTTGCTCGGCCTGGTCGCGCAGCCCCGCCTCGGTGCGCGCGGACAGCACGATCGCCACCTCGGTGTCCGGCTCGTCACCAGCGTCGGGGACGACCCGCTGGGGGAGGTGTTCCGCCACGATGACGTGGGCGTTCGATCCGCCAGCGCCGAACGAGGACACCCCGGCGATCCGCGGCGACTCGAGGCCGTCGGCGGTACGCGGCCGGACCCACTCGCCCAGGGTCCGCTGGACCTGGAAGGGACCGCTGGCGAAGTCGATGTTCGGGTTCAGCACCTCGGAGTGCAGCGAGGGGACGAGCGTGCCGTGCTTCATCTGCAGCAGCACCTTGGTCAGTCCCGCGATGCCGGCGGCACTCTCGGCGTGGCCGATGTTGCTCTTCACCGACCCGATGGCGCAGAACCGGGTGTCCTGGGTGTCGTTGGAGAACGCCTGTGTCAGGCCAGCGACCTCGATCGGATCACCCAGTGACGTACCGGTGCCGTGCGCCTCCACGTAGGACACGTCCCGGGCGTCCACACCGGCCTCACGCAACGCCCGTCCGATCACCGCGGACTGCGCCCGCGGGTTCGGAACCGAGTAGCCGTTCGTCTTCCCACCGTGGTTCACCGCCGTGCCGCGGATGACGCCGTAGATCGTGTCACCGTCCGCCTCCGCGCGGTCGAGCGGCTTGAGCAGTACCGCGCCCACGCCCTCGCCGGGGACGTATCCGTCGCCCTCGGCGCCGAAGCTCTCGCACAGCCCCCGGCTCGAGGCCCACTTGCCGCTGCCCAGCATCAGGAACTTGTTCGGGTGCAGCGACAGGTTGACACCACCGGCGACGGCCACCTCGCACTCGGCGTTGAGCAGGCTCTGACACGCCAGGTGCAGTGCCGTGAGCGACGACGAGCACATCGTGTCCACCGCCATCGACGGCCCGTGCAGGTTGAAGAAGTACGACGCGCGGTTCGCGATGGAGGACGGGTTGCCGGACAAGGCGACGTTACGGCCCCGGGCCTGCTCCTGAGCACCGTAGAGCTGGTACTCCTCGTACATCACGCCGGCGAACACGCCCACGTTGCCCTCGAACCCGTCGGCGCCGTAGCGGCTCAGCTCCGAGCGCGTGTACCCGGCGTCCTGGAGCGTCTCCTGCACACACTCCAGGAACAGCCGCTCCTGCGGGTCCATGAACTCCGCCTCACGCGGGGAGATGTTGAAGAACAGCGCGTCGAAGCGGTCCGCGCCGTCCAGGAATCCGCCCCACTTCGCGTACGTCTTCCCCGCCGCGTTCCTGTCCGGGTCGTAGTAGCGAGCGTGGTCCCACCGGTCCGCCGGGATCTCGGTCACGCAGTCCTCGCCCGCGGCCAGGTTCCGCCAGAACTCCCGTACGTTGGAGGCGCCCGGGTAGCGTCCGGCCACGCCCACGACGGCCACACCGGTACTCGCCGGGGCCCGCGACCGCACCACGCCGCGCGCCCGCGTCGGAGCGCGCTTCCCCGAGAGCGCGGCGGGCCGCGCGGCCACGGCGGCCGGGCCGGCACTGTCCGCC
>NZ_LJGU01000153.1 GCF_001751245.1 Streptomyces oceani
GGCCACGGCGTCCAGCGCGGCGTACCGGGCGTCCCGGGCGGCGGCCTCCGGCCCGCCCGCGCGCCCCACCGCGATGTCCACGCTCTCCACGGGGTCCAGGCCGAGCGCCCCGAGCCGGGCCGTCACCTCACGGGCCCGGTCGGCGGAGCCGGGTTGCAGTCCGTGGTCGACGGTCACGCCACCGGCGCGTACGCCGATGCGGGGCGCCTCGAAGGCCAGGGCGGAGGCGAGCGCCACGGAGTCGGCGCCGCCGGAGCAGGCGACCAGCACCAGCGGGTTCTCGGACCCGGCCGCAGCCGGAGCCGGGACCGCGGCGTACACCGGCCGACTGCTGAGCACGTCACTGAGGGTGCGGCGAACCGCCAGGCGTATCGCGGCGACCGCGGGATGGGGACCCATGTCCGATTCACTTCCTCTAGGGAGTTGTGATCACGCAGCTCTGACCACGCAGCTCTGACCACTCGGTGCTGCGGTCGCTGATCACTCAGAGTGCGTCGATAGTGACAGAGACGGAGTGTGCACCCGAGCATCGCACGCTGGCCCGCTCCCCACGGTCCCTCGGATGGGTGATAGCCGGCCTCCTTCGTCACCGCCGCGACCACGGAATCCGTACGTACGTCTGGCCCGCCGCGACTCCGCAGCACCGCGCGCGCACGGCGAGCCTCCGGAGGCGGCGGTTCCTCAGCCGTGCACCCGCGCGACCCAGTCGGCGGGGCGGACGATCTCCGCCCGGGTGGGCAGCGTGTTCGGCGAGGTCCAGACCCGGTTGAAACCGTCCATCCCGACCTCGTCCACCACGGCCCGTACGAACCGCTCGCCCTCACGGTACTGCCGCAGCTTGGCGTCCATCCCCAGCAGCTTGCGCAGCACCTGGTCCAGTCGGCTCGCGCCACTCGCGCGCCGCCGCTGGAACTTCTCCCGGATCTCGGCGACGGACGGCACGACCTGCGGACCGACCCCGTCCATCACGTAGTCGGCGTGGCCCTCGAGCAGCGACATCACGGCGGTGAGCCGGTCGAGGATCTCCCGCTGGGCCGGGGTCTGCACCAGCTCGACGAAGGTACGGTCCCCGGCGCTGGTGTCCTCGCCCTCCTCCCCGGAGGGGCGGGCGCCGGTCAGCGACTGCGCCGCCTCGCGCAGCCGCTCCAGCAGGGTGCCCGGGTCCACGTCGGTCTCCTGTAGGAAGGTGTGGATCTCCGACTTGATGTGGTCGCGCAACCACGGCACGGCGGTGAACTGGGTGCGGTGGGTCTCCTCGTGCAGACACACCCACAGCCGGAAGTCGTGCGGGTCCACGTCCAGTTCCCGCTCCACGTGCACGATGTTCGGCGCGACCAGCAGCAGCCGGCCGCCGCCGTCGGAGTACGCGGGCAGGTCCCGGGTGGCGGGCGCGAAGGTCTCGTACTGGCCGAGGACCCGGGAGGCCAGGAAGGACAGCAGCATCCCCACCTCCACGCCGGTGACCTTGCCGCCGACGGCGCCGAGCACCGCCCCGCCGGTGCCGCCGGAACGCCGCTCCTCCATCCGCTCCAGCAGCGGGGACAGCAGCTCGCGGAAACCGGCGACGTTCGCCTTGACCCAGCCCGGCCGGTCGACCACGAGGACGGGCGGTGTCTCGCCGTCCGCCGCCTCGGGGTCCGAACTGCTGGACCGCATGCGGGTGAAGTCCCGCACGTGCTCCTCGGACACCTTCGCGTGCCGCCGCAGCTCCGCGACGACGGCGCGCGCCTCGTCCCGGCTCACTTCCGGGCCCGGCCGCACCAGTCGGTTCGCGGTCGCGACCGCGAGGTTCCAGTCGACCATCTCCATACCACCGAGGCTCGTCATGACTTCACGGTACGTGCCACAGCGCGCCAGCGGGAACGAACGGCCCGCCGGGACTCAGCGACAACCACAGTTCGCCAGCTCGGCCGCGAGCTCGTCCAGCGCGGCGCGGGAGCCCGCGCGGTCGTCCGCACCGGTGGTCATGAAGGCGAAGAGCAGTTGCCGCCCATCCGCGCTCACCACGCTGCCGGCCAGGGTGCTCACGCCCGAGAGCGTGCCGGTCTTGGCGCGTACGAGCCCGGCGCCACCCTCGGCGTCCGGGAAGCGGGAGTCGAGGGTGCCGGAGAAACCGGCGACCGGAAGGCCGGTCAGAGTCGGTCGGAGCGCGGGACGCTCGGGCTCCGTGGCCAGTTCGAGAATCCGGGTCAGCAGCGCGGCGGGCACCTTGTCGTCCCGGCTGAGACCGCTGCCGTCCGCGATCCGTACTCCCTCGGTGGGCAGACCGAGCTTGGCCAGCCGCCGTTCGACGGCCTTGCCGGCGCCCTCGAAGCTGGCGGGTCGGTCGTCCGCGAGGGCGGTCTGTCGGGCCAGCGCCTCGGCGATGTCGTTGTCGCTGTGCGTCAGCATGCGCTCGACCAGTGCGGACAGCGGGGCGGATCGGTGCACCGCGAGCTCCTTCGGCTGCCCGCCGGCCTCGGTCTTCGAGAGCTTCCCGGTGGTCTCGACGCCCGCCTCGCGCAGTTCCTCGGCGAATCTCTCGGCCGCTTCCCGGGCTGGTTCCGTCGCGCGCGGTGCGGGACCGTGCCGGCTGTCGTCCAGCCGTGCCTCGTTCACCATGAGCGGACTGACGGGCGCCAGGTTGGGGTTCGGGCCGATGCTGTGCCGGTCGGGGCCGGAGTAGCGGGAGGTGTCGAAGCCGAGCGAGACCTCCGGGGGCGAGTCGTCGGAACCGCCGTCACCGGTCAGGGAGTCCGCGGTGTCCTCGGCCAGTTCCTCGAGGTCCTCCCCGCCCAGCGTGGGGTCGCCGCCGCCGACCAGCACGATCCGCTCGGCCTCCGCCCCGGCTCGTACCACCCGGGTCTCGATACGGTGGTCCGCGCCCCGCGCGGAGAGCACGGCGGCGGCCGTGGCCAGCTTGATGGTGGAGGCGGGGGTGGTCGGCCGGGCAGCGCGTTCGGCGAAGAGCTCCCGCCCGGTCGCCGCGTCCACCACCGAGGCCGTACGCACCGTGCCCAGCGCCGGATCGTCCAGCAACGGCCGCAGCGCGTCCGCCAGCGCGGCGGGCTTCGGCGCCGGTACGTTCTTGGCGCCGCCGGTGCCCGGACCCGTGCCGGCCTCGACGCGGAGTTCGGCCAGCACCCGCGGCGCCGAGCCAGCCGCGTCGTCGCCACTGTGGTCCGCGCCACTTCCCCGCTCTCCGGCAGCCGCCCGGGCGCGCTCGGCCGTACGCTGACCCGAGTCCCACGGTCCCGCGACGGCGACCGCCGTGCCGGCGACCGCCAGCCCCAGGGCGGTGGAACTCGCCAGCAGGCGCCAGGTCTGCCGCTGCCGGGGCGGTGCCGACCGCCAGCGCTGACGGGTCAGCCGAACCGCCCGCCGGGTTCTCCCGGCGAGCTCCCGGTTCACCCGGCGTACCCGGTCACGCACCTCGGACCAGCCCCTCTCCACGAGCACACACGTGCGTGAGGGACACTTAATCACCAGACCATGTGTTGATCACGGAGGAGCCTCCCTTGGAGTTCGACGTCGTCATCGAGATCCCGAAGGGATCGCGGAACAAGTACGAGGTAGACCACGAGACGGGTCGCATCCGGCTGGACCGCCACCTCTTCACCTCGACCGTGTACCCGGCCGACTACGGCTTCGTCGACCACACCCTGGGCGAGGACGGCGACCCGCTGGACGCGCTGGTGCTGCTGGAGGAGCCGACGTTTCCCGGCTGCATCATCAAGTGCCGGGTCATCGGCATGTTCCGGATGACGGACGAGGCGGGCGGCGACGACAAGCTGCTCTGCGTGCCCTCGTCCGACCCCCGGATGGAGCACCTACGGGACATCCACCATGTGAGCGAGTTCGACCGCCTGGAGATCCAGCACTTCTTCGAGGTCTACAAGGACCTGGAGCCCGGCAAGTCCGTCGAGGGGGCGGACTGGGTCGGCCGTACCGAGGCGGAGGCCGAGGTCGAGGCGTCGATCAAGCGCCTGGAGGCCCAGGGCGGCGCGCACTGAGCGATCGCTACACGGCCCGTACGGGTCGCCCCCGGGATGCCGGGGGCCGACCCGTACGGGCCGGGCGCGACAGCAGGTGCTCGTTCACGTCTGGTAGGCGGGCTCCACCGACGGGCGAACGGTCCCGTTCTTAGACCCAGGTGTGTGGTCCCGTCACCAACGTGCCGAAACACCACACCTAGACGAGCGAGACCTCCGGCACCGCGCCCTGTGCGGCGGGGATGTCCTGCTCCGCCCAGACGACCTTGCCGGCGGCCGTACGACACGAACCCCAGCGCCGACACATCATGTTGATCAGTTGCAGCCCCCGGCCGCCCTCGTCACTCACGTCCGCGTGTTGGATCTGCGGCAGGTCGGGGCCGGTGTCGGACACCTCGACCATCAGCCGGTCGCTGTGCAACAGCCGTAGCTGACCGGGGCTGTCGCCATACCGCAGGGCGTTCCCGACGAGCTCGCTGACCACCAGCTCGGTAGCCTCCGCCAGTTCCCCCAACCCCCAGGTGACCAGCTGCTCGGTGACCAGCTTGCGGGCGGTGGAGGCGGCCGTACCGTCCGCCGGCAGGTCCCAGACCTCCAGCTGGACGTCGGCCGCGGGCCGGCTGGCGGCCACCATCAACACCGCTTCGTCGAACGGTCCCGTGCCGCCCGGACCGAGCACCTGACCGGGCGCCATCAAGGCGCCGGCGTCCAGCATCCGCGGGCTCATCCCGGCCGCGGCCTCCCGCAGCCAGCCCAACTGCGTGTCCACGTCGTCGGTACGGGTCTTGATCAGCCCATCCGTGTACAGCACCAGCCGGTGCCCGGCCGGCACCGACAGCTCGGCGGCGTCGTACGGGATGACCCCGGCACCCAGCGGCGCGCCGACCGGCACGTCGACGTAGGACGCGCCGCCCGCGCCGTCCAGCATCAGCGGCGGGGGGTGGCCGGCGGTCGCCATGGTGTAGCCGCCGACCGCCGGGTCGTGCACGGCGCACAGACAGGTCGCGACCTGCTCGTCCTCCAGGTCCCGGGTGGCCAGGTCCAGTCGGGCGAGCACCCGCTCCGGGGCGATGTCCAGCGTCATGAGGGTACGGGCCACCGCGCGCAGCCGCCCCATGGTGGCCGCGGCCGGCAGCCCGTGCCCCATCACGTCGCCGACCACCAGCGCCGTACGACCGCCGGGCAGCGCCACCACGTCGTACCAGTCACCGCCCACGCCCAGGGCGTCCGCCGCGGGGGCGTAGTCGGCGGAGACGGACAGCCCCGGAGTCTCGGGGGTGCCTCGGGGTAGCAGGCTGCGCTGGAGCGAGACGACATGCTCCCGCTCGCGGCCGTACAGCCGCGCGTTGTCGATGAACACCGCTGCCTTGGAGGCGAGTTGCTCCGCCAGCGCGAGGTCCGTACGGGTGAAGGAGGGCCGGTTCCCGGAGCGCACGAAGTCCGCGCTGCCCAACAGCACCCCACGGGCCATCAGGGGCACCGCCATGTAGCTGTGCACGCCCTTGTCCCGCAGCTTGGCGGCACGGCGCGGGGTGGGCGCCACCCGGCGGAAGTCGTCCCCGGACATCCGGCTCAGCAGCACCGACTCGTGCGAGCCCAGCACCCGGTCGGTGGACAACGCGCCGGGATGCACGGCGAGTTCGCCTATCGGGTCCGGCTCCAGGTCGGCCAGCGCGGAGATCGAGTGCACGGCGATGGCGCGGGTGCGGGGCGGGCCCGTACCACCCGTACGGGCTCCCTCCTCGCCGTGCAGCACCGCCTCCAGCAGGTCGACCGCGGCACCGTCCGCCAGCCGGGGGACGGCGAACTCGGCGAGTTCGCGCGCTGTCCGCTCCAGGTCGAGGGTGGTGCCGATCCGGGTGCTGGCGTCGTTCAGCCAGGCGAGGCGGCTGCGGGTGCTCAGCCGCTCAGCCAGGGCCACGGCTTTGCGTCGCAGTCGGAGCGGCCGGGAACTCTCGGATACCGCGGAGTCCTCGCTCCGACCGGCGCGGCGCTCGGCGCCGCTACCGCCGTTCAACGGACCCACCCTCCCGTCCCGTCCATGGACGACCTGTCGCGCACGTCTGCCCCCGTGGCAGAGCGGTCACCTCTCAGGACGCCATGTTAGGCACGGGGGCTCGGGTGTTTCTCCCATCTTGCAACGGCCGATTCGGGTTGTTCGCGCTGCTGTGCCGGCTTGTGGAGGGGCTCGGCCGGAAGGGGGGCCGAATCCTGGGCGGAGTGTCATCACCCGGGCACACACGGCGAGGAGGGCCTTCCGTGCGAGGTCCCGGCTCGGCTCACCTACGGAACCGGGCCGGGAACCCGTACGGAACCGGGCCGGGAACCCGTACGGAAACCGGCCGGCGTGTCCGAACCGGAAGCCGGGACACGAACCGGATCAGAAGCCGCGGGTGCGCTTCGCGGCCCGCCGGCCAGGCAGCGGCGTCTCCACGCCCGGGGTCTTCATGAACAGCCGCGCCAACTCGCCACCGAGATTCACCCCGATGGCGATGGCCAGCGCCAGGGCGATCGCCCGCGCGATGCTCTCCATGCCCCAGTCCATATTGCCCTGGGCGATGTTCAGCAGCCCGAAGTACGTGGCGCTACCGGGCAGCAACGGGCCGATGGAGGCGGTGATGTAGGGCAGCGAGGAGGCGAACTGGTAGCGCGACATCAACTGCCCGAACAGCCCCACCAGGCCCGCCGCCAGGAAGGTCGAGGCCACCGCGTTGAGCCCGCCGACGTCGTGCATGGCGCCGAAGATCAACCAGGCCACCGCGCCGTTGAACATGGCCAGCAGCACGGTGTGACGTTCCTGCTGCAACAGCACACAGAAGGCCAGCGTCAGCAGCGTCGCCGCGAACAGCTGGACCAGCGGCCGCTCCTGGTGCAGCTGCGCCTCGGGGTCGAGCTGGGCGCCCAGCTCGCTGCCGACGTAGAGGATGATCAGCACGCCACAGACGATGCCGACGATGAGATAGATGACCTCCAGCAGCCGGGCGGAGGCGGTGATGTAGAAGCCGGTGAGGCCGTCCTGCACCGCCGCGACCAGGGCCCGCCCGGGGATCAGCGCGAAGAGCCCACCGGTGATCACCGCGCCGGCCTGTACCTCCGCGTTGAAGCCGGAACTCACCAGCACAACCGACACGCCCATCGCGGCCGGCGGCATCGCGGCGGCCACGAACTGGTAGAACTCCGGCAGCCCCCGCCCCGCGGAGAGCCACGCGAGCCGGTCTCCCAGCATCGCGCCGGCCGCCGCCAGCAGGAAGACGATCCAGTTCCCGCCCACCAACAGCGCGGCCGAGCCGGACAGCAGGCCGCTGCCCAGGGTGAGCACGCCCTTGCTGAACGGGTGCCGGTTACGCCGGATGTTGGCCAGTCGGCGGTACGACTCCTCCAGCGTGAGGTGACCGGTGGTGATGTCGGTGACCAGTTGGAAGACCGCGGCGAGGCGGGTGTAGTCGGTGCCCCTGCGGCGTACGGTCCGGCTCAGCGTCACCGGGTCGTCCACCAGCGAGGGCTGGTGGGTGATCGAGAGCAGCGTGAAGGTGACCGTGGGCTCGCACCGGTCCAGACCGAAGGCGTGCGCGACGCCGAACATCGCCGCCTCGACGTCCTCCGCTCCCTCACCACCGGCGAGGAGCAGCTCGCCGATACGCAGCGTGAGGTCCAGGACGCGGGGCACCGACGGCCCGGTGTCCTCCTCTTCGCCTCGTTGGCGCCGCTCCGGAGCCGGGCGCTCGGCCAGCGGCATCCGGATCATCGTGCGCATCCGGTCCTGCCACGGGCCGCCGGACTTGGCCAGCGGCCCGATCACGGGGATGCCCTCCGGCGGGGTGAACGCGCTCACCGACTCGGCGGGCGGTGCGTTCACCAGCCCCTTTGGTACGGCGAACTCGGAGGTGGTGTGGTCGTCCTCCGGTGCGGGCGGCAGCGGCACGCCGAACGGCGGCGTGAACGCGCTGTGTACGTCCTCCGCGGTGTGGGTGTTGTACACCTCGCCCGACCCGTACGTGTCGAACACCTCGTCCGACCACACCTCGTCCGGCCACACGTCCGCCCGCTCGGCGTCCTCCGGTTCGGCGTCCTCCGAGCGCGCGTCATCCGCCGGCCCCGTGCCCGTTGACGCGTCGTCCGCCGGCCTGGCGTCCTCCGGTTCGGCGTCCGCCGACCGCGCCCCAGCTCCGCTGTTGGCTCTCGCTCCGTTGCCCTTGGGCTCCCCGACCACTGTCCTCCCGCTCCTCGATACCCAGGCCGCGTGTTCGGCCGCATTCCACAACGCGATCTGGGCGGTGCCGGTTCCCAATTCCGTGCTCATGTCAGGGCGACTTACCTCACAGCACACGGCCTGTTGGCAGGATACGAGCAGCGGGCCGGCGCCGCCCCGGCAGTTCCGGGACGCACGGTTCCGGTTTCGGCCCGGCGGCGGCGCGGTCACAGCGGCCCGGAAGCCGCTACGGCCAACCCGGCCGCAGGCGTCCGTACGGCTCGGTTCCGGTCAGACGCGCCGGAACCGAGCCGTACTCCCCCGCCGGGCGGGCCGGACGTGCGCTCAGGCGCGCCGGTCCGCGTTGGCCTTGATCGCGTCGTGGATGTACCGCGCCAAGCCGGGCTGCGCCTCGTCGTAGTGCTGCCGGAACCGCTCGTCCGAGACGTACAACTCCCCGAGACAGCCCTGCATCTCGTACGAGCAGTCGTAGAAGTTGCGGTGGATGTGCTGGCGGTGCTCCTCCGCCAGGTCCATCGCCTCCGCGCTGTCGGCGGGCGTCCCGGCGGCGAACGCCGCACCGAAGCTCCGCTCGTTGTCCTGTCGCTCCCGCTCGATGCGCTGCCAGTCCTCCTTGGTGTACGAGGCCGCGCGGCGCTGCGACTCCCGATACGCCTCGGTGTCGCCCCAGCGCTGCTCCACCTCCTCGGAGTACTGCTCGGGGTCGGAACCCCCGAAGACCTCGAGCCGCTCCTCGGGGGTCAGTTGGATACCCATCCTCCGTGCCTCCATCGCCTGTTTCACGGCGGCGGCCATCTCCCGCAGCCTGCCGATCCGCTCCTCCAGCAGCACGTGCTGGCGGCGCAGGTGCTCGAACGGATCCACCTCGGGATCGTCGAGCAGTACGGCCACCTCCTCCAGCGAGAATCCCAGCTCCCGGTAGAAGAGGATCTGCTGCAGCCGGTCCAGGTCGGCCTCGCCGTACCGCCGATGGCCCACCGAGGTGCGTTCGCTCGGCGGCAACAGCCCGACCTCGTCGTAGTGGTGCAGCGTGCGCACCGTGATGCCGGCGAAATCGGCCACCTGACCGACGGAGTAGCTCACGTCCGCCTCCTTCTCTCGCGTACGTCCACCACGGTCGTCCCTCACCCGACGTGAGGTGCAAGCCCGTACCGCAGGCCGCACCGCGAGCCCGTATCGCGGCCCAACCCGTTACGCCCGACCGCCCGCCCCCCGCCGTACGCCCTCGCTCACGCCCCCAGCGCGCGATAGCGCCGTACGGCCAGCGGGAAGAACACCGCCAGCAGCACGAGCGGCCAGAGTACGGCCAGCAGCAGGGCGTGCTCGGTGGGCCAGGAACCGCCGCCGCCCCACAGCGGGTTGCCGAAGAGCTCGCGTACGGCCTGGGCGGTCGCGGACATCGGGTTCCACTCCGCCAGGGCGCCCATCCAGCCGGGCATGGTGTCCGGGGAGGTGAAGGCGTTGGAGAGGAAGGCGACCGGCCAGACGAGGATCTGCACCGCCTGCACCATCTCCGGTTTCCCCGCGACCATGCCGAGATAGATCCCGGCCCAGAGCAGGCCGAAGCGCAACAGGAGCAGCAACCCCAGCGCGGCCAGCACCTCGGCGAGGCCGCCGTGCCAACGCCAGCCCATGGCGAGGCCGACCGCGAGCAGCACCAGCAGGCTGAGCGCGGACTGCAACATGTCGATCAGGCTCCGCCCGACCAGCACGGCGGAGGGGGCCATCGGCATCGAGCGGAAGCGGTCGAGCACTCCCTTGTTGAGGTCCTGGGTCACCGCGATCATCGTGGACTCCAGCCCGAACGCCATCGTGAGCGCGAACATCCCGGGCACCAGGAACTCCCGGTAGTCCGCCACGCCCATGCCGCCGCCGAGGAAGTACGCGAACATCACGAGCATCATCACCGGGAAGACCAGCCCGACCAGCACGGCGACGGGCTTGCGCGCCCAGTGCGCCAGGCCGCGGCGGGTCATGGTCCAGGAGTCGGTCAGTACGTACGCGCTCACGCGTTGGCTCCCCTCGTGTCCATGCGGTCCGAGTCCATGCGGTCCGGGTCCGTGCGGTCCGGGTCCGTGCGGTCCGGGTCCGTCCCGAACGCCGTGCTGGTGTTCGCGGCCGTGCCCACGCCCGTAGGTGTGCCCGTACCGCCCTCGCCGGTCGGTCCGCCGGTGAGGCTCAGGAAGACCTCGTCCAGCGTGGGCCGCCGCAGCGCGATGTCCTCCGCCTCGATGCCCGCGGCACCCAGCGCCCGTACGGTCTCGGTCAGCGCCGTCATCCGGTCCGTGACCGCCGCGCTGGCCAGCCGGCGGTCCGGGTCGGTGAACACCTCGCCGGCTCCGGCGACCGCGCCAAGCGCGGCGGCGGCCGGGGCGAGGTCTCCCGAGTCCCGCGACACGACGTCGATCCGGTCCGCACCCAGCCGTGCCTTGAGCTGGTCGGAGGTGCCCTCGGCCGCCACCCGCCCGTGGTCGACGACCGTGATGGCGTCCGCGAGTTGGTCGGCCTCCTCGAGGTACTGGGTGGTCAGCAGCACCGTCGTACCGCCGCCGACCAGGGCACGTACGGACTCCCAGACCTCCGTACGGCCGCGTGGGTCGAGCCCGGTGGTGGGCTCGTCGAGGAAGAGGATGTCCGGCTCGGTGATCAGGCTGGCCGCCAGGTCGAGGCGCCGGCGCATCCCTCCGCTGTAGCGCGCGACCGGCTTCCGGCCGGTGTCGGACAGGCCGAAGCCGTCGAGGAGTTCCCGGGCCCGTGCGGCGGCTCCGCGCGTGCCCAGGTGGTACAGCCGTCCGAACATCTCGAGGTTCTGCCAGCCACTCAGCTCCTCGTCCACCGCCGCGTGCTGACCGAGGAGTCCGATCCGGGCGCGTACCGCGTCCGGGTGTCGCAGGACGTCCAGGCCCGCCACCTCGGCACGGCCGGAGGTGGGGCGCAGCAGGGTCGCGAGGACCCGTACGAGAGTGGTCTTGCCCGCACCGTTGGGGCCGAGCACGGCCTGCACGGTGCCGCGCGGGACGGTCAGCCCGAGGCCGTCGAGCGCGTGCTTGGGGCCGTACTCCTTGCGGAGGTCCTCGACCAGGATCGCGTGGTCGGTGTTCGTCAATGTGGCACCCCCAGAGGTTAGTCAAACTTGACTAGTTGCTCGCCGAAGATAACGCCCGGACGCTTCATAGTCAAAGTTGATTAGCCTTGCCGCGGCCGATCCGCGAAGGGGTTCTTCGCCCCGATCGGCAGCACGCTCAGCGGACGTTCGCCCTCGCCCTCCATCACGTACGCGCCCCGCTCCAGCCGTTCGATCAGCCCGCGCGTCCACTCGGCCCCGCAGTCGGCCGTGTGCACCCACAACCGCATGATCTCGCCGATGTGATCCCCCTCCTCCGCGTCCTCGGAGGGCATCCAGTACCGCGTCACCTCGTGCCGCCACTCCTCCAGCGCCGCGACCCGCCGCCGCAGCAGCTCGATGGCCTCCGGCCTGGGCAGTTCCACGATGAAGCCGACCGCCGAGGTGAGCATGTCCGGCTTCTGGTCGATCGCCGTCAGCGCGTCCCGCAGGAGGCCGTGGAAGGCGGTGTCACCGGCGTCCGTCAGCTCGTACTCCGTACGCGGCGGGCCGCCCACCGTGCTCGGCTCCACGTCGTGTGCCCGCAGCAGGCCCTGCTTCGCCATCTGTTTCAGCGCGTGGTAGATCGAGCCGGGCTTGGCGTTCGACCACTCGTGGGCACCCCAGAACTCCAGGTCGTTGCGAATCTGGTAGCCGTGCGCCCTCCCGTGCTGGCGCACCGCGCCGAGCACCAGCAGCCGGATCGCGGACATTCTCCTCGCGTCTCCCTCTTCCGCCCGTGCCGGCCGCTGAGCCGGCGGTTCGCCGGCGGCTGAGCCGGCAGTACCGGAGCCAGCCTAGGGCGTGCCGTCCGCCCGTGGCGCCGGCCCGGGCTCCGCGGTCAGCTCGCCGGCCGTCCGGCCGTCCAGGGTCTCCCGGATGACGTCCGCGTGCCCCGCGTGCCGCGCGACCTCGCTGATCAGGTTGAGCAGCATCCATCGCCAAGAGCGCGGCCCCCGCGGGAACCAGGGCGCCTCGGGGAGCACGAAGGTGTCGTCGAGCGAGGGCACCGCCCGTACGAGCCGCTCGGTCTGGCGGGCCACCGCGGCGTACGTGTCCAGCACGCCCCGCGGCGTCTCCGCTCCCTCCAGGGCGAAGGAGCCGTGCCAGTTGTCCCGGTCCCGTGGCGTGGGACGCGGGAGGCCCCGGGCGTAACTCAGCCAGGTCTCCTCGGCCTCGGCGAGGTGCTTGACCAGTCCGGCGAGGGAGAGCGCGCTCGTACTCGGCGTACTGACCGCCTGCTCCGGGGTCAGCCCGGACACCGCACGCCGTACGGCCTGACGCTGCCCCTCCAGGCAGATCAGCAACGCGCCACGCTCGTCCCCGGGCACCTCCGCGTCAAGCAGCTTGGGCATGGTCGTCGCCTCTCGTCAGTACGGCTCCCGCCGCGCGACAGGCCGGCCAGCCCGGTCCGACCGGCCAGCCAGGCGAAACGGTCATCCCGGCAAAACGGCCAGGACAGTCGGAACGATCGGGCCGCTCAGAACGGAAAGGCGCTCCGTCCATGCTGCACCGAGATCCACTTGGTGGTGGTGAACGCCTCCACCATCTGCTCGCCGTTCAGCCGGCCCAGCCCGGAGTTCTTCTCACCACCGAAGGGCACGATCGGCTCGTCGGCCACCGTCGCGTCGTTGACGTGCACCATCCCGGTCTCGATCCGCCGCGCCACCGCGACACCGCGCTCGGTGTTCCCGGTGTGCACCGCGCCACCCAGGCCGTACGGGGTGTCGTTCGCGGCCCGCACCGCCTCCTCCTCGCCGTCCACCGGGATGATCAGCGCGACCGGGCCGAAGACCTCCTGCCGCAGCACGGCCGCGTCGGCCGGCACGTCGGTCAGGACGGTGGGCGCGACGAGGTTGCCGTCCGTACGACCGCGCACCAGCGCGGTGGCGCCCTCGGCCACGGCCTGGTCGACGACGGCGGTGACGCTCTCGGCCCGCCCGGAGTTGATCAACGGGCCGATGTGGGTGGTCGGTTCGCGCGGGTCCCCGACCCGGAGGGTGCCGACCTTGGCGACGAACTTCTCGGTGAACTCCCGCTCGACGGCGCGGTCCACGATGATCCGGTTGGCCGCCATGCAAACCTGCCCCTGGTGCACGAAGCGGCTGAACACGGCCGCGTCCACGGCGTAGTCCAGGTCGGCGTCGTCGAGGACCAGCAGCGGGCTGTTGCCGCCCAGCTCCAGCACGGCCTTCTTGAAGCCGTTGGCGGCGACCGTGGCGACGTGCCGGCCGACCCGGTCCGAGCCGGTGAAGGAGATCACCTTGGGTACCGGGTGCTCGATGAGCGCGTCCCCGACCTCCGCGATGTCGGTGATCACGACGTTGAGCAGGCCGGGCGGCAGGCCCGCGGTCTCCAGCACCTTTGCGACCAGGGCACCGCCGCACACCGGGGTGTTCTGATGGGGCTTCAGCACGACCGCGTTCCCCAGGGCGAGGGCGGGCGCCACCGACTTGAGCGACAGCAGGAAGGGGAAGTTGAACGGCGAGATGACGCCAACCACCCCGACGGGCAGCCGGTAGACCCGGTTCTCCTTGCCGTCCACCGGGGAGGGCATGATCCGGCCCTCCGCGCGCAGGGCCAGCTGGATGGCCTCGCGCAGGAACTCCTTGGTCAGGTGCAGTTCGAAGGCGGCCTTCAGCCGGGTGCCCCCCAGCTCGGCTATGATCGCCTCGGTGATCTCCTGTTCCCGGTCCTCGATGACCCGGATCGCGCGTTCGAAGACAATGCGCCGGGAGTACGGATTGGTGGCCGCCCAGGCGGGCTGTTCCCGTGCCGCGCTGCGGTAGGCGAGGTCGATCTCCTCGGTGGTGGCGACCGTGATCGCGGCGAGCTTCTCGCCGTCGTACGGATTGAAGTCGATGATGTCCCAGGAGCCGTTCCCGGGACGCCACTCACCGTCGATGTACTGAAGTGCCAAGTCCGTGAAGTAGGACATGCCATTCCCTCGGATCGAGTCGGGGCCGAGAAGGCCGACGGGGCTGACAGCGGCGGGTGCCGGTACTCGGGTCGGTGGGCTACTGAGCTCGCTGGACCGTCATCGTACTGGCGATTCACCGGAGTTTGCGGAGTCCGTGCAGATGATCGCGGGTGGCGGCCGGCGACAGGCTCGCCTCGCACAGCCGGTCCAACACCTGGTCGTATCGTTCCACCTCCTCGGCCTTGTCCAGGTAGAGCGCGCTCGTCAACTGCTCCAGGTAGACCACGTCCGACAGGTCCGACTCCGGGAAGCGCAGCAGGGTGAACGCCCCGCTCTCGGCCGCGTGCCCGCCCAGCTCGAAGGGCGCCACCTGCAGCGTGATGTTCGGGCTCTCGGAGATCTCCGCCAGGTGCTTCAGCTGTGCGTCCAGTACGGCCCGCCCGCCGAACGGCCGGTGCAGCGCCGCCTCGTCCAGCACGCAGCGGAACTCGGAGCCGTGCTCGGCCAGCAGCAGCTTCTGCCGCTCCCGGCGGAGGGCGACCCGCCGCGCCACCTCCTCCTCCGGCAGTCCGGTGCGGTGACCACTGGAAACGACCGCGTGCGCGTAGTCCTCGGTCTGAAGAAGGCCGTGGACGAACTGCACCTCGTAGGTGTTCACATGGGAGGCCGCGGCCTCGAGTCCCACGTACGTCTGGAACCACCCGGGCAGCACGTCGCTGTAACTGTGCCACCAGCCGGCCCGGTTGGAGTCCCGCGCCAGGCCGAGCAGGGGCTCTCTCTCCGTGTCGTCCGTCACGCCGTAGAGCGTCAGCAGGTCTTCCACATCACGAGCCTTGAAACTCACCCGGCCCAGCTCCATCCGACTGATCTTGGACTCCGAGGCCCGAATCGAGTAACCAGCAGCCTCCCTTGTGACCCCCCGCGCCTCGCGGAGCCGCCGCAACTGCGAGCCGAGCAGTATGCGGCGGACCATCGATCCGCTTGAACTACCCGTCCCGTTCACGCTGCTACTCCCCATGTTCGCCGGTCTTGTGACCATTTCGGTTAGCCCTCCAGCGCCGCTCGGAGGCAGTCTGCCATCTCGCGCTCCATTGCGTACCCGGGTGATTACACGCCAGCCGCGATTACGCATGCACGTGCATCTGCCCTTGCATTTGCCGAAAGCTTTGGGAACCATGGGGATCGCACAAGTGCACGCGATGCAATGGAAGTTGAAGGATCAATATGTTTGGGCCCGAGCTTCCGACCAGGGCATCGCGGGTCCGAGATGCACACGGATCGTCGCTGGCGCAAACGCACGGGAGTGGCTCGTCATGGGGACCGAAGGATCGACCGTGATCGAGCCGTTACGAAATGTTCCGTCCGTGCTGGACGCCGCCGCCCTGCCGGACTCCGCCGCACTGTCCGGTTCCGCCTCCTGCGCGCTGCCCGGGCGGTACGAAGCGGTGCGGACCGCCCGGGAGTTCACCCGTACGACGCTCCACCGCTGGGAACTCACCCGTACGTTCGACGATGTCGCCCTCGTCGTCTCGGAGTTGGTGACCAACGCACTGCGGCACGGCCTGCCCAGGCGGTGCGCCCAGGCGGCGGAACCACACGTCCGACTGCAACTGATGCGCTGGTCCTCCCGGTTGGTGTGCGCGGTGCGCGACCCCAGCCTGGAACCGCCCGAGGCGACGGCCCGGGAGAGCGCCGACCGACTGGCGGACGCCGGCACACCGGCCGGCGACGGCGAGTGGAGCATCGATCCGCTGATCGGCCTGGAGTTGCTGGAGCAGGCCGAACTCACCAGCTCGACCGCCGAGTCCGGACGCGGCCTGTGGCTGGTCGACTCGTTCAGCGACGGCTGGGGCTGGCACCGACTGAGCGCACCGTCCGGCAAGGTCGTCTGGGCGGTGTTCCGGCTGCGCGCCGCGTCCTGAGGCCAGCGCCCCAACTCCCGTACGGTCGCGCACGACCCGCCAATTCCCACAGGCAGGCCGCACACCCCACGCGCACGCGCCCTGGCGAACACGCGTACGGAGAGCGTGCGGGAGGGCCGCCATGGTCGGAGGGCGGGCCCGAGCCACCGGGGAAGCCGGCCCCCGAACCGCGAAAGTCGTGCGGTCCAGGGGCCGACGCGAGTGTGTCGGGTGTACGTCGGACCGGCACCGCCCGGACCGCGGGGTCGGCCTGATCGTCAGCCAGCCGCTCGCGCGCCCTCGGGCCTCGCGCCGGCACGATCCGTGACGCCGAGCTGCATCACCGCGTCGGTTCCGTACAACACCTCGTTCCCCCCGGCTTACGGTCCTTCGCCAGGTAGCCGCGCGAACCGAGATAGGCGAAGCTGTCGGGGTCGAAGATCCACACGTCGCGGGTCGCGTAGGCGGTGTCCTTCAGCGTGATGCCGACGCCATGGCGTCCGGCGGCGTCCACGACGTCCGGCACCTTTCGCACGCCCGGGATGCGGGCGATCGCACGGTAGAAGGCGGCGGCGTTCTCCGGTGGGCATGAGTTGGTTCGCCACCAGGTCTCCGACCGCCTGGAACACGGCCTGATCCCGCGTCTGTCGTTCGTCCTCCGGCACCTCGGCGTACAGCCGCTTCGGCGACTGGCTCCGGAACTGACCGCGGGGCGAGGAACGCGCGCTCCCGTCTCCGTCCGCGTCGTACGCGAAGGGCCTTGTGTGTAGCGATCCCGAACAGCCACGGTCGCAGCGAACCGCCTTCGGGCTCGACTCTCTCGCGGTTACGCCAAGCGGCGAGGAACGTCTCCGACAGCACCTCCTCAGCCGCCGTCCACGCGGCGCGCCTCGAGTTCGCGTGGCACATGTCACACGGGCTGTGCCGTGCACACGGAACGCCGATGGGTCACCGGTCTGTCCGGCCGGGCCGCACGGGGCCGGTGCCGCGGCGATGGTCGGCGACCGGACGGCACGGGCGCACGGGCACGGAGTCGGCACGGACGACGGGTAGGACTGTCACGGTCGAGGCTCGTTCAGCGGCGTCGTCCAGCGGTCCATCGGCGTCGTCCAGGCGACCGGTGTACGTGCGCGCGGCTCAGCGACCCGGTGAGGTGCCCACCGAGCGAGCGACCTGCGACCGACGGAGGGCGCGTACGGTCCTCAGCCCTGCACGAGGTGGTCGAACTCCCCGTCCTTGATGCCCAGCAGCATGGCCTCGACCTCGGCTGACGTGTACACCAGCGCCGGGCCCTCCGGGAAGCGCGAGTTCCGCACCGCCACCTCCCCGTCCGGCAGCTTCGCGAACTCCACGCACGTGCCCTGTGAATTGCTGTGTCGGCTCTTCTGCCAGCTGACCTCCTGAAGGTCCCCGGCGGCCATGCCGTTGTACGCGTGAGGCACTGCAGTCTCCCGATGGTGCTGGGGGCCGTGGGCGTCCCCGCGAACCCGGGACACCACCAACTGCCCCGGATCATAACCCCGTTCATGTGCGTATGCATGCGCGTTTGCACGTGCACGACGCCCTGTCGTCCTGCCATCACAGCCGGTCAGAGGCTTGCGCGCAGGATCACAGCGCAACCGGAACCGACCTTCTCACCCCCGCTGCACTGTGCACGTATCCAGTGGCGGCTCGTCCGCCACGCCACGAGTCACCACCCGGAAGCACGTGGGCCCGTGGAGCGACACACGCCCCACTCCTACAGACGCACAACCGAGCCGAATCGTTTGCTCCGCGCGCAGAATTTCCGTTCGGCAGAGCAGGACGTCCGAATTCCATTGACTTGAAGAATGCTTCAACTTCTACTGTCGACCGCACTACCAACACCGTGACGCCGCCACCGACCGGACCGACCGGTCCAACGAGGGGACGATTCGACGTGAGCATGGAAATGACAGCGTGGCACAGCCTGCACCACACCCAGTACGCCAAGCAGGACCACCGCCCCTTCTCCCGCACGGCGCTGCGCCGGATCATCCGGTTCGCCAGCCCCCAACACCGCAGAATCCTGGTCTTCCTGGCACTCAGCACGGTTCTCGCCCTGCTCACCGTCGCCACCCCGCTCCTCGCCGGCCGCGTCGTCGACGCGATCGTCCAGGACTCCGGCACCAGCGTGGTGTTGACCCTGGCCGGGATCATCGCGGCGGTCGCACTGGCCGAGGCCGGCGCCGGCATCGGCACCCGCTGGCTGTCCGCGCGCATCGGCGAGGGCCTGATCCTGCAACTACGCACGGCCGTCTACGACCACGTGCAGCGGATGCCGGTGGCCTTCTTCACCCGTACCCGAACCGGAGCCCTGGTCAGCCGGCTGAACAACGATGTCATCGGCGCGCAACGAGCCTTCAGCGACACCCTCTCCGGGGTCGTCAGCAACCTGGTCACGCTGCTGCTGACGCTCGTCGTCATGCTCCGACTGTCCTGGCAGGTCACGCTGTTGGCACTGGTGCTGCTCCCGGTGTTCGTGCTGCCCGCGCGACGCATGGGCGCCCGCCTGGCCCGGCTGGAGCGGGAGCGCGCGGACCACAACGCCACGATGAGCACCCAGATGACCGAACGCTTCTCGGCCGCCGGCGCCACCCTGGTCAAGCTGTTCGGCCGGCCGCACGAGGAGTCCGCCGAGTTCGCCGACCGTGCCCGCCGCGTACGCGACCTCGGCGTGCGCACCGCCATGGTGCAGCACTACTTCATCACCGCCCTCACCCTCGTCTCGGCGCTCGCGCTGGCCCTCGTCTACGGCCTCGGCGGCTTCTTCGCACTGCGCGGCTCGCTCGACCCGGGCGCCGTCGTCGCCCTGGCCATGCTGCTCACCCGGCTCTACGCGCCACTCACCGCCCTGGCCACCGCCCGGATGGAGGTCATGACGGCGCTGGTGAGTTTCCAGCGGGTGTTCGAGGTGCTGGACCTGAAGCCGCTGATCACCCAGAAGTCGGACGCCCAGGACGTGCCGGACGGGCCGGTCTCGATCGAGTTCGACGACGTACGGTTCTCGTACCCGCCCGCCGAACAGGTGTCGCTGGCCTCCCTGGAGGAGGTCGCGACCCTCGACACCCGAGGCGGCGAGGAGGTGCTGCACGGCATCTCGTTCCGCGCCGAGCCCGGCCGGATGGTGGCCCTCGTCGGCTCCTCCGGCGCCGGCAAGTCCACCATCGCCCAACTCGCCCCGCGGCTCTACGACGTGGACAGCGGCGCCGTACGCCTCGCCGACACCGACGTACGCGACCTGGACGCCGAATCCGTCCGCCGCACGCTCGGCATGGTGACCCAGGACGGCCACCTCTTCCATGACACCATCCGCGCCAACCTGCTCCTCCCTCGCCCGGACGCCACCGAGGCGGAGGTGTGGGACGCGTTGCGCCGCGCCCGGCTGGACGGGCTGATCGCCGGGCTGCCGGACGGCCTCGACACGCTGGTCGGTGAACGCGGCTACCGGCTCTCCGGCGGCGAGCGCCAACGCCTCACCATCGCCCGGCTGTTGCTCGCCCAACCGCGGGTGGTGGTGCTCGACGAGGCCACCGCGCACCTGGACTCCGCCTCCGAGGCCGCCGTCCAGGAAGCCCTGGCCGAGGCACTGGCGGGACGTACGTCCGTCGTCATCGCGCACCGGCTGTCGACCGTACGGGCGGCGGACGAGATCCTCGTGCTGGAGGAGGGCCACATCGTCGAACGCGGCACGCACAGCGAGCTGTTGGACGTCGGCGGGCGCTACGAAGAGCTGTACCGGACGCAGTTCAGCGAGGACGCCCCGGACACCGATCCGACGTCCGGTACGGAGCGTACGGCCCGTACGGAGCGGAGTGTCGGCGACCTCGACAGCGGGCGGGAGGCGGAGCCGGCGGGCGTCACCGCCGAGTGAGCCCGACGGCCACCCAGCGACCTCCCGGGCCGCGTGGGCGAGCCCCGCCTCGCCTCCGCCGTACCGCCTCTCGCCGTACCGCCGTCTCGCTCAACCGGACCAATCCGACGAGCGGGGCGGCGGTACGGCGCGCACGCTGAATCCCAGGGTCGCCGGGTGCGTGACCCGGCAGCCGCCCCCGCCCAGGGAAGGATTCGTGCGCCGTGACGATCAGGCTTGATCAGCTTCGCCGCTGCACCGTGGCCGTCGACCTCGGTGCGGCCCGTACCCGCGTTCACCTCAAACAGGCCGGACTGGTCGTCGACGAACCGTCGGTCGTCGCGGTCAACACCTACTCCGGCGCGCTGATGGCCGTGGGATCGGTCGCGGAGCGAATGACCGGCCGCACGCCCGCGCACATCCGGGTGATCCGCCCGGTCACCGGCGGCATGGTCGTGGACATCGACATGGCCCAACGCATGCTGCGCGCCATGGTGGGCGGGAAGTTGCGACGGGCGTGGCGTCGCCGGCCCATGCTGCGGGCGGCCGTCTGCGTGCCGTACGACGCCGACCCACTCGCGCGCCGCGCGGCCGTGGAGACCCTCGCCGGGGTCGGCGCACGGCGGGTGGAACTGGTGGACGCCCCCACCTCCGCCGGGATCGGCGGCGGGCTGCCCGTACAACGGGCGGAAGCCACCATGATCCTGGTGTGCGGAGCCACGACCACGCAGGTCGCGGTCCTCTCACTTGGGGCGATCGTCTCCGCCACGACGGTTCCGCTGGGCGGCGAGACCATCAGCAACGCGCTCGTGCAGCACCTGCGCAACGAGCACGAACTGATCCTCCCCAGCCAGGCCGTACGCCCGCTGCACATTGCACTGGCCAGTGCTGCCGGTTCGTCCACCACAGGGGCGGAGGTGCACGGACGCGACGTGGTGACGGGGCTGGCCCGTACGGTCGTCGTCGACCCGGCGGAAGTCCGGTCGGCGATCCAGGCACCGCTGACCGGACTACTTGACGCCGTCCGAACCGTGTTGCACCGCTGTCCCCCGGATCTGGTGGCAGACCTGGTGGACAGCGGTATGACACTCACCGGCGGCGCGGCGCTGCTGCCCGGGCTGGACACCAGCATGCGCCAGCACACGGGCATGTCCGTGCATATCGCCGAAGAGCCCGCTGTGTGCGCGGTGAAGGGCCTGGCGGCCATGTTGGATGGTGCGGTGAGACCGCTTTCACTGACCGGTAGACGCTGAGCTTCGGGGCGCGAAGTAGCGTTTCTGCTGGGAGATTTCACGCCCGTCGGGCAGCGCGGCCCGGCCAGCGGTTACCGGCCCGGCTCGGACTCCGGTTGCGGAGCGGTCGTGCGCGTCACCAGCTGCCGGGTCCCCACGGAATCCGGAGCGGGCACGGTCACACTGTCCAGCAGGGACGGTGGCAGATACGGCGGCGGCGACGGGCGCTGGCCATGCCGGATGGCGCTCATCGTGTTGACGCCGTAAGCCACTTCCTTGCACACGCGAAGCACGTTGTAGAAGGGTGCGCGCATGGGATTCTTCCTCCTGATGCCGGCTGGGACGGACCCAGCAGCTGCGGCTTCAGATGCCGCTCACTGCCGATAGTGCCTGGCACAACCCCCTTCCGCCAGCGTTTTGCGAAGCAGATTTGGCGCGCCGCGGGGCCCGCTCGCGCAGCCGCCGAAGGCAGGCCGCAACGGCCGCGTTTATGCAGGTCAGCGTCGTTAACATGGCGTTCACACCGAGCGGTTCAGCCACGGAGTGGGCAGCATCACACCGGGCGCTTCGGCACCTCCCTCGGAATTTGCCGGAGAGGCAGGTCGCCGGGTGATCGTCGCGCCCCAGAACTCGGTTCCGAGCCGGTGGTTGTGATTCCGCTTCCGGCCGTCCGGGCGGGCTTGCGGTTGCCCGAACGAACGCGGGTTTGCCCGGACGCCAGTGCCGTACGCGGATGCCCGTACGCGAGTGCGCGGTGCGCCCGTACTCCGGCGCCGGCCCGCCGCACGAGCGTCACCGGGCGGCGGCGGTGCCGATCCAGGCGATCACGCTGCGCACGGTCTCGGCGTCCAGCGTGGCGACCGCGTACACCGCCGAGCGGTCCCCCGGCACCGGAGCCACCCCCGCCGCCGTGAGCGCCGTGTGCAGCGCCAGCCGGTGTTCGTCGGCGGCGCCCAGCGGAGTCGACTGCGGGCCGACTGCCGGGCGGCGTACGAACTCCCGGGCACCGGCGACCCGTTGCCCGACGGGCGGCGGTGGAGCGAGGACAGCGGCGGTGTCGTGTGTGGTCGTGAGCATGGTGAACCTCCCGGGCGCTGCGGGCCGTACGTACGTGAGGTGCCAGACCCGTCGGACGCTCCGGTCGGTTGCACAGCGCGCCGGGATTCACCCGTCCGGCGGAGCCCCGTACGCGGTGGGGCGGGGCGTGTCGTACCGCCAAAGGGATGGCGTCGGAGGGCGGCCCGAAACCTCGGGAGGGCGTCGCTCGTCGCACCCTGTGGCGCGCCGCGGCAACTCGCCCGCGTGCCGGCAGAGTCCACGAACCTCCCGGAACGAGGCGATCCACCTTGACCGACCCGCTCGCCGTCACGGTGCCCGCGCTCCCGCTGTGGCAACTGGAGCGGTGCGTGCCGCCCGCACCCGTCGCGGAAGCCACGCCCGCCATGCCCGTCTCGCCCGCCC
>NZ_LJGU01000154.1 GCF_001751245.1 Streptomyces oceani
CGTGCGGCCGTACCGCCGGGGCTCGGGCTGCCCGGGCCGGAACCGGGGCTGCCCGGCCCGGCCCGCTCCGGACCGGGCCGGTCCGGCAGCGACCGGCCGGTCGCTACGCGGGCAGCGAAGGGTCGTCGTCGTGGTCCTCCGGCAGCTTGCACACCCGCTCCAGGAAGATCGCCGCGGCCACCACGGCGATACCGGTCAGCAGCGAGAGCCCGGCGTACACGGCCTGTTCCCGGCGGGCAGCCGAGTCCAGGTCGTCCACCAGCAGGAAGATGCCCGTGCCGCCGTACAACCCGGCCACCAGCGCGGCCACCAGCGCGCTCGCCTGGCCGAAGACCGCCGCGCGGGCCGCCATCATCGGCTCCACGCCCTTCGCTCCCGGAGTACGCTCACGTTGGGCCTTCAGCCGCGACCGCAGGGAAAGCGCGGTCGCGAGCAGCACCGTGGCGATCACCGCCAGCACGATCGGCGCGGCCACCGGGACGGTGGGCAGCGAATCCAGCGCGTCCAACATCCTGGTGCCGGCCCAGGACAGCACCAACGCGACGGCGAAGACCCCGGCCAGCGTCCTGATTCGCAGTTGTCTCACGCGCTCCCCAACGTCAGTCGGGCATGCTCAGTTCCAGGTCCGGGCGCAGCGAGACGCCCGTGCGGTCCGTCGCCGCCAGCAGGTCGACGACCGGTCCGCGGCCCGGCACCTCGGCGGCCGGGTCCACGTCCAGCCAGGGTACGAGTACGAACGCCCGCTCGTGCGCGCGGGGATGCGGCAGAGTCAGTCCCGGATCGTCGGAGACCACGTCGGCGTACGCCACGATGTCCACGTCGATCGTGCGCGCGCCCCACGGCTCCTCCCGCACCCGCTCCAGCGCCTCCTCGACGGCCTGGCCACGCTCCAGCAGGGACGACGGCGGCAGCGTCGTCTTCACCAGCAACACCGCGTTGAGATACGCCGGCTGGCTGCTCGGATCGACCCCCCAGGGCTCGGTCTCGTACACCGGAGAGACGGCCTTGACCCGCATCCCGGGGGTGTCCGCGAGAGTGTCGACCGCGCTCTGGAGGCGGTCCATCCGGTCGCCCAGGTTGCTGCCGAGCGCGATCACCGCACGGCGGGGGTTACTCAGGGTCGTGTCGGCCGCGTCCACCTGGTGCACCACGGAGGCGGGCACCGGCTGGACGGTCGGGTCACTGTTCGGTGTCATGCGCGACTCCGCTTGATAGTGATGGTCACGTCGTCGAAGGGAACGGTGATCGGCGCCTGTGGTTTGTGGACGACCACCTCCACCTCCCGTACCGCCCGGTGTGCCAGACAGCGGTCCGCGATCCGCTGGGCCACGGTCTCGATCAGGTCCACCGGTTCGCCGGCGAGCACGGCCACGACCTCCTCGGCCACGACGCCGTAGTGCACCGTCAGCGTCAGGTCGTCCGACTCGGCGGCGGACCGGGTGTCCACGCCCAGCTCGAGATCCACGACAAAGGTCTGTCCCTCGACACGTTCCCGCTCGAACACGCCGTGATACCCGTGGGCACGCAAGCCGCGCAGCGTCACACGGTCCACACGCATCACTCCCGTAGTACTCGTCCGGGTCGCCGGTGCCCGGCTCCGCCACCGTCCGCGCCTGCCGCTGCCCGCTCTCCCCGCTTGTCTGCTGTCTGCGCTCTGGCTGTCCTCATCGAATCTACCTGCGGGAACCGAGCGCGTTTCGCCTCGGGGTCGCCCCGACGGCCTCGGGACGACCAACCCCACGACCGGTCCGTGACCAGCCGGCGACACCCGGCGGCTGGTACGACCGGGCGTGCCGGGCTCGTACGCCGGGCCCGCAGGTCTCGCGTTACCCCGCGGCAGGCTCGCCCACTCCGGATTCCCCGAACGAGCTTCACAGGGGCCTCCACCCCGCCTCGGACACCGGACGGCACGACGGAGAGCGCGTGCCGCACCCTGGCCCGGCGCGGACAGCACCCCTGGCCCGGCGCGGACAGCACCCCTGGCCCGGCGCGGGCGCCGGGCCACGCCCTACGCTGGACGCATGAGTGCCATGCGCGGCCGGGTGACCGGCCTGCCGGATCTCGACCGGTGTGCGGTGATGGGCGTGGTGAATGTCACGCCGGACTCCTTCTCCGACGGAGGCCGCTGGTTCGACCCCGAGACCGCGATCAAGCACGGGCTGGAGTTGACCGCGGAAGGTGCCGACCTGGTGGACGTGGGCGGCGAGTCCACCCGCCCCGGCGCCGCCCGCGTGGACGAGGCGGAGGAGCTGCGTCGGGTACTGCCGGTCGTACGCGGCCTGGCGGACGAGGGCGTACGGGTCAGCGTGGACACCATGCGGGCCTCGGTGGCCGAGCGGGCGGTGGCGGCGGGAGCGTTGCTGGTCAACGACGTCAGCGGCGGGCAGGCGGACCCCGAGATGGCGGCGGCAGTGGCCGCGGCGCGGGTGCCGTTCGTCGTCATGCACTGGCGCGGACAGTCGATCGACATGAACAACCGGGCCTCGTACGCCGAGGTGGTGCCCGAGGTGATCGCCGAGCTGGGTACGTCCGTGGAGCGGGCGGTGGCGGCGGGCATCGAACCGGAGCGCATCCTGGTCGACCCCGGCCTGGGCTTCGCCAAACGGGTCGAACACGACCTGGCACTGGTGGCCGCGACCTGGCGGCTGCGTACGGAGTTGGGCCGCCCGATCCTGGTCGCGGCCTCCCGGAAGCGTTTCCTGGGGCACGTGTTGACCGGCCCGGACGCCGCCGCACCACCGCCCGCGCGGGAACGGGACGCCGCCACCGCCGCGGTCACGGCGCTCTCCGCCCGGGAGGGCGCCTGGGCGGTGCGGGTGCACGAGGTACGGGCGAGCGCGGACGCGGTGCGCGTCGCGCCCGCCGTGGAGGGCGCGGGCGGTACGGCCGCGGGCACGGATGCCGACTTCGACCGTACGGACGCGGCCGCGGGCACCGCCCGTACGGACGCGAGCGAGGCAGCCGGGTGAGCGGCGCCCGTACGGACATCGAGGCGGTGGAAGCCGCGAACACCGCGCTGTACGAGGCGGTCGAGCGCGCCGATCTGGAGGCGTTGGGCGAGCTGTGGCTGGACGACGAGGTCACCGTGGTGCACCCGGGCTGGCCGGCGCTCAGCGGCCGGGACGAGGTGCTGCGCTCGTACGCGCTGATCATGGCGAACACCGAGTACGTCCAGTTCTTCCTCACCGACGTACGGATCTCGGTCCTCGGCGACACCGCGGTGGTGAGCTGCACCGAGAACATCCTCAGCGGTGGCCCGGCGGAGGCCGACGGCTCGGCCGGACCACTGGTGGGCGGGCTGGTGGTGGCCACGAACGTGTTCCGGAGGGCCGCGGACGGCTGGCGGGTGTGGTCCCATCACGGTTCACCCGTCCTCGTCGAGGGCGAGGACGAGGACGGCTCGGAAGAAGTGGGCTGAAGCACCCGCGCAGGAGCAAATTCCTGGATTCCCGGCGGGCGCACGATGTTTGGTCCACACGCTTCCCTAGATGGCGGCCAACGCGCCTATATTGGTTCGGCATTGATCGGAACAACGGCACATCAGAACGAACGCTTTCCCGCTCGGACCTGCCCTGTCCACAAGGAACTGTGAGACATGACCCCCGAAGAACCACCCCCGAGCCGTTCCACCGGCGAGCGGTCCAACACTCCGGCCAGCCACCGCGTCACGGGAACCAACTCCCGTACCGCCCTGGCCACCCTGCCCGCGGTGCTCGTCACCGCCTCGCTCTGCCTGCTCGCGGCGTCCCTGGCTCCGGAATCCGCCCGCACCGGCGTCGCCTGGGGTGGCGGGGCCGCCGCGGTGGCGCTGTGCGTGGCCGTCGCGTACGCCGCGCATCACAGGCTGGTCGCGCGGCAACTGCGCGACGCGCTCACCGAGGAGCAGATCAAGGCGGCCTCCGGCCGGGCCGCCACGCAACACTTCGCCGAGGTCACGGTGCCCGCGCTGGTGGAACGCCTGCGCGAGGGCGCCTCCGCCGAGAGCGCGCTCGCCGCGGAGCCGGCCGGCGATGAACAGCAGCGACGGACACTCCACCTGCTCGCCACCGAGATCCACCGCAGCGAGAGCGTGCGCGCCGCCGCGATGGCGGCCTGCGCGAACGCCGCGGGCCGGGTGCAGGCGATGACCACGAGCATGGCCGCCGACCTGCGGGACATGGAGCACCGGCACGCCGACCAGGACGTACTGGGCGACCTGTTGCACCTGGACCACCGCACGGCGCAGACCGGGCGGTTGGCCGACTGCATCGCGGTGCTCACCGGGGCGCGCTCCGGGCGACGTTGGGCGAAGCCGATCGTGATGGAGAGCATCCTGCGCGGCGCCATGGGGAGGATCAGCGGTTACCAGCGCATGCGACTGCACTCCACCAGCTCCGTGGCGATCGCCGGGCACGCGGCCGAGGGCGTGATGCACGCGCTGGCCGAACTGATGGACAACGCCGCGAACTTCTCCCCGCCCACCTCCGAAGTGCACGTGTACGTCGAGGAGGTGTCCGCCGGGATCGTCGTGACGATCGAGGACGGCGGTCTGGTGATGGGGGACGTGGCGCTGAAGCGGGCCGAACGCGCGGTCTCGCCGATCGACTGGGAGCTGCCCTCGCACTCCGGTACCCGGCTCGGGCTTCCCGTGGTGGGTCGTCTCGCCCGCAAGCACGGCCTGCACGTCTCCTTCCGGCCGTCCGCACACGGCGGTACGGGCGTGCTGCTGCGCGTCCCGCAGGAGCTGATCGTCCACTCGTGGCCGCAGTCGGACGCGCCGGCCGCCGGTGCCCCCACGCTGGAGGCCGTGGTGCAGCCGGCCGCCACCCCCGCTCCGGCCGCCCCGGCTCCGGCTCCGGCTCCGGCTGTTACGGAGGTACGCGTGCCGCCGGTGCCGGGAGAGGCGGCGCTCGTACCGGAGGAGGGGTCCGCCCCGGCGGACTCCGTACCGGCCGAGTCCGCCCCGGCGGGGTCCGCGGACCCGGCGGATGACCTCGCCGCGTCGTCGCCGTTCGCCGTGCCAGCGCAGCCGGGCCTCGAGGAGCGACGAACCGAAGCGGAACCGTCCCATCCGGCTGAGCGGCCCACGAAGGACCGGCAGACGCTGGCGTTCCCCGCCGTAGCGCCGGAGGCCCACGGGCAGCCTGCCGACCCGGGTGCGACGGCCGGCAGCACGGATCCGGCACCCGCCCCGACCGACACGCCCTCGGCCGAGCCGGCCCCCGAGCACAGCGGGATGGTGGAGTACGGCGAGAGCGGCCTGCCCAAGCGGCAGCGCGGCCGTACCCTGGCCGAGGCACGGCGGCCGAACAGCGCCGCGCGCGCGGCCGCGCGCGCCAACCAACCGGCCCGCGATCCCAGCCAGTCCGGGTCCCGGTTCGGGGCTTTCCGGCGCGCCGTACGGGACCCGCAGGCCGAGGGCACGGACAACACGCCACCCGCCTCGCCGGCGCAGTCACCCGCGCCCCCCACCCATGCCTCTTCACGCCCAGAGGACGACTCCGAATGATTACCGACAGCCAGCTGCGCTGGCCGCTCGAGAACCTGCTGTCGAGGACCCCGGGAGCCCGCCACGCGCTGCTGCTGTCCCGGGACGGGCTCAAGCTCGCCCGTACCCCCGAACTCACCGAGGACCAGGCGGACCAGCTGGCCGCCATCGCCGCGGGCATCCAGAGCCTGTCGCACGGCGCGTCCATCGAGTTCGGCGACGGAACCGGCGGCGTACGACAGGCGATGACCGAGTTCTACGGCGGCATCCTGTTCGTCGTGGAGGCGGGCGAGGGCGCCCACCTGGCGGTGGTGTCCGCCGACGACTCCGACGTGGGGCTGGTGGGGCACAACATGAACGAACTGGTGGAACAACTCAGCGAGCACTTCAGCGCCCCGCCACGCGAGTTCAGCGACGACGGGGCACGCCCGTGAGCGGCCCCGACCGTCCCGACCGTCCCGGACGTACTAGCCGCTCAGCCCGGGAGGAGTCGCCGGACCGGCTGTACACGGTCACCGGCGGTCGCAGCCACTCGGACCCGAAGGAGTTCGACCTCGTCACCCTGGTGGTCAGCGAGTGCTCGCCGACCATCACCATGCAGTCGGAGCACGCCGCCATCCTGCGGATCTGCCAGTCCCCGACCGCCGTGGTGGAGCTGGCCGCGGACCTGGACCTGCCGATCAGCATCGTACGCATCCTGCTCGGCGACCTCCTGTCGTCCGGACGCATCACCGCACGCCACCCCCGCTCAACGGCCACCGACACGGCCAGTTCCCTGCCCGATCCCGACGTCCTGAAGCAGGTGCTCGTTGGACTTCGCAACCTCTGAGCAGCCGGTCTCCGGAACCGCCGAGGACGGGCTGCCCGAAAGAACTCCGCTGAGCGCCTCGACCACCCAGGGGCTGAAGATCGTCGTGGTGGGCGGTTTCGGCGTGGGGAAGACCACGATGGTCTCTTCGGTGAGCGACATCCGCCCGCTGAACACCGAAGAGACCATGACGCAGGCCGGTGAGGGCATCGACGACCTCAGCGCGGTGCGGGGCAAGACCACCACGACGATCGCCTTCGACTTCGGGCGGATCAGCCTCAACGAGCGCACCGTGCTCTATCTGTTCGGCGCCCCCGGCCAGGAGCGCTTCTGGTTTCTGTGGAACCGGCTGTTCTCCGGCACGCTCGGCGCCGTCGTCCTGGTGGACACTCGACGACTGGCCGACTCGTGGTACGCCATCGACCGGCTGGAGCACCACGGCACGCCGTTCATCGTGGCCCGCAACGACTTCGGCGGGCCCGAGCACACCACGGAGCAGATACGGGACGCGCTGGACCTCCCTGAGAGCGTGCCGCTGATCAACTGCGACGCCCGGTCCCGAGAGTCCAGCAAGGAGGTGCTGATCACCCTGGTCGACTACCTCTACGCGCTGTCCGCGGGGCACGTACACCGACCGTGAATAGCCGCCGACTCACCGGGACATGATCAGGCTCATGGCCTCGGCGCGGGTTGTGGCGTCCCGCAGCTGTCCGCGTACGGCCGAGGTCATGGTCTTGGCACCGGGCTTGCGCACGCCCCGCACCGACATGCACATGTGCTCACACTCGATGATCACGATAACGCCGCGTGGCTCGAGGATCTCCAGCAGCGAGTCGGCGATCTGGGTGGTCAGCCGCTCCTGGACCTGAGGGCGGCGGGCGTACACCTCCACCAGGCGGGCCAGCTTGGAGAGCCCCGTGATCTTGCCGGTGGTGGACGGGATGTAGCCGACGTGGGCCACTCCGTGGAACGGCAGCAGATGATGTTCGCACTGGCTCACCACCTCGATGTCCCGGACCAGCACCATCTCGTCATGGCCCATGTCGAAGGTGGTCGTCAACACGTCCTCGGGACGCTGCCGCAGTCCGGCGAAGAGTTCCCGGTACGCCCGGGCGACCCGGGCCGGTGTCTCGCGCAGTCCTTCCCGGTCCGGGTCCTCTCCGACCGCGAGGAGCAGTTCCCGGATCGCGTTCTCGGCACGCTTCTCGTCGAACTCCGGTATGGCGCCCTCGGGTATGGCGCTCTCGCCGTCCAGCAGCACCGGGTCGGTCATGATTCCTCGTTCCTCGCGTGGGTTCGTGTACGCACGCCCACTCTCACCTGTCACACAGCCGCGCCCCTCAGGCTAGAACCCGAGGGGCGCGGCTGGAATTCCGGGTATGCCGGCATGCGTGCCGGGAGAGGCGGATCAGCCTTCGGGGCGCGGCTCCTCCGTCCGATCCACCGTCTCGGCGATCGGGTCCGTCGGCCCGATCTCCTTGCCCTTCTCGATCGACGGCGGGGTGGCACCGTTGGTCAGCGTGCCGGGCGGCGCGGAGACCGGGGGCCGGGTCGAGGGGGTACGCCGGGAGGAGCCCGTCCAGGCCGGACGCGCGGGGCGCTTGACGACCGTGGCGAAGACCTCGGCGATCTCCTCCTTGCCCAGGCTCTCCTTCTCCAGAAGCTCCAGGACCAGGTTGTCCAGCACGTCCCGGTTCTCCACGAGGATCTCCCACGCTTCGTTGTGCGCGGCCTCGATGAGCTTCTTGACCTCTTCGTCCACCAGTCCGGCGACCTCTTCGGAGTAGTCCCGCTGGTGACTCATCTCCTTGCCGAGGAAAGGCTCGGAACTGTCGGAACCGAACTTGATCGCGCCCAGTCGCTCGGTCATGCCGTACTGCGTGACCATGGCGCGGGCCGTCGCGGTCGCCTTCTCGATGTCGTTCTGCGCGCCGGTGGTCGGGTCATGGAAGACCAGCTCCTCCGCCGCGCGCCCGCCCATGGCGTAGGCGAGCTGATCGAGCATCTCGTTCCGCGTGGTGGAGTACTTGTCCTCGTCCGGCAGCACCATGGTGTAACCCAGGGCGCGGCCTCTGGAGAGGATCGTGATCTTGTGTACCGGGTCGGAGTTCGGCGAAGCCGCCGCCACCAGGGCATGACCGCCCTCGTGATAGGCGGTGATCTTCTTCTCCTTGTCGCTCATGATCCGGGTCCGCTTCTGCGGTCCGGCCACGACCCGGTCGATCGCCTCGTCCAGGGAGTGGTTGTCCACGAGCTTCTGGTCGCCGCGGGCGGTGAGCAGCGCCGCTTCGTTCAGCACGTTGCTCAGGTCCGCGCCGGTGAAGCCCGGGGTCCGTCGGGCGACCGCGCCCAGGTCGACGTCCTCGGCGACGGGCTTGCCCTTCTGATGGACCTCGAGGATCTCCAGCCGACCCTGCATGTCGGGGCGGTCGACCGCGACCTGGCGGTCGAACCGGCCGGGTCGCAGCAGTGCCGGGTCCAGGATGTCCGGACGGTTGGTCGCGGCGATCAGGATAACGCCGCCCTGCACGTCGAAGCCGTCCATCTCGACCAGCAGCTGGTTCAGCGTCTGCTCGCGCTCGTCGTGGCCGCCGCCCATGCCGGCGCCGCGGTGTCGACCGACGGCGTCGATCTCGTCGACGAAGACGATCGCGGGGGCGTTCTGCTTGGCCTGCTCGAAGAGGTCACGCACACGGGAGGCGCCGACACCGACGAACATCTCCACGAAGTCGGAGCCGGAGATGGAGTAGAACGGCACCCCGGCCTCCCCCGCGACGGCCCGCGCGATCAGCGTCTTGCCCGTGCCGGGCGGGCCGTACAGCAGCACGCCCTTCGGGATCTTGGCGCCGACCGCCTGGAACTTCGCCGGCTCCTGCAGGAACTCCTTGATCTCCTGGAGCTCCTCGCATGCCTCGTCCGCCCCGGCGACGTCCTTGAACGTCGTCTTCGGCGTGTCCTTGGTGATCATCTTGGCCTTGGACTTCCCGAAGTTCATCACTCGGGAGCCGCCGCCCTGCATCTGGTTCATCAGGAACAGGAAGACCACGATGATCAACACGAACGGCAGCAGCGAGAGCAGCATCCCGACGAACGGGTTCTGCTCCTGCGGCGAGATGGTGTAGCCGTCCGGAATGTCATCGCTCTGGTATTTGGCCTGTAGGTCCTCGGCGAGCTTGGTGCCCTGGTCACCGATGTAGCTCGCCTGGATCTTGTCGCTGCCCTCGACCTTTTGGCCGTCCTTCAGCTCGACCTTGATGTTCTCCTCATCACCGGTCGTCAGCTGCGCGGATTTGACCTTGTCATTGTTGATCGCCTGGACCACCTGGCCGGTGTCCACCGTCTTGTGGCCCTCGGAAGAACTCACGACCTGCATCAACACGACCACGGCGAGGACGGCCAGCACGATCCACATGACCGGCCCACGGAAGTATCGCTTCACGTCCATCCATACGGAGCGGTGCGCGCCCCGTCCCTCCTGCCATAGTGAGTTGCCTGATGACTGACTTTCGGACGGTACCCCAGCATTGTCACCCGGCGCCGCCGAGGACGGTCAACCGTCCCGCCCCTCCATGCTCCAACGGCGGGACACACGAATCCGTTCCCGGGCGCCGCGACCAAGTCCGTACCGGCTCCGACCGACGACCGCGGGCGCTCCGGAACGACCCGAGCCGTGCTCATCCGCCGTACACGTGCGGTGCGAGCGTGCCGACGAACGGCAGGTTCCGGTACTGCTCCGCGTAGTCCAGACCGTAACCGATCACGAATTCGTTCGGGATGTCGAAGCCGACCCATTTCACGTCGATCGCCACCTCGGCCGCGTCCGGCTTGCGCAGCAGCGTGCAGACGTTCAACGAGGCCGGCTCACGGGAACCGAGATTGGACAGCAGCCAGGAGAGCGTCAGCCCGGAGTCGATGATGTCCTCGACGATCAGCACGTGCCGACCCTTGATGTCGGTGTCCAGGTCCTTGAGAATCCGCACCACGCCGGATGACTGGGTTCCCGCGCCGTACGAGGACACCGCCATCCAGTCCATCGTGACCGGGGTGGACAGGCTGCGCGCGAGGTCGGCCATCACCATGACCGCCCCCTTGAGCACCCCGACCAGCAGCACTTCCCGGCCCGCGTACTCCGCGTCGATCCGGGACGCCAGCTCGGCCAACTTCGCGTCGATCTCTTCCTTGGAGACGAGCACCGACTTCAGGTCGGTGCCCATGTCTTTCTCGTCCACCCGTGCCGCTCTCGCTCGATATCAGGTCGGAACGCAGACGCTGTGACGACCAGGTCGCTAGCCCTGCCGAATGACCAGTCTGCCACCCTGCCGTCGCGCCTCGACCAGGCCGGGCAGATTGATGGCCCGCTGGCCGTGCCAGGCGGTGATCAGCCGGTCCACTTCCTCGATGTGCCGGGCGAAGAGCGAGCCGGCCGGCGCGCCCGCGGACACCACGCTGCGGCGGAGCACCCGGCGACGCACCGCGGGCGGCAGGTCGCTCAGTCGCTCGACGTCCAGCTCGTGCGGTGTGGCGGGATCGGTGCGCACGGAACGTTCCGCCTCGTCGGTCCAGGCGTCCAGCGCGTCCGCGTCGTCCCGGGAGAGCCGGGCCGTACGGGCCAGCGCCTCCACCACTCCCTTGCCGAGGGCCTTCTCCAGGGTCGGCAGGGCCTCGTGACGCACTCGGGAACGGGTGAAGGCGGGATCGGCGTTGTGCGGGTCGTCCCAGACGGGGAGGGACTGGACCAGGCAGGCGCGGCGGGTGGTGTGCCGGTCGACGGCGAGGAACGGTCGGCGGTAGCGGCTGCCCGGCCCGGACACGGCGGCCATACCGGACAACGAGCGGGTGCCGGAACCACGGGCCAGGCCGAGGAGCACGGTCTCCGCCTGATCGTCGCGGGTGTGCCCGAGCAGCACGGCGGCCGCCCCGTGGCGCTCGGCCACGGCGTCCAGCGCGGCGTACCGGGCGTCCCGGGCGGCGGCCTCCGGCCCGC
>NZ_LJGU01000155.1:0-2544 GCF_001751245.1 Streptomyces oceani
GAGCAGCCAGCCGGCCACCGGCCAGCGGCGCGCGAGGGGCAGCGCGAGCGCGAGGCCGCCCAGGCCGGCCACGGTCAGCCACCCGGGCTGCCGGACGCTTCCCAGTGCGTCACCCGTCAGCACCGTGGCCGCGAGCAGCACCCATACCAGCAGGTCCAAGGCGATCGTCCGGCGATGTTCCTGACCGGCCCTGGGTATCCGACCCTTCCACACGGCCTCGACGTTATCGGCTCGGTGCCAGCCGGTCCCCTGACGAAAGTCAGGCGCCGACCGCCGCGCCGGTCGCTATGGGCGTTCCGGGTGGCGTCGGGGTCTTCCGAGTCCCGGGTCCGCGTGGTCGTTTCCACCCCATCGCGGTCCATGCCAGGATCGGGTGGCCATGACTGCGACCCCCACTGATGACGCCGCCGAACGAGCCGCCGAGTCCCTCGCCGAACCCGCCGCTGACCGTACCGCCGGACACACCGAACATCCGCTCGCCCGCGCGGCCGCGGCCGGTGCGGCCGACCCCGGAACCACCCTCTCCACCGCGTCCACTGGGACCGCCGGAACCGCGTCCGGGAACGACTCCGCCGTCGCCCCGGACCACGACCACGCCGCCCTGCACTCCAGCGTCGTCGACTGGTTCGACACGCACGCCCGTGACCTGCCCTGGCGCCGCCCGGAGGCGGGCGCGTGGGGGGTCATGGTGAGCGAGTTCATGCTGCAACAGACCCCGGTCGCCCGTGTCTTGCCCGTCTACGAGCAGTGGCTGGAGCGCTGGCCCCGTCCCGCGGACCTGGCCGCCGAGGCGTCCGGGGAGGCCGTACGCGCCTGGGGCCGACTGGGCTATCCGCGCCGGGCGCTGCGGCTACACGGGGCGGCGTCCGCCATAGCGGAACGGCACGGCGGTGACGTGCCGAAGGAACACGCGCAGTTGCTGGCGCTCCCGGGCGTCGGCGAGTACACCGCCGCGGCCGTCGCCTCGTTCGCGTACGGGCAGCGGCACGCGGTGCTGGACACCAACGTGCGCCGGGTGTTCGCCCGCGCGGTGAGCGGCCGGCAGTACCCGCCGAACGCGACCACCGCCGCCGAACGCCGGCTTGCCCGCGCGCTGGTTCCGGAGGACGACACGACCGCCGCTCGCTGGGCCGCCGCGACGATGGAGTTGGGCGCCCTGGTGTGCACGGCGCGCGCCCCGGCGTGCGACCGCTGTCCGATCGCCCAGCAGTGCGCCTGGCAGTTGGCCGGCGCCCCGGCGTACGAGGGCCCGCCCCGGCGTACGCAGAGCTACGCCGGTACGGACCGCCAGGTACGCGGCCGGCTGCTGGCCGTGTTGCGGGAGGCGGAGGCGGCGGTGCCGCAGTCCGTGCTGGACCGGGTGTGGCAGGAGCCGATACAGCGGGCCCGCGCGCTGGACGGGCTGGTGGCGGACGGACTGGTCGAGCCGCTGCCCGGCGGGCACTACCGGTTGCCGCGCGGCTGAGCCCGGCCGGGTCGCTGCTCCCACCGGCCCGGCACAGCCCCGGCACCGCTGCGGCCCTGCCGCGGCACGAAGCGCGACCGCCGGTTTGAGCCCGTGCCAAGCGGCCGCGACCAGCGCCGTTACACAACCGACGGGGAACCGTCGGTTGTTCGACGCATCCTTGCGGGCGCGATCGTAATAAGGGCTGTCTAGGTTCTCTCTTGGACAGCGCGCCACCCGCCCGTCGTACGTCGAACCGCACCGTCGCGTCCCCGCACGGTCACGGACACGCGTACGCACGGCGAGCACCGGCGCACACACGCCGACCGGCCCCGTACCAGGACCGGTTGGCCGTACCGCGGCACTCCGACACGGCACCGGCGCACGCGGCGACACCGTACCGAGGACGTCGACCGCGGGATGACCCGTCAGGCTCCGGAGCACACGCCGGGCCGACCGACCACGGACCGGACCGCCGCACACGATCGGGCCGGTCCCAGGCTCGGGGGAGGTAACGACATGGCGACTGGGTCCGCAGAGGTGTTGGATTTCGAGGACTACGTACGTGCTCGGCAGGACTCCCTGTTGCGCAGCGCCCGGCGGTTGGTGACCGATCCGACGGAGGCGCAGGACCTGCTGCAGACCGCGTTGGCACGCACGTACGTGCGCTGGGACGGGATAGCTGACAAGGCGCTGGCGGACGCGTACCTCCGACGCGTGATGATCAACACCCGTACGGAGTGGTGGCGCAGTCGCCGGCTGCAGGAGACGCCGACCGACCAGCTGCCGGACGTGGTCGCCGTCGAGGACGGCACCGAGCAGCGGGCCGACCGCGCGCTGCTGATGGAGGCGCTCGGCACGCTGGCGCCGAAGCAGCGCAGCGTGGTGGTGCTGCGGCACTGGGAACAGATGAGTACCGAGGAGACGGCGACCGCCCTGGGGATGTCCCCGGGGACGGTGAAGAGCACCCTGCATCGCTCGCTGGTCCGGCTGCGCGCCGAGCTGGAGCGGAGGTCCGTGGAGTGCGCCGCCTGACGGCACGCCGACGTGGACCCGCACGCGGCCGCGGGCAGGACGGTGGCCGCGGGCCGGGTCGCGCC
>NZ_LJGU01000155.1:3106-15268 GCF_001751245.1 Streptomyces oceani
CTCGCGCCCCGTCATGGCGGCCGCCGCCGGTGCGCTGACCGTCGTGCTGTGCCTGCTCGCCGGGTGCGGGAGCACCGCCGACGGAGTACGGGTCGAGGGCTCGCCGGCGAGCACGCCGGAGTCTCGTACGGACGCCGCGGGCCCCGCGCATCCGGACTGGTCGGAGTCGGCCGAGGGCGCCGACCCCTCAGCCGGCCCGGTGGCTCCGCGGGACACGCGCGACGACGCCGGCGACCCGCCGGACGCCACCCGGGGCGACGAACGCCCGCGACCGCGTACCGACACGGCCACGGACGCCGTCGGGGAACCGCTCGGCCACCGGGCCGTGATCGCCCTGCTCAAGCGGGACCCCAAGGTGAGCAGCGAGGTGAAGCGGGGGCTGAAGCCGTGCGTGGGCGACCGGTATCCGATCAGCGTGGCGCACGGACAGGCCACCGGTCAGCATCCCACCGACCTGGTCGTGAACGTGAGTTCCTGCGCGGACGGCATCGGGGTGGGCGCGTACGTCTACCGCCGCAGCAGCAGCGGCGCGCTCGTGAACGTGTTCACCGCGGAGCGTCCGCCGGTGTCCGCCGTCATACGGGGCGGCTTGCTGAAGGTGACCCGGGCCGTGTACATCGGCAACGAACCGATGTGTTGTCCTTCCGGTCAGGACATCGTCACGTACGCCTGGCGCGACGGGCTCTTCCGCGAGGTGGACCGGGAGCGGGGCGACCTCGGGGACGGGCCGCCGCCCGCGCCGTAGTACCGGGACGGCAGGCGACACCCAGTGCCGGGGCTGGCCAGGCTGACCACGGGACAGCTGAGCGACGAGCAGGGGACGAAACGGAATGGCCGACACACACGTGCTCTTCGTCGAGGACGACGACGTCATCCGGGAGGCCACCCAGCTGACGCTCGAGCGGGACGGCTACACGGTGACGGCGGTCCCGGACGGGCTGACCGGGCTGGAGGCGTTCCGCGACGACCGGCCGGACATCGCGCTGCTGGACGTGATGCTGCCGAAGCTGGACGGGGTGAGCCTCTGCCGGCACATCCGGGACGCCTCGACGGTGCCGGTGATCATGCTGTCCGCCCGGGCGGACAGCATCGACGTGGTCCTCGGGCTGGAGGCGGGCGCGGACGACTACGTCACCAAGCCCTTCGACGGGGCCGTGCTGGTCGCCCGTATCCGCGCGGTGCTGCGCCGGTTCGGACACGCGAGCGGGCCGAACGGCCACCACGCGCCGGGCGCGGACCGTGCCGCAGAGGGCGAGGAGGTGCTGCGCTTCGGCGAGTTGGAGGTCGACACGGAGGGGATGGAGGTGCGTACGGCGGGGCGTCCGGTGTCGCTGACACCGACGGAGATGCGGTTGCTGCTGGAGTTCTCGGCCGCGCCGGGCACCGTACTCTCACGGGACCAGTTGCTGGGGCGGGTGTGGGACTACGGGTGGGGTGGCGACACCCGGGTGGTGGACGTCCATGTACAGCGGTTGCGCGGGAAGATCGGGCAGGAGCGGATAGAGACGGTCCGCGGCTTCGGTTACAAGCTGAGGGGTTAGGACGTGGACTGTCCGGCACACGCTGACCTCGGCCGCTGTCCTGGCCGCCGCCCCGGTGGCCGCGCCTGGCCGCCCCGTGCGGTTCCCGCATCGGGCCCGCGAGTCCCCGTATGAGGCGCATCACCTTCCGCAGCGGCCTGCGCTGGAAACTCAGCGCCGCCATCGCGCTGGTCAGCGCGCTCGTCGCGCTCGCCCTCAGCCTGGTCGTGCACAACGCCGCGCGCGGCACCATGTGGGACAGCAGCCGTGAGGTGCAGGACGAGCGACTACAGTACGCCAGCCGGATCTACCACTCGACCGGGCAGGTTCCGTTCGGCGCCAAGATCAACGACCCGGAGCTTCCGCGACAGCTCGCGAAAGCGGTGGCCGATGGCCGCCGCGCCAGCTACCTGGTGGAGCGGCCGGACGGCGTGCCCGTGGTGTGGGCCGCCGAGCCGCTGGCCGGTGACCGCGTCCTCTCGCTGCGCACCCGCTTCACCGACCGTTACGAGGTCCTCCGCGGGCTGGACCGCGCCCTGCTGCTCGGCTCCATGTCGGTGGTGCTGGGCAGCAGCCTCCTCGGGGTGCTGGTGGGCGGACAGCTCTCCCGCCGACTGCGCAAGGCCGCGGACGCGGCGGGCGAGGTGGCGCGCGGCGACACGGAGGTACGCGTACGGGACACGATCGGCGGCGGCCGGGTGCGCGTACGGGACGAGACGGACGAGCTCGCGGACGCCGTCGACGGCATGGCCGACGCCCTGCAGGCCCGGCTGGAGGCCGAGCGGCGAGTCACCGCCGACATCGCGCACGAGTTGCGCACCCCCGTCACCGGTCTGCTCACCGCGGCCGAACTGCTGCCCGAGGGGCGCCCCACCGAACTCGTACGGAACCGGGCGCAGGCGTTGCGCCAACTGGTCGAGGACGTGCTGGAGGTCGCCCGGCTGGACGGGGCTCGGGAGCGCGCGGAGCTCCAGGAGGTGGTGCTGGGCGAGTTCGTACGCCGCCGGGTGACGGCGGTGGCACCGGAGGCGAGCGTACGGGTGGTCGCGTCCGCGAATCCCGCCACCGTCACCACCGACCCGCGACGACTGGAACGGATCCTGGGCAACCTGCTGGCGAACGCCGCTCGGCACGGCAGTCCGCCGGTCGCGGTCGTCGTCGACGGGCGGCGGATTCGCGTACGCGACCACGGGCCGGGATTCCCGGAGCAGCTGCTGGCGGACGGGCTGAGCCGATTCCGTACGGGCAGCAGCGACCGCTCGACACCCGGGCACGGGCTCGGGCTGACCATCGCGGACGGGCAGGCGCGCGTGCTCGGGGCACGACTGACCTTCCGCAACGTGGGCCCGGACGAGCCGGGTGAGACACGGGAGTCCGGGGCCACGGCCGCCGAACCGGGCGCGGGCACCGGCGCGGTGGCGGTGCTCTGGCTGCCGGAGTCACCGCCCGGCGGACCCGTCACGGGGTGACCTGTCGCACCTGAGCCGCTCAGCCACTCGACCGCTCAGCCGCCCTCGACGCACTCTCCCCAGGACTGGCTCAGGTCCAGCTCGCCACTCTCCCGCTCCTGTGTCAGGGAGTACCAGTTACCGCTCGGGTCCCGGAAGATCGCCTCGATACCGTACGGTCGCTCCTGCGGCTCCTGCAGGAACTCCACCCCCTTCGCCAGCAGCGCGGCGTAGTCGCCGTGGCAGTCATCGGTGCGCAACGCCCCCGCGCCCAACACCCCCTTGCTGACCAACGTCCGCAGCGCCACCAGGGAGTCCGGGTCCACCCCCGGGCCGTCCGGTCGCATCAGGGTGAACTGCACGTCCGGGTTCCCCTTGGGATGGACGGTGATCCAGCGCATGCCGCCCATCTCCATGTCGGTGCCCTCGTCGAAGCCGAGTTGCTCCACGAAGAACCTCTTGTCCCTCTCCTGGTCGGTGGACCAGACGGTGGTCAGGGCGAGACTCTTGATCATAGGTACTCCTCGGGTGGTGTGCGGAATGCCGTGCCGGCCCCCTGCGCGTACCGCCGGCTCACCGTGCCGCTGACACGCTGCGCGGTGAGCTCGCTTCGATACTCGCATCCGCCACTGACAACGCCGTCGGTCTCGGAGGCCGCGCGACCGGCGGCGCAACCGAGCAATCGAGGTGGCGGCGGACGCGAACGCCGGCCGTCTGCGGGCCGGCCCCGCCGGATATCCGATGGCGGGAACACCCGCCTGCCGGCAGGATCAGCGGTCATGGACAACAGCCTGCGTACGGCGCGGTTACGGCTCCGTCCCGTCCGGGAGTCGGACGCCGAGCAGCTCGCCGCGCTGCACGGTGATCCCGAGGTCATGCGCTATCTGGGACCCGTACGGCCCATCAGCCCGGCGACGGTACGGGCCGAGACGGTGCCCCGGATGTGCCGCTACCACCCCGGACTCGGCGGCCCCGGATACTGGGCCGCGGAAAGCCGGGACGACGGCTCCTTCCTCGGCTGGTTCGAGTACCGGCCGTTGGCTGAGGACAGCGGTGCGGTGGTGGAGTTGGGCTACCGGCTACGTCAGGCTGCCTGGGGACTCGGTTACGCGACCGAGGGCGCCCGCGCACTGGTCCGTACGGGCTTCGAGGAGTGGGGGGTACGCCGGGTCACCGCGAACACGATGGTGGTCAACACGCCCTCCCGGCGGGTCCTGGAGAAGACCGGGCTGACGCTGCGGTGTACGTACTTCCAGGACTGGCCGGAAGCGATCGAGGGCGCGGAGCACGGCGAGGTGGAGTACGCCCTGGATCGCGCCGACTGGCCGCGTGCGGGCCCGGACACGGCGGGCCCGCCTTAGCGGGCTGCCCACGGCAGCGGGTGGGAGAAGGTCCGGCGGGCTCTGCCCCACGGCTCACTCCTCGCCGTCGGAGTACCCGTACGGCACGAAACCGCTCTCCAACAGGTCCTCCGTATCCCAGTCGGCGTCCCCCTCGAAGAGCGCCCACTCGTTCTCCAGGCTCACCAGGTCGTCCGGCCCCGCGACCTCCCCGACCAACGGCGGTACGTCGATACGGTCCCAGGCGACCGCGACCGAGAAGGAGTCGCCGAGCCCGCCGAACATCCGGTCACTGAGACTGCCCTCGGCCACGGATGACTCCTCCTCGGTCGAGAAGTCATAGCCGACCGGCTCCTCAGGCCCGGTGAAGGTGATATCGGGATAGCCCTCCACGGATATCGTGACGAAGGGATGCAGGTCTATCGACCGGGACCGCTCGCCGTGTTGGTAGACGTCCAGGGCCAGCCGGGCGCCGTACCAACACAGCAGATAAAGATTTATGCCCTCACCCTCAGTCAGCTCCGCGTCGAGGTCGGCCTTGATCTCGTCCAGGCTGCCCCGCACGTAGTGCGTGTCCTTGCGCGCACCCCCGGGATCGACGCCGAAGGCCAGGTCGTAGAAGCTCTTTCGGAACATGCACGCCAACCTAGCCCCTCGCACTGACACTGGCTCAGGGCACGTGACGGACTGGAACCAGCCTGAACGAGCGCCACCCGACATGTCAGTGGGCGTTGTTAGCTTCGACCCATGGTGATCACCGACGAGACGACAGACCGGTTGCGGCGCCGAGCGAGCGCGGGGGACGCACACGCCTCGACGGAGCTGGCGCGACTGCTGAGTCTGACGGCGTCAGAGGGGACGGAGCCCGAATCGGAGGAGCCGACCTGGCCCGAGGAGAGCTGGCTGCGCGCCGCGGTGACGGCGCGACCCGACGACGTGACCGCACTGACGCTGCTGACCGGGCGGCTGGCCCAACAGACCGCCTACTGGCAGGACATACTGGACATGAACCCGAACATCCTGGAGGCGTACGGGGAGGACACGTCCAGCATTCGTCGTCGGCGGACCGAGACAGCGGAGCTGTACGCCCGCCTCCGCCGCTTCGACCTGCCGGAACACACCCGGGCGGGCCTCGACGAGCTGGGCGCGCTCCTGGGGGTGCGCGACGACACCGCCATGGAGGACCCGTACAGCTACTACACGCTGGAGGACGAGGCATGGGGCGGTTCCGTGTGTCATTTCGCGAGGATTGTCACCAGTGACGCCGACGCGTTGCGCTGGGCCTGCGACAGATGGCTCGTACACTCGGAGGGCGGCCTCGGCGAACTCACCCTGACCACACGGGTGGCGGGAGCCGAACCGAGCCTGGTCCGCCTCGACGAGCATGTGTCGGGCCGGACCGTGGACTGGTCATCCGTCACCCTGCCCGAACTAACCGGCACCCCCCTGCCCGCCGGACTTCCCGTACCAGGACAGCACGGGCTGTACTACGGCTTCTCCGCCGGCGCGGAGTAGGGGCCGCGCCGGCTGGTCGGTGACGGACGCTGCTCCGCCAGCCACCCGACCCCATAGGCCACGCCAGCCGGAAGAGCGATCGCGAACCGCCGTCGCCGGTCGTAAGGTGGTGATTACACCTTGCCCAACCGCGCTGGCACGCCCATCAGATGGCCCATCCGGGGAGCCTCATGGAACCAGTCCGACTGCCCTCCAGGTACGCCACCCCGCTCGTCGGCCGGCTCTTCGCGCGCCGGGACCCGGGTGTACGGCACGAGGCGGACGCCGACGAACCACCCTCGGGGCCGGACGGACGGTTGATCGCCGGTCTGGTCTCCTTTCGCGGCGGCAACCCGACCTGTGGGTACGCCGAACTGCAGTGCATCGCGGAGGAGTTCGTCGCGCTCGGCACCGGCGCCGACGCCCTCGCCGCGGCCGACCGCGCCGCCGTCGCCACCGTGTTGGCGCAACCGCTGGCCAGCATGGGCGAGTTGGACACCACCGACGTGCAAGCCGTACGCATGGGCCCGCAGGACTACGCCCGCCAGCTGCGCAGCGCCGTGCCCGGAGCGGACCGGCGGCTGAGCGAGGCCGCGGCGGAGTACCACGACAGCCTGCTGGTGGCGGTGTGCCTGCACATCCTGAGCCTCCTCATCGACCGCTCGCCGGCCCTGGCCGAGCGACTACCCGAACGGAGTCACCGTATCCGGCAGTTGGTTGACCTGGGCGACGCCGCGGCCGTGCGCCACGAGGCACGTCGGCAGCAGTGGTCCTCGCCCGCTGACGACGCCTTCGAGGAGCGGTATCTGCGTACGATCGTCGAGCAGCACAACAAGGTGACGATCTACGGCATCGACCTGCCCAATCCCAACACCCCGGACAACTGGCCGCTGGACGCCAGCTATCTCAGCCTCGGCGCGGAGTTCGGCAGCGCGCGGGAGGACGGCGAGGCGACCGAGACCTGTCCGGTCATGCCCGCGGATCGGGCCCTGGGCGATCAGGAGCGGGTGCTGTTGCGCGGCGCCGCCGGGTCCGGGAAGACGACGCTGGTGCAGTGGCTGGCTCTGTCCACCGCCCGTGACCAGCTCCCGGCGGAGCTGGAGGGGCTGCGCGGACGCATCCCGTTCGTGCTGCCGGTGCGGCGGTTCGCCCGACAGGGGTTCCCCTCCCCGGAGGACTTCCTCAGCGCCGTCCAGCACCCGCTGGCCGCGGAGGCGCCGGACGGCTGGGTGGCCCGCACGCTCGCGGCCGAGCGGGGGCTGCTGCTCGTCGACGGCATCGACGAGGTGGCCGAGCACCAGCGCGCCGAGGTCCGCGACCGGTTGCGCAGGCTGCTGCGCATCTACAGCGGCAACGCCTGCATGGTCACCTCCCGGCCGCCCGCCGTCGACGCGGAGTGGCTGGCCGATGAGGGCTTTCTCGAGTTGACGCTGGCCCCGATGAGCCGGGACCAGATCGCCGCCTTCATCACCGCCTGGCACGCGGCCTGTCGTACGGACGAGGGCCTGGACCACAGCCGGCTGGACGACTACAAGGACCGGCTGCTGCAGTCGATACCGCTCTATCGGGAGCTGCGCGGGCTGGCCACCAACCCGCTGATGTGCGGACTGATCTGCGCGTTGAACCGGGACCGTTCCGGATCGCTCCCCAAGGGCCGCCGGGAGCTGTACGACGCGGCGATGGAGATGCTGCTCCAGCGCCGCGACCCGGAGCGTCGGGTGCTGTACGCCGATGACGTACGCCTCCAGCGCGCGCCCCGCGAGCGGCTGCTGCGGAAGCTGGCCTACCGGATGCTGGTCGAGGAACACAGCTTGCTTGACCGGGAGTCCGCGCTGGGCGAGATCGGCCGGCACCTGCCCGCCATTCCGGCCGTGTCCGAACAGGGCACGCCGGAGACGCTCTACGACCACCTGCTGCTGCGTACCGGAGTGCTGCGCGAACAGGCAGACGGCTCGGTGGAGTTCGTCCATCGCACGGTGCAGGACTATCTGGCCGCCAAGGAGGCCGTGGAGCGCGGCACCTTCGAGCTGCTGCTGGAGCACGCGCACGAGCCGGAGTGGGAGGAGGTCATCCGGATGGCGGTGGCCCACGCGCGGCCGGACGAGTGCGCGGTGCTGCTCGAGGGGCTGATCGCGCCGGGCAGCCGGGGCCTGCGGCGGAACCGGCGGCGGCTGCTGGCGGCGGCCTGCCTGGAACACGTCACGGAGCTGGACCCGACGACCCACGCCCGTATCCGTCGGGAGACGAAGAACATGGTGCGCCCCGCCAGCGTGGCCGCCGCCCGGGGGCTGGGCTGGGTGGGCCCGATAGTGCTGGAGATGCTGCCCGATCCGGCGCGGGTCTCGGACGAGGAGGCGTACCGGCTGGCGGTTACCGCGACCCGGATCAACGACGACGCGGCCGTGCACTACCTGGCCCGGCTGCGGGACCGTACGTCACTGCGGCTGCGCGCCGAACTGGCGCGTGGCTGGCACAACTTCGACACGGAGTGGTACGCCGAGCAGATCCTGCGGCACCTCGATCCGGAGGGGCTGTACATCCCCGTCACCGACCGGATGGAGCTGGCGACGCTGGACAGACTGGGCGGCCCGGAGTGCGTGCAGGTCGCCGGCGGTTTCACCCCGGAGGAACTGCTGGACGGGCTGGACCGGGAGCGGCTGAAGCACCTGTGGTTGGCGTACGACCTGAGGGTGGGCATGGAGTGGCTGAGCGCGTTCCCCCGGCTGAGCACGCTGCGGGTCACTCCAAGGCTGCCGCGGGTGCGGGGGGTGCCGGAGGCCGTCCGGATCCTCTCGTCCTGACCGGTGGAGTGGCCGGCGGGCTGGCCGCGGCCTGCCGTACGGCATGACCCACGCGTGACGCACCTGAGGCCGGACGCACCTGGGCCGGTGTCCGTGCGGACACCGGCCCAGGATCAGTCAGTCGCTCCGATCAGCTCTCCTTGGAGAGGTTCGGCGAACCGCCACCCGTCGCCGACTCCACCGGCGGGGCGTCCGGCAGCTGGGACTTCTCCTCGCCACGGAAGGTGAACTTCTTCTCCTCACCCTCGCCCTCGGTGTCGACGACCACGATGTGGCCAGGACGCAGGTCTCCGAAGAGGATCTTCTCGGAGAGCAGGTCCTCGATCTCGCGCTGGATGGTCCGACGCAGCGGCCGGGCCCCCATCACGGGGTCGTACCCCTTCTTGGCCAGCAGCTCCTTGGCCTCGGTGCTCAGCTCGATGCCCATGTCCCGGTCCTTGAGCCGCTCGTCCACCTGGTTGAGCATCAGGTCGACGATCTCGATGATGTCCTCCCGGGTCAACTGGTGGAAGACCACGGTGTCATCGACACGGTTCAGGAACTCCGGACGGAAGTGCTGCTTCAGCTCGTCGTTGACCTTGTTCTTCATCCGGTCGTACCCCGTACGGACGTCACCCTGGCCGGTGAAGCCGAGGTTGAAGCCCTTGGAGATGTCCCGGGTGCCGAGGTTGGTGGTCATGATGATGACCGTGTTCTTGAAGTCCACCTCACGGCCCTGGGAGTCGGTCAGCCGACCGTCCTCCAGGATCTGCAACAGCGAGTTGAAGATGTCCGGGTGAGCCTTCTCGACCTCGTCGAACAGCACCACGGAGAACGGCTTGCGCCGCACCTTCTCGGTGAGCTGACCGCCCTCCTCGTATCCGACGTATCCCGGGGGCGAGCCGAACAGCCGGGACACGGTGTGCTTCTCGCCGTACTCCGACATGTCCAGGGAGATCAGCGCCTCCTCGTCACCGAAGAGGAACTCCGCCAGCGTCTTGGAGAGTTCGGTCTTCCCCACGCCCGAGGGGCCGGCGAAGATGAACGAACCACCGGGCCGCTTCGGGTCCTTCAGCCCGGCACGAGTGCGCCGGATGGCCATCGAGAGCGCCTTGATGGCGTCCTGCTGGCCGATGACCCGCTTGTGCAGCTCCTCCTCCATGCGCAGCAGCCGCGAGGACTCCTCCTCGGTCAGCTTGAACACCGGGATACCGGTGGCGGTGGCCAGGACCTCGGCGATGAGCTCCTCTTCCACCTCGGCCACGACGTCCATGTCGCCGGCCTTCCACTCCTTCTCCCGCTGCGCCTTCTGGGCCAGCAACTGCTTCTCGTCGTCCCGCAGGGAGGCGGCCTTCTCGAAGTCCTGCGAGTCGATCGCGGACTCCTTGTCCCGACGGACGTTCGCGATCTTCTCGTCGAACTCGCGCAGGTCCGGCGGCGCCGTCATCCGTCGGATACGCATCCGGGAGCCGGCCTCGTCGATCAGGTCGATCGCCTTGTCCGGGAGGTAACGGTCCGAGATGTAGCGGTCGGCCAGCGTGGCGGCGCCCACCAGCGCGGCGTCCGTGATGGACACCCGGTGGTGCGCCTCGTACCGGTCGCGCAGACCCTTGAGGATCTCGATGGTGTGCGGCAGCGACGGCTCGGCCACCTGGATGGGCTGGAAGCGACGCTCCAGGGCGGCGTCCTTCTCCAGGTGCTTGCGGTACTCGTCGAGCGTCGTGGCGCCGATGGTCTGCAACTCGCCGCGGGCCAGCATCGGCTTCAGGATGCTGGCGGCGTCGATCGCGCCCTCGGCCGCGCCGGCGCCCACGAGGGTGTGCAGCTCGTCGATGAACAGGATGATGTCGCCACGGGTGCGAATCTCCTTGAGGACCTTCTTCAGGCGCTCCTCGAAGTCACCGCGATACCGGGAACCGGCGACGAGCGCGCCCAGATCCAGGGTGTAGAGGTGCTTCTCCTTGAGGGTCTCGGGCACCTCGCCCTTCACGATCGCCTGGGCCAGGCCCTCCACGACCGCCGTCTTGCCGACGCCGGGCTCGCCGATGAGCACCGGGTTGTTCTTCGTACGGCGGGAGAGCACCTGCATGACCCGCTCGATCTCCTGCTCCCGGCCGATCACCGGGTCGAGCTTGGACTCGCGAGCGGCCTGCGTGAGGTTCCGCCCGAACTGGTCCAACACCAGGGAGGTCGACGGCGTGCCCTCGGCCGGGCCGCCGGCGGTCGCGGCCTCCTTGCCGCCGGAGTAACCGCTGAGCAGCTGGATGACCTGCTGCCGCACACGGTTCAGGTCAGCGCCCAACTTCACCAGGACCTGGGCGGCGACACCCTCGCCCTCGCGGATCAAGCCGAGCAGGATGTGCTCCGTGCCGATGTAGTTGTGCCCGAGCTGCAGCGCCTCGCGGAGGGACAGCTCCAGCACCTTCTTGGCACGGGGTGTGAAGGGGATGTGGCCGGAGGGCGCCTGCTGGCCCTGGCCGATGATCTCCTCCACCTGCTGGCGGACCGCCTCGAGCGAAATCCCGAGGCTCTCCAGTGCCTTAGCGGCGACACCCTCACCCTCGTGGATCAGGCCCAGAAGGATGTGCTCGGTGCCGATGTAGTTGTGGTTGAGCATCCGGGCTTCTTCCTGAGCCAGGACGACAACCCGCCGCGCGCGGTCGGTGAACCTCTCGAACATCGTTAATCGCTCCTCAGAGCGGTCAGGCAGTAAGGGGTCGGTCCCCTCCCTGTCCTTCCGCAGCTTAGTCCCGCGAGCGGGGACCGCTCATTCCAACTGTCGAAACCCGCCCGGATCATCTCCCCCCATGCCGAGCGCGGCATCGGGTGATCCGTCCGGGACGACCGACAACAGTTCCAACCCGATAGTGGGAGACGATGTTCCCGCAGGCCAGATCTATTCACCTGGTTCCGGTACGCCGACGGCGAACGCCTCGCCGGCAACCGGTCGCCCATCTCGCTCATCGCCCTCCGCACCCCCGTTCCACTAGGGACTTTCTACCCCCCGACACTGACAAACCATGCGGCCTGTCGGGGAACGCATCCGCTACCGGCGAACAGCATGGCTGAAACCCAGCGTATACACGTCTCAACTGACCGTAACTCACCGTACGTTCCGCAGTTGCTCCGCGTATGACGCCCTTGACGCCACAGCCCGGGCCAGCCCCGGCAGCACCCAGCGAGCCGGAGGCTCAGTCCGGCTCAGCGGCCCGCGTCCCGTCGGACGCCGCGCCCGCCGGCCGTACGGGACCCGACCGGGTGGCCGCACGCGGCGCGCTCGACTGGTACGAGCGGACACTCGGCTGGACCGTCGACCTCGGCGACGGCTCCCCGCACCTGGTCACCGGACGGTGCTTCGACGCCTTGTGGCTGCCGGCCACCGCGGGGCTGCCGCTCCTGGCCCGCAGGCCGCGTACGGGGCCCGCACTGCGGGCTGGCCCGACCGTGTGGCTGCTGGTGGCCGAGGGCTCCGCCGGCGATCTGCCCGGACTGCTCCAGTGGCTGGGCTGGGGCACGCTCGGGCCGGAACTCGGCCTCGGCGCGAGTGGCGCCGGCGGGCGTGTGCCGGCTCCCCCGCCGG
>NZ_LJGU01000155.1:16052-32917 GCF_001751245.1 Streptomyces oceani
CGGTCGGGCACTCGCGCCGCGCCCGGGCGCGGCGCGCGGGGACCGAGCGCGCGAGGTGCCGGTACCGACACCGCGACAGCGGACACGGCCGATCAGTTGCCGGCCTTCTCGTAAGCCTCGCGGATATTCGCCGGAACGCGACCGCGGTCATTGACCTCGTAACCCTGCTCCTTCGCCCAGGCACGGATCTTCGCCGTGTCCGGACCGGAACCCCCGCCGGAAGAGGCGGTTCGACCGCCACCCTTTCCGCGCCCGGACCGACCCGCGCGACGGCCGGCCTTTACGAAGTCCGCGAGGGCGTCCCGCAACTTGTCCGCGTTGGCGGTGTTGAGGTCGATCTCATAGCTCTTGCCGTCCAGTGCGAACGTCACGGTCTCATCCGCCTCGCCGCCCTCGAGGTCGTCGACCAGAAGAACCTGAACCTTCTGTGCCACCGGTTGCTCCCATTCGTCATCGAATACCGATTACGGATACTACCGATGAAAGCAAACCGCTTTTCCCGGAGAAACACAAACCCTCGACTGAGTTCAGGCGGTGGATCAGTGAGATTCGCGGGATGTTTCGGACATAGCGGAACGTTCAGAGATGCAGCAGCATGCGGCTGTTGCCGAGGGTGTTCGGCTTCACGCGTTCGAGCCCAAGGAACTCGGCGACGCCTTCGTCATAGGAGCGCAGCAGCTCACTGTAGACATCACCCTCAACCGGCGTCTCACCGATCTCGACGAAGCCGTGCCGGACAAAGAAGTCCACTTCGAAGGTCAGGCAGAAAATACGCCGGACCCCGAGCCAGCGTGCCGTCTGCAGCAGCTTCTCCAGGACCAGATGGCCCACCCCGGCGCCCTTGAGTGTCGGGTCGACGGCGAGAGTGCGCACCTCGGCCAGGTCTTCCCACATGACGTGCAGCGCTCCGCAAGCGACGACTCGCGCATCGTGATCACGTTCGGCGACCCAGAACTCCTGGATGTCCTCATAAAGAGTCACGGTCGCCTTACCGAGCAGGATGCGCTGGTCCGCATACCCCTCGACAAGCCGCCGCACCGCGGGCACATCGCTCGTACGCGCGCGCCGCACGGTCACTACGGCTGCGGAGTTCGCGGCATTCGACATGGTGCGAGCTTATCGCCCGGGAACATCGAGCCGGACACCGCTCAGTTGTACGACCCGCAGGGCATCCCGAAGCGCCTCGCCCTCTTCCGGCGACATCATGCCGAAGAAGTCGACAAGCGCCGCCGCGTGGTTGTCACTGGCCGACCAGGCTTCGTGCATCAGGGCCGCCGAGTAGGCCGCCCTGGTGGAGACGGCGGCATATTGATAGGCGCGGCCCTGTTGTTCGCGCCGCATCCAGCCCTTCTGATGCAGGTTGTCCATTACCGTCATCACGGTGGTGTAGGCGATGGACCGTTCCTCTTGCAGATCTTCGAGCACTTCTCGCACGGTGACCGGGCGGTTCCACCGCCATACCCGCGTCATGACCGCGTCTTCCAACTCTCCCAATGGCCGAGGCACAGGAGAATAGTAGGGGGAGAGGGGGCTGAATCAGCGCTCCGTCTTCTGCTGGGCCGCGTCCACGATGGCGTCCTCCTTCGCCTTGTTCGCGCCACCCTGGCTCTTCACGATGGTGACCACGAGCGCGGTGAAGGCTACCGCCATTACGACAGACGGGGTGAGGGCGGAAATGTAATCCATGACGGTCGGCCTCCTCGGCTGGGGTGGGTGACTCGACGAGCCTTCCCAGCGTATCGCCGTCCGCGCCGCCGCCCGCCCGGAGGTCCGCGGTGCGGGCGGGGACGCGGGATACGGCACGCCGTACGCCGCCGCCCCGGCTCCGGCCCGGAGGGGCNCCCTCTTCCGGCGACATCATGCCGAAGAAGTCGACAAGCGCCGCCGCGTGGTTGTCACTGGCCGACCAGGCTTCGTGCATCAGGGCCGCCGAGTAGGCCGCCCTGGTGGAGACGGCGGCATATTGATAGGCGCGGCCCTGTTGTTCGCGCCGCATCCAGCCCTTCTGATGCAGGTTGTCCATTACCGTCATCACGGTGGTGTAGGCGATGGACCGTTCCTCTTGCAGATCTTCGAGCACTTCTCGCACGGTGACCGGGCGGTTCCACCGCCATACCCGCGTCATGACCGCGTCTTCCAACTCTCCCAATGGCCGAGGCACAGGAGAATAGTAGGGGGAGAGGGGGCTGAATCAGCGCTCCGTCTTCTGCTGGGCCGCGTCCACGATGGCGTCCTCCTTCGCCTTGTTCGCGCCACCCTGGCTCTTCACGATGGTGACCACGAGCGCGGTGAAGGCTACCGCCATTACGACAGACGGGGTGAGGGCGGAAATGTAATCCATGACGGTCGGCCTCCTCGGCTGGGGTGGGTGACTCGACGAGCCTTCCCAGCGTATCGCCGTCCGCGCCGCCGCCCGCCCGGAGGTCCGCGGTGCGGGCGGGGACGCGGGATACGGCACGCCGTACGCCGCCGCCCCGGCTCCGGCCCGGAGGGGCGCGGCGTGGTCAGGCCGGCAACGCCTCCTGCCGCGGCTCCGTCGGGTGGCGCCGGGGCGGGAAGACCTCGGCCGGCGTGGGCACCGGGCGGGCGGGCTCGGCAGACGGCGGTTCGGTGTCCGTGGTCGGCGGGTCCCCCGCGGGAGCCTCGGTTGGTTCGTCGCGATCGTCCTCCGGCAGGGGCTGGCCGGCGGGAGCCGGCTCACGCTCGCGCTCTCCCTCCGGCTCCGGCTCACCGTCCGGCCGCCGCTCGCCCGTGGCCGCCGAGCGACCGCCGGGCAGCACCAACAAGCGGGCGCGTACGGCCTGTTCGGCAAGCCGTTCGCCGCGCTCCAGCAGCTCGGCTCGGCGCTTCCGCTCCGGCTCGTCGACGCCCGCGCCCTCGTCCCCGTCCGCGACCGGTTCGGCACACAGCATGCGCAGGGCCGCCAGGTCGTCCGGCCGCGGGAGGTAGCCGGCGGCCAGGGCGTCCTCGAGCTGCTCCAGATAGCCGGTCGCGGAGTCCGGCAGCGCCGCCCGGTGCCTGGCCAGGTCGGCCAGCAGGAAGGAGCGGAGTCTGCCCCCTTCCCGGGTGGCCACCTCCAGGTCCTGGGCCAGCTGACGGCACTCCTCGAGTGGCGGCTGGGGTTCCGCGGTGGACTTGCAGGCGATGGCGAGGGCGCCTCGGAGCACACGCAGCTCTTCCGCGCTGAACGCCATGCCCCCTCGCGATCCGTATGGCGTGGGCATAGGTTTACATTAGGCGCGACAGAGACTAAATCCGTTTATCGCTCGCAATGTGGCGTGGCGGCTGATGTGGCAATGTTTGACACATAAATCCCAAAATGGACAAAAGCCATATAAGCCCTGGCTATTCAGCCGCGCGACACGTTGCGCTCGTAGACCAGGCGCAGTCCGATCAAGGTGAGCCAGGGCTCGTGCTCGTCGATGACCGAGGACTCCCCGAGCACCATCGGGGACAGCCCGCCGGTGGCGATCACCGTGACCTGGTCCGGGTCGTCGGCCAGTTCACTGGCCATGCGGCGCACCACGCCGTCCACCTGACCGGCGAAACCGTAGAGCACCCCGGCCCGCATGGCCTCCACGGTGTTCTTGCCGATCACGCTGCGCGGACGGGCCAGCTCGATGGTGTGCAGCTGCGCGCCGCGTACGCCCAGCGCCTCCACCGAGATCTCGATGCCCGGGGCGATGGCACCACCGACGTACTCCCCGCGCGCGGAGACGGCGTCGAACGTGGTCGCCGTACCGAAGTCGACGATGACGCACGGGCCGCCGTACAACTCCACCGCGCCCAGCGCGTTGATCACCCGGTCAGCGCCGACCTCCTTCGGGTTGTCCATCAGGATCGGCACCCCGGTCTTGACGCCCGGCTCGACGAGGATCGTGGGGATGTCCCCGTAGTAGCGCCGGGTCACCTCCCGCAACTCGTGCAGCACGGACGGGACGGTGGCGCAGATGGCGATGCCCTCGATGTTGTCGCCCAGCTCCTCGCCAAGCAGCGGGTGAGTACCCATCAGGCCCTGCAGAAGCACGGCCAGTTCGTCCGCCGTCCGGCGCGCGTCGGTGGAGATGCGCCAGTGCTCGACGATCTCCTCCCCGTCGAACAGGCCCAGCACGGTGTGGGTGTTCCCCACGTCGATGGTCAGGAGCATGGTCAGCTCCCCCCACTGCCCGGCTCGGCACGGGTCTTCGGACCGGCACCGGTCGACGCGGCGTCCGTCCGAAGCCCGTCTGTCGGGGTGTCGACGCCACTCGCGGCGGCCCGCAGATCGAGACCGATGTCCAGGATCGGCGCGGAGTGGGTCAGTGCGCCCACCGCGAGGAAGTCCACTCCGGTGTCCGCGTACGCCCCCGCGTCGGCGAGCGTCAGCCGCCCGGAGGACTCCAGCCGTGCCCGCCCGGCGACCAGCGCGACGGCCTCGGCGGTCTCCCGCGGGCTGAAGTTGTCCAGCAGCAACAAGTCGGCGCCCTGGGCGAGCACCGGTTCGATCTGGTCCAGCCGGTCGACCTCCACCTCGATCGGCAGGCTCTCCGCGCCGAACTCCCGCGCCGCGTCGCGCACCTGGGCGAACGCCTCGGCCACGCCACCCGCCGCGACCACGTGGTTGTCCTTGATCAGCGCCGCCTCGGACAACGCGAACCGGTGGTTGACGCCGCCACCACAGCGCACGGCGTACTTCTCCAGGGCACGCAGACCGGGCGTGGTCTTGCGGGTGTCCCGCACCTCTGTACGGGTGCCGGCGAGCGCGTCGGCCCAGGCGCGGGTGGCGGTGGCGATGCCGGAGAGCCGGCAGAGGAGGTTGAGCGCGCTGCGTTCGCCGGTGAGCAGGTCCCGGGTACGCGTACGGACGGTCAACAGCGGCTGACCGGGCCCGACCCGATCGCCGTCCGCGACCAGCCGTTCGACCGCGAACTCCTCCGTGCACACCACCGACAGCACCGCCTCGGCCACCTGTAGGCCCGCGACGACCCCCGCCTCCCGGGCGGTGAGGTCGGCCGTCGCCATGGCCTCCTCGGGCACGGTGGCGACGGTGGTCACGTCCACCCCGTGGTCCAGGTCCTCCTCCAGCGCGAGGTGCGCGATGTCCTCCACCCGGACGGGGTCGAGCCCGGCCTCGGTCAACAGTTCCACCAGCCCCGGGTCGAGGCCGCACTCCAGCGGATCGAGGGCGTAGTCCCGGCCCTCGGGCTCCGGCCCGCAGCCGCAGCCGGAGCCGCAGCCACCACCGGTGTCCTCGGCGGGTGGCCCACCGATCTGCAGCAGCGGCACGTCCACCGGCTGTGGCCGGCGCTCTTCCTCCGAGCTGGGGCTGGTCACGCGTTCTCCTCGCGGGCAGTGGCCGGGCTGCGGTCCCGGGCGGGGGTGTGGACGGCGGGCGAGCCGGACGGGGCCGGCCTGCCCGACGTGGCGGGCATACCCGGTCCACGGGGCGGGACCTCGGGCGGGGCGTCGGACGTGCCGATCGGCGGGAGGGAGGTGCCCTCGGTCGTACGGGTCTCGAGAGCGTCGAGGGTGCGGCTGTCCTGGTCCGGACGCAGGCCGAGTATCAGATGGCGACCCCACTCGGTGTCGTCCCGCTCCGGGTGGTCCTCCCGCCAGTGGCAGCCACGGGTCTCGGTGCGGCGCAGCGCGGCGGTCACCAGCACGCGCGCCACCAGGTGCAGGTTGCTGGTCTCCCAGGCGTCCACGCCTGGTTCGGCCCGCCGGCCGCCGTCGCTCGGTCCTGCCGTCAGCGCCGCCAACTCGGCCAAGCGGTCGGCCGTACGCGCCAGGCTCTGCCCCGTACGCAGCACCCCGGCGCCCTCGGTCATGGCACGCTGCAACTCGGCACGAAGGTGCGCGGGGAGCAGCACGGCGGGCTCGGGGGCGTACGCGGGCGCCGGGGCGTACGCCGGTGGCTGTTGCGGCGGGTCAGCGCGCCGCTGGTCCTCGGGCGAGGTCCCCGGCTCGGCGGGTTCGCCGGGCTCAGTGGGCCCGACGCGCTGGGTGATGTGCCGCGCGATGCGTTCGGCGAACACCAGCCCCTCGAGCAGCGAGTTGGACGCCAGCCGATTGGCGCCGTGCACCCCCGTGCAGGCCACCTCGCCGCAGGCGTAGAGGCCGGGCACGGTCGTACGGCCGTGCAGGTCCGTACGGATCCCGCCGGAAGCGTAGTGCGCGGCGGGCACCACGGGGATCGGCTCGGTGACCGGGTCGATGCCGTGCGCGCGGCAGGCGGCCAGGATCGTGGGGAAGCGCCGTGCCCACATCGAGGCGCCGAAGTGCCGTGCGTCCAGATACACGTGCGCGGCGCCGGTCTCCCGCATCCGCCGCGTGATGGCCTTCGCGACGACGTCCCGGGGCGCGAGCTCGGCCAGTTCGTGCTGGCCGAGCAGGAAGCGCATGCCGTCCGCGTCGACGAGGTGCGCCCCCTCGCCGCGTACGGCCTCCGAGACGAGCGGCTGTTGTCCCTCGGCCGCCTCTCCGAGATACAGCACCGTCGGATGGAACTGCACGAACTCCAGGTCGCTCGCCCGCGCGCCGGCGCGCAAGGCCAGCGCCACACCGTCCCCGGTGGACACGGCCGGGTTGGTGGTAGCCGAGAAGATCTGGCCCATGCCGCCGGTGGCGAGTACCACCGCCGGAGCCCGTACCGCGCCCACCCCGTCCTGCCGGCCCTCCCCCATGACGTGCAGGCTGACGCCGGCCGCACGCCCGTCCGGGGCACGCAGCAGGTCCAGCGCCAGCGCGTTCTCGACCGTACGGATGCCGTGCGTGCGGACCGCGCGCACCAGTGCGCGGGATATCTCCGCGCCGGTGGCGTCCCCGCCCGCGTGCGCGATGCGGCTGCGGTGGTGGCCGCCCTCCCGGGTGAGCGCGAGTTCGCCGGTGTCCGGGGAGGTGTCGAACCGGGCACCGGTGTCGATCAACCGGCGCACCGCGTCCGGTCCTTCGTCGACGAGGACGCGGACGGCGTCCTCGTCGCAGAGGCCGGCGCCCGCGACCAGGGTGTCCGCCAGGTGCTGTTCCGGACTGTCGTCCGTGCCGAGCGCGGCGGCGATACCGCCCTGGGCCCAGCGGGTGGAGCCGTCGTCCAGCCGGGCCTTGGTGACGACGACCGTACGCCGCCCGGCCGCCGCGCAGCGCAGCGCGGCCGTGAGTCCGGCCACCCCGGAGCCCACCACGATGACGTCGGCCTCGATGGCCCAGCCCGGGACGGGCGCGGGCAGCGCGGTGGTGGCTGGCCGCTCGGACGTGCCGAGGTGCTGCCGCCCGGCTTCGACCCGCTCCGCGCCGTACGCCGCGGTGGCTCCGTCTCCGTAGGTCACGGTCGGGCTCCGTCTCCGGCGAACCGCAACGCGAGGTTGTCGATCAGGCGGGTCGTCCCCACCCGCGCGGCGACCGCGAGCACCGCCTCGCCCGCGAAGTCCTCGCTGACGGGAGTGAAGTCCGCGGGGTCGAGCAGCGCGAGGTAGTCGGTGCGCACGGTCGGTTCCATGGCGGCGGCCTCGTCCAGCACGGCCTGCGCGGCCCCCCGGGCCGGCCCCGGGCCCTGGCCGACCGCCCGTTCCGCGGCGAACAGGGCGCGGGAGAGGGCACGGGCGCTCTCCCGCTCCGCCGGCTGGAGATAACGGTTACGGCTGGAGAGCGCCAGGCCGTCCGGCTCCCGCACGGTCGGCACGCCCACGATCCGTACGGGGAAGTCGAGGTCCCGCACCATACGTCGGATCAGGGCGAGTTGCTGGGCGTCCTTCGTGCCGTAGAACGCGACGGTGGGGCGAGTGAGGTGGAGCAGCTTGGCCACCACGGTGAGCATGCCGTCGAAGTGGCCCGGCCGGTGCGCGCCCTCGTAACGCTCGCCCATCGGACCGGCCGCTATTCGCACCCGCGGCGCACCGTCCCGGTACACCTCCTCGGCCGCCGGCGCGAGGACGACGTCGGCGCCGGCCTCCGCCGCGACACGCAGGTCGGCGTCCAGGGTGCGGGGGTACCGGTCCAGATCCTCGCCCGGACCGAACTGCAGCGGATTGACGAACACCGTCACCACGACCTGTCCGCAGGCCCCGGCGTGCTCCCGGGCGGCCCTGATGAGGGCGGCATGGCCGTCATGCAGGGCGCCCATGGTCATCACCACGCAGCGTTCGCCGCTCTCCGGCAGCGCGGGGAGTTCCGCGGCGCTGTCGGCCAGCGGAACCGGCCGAGGGGCGGGGGTGGGCGCTGGGTGCTGGTCGCTCACTGGTCCGCCTCCGGGTCCGGGCCGTCGGGGCCCTCGGCTGCGGGGTCCTCGGCTGCGGGGCCCGGGCCCCTCGTGTCCCGGGGACGTCCCGGTTCACCGGTCGCCGGTTCACCGGTCGCCGACGTGTCGGCAGCCGCGGCACCGTCCTGTCCGTCGGTGTCCCCCGCACCGTCCCGGCCGCCGTCCGACGCCGTCGTGCGCCGTGGGGCAGCCGTGCCGTCCGGTTCGGAGAGCACGCCCAGCAGGGCCTCCGCCCGCTCCGGCCGGAGCCGTCCGTGCGTCATGGCCCGGTCAGCGGTCGTACGCGCCATCGCGAGGTAGCCGGTGAGGGCCTCGGGGGCGTGTGCCCGCAACTCCGCCACGTGCGTCGCGACCGTCTCCGCGTCACCCCGCGCGACCGGCCCGGTCAGCGCGGCGTCACCGGAGCGCAGACTGTTGTCCAGGGCCGCCGAGAGCAGCGGTCCGAGCATCCGGTCCGGCGCCGTCACGCCGGCCGTGCGCAACAGCTCCATGGCCTGAGCGACCAGCGTCACCAGGTGGTTCGAGCCGAGGGCGAGCGCCGCGTGGTAGAGCGGGCGGGACTCCTCGGCGATCCACTCCGGCTCCCCGCCCATCTCGATGACCAGCGCCTGCGCGGCCAGTCGCAACTCCTCGGGTGCCGTCACCCCGAACGCACAGCCCGCGAGCCGTTGCACATCGACGGGTGTGCCGCTGAAGGTCATCACCGGGTGCAGAGCCAGCGGCAGCGCGCCCGCGCGCAGCGCCGGCTCGAGTACGGCGGTGCCGTGCCGCCCAGAAGTGTGGACCAGCAGTTGGCCGGCGCGGATGGCGCCGGTTTCGGCGAGGCCACCGACCAGCCCCGGCAGCGCGTCGTCCGGCACGGTGAGCAGCACCAGCTCGGATCTGGCCAGCACCTGGGCCGGGTCCACCAGCGGAACTCCCGGAAGCAGGGCGGCGGCACGAGCTCGGGACGCCTCGGAGACCCCCGAGGCGGCGACCGGCCGGTGTCCGGCCAGCCGCAGGGCGGCGGCGAGCGCGGGCCCGACCCGGCCGGTGCCGACGACTCCGACGTCGAGCCGGGCCGGACGGTCCTCGGCGCGCGTGATGCCCTGCTCGGCGGACCTGGTGCCGCCGCTGGCCTCAGCGGTTCCGCCGGGATCGGTGCCGGGTGCCCGCACCGGGTCGGGTTGCTGCTGTGCGTTCACCGAGTGCTGACCTTCCGTTCGCCGTTCCGGTCCGCGGCGGGTACCGGACGATGCTGGGCCATGTTACGCGAGCGCGGCGCACCGGTGGCAGCGTGCGGCGGGCCCGGGTACGCCCGACGGGTGGCGCGTAGCGACCGCGCGTCGACCGTGCGCCGACTCACGTGCCGACCTCACCGGCCGACCTCACTTGTCGATGTCACCCACCACGAAGAAGAACGAGCCGAGGATCGCCACCATGTCCGACACCAGGGTGCCGGGCAGCAGCTCGGCAAGCGCCTGGATGTTGTTGAACGACGCCGAGCGCAGCTTCATCCGGTACGGCGTCTTCTCTCCCTTCGAGACCAGGTAGTAGCCGTTGAGCCCCAGCGGATTCTCCGTCCAGGCGTACGTGGCGCCCTCGGGCGCCTTGAGCACCTTCGGGAGCCGCTGGTTGATCGGCCCCGGGGGCAGTTGCCCGATCCGGTCCAGGCAGGCGTCCGCCAGCTCCAGGGCGTTGTGCGCCTGGCCGAGCAGCACCTCGAAGCGGGCGAGACAGTCGCCGCTGTCCCGGGTGACCACCCGCAGCACGTCGCGGAGTTCGCCGTAGGCCAGATACGGCTCGTCCCGACGCAGATCGAAGTCCACGCCGGACGCCCGGGCAATGGGGCCGCTGACGCCGTACGCCCGCACGGTCTCCTGGCTCAGGACGCCGACGCCCGCCGTACGTCCTCGGAAGATCTCGTTCCGCACGACCAGTTGGTCGAAGACGTCCATCCGAGAGCGGACCGCCGCCACGGCGTGCCGAGCCCGGTCCAGCCAACCTGCGGGCAGGTCCTCCTTCAGCCCGCCGACCCGGTTGAACATGTAGTGCATACGGCCACCGGAGACCTCCTCCATGACGTGCTGCAGCTCCTCGCGCTCCCGGAAGGAGTGGAAGACCGGCGTCATGCCGCCCAGTTCGAGCGGATAGGAACCGAGGAACATCATGTGGTTCAGCACCCGGTTCAGCTCGGCGAGCAGGGTGCGGATCCACACCGCGCGCTCCGGCACCTCCATCCCGAGCATCCGCTCCACGGCGAGCACGACACCCAACTCGTTGGAGAACGCGGAGAGCCAATCGTGCCGGTTGGCGAGGACGATGATCTGCCGGTAGTCCCGCGCCTCGAACAGCTTCTCCGCACCCCGGTGCATGTATCCCACCACCGGCTCGGCGGCGCTGATCCGCTCGCCGTCCAGGACGAGGCGCAGCCGCAGCACGCCGTGCGTGGAGGGGTGCTGCGGGCCGATGTTCAGCACCATGTCGGTGCTCTCGGCGGCCCCGCCGATGCCGACCGTCGTCTCCGTCATGCCGCCCAGTCTGGCAGTCCATCCAGTCCGGCACTTCCCGGTGCTCTCCCCCCGGCCGGCGGAGATCCGTGGGGAGGCGTACGGCCGTCAGTACAGCGGGAACCCCGACGTGTCGATCGTCCACTCGGCGATCGGCACGGTCTCCCCGAACGCGAAGGCGTCCCGCTTCTGGTAGGCCGGGCCGTCCTCGCCCGGGCCAATCTCGGAGAGCACCACACCGGTGCCCAGCCGGGGGTCGATGATCACGTACCACGGAATGCCCATACGCGGGAAGTCGCGCATCTTGCCGGTGTAGTCGTTCTCCGGATTGGATCTCGAGACGACCTCCACCCCCACCCGAACGTCCTTCGGATCGACGTAGTCGCCGCCCTCATCCAGCACGTCCAAGGGCAGGACCAGCAGATCCGGGCGACGCAGCACACCCACGAGCGGGTCCTCGACGTCGGCGCCGCCGTGCGCCACGAGATCGGAACCCTGCTGCTCCAACTGCCGGTTGAGCTGCCGCCCCGTGACAGCCACGATCCACTCATGCCGCTTCGCCGGGCTCATCATGACAATGACCTCGTCTCCAGAGATCTCCACCGCCCAAGACTCGGGTCGCTCGGAGATCTCCTCGGCCAGCGCGCGCATCTGTGCGTACCTGTCGTCGGTCATGACCACCATGTTGGCACCTTCCCGTCGTCCCGCCGGAAAGCCTGAGCAAGGCGCCACCAGCGCCGGTATCACTCGAAGGGGTCCCACCGCTTGGGCAGGCCCACCGCGCACACCAGCCAGCCGAATCCGCCCAGGCCCCGCGGGTCGGTCAGTTCGGCGGCCTTGCCGGCGGTGCTGAGCGCCCGTACGTACGCGGCGGCGTCGATCGACGCCCAGGAGAGCGGAGGCCGGCCACCCCGCACCCCGAGCGCGTGCAGGGCCGCGCGTTGGGTCAGCAGCCGCGGTTCACCGCCGGTCGCCCGAGCGCACGCCGCCGCGCACGCGTCCAACGCGACATGCGCGGTCAGATCCCGGCTGCCGTCCGGCACGGCCGACACCTGGCGCCCGTCCGCGTAACCGGTCAGGCTGCCGAAGGCCGGGCGGTCGGATCGGCTGTGGGCGTAGTCAACGGCGACCGCGAGGCCACGCTCCAGGGTGCCGACGGCCGTCGCCCACTCGGTGTCCCGCGGCCGACCGATCTCCGCGCGAACGCCCGGCTCGGCGCCCTCCAACGGCCACCAGCGCGCCAGCCACCGGGCGTCCGGGCCGGTGACCTCGGCGCCGAGTCGCTCCCGGCCCGTACGATCCACCCGTACGTACCGGACCGTGCCGGCGGCGTCCACCTCGGCGAGATCCACCGGGACGTTGTCCAGCCACTCGTTCGCGAAGACCAGCCCGGTCAGCGAGCCCGCCCGGGGCGGTTCCGCGCTCCAGGCGATACGCGGGTCCAGCCCGCTCGGGCGCGCGGCACGCTCCACGGCACGCGGGCGCAGTCGCCCGGCGAACTCCGCGTCGACCGTGCCGAGCACCGCCGTGAGCAGTTCACCGCGGCCGGCGCCCACGTCCAGCAGCGTGAACTCCCCGGGGTGACCGAGCCGTCCGTCCACCCGGGTCGCCAACCGCGCCACCGCCTCGGCGAACAGCGACGAGGTGTGCACGGATGTGCGGAAGTGGTCCGCCGGCCGCTCCCGTACGAAGAAGCCGCGCCGTCCGTACAGCGCGCGTTCCATGGCCGTACGCCACGGGACGGGTTGGTCCGGCGGCTCCGGCGCGTCCGGCTCCCGCGGCTGCACGGCGCCCGGTGACTCCGGTGACTCCGGTGACTCCGGTGACTCCGGTGACTCCGGGGCGCGCGCCCGGCCCGAGGGGCCCGAAGGCTGCTCGATCACGCCGACACCGTACGACCCCGCGGGTGGATCACCGAAAGCACTCCGAAAGCACTCCGGAAGCCGAGCGAGAGCCGAGAGCCAACAGCCGGCGGGCAAGCTAGGTCCCACCCAGGCACCTTGACATCCACCTTGCGGAGTACGTGAGTCCGCCACGGATCGCCCGTTCGATCGATCCGTACCCGTAGTTNGAACTCCGCGTCGACCGTGCCGAGCACCGCCGTGAGCAGTTCACCGCGGCCGGCGCCCACGTCCAGCAGCGTGAACTCCCCGGGGTGACCGAGCCGTCCGTCCACCCGGGTCGCCAACCGCGCCACCGCCTCGGCGAACAGCGACGAGGTGTGCACGGATGTGCGGAAGTGGTCCGCCGGCCGCTCCCGTACGAAGAAGCCGCGCCGTCCGTACAGCGCGCGTTCCATGGCCGTACGCCACGGGACGGGTTGGTCCGGCGGCTCCGGCGCGTCCGGCTCCCGCGGCTGCACGGCGCCCGGTGACTCCGGTGACTCCGGTGACTCCGGTGACTCCGGTGACTCCGGGGCGCGCGCCCGGCCCGAGGGGCCCGAAGGCTGCTCGATCACGCCGACACCGTACGACCCCGCGGGTGGATCACCGAAAGCACTCCGAAAGCACTCCGGAAGCCGAGCGAGAGCCGAGAGCCAACAGCCGGCGGGCAAGCTAGGTCCCACCCAGGCACCTTGACATCCACCTTGCGGAGTACGTGAGTCCGCCACGGATCGCCCGTTCGATCGATCCGTACCCGTAGTTTCCGTGCATACGCTGGGTGACGTGCACCGCATCTACGACTTCATCCGCCGACACCCGACGGGGGTGGACTGTAGCTGGGCGGTGTTGCTGCTGGTGATGTGCGGTGGCTGGTTGGCCGCGCTGCACCAGGCGCCCGAGAACGTACGCCCGGACACCGGGCCGCTGTACATGGCCGTTCCGCTCTCCGTCCTGCTGGCCGTCGTCGTCGCGCTGCGCCGCCGCGCCCCGGAGCGGATGCTGCTGCTGGCGGCCGGCACCGGCGCGGTGCAGATGATCGTCGGGGTGGAGCCGTTCATCGCGAACTTCGCCTTCCTGGTCATCATCTTCACCGCCGCCTCCCGGCACGTTATCTGGGCGTCCCGGTTCGCGTTCGCGGGCGCGTGTGTGGCACCGACCCTGTCCGGTATCCGGTGGCCGCACGAAGGGCAGTCGGCCGTCGAGGCCGCGCTCAGCACGGTCCTGCTGACCGGTCTGTTCATCCTCGCCTGGGTGCTCGGCGACTCTATGCGCACCCGTCGGGACTACTACAGCCAACTCGAGGAGCGGGCCGCGCGCCTGGAGCAGGAGCGCGAGGCCCAGGCCAAGGTGGCCGTCGCGGCGGAACGCGCCCGGATCGCTCGGGAGTTGCACGACGTGGTCGCGCACAACGTCTCGGTGATGGTGGTGCAGGCCGACGGTGCCGCGTACGTCCTGGACCAGGCGCCCGAACAGACCAGCCAGGCTCTGGAGACCATCTCCGGCACCGGCCGACAGACGCTCGCCGAGATGCGCCGGCTGCTCGGCGTGCTGCGCAGCGGCGAGGGCACCAAGGAGAGCGAGGAGTACGTGCCGCAGCCGGGCATGGAGCAGTTGACCGAACTGGTCGACCAGGTACGCGGCACCGGCCTGAGCGTGAACTTCCACATCTCGGGAACTCCGCGCGCGCTGCCCAGCAGCGTGGAGCTGACGGCGTACCGCGTCGTGCAGGAGGCACTGACCAACAGCCGCAAGCACGGTGGCCCGGACGTCGGCGCCCAGGTGCGGCTGACCTACGGCGAGGAGGAGCTGGCGCTGCTCGCCGAGGACGACGGCCGCGGTGCCCAGCGCGAACTGTACGAGGTGGGCGGGGAGGACGGCCGCGGGCACGGCCTGATCGGCATGCGGGAACGGATCGGCATGGTCGGCGGGCAGTTGGAGGCCGGTCCGCGGCCCGGCGGCGGCTTCCGGATCAGCGCGGTGCTTCCCCTGCGGAACGCGCGCTGAGCGACACCCAGCGACACCCCCGGCAACGATTGAGAGGAACGGCACCCCATGGCCATCCGTGTGATGCTCGTCGACGACCAGGCGCTGCTGCGCACCGGCTTCCGTATGGTGCTGGCCGCGCAGGAGGACATGGAGGTGGTCGCGGAGGCCGAGAACGGGCAGGAGGCCCTGGAGACGTTGCGGACGCAGGCCGTGGACGTCGTGCTGATGGACGTCCGGATGCCGGTGCTGGACGGGGTGGAGGCCACCCGGCACATCTGTGAGCTGGGCGAGGGCGGCCCCGGCGCGCCGAGGGTGCTCATCCTGACCACCTTCGACCTGGACGAGTACGCCTTCAGCGCGCTCAAGTCGGGGGCCAGCGGCTTCATGCTCAAGGACGTGCCGCCGGGCCAGCTGCTGTCCGCGATCCGCGCCGTGCACAGCGGCGACGCGGTCGTCGCGCCGAGCACCACCCGGAGGCTCATCGACCGGTTCTCCACGGTGCTGCCGGCCAGTGCGGCCGAACCGTCCGGGCACGGCCTGGACCGGCTGACCGAGCGGGAACGCGAGGTGCTGGTGCTGGTCGCGCAGGGCCTGTCGAACGGCGAGATCGCGGCGCACCTGGTGCTGTCCGAGGCGACCGTGAAGACGCACGTGGGGCGGGTGCTGACCAAGCTGGAACTCCGGGACCGGGTGCAGGCCGTGGTGCGCGCGTACGAGTCGGGACTGGTGCGCGCCAACCGGTGAGCCGGGATACGGATGATCACACGCCCGGAGCCGCACGTACGGAGCCGCACGCCCCGGCAACGGAGAGCCGAGCAGGGACAGCCGGCACCATCGGCTCAGCGCAGCACGCCCTCCAGGAAGTCGCTGCCGAGCCGGGCCGCGACCGTGAGATCCAGCTGGTGCAGGACGTAACGTCCGCGCCTGCGGGTGGTGACCAGGCCGGCCTTCTTCATGGTCGCCAGGTGCCGGGAGACCTCCGGGGCGCTCATGCCGACCGACTCGGCCAGCTCCCCGGTGGTGTACGTGGCGCGGGCCAGGAAACGCGCCAACTGCAACCGCATCGGATGGGCCAGCGCCTCCAGCCGCAGCTGTACGTCCTGCACGGAGGGCGGCCGGGAGATCTCCGGGGTCGCCGCCGGGTAGTGCACGACCGGACGCCAGGACGGCGCGTGCAGCACGAGCAGGTGTGGCCAACCCATCGAGGTGGGCACGAAGGTGACTCCCGGACCGATGGCCGGGTCCAGCGCCGTCGTACGGCCCTCGGACAGCTTGTCCGCCTGGATGCGCCCGCCGTTCTCGCTCAGGCTCAGCGCCGGTGACACGGCGGCCAACGCCTCGGCGAGGCCACGGTGGTTCAGCAGTTCGGTCTTGTGTCGCGCGTCGGCGGCCAGTTGGGTCTCCAGTCGCCGCCAGGTGTCCGCGAAGAACGCCTGTTCACAGTCCTCCAGCAGGCGGCGTATCCAGGACCGCACCACCGTCGGCTCGGTCAACAGCCGGCGGGTGAAGTCCTCCTGACGCGGTCCGCGCGCGGCTGCCATGTCCAGCGCGCGCTGCCGGGCGTCGGCGTCCACGAGCGGGGACGGACCGCCGCAGCCGTAGCTCGCGGAACAGGTGAACTCCAGCGCGGAGCCCACGAACCGCTCGTCGTCCAGTTGGTCCAGGATGTCCAGGTCCTCCGCCAGGGTCGCGCCCGGCTGTCCGTCCCGGGACGGCACTCCCGCGAACGGGGTCAGGATGTCGGAGAACGTCGGGCTCCACAGGAAGTCGGCCTCCCGCAACCGGTCCGCGAGGTCCGGCTTCAGGCCGGACGAGGTGGCGGTGGCCCAGCCGTGCAGGCCCGGGTGGTGCCCCGGTTCGGCCAACACGTGCAGCGCGTAGCCCAGTTCGGCTAGCGGCGACGTCCGGAAGACGTACCGTTCCGCGGGCAGGCCCCTGACCTCGATGTCCACGCTCATGACGCCATTGTGCAGGCGTCCCGGGAGCGACGGCGTCGATTGACCGCCTCCGTCAATCGGCGCGACGGGCCGCTGGAGCTCGGCGCACAGTAGTGGACAGCTCGCCGGCAACCAGGCCGTAGCGATACCTTTCTGGAGGAAACCATGGATATCACCCAGCAGTACGCCCTGGACGCCTACCGCGCCGCCCAGCACGGCACGCCCGCGCCCCCCGCACCGAGCAGCCGGGACTGGCGCACCGTGCGGGAACTGCGGGAGGCGCACCGGGACTCCGCCAGCCGCCGCACCGCCGCCAGCCGCCCGGCGGGCGTGCTGC
>NZ_LJGU01000155.1:32976-40160 GCF_001751245.1 Streptomyces oceani
GGTGCTGGTCAGCGGGGTGCTGGTGGCGGCCGTGACCACCCTGGTGTGCCCGGTGCCCTCGGCCCGGCTGGTGACGCTCCGGGTCGGCTGGGCCCTGGCGCTCGTCGTCCGTACGGTCATCCAACTGCTACGGGCGAGCGCCTCGGTGTCCTGGGCCGCGCTGCGGTACGGCTCGTACACCCACTCCGCGGTCGTCGCCGTGCCACTGCGGCACGACGCCGACCGACTGGTGCGCGGCGCGGTGCAGCTCACCGGGCTCTCACCGGGGTCCATGGTGCTGGAGATCGACCGCGAGCACAGCACGCTCTACGTCCACTCGCTGCCCGTCCGGGACAAGGCCGAGCTGGAACAGCACCGGAGGCAGATCCTGGCCTCCGAGGACAGCATCCTGCGCGCCTTCGGCGGGACGGAGTACGTCGCGACGGGCCGGCGGGTACCGGGCGACGGCCCCGCGGGCGGCCGTACGAGAGGGGGCGCTCGTACGGACGCTCGTACGGACGCGGGCGCTCGTACGGACAGCGAGGCCGGGGACGGCGGCGACACGGGAGACGGTACCGACACCGGAGGGACTGACCGCCGATGAACATCGTCGTGATGATCGCGCTGGCGCTGCTCTGCGTCGCCGCGCTGCTGCGTCGGCTCGGCGCCGCGCTGCGTCCGCTCCGGGGGCGGGAGCGGCCCAACGACCGGTCCGCCGGTCCCGGCAGATCCGCCGGTCCCGGCAGGTTCGCCGGTACGGACCACCGCGCGCCGGCCCGCCGCGAGGCTCCGTGCGGCTGAGCGCGCGTACGAGAGGCAGCCGCGACCGCCGGGGTCAGCGCACCCGGGACAGGAAGTCCACCACCGCCGCCGTGATCTCGGCCGTGCTCCAGGCCAGGCCCGGCTCCTCCACCAGCACCTCGGTGTGGGCGATGCCGGGCAGACCCGCGTGGTCCCAGATCCGGAAGAGCGCGACTCCGGTCTCCTCCGCCGTCCGTACGGCGGCCTCGGTCAGCGCCTCCGCGTCGTACGGCAGCCACACCAGGAACTGGTGGGTGTGCGGCACCTCGGGCTGAATCCGCACCCAACTCACACCGGCGGCCGTGCACCCCGCCCGCAGGGCCTCGGCCACCTCCTTGGCCCGCGCGACGTACTCCGGCAGCCGGGGTAGTTCCCGGTCCAGGCCGGCGAGGGCGGACAACGCGGCCGGCCACTGCTGGAAGAGCTGGCCGCCGTACCGGTGACGCCAGGTCGTCGTCTCCTCGATGAACTCCGCGCTGCCGGCCAGCGCGGCACCGGACAGCCCGCCCAGGGACTTGTAGAAGGAGACGTACACGCTGTCCGCCAGCTCGGCGATCTCCGGCAGACCGCGCCCGAAGTGCGGGGCGCACTCCCACAGCCGGGCGCCGTCGAAGTGCACCACCGCGTCCCGCTCGCGGGCCACCGCCACGGTGGCGGTGAGTTCGTCCCAGTCGGGCAGCAGGAAGCCGGCCTCCCGCAGCGGAAGTTCCAGCGCCAGCGTGCCGAACGGCTCGCGCAGCGCGCGGACCTCGGAGTCGTAAGGCATCCGCGGCGCCTGCGTCGGATGCACCACGCGCAGGCCGGTGAGCTGGCTGAGCGCGTCCCGTTCCCACTGCTCGGGGTGGGCCAGCGGGTGCATCGCGACCGTACGGTTGGCGGTACGGCCAGCCCAGCAGCGCAGCGCCACCTGCTGGGCCATGGTGCCGGTCGGGAAGAAGGCCGCGGCCTCGGTGCCCAGTGTCTCGGCGGTGCGACGCTCCAGCTCGGCGACGACCCGGTTGCCGTACGTGTCAGTCCAGTCGCTCAGGTCGTACGCTTCCGCGCCCTCCCGGGCCAACTGGTCCAGCCGCTCGGCGAGGGTGCCGGCGACGGGGCCCCTGGAGAGCTTGCGGGTGGCCCCGGTCCAGGCGGCCAGCCGCCGGCGCACCACTGCCTCGTGCTCCTCAGCCACGGTCACCCTGGCCGCTTCCACCGTACGTTCGTGCGCGCTGCCGGCGACCCGGCGGCCCGCATGCCAGCGAGGGGGCGCTCACGCGCTGCGCAGCGCGCCGGGCCCGGTGGTGTCACCGGCGTCACTGGGGGCGCGACTGCCGGGGGCGTCGCCGTGGCCGGCGGCGGCCGACTCCGACTCGGACAGGTCGATCACCTTGCCCGCCGCGCCGGCCGGCACCCGGCGGACCGGGCCGGTGGCCTCGGCCGGTGGATCGCCGACCACGGTCTGGGCGCCCTCGGCGCCGGCAGCATCCTCGGCGGACCGGGCGGACTCGTCGCCGGGTGCCGCGTCGCCCGTGGCGCCGGCGTGCCGGGCGCCGAAGAAGTCGAAGCCGTCGTCCCGTCCCGGACCGGACCGCGTCCCGGAGTCCGGCGGCACGGGCGCCGATCCGTCCGGGACGGCCGAGGCCAGCGCGTCCGGCGCGGGTACCGCCGAGTCCCGCTCCCGCTGCCGCTCGGCGTTCCGCTTGAGCTGGCCCAGAGCCTCGTACGCCTGTCGGTACGTCAGCGGGCTCGGCGCCCCGGAGGCCAGCCGGTGGTCCGTCACCCCCGAGGTGAGCTGCCGGCGGGCCGGTTCGCCGGCCTCTATCTCCAGCTGCCGGCGACCCTCGAGGGCGCTGGCCCGGCCGGTCTCGGCGTTGGCGTACCGACGCAGCAGGGCGGCGTGCTCCGTACGCAGCCGGGCCAGTTCGATCCGCTTGTCCCGCAGCTTCTTCTCCAGCCCCTGGCGCAGCCGGCGGGACTCCTCCAGGTCGCCCTCCAGGTCGGCCTGCTGCTCCTCGGCGCGCCACTCCGTACGGCTCTGGCGGGCCTTCAGCTCCGCCACCTGACGCCCGGCCGCGCGGTCCCACCGGCGGGCCAGCACCGCGCCGGCCGCACCGGCCACCGCGGCGGCCGCGGTGAGACCGCGCAGCACCAGGATCTCCGTGTCCGTCGTGCCCACGCCCCCGACGAACCAGCTGCCGCCGGCACAGGCCAGCCCGGCGACAGTGACGGCCACCGGAGGCAGGAGCCGGTGCAACGGCTGGGAATGGCGATGACGTCCACGTGGCATGGTTTGGAATTTACCCTGTGCACGGTGCCCGGCGACACCGGGCGTCAGCACTCGACCGGCTTCGGCCGGCTCACCCGTCGATCAACCGCTGGCTCACCAGGTAGTCCTCGGCGACGTCCGCCGGCTTCTGCCGCTTCGCGTCCACCTTGCGATTCAGCTCGGTGAGTTGCTTGGTGGTGAGGGTCGCGGTCAGCTTGTTGAGGGCGGAACTGACCTTCTTGCCGCCGGCGTCCTTCGCGTTCACCACCGGCAGCACGTTGTCGGCGTTCTGCAGGTCCTTGTCGTCGTCGAGCAGCACCAGGTCGAACTGGTCGAGGGTGGCGTCCGTGGTGGTGGTCAGCACCATCTGGTCGGTGCCGTCCTTGACCGCCTGCTTGGACTGCACAGTGCCGACGCCCTTGGGATCGACGGCGCTGATCTCGATGCCGTACGTCTCCTCCAGACCGGGCTGGCAGTACGGTCGCTCCGCGCACTCGTCGCCGGCCGCGAGCCGCACCTCCAGATCCTTCTCGCCGAGGTCGGAGAGCGTCTTGAGGTCGTGCTCGGCGGCGTAGTCCTTGGTGACCGCGAAGGCGTTCTGGTCCACCGCCTCGCCCACCTCGAGCACCTTGAGCCCGCGGGGCTCGGCCAGCTCGCGCAATGCGGCCACGGTGTCGTCCACGTCGCTGGACGCGACCGGCTCGCTGGCCGCGGCCTTCGCGCCGTTCTCCTTGGCGTTCAGGAACTCCGCCAGAGTGGCGGCGTACTCCGGGACGACGTCGATCTCGCCCTTCTCCAGGGCCGGTTCGTAGAGTTCGCGGTTGCTGACGGTCTTGATGCTGGTGTCGTATCCGGCGTCGGACAGCATCTCGGAGTACATGTTGGCGAGGATCTTGGACTCGGTGAAGCCCGCCGATCCCACCGTCAGCTTCCCCTTCGAGTCGCCGCCGCCGCTCTCCTCCAGGCTGTCGCCGCAGCCGGTGAGACCGGCCGCCAGCACCAGCGAGACCGCTGCCGGCAGTGCGGCACCGATCCCGCGACGGGTCCGGGACGGGCGTCCGGCTCCGCGATTCGCGGCGGTCCAGCGGGTTGCGCTTCTTACGAGCTGCACGGCGTCACCTTCCAGAGGTTCGGCGTGGGACATCGGTCGGGGCGGGACGGTTGTAGGCAGAGCGGTCGAGTCGGGACTGCGGTCGGGGCTTGGGCGCGCGCCAGCCCGGCGGGCGTGGCGAGGGCGGGAGGAGCGCGCGGGACGGTGGTGCGGCGAGGACGTCCGTCATACCGCGTCCGCGGTCTTCCTCGGCCGGTCGGCCGCCTCCCCGTCCGTGCCGGCGCCCGCCCCGTCGGACGGGCCCGCTGTGGAGGCACCGCCCCCACGCCCGGGGCGCGTACGCCCCCGCATCGGGTCGGTCAGTTTGCTCAACAGCACCAGCACGCCCTCCACCACCAGGGCCAGCGCGGCGACCAGGGCGGCCCCGGCGGCCACCTGCGCGGTGTCGTACGTGTTGAAGCCTGCGGTGATGATCCGGCCCAGGCCGCCGCCACCGGCGAGCGCGGCCAGCGTCGCGGTCGCCACGACCTGCACGGTGGCGGAGCGTACGCCGGTCATGATCAGCGGGAAGGCCAGGGGCAGTTCCACCCTGCGCAGCACCTGCCAGCCGGACATGCCCATGCCGCGCGCGGCCTCGACGACATCCCGGTCCGCCTCCCGCAGCCCGACGTAGGCGTTGGTCAACAGGGGCGGGATGGCGAAGAGCACCAGGGCGATGACCGTGGTCAGCTCGCCGTACGGGCCCAACGGGCTCAGCGCCAGGAGCACCAGCACGGCGAAGGTCGGCACGGCACGACCCACGTTGGACACGTTGATCGCGAGCGTGCCGCCCCGGCCGACGTGGCCCAGCCACAGGGCGAGCGGCAGCGCCAGCAGGACGGCGCACCCCATGCTCAGCACCGTCAGGACGAGGTGTTCGCCGAGGCGTTGCCCGGCGCCGCCGGCGCCAGTCCAGTTCGCGCCGCTGGTCAGCCAGTCCCACGCGGCCGTGAAGGTTCCCACTCGCTCAACCAGCCTTCCCCGCGCGGGCCCGGTGCCGGGCCCACGGCGTCAGCGCACGCTGCACGACGAGCAACAACAGGTCAGCCGACACCGCGAGGGCCACGCAGATGGCCGAGGCGGTGAGCACCTGTGCCTTGAACAGGCTGTCCATACCGCTGTAGATGAGGTTCCCGAGACCTCCGTGTCCGACGATCGCGCCGACCGTGGTGAGGGAGATCGCCGAGACCATCGCGATCCGTACGCCGGCCATCAGCGCCGGCAGCATCAACGGCAACTCCACACCGAACAGCAGCTGCCGCTGCCCGTAGCCCATGCCCTGCGCGACCTCCCGTACGTCCCGTGGCACGGACTCGAGACCGGCCAGGATGTTACGGACCAGCACCGTCAGCGAGTACAGCACCAGGCCGGCCACCACCACCGCCGCCGAGAGGCCGAAGACGGGCAGCAGCAGCGCGAACATCGCCAGCGAGGGCACCGTGTAGAGCACCGTGGTCAGCCCGAGCACCGGACCCGAGGCGGCCTTCCAGCGGTACGCCAGCAGCGCCAACGGGAAGGCCAGCAGCAGCCCGAGAAGCACCGAGGAGACGGCGATGCCCAGGTGCTGCAGGGTGGCGTCGGCCAGCTCCCCGCTCCTGCTGCGGACGTACTCGGCACAGATCCAGTCGTTCGCCGCGAGACAGCTGCGCGAGGCCACGGCACTTCACATCCATCGCGATCAGTGATCGATTCCCGAGCGACCATATACGAACAGCTGTCACTATGAAGTGTGATTCGCTTCGAGCAGGTGAGTAAGCGCTACGCGGACGGCACCGTGGCGGTCGAGGATCTGACCTTCCAGATCGCGGAGGGCGAACTCGTCACCCTGGTGGGGCCGTCCGGCTGTGGCAAGACGACGACGATGAAGATGGTGAACCGGCTGATCGAGCCGACCTCCGGTCAGGTCCTGCTGGACGGCGCGGACATCGCCACGATCGATCCGGTCGACCTGCGGCGCCGCATCGGCTACGTCATTCAGCAGGTCGGCCTCTTCCCACACAAGACCGTCCTGGAGAACACCGAGACGGTTCCGCGACTGCTCGGCCACCGGCGTACGCGCAGCCGGGCCCGCGCGGCCGAGTTGCTGGAGCTGGTGGGTCTCGACCCGGACGCGCACGGCCGCCGCTACCCGGACCAGCTCTCCGGCGGTCAGCGGCAGCGGGTCGGGGTCGCCCGCGCCCTCGCGGCCGATCCGCCCGTACTGCTGATGGACGAGCCCTTCGGCGCCGTGGACCCGCTGGTGCGCGAGCATCTGCAGACCGAGTTCCGGAAGCTACAGGAGACGGTCCGCAAGACGGTGTTGTTCGTGACGCACGACATCGAGGAGGCCGTGCGGATGGGCGACCGGATGGCGGTCTACGGAGCCGGGCGGCTGGAGCAGTTCGACGCTCCGAGCAAGGTGCTGGGCGCGCCCCGTACGGACTACGTGGCCGATTTCGTCGGGGCGGACCGGGGCCTGAAGCGGCTGTCGGTGACCCCGATCGAGCGCCGCGACCTGGAGCAGCCGCCCATCGTCCGGCTCGACGACCGAATGGCGGAGGCGACGCGGCGGATGCGTGACCAGGACGCGCGCTGGGCCGTCGTGCTGGACGGCTCCGGGGAACTGCACGGCTGGGTCTCCTCGGACGCGGGCCCGACGGAGGCCGGGGCGGCCGAGGGCGCCGGTGGCGCGGGCCCGCGTCAGGGCCGTCCAGGTCAGGACGGCGAGGACAGCGTACGCGCGCACGCGCGGCGGATGGAGGCGTGGCTCCCGCTGGGGCACTCGCTCAAGCAGGCCTTCAGCACGATGCTGCAGTACGACGCCGGCTGGATCGCCGTGCTGGACGGCGACCGCTTCGAGGGCGTGCTCACCCCCTCCGGGCTGCACGAGGCGCTGCGCCGCTCGATCGACAGCGAGCAGCACGTGGCGGAGGCGGAGCGTGCCGAGATGCTGTTGGCGGGATCCGCGGACGGCGGTGCGGAGAAGGCCGCCGAATAGCGGAGGGCCGTACGCCCGTACGCGCGGCAGCGGTGCCCGTGCGGCCGTACCGCCGGGGCTCGGGCTGCCCGGGCCGGAACCGGGGCTGCCCG
>NZ_LJGU01000134.1 GCF_001751245.1 Streptomyces oceani
TGGGGCGCGGCGGTGCCGCGGGTCGCGGAGGCGCGGTCGGTCGTGGTGGCCCGGTGGTGCGGGGCGGCGTGGGCGTCTCCTCGGGCGCGGCCACCGTAGGCGGCGTCGAGGGACGCGGCGGCATCACGGGTGGTAGCGGGACATGCGGATCAGGGGAACCGTCGTCCTCCGCGGTCATCCGTGTCCCCTCCCGCGCCTCGTTGCCCACACGAGTGCCCTTCGAGCCGTACGTCCCCTCCGGCAACGCCCCGCCGCCCGCTGGCGCGTGGTGTGCGCGGTAACTCTACGGGGCGTACAGGTAGGTCCGGCAAGCCGAAGGCGGACTGTGTTGCACGCGGCGCCTCTGGCAAGCTGCCGGGGTGTACGACAGGAGCCGGGACCTCGCCGCTGACCGCATCCGATACGACCGTGCGACCGCCGACCTCGACGCGCCGCTCGCCGTCGTCGACCTGGCCGCGTTCGACGCGAACGCGGCCGATCTGCGGCGTCGGGCCAGGGGTAAGCCGCTGCGTGTCGCCAGCAAGTCGCTGCGCTGCCGCGCGCTGCTGGAACGCGCCCTGGACCAGGACGGCTTCAGCGGAGTGCTGAGCTTCACGCTGGCCGAGTCCCTGTGGCTGGCGCGTTCGGGTCTGCCCGATGTGCTGCTCGCGTACCCGAGCACGGACCGGCGGGCCTACGCGGAGCTGGCGAACGACCCGAAGCTGGCCCGGGCGGTGACCGTGATGATCGACGACCCGGCCCAGCTGGAGCTGATCGACGCCGCCCGCCATGACGGCAGCGAGGAGATCCGGGTGTGTCTGGAACTGGACACCTCACTGCGGCTGTTCGGCGACCGGATCCGTGTCGGCGCCCGTCGGTCTCCGCTGCGGACGCCGGCCGAACTGGCGCACCTGGCTCGTACGGTGCTGCGGCGCCCCGGCTTCCGGCTGGTCGGGCTGATGGCCTACGAGGGACACGTGGCGGGCGTGGGCGACGCGGTGCCCGGACGTCCCGTGCGGTCCCGGGCGATCCGGCTGATGCAGCACGCCGCCCGCGGCCAACTCGCCGAGCGGCGTGCCGCCGCCGTACGAGCGGTCCGCGCGGTGGCACCCGACCTGGAGTTCGTCAACGGCGGTGGTACCGGCAGCGTCCAGCACACGGCCGCCGAGGAGGCGGTGACGGAGATCGCCGCCGGCTCGGGGCTGCTCGTGCCGAGACTGTTCGACACGTACACCTCGTTCACCGGGCGCCCGGCCGCGCTGTTCGCCATGCCGGTGGTACGCCGCCCGGGACTGGGCGCGGTCACCGTGCTGGGTGGCGGCTACCCGGCGTCCGGCGCCCCCGGCGGCGACCGGCTGCCGCAGCCGTACCTCCCCCCGGGGCTGCGCTACGATCCCGTGGAGGGTCCGGGCGAGGTGCAGACCCCGCTGCTGGGCGGGGCGGCGGACGACCTGCTGATCGGCGACAAGGTGTGGTTCCGGCACGCCAAGTCCGGCGAGTTGTGCGAGCGTTTCGACAGCCTGCACCTCGTCGAGGGACGGGAGGTGTCAGCCGCCGTGCCGACGTACCGCGGCGAGGGCCGTACGTTCCTCTGAGGCCCGCGCGTGTCCGCGGACTTCGGCGTCGACCTGCTCGCTGTTTCCGTCGTCCTCCTGGATCACGCCCTCGCGCACTCCCTCACGCAGTTTCTCCAGGGCGCTTGGTGGCGGCGCGTCGTCGTGGATGTCGACACTCCCCCGCAGGATCACCAGTCGGCCCGTCCCACCCGGGTGCCGGAAGGCCACGGACTCCACGTACGCGCCGGTCCCCTCCTCGGTCTCCACCTTCCACTGCACCCGGTAGCCCCGCTCGCCGGCGACCCGCACGTCCTCGGCCGCCACCTCCTCCGTCGACGAGATGCCGCCGTAGCCCTGCGAACCGTACGAACGCCGCACGTTGGCGCGGATGTCGGTCTGCGCGGCCCGCTCGGGGCCGCTGCTCTCCGCGGGCGCCCGCAGCAGCGAGGCCCCACCGCGTACGCAACGCGCCTCGGGCTCCTCGGGACAGGGGTAGGACTCGGAAGTCACCGTGGCGGCACCGCGGGAACCCTCGGTGCGCTCCCAGCCACCCAGCAACGGCAGCACCACACCCTCCGCGAGTTGGGTGGCGCCGCCGTCCGGGGAGGGCGTGTGCTCGGGCCCGGACTCGCGTGGTTCGTCCTCGGGGGTCCCCTCGCCCTCCGGCACCTCGGAGGCGGTGGGGGCGGAGTCGCCGCCCGCCTGGTCGTCCTCCTCTCCGGAGTCTCCTCCGGCGATCAGGACGCCGCCGACCACCAGCGCCACCAGCACGATCGCGCCGCAGACGACACCCGCTATCAAGGGCCCCCGGGGTCGACCGGCCGAGCTGGGGGGCGGTATCGGCGGGCCGGACGGCAGCACGGGGGCGCCCGGTGCCGGCGAGCCGGGGGAACCAGGGGCGAACTGTCCCGCTCGGGTGTGCTCGGTCCATCGCGCACCGTCCCACCAACGCTCCGGGGACGGGCCGTTACCGGAATGCCCTGGGTCTGGAAACCAACCGGGCGGAGTCGTCATGGTCACGCGGAAATCCTAGTGGAGCGACACTGCGTGACACTGGCTGGTGCCGCGGAACAGTCCCGGGACGCACGGCGTTTCGACGCCCACCACGCCCGGCGCCCGTACGCCGCGTCCCAAGGCGGCATGCCACACCCGGGGTTGCCGGATCCTCGTACGGCCTGCGCGTACGAGGTACGCGTACGCGGCCGGACGATCACCCCTGCCGGCGCTCGGTGTGGATCATCGGTTCGTGTAGCACCGGGAAGTCGACCGAGCGCGCGATGAAACACAGCGCCGGAACGTCCGCGTGCAGCGAGCGGGCCGGCTCCACCATGGTGGCCTCCGCCACGGTCACCCGCGGACGTAGCACCGCCTCGGTGAACCGCCCGCCACCACGGCCCCCTTCGTCCAACTCCAGGGCGCCGACCGGCTGGTCGACGTAGTCGGTCACCACCACCCCGTGCGTCGAGCAGAGGTGGAGATACCAGAGCATGTGGCACTGTGCGAGGGAGGCGAGCAGCAGCTCCTCCGGGTTCCAGCGCTCCACGTCCCCACGGAACCGCGGGTCGGCGGAGGCCGGGATGCTGGGTTTCCCCGCTCCGCGTACCTCGTGGGTGCGGGCGAAGGAGCGGTAGGTGGCGGTGCCGGCGCCCGTGTTCCCGGTCCAGCGGACGGTCAGTTCGTAGCGGTGTGGTGTGGACATCCTCCACAGGGTAAGGACTCCGGGATGCCGGTCGCTGTCAGTGTCGTACGGCATGATCGGAGGGGTGACTTCGACGACTGCGCGGCGCCTCATGCTGCTCGACACGGCATCCCTGTACTTCCGCGCGTACTTCGGCGTGCCGGATTCCGTGCGTGCCCCGGACGGCACGCCGGTCAACGCGGTGCGCGGACTGCTGGACTTCATCGCCCGGCTGGTGCAGGACCACCAGCCGGACGACCTGGTGGCCTGTATGGACTTCGACTGGCGGCCCGCGTGGCGGGTGGCGCTGATCCCCTCGTACAAGACGCACCGCGTGCGGGACGNAACCGCCCGCCACCACGGCCCCCTTCGTCCAACTCCAGGGCGCCGACCGGCTGGTCGACGTAGTCGGTCACCACCACCCCGTGCGTCGAGCAGAGGTGGAGATACCAGAGCATGTGGCACTGTGCGAGGGAGGCGAGCAGCAGCTCCTCCGGGTTCCAGCGCTCCACGTCCCCACGGAACCGCGGGTCGGCGGAGGCCGGGATGCTGGGTTTCCCCGCTCCGCGTACCTCGTGGGTGCGGGCGAAGGAGCGGTAGGTGGCGGTGCCGGCGCCCGTGTTCCCGGTCCAGCGGACGGTCAGTTCGTAGCGGTGTGGTGTGGACATCCTCCACAGGGTAAGGACTCCGGGATGCCGGTCGCTGTCAGTGTCGTACGGCATGATCGGAGGGGTGACTTCGACGACTGCGCGGCGCCTCATGCTGCTCGACACGGCATCCCTGTACTTCCGCGCGTACTTCGGCGTGCCGGATTCCGTGCGTGCCCCGGACGGCACGCCGGTCAACGCGGTGCGCGGACTGCTGGACTTCATCGCCCGGCTGGTGCAGGACCACCAGCCGGACGACCTGGTGGCCTGTATGGACTTCGACTGGCGGCCCGCGTGGCGGGTGGCGCTGATCCCCTCGTACAAGACGCACCGCGTGCGGGACGTGTCCGACGCCGGTCCGGACACCGAGGAGGTCCCGGACACGCTCTCCCCACAGGTCCCGGTGATCGACGCGGTGTTGGACGCGCTCGGTATCGCCCGGGTGGGCGCGCCGGAGTGCGAGGCCGATGACGTCATCGGGACGCTCTCGACCCGCGCCAGCGGACCGGTGGACATCGTCACCGGCGATCGCGACCTGCTCCAACTCGTCGACGATGACCGTGACGTGCGGGTGCTCTACCCGGTCAAGGGGGTGGGCACGCTGGCGACGTACGACGAGTCCGCGCTGCGCGCGAAGTACGGCGTGGACGGCCCCGGATACGCCACCCTCGCACTGCTGCGCGGCGATCCCAGTGACGGACTGCCCGGGGTGCCCGGGATCGGCGAGAAGACCGCCACCAAGCTACTGGAGCGGTTCGGTGACCTGGACGGGATCCTGGCGGCCGTCGCCGACCCCGGATCCGGGCTGACGCCCGCGCAGCGGAGCCGGTTGGAGACGGCACGTCCCTATCTGGACGTGGCACCACGGGTGGTCCGGGTGGCGCGGGACGTGGCGCTGCCGGAGTTCGTTGCCACGCTGCCGGCCGCGCCGCGCGATCCGGCCGCGCTGGAGTCGCTGGCCGGCCGCTGGGGGCTGGGCGGTTCGCTGGAGCGGCTGCTCGGCGTGCTGGCGGGGAGCGCGCGGCGGTAGTGCCAAGGGCTGAGGCGGGCGGGAGCGGCGAGCGCAGAGGCGACCATCGTTTGATAGGTTAGGTATACCTAAGTAATCGTGCATCGCTGTGTCCTCCTGGAGGCCCCTGTGGCAGATGTGGCAGGCCGTACGGCCACACGCAAGACGTCCGATCTCCATCACGCCCAGGTGGTGCGCACGAAGCGGCTCACCCCGCACATGGTGCGTGTGGTGCTCGGTGGGGGCTCCCTGGCGGAGTTCCCCGGCGGCCAGCACACGGACGCGTACGTCAAGCTGCTGTTCCCCGTCCCGGGCGTGACGTATCCGGAGCCCTTCGACATCACGCGGATCCGCGCCGAGTTCCCCCGCGACCAGTGGCCGGCCACCCGGACGTACACCGTGCGCCGCTGGGACGCGGAACTGCGCGAGCTGACACTGGACTTCGTGGTGCACGGCACGACGGGGCTCGCCGGCCCCTGGGCCGAGAGTGCCCGTCCCGGTGACAGCATTCGCTTCCTCGGTCCCGGAGGCGCGTACTCCCCTCGTACGGAGGCGGACTGGCACCTCCTGGCCGGTGACGAGAGCGCGCTGCCGGCGATCGCAGCCGCGCTTGAGCAGCTGCCCGCGGGCGCCACCGTGCGGGCGCTACTGGAGGTCTCCGACCGCACGGAGGAGCAGCAGCTGAGCGTTCCCGCCGGCGTCGAGGTGAACTGGCTGCACCGGGGAACGGCCCGTCCGGGAGAGCTGCTGCTCCCGGCCGTCCGTTCGCTGGACTTCCCCGCGGGGCGGGTGCACGCCTTCGTGCACGGTGAGGCGGGGATGGTAAAGGAGCTGCGCAGGCACCTGCGGCTGGACCGTGCGGTGCCGCGGGAGGACCTGTCCATCTCCGGATACTGGCGCCTGGGCCATGACGAGAGCGGCTGGCAGGCGTCGAAGAAGGAGTGGAACGCCCGGGTGGAGGCCGAGCAGGAGGGGGACCGGCAGCCCGCCTGAGGTCCTTTAGGCCAAGGCCGTGAAGTTATGGCTCCGGGGGTGTTGGCAAGTGCGCTCTGATCTGCGGTTACTCGGGACGTGAGAAGCGGAGCCCCGGTAGAACTGCCAGTCGACGAAGATGGCCGTTCACGGCACCGGAGGCTCCGCTATCCGATCGGTGTGTCATCACGCGTGAAATCACGGTGACGAAGGGCCTGTTCGCCCCAGGGCACCTGGGGGAACTCACTCGAATCGTCCCGTTCGAGATGATCGATGCGGCCCTGGGGTCCCGAGACCGGTGCTGTCCAGCGACGCCTGCGGAAGATCCCTGCCCGGGTGCTGGTCTACCTGCTGCTGGCCGCAGCCTTGTTCGAGGACTGCGGCTACCTGGCCGTCTGGCGCAAGCTCACCGCCGCGCTGGAGGCGATACCGGTCGCGAAGATCACCGGCACGGCGCTCTGGGACGCCCGGACCCGTCTGGGGTGTCCGCCCCATGCGGGCCCTGTTCGACCTGTTGCGCGGCCCGGCCACAACACCCCGTACCGTCGGGTCCCGCTGCCAGGGCCTGCTGACCGTCGCACATCGACGGCACCTACCTCGACGTCCCCGACGTCCCGCTGCGCCAGGGCCGTCTGGGTAAGAGCACCAACCAGTACACGGCCTACGGTTACCCGCAGATCTACCTGACCGCACGACCGAGGCTGCCTTCCTGGCTCGCGTCTCGGCCGTCCGCAAGCCCCCGGTTCTGGCCCGCTTCGACGACGCCTCCTACCTCTCCCGCTTCAGTGGCATCGAGGTCCGTATCATCGGGTGCGAGATCACCGCCACCACCAGTCAGGGCCGTCAGACTGGGCCCCATCGACGGGCCACCAACCTCCTTGACCACCACCGATACCCGGCATCCGGCCTGGCCAGCCTGCATCACGAGCGATGTGCAGTGGAGTCCGCGTACTTCGCGATCAAGAAGTCGATGCTGGGCCGCCGGGTCCTGCGCTCGAAGACCTGGGCCGGCATCGCCCAGGAGGTCTACGCCCTGCTGGTCGCCTACCAGGTCCTGCGGATCGCGATCGCCGACGCCACCGCGACCACACCCGAAGCGGACCCGGACCGGGGCAGTTTCAGCGTTGCGCTCCGATGCGCCCACGATCAGATGATCCAGGCCGCGGGCATCACCGCCGACACCGCCATCGAACTCGTCGGAACGATCGGCCGAGCCATCCTGGACCAGCTCATGCCCTCCCGCCGCCTGCGCGTCAGCCCCCGCGCAGTAAAACGACCTCTGTCCCGATACGCGTACAAGAGCCTCAAAGTCGACCGACCCACCTACACAGCCACCCTCAGCATCAACATCTTGAGCCCGGCGAACAGCCCGTAACTTCACGGCCTTGAGCTTTAGGCCACCGCACCGTGCCGACGCCGCCCCATGGCTGTTACTGGGCACTAACCGACGACTGTCCAGGTGTCCCGGCCCGCCAGGAGCGTGCCGAGGTCGCCCTTGC